>NZ_KB892013.1 GCF_000373645.1 Streptomyces sp. ATexAB-D23 | reverse complement strand
AACACGCCCACGTCTTCGGTGTCGGACATGGCGCCCCTCCCATGATGTTGAACGTGCCGGCCTCGGCATCGGTGTCGTGCTCGCGCATCCACGTTATGCAGACCTGCCATNCGCGAGCTGTCCGGCGTTGCACCGGACCGGATGGCGGCCGGACCTCTGATCAGCGTCTCCGACGGCACCTCCCGGACCCGGTGACACCACCCCCCAGGTCATCGACTTCGACAGGGGGCAACAGTCATGCCGGGCCCGGAGGCCAGCGGCCCTCTTGCAGGGCCGCGAAGAAGATAACGGGGGCAGGGCTACTCCCGGACAAGGTCTGCGAGGGGTACACCGAGGGCTGCTGCGAGACGCAGAAGCATCGACAGCCGCGGGTCGCTGGTGCCGTACTCGATGCGGTGCACGGTCGGCTCACCTCCGCTCGCGCGGAGAGGACGACGAAGTGCCGCTTCGGCGGCTGTACGGGCAGGTGCTCTCCGCGCGAGCGGAGGTGAGCCGACCAGACAGTCTCGGTGACGGATGCGGAATTGGTGCTCTTTGTGCCAGGTGAAGCCACCTGCACCCCCAGGGGGATCATCCAGTCCCGCCCCGCCACACTGACCTGCTTGATCCTGCCGCGAGGAGATGCCCTGAGCCTCGCTGCCCACGGATCAAAAGCCGGTATCCGGCGTCGGCGCCGGGACGGCACCGTCGGCCGCTCACCTGCACTCGTTGCACCGCTCGCCGCGACCGTGCCTGGCCTCCGGCCAGCGCTGCTTCTTCAGCGCCCAGAATGCTTTTTCGTATGCCTGCCGGACCCGCAGGCATTCTTCCCGCTCCTCCCGGTCCAGATGCGACCAGCAGGCTCCGGGGTCGTTCGTACCGTATCCGCGCGGCCACTCCGCTGCCTGCCGCCCGCACACCCGCTGGTCATTCCTGCGGCGCACACACGTCGGCTTCGCATCGTTCAGCCGCCCACCCCATGGCGGGAAGGGGAAGCGAACCCAGTCGCTGGGGAGGACCCGGGTCCCGCCGGGCGCCGGCAGCGAGGTGTCCAGATGCACTCGTGCGGTGTAGGCCGCCGACCCGGGGAGCTGCCGGACTGTGGGTGGTCCGCTCGATGCCCATGTCGTTGCGAGAAGCTCGGCGATTCGCAGGAGGGCTGGCTCGTCGGCCGCGACGATGTCGACGTACCCCGTCCCGGGACCGGACAGATGCCTCGCTGTGTGGTCTTTCATGTCCTGGCAGACGGCTGCCGTCTGGCTGGGGTTACGGGCACGGCCGGTGAGACGTGAGAGGGTGCGGGGCATGAGTGATACACCGCCGAACACCCTGCAATACCGCTTTGACGGGCCAGAAGACGCCCCGGTCCTGGTCATCGGCCCCTCCCTCGGCACCACTTGGCCCAGGTTGTAGAAACCGTCCAGGGACGTCTTCGCCAGTCCAGGGCGTACACGAAACCGCAGGTCAGAGGGTTCTGATCTGGGAAGGTCTGACCAGTTGGTGATCGCTGTGTGATACGCGAGTGATACGACCAGGCGTCATCGAGGTCTGCCCTGGCGACCGAGGAACCCGCGTTGGAGCGGTTCGTGGAGTTCACCGACGCCTGCGGCGGGAAGTATCCGGCGATTGTGAAGCTCTGGGAGGCGGCCTGGGCAGAGTTCGCGTCCCTTCTCCGGTTCGACGTGGAGATCCGGAAGATCATCTGCACCACCAACGCGATCGAGAGCATCAACGCGCGCATCCGCAAGGCCGTCCGGGCCAGGGGGCACTTCCCCACCGAGCAGGCAGCCCTCAAGTGCGTCTACCTGGCCGTCATGAGCCTGGACCCCACCGGCACCGGACGCAAGTGCTGGACCATGCGCTGGAAGGCAGCGCTGCAAGCCTTCGACATCACCTTCGACGGCCGGCTCGCCGCCGGACGCCGCTGATCAAAACCAACCGAGTCCCACTGTTTACTACACAGACCCCTCGTCACCACCGCGTATAGCGTGCTGGTGAGCGAGGGCTTCTCTGTCAAGTTCAGCGCGCTGAGTTGAACTTGACTGAGGGCCCAGTCGCCTCCGCCCTTAGCTTGTGTGAGAAGCCGCAACCGCCAGGCTCACGATGCTCCGGTGCGCTTGGCGGTTGCGCTGGGCAGCGCGACCGGTGGTCAGCGGTTGTCGTCGAGTTCCTGGTGCATCTGGGGCTGGTCGTCCTGGTCGTGGGTGAGTGCGTACTGCTCGATCTCGTTGAATGCCTTCGAAGCGACTCCCAGGAGGTCTTTGTAGGGGTTGATACCGACGGTTCGCTGGGTAGCTCCGCCGAAGAGACCGCCGGCCGTTCCGCTGACGAGGCCGTGGCCCGCGGCAAGCGGCTTGCCCACGAGATCAATGGGGCTCTTAGGCACATCGGCCATGTCCGCGTACTTGTCGGTGAGCGCTACTCGGGTCAGCGCGATGTAGGCATCACTGGCACCGGGCTTCAGAAGGTCGCGGTAGAACTTGATGGCCTGGGCGGTCATGAAGACACCGTCGTCGCTCTTCTTCCATTCCTTGTCCCGCTCCTGGTTCCACAGCCGCTCGGCTTCGTCGGCATCCTTGGGCAGCTGCCATTTCTCCGGCGTGCCGAGGTAGTGGTTGACGTAATGCCAGGCGCACATGAAGCCCCGGGCGTCGTCGGCGGAGACATCGATGCCGAGGTTCCTCATGCCCTGCAGGATCTGAGTGCTGAAGACGCAGGCGGCGCCGGTGGTGTACTTCTGGGAGACCGGCTCGCCCCACTTGTCGTAGTCCCACTGGCCGCTCTGCTTGTGCAGTTGCCGTACCGAGGCGTGCACGAGGCGCACCTTCGTCACGGTGGCGGCCAGGGTCCCGTCGCGCATGGCGTTCTTGTTGCCCATGTCGAGGAACAGCCGGGAGGACTGCGACAGCCTTCGGCCCGGCCCCTCGACACCTCCGAGACGGCCGGTGGAGCGCAGGGTGAATGCCCCGGTGGGTGCGAGGTAGGTGCCGATGAGCCCGACGGTGCCCTGCAGCATAGAGGCGGTGCCGTGGTGGTGGCCGAAGAAGCCTTCGGCGGCCTTGACGTCTGCCTCGCTCCAGTCCGGCGGCGGGGCAGCTGCCTCCCGCAGGAATTGGGCCAGCCGAGCCGGAAGCCGTGACAGATCCGTGTCGGGCTTGAGCATTCCGATCGTCCGGAACAGGGCGTTGACCCCGTCGACCTCCCCGTTCTCGAGCAGATCGCTCACCAGCGCGTCAGCCGCGGGATCCCCGACCTTGCTCGCAGCCTCCAACTCGGCTGCAACCGTTGCGGATGTCAACGCCATATCAATACTCCCCATCTAATAATGAAATTGACCATGCAAGAGATATTTCCAGCGGCCAGACGTAATCCCCCCACTGGGGCTTCCCTTCGGTCTACGCGAAGTCCGTCAGCTTTCGCTCCTGCGGACTGAGCCATGGCGCCGAGGGGCGTGAGCGGTAGAGGGGACGGGGCAAGGTCACTCCCTTCGATCTTGCCGCAATTGGTGCACTGGGATGGTCGCCCAATAGGAGTAAAGGGGCGTGCGCCCCGCGTGAATCAGGGAGTACGCAAAGGCCGCGGCGTCGGTCGGCGGCGTGGCGCTGCTGTCGTTACCGAGACGCAGCAGGGCAGCCACCGGCTCTGCGGTGTCCTCCCGTTCGTGGTCAGCGAAGCCCTTCAGCGGGTGGCGTCCGTATGCCTTCTTCCAGGTCGTGGGTTGCGCCCTACTTGGCAGGGCGGGCTATTACAAGCACGCTGTCCGCCGTGGAGTGCCCCGAGCCAAACCGTGGGCCCGGTTCACCTCGGACGGCCTGCTTTGCTCGATCGGGTGGTCTTTTCCCGAAAAAGCAGTTCGCTACAAATCTGGCGTCAAGATAGCCCGCATGACTATCCGTCGCTGGGCCGCTGCCGCGGCCGCCATTCTTTCCGTCGCACTCCTGACAGGGGCCGCGCAAGCCGCACCCACCGCTGCCCCGTCCCCTCCGGGCCCGTCGTCATCACCAACGACGCCCACACCAACTACCTGATCCCCGACGACACGGTCGGCAACGCCGGCACCTACCTTCAGGTCTACTACCGGCAAGACCATCCGTTCCCGCGCACATTCCAGTTCGAGCAGGTGAACGGTCGTCCCGGAATCTTCCACTGGAAGAGCGCCCGTACCGGGAACTGCGCCGACGCCAGGGCCGGTGAGCCGGGGGGTTCGGTGTACCTGGCCGCGTGCACGACGAACAAGTCCCAATGGTGGATCCTCAGGTCCACCGACGAAAGCCCCGCACGGTGGGTTCTGTCGCCCTTCCTGAACGAGGACGTTGCTGTCACCGGCCTGTTCGGGGACGACAACTACGCACCACTGCGCGAACTGCCCAACCCCAACTCACCAACCACTTCGCAGATGTGGCACTTCACCCGGCAGTGACTGCACTGCCCTTCGGCGCTGCCTTCCGCGCAGGGCTCCGTCCCGCGCTGCGGCAGGGCCCTGAGCGGGAAGCCGGTGTCGGAGCGGCACGGTGATCGGCTGCCGGATGTGGGCCGCCGACGGCACGTGGGAATAGGTCCTGGCCTCGAAGTTGTATGACGGTCCACCGAGGGGCGGTGGACCGTTTTCGTGCTGCGGGCTGAGGCTGCACAGGCCGATGGCCCGAGCTTCTGCAACGACCTCGAACTCGACCGCGCCGCTGTGAGCGCCGGCCTCACCCTGCGCCACCGCAACGGCCGGACAGAAGGCGTCAATACCCGGACCAAGAAGTTCATGTGGCAGACGCACCGCCGAGCAGAAATCTACCTTCTCCGTCACCGCACCCTCCTGCAATAAGGAGAACGCACCGTCACCACCGACTACGGAACAGAGCCAAACGTTGGGCACCGTGATCACTTCATCCCGCCGACCGTGGACCGTGTAACGACCGGATTCACCGCCACATGCGCGCCGCGAACCGCCCAGTCGTACAGCCGGGCCGACGCCGCCAGGCCACGGTTCCAACGCGAGCCGCCAGGGCCCCCACCAGGGTAATCGTCAAGACCTGTGGATCGAATAGTTACGTAACGGGTGCTGATCGGAGTGGCCCGAACGGTTTCCCGCCCGGTCGCCCCGGCCTTCGGGACGGTGCCACACGCTTTGCTGCAAACTGGGAGCTGCCGGCAGCTGCGCTGATGAAGGAAGCCGCGCGTCGGCGCGTGGACCATGCGCGAGCGCGGCCGGCAGGACGTGCTGCGTCAAGGACGCCCGTGCACCCTGAGAGGCTCATCATCGATCGGGTAGGCGTCGGCAGTGCTCGACGAGCCGAGCTGCGGATGCATCGGGCCAGCCGGCTTCCCTCGGCTGTGTGAGATTTTGTGAGACGTGAGAGGGTGCGGGGCGTGAGTGATACACCGCCGAACACCCTGCAATACCGCTTTGACGGGCCGGAAGACGCCCCGGTCCTGGTCATCGGCCCCTCACTGGGTACCACCTGGCACATGTGGGACAGACAGATACCCGAGCTCACCCAGCACTGGAGAGTCTTCCGCTACGACCTCCCCGGACACGGCGGCGCGCCCGCCAGGCCCGCCAGTGCCGTGGCGGAGCTGGGCGACCGGCTGCTGGCCACGCTCGACGGGGTCGGGGTGCAGCGCTTCGGTTACGCGGGGTGCTCGATCGGCGGGGCGATCGGGGCCGATCTCGCGCTGCGGCACCCGCAGCGGGTCGCCGCGCTCGCGCTGGTGGCGTCCTCGGCCCGGTTCGGCAGCGCGGACGAGTTCCGTCAGCGCGGGGTCATCGTCCGTACCAACGGCCTGGAGCCCATGGCGCGCACCGCGCCGGAGCGGTGGTTCACGCCCGCCTTCGCCGCCGCGCAGCCCGCCATCGTCGAGTGGGCCGTCCAGATGGTGCGGACCACCGACCCGGGGTGCTACATCGCCGCCTGCGAGGCCCTGGCCGCCTTCGACATCCGTACGGAACTGGCCCGCATCCCGGTCCCCACACTCGTCCTCGTCGGGGCGGAGGACCGGGTGACCGGTCCCGGGGACGCGCGCACCCTGGTCGCGGGCATACCGGATGCCCGGCTCGCGCTGGTGCCCGGCGCGTCCCACCTCGCGCCCGTCGAGCAGCCCGGGGCGGTCACCGATCTGCTGCTGACCCACTTCTCGGCCGCCTGGCAGGACACACAGGCGGGCATCCCGATGCCGCAGTCCGTGCCCCGGCTCACCACCCCGGTGCTGCCCGTCGCGGAGATCGGTACGGCCGCCCAGGAACCGGAGGCCGTGGCCGGCGGACGGGCCGACCCGTACGCGCCGGGCATGCGCATCCGGCGCGAGGTGCTCGGCGACGCGCAGGTGGACGGGGTGATGGCGGCCGCCGACGACTTCACCGACGAGTTCCAGCAGCTCGTCACCCGGTACGCCTGGGGCGAGGTCTGGAGCAGGGAGGGACTGGACCGGCGTGCCCGCAGCACCGTCACCCTCACCGCGCTGGTCGCGTCGGGGCGGCTGGAGAGCCTGGCCGCGCACACCAGGGCTGCCCTGCGCAATGGGCTCACACCGGCCGAGATCAAGGAAGTGCTGATGCAGACGGCCGTGTACTGCGGGATTCCGGCCGCGAGCGCCGCGTTCACGATCGCCCAGTCGGTGATTCAGGCGGAAACGACGCCCCCGGCATAGCAGGATGGAACCATGACTGCCGAGAACTCCGAGAACTCCGAGAACTCCGAGAACGCCGAGAGCAAAGAGCCGATCGCGCTCACGCTGACCAAGAAGTCGCACTCCTGCATCCGCCTGGAGAAGGGCGGGCGCACGCTCGTCATCGACCCGGGCGGCTTCTCGGAGCGGGACGCGGCGATCGGCGCCGAGGCGATCCTGGTGACGCACGAGCACCCGGACCACTTCGACGAGGAGCGGCTGCGGGCCGGCCTGGAGGCCGATCCGGCCGCGGAGATCTGGACCCTGCGCAGTGTCGCCGAGCGGCTGGGCGCGGCGTTCCCGGGGCGGGTGCACACCGTCGGCGACGGGGACACGTTCTCGGCCGCCGGGTTCGACATCCAGGTGCACGGCGAGCTCCACGCGGTGATCCACCCGGACATCCCGCGCGTCACCAACATCGGCTTCCTGATCGACGGCTCCGTCTTCCACCCCGGCGACGCCCTGACCCTGCCCGGCCGGCCGGTCGACACCCTGATGCTCCCGGTGATGGCCCCCTGGAACAAGATCTCCGAGGTCATCGACTACGTCCGCGAGGTGAAGCCGCGCCGGGCCATCGACATCCACGACGCGCTGCTCACCGACCTGGCCCGCCCGATCTACGACCGGCAGATCGGCGAGCTGGGCGGCGCCGGCCACGGCCGGATGACACCGGGCGACTCGACGGACCTGTGACAGCCGCCGCCCCGGCGGCTGTCAGTGGCAGGCGCTAGGTTTACGTACATGCGCATCGCCACCTGGAACGTCAACTCGATCACCGCCCGTCTGCCGAGGCTGCTGGCCTGGCTGGAGAGCAGCGGCACGGACGTGCTGTGCCTCCAGGAGACCAAGTGCACGGCCGAGCAGTTCCCCTCGGACGCGCTCCGCGAGGCCGGGTACGAGTCCGCGGTCCACGCGACGGGCCGGTGGAACGGGGTCGCGCTGATCTCCCGCGCCGGCCTGTCCGACATCGTGACGGGCCTGCCCGAAGGACCCGCCTACGAGACCGCGCAGGAGCCCCGCGCGATCAGCGCGACGTGCGGCCCGGTGCGGCTCTGGTCGGTGTACGTGCCCAACGGCCGCGAGGTCGCCCACGAGCACTACGCGTACAAGCTGCGCTGGCTGGAGGCGCTGCGCAAGGCGGTGGCCGCCGACGCCGCGGGCCCGAGTCCGTTCGCCGTGCTCGGTGACTTCAATGTGGCCCCGACCGACGAGGACGTCTGGGACCCGGCCCTGTTCGAGGGGGCCACGCATGTCACCCCCGCCGAGCGGGATGCGCTGGCCGCGCTGCGCGAGGAGGGGCTGTCGGACGTGATGCCCCGCCCCCTGAAGTACGACCGCCCCTACACCTTCTGGGACTACCGCGAGCTGCGCTTCCCGAAGAACAGGGGCATGCGCATCGACCTCGTCTACGGAAACGCCCCTTTCACCGCCGCGGTGCGGGACAGCTACGTGGACCGCGAGGAGCGCAAGGGCAAGGGCGCGTCCGACCACGCCCCGGTGGTCGTCGACCTCGACCTCTGAGCGCCGCCTCCCGCCCCGGGGGAACGCGCGGTGACCGTGTGGTGTTCAGCACTCGAACGACAGGCCGCGCGCCCTGTGGTGCCGAAGCCGACCGGGATGCGACCCTGAGCGGTATGAACATCCCTTTCTTGGACAACTGGCGTAAGCGTCACGAGGGGGCGCGGGAGGCGGGGCTCGCGGCGGCCGTCGACGCCGATCCGGAAGGTGTGGCCGCGCTGCTCGCCGAGTGCGAGCTGCTCCGCGTCAGAGTGGGGGAGCGCGGCATCGAACTGGACGACAGTCCGGCCTCGTTGGCCGCGCTCGACCAGCTGCCGCCGCGCTGGCGCGACGACCCGGAGGAGCTGCCCTGGCTGGGCAACGACGCGGGCCTCTACCTCGGTACGGTCCTGGTGCGCAATGTCCCCGGGGCCCTCTGGCACATCTGGCCGAGCGGTCAGCCCGTCGTACGGCTCGCCTCGGGGCGTGAGATCGACGTGGTCGAGGCCGGTCTGGACTGGGCGATGTCCGGCAGCCCCGAGCTGTCCCAGGTGTACGCGGAGTCCGCCGAGGGCTGACCCGGCCGCCCGGCGGGACGCGCGAAGAGATAAAACGCCTTATGCACCATTGGTGCGTGTCGGGCCGGAACCCCCTTGCCGGGCTGGTTAGTTTGCGCTGACCTCGACCGAGCGACAAGGGGGTAGGGCAGCGTATGGCCGTCGATCCGTTGATCGAACTGCGAGACGTCAATAAGTTCTACGGGAAGTTGCACGTACTGCAGGACATCAATCTCACCGTCGGCCGCGGGGAGGTGGTGGTGGTCATCGGCCCGTCCGGCTCCGGGAAATCGACGCTCTGCCGGACGATCAACCGGCTGGAGACGATCGAGTCGGGCCACATCACCATCGACGGCGAACCCCTCCCCGAGGAGGGCCGAGGTCTGGCCCGGCTGAGGGCCGAAGTCGGCATGGTCTTCCAGTCGTTCAACCTCTTCGCGCACAAGAGCGTGCTCGCCAACGTCTCCCTGGCCCAGGTCAAGGTCCGCAAGCGGAAGAAGGACGAGGCCGACCAGCGGTCCCGGGAACTGCTGGAGCGGGTGGGACTCGCCGAGCACGCCGACAAGTTCCCCGCCCAGCTCTCCGGCGGACAGCAGCAGCGCGTGGCCATCGCCCGTGCCCTCGCCATGGATCCGAAGGCCCTCCTGTTCGACGAGCCGACCTCGGCCCTCGACCCGGAGATGATCAACGAGGTCCTGGAAGTGATGCGGCAACTCGCCCGCGAGGGCATGACGATGGTCGTCGTCACCCACGAGATGGGTTTCGCCCGCTCTGCCGCCAACCGCGTCGTGTTCATGTCCGACGGCTGCATCGTCGAGGACCGCACCCCGGAGGAATTCTTCACCGCCCCGGAGAGCGACCGGGCCAAGGACTTCCTGTCCAAGATCCTCAAGCACTGACGGGAGGCCCGAGTTGCGTACGAGGAAAGTGCTGGCCGCCTGCGCCGGCCTGCTGCTCGCCGTCCTCGCCGCCGGCTGCGGCAAGGACGGCAGCCCGCCGGTCAAGGGACCCAAGGCCGGGGAACTGCCCGTCTACAAGGTCGACACCGGCTTCCGGCTGCCGGACTCCAGGACCTGGACGCAGGCGAAGAAGCGCGGCTATCTGCGGGTGGGGGCCAAGGAGGACCAGCCCTATCTGGGTGAGAAGGACCCCGCGACCGGCGTCTACTCCGGCTTCGACATCGAGATCGCCCGGATGATGGCGGCGTCCCTCGGCTTCGACCCGAAGACGATCCGGTTCAGGACGATCGCCTCCGCCAACCGTGAGACCGCGCTCCAGAACGGGCAGATCGACTACTACGTCGGCACCTACACCATCAACGACATGCGCAAGAAGCTCGTCGGCTTCGCCGGCCCGTACTACATGGCGGGTCAGGGGCTGCTGGTGCGCACCGACGAGGACGACATCCACGGCCCCCAGGACCTGGCCGGCAAGACGGTCTGCTCGGCGGCGGGTTCGACCCCGTACCAGCGGATCGCCGCCGACTACCCGAAGGCGAAGCTGGTCGCCTACGACACGTACTCGATCTGTGTCGACAACCTGCTGACGTTCCAGGTCGACGCGGTCACCACCGACGACGCGATCCTGCTGGGCTTCGCCGCCAAGGCGCCCGATGAGATGAAGGTCGTGGGCAAGCCGTTCTCCGAGGAGCCGTACGGCATCGGGGTCCCGCGCAGCGACAACGCGCTGCGCCTCGCGCTGGACGACGCGCTGGAGGCCAACGAGAAGAACGGCAACTGGAAGAAGGCGTTCGAGGCGACGCTCGGCCTGTCCGGCGCCCCCGCGCCCAAGCCGCCGCCCATCGACCGCTACCCGGCGAACTGAGAGGACGGCCGATTCCATGGACGTACTCACCGACAACTTCTCGCTCTACGGCAAGGGCTTCCTCGGAACCGTCGAACTCACCGTCTACGCCTCGGTCCTGGCGATGGTCCTCGGCTTCGTCATGGCCTCCTTCCGGGTGGCTCCCGTCGGCTCGCTGCGGGTGATCGGCACGGTCTGGGTGACGGTCCTGCGCAACACCCCGCTCACCCTGCTCTTCTTCGCCGTGCTCCTCGGCCTGCCCCGCTTCGGCCTGGTGCTGCCGTTCAACGTGTTCGCGGTCCTGGCGCTCGGCTGCTACACCTCGGCGTTCATCTGCGAGGTGCTGCGCTCCGGCATCAACACCGTGCCCACCGGGCAGGGCGAGGCGGCCCGCAGCCTCGGGATGACCTTCGGCCAGACCCTCGGCAACGTCGTCCTGCCGCAGGCGTTCCGCTCGGTGATCCCGCCGGTCGGCTCCACGCTCATCGCGCTCGCGAAGAACTCGGCGATCGCCGGGGCGTTCAGCGTCACCGAACTGCTCGGCACCTACAAGACCCTCAACGAGCTGGGCTACAGCATCATCTGGACCTTCGTCTGGATCGCCGTGGGATACCTCATCATCACCCTCACCATCAGCGCGCTCTTCCACGTCATGGAAAAGCGCTGGGGAGTTGCCCGATGACCGCCCACTCCACCCCCTCCGCGACCGTCCTCTACGACATCCCGGGACCGCACACCCGTAAACGGCACCGCGTCTACGGGATCGTGTCGACCGTCCTGCTCCTCGCCCTGGTCGGCTGGGTCATCTATCTGCTGTTCGACACCGACCAGTTCACCAGCGCCAAGTGGTCGCCCTTCGAGTACAAGGGCATCCAGGAACTCCTGCTGCGCGGACTCGGCAACACCCTCAAGGCGTTCGCGTACGCCGCAGTCCTCTCGCTGGCGCTCGGGGCCGTCCTCGCGGTGGGGCGCCTGTCCGAACACCGCCCGGTGCGCTGGGTCTCGACGGTCCTCGTGGAGTTCTTCCGCGCCATGCCCGTCCTGGTGATGATCTTCTTCATCTTCGTGGCGCTGAAGGTGCAGCCGCTGCCCGCGCTGGTCGCCGGGCTCACCCTGTACAACGGCTCGGTGCTCGCCGAGGTGTTCCGTACCGGCATCAACTCGGTGGAGCGGGGCCAGGGCGAGGCGGCGTACGCGCTCGGCATGCGCAAGACGCACGTCACCACCTACGTACTGGCGCCGCAGGCGGTCCGCGCGATGCTGCCCACCATCATCAGCCAGCTGGTGGTGGCTCTGAAGGACACCTCGCTCGGCTACCTGATCACCTACGAGGAGTTCCTCCACGCGGGCAAGCTCATCGCCTCCAACCTGGACTACGATCTGCCTTTCATCCCGGTGGTGATGGTGATCTCACCGATCTACATCGGGATGTGCATGCTGCTCTCCTGGTTCGCCACGTGGGTGGCCCGGCGGCAACGGCGCAATCCGAAGACGGAGGCGGTGGGCGTCGGCCAGGCCCAGCCGGGAACGCTGATGCCGGGAGCGCGGTAGTCACGGGAGCGGTGCCCGACCGGCAGCAGCCGGTGATCACTTCTCGCGCCGCGGGAAGAAGGTCAGCTGCGAGCCGGCCGGGCCGTCAGGCGAGTGCGCTCTTCGCCTGCCAGTCGGACCAGGAGACATTCCATGCCCCGTAGCCGTTGCCCTCCGCGACCGTGCCCTTGGCGTCCGCGCCGGTGATCTCGAACGGGTCACCGACGTGGGCCTGCCGGTAGAGGGACGCCGCGTCCGCGTCGCTCATGCCGACACACCCCGAGCTGTGGTTGGCCCGCCCGAAGTACGCGGCGTTCCAGGGGGCGGCGTGGGCATACATGCCCGACCAGGTCAGCCGCATCGAGTAGTCGACCATCTTGTCGTAGGTGTGGCCCAGCCCCACCGTCTCGGAGCGCATGTTGATCGTGCCCTCCTTCGCCATCAGCACGGCCGTGCCCCGCCACGACGCCTTGTCGCCGCCCGGCGTGCCCGCCGACATCGGCACGTCCATGACCGTCCGGCCGTCCCGCCGCAGCGCCAGCCGGTGGCGGTCCAGGTCCACCTTCACCACCTGGCTCGCGCCCACCGTGAACGTCGTGGCGTAGTCCCGTACGAAGAAGCCGCCCGAGGGGCCCGAATCGACGCCGTTCAGCTCGGCGTCGAGCGTGATGCGCGTACCGGACTTCCAGTACTCCTTGGGGCGCCAGTCGACGCGGTCGCGGCCCGAGTAGTCGCGCAGCCACCCCCAGGAGCCCTCGGTGTTGTTCGAGGTGGACACCTTGAGCGCCTTCTCGACGGCCGCCCTGTCCTTCACCGGGTTGTCGAACACGATCGACAGCGGCTGGGCGATGCCGACCGTGGTGTTCTTGCCGGGCGCCAGCGTCAGCTTGTTCACCTTCGCCGCCGCGGCGGTCGTGAACGAGGCCGTGTCGCTGCCGCCTCCGGTGTCCCGCGCCTCGACGCGGTACGCGGTGCCGGGCGCCGCCACCCGGTCCGAGGTCCAGGTCCGGCCGTCGGCGGATATCCGGCCGGTGAGCGCCTTGCCCTCCGTGGCCGAGACGGTGACCTCGCGCAGCTTCCCGGCGGCCAGGGTCACGGTCACCGGCTTGCCCGCGGCGGCCGCGGGGCCGTGCGGGCTCACCGAGATGCTGGTCCGCGCGGCCTTCGAAGGACCGGAGTCCCCGCCCCGGCCGGCGTCGGCCCGGCCCGATGCGGCGACGCTTCCGGAGCAGGCCGTGAGAGCGATGCCGAGCACCGCGGTGCCGGCGGCGAGGGCGAGCCGGGCGGGGCGCGGCGGGCGCGCCGGCGCGACAGAGGCGGGAATCGCGGGAATCAACGGAGGAACCTCCAGGGCTTTGCTCGTTCGTCGGTGGAGAGGCATGCGGCGGAGCCTAAGTTCCGTAAATCCGTGGAAAAGCAGGAAATCCCTGTGTGACAAGAAGTGCGGCGCAACGGTCATCGTCCGGTCACATGCGGCGCGCGGACCGGTCACGGACCGCTGTGAGCATCCTGTGCAGCCCCGCAGAGCAGACCGCGGGACCCACGAGGGAAGGCCACGGACATGTCAGCGCTGCTCGCGACCGAGGACCGCAGCCGTGAACTACGCGTACACGGCCTGACGGCGGACGAGCACCGTGCGCACCTGGCCACGCACGCCGACGCCGGCTTTCTGCAGTACCCGTCGTGGGCGGGCGTGAAAGAGGGATGGTCGTCGGAGAGTCTCGGCTGGCACGACGGCGACGGGGCACTGAGCGGCAGCGCGCTCGTCCTCTACCGGCAGTTCCCCGGCACCCGGAAATACTTCGCCTATCTTCCGGAAGGGCCGGTCGTGGACTGGGCCGACCCCGGCATCGACCGGTGGCTGCGGCCGCTGCTCGCCCATCTGCGCGCTGCCGGGGCGTTCGCCGTACGCATGGGGCCTTCCCCCGCCTACCGCCGCTGGGACACCCCCCGGCTCAAGGCCGCCACCGGACCCGGCCGCACCGTCCCGGACGTCCTGGCCAGCGAGGTCGACCCGCTCGGCGCGGCCGTCGCTGACCGGCTGCGGGCACGCGGCTGGCAGCGCTGCGGCGGGGACGGCGACGACGCCGACGCCCAGCCCCGGTACGTCTTCCGGGTGCCGCTCGCCGGACGCGGCACCGAGGACCTGTGGGCCGGGCTCAACCAGGAGTGGCGGCGCAATGTCCGCCGCGCGGGGAAGGCGGGGGTGCGCGTCGTGACCGGCAGCGCCGCCGAACTGCCCGAGTTCCACCGGCTGCTGCGGATAACCGAGGAACGCGACGGCTTCCGTCTCGGTCGCTCCCTCGCCTACTACCAGCGCCAGTACGCCGTGCTCAACGCCGAACAGCCGGGCCGGATGAGGCTCTGCCTCGCCGTCCACGAAGGCGAGATCCTCGCCGCGCACACCGTCATCAGCACCGGCCGGCGGGTCTGGTACCAGACGGGCGCCTCCGCCGACCACCGCCGCGAGGTCCGCCCCAGCAACGCCCTCCAGTGGCAGCTGATGTGCGACGCCCGGGATGGGGGCGCACAGGTGTACGACATGCGCGGGGTATCCTCCACCCTCGATCCCGACGACCGGCCCTTCGGGCTGCTGCGCTGGAAATTCGGCACCGGCGGACACGTCGTGGAAACCCTCGGAGAGTGGGAGACATCGGTGGGCGGAGCCGCCAACAACACGCTGTACCGGGCATTCCGGGCCTACCTGGCACGCCGGTGACGGCCGCCGACGCCGCCCCCGCGGCGGACGCCCCCGAACAGTCCGCGAACCGCGGCTCCGGTTCGGTGCTGCGCAGCGGCGCCGTGATGGCCGCCGGCTCCATCGTCTCGCGGGCGACGGGGTTCATACGCTCGGCGGTCGTCGTCGCCGCGCTCGGCACCGGACTGCGGGCCGACGGCTACACGGTCGCCAACACCGTGCCCAACATCCTCTACATGCTGCTGATCGGCGGCGCCCTCAACGCGGTCTTCGTCCCCGAACTCGTCCGCGCCGCCAAGGAACACAGCGACGGCGGCGCCGCCTACACCGACCGCCTGCTGACCCTGTGCACGGCCGGTCTGATCGCCCTCACCGCGCTCGCCGTCATCGGCGCACCGCTGATCATCTCGGTCTACGCCCCCACCTACGACGGCGAGCAGGCCGAACTCACCATCGCCCTGGCCCGCTACTGCCTGCCGCAGATCCTCTTCTACGGTCTGTTCACGCTCCTCGGGCAGGTGCTCAACGCCCGTGACCGGTTCGGCGCGATGATGTGGACGCCCGTCCTCAACAACGTCGTGATCATCGCGGTGTTCGGGCTCTATCTCTGGACGGCCGCCGGCTCGGACGGCACCCTCACTTCCGCGCAGGCCCAGTGGCTGGGCTGGGGCACCACGGCGGGCATCGCCGTGCAGAGCCTCGCGCTGGTGCCCTCCTTGCGGGCCGCGAAATTCCGCTGGCGGCCGCGGTTCGACTGGCGCGGCAGCGGACTCACCCGTCCGCTGCGCGCCGCCGGCTGGCTCGTCATGCTCGTCCTGACCAACCAGGCCGCCTACTGGGTCGTGACCCGGCTCTCCACCGCGACCGGCCAGCACGCCGTGGACCAGCATGTCGTGGGCGGCGCCGGCTACACCGCGTACAGCTACGCCTATCAGCTGTGGGTGGTGCCGCAGGGCATCGTGACCGTCAGTCTCGTCACCGCGCTGATGCCCCGGATGAGCCGGGCGGCGGCCGGCGGCGACCTGGCCGGGGTGCGGCGGGACCTCTCGTACGCGCTGCGCACCTCCGCGGCCGTGGTCGTCCCCGCCGCTGCCCTCCTGCTGGCGCTCGCGCCCTGGGTGATGGGGTCGGTCTTCGGCTACGGACGCACGGGGCCGGCGGACATCACGGTGATGGCGGGCATGATGGCCGCGTTCGCCCCCGGGCTCATCGCCTTCTCCGGGCAGTACGTGCTCTCCCGGGGCTTCTACGCGATGAGCGACACCCGCACCCCCTTCCTGCTGAACCTGGTCATCGCCGCCCTGAACGCCGGGCTCTGCGTCGTCGCCTACCTCCTGCTGCCCCCGCGCTGGGCGGTGACGGGCATGGCGGGCGCGTACTCGGTGGCCCTGCTCACCGGCTTCGCGTTCACCGCGTACGTCCTGAACCGCAGGGTCTCCCTGGTTGGTGCCGGTCGCCCCTCGCTCACCCGCTCGCCCGGGGTACGGGCCCACGCGCGGCTGACGGCCGCCTGCGTGCCCGCCGGGCTGCTGGCGTACCTGGCGGCCCGCGCCGTCGACACGGACGGGTCGGGGTCCGGGGACCTCGCCGCGCTGGGCGCGGGGACCGTCGTCCTCGCCCTGGTCGTGGCGCTGCTGGCCCGCCCCCTGGGACTCACCGAGGTCAGCGCCGCGCTGAACGCCGTCCGGGGCCGGCTGAGGCGCAGCTGAACCGGGCCCCGACCGCCCGCCCGTTCGAATCCATTCCTTGATCGCTGGGATACTGACGCCATGCCTCGCGTGCTCCTGATCGAAGACGACCCCTCCGTTCGGGAAGGGGTCGAACTGGGGCTGCGCAGGCGCGGACACGAGCTGCGGGCCGTCGGTACGGGCGAGGCGGGGCTCGCCGCGCTTGGCGATTTCCGGCCCGATCTGGTCCTCCTCGATCTCATGCTGCCCGGCATGAACGGCGTCCAGGTCTGCCGCCGGATCCGCGAGACCAGCCAGCTGCCCGTCATCATGCTCACCGCGCGCGGCGACGACTTCGACGTCGTGGTGGGCCTGGAGGCGGGCGCCGACGACTACATCGTCAAACCCGCCCGCACCGAGGTCATCGACGCCCGCGTCCGCGCCGTGCTGCGCCGGATCTCCGTCCCCGCCGGACGCGGCGGCACCGAGACGCACGGCGAGCTGACCGTCGACCGCGCGGGCCTGGCCGTCGCGAAGTCCGGCGAGCGCCTGCTGCTCGCACCCTCCGAACTGAAGCTCCTGCTCCACCTCTCGGCCTCGCCCGAGCAGGTCTTCAGCCGCCAGCAGCTCCTCGAATACGTGTGGGAGCACAGCTACCACGGGGACGCCCGGCTGGTCGACGCCTGTGTGCGCAGGCTGCGCCAGAAGGTCGAGGACGTGCCCGGCAGCCCCCGCTACATCCAGACCGTGCGCGGCTTCGGCTACCGTTTCGGACCCCTTGAGTGAAGCTCTTCGCCGCCCGCTTCGGCCTGCGCACCCGGCTGATCGCCGCGTTCCTGTTCGTCGCCGCCGTCAGCGCCGCCACCACCGCGGCCCTCACCTACCGCGAGGCCCGCTCGGCGATACTCCAGCAGGCGCAGGACACCGCCGTGTCCCAGTTCCGGGACCGGGTCGCGGCACAGGGCATCACCATTCCGCTGGACCGGGTCTGGATGCGGGAGATCTGCCTCACGCTGGCCCGGCAGGGCACCTCGCACACGTGGACCGTCTTCGCCGAATACGGCAACCTGCGGGCCTCCTCCTCGGACCGGACGACCTCCACCGTGATCACTCCCGCGCTGCGCGCCGCCGCCCGCGGCAACGCCCACGGCTCGTTCCAGCGGGTCGTCAAGGACGGCGAGCCGTGGCTGACCGTCGGCATGCCGACCCTGTTCGACCGGGGCGACGGCAGCCAGCCCACGGGCCTCGTCCTCTACGCCGTGATGCCGCTGTCCAGCGAGGAGGCCAACGTCGCCGCCATGGTCACCGCAGCCCGTGACGGCGCCCTGCCCGCCCTGCTCGTCTCCCTGGTGCCCGCCCTGCTCGCCGCCCGCAGCGTCCTGCGCCCGGTGCGCGACCTGCGCAGGGCCGCCGCCGGCATCGGCCGGGGTGAGCTGGACACCCGCATCACGGTACGCGGAAACGATGAACTCGCCGACCTCGCCTGGACGTTCAACGAGTCGTCGACCAAGCTCCAGGAGTCCGTCGACGAGCTGCGCAGGGCCGAGGAGCGGGCCAGGCGCTTCGCCTCCGACGTCTCCCACGAACTGCGCACCCCGCTCGCCGGCATGCTCGCCGTCACCGAGGTCCTGGACGAGGACGCCGGTGAACTGCGCCCGGACACCGCCGCCGCCGTCCGGCTGATCAGCGCGGAGACCGGGAAGCTCGCCACCCTGGTGGAGGACCTGATGGAGATATCCCGCTTCGACGCCCGCGCGGCGGACCTGCACCTGGACGAGATCGATGTCGCCGAGACCGTACGCAAGACGCTCCAGGGCCGCCGCTGGGAGGGCCGGGTCACCACCGAACTCGCCGACGGCGTACGGGCGGTGCTCGACCCGCGCCGCTTCGACGTGATCGTCGCCAATCTCGTCGGCAACGCGCTGAGGCACGGCGCCGAACCGGTCACCCTGCGGGTGCGCGCCGGGCGGCGGGACGACGGGGACCGGCTCGTCGTGGAGGTCCGGGACAGCGGACCGGGCATCGACGAGGCCGTGCTCCCGCACATCTTCGACCGGTTCTACAAGGCCGACGCGGCGCGCACCCGGTCGGCGGGCAGCGGTCTCGGCCTCGCCATCGCGCAGGAAAACGTCCGGCTGCACGGAGGCACGGTCAGCGCGGTGAACACCCCGGGCGGCGGCGCGGTGTTCACCGTGGACCTGCCGATGGGGGAGCGGTGAGGGGACGGCGCGCACTCGGCGCGCTGCTGCCCGTACTGCTGCTCGCGACCGCCACCGGCTGCGGCATCCGTGCGACGGACGTCGTGGAGGCCGGGGAACCGGCGACGGTGGAAGTGGCCCCGGCCGGCCGGCTCGGCACCCTGCTGTACTTCGTCTCCTCGTCCACGGCCTCCCGGCTGCTGCCGGTCGTCCGGAACGTCGGCCCGGAGGGCTATGGCGACGAGGACGGCCGGAAGCACGGTGGACCCGCCGGGGCGGCGGCCGCCGTCGCCCTGCTCTTCCAGGGGCCCGACGCGGCGGAGAAGGCGGCGGGCCTGCGCACGGAGCTGCCCGGCGACCGGGTGAAGATCGGCGTCGAGCTGAGCGCGCAGGGCGTACAGGTCACCCTCACCCTCCCGGTCACCGGACTCTCCCGGGCAGCCCGCGAACAGCTCATCTGCACCGCGGCCCGAGCCCGTACCGCCGACCGCACCGAGGCGGTCACGGTCACCGGCACGGACGGCGTCATCGGCCCGGCCCACTGCTCCGTCTGAGCAGGGACGGGAGCCGGCGCGCGAACTCCGCACGGCGCGGGCGGGTTTGGGGCGTGCGTGGTCCCGTCTTCGTCGTCAGCGGTGTGGTCAGCCGGTTTTGAGGGCGACTGCTCCGTAGACGCCGATCGCGGCCGGCCGTGCGGAGGGGGGTGTGTCCGGCCGCCAGGAGGGGACGGAAACGAGGCCGGGCGGCAGCAGTTCCAAGCCGTCGAAGAATTTCGAGATCTCGTTGTGGGAGCGCGGGGTGAGGGGCGTGGTGGCTGTGTCGTAGACGGCTTGTGCCGCGGTGCAGTCGGCGAAGTCGTCGGTGGCGTGCGAGAGCACCAGGTAGCTTCCGGCCGGGAGCGCCTCGCGCAGGGTGGCGACGATCCGTTCGGGCCTGTGCGCGTCGGTGAGGAAGTGGAGCACGGAGGTGAGGAGCAGGGCGAGGGGCCGGTCGAAGTCGATGACGTCGAGGACGTGGGGATGTTCCACCACGGCCCGCGGGTCGCGGAGGTCGGCGAGCGCGACGCCGATCGTGTCGGAGCTGCGCAGCAGGGCGTCCGCGTGTGCGGTGACGATCGGGTCGTTGTCGACGTACGCGACGCGCACGTCGGGCGCCGCTTCGAGGGCGACCTCGTGCACGTTGGGGGAATGGGGCAACCCGGTGCCGATGTCGAGGATCTGCCGCACGCCCGCGCCGACGACGTGGCGGACGGCGCGCTCAAGGAAGGCACGGTTGGCCCGCGCGCCGGCCCGCTCCTGGGGGGCGGCGGCGACGAGTTCGTCACCGGCCTGTTGATCCACCCGGTAGTTGTCCTTGCCGCCGAGCAGGTAGTCGTAGATCCTCGCGGAGTGAGGTCGGCCGGTGTCGATCACCGGGGCGGGTAAGCCATGCTGACTCAAGTGGCGCTCCTCTCGGCGATCGCTGCCGGCAAGGGGCTGCGGGGGCCGGACATGCTCTCCCGGGCCGCGTGACGTGAAGCGCGCTGTCCGGGTGTGCGACGGGCATGCGTACGTTCGGCCGACGTCCGCCAACAGGTCGACACGAGAGCCTGCCGATGGTGCGATCCTGCCCTTGCGTCCGACGACATGTCAACTAAAGTACACAAGAGCAAGATCGATGATGGCGAGAGAGATCACTACGTGAGTGCGAGCCGTGACGAGGGAGAGGCCCGGAGAGGCGCTGCCGCCGAGACGCTGTGTCCGCCGCCGAACTCCCTTGCGCAGAAGCTGAAGTCGCTCATGGCCCACCGGAAGGACGCACGGGGCAGGCCGTACGTCTCCCGCACCCTGTCGCAGGCTGTCGACGACCTGCCCGACCCGCCCGCGACGACGTCGTTCGCGCTCATCGCGAAACTTGCCGGCGGCCAGCAGGACAACCCGACGATCAAGACCGTCCTGGCCCTGTGCCAGGCCCTCGGCGACGTGCCGCCGGCATACCTGCTGCCGCACGCCGGCTACGACGACCTCGCAGCGCTCGAAGCCTTCGAGAACCCGCTCGCCCGTCGCCTGCTCGTCCTGCTGAGCGACCTTCCGGAGAGTGAAGTCCGCAAGGTGGTCGCACATCTGGAGCGCCGGCGTGAAACCCTCGGCCTGTCTTCCGTGCCGGACGACGGACCGAGCGCCGAGAAGCCGAGGAAGGCCCGGCGACGGCGGACTGAATCCGAAGCCGCCCAATACGCGGCCGATGCCCTGGAAGGTCTCTGATGGACGGCATGATATTCGGCTCCTGCGCCGTCGCGGGAGTGATCGTCACCGTGCTCTGCGCCCGGAGAGCCATGCACCACCCACGCGTGTTCACCTGGTTAATCGCCGTGGCGTTCGGTGTATGCACCCTGGGAGTCCTCTTCGCGGTACCCGCGGTCGCCAGGACGGCCGAGGACATCACCGGCCTGGACAACGCCGGGAAGCTGGTGGCGCACGTGTGCGCCATCCTCTGGTGCGCGGCACTGCAGATCACGATGGTGGACCTGGCCTACCGCCCGGAGTACCTGCGAGCCGCCATGTACCAGCGCATTTTCGCGGCAGTCGTCGTACTGGCCGTGATGGTCCCGCTCTTCCTCGCCGCGAACGGCCGGGACGTCGAGTTCACCACGGCGTACGTCGACCACCCGTCCGTGGCCGCCTACCTGCTCGTCTACCTCTCCTACGTCCTGGTCACCTGCGGCGAACTCGCCTTCATGTGCGGCCGCACTGCCCGCCGATGCCGCACCATCCGCCCCTGGACGGGCGCCGGCTTCGCGCTGTGTGCTCTCGCGGCGGTCCTGGGCGTCGGTTACACGATGTCCAAGGGCTCCTACATCGTCTTCTACACACTCGACAGCCCGTGGTCCCTCGACGTCGAGGAGGCAGTGAGCCCGGCGCTGAGCGGGCTCGCCGTCCTCTTCCTCTTCGCCGGCCTGACCATGCCGATGCTCGGCGGGCTGCTCCAGCGGCTGCGTGGACGCGAGCAGACCGCACCGGCGCGTCGGTCAGTAGTCGACCTGTAGACCTGTGGACCTGTAGGGCGCCGGGGACGGCAGTGCGGTCGGCCCCGCCTGCTCGTTTCCGTGCGCTCTTGACGCCGCGCGCCGGCCCGACCACTCTCGGAAGTACAACTGACCGACTGTGCGGGACCGGGCGATCCGGGAGCGAACGGGGGCCGCCGCGCACCGGGCATCGCCGTGACTCGTCGGAGAGGTGACCGGGCCCCGTGACGAGCGGAGCGAGCCGAACGCCACCACGGTGCCGCCCGGGAAGGAATTGCGGGTGCTCCGTGCGAATCTCCGCCCGGGGGCAGCGCGAAGGAGCAGGCGATGAATTGGCCCGGCCGGGGGATCCGCCTCCACAACGCTGACGACCGGACCGCGGACTGGCTGGCGGTGGCGCGCACGGCCAGGACACGTACGCGCATCCGACGCTGGTCGCGGGTGGAGACGACCGGCGTGCTGACGGTGCTGGGCGGTGTCCCACTGCTCGTCCTCGCCCCGTTCGCGACGCTCGCGTCGGCCATCTGGTTCGGCGTCGCCGGCATCGATCGTACGGACGTGTACTGGTGGGTGTGGGGCATCGCCGCCGGGGTGCCGCTCGTCGGAGGCGTCCTCATGGCCGTGGGCAGTCGCGAGCGCCTCGCGGCCTGCTTCGCGGACGGGTACGTGTCGACAGGCCGTGTCGACAAGGTGATCGAGCAGCCCGGCGGCGGCGACGACACCGCCTCGTATGAGTTGAGGGTCAGCGCGGAGCTGTCCGACGGAGTCGTCCTCCACCGGAAGGTGTACCTGGGCGGGAACAACCCCCGCCGGCGGGTCGGAGGGCCGGTCCGCTTCCGCCACAACACCCTCGACCCCGACGACGCGCACGACGTCCTGTTCGACGGGTTCCCCGGTCCGGACGCGAAAGCGGCGCGATCATGAGCCGGCCGGAGAGCGGAGAGTCTCCCCTGGCGCAGGCATCGGAGGACCGCCTGAATTCCGAGCGCAGGCAGTTCAGGGTCATGTGGATGGTGGTCGCCGTGCTGGTGGCCTGGCTGGCCTTCGGGTTCGTCCGGGAGCCGGCCTCCTCCTGGCCGGAGCGTTGGATCGTCGGTGGCCTCGCCTGCTGCTTCGCCGCGCCCATGATCGGGACGAGGGGCTGGCACAAGACGCTCCCCGCGCTCGACCGGACTCCACGGCAGGCCACCGTCACCGGTCGCGTCCGCTTCGACGTGGATCCCGATTCCGACAGCGACACGCCCGCCTACGACCTCATCGAGGTCCGCGTCGGCATCGGGGGCGTCCAGGTCGACACGACGATCGCCGACATCGTCGCCTCGGAGAGCCTCGCGCGCTTCGCGGTCGGCTCGGTCTGGGAGGTGTACGCGTTCGAGGACCCGGCCGAGCTGAACCACGGCCACGGGACCCGGGTCCTCCTCGCCGAACCCCACGAGGACGTCATCCGTTGCGGATACGACCTCGGCCTCCGCACGCTGCATCAGGAATCGGGACCGGGATCGGACCTGTTGCGGCGCCGCTTCGCCAACGACCGCCGTACGCGGAAAGCGTCGGGCTCATGACCAGTGAGCAGACCGATGAGTGGATGAGCCGCGCGAAGACCCCGGAGACCCGGGCACGGATCCGCCGGTGGTCGCGGTGGGAAAGAGTCGGCCAGTGGATACTGACGCTCGGCATCGTGGCGTTCGGTGCGGCGGTCCCTGTCGGCATCGGGCTCGACATCTGGTTCTGGACCGCCGGCATCGACCGGTTGGACGTCTTCGCCTGGCTGTACGGATCGAGTACGGGAGTGCTGCTCATCGGCACGGCCCTCGACTCGGGCGCAGGCTCCCGGCTCGCGGAGGCCCGGTTCGCCGACGGGCAGTGCACCACCGGCGCCGTCGAGAAGGTGATCGAGCTTCCCCAGAACGACGCGGACGGCAACCCGACCTACTGCCTCGCCGTACGTGCCGGGCTTCCGGGAGGGACCGTGCTCCGGCGCACCATCCACTGGGGATCGGGAGACTCGTTGGGGCCGGACGACCGCTGGATCGGGCGGGCGATCCGCTTCCGCCACAACACATCCGACCCTGACGACGAGCACGACGTGCTCTTCGCCGGGTGGCCCGACGACACGAAGGAGAGCCCTCGATGAGCTTCCTGCGCCCCGGCAAGCCGTCCCGCAGAGAGGAACGATTCGCCGAGGGGCACTTCGCCGTCGGCGTGATCGAGAACTCCATCGAGGAGCCCGCCGGCGAGACGCAGGGCGCCGACACGCTCGTCATCAGGGCCGGTGTGCGGGGACACCGGGTCTTCCGCCGGAGCGTGACCTGCCCGTTGTCGATGCCCGGCCGAGGCCGCGACCTGGTCGGACAGCCCGTCGGCTTCCGGCACGTGACCGACGACCCCGACGACGTGGAGGACGTGTGCGTCGTCCGGTGGCCGGACGAGGTCAGGAAGGCTCTGGAACCGTTTCGTCCGGTGGGCCCGGGGGCGAGGCGGGCACGGGCATGGCGGTTTCTGGCCCAGTGCTGTGCGGTCGTCACGGTGGGAGGGATCCTGCTGACCTCGGTGATGCTCATCGGCGTCGTGTTCACCTCCGAGGTGTTCGCCGATCTCCCGGCGTGGTTCCGGCCCGGCGTGGCCCTCGCCGCGAGTGCGGGCGCGGCGGTGCTGGGGCCGCTCGCATTCGTCCTCTGCGATTCCCGCATGTCGGCGGCTCTCGCTCGCACCCGGTGACCTCCGGCGCCTCAGCCGGTCGCGCGGTGGGAGGCGCGCGGGGCAGGCGTGGGGGACCGGGCCGTGCGAGTCACGTCGCCGACCAGTTCGACCACGTCGGGGCCGTACGCCTGGGAGTTGACCACGTTCAGCAGCAGGCGGAAGCTCGACGCCGTTGACCCGTGAATTCTTCTGGGCCGCGTGCCCGATCCCCGGGGCCGCAAGGGCCGTATCCACCTTGGACGCGCTGGTGTGCGCGGCGACCGCCGGAGTTCTGGCCGACGCATCTCGGGGGAAGCTCAGGTGCGCCGGGGCCGTCGGGCAGCGTGCTCCGGCGGCCCCGGACCACCTCACGCGGTCAGTCGATGTCCGGATCGTGGGTCTCTTCGGGTAAACGGACTGCCAGGTCGTCGGCCCATTCCAGGGCTCGGGTGCGAAGCGCGGTGATGGTGGAGTCATCGAGCCCGTAGGCGGCGAAGGCTTCGTCGTCGGTCCACTCCGCGCCGGTGAGATGTGCCCGCAGGTCCTCGCGCTCGAAGCACCAGGCGCGGCGGAGCGACTGACGCCCCGCCGTCATCCGAACCGCCCCGTCCTCCCGTCCGGCGAAGCCCCCGCCCCCGGCTTCTCGGAGCGGCCAGGCCGCGTCACCCCGCTCTCCGCCTCCCCCGCCGCTCCCCGCATCACCGACGACGGCACCCGCGCCCGCAGCCGGTCCGGCGGGTAGAACTGCCGGGCCCAGTGGCGGAACGGGCCGATCGGGCCGTCGCCGCGGGCCAGCCGGGGCGGAGACACGTACCGCTTCGTCGCCCAGACCGGGAAGTCCTGGGACACGAAAGCGCAGTTGCCCCGGAACATCACACCCGCCAGCAGCCGGTGTACCGAGCCGCTCACCCAGCGGGCCAGCGGGGCCGGGAGGGCGGCCGGCTCGGCCAGCTCGAAGCGGCTCGTCTGGCGCAGCTGGAAAGCCGCGGGCGCGATCATCGTGGTCGTGTATACGGCACAGGTGCGCGCCCCGAACCGAGGGAGCGCCGTGCACACGTGCACCCGGCTGATCCCGTTGCCCTCCAGCGTCACCTCCAGCGGACTCACGCCCAGCAGCGGCACCCGCTCCTCGGAGCGCACCGAGATCCGGAAGGACCGCCCCTCGAAGACCGCCGGCTCGGCCACCTCCGACGCGCCCCAGCCGTGCAGCGGCGTGAAGTGCCCGATGTCCACGGTGTTCTCGACCACGTCCTGGCTGTGCCCCGCCATCTCCCACGCGGCCAACCGCGGCGCCCGCGTCCCGAGCGTGTGCCAGGGCGTGAGCTCCCAGTCCGGCGCCCGCCCGTCGTGGTGCCGCCACACGAAGACGGCGCCGTCGACCTCGCGCACCGGCAGCAGGGTCAGATCCGAGGACGGCGGCGGGGGCGTGCCGTACCCCGTCCGCGTGCAGGCGCCGTCCGGGCCGAAGGCGAACCGGTGGAAGGGGCACAGCAGTTCGTCGCCCTCCAGCGCGCCGAGCCCGAGGTGCGCCCCCAGGTGCGGGCAGTACGGGCGGACCGCTCGCACCTCGCCGTCGCGGAGCCGGTAGAGCACCACGTCCTCGCCCTGGAGCGGCCGGGTCAGCAGGGCCCCCCGCACCACCTCCGATGAGAACGCCACCGAGAACCAGCCGTCGGGGTACGGCAGGACCGGCTCGTGCGCGTCGGCCGGGCTCGGGCCTTCCGTGAGCACCCGGGTGTGGCCGCGCCTCACAGCGCGACCAGCACCTTGCCGAAGGACGCCGCGCGGTCGGTGTACAGGCTGCGGTAGGCGGCGGGAATGGAGTCGAAGCCGTGGTGCACGGTCTGCTGGTAGCGGATCTCGCCGGCGCGCACCAGCGGCCCCAGCTCGGCGTGCAGCGCCGCCCAGTTGTCCTCGGTGAACCACTCCAGCGCGAAGATGCCACGGATCGTCGTGCGCGGGAACATGATGTACGGCAGCAGCCGGGGCCCGGTCCACTCGCCGCCGACCTGGCTCGCCCACTGCCAGCACACCGCGACCCGGCTGTCCACGGTGAGCATCGTGAAGACGGTGTCGGTCATGACCCCGCCGAGGTTGTCGAAGTACCGGTCGACGCCGCCAGGAGCCGCCTTCGCCAGGTCCTCGCGGAGCTGCGCCGGGTCCCCGCCGTTCCGGAAGACGACGACGGCGTCGAAGCCGAGCGCCGTCAGCCGCGCCGCCTTCTCCGGCGAACCGGTCGTGCCCACCACCCGCGCGCCCGCCCGCTTCACCAACTGCCCGACCAGCGTGCCGATCGCGCCGGACGCGCCGCTGATCAGGACCGTGTCGCCGGGCCGTACGGCCAGGAAGGTGGTGAGGGCGCCCCACGCGGTCATCCCGGCGCCGCCGAGGACGCCGAGAGCGGTGCTCAGCGGCAGCGCCTCGTCGTAGTGGGCCGGGTCCAGCTTCCTGTACGCGGGGAAGACCATCGGGAACGTGCCGGTCTGCCACAGCGCCCCCGCGCCGTTGCTGACCAGGTGGGTGCGCCAGCCGCCGAAGCCCTGCACGAGGTCCCCGACGCCGAACATCGCCCGAGGTCCGGCCGCCAGCACCTCCATGATCGAGTCGGCGCCCATGTGGTCGCCCACCGGGGTGTCCAGGGCGATCCCGTGGAGGTACGGGTCGACGGAGACGTACCGCGTGCGCAGCAGCATCTCGTCCTCGGCCAGGTCGGTGTCGAGCTCCTCCACCACCTTCACGTACATCCGGTCCACGTCCGGCACGCCGTCGTTGTGCTCGCTGACGATCCACTTCTCGGTCTTCACGGGGTCGCTCCTGCGGGTTCGATGAGTTGTACGGGGAGAGCGGCGCTGTCGTCGACGGAGGCGGTGAACGGTCGCCCGTCGTCGCGGCAGACGAAGTGCATGACGTGACGTCCCGAGGCCGCGGCCCGGATCAGGCCGCCGGTGGTGGCCCAGACGCCGGACAGATAGAAGTCCGCGAGCCCCGGCAGTCCCGGACCGTGTCGCTTGACCTCCTGCTCCACGGTCTCGCCGCTGTCCACGAACGGCTGCCAGCCGAGCACCGTGCCGTCGTAGTTGCCGGTGTAGCGGACCTGGGTGAGCGGGGTGGACACGTCCCGCACCACGATCGCGTCCCGCAGCCCGGGGTGCCGCTCGTCGAGGAAGTCCACGATCGTGTCCCGAATCTGCCGCTTGGCCCGCTGGTAGTCGCGCCCGCGCCCGACCGGCAGCGTGTGCAGCTCCTCGCCGCGGCGGATCCGGGTGAACTGCTCGGGACCGGTGCTCAGCTCCCGCCACGGCGCGATGTCGCAGAAGTACGTGGCGTACACCACGGAGGTGCCCGGCGGCGACAGCTCCGGGTAGTGGCGGCTGCGGAACTGCACGTTGACGCTGGGGTGCCGGATGCCGGTGAGCCGTTCCGCGACCGCGTCCTCCAGGAGGTACGTGGTGC
Source organism: Streptomyces sp. ATexAB-D23 (assembly GCF_000373645.1). Classification (GTDB taxonomy): domain Bacteria; phylum Actinomycetota; class Actinomycetes; order Streptomycetales; family Streptomycetaceae; genus Streptomyces; species Streptomyces castrisilvae. The sequence goes on along the minus strand of NZ_KB892013.1, from coordinate 514,568 downwards.
AGGGCTCGCCGTCCGGGAAGGGCCGGCGCAGCCCCAGGAAGACCGTGAGATAGCCGGGGAAGACCATGTCGGGTTCCGTGATGGTCCGGGTGTACAGCTCCCGGTACGTGTCGGTGAGGTAGCGGCCCTTCAGCAGGTCGAGGAGCGTGGTGCGCCCGTCGCAGGCGGAGACCACGATGTCCGCCCGCAGCTCCGTGCCGTCGCTCAGCCGGACCCCGGCCGCCCGGTCGTTCTCCACCAGGATCTCCACGACCCTGGCGTTGTACACGACTTCGCCGCCGAGCCCCCGGTAGCGCTCCTCGACCGAGCGGGCCAGGCCCAGCGAGCCGCCCTCGGGGACACCGGCCGAGGCGTCGGCGTGCGCCGCGAGCTGGAAGTAGAACGGCAGCACGGGGAAGTTGGGATGCTTCTCGTACAGGATGAAGTTGAACGCCTCGCGCAGCAGCGGGTCCCGGAAGCGCCGCGAGTAGTCCCGCATCAGCGTGCCGATGGAGCGCCGGATCACGTTGAAGTAGGGGGCCAGGGACGCCAGCATCCGCCAGCGCTCCAGGCGGCCCATGAGCCCGACCGGGGTGAGGAACGGGTAGCGGGCCAGTGCCTTGCGGAAGGTCCGCAGCCCCGCGCAGAAGTCGCGGATCACCCGGGCGTCGCCGGGGGAGAGGGCGAGCAGGTGCGCTTCGAGGCGGTCCGGATCGGAGTAGAAGTGGACCGCCCGCCCGTCCCGGCCGCGCACCGTGTTGAACACGTCGAAGTTGCGCATCCGCTTGCCCTGGAGCGCGCCGAGCTCCAGCCAGATCTGGTGCATCTCGTTGCCCGGCCCGCTGCCGAGCAGCCAGCTCACACAGCAGTCGAGGGTGAAGTCGCCCCGGTCCCAGGCCGTGCAGGAGCCGCCCGGGATCTCGTGCATCTCCAGCACCCTGCTGCGATAGCCGTTCATCTGGGCGTAGCAGCCGGTGGAGAGCCCGCCGAGCCCTCCGCCGACGATCAGCATGGTCCTTCTGGTCATTCGGCCACCGCCGCGTTCCCGGCGTTGCCCCGCTGTTCGAGTCGTGGCAGTCGGCCCAGCTTCCCGGGATGCCACGGCCCGGCACCCTCGCTCGGCCAGGCCCGGAACTCCCGGCCCAGCTCGTCGCAGAGGAACTGGACCGCGTACCGGCCGCTGGTCGCGGCCCGGATCAGGCCGCCCATCCCGGTCCACTGCCCGGCCATCGAGAAGCCGCTCAGCCCCGGCAGCCGCATCCGGTCCCGGTCCACCAGCGCGGTCGACACGTCGTCGGCCTCGGAGAACGCCTTCCAGGCCAGGATGCTGCCGTAGGTGTTGCCGGTGTACCGCTCCGTCGTCGCCGGCGTCGCCACGTCCACCAGCTCGATCCGCTCCTTGAGGCCCGGATGACGCTCGGTCAGGAAGCCCCGCAGGAAGTCGACGACCTCCTGCTTGCGCTCCCGGTACGCCCGCCGGTCCGCCTTCCGCAGATCCTGCCAGGACCGGTGGTCGGTGAAGTACGTGCAGTGCAGTACCGACTTCCCGGCCGGTGCGAAGCCGTCGGCGTAGTCGGACCGCCGCTGCACCACCAGACTGTGCTGGAGGCTCCCCGGCAGCGCCGCGCCGCGCTCCGGACCGAGGAGGTACGTGGTGCTGTGTGGCTCACCGGCGGGCAGCGGGCCGTCGATCCCGACGAACGCGGAGACCACCGCGGGGTACAGGTTGTCCGGCCGGTCCAGCAGCTCCGTGTACAGCCGCTCGGTGCGCGGGCTGCTCCACCGCCCCTCCAGCAGCCGGTCCAGCACCGTCGGTCCGTCGCAGGCGGCGATCACGTGGTCGGCGAAGTGCTCCTGCCCGTCCCGCAGCCGTACGCCGACCGCCCGCCCGTCCTCGACGAGGATCCGCTCCACCCGGGCGCGGTAGCCGATGTGCCCGCCGAGCCCCGTGTACCGCTCCTCCACGGACCGGGCCAGACCCAGCGAACCGCCCTCAGGGAAACCCGCGTTGCCGTTGAAGGCGCAGGACATCGTGAAGAGGAAGGGGAGCAGCGGGAAGCCGGTCAGCTCCTGGAGGAACATGTTCGGGAACGCCTGGCGCAGCAGCGGGTCCTCGAAGCGGTCCGCGAACCGGCGCATCGGCGTGGCCGCGGTGCGCCAGTACAGCCGGAACGCCGGCAGGATCGCGAGCAGCGTTCGCGCCTTCTCCGTCAGGGACTTCAGCGGCGGAGGCTTCAGCTCCCAGTGCGGGGCGAGCCCCGCGAAGCGCCTGAGGTCCCGGCAGAACGCCCGGATCAGGAGCTCGTCGCCGGGCGAGAGCTCCAGCAGGTGCTTCTGGAGCCGGTCCGGGTCGTTGTAGAACGTGACGGACCGGCCGTCCTCCGTCACCACCCGGTTGAACTGGTCGAAGTGGGTGATCCGCTTCCCGTCCAGCGCCCCGAGCTCGCGCCACACGTCGTTCGCTCCGGTCCCGGGTGCCGTGCCGATCAGCCAGTCGATGCAGTAGTCGAAGAGGTAGCCCTGCCGAGCCCAGGCGGTGCAGCAGCCCCCTGGCAGCACGTGTTTCTCGAAGATCCGGCTCTCCAGCCCACTCATCTGCGCGTAGCAGCCGGCGGCCAGACCCGACATGCCCGCGCCGATGATGATCACCCGGGGCCGCCCGCCGGGAGGCCGGGCCTCCCAACGGGGCCCGCCGTCACGCACGCCCATCCGGGGCACCTCCCGCCAGCAGTGCCCGGACCAGCTCCGCGTTCCCGTCGAGGAACGAGCCGTCGAGCATCTCGGCGTGCCGCCCGTGCCCCTCGCGTACGGTGCACCCGGCGGCGGTGACCCCGTGCCAGCCGCCGGGCTCGTCCGCCGCGAAGCGGAGCAGCTTGTCCTGGTCGGAGATCACCGCGATCGGCGCGCCGAGCACACCGAGCGACGGGTGAGCACCGCAGTGCGCCAGGTACTCGCGGGCCTGCTCCACGGTCTCCCGGGCGACGATCTCGGAACCGGTGTGCCGCCGCAGGTGCTCCGCGAGCTCCGCCTCGAACTCGGCCAGGTGCTTCTCGCCGAGGGCGACGGCCTCGGCGATCCGGTACGAGTCCATGAGCAGCACGAGGTCCACCGCGCGGCCCCGCCGCTCCAGCTCCCCGGCGATCTCGAACGCGAGGTTGCCGCCGAGGGAGTAACCGAACAGCGTGTACGGCCCGCCCGGGTGCAGCTCCTCGGCCAGATCCGCGTACCGGGCCGCCTTGTCCGGACCCGACAGGTAGTTGAACGCGGCGAAGCGGTGCTCGGGCAGCCGCGCCGCGAGCTGCCGATACACCAGCCCGTGCCCGCCCGCGGGCGGCAGGCAGAACACCGTCGCCGCCGGGTCCGCGCCCGGGTTGAACCACAGATACGGCTCGGCGCCGGGCAGCCGCCCGGTGACGACGTCCTCCAGGGTGCGGGCCATGCCGTGCAGGGTGCTGGTCCGGAATAGCCGCCCGACCGGCACGGACGCGTTGAACTCGGTCCGCAGGTGGTGGATCAGTTCGATCAGCTTGATCGAACTGCCACCCGCCTCGAAGAAGTCGTCCCGCAGCCCCGGTCGCTCCAGCCCGAGCAGCGACCGCCAGTGCGCGGCCATCCGCGTCTCGTACAGCGTCACCGGCGGTTCGTACCTCTCCGGTCCCGCCTCCGCGCGCGGCTCCGGCAGCGCGCCGAGATCGACCTTGCCGTTCGCGGTCAGCGGCAGCGCGGACAGCTCCGTGAAGTGCGCCGGGATCAGATACGTCGGCAGCTGCTCCGCGAGGTGGCGGCGCAGCTCCCGGGCGTCGGCCACCGCGCCCGGCGCGGGCACGCAGTAGGCGCACAGCGCGTTCTCGCCCGTCTCGTCCCGCCGTACCGTCACGCACACCTGCGCCAGCTCGGGCCGGGCGGCCAGCCGCCCCTCGATCTCCCCGGTCTCCACCCGGTGGCCGCGCACCTTCACCTGCCCGTCGGCCCGCCCGAGGAGGTGCAGCACCCCCTCCGCGTCCCAGTGCCCGAGGTCCCCCGTCCGGTACAGCCGTACGGGTTCGCCGCCCGGTTCGAGGGTCACGAACCGTTCGGCCGTCCGCTCCGGATCGCCCAGGTAGCGGTCGGCGACGCCGGCGCCGCCGATCCACAGCTCACCGGCCACCCCCGGCGGCACCGGCTCGCCGTGCCGGTCGAGGACGTACAGCTCGGTGTTGGGCAGCGGCCGGCCTACCGGCACCATCCGGCCCGGCTCCAGCCCCTCCGCCGGCCCCTCGTAGTAGGCGCTGTCGATGGTGGCCTCGGTCAGCCCGTAGGAGTTGACCACCCGGGTCCCCGGCCCGCACAGCGCGACCAGCCTCCGGTGCTCGCCCGCCCGCCAGGCGTCCGAGCCGACGATCACCAGGCGCATGAACTCCAGGCCCAGCCCCTCCCGCTCGCAGTGCGCCAGCAGCCCGCGCGCCACCGACGGCACGAACTCGCCGCAGTCCACGCCCTCCGCGCGCATGGTCCGGTAGAGCCGCGCGGTGTCGAAGAGGAGGTCCCGGTCGACGAGGACCAGCGTCCCGCCCGAACACAGCGCCCGGACCAGGTCCCCGGTGAACACGTCGAAGGAGACGCCCGCCATCTGCAGGTGCGCCCGGACGTCGGTGTCCAGCCGGTACTCCTGCTGCCAGGCGACGAACACCGAGGCCAGGTTGCGGTGGCTGACCCGCACCGCCTTGGGGCGGCCGGTGGAACCCGAGGTGTGGATCACGTATGCCGTCTGATCGAGGCCCACGGCCGGCTCCGGCCGCTCCTCGGTCACCGGCCGGTCCAGCTCGTCGAGGGTGACCGGCCGTCCCGGCAGCCGGGCCGCCCGGCCCCGCCGCCCGTCGGTCAGAACCAGCGTGGCCCCGGCGTTCTCCATCAGCTCGGCCAGCCGCTCCGCCGGGTGGTTCGGGTCCAGCGGCAGATACGCGCCCCCGGCCCGCCACACCGCGAGCAGCGCGATCACCAGCTCCGGCGACTTCGCGAGACGCACGGCCACCACCGTCCCGGCACCGACGCCGCGTTCGCGCAGCGAGGCCGCCACGCGCCGCGAGCGCTGGTCCAGCTCCCGGTAGCCGAGCCGCCGCCCGCCCGGCACGGACACCGCGACCGCCTCCGGGAACTGCGCGGCGATCTTCCCGATCAGCTCGTGCACCGGCACGTCGTGGTCGATCCGCCGGCCGACGCCGCCGAACCCGGTAACGATCCGCTCCCGTTCCCCGGCCCCCAGCATCGGCAGCCGTCCCGCCGGGCGCTCGCCCTCCGCGCGGGTCAGGCCGTCGAGGAGGTTCCGGTAGTGCGCGGCCATCCGACGCACCGTCGCCGCGTCGAACAGGTCGGTGTTGTACTTCAGCACGCAGTGGAAGCGCCCGTCGGACCGGTCCTCGTACGCGGACAGCGTGACATCGAACTGCCCCTCTTCCTCCGGGAGTTCGATGTAATCGAGTGTGTACCCGAAGCGCTCCACGGCCACCTTGTGGGTGAGCAGGATGAACATCGCCTGGAAGACCGCCGAGCGGCTCGGGTCGTGCTGGAGGCCCAACTGCTCCACGAGCAGCACGAACGGGTACTCCTGATTGTCGAGGCCCCCGAGGACCGTCTCCCGCACCCGGCCCAGCAGCTCGGCCACCGACGGCTCCCCCGCCAGGCTCACGTGCAGCGGCAGCGGATTGACGAAGTAGCCGTAGACGGTGGCGAACTCCTCCTCGGTGCGCCCGGTGACGGGGCTGCCGACCACGATCTCGTCCTGCCCCGACCAGCGGTGCAGCAGCAGGTAGTACGCGGTGAGCAGCACCGTGAACACGGTGACGTTGTGCTCCCGTGCCAGCGTCTGCACCCGGGCGCTGAGCTCGTCGTCGAGCTGGAAGAACTCGGAGGCGCCGTTGTCGGTCTGCACCGGCGGGCGCGGCCGGTCGGTGGGCAGGTCGAGCGCCGGGACCTCCCGCGACAGGTGCTCCCGCCAGTACTCAAGCATCCGCCGCGCCTCGGGCCCGGCCAGGAAGCGGTTCTGCCGGTTGAGGAAGTCCAGGTAGTGGGCCCGGACCGGGGCCAGCTCCGCCGGCCGGCCGGTGCGCAGCCCGTGGTAGACCTCGAACAGCTCCTCGATGAAGGTGAAGGTGGAGATCGCGTCCGAGACGATGTGGTGGACCGCCTTCATCAGCACCCAGCGGTCCGGGGCCCGTCGGAACAGCCGCAGCCGCACCAGAGGATCCCGCTCCAGGTCGTACGGCCTGCGGTACTCCGCTACCAGCCGGGCGCGGACCTCGTCCCAGGGCAGCCCGGACACATCGAGAAGACCGGTGTCGGCGATAGCCTCGGGCCGTACCCGCTGGACCGGATGCCCGTCCTCGGTGGTGATGTTGACGCGCAGGCTCGGATGCCGGGCGATCAGCGTCCGGAAGGCATCGAACAGAAGCTCCGGGTCGAGCTCCGCGCGCACCTCCACCGCGCCGCCGATGTTGTACGCGAAGCCGTCCGGGTTGAGCTGCCGGAGGAACCACAGGGCCTGCTGGTTGTGGGTGAGTGGGTAGCACGCCTCGTCGGTGAACAATTCCACCGCCGTCTCCGCCACCGGACCTCCGGCCGCCGCGAGTTCGGTCAGCCCCGCGTGCAGCCGCTCGGTCAGCTCGGTCACCGGTCCATTGCTGAGCAGCGCCACCACCGGCAGCGAGACCCCCAGCTCGGTGTGGGTCCGGGCCCGCAGCTCCATGGCGAGCAGCGAGTCCAGACCGAGCGTGCCGAGCCGGGCGTCCGCGTCGACCAGCTCCGGCCGTACCCGCAGCACACCCGCCGCGAGGGCCGCGAACCGCTCGGCCACCAACGCCGTACGCGCCGTCTCGTCGGCGGCGCGGAACGCGTCGAGCAGACTGCCGCCCTGCCCGGCCTGGACCTCCCGCGCCGCCGCGGCGGCGAGCGCCGACACCAGCGGCGGCGGGGTGGGATACCAGGACAGGAACACCGGCCAGTCCACCACCGCGGCCACCAGCAACTGGGCCCGGTCCTGCCCGATCACCCGCTCCAGGACCGCCATGCCCGCCTCCGGCGCCAGCGAGCTCATCCCGCGCGCGTCCCGGTAGTGGGCGACCAGCCCGAGCTCCTCGATCATGCCGGTGGCCCACGGCCCCCAGTCCAGGCTGAGCGCGGGCAGACCGAGCGCCCGGCGGTGATGGGCGAGCGCGTCCAGGAACGCGTTCCCGGCCGCGTAGTTGACCTGACCGGCCGTGGTCAGCAGCGAGGCGACCGACGCGAACAGTACGAAGTGCTCGACCGGCTCGTCGCGCAGCAGCCGGTGCAGCAGGTACCCGCCATGCACCTTCGGCCCGTAGCCCGCGTCGAACGCTTCGCGGTCCAACGACGGCAGCAGGACGTCCCGCACCTGTCCCGCGAGGTGGAACACGCCCCGCACCGGCGGCAGACCGGCGGCCCGACGCCCGGCCAGCCAGCCCTCCATGGCCGCCGCGTCGGTCACGTCCACCGCGGCGACCAGCACCTCTGCGCCGAGCGCTTCGAGTTCGCGCAGGAACGCGACCCGCCGCCCCTCGGGGCCGCCCGGATCGAGCCCCCGCCACGCGCCGCGCTCCGGCACGCCGGTGCGGCCGAGCAGGACCAGGCGCCGGGCCCCGCGCCGTACCAGGGTGCGGCAGAGCAGCCGCCCCAGCGCCCCGAACGCGCCCGTGACCAGATAGGCGCCGTCCGCGCGCAGCCGCAACGGCAGCGGACGGGTCAGCCCCGCGGGCGGACGCAGCCGGCTGAGGTGCCGCCGCCCGGACCGCAGCGCGATCTCGCCCTCGCCGTCGTCCGCCGTGAGCGCGCGCAGCAGCACCTCGGCCTCGCCGGGACCCCCGGCCGGGTCGAGATCGATCAATTTGCCGCTGTGACCGGTGAGCTCCTGCTGCCACAGCACCCGGCCGATGCCCCAGGCGGGCGCGCCGAACGGCTCCACCGGTTCGCCCGGCACCACCGCCTGGGCGCCCCGGGTGACGATGTGCAGCCGCCCCTCCGGGCACGCCTCGGGCAGTACCTGGGCGAGCAGGACGAGCGAGTAGCCGCCGACCGTGCCGATCCCGTCGAGGTCCGCCGCGCCGACGGTGTCCAGCGGGGGCAGATCGAGGTTCCACAGATGCACCACGGCTCCGAACCCCGGCCCGATTTCGTCGAACAGCCTGCGCAGATCGGCCGCCGAATCGGGTCGCACGGTCATGTGCCGGGCCCCGCTTCGGTATCGGCTGCCCGGACGGACCAGCCGGCACCGCCCGCCGCGCGCCACGACCGCCTCGGCCATCCGCTCGCCCAGCCCGCCCTCGTCGGCGAAGACCACCAGGTCGGGCGCGGGGGAGCCGTCGGGGCCGTCCCCGGTCCCCTCGGCGGTCCCGCAGTCCTCCGGCGCCTCGGTGGGTGTCTCCTCCCAGACCACCTCGGCCAGCCAGCCGTCGATGGTGCCGAGCCTCACCGAGGAAGCCACCCGGTCCACCGCCGCCGCGCGGAAGCCGCTGATCCGGCCGAGCGGCGTCCCGTCCTCGGCGTACAGGGCGAGGTCGCCGACCAGTTCCTCGTCGCTCTCCGCGGTCACCGTCGCGTGCGCCCACAGGGCCCGGTCGCCGACCGCGTCCAGCCGCAGCTCCGCGATGCCGACGGGCAGCCGGATCCCGGCGGACCGGCCGTCGTCCGGCGTCATCGCGGTGAGCATGGTCTGGAAGCAGGCGTCCAGGAGCACGGGGTGCACATGGCAGTCCGCGGCCCCGTCGCCCATGTCCGGGGTGGGCCGGACCAGCGACAGCGCCTCGCCGGGCGCCGTCCACACCTCGTCGATCGCCCGGAACGCCGGGCCGTAGTGATAGCCGAGCGCCGCCAGCTCGCCGTAGCACGCCTCCCGGTCGAGCCGACGCCCCGTCCGCGCCCGTACCGCGTCCGTGTCCAGCGGTTCCGCCAGCCGGCGTGGCTGCCCGGTGCGGACGACCCCGCTCGCGTGGACCGTACGGTCCGGAGCCCCGGTCCCGAAACCGGCGAGGGACGCGATGGTGAACCCGGCCTCCTCCGGAGCGAAGGCGAGCTGGACGGTCGTCGCCTCGCCGTCGGGCAGGAACAGGGCCCGGGAGAACTCGACGTCGGCCAGGGTCGCCGTGTCGCCGCCGGTCAGGGCCCGGACCGCCTGCGCGGCCATCTCCAGGTACCCGGCGGCCGGGAAGACCGTGCTGTCCTCGATCCGGTGGTCGGCCAGGTACGGCAGCCGCTCGGTGTCCAGCCGGCTCTCCCAGGTCGGCTGCAGCGCGGAGGTCCGCCGGCCGAGCAGCGGGTGGTCCAGCCGGCCGAGCCGGATCTGCTCCACCGGCGCGGGCTCCACCCAGTACCGGTCCCGCTGCCACGGATAGCCCGGCAGCGGCACCGGCCGCCCCACGGGCTGGAGCACCGACCAGTCCACGTCGACGCCCAGCGTGTACAGCTCCGCGAGGGAGCGGGCGAACCGCTCGGGCTCGTCCTCCCGGCGCCGGATCGACGGCAGCGTCACCCCCTCGACCGCCCGGCCCTCCAGGCACTCCCGGATCGAGTGGCCGAGCACCGGGTGCGGACCGATCTCCAGGAACAGCGTGTACCCGTCGTCGACCAGCCGGTCGACCGCGGCACGGAACCTGACGGGCCGCCGGACGTTCTCCCACCAGTACGCGGCGTCCAGCTCCGGCCCCCGCGCACGCCCCTCGCGGGCGGTCAGATACAGCGGGAGACCGGCGGCGCGCGGCGCGATCCCGGACAGTGCCTCGTGCAGCTCGGCCTCGATCGGGTCCATCCGCACGCTGTGGTACGGCACTTCGACGTCGAGGAACCGGGCGAAGACCTGCTCCCGCTCCAGCCGCCCGGCGAGCTCCCCGAGGGTGTCCCGGTCCCCGGACAGCGTCACCGACGCCGGGCTGTTCACGGCGGCGACCGACACGTGGTCCCGGTACGGGCGGACCAGCCGCTCGGCCTCCTCCTCGGACAGGTTCGCCGCCAGCATCACGCCGGTGCCCGCGAGCCGGTGCTGGAGGGCGCTGCGCGCCAGCGCGACCCGGACGGCGTCCTCCAGGCCGTACACCCCGGCCCGGTGGAAGGCCGCGATCTCGCCGGTGCTGTGCCCGACGACGGCGTCCGGCCGCACCCCGTGGTGTTCCCACAGCGCCGCGAGCCCCGCCTGGACGGCGAAGTTGGCGGGCTGGGCGAGCCAGGTCTCGGCCATCCGGGACTCCGCCTCGGGCCGGGTCAGCTCGTCGAGCAGCGACCAGCCAGCCTGGCGCCGGATCTCCCGGTCGCAGCGCTCGACCGCCTCCCGGAACACGGGCTCGGCGTCCAGGAGCTCGCGCCCCATGCCCCACCACTGCGGCCCCATGCCGGTGAACACCCACACCAGCCGCTGCGCCCCGGGCTCCCGGAGGCGGCCCCGCACGGCCCGGGGGTGCTGTTCCCCGCGCTCGCAGGCGGCCAGTACCTCGTCGAGGGAGCCGGGCGGGCCGAGGGGGGAGTGGACGACGGCGAGGCGCTCCTCGAAGTGCTGGCGGCGGTGGGCCAGGGTGTGCCCGAGGTCCGCGAGGGGCACTCCGGCGGCAAGTTCGCGGCGGACGCCCGCGGCCAGTTCGGCCGGGCCCGACGCGTGCCGGGCGCTCAGCGGGAGGATCGAGCGGGCGGGCGTCCGGGCCGTCGCGCGCGGCTCCTGCGGCGGGCGGGGCGGCGCCTCCTCCAGCAGGACGTGGGCGTTGGTGCCGCCGAAGCCGAAGGAGTTGACGCCTGCCCGCGCGGGTCCCTCGTGCTCGGGCCAGTCGACCGGCGCGGTCGGGATCTCGAAGGGCAGCGCGGCGAAGTCGATGGCGGGGTTGGGCTGTTCGAGGTTCAGGTGCGGCGGGATGCGGCGGTGCCGGAGGGCCAGCGCCGTCTTGATCAGGCCCGCGACGCCGGCGGCGGCCTCCGTGTGCCCGATGTTGGTCTTGACCGAGCCGACGTAGCACCGCGCCCCGGGCGCCCGGCCCTGCGCCAGCACCCGGCCCAGCGCCCGCGCTTCGATCGGGTCGCCGACGGGGGTGGAGGTGCCGTGCGCCTCGACGTACTGGAGGCTGCCCGGTGTCACTCCCGCCTCGGCGCAGACCCGCTCGATGAGCGTGGCCTGGGCGTCGGCGCTGGGCACGGTGATGCCGTTGGTGCGGCCGTCCTGGTTCACCCCGCTGCCGATCACCACGGCGTGCACCGGGTCGCCGTCGCGCAGCGCGTCCGAGAGGCGCTTGAGCGCCACGACGCCGACGCCCTCGGCCCGTACGTAGCCGTCGGCGGAGGCGTCGAAGGCGCGGGAGCGTCCGTCGGGAGAGAGGAAGCCGCCCTTGGTCTCGGCGATGGTGTACTGCGGCGCGAGGTGCAGCAGGGTGCCTCCGGCCAGGGCGAGTTCGCTCTCGCCGCGCTGCAGGCTCTGGCAGGCCAGGTGGACCGCGACCAGGGAGGAGCTGCACGCCGTGTCGATCGAGACGCTGGGACCGCGGAAGTCGAGGCAGTGCGAGATGCGGTTCGAGACCATCGTCATCATCGTGCCGGTCGCGGTGTGCGCGGCCAGCGTCTCGAAGCCGAGGTCGGCGAACTGCAGGATCTTGTAGTCCAGGGTGAAGGCGCCGATGAAGACGCCGACGTCCCGCCCGGCCAGTTCGGCGGGCCGCTGCCCGCCGTCCTCCAGCGCCTCCCAGGACACCTCCAGGAGCTTGCGCTGCTGCGGGTCCATGTGCTCGGCCTCGCGCGGGCTGATCCCGAAGAAGTGGGGGTCGAACTCGTCGAAGCCGTCGATGTAGCCGCCCCGGCCGCCGGTCAGCCGGCCCGGCTTGGCCCGGTCGCGGCTGCCGAGGGTCGTGGTGTCGTACCGGTCCGCCGGGGTGGGGACGAGACAGTCCCGGCCTTCGACCAGATTGCGCCAGAAGGACCGGTGGTCACCCGCGTGTCCGGGGAGCCGGCAGCCGATGCCGATGATGGCGACCTTGTCGCGGTGGGCGGCGCTGGGTGAGTCCGTCATGGTCCAATCCGGTGGAGACGACGCTCGGTACGGGCCGGGCGCGGGCGTACGGGGGCACGACGCCGGTACGGCGCGGTACGGAGCGGGTGTGCGTGGTACGGGGGCTACGCGGTGTGCGGCGGGCGGCGCACAGGGTGGAGCAGGCTGGCGACGATCGAGCCGGTCTCCGGGAACGTGGCGGGGTCCTTGACACCGACGGTCGCCGGGCGGCGGTCCGGTCGCCAGGTGAAACTGCCGAAGAGGCGGTCCCAGACCGAGAGGTCCACGCCGAAGTGGCCGGCCTCGGCCAGGTCGGCGCTGTGGTGCAGCCGGTGTTGCTCGGGGCTGGCCAGGACGTGGTGGAGCGGACCGAGTCGGACGTCCACGTTCGCGTGCACGAAATAGCCTTGGACAAGGGTGAAGAGCGCCACCGCGAAAAGGCAGTCGGCGGAGAATCCGAGAAATCCCAGTGTCAATTGGACCGCGCCCTGTTTGAAGGCGACATCCAGTAGGTGGTTGACGCCGTTATTGGCGACGTTCACTTTTCCCGGGACGTGATGAATTCCGTGTACCTTCCACAGCCACCGATTGGAATGCGCCCAGCGGTGGGCGAGGTAGCCGGCCAGTGAGGAGGCCAGCAGCGCGAGGGGCACCTCGGCCCCGAGCGCGAGCCCGGGTCCCGTGACGGGGGTCGCGGCCAGAACGGCCGCGACGACCGACTTGCCGAGCACGGCGCCGACCATGGTGAACCCGAAATAGGCTGCGTACCAGCACAGTTCCCGGCCGCTCGGGTGCCAGTCGGTCCGGTGCGGGATCAGCCGCTCCAGCGCCGCGAGATAGATGATGGTGCCGATCAGGAAGAGCTGGATGGCCTGGCCCCGGTCCCAGCCGAAGCGCAGAACCGAGGTGAAGAGCCAGACTGCGGACAGGAGCAGAATCGGGTACGCGGCATAGCGGAGACACTCGCGGGCGGACGCGCCGGTGGTCCACGCATTCGCCGGCAGCGACCCCGTATCGGGTCGATCTTCCATGCGGAGAATCTCCATCACATCCGAATAGGGGGTTCGCAGAGTAGCAGCGGACGTGAGGGGCCGTGAATGAGTGAACGGCGTTTTTTGGCCAGCGCGGAAAGGGGGGCGCGCGAGGGTAATTTATAAGAAGAAGTTCTTTTCATTGTTCGGTGCCCGTGGGGCGGGGCGGAGGGCACGGGGTGCCGGTGACCGGAAGGAACGATTCCGCACTCGCGTGGGCGGCGCCGGCCATGCGGTCGCCACCCGCGTGGAGAGCGGTTACCGCGGGGTCCCGGGCCCGGCGGATATGCCCGAAACCATCACCTTGCGGGAGCGCGTGTGGGGCCACGGGCGGAACGCGACATCAGCCGGTGCAACGCGATCACCGGTCGCTCTCCTCGACGAAGAAGTCCGTCGCTCCTTTCAGGATCTCGATCGTCTGCTGCTGCTCGCGGTTCTCCTTGCGCAGCCGGCGCAGTTCGTCGCGCTCGGCGCCGGTCAGCTCGCCCGGGGTGCCTTCCCCCGGTCGGCCTTGGCCCGGCGGTACCAGCCACGCAAGGACTCGGAGCCGATGCCCGACTCCCGGGCGACCGCAGTGACCGTCTACCCCGAGGAGTCGACGAGCGCGATCGTGTCCCGCTTGAACTCCTCGGTGTCCCGCTTCGTGTACTTGTTTCCCACTTGGTGCTACTTCCTCTTCCTCTGGAACCTCAGGTCCCGGTCTCCAGGTGTCCAGGATCAAGGGGAGGCTTGAGGGGGCAAGGCCCGGCTCTCGTCCTTCGGCCATCTCGGACCGTGACCAGTCGTGGAGGGCGGCAGCGCCACCCGCCTTCGGCGCGAGGCTCGTATCACCGACCGACCGGCGCCACGACCGAGGCCGGGGGCCGCGCTGACGCCGGCGGCCCACGCTCAGGACGAGGTTGCGTACGTGGTCAGTCCTGGCGGGCATGTCGGCGGGCATTCGGCCTCAAGTTCGAGGCGGACCTGACGGGACGGCCGGGGCGGCGCTACCCTGCGCGGACGATCTGTCACCGGAGGTGCGCATGCGACGTTCCGTCAGGCGGAATGTGTCGTTGTCGGCGATTCTCGCCGCCGTTGTGTCGGTCGGGGCCGCTGCCCCGTCCTCGTCCGCCCATCCGGCCGCACCACCGCCCAAGTCGCCCGTGGCGGCGGGATACGGGGGCGCGGTCTCCAGCGTCGACGCGGACGCCACGGCCGCCGGGATCGAGGTGCTGCGCAAGGGCGGCAACGCGGTGGACGCCGCCGTGGCGACCGCCGCCGCGCTCGGGGTGACCGAGCCGTATTCGGCGGGACTCGGCGGTGGCGGGTACTTCGTCTACTACGACGCCCGCACCCGTACCGTCCAGACCATCGACGGCCGCGAGACCGCCCCGCGCAGCGCGGACTCCTCCCTCTTCCTGGAGAACGGCGAACCCCTCGCCTTCGAGGACGCGGTGACCAGTGGGCTCGGGGTCGGCACCCCAGGCACGCCCGCCACCTGGGACGCGGCGCTGGACGCCTGGGGGAGCACCTCGCTGCGCCAGGTCCTCAAGCCCGCAGAACGGCTGGCCCGCAACGGGTTCGTCGTGGATGAAACGTTCCGCTCGCAGACCGCGGACAACGAGGCCAGGTTCCGTGACTTCCCGGCCACCCGGAAGCTGTTCCTGCCCGGCGGGAAGCCGCCCGCGGTCGGCTCGGTGTTCAAGAACCCGGACCTCGCCCGCACCTACGAGGAGGTCGGCCGCAACGGGGTCGACGAGCTCTACCGGGGCAAGCTGGCCGACGACGTCGTGCGGACCGTGCGCAACCCGCCCGTCGACCCCGCGTCCGGCCGGGTCGTGCGGCCGGGCGACCTGACCGCGAAGGACCTGCGCTCCTACCGCGCGCTGCGCCGGGCGCCCACGAAGGTGAACTACCGGGGGCTCGACGTGTACGGCATGGCGCCGTCCTCCTCCGGTGGCACGACGGTGGGCGAGGCCCTCAACATCCTGGAGTCCACGGACCTTTCGCGGGTGAGCGAGGAGAAGTACCTGCACCGCTACATCGAGGCGAGCCGCGTCGCGTTCGCCGACCGGGGGCGGTGGGTCGGTGACCCGGCCTTCGAGGACGTACCGACCAAGGGCCTGCTCAGCCAGCGGTTCGCGGACGCCCGGGAGTGCCTGATCAAGGACGACTCGGTGCTGGCGAGCCCGCTCGCCCCGGGCGACCCGCGCCACCCGGGCGACTGCCGGTCCACCGGCAAGGCCGCGCCGACCACGTACGAGGGGGAGAACACCACCCACCTGACGACCGCCGACAAGTGGGGCAACGTCGTCGCGTACACCCTGACCATCGAGCAGACCGGCGGCAGCGGCATCACGGTGCCGGGGCGGGGCTACCTGCTCAACAACGAGCTGACCGACTTCTCCTTCGCACCGGCCGACCCGGCCGTCCACGACCCGAACCTGCCGGGACCGGGCAAGCGCCCGCGCTCGTCCATCTCGCCGACCATCGTGCTCCGGCACGGGCAGCCCGTGCTCGCCCTCGGCTCACCCGGCGGGGCCACCATCATCACCACCGTGCTCCAGTCGCTGATCGGCACGGTCGACCGGGGGCTCCCGCTGGTCGACGCCATCGCCGCGCCCCGCGCCAGCCAGCGCAACGCGGCGGCCACCGAGCTCGAACCGGCGCTGTGGAACAGCCCGTTGAGGGCCCGGCTGGAATCCCTGGGCCATGTCTTCAAGCTCAACCCGGAGATCGGGGCGGCGACCGGTGTGCAGCGGCTGCCCGACGGACGGTGGCTCGCGGCCGCCGAGAAGGAGCGGCGCGGCGGCGGCTCGGCGATGGTGGTGAGGCCGAGCGGGCGGCCCTGACCGCCCGGAGCCGACAGGGGGGGCGCACGGCGGCTCACGCCGCAAGGACCATCTCCTCGCCAGAAGGGCGCCCCCCAGTGCGTATGCGAACGCTTGCCCTCGTCACGGCCTCCGGTGCCGCGCTCCTCACGGCCGGCACGCCCGCCCCCGCCACCCTCGTGGTGGCGGCGGCGGGCCCGGACGCCGCACTCGCCGCCCCCGCGCCGGCGCCCCGTCCCGCCCTGTCGGCGCCGCGCCTCGCACCGGTCGCACGGGTCCACCGGGCGCCCGTCCGGGCGCACCGCTCCGCACCCTCCCCGTCCCGTGACCGAAGAGGGCCGGTCGGCGCGGCCGAACTGCTGGCCAAGGTGTCGGCCTGTACGCAGGTTTCGCACGGCGAGTACCGCACGGATGAGGGGACTTCGGCGACGGTCCCGGTCTGCGGCATGCCCGGTGCGGTGTTCTGGAAGGCGGACATGGACATCGACTGCGACGGGCAGGTGACGGCCGCCTGCAACACGGGCACCGATCCGTCCTTCCACGGCGACACCGCGTTCCACACCTCGGACGGCAAACCGCTGAACGCCGAGCGGCTGCCGTACGTCGTCGTGCCGGGCCGCAGCGGCGTCTGGGACTACGCGGCGGCCGGGATCAGGGGCGGCGGGGTCGTCGCCGTCGTGCACGGCGACAGGGTGGAGTACGCCGTCGTCGGTGACGTCGGCCCGGAGCGGATCGTCGGGGAGGCCTCGTACGCCACGGCGAAGTCCCTCGGCATCGATCCGGACCCGAGGAGCGGCGGCGCCGGCTCCGGGGTCACGTACATCCTGTTCCCCGGCTCCGAGGTGTCACCGATCGAGGACCACGGCGCCGCCGTGGCGGCGGGACGGGCGCTCGCCGAGCAGTTCGTGCGCGAGTAGCGCGCTCAGAGGGCGGTCAGGATACGGGGGCCGTCGTCCGTGATCGCCACGGTGTGCTCGGCGTGCGCGGCCCGGCTGCCGTCGGTCGACCGCAGCGTCCAGCCGTCCCGGTCCGCCCGGTAGGTGTCCACCCCGCCGGCGATCAGCATCGGCTCGATGGCCAGCACCATCCCGTGCCGCAGCGGCATGCCGCGCCCCGGCCGGCCCTCGTTGGGCACGCCCGGGTCCTCGTGCATCTCGCGGCCCACGCCGTGCCCGCCGAACCCCTCGGGGATGCCGTAGCCGGCGGTGCGGCAGACCGTGCCGATGGCGTGCGCGATGTCACCGATCCGGTTGCCGACGGTGGCCGCGGCGATACCCGCGTCCAGGGCCGCGTACGCGGTGTCGATGAGCCGGGTGTCGGCCGGGCGGGCCCTGCCCACGGTGAAGCTGATCGCCGAGTCGCCGGCCCAGCCGTCCAGGGTCGCGCCCGCGTCGATGCTCACCAGGTCGCCGTCGCGCAGCCGGTAGTCGGTCGGGATGCCGTGCACGATCGCGTCGTTGACCGACGCGCAGATGACCGCGGGGAAGGGGACCGGGGCGAAGTGCGGCCGGTATCCGAGGAACGGCGAGCCGGCGCCCGCCTCGCGCAGCACCCCGCGCGCCACCTCGTCGAGTTCGCGCAGGGTCACGCCGATGGCGGCCGCTTCCCGGGCTGCTGTCAGCATCTGTGCCACGACCCGGCCGGTCGCGCGCATGGCTTCGATGGATGTGTCTGTCTTGAGTTGCACCATGCCAATTACTATACCGGTCCGGGCGGTATTAGAATGACGGCATGGTACGAACCCCCCTGACCCCCGAAGAGCGCCTGCGCGGCGAACGGCTCGGCCTGCTGCTGCGGGAAGCGCGCGCCGGCCGCAGCATGACCGAGATCGCCGCCCGCGCCGGAATCTCGGCCGAGACCCTGCGGAAGATCGAGACCGGCCGCGCCCCCACCCCCGCGTTCTTCACCGTCGCCGCCGTGGCCGGCGCGCTCGGCCTCTCCATGGACGAGCTGCTGGTGAGCTGCGCCGCGGTGCCGGAGGTCGTGCCTCTGGCCGGATAGCGCGGGGAGCACGGCCTACGCTGGGCCCATGAGCCTCCAGGACTTCGCCCGCAGCGAGTACGTCAGCCTCACCACGTACCGCAAGGACGGCACGCCGGTCGCCACCCCGGTCTGGGCGGCGGCCGACGGCGACGAGCTGGTCGTCTGGACCAGGACCGACTCCTGGAAGGTCAAGCGACTGCGCAACGACAGCCGGGTCAGGGTCACCGTCTGCGATGTGCGCGGCCGGACCGAGGAGGGCGCCGTGAGCGCCGAGGGGACCGGCAGGCTGCTCGACGAGCGCGGGACGGCCGCCGTGCGCCGCGCCATCGGCCGCAAGTACACCTGGAAGTACTGGCTGCTCGACTACCCGGCGATGATCGTCCGGCTCGGCAAGCGCCCGCACACCGGGATCGCCATCACCTTCTGACCGCCTGCCCGCGCGCCCCGCCCGCGTACCGGCCGCCTCCGGCCCGCAAACTGCGCGTAGCCGTCCCGAAACACGGCTGCGGTCGAATGCCGTCCACTGGAACGTTCCAGTCCACGGCGGCCGAGGGCGACGATGACGGTGCATCAGCAAGCGGTGTCCATAGGGGAGTTCGCACGCAGCCTGCGAGAGCTGGCGGCGCTGCTCGATCCCGGACGGGGGTGGTACGGCGTCTTCTGCCGGCGCGACCCCGAGGGGATGCGGGCCTGCCTGGAGGGAGCGGAACTGCCCCCCTGGGACGTGGTGGACTCACTCTTCGCGGACCTCGCGGCCGTACGCGGCGCCGCGTACGCGGAACAGGCGTCCGTACGGGCGGCCGCCCTCTACGCGGACTGCGCCGTCGCCCACGACCGCCGCCCCGGCGGGCGCGAGCAGCTGGCGGAGCGGCTCCAGCTGATGCTGCGCGAACAGGCGCACGCGGCGTACCGGTTGCGGACGGCCCGGTCGGGCGGCGGGGCGGGGGCGGACGCGGAGGCCGCCGCCTGGGCCCGCGACGACCACGAACGCGCCACGGCCCGCTGCGCCGAGCTGCGCGGACGGCTGGAGGCGGTGCGGGAGGCGGCGGCTGAGCACCCGGAGCCGCCGGGGGGTGCGGCGGAGACCGCCGACACGGAGGCGGTGGTCCCGGCACGGCGCCGCCCGCCCGGCCCCACCCCGGCCGCCACGCCTCCCGCACCTCCGGCCCGCGTTCGCGGGAAGCCCCGAGGCGCCCGGTACGCCGGGCTGGAGGCCGACGACGAGGGGTTCGTGGAGGCCGTGCCCGTACTGCCCGCCCCGCCCGCCGCCTCACCGCGCGGTGCGCGCTTCGGCGGTGCCCCTGCCGGGGAGAGTGCCGCGCCGCGCGGCACCCCTCCCGACCCCGCCGCCCTCCGGTCCGCCCGGACGACCGTCGGCGCCCTGCTCCGGCTGCGCGCCGAGGGCCGCAGCGGTGAGGCGCACGCCGTGCTCTGCGAGGCGGCCGCGCTGCCCGCGGAGCGGCTGCCGCTCCTCGCCGTCGAACTCCACCGCGCGGGGCTCGGCGCGGACTGGGCGACCCTGCTGTGGGAGGTGGCCTCGCTGCCGCCGACCGCGCTGGCGGCCGCCGCGGACGCCCTCGCGGCCGCGGGACGCCCGGACGACTGCGGGCAGCTGCTGCGCCAGGGCGTGGCCCGGCCGGCCGCCGAGATCGCCGACGCCGTGGCCGCCCTCGGCCGGGCCGGCCGGTCCGCCCAGGCGCAGGCGCTGCTCGGCGCCTTCGTCCGGGTGCGTTCACCGCAGGACGCGGCCAGGGTCGCGGAGAGCGATCCGCGTCAGCTCGTACCGCAACTGCTGGCGGCGGCCCGTGCGGTGTCCGTCGCGCGGGAGCGGGACGTGGAGCACGCCCTGCGGGTGGCGGGCATCGGCTGAGCGGCGCGTGGCGCGCCGCCGCCCGCACTGGCCCGCACGGGTGTGAAACATGATCGACTCAGCCGGTTCACTGCGATGGTCTTGCCCCGCCGTGTGACGGGGCTTACGTTCTCCCCTACGCACGTGTCTACGGGCGTAGAAGCACCAAGAGGCTCTCTGACGCCGCGTCGAAGGAGCAGCTCATGTCCCACGTCGTACGCGCCGCCCTCGTCCAGGCGACCTGGACCGGCGACACCGAATCCATGATCGCGAAGCACGAGGAGCACGCCCGCGAGGCCGCCCGGCAAGGGGCGCAGATCATCGGCTTCCAGGAGGTGTTCAACGCCCCCTACTTCTGCCAGGTGCAGGAGCCGGAGCACTACCGCTGGGCCGAGCCGGTACCGGACGGCCCGACCGTCAGCCGGATGCGGGAACTGGCCCGCGAGACCGGCATGGTGATCGTCGTCCCGGTCTTCGAGCTGGAGCAGTCCGGCTTCTACTACAACACCGCCGCCGTGATCGACGCGGACGGCTCGTACCTCGGCAAGTACCGCAAGCACCACATCCCGCAGGTCAAGGGGTTCTGGGAGAAGTACTACTTCAAACCCGGCAATGTCGGCTGGCCCGTCTTCGACACCGCGGTGGGCAAGGTCGGCGTCTACATCTGCTACGACCGCCACTTCCCCGAGGGCTGGCGACAACTGGGCCTGAACGGAGCCCAGTTGGTGTACAACCCGTCGGCCACCTCGCGCGGTCTCTCCGGCTACCTCTGGCAGCTGGAACAGCCCGCGTCCGCCGTCGCCAACGAGTACTTCATCGCCGCGATCAACCGCGTCGGCCAGGAGGAGTACGGCGACAACGACTTCTACGGCACCAGCTACTTCGTGGACCCGCGCGGCCAGTTCGTCGGCGACGTCGCCAGCGACAAGGAGGAGGAACTCCTCGTTCGCGACCTGGACTTCGGGCTCATCGAAGAGGTACGGCAGCAGTGGGCGTTCTACCGGGACCGCCGCCCCGACGCGTACGAGGGGCTGGTCGAGCCGTGAGCAGCCTCCACCACCGCCACCTCGCCGTCAGCCCCGACTGGCTGGCGCTCTACTACCGCCACCCGCTGGAGATCACCCACGGCGAGGGCCGTTACGTCTGGGACGCCGACGGCAACCGCTACCTCGACTTCTTCGGCGGCATCCTCACCACCATGACCGCCCACGCCCTGCCCGAGGTCACCAAGGCGGTCAGCGAGCAGGCCGGGCGGATCATCCACTCCTCCACGCTCTACCTGAACCGCCCGATGATCGAACTGGCCGAGCGCATCGCCTCGCTCTCCGGCATCCCCGACGCCCGGGTCTTCTTCACCACGTCCGGCACCGAGGCCAACGACACGGCCCTGCTCCTGGCCACCACGTACCGCAGGTCGAACCAGATCCTCGCGATGCGCAACAGCTACCACGGCCGGTCCTTCTCCGCGGTCTCCATCACCGGCAACAACGCCTGGTCGCCCACCAGCCTCTCGCCCCTCCAGACGCTCTACGTGCACGGCGGCGTCCGCACCCGCGGCCCCTACGCGCACCTGAGCGACGCGGAGTTCACCGCCGCCTGCGTCGCGGACCTGGAGGACCTCCTCGGCCACACCCGGACCCCGGCCGCGCTGATCGCCGAACCCATCCAGGGCGTCGGCGGCTTCACCTCGCCGCCCGACGGCCTGTACGGAGCGTTCCGCGAAGTCCTGGACCGCCACGGCATCCTGTGGATCTCCGACGAGGTGCAGACCGGCTGGGGGCGCTCCGGCGAACACTTCTGGGGCTGGCAGGCCCACGCGCAGAACGGGCCGCCCGACATCCTCACCTTCGCCAAGGGCATCGGCAACGGCATGTCCATCGGCGGGGTCGTCGCCCGTGCCGAGGTCATGAACTGCCTGGACGCCAACTCCATCTCGACGTTCGGCGGGTCCCCGGTCACCATGGCGGCCGGCCTCGCCAACCTCTCGTACCTCCTCGAACACGACCTCCAGGGCAACGCCCGCCGGGTCGGCGGCCTGCTCATCGAGCGGCTGCGCGCGGTCGGCGCGGCCTCGGAGCGGGTACGGGAGGTGCGCGGCCGGGGCCTCATGATCGGGGTCGAACTGGTGAAGCCCGGCACCGACGAGGCCGACCCCGAGGCGGCCGCCGCCGTCCTGGAGGCGGCCCGCGAAGGCGGCCTGCTCATCGGCAAGGGAGGCGGCCACAACACCAGCGTGCTGCGCATCGCACCGCCCCTCTCGCTCGCGATCCCGGAGGCCGAGGAGGGCGCGGAGATCCTCGCCGACGCGCTGCGCGCGGCGGGCTGAGAGCTGACAACGGCGTGGGTGCGGCGGCCGGCCAGGCCCCGCACCCCGCTCCACCTTCAGCACAACCAGGAGGGGAATCCATGAGCCGTACCGTCATCCGCGGTGGCCTGGTCGTCACCGCGTCGGACGAGATGCACGCGGACGTACTCGTCGACGGCGGCCGCGTCGCCGCGCTCGCCGCCCACGGCACCGACGAGGCGGCCGGCTGGAGCGCCGAGCGGACCATCGACGCCACCGGCAAGTACGTCATCCCGGGCGGCGTCGACGCGCACACCCACATGGAGATGCCGTTCGGCGGCACCTACGCCGCCGACACCTTCGAGACCGGCACCCGCGCCGCGGCCTGGGGCGGCACCACCACCATCGTGGACTTCGCCATCCAGTCGGTCGGCCGCTCACTGCGCGAGGGCCTCGACGCCTGGTACGCCAAGGCGGACGGCAACTGCGCCATCGACTACGCGTTCCACATGATCCTCGCCGACGTGAACGAGTCCTCGCTCAAGGAGATGGACCTCCTGGTGGCGGAGGGCATCACGTCCTTCAAGCTGTTCATGGCCTACCCGGGCGTCTTCTACAGCGACGACGGACAGATCCTGCGCGCCATGCAGCGGGCCGAGTCCAACGGCGGCCTGATCATGATGCACGCGGAGAACGGCATCGCCATCGACGTCCTGGTCGAGCAGGCGCTCGCCGCGGGCCGCACCGACCCCCGCCACCACGGGGACGTACGGAAGGTGGCGCTGGAGGCCGAGGCCACGCACCGGGCGATCCAGCTCGCCCGCGTCGCCGGATCGCCCCTGTACGTCGTGCACGTCTCCGCGGACGAGGCCGTCGCCGAGATCGCCGCCGCCCGCCACAAGGGGCTGCCCGTCTTCGGCGAGACCTGCCCGCAGTACCTCTTCCTGTCCACCGACAACCTCGCCGAGCCGGACTTCGAGGGCGCCAAATACGTCTGCTCCACCCCGCTGCGGCCCAGGGAACACCAGGAAACCCTCTGGCGCGGGCTGCGCAACAACGAACTCCAGGTCGTCTCCACCGACCACTGCCCCTTCTGCTTCTCCGGCCAGAAGGAGATGGGCCGCGGCGACTTCTCGAAGATCCCCAACGGCATGCCGGGCGTCGAGAACCGCATGGACCTCCTGCACCAGGCCGTCGTCGACGGCCACATCTCGCGCCGCCGCTGGATCGAGATCGCCTGCGCGTCCCCGGCCCGGATGTTCGGCCTCTACCCGAAGAAGGGCACCATCGCGCCCGGCGCGGACGCCGACATCGTCGTCTACGACCCGGTGGCCGAACAGACCGTGTCGGCCACCACCCACCACATGAACGTCGACTACTCGGCGTACGAGGGCAAGCGGCTCACCGGCCGGGTGGAGACCGTCCTCTCGCGCGGTGAGGTCGTCATCGACCGCCGCACCTACACCGGCCGTGCCGGTCACGGCATCTACACGCCCCGCGCCACCTGTCAGTACCTGGACTAGGAGTTGACGGCATGGACTTCGGACTCGTCCTCCAGACGGACCCGCCCGCATCGGCCGTCGTCGGCCTGATGCGCCGCGCCGAACGCAACGGGTTCCGCTACGGCTGGACCTTCGACTCGGCGGTGCTCTGGCAGGAGCCCTTCGTCATCTACAGCAGCATCCTCGAACACACCGACCACCTCGTCGTCGGCCCCATGGTCACCAACCCCGGCACCCGCACCTGGGAGGTCACCGCCTCCACCTTCGCCACGCTCAACGACATGTACGGCAACCGGACCGTGTGCGGGATCGGCCGGGGCGACTCGGCGATGCGCGTCGCCGGGCGCCGCCCCAACACCCTGGCCAGGCTCGGCGAGGCCATCGACGTCATCCGCGACCTCGCCGAGGGCCGCGAGGCGGCCGTCGACGGGCAGCCGGTCCGGCTCCCCTGGGTCAAGGACGGCCGGCTCCCGGTCTGGATGGCCGCGTACGGTCCCAAGGCGCTCGCGCTCGCCGGGCAGAAGGCCGACGGCTTCATCCTCCAGCTCGCCGACCCGTACCTCACCGAGTGGATGATCAAGGCGGTACGGGACGCGGCGGCCGGGGCCGGACGCGATCCGGACGCCGTGACGATCTGCGTCGCCGCCCCCGCCTACGTCACCGCCGACGACTCGCCGGACGCCCTCGCCCACGCCCGCGACCAGTGCCGCTGGTTCGGCGGGATGGTCGGCAACCACGTCGCCGACCTCGTCTCCCGGTACGGCGAGCACTCCGGCCTCGTCCCCGACGAGCTGACCGCGTACATCAAAGGCCGGCAGGGCTACGACTACAGCCACCACGGCCGCGCCGGGAACCCGTCCACCGACTTCGTCCCCGACGCGATCGTGGACCGCTTCTGCCTGCTCGGCCCGGCCGAGGCCCAGATCGAGAAGCTGAAGCACCTCAAGGGGCTGGGCGTCGACCAGTTCGCCGTCTACAACATGCACGACGCCCGCGAGGCGACCATCGACGCCTACGGCTCCACCGTCATCCCCGCCCTCACCGACTGACGGCCGCCCCCCGGCCGTCCCCACACCCCCCGCGCCCGCTCCCCGCACGGCACCGCCCCGAGCGAAGGGTTCAGCCGCCATGACATCGACCGCCCCGCCACCCCCGTCCCAGGACCCGATACCCGCCGCCCCGCCCGACCGCGTCGAACTCGGCCCCGGCGCCGCCCCGGACGACAACCGCTTCGTCAACCAGGACCTGCTGCCCGTCCCCCTGGAACGGCGCGACTGGACCACGTACAACTTCGCCGCCCTCTGGGTCGGCATGGCCCACAACATTCCCTCCTGGCTGCTCGCCTCCGGTCTCGTCGCCCTCGGCATGGACTGGAAGCAGGCCGTCTTCACCATCGCGCTCGCCAACCTGATCGTGCTCGGGCCGATGCTGCTCACCGGGCACGCCGGGCCCAAGTACGGCATCCCCTTCCCGGTGCTGGCACGGGCGTCGTTCGGGCTGCGCGGCGCCAACCTGCCCGCCCTGATCCGGGCAGCGGTGGCGTGTGCCTGGTTCGGCATCCAGACCTGGATCGGCGGGGTCGGCATCTTCACCCTGCTGGGCAAGGTGTTCGGCGGCTGGGCCGAGGCGGCCGAGGTCGGCGGGCAGCCCTGGACGCTGTGGCTGTGCTTCGTCCTGTTCTGGGCACTCGAACTCGCCATCATCTACCGGGGGATGAACGCCCTGCGGCGGTTCGAGAACTGGGCGGCGCCCTTCGTCATCGTCGGCGCCCTGGTGCTGCTGATCTGGGTCGCCGTCAAGGCCGGCGGGTTCGGGCCGCTGCTCGACCAGCCCTCCAGGCTCGGCTGGGGCAAGGACTTCTGGCCGGTCTTCTTCCCCTCCCTGATGGGGATGATCGCCTTCTGGGCGACGCTCTCCCTGAACATCCCCGACTTCACCCGCTTCGGCGCGGGCCAACGGGCCCAGATCCGCGGCCAGTCGCTCGGCCTGCCCACCACCATGACCCTCTTCGCGCTGCTCTCGGTGCTCGTCACCTCGGGCTCGCAGGCCGTCTACGGCGAGGCGATCTGGGACCCGGTCGAGCTGGTCGCCCACACCGACAACGTCTTCGGGCTCCTCTACGCCCTGGTGACGGTGCTCGTCGCGACCATCTCCGTGAACATCGCGGCGAACGTGGTCTCACCCGCGTACGACCTGGCGAACCTCGCGCCGAAGTTCGTCAACTTCCGTACGGGGGCGCTGGTCACCGGGGTCGTCGGCGTCGTGATCATGCCGTGGAAGCTGACCGAGACACCCGAGCTGTACATCTTCACCTGGCTCGGCCTGGTCGGCGGACTGCTCGGTACGGTCGCGGGCATCCTGATCGCCGACTACTGGATCGTGCGGCGCACCGTGCTCGACCTCGCCGACCTGTACCGGCCGGGCGGCCGTTACTGGTACGCGGGCGGCTGGAACTGGCGGGCCGTCACCGCCTTCGCCGTCGGCGGGGTACTGGCGATCGGCGGTTCGCACTCGGAGCCCGGGAAGGGGCCCTTCCCCGCGGACGGCCTGATCCCGTTCCTGAAGCCCCTCGCCGACTACGGCTGGGCGGTCGGGCTCGTCTCCTCGCTGGTGCTGTACGTGCTCCTCATGGGGCGCCGAGACGTCACACCGGGGAGGATGAGCGGCTCAGCAGGGCGCTGACGTCGAACGACTCGTCCCGCGCGGGCGTGGTCCTGGGCACCGGCTCGTCGAAGTCCGAGAGGTTCACGACCGCGTCCGCGCCGTTGTCGCCGCGCAGGGTGAGCCGCAGCGGATAGGGCTTGCCGGTCGCCGCCACGTCCACCGTCAGCGTCGTGTTGCCGCGGATCCTGGTCAGCGGCACCACCGACTGCTTGCCGAGTGTCGTCTTCCGGCCCTTGTTGAGGGTGCCCGTGTCGTCGTTCGCGTTGTCGCTGACGAGCTTCTGGAAGGTGTTGAGGTCACACGTCTTGGTCAGCGTGCGCAGCCGGGGGTTGTCGGCCGGCGCCTTGAGATAGCGGTCGCCCAGGATCGCGGCGAAGGCCGAACCGCCGTTGGGCACCTGGTTCTTCCAGAAGTCGGCGTCCGGCTTCAGCCACACGTCGTCGCCGCGCTTGACGATCAGCACCGATCCCTGGCTCCGGCCCAGGTCCACCGAACCGTTGCAGTTGCCGTGCCGGTCCAGGGTGAGGTCCAGGGACATGGGTCTGCCGCCCTTGCCGAGGTCGCCGCGCGAGGTCACATGCAGTGAGTCCGCGCCGAGCAGCGCGTCGCGGGAGCGGTCGGCGATCTGTTGGGCGGTGAGGTGGTCGATGTCCTCCGCGTGGGCGACACCGCCGAGCGCGCCCGTGCCGGTGACGCCGATCAGGATCGCCGCAGCCCATGCGGCCGGGCGTGTGCCGAGGTGGGAGCCGGTCACGTCGCCTCCTCGAAGGGTCGTGGCGGGACTGTTCGGGTGACTGGGTCCGAACACATCGAGCGTACGCCGGGGGCGGGGAGGCCGCCCTTCGGACCGATCGGCGTCCGTCCCCGGGGCGCCGCCGCACGGTTGAGGGGATCGCCCCCACTCGTTACCCTCCAGTAAGTCCGTTCGCGCGGACAGGTGGCGGACAGGTGTACGCACCTGACGGTACGAGGGAGGCGAACGGCCCATGTCCTCAGCGGAGACCACCCGAATGGACGACCCGGCACCGGACGGAGCGGGACGGGCGGTCCCGGGTCCGAACGGCCCGGGACCGACCAGGACAGGACCGGACGTCGCGCGGCCGCGGACCGGGGCCCCGCCCGGTCTCGCCGACTCCGCTCGGGCCCTCGCGGACGGACGGGCCACCTCCGCCGAGATGGTCTCCGCCGCGCTGGCGCGGATCGAGGCGAGCCAGGGCACCCTCAACGCCTTCCGCCACCTGCGCGCCGAAGCCGCGCTCGCCGAGGCGGCCGACGCGGACCGCCGGCTCGCGGCGGGGGAGCGGTTGCCGCTGCTCGGGGTGCCGGTCGCGGTCAAGGACGACACCGACGTCGCAGGGATGCCCACCCACTTCGGCTGCGCCGGGCACCGGCCCGCCGCGACCGCCGACAGCGAGGCCGTACGCAGGCTGCGCGCGGCCGGAGCCGTGATCGTCGGCAAGACCAACTCCTGCGAACTGGGCCAGTGGCCGTTCACCGAGGGAGCCGCGTTCGGCGCCACCCGCAACCCGTGGCACACCGGCCACACCCCGGGCGGCTCCTCCGGCGGTTCGGCGGCCGCCGTCGCCGCCGGCCTGGTGCCCGCCGCCCTCGGCTCGGACGGGGCGGGCTCCGTCCGCATCCCCGCCGCCTGGACCCACCTCGTCGGCATCAAGCCGCAGCGCGGCCGGATCTCCGTGCACCCGCACAGCGACGCCTTCCAGGGCCTCACCGTCAACGGCCCGCTGGCCAGGACCGTCGCGGACGCCGCCCTGCTGCTGGACGCGGTCGCGGGCCCGCACCCCGACGACCCGTACCGCCCGCCGCCGATCGACGCCTCGGCCGCCGCCCGCCGCGACCCGGGCCGGCTGCGCATCGCCCTGGCCTGGCGCCCGCCGCTCACCCTCACCGGCACGGCGCCCCATCCGGACGTGCTCCGCGCGGTCGCCGAACTCGCGCAGGCGCTGGCCCGGCTCGGCCACCACGTCGAGGAGGCCCGGCCGCGCTACGGGCTGATCGGCCTCGGCTTCGTACCCCGCGCCACCGCCGGCATCGCCGAACTCGCGGCCCTGCACCCCGAGCCGGCGCTCCTGGACGCGCGCACCCGCAGCGCGCTGCGCACCGGCACCCGGCTCGGCGGCCGGGTGGTGCGCGCGGCCAGGGCCCGGGAGGTGCATCAGCACCGGCGGATCGGCGCGCTGTTCCACCGGGGGCGCTCCGGGGCCGGGTTCGACGTGCTGCTCACCCCGACGACGGCGCTGCCGCCGCCCCGGATCGGCAGGTTCGACGGGCTGAGCGCCTGGCGCACCGATGTCGCGATGACCGAGGCATGCCCGTACGCGTGGCCGTGGAACGTGCTGGGCTGGCCCGGCATCAGCCTCCCGGCCGGCTTCACCCCGGACGGCCTGCCGGTCGGCGCCCAGCTCCTCGGCCCTTCCCGCAGCGAGGAACGCCTCATCTCGCTGGCCGCCCAGCTGGAGAGCGACCGACGCTGGCACGAGCACCGGCCGCCGGGCTTCGGCTAGAGCCCGGAAGGCCCGGGTCTCCCTACGGCACCCGGGCCGTCCAGGCATCCGTGGCGAACTTGGTGCGGACGAGTTCCTCGGCCGCTGCCAGCTCCTCGGGGGTCACCTGGCCCCGGGTCAGGCCGTGGCGGTTGCGGAAGGAGTCGATCATCCGCTCGATGACGGCCTGGCGGGGCAGACCGGTCTGCCGGCGCAACGGGTCGACGCGCTTCTTGGCGCTCTTCGTGCCCTTGTCGGACATCTTCTCCTTGCCGATGCGCAGCACGTCGAGCATCTTGTCGGCGTCGATGTCGTACGACATGGTCACGTGGTGCAGCACCGCGCCGGGGCCTCCGTCCGGGCCCACCACGCGCTTCTGGGCGGCCCCGGCGATCTTCCCGACCTCGGTCGCGATGTCGTTGAGCGGCTGGTACCAGGCCTTGATGCCCATGTCGCCGAGGGCCTCAAGGACCCAGTCGTCCAGGTAGGCGTAGCTGTCGGCGAAGGACAGCCCGGAGACCAGGGACTGGGGGACCGCGAGGGAGTAGGTGATGGTGCTGCTCGGCTCCGCGAACATCGCGCCGCCCCCGGAGACACGCCGGACGACCGTGACGCCGTGGCGTTCGACGCCCTCGGGGTCGACCTCGTTGCGCAGGGACTGGAAGCTGCCGATGATCACCGCGGGGGAGTCCCACTCCCACACGCGCAGCGTCGGCGGGCGCCGGCCCGCCGCGACCTCCGCCGTGATGACCTCGTCCAGCGCCATGTGCAGCTCGGGGGACTGCGGAGCGTCGTGGATGAGCTGCCAGTCGTAGTCGCTCCACTCCGTGGCGTGCGCCAGCGCCCGGCGTACGGCGACGGCGACGCCCTCCGACGTGAGGCCGAGCATCACCGTCGACTCCGGGAGCGCCGCGTCGATCCTGGCCGCCAGGGCCACCGTGTCCGTGGTCGCCGGGGCGCCCTCCAGCGCCGCGTCGATCGCGAGGATCGCCTCGTCCGGCTCCAGGAAGAAGTCACCCGCCACCCGGACGCCGCGCAGCGCGCCGCCCTCGACCTCCAGGTCCACCACGACCAGCTTGCCGCCGGGGATCTTGTACTCACCGTGCACAGCCATGCCTCCACTTCCGCCCGGTCCGCTTGCCCGCGCAAGGGCTCCGACCAGGCACAACGCCATCGAGGCGCGGTTTAGTCCGCCCGCCGCACCGAGGCCCCGCCGGGAACCCGGCGCAAGGCGGTTCCGTACAAATCATGATCTGTACGGACCGTTTGCTACAGCGGTATTGCGAGGTCGTGGCGGGACCCGCCCGGAGCTGGTGCGGGCGCCGGAGCGCGGTCAAGACTGGCAATCGCACGTCTGTGCACGTTCTTCCCCCCCCCAGAAAGCACCACCGCGCATGCATACGCCCCTCAGATCCGGCGCCTCCACGGCGCACCTCCCGTGCGCGGTGAGGAGGTGCCGCCCGTGCTGCGCTATGTGACGCGCAAGGCGACGGGCTGGCTCCTGATGATCGTGGTGGCGACCAACGCCACCTACTTCCTGGCCAGTTGGTTCCTGGACCCCCGGTCGAACTTCAAGGAACTGCGGCCCGTACGCACCGAGGAACAGATCGGCCGGGCCCTCGCGGCCTACAACCTCGACCCGCAGGTGCCGATCGTGCAGCGCTGGTGGGACTGGCTCACCTCCGTCGTCGTCCACTTCGACTGGGGCAGGTCGCCCACCGGTGTCTCTGTCAACGGCGAGATCGGCTACCGCTCGCTCGTCAGCGCCGAACTGGTCGTCATGGCCACGATCCTGTCCGTCGTCATCGGGGTCACGCTGGGCGTGTACACGGCGTCCCGGCAGTACGGCTGGGCCGACCGGATCTCGCAGGCCGTGTCCATCGCGGTCTTCAACGTCCCCACCTCCGTCGCCGCGCTCGCCGTCGTCTTCGTCGCGATCTGGCTCAACCAGCACGCCGGGCTGCACTTCCTCTACGTCGCGGGCGAGAACTCCCCGAACGTCGAGGGGCTGCTGCCCACCATCGGAGACCGCCTGCTGCACCTGATCCTGCCGACGCTGACCCTGACCCTGATGGGCTACGTCGGCTACCACCTGACCCAGCGCTCGCTCCTGCTCGACACGATCAACGCCGACTACGTGCGCACCGCGCGGGCCACCGGTCTCACCCGTACCAAGGCGATCCGCCGGCACGCCCTGCGCACCGCGCTCATCCCGACGGCGACCTCCGTGGCGTTCAGCATCCCCGCCATCTTCACCGGAGCCATCATCACCGAGACGATCTTCGGCTGGAACGGCATGGGCCGCTACTTCATCCAGACCATCAGCAAGAACGACATCCACGGCACGGTCGCCACGGCCGCCTTCGCCGCCGCCCTGACCGCGATCGGCGCGATCCTCGCGGACATCGCCACCGTCTTCCTCGATCCGCGCGTGAGGGTGAGCTGACATGGCCGTGGACCTCACGGAACTGATGAAACCCGCCCGTCCGACGGAGCCGGCGCCCGCGCGGCGCGGGTCCGGCCTGGCCCGGCTCCATGGGCGTCGCTTCCTGCGCAACCGGCTCGCCGTCGCCGGGGTGGCGATCTTCGCGCTGCTGGTGCTGTTCAGCCTGTTCGGCGGCCTCTTCACCCCGTACGCGTACTCCGACGCCGACTTCGCCGCACTCACCCAGGCACCGAGCGCCACCCACTGGTTCGGCACCAACCAGGGCGGCAACGACATCTACGCGTCGGCCGTGCACGGGCTCCGGCGCTCGCTGGCCATCGCCGTGAGCGTGTCCGTCCTGACGATCGTCGTCGCCGCGGTGGTCGGCTCCAGCGCCGCGTACTTCGGCGGCCGGGTGGAGAAGACGACGCTCGCCGCCATCCACTTCCTGCTCGTCGTCCCCTCCTTCCTCATCCTCGCCCTGGTCTCCCACCGCCTCGCGGGCGACTGGCGCGTCCTCATCGTCGTGCTGACGGTGTTCGGCTGGATGTCCACCGCGCGCGTGATCTGGTCCGTCTCGACCTCGCTGCGCGAACGGGACTACGTGACGGTGGCCGAATTCATGGGGGTGAGCCCGTCGCGCATCATCCTGCGCCACATCATCCCCAACCTCGGCTCGCTGCTGATCGTCAACCTCACCCTCGGGGTCGTGGCGACCGTGCTCAGCGAAACCGCCCTGTCGTTCCTCGGGTTCGGCGTCCAGACCCCGGACGTCTCGCTCGGAACGATGCTCGCGGACGGAGCGAGCACCGTCACCAGCGCGCCCTGGCTGTTCGCCTTCCCCGCGGGCCTGGTCGTCCTGCTCACCGTGTCGATGACCTTCGTCGGCGACGGACTGCGCGACGCCCTGGACCCCACATCCGTGACCGGTGCGGCAGGAGGCCGACGATGACCCTCGCGACGACCCTCTCCACCTTCCCGCCGCCCGGCGACGCGGGCACCCCGGTGCTCTCGGTGCGGGACCTGCGCATCACCTTCCCCTCCGAGGCCGGCCCCGTGGCGGCGGTGCGCGGCATCGGCTTCGACCTGTTGCCGGGCCGCACCCTCGGCATCGTCGGCGAATCCGGCTCCGGCAAGTCGGCCACCGCCATGGGCATCATGGGCCTGCTCCCGCCCTCCGCCGACCTGAGCGGGCAGGTGCTGCTCGGCGGCCAGGACCTGGTGGGCCTCGACGACAAGGCGCTCTCCGCGATACGCGGCAACACCATCGGGATGGTGTTCCAGGACCCGCTCTCCGCCCTCACGCCGATCTTCACCGTGGGCCGGCTGCTCTCCGACGCCCTGCGCGTCCACCAGAGCCTCACGAAGCGCGCCGCCTGGGAACAGGCCGTCGAATTGCTCGACCTCGTCGGAATCCCCGACCCCCGCGAACGGGCCGCCTCCTTCCCGCACGAGTTCTCCGGCGGCATGCGCCAGCGCGTCGTCATCGCCATGGCCATCGCCAACAAGCCGTCCGTCCTCGTCGCGGACGAGCCCACCACCGCGCTCGACGTCACCGTGCAGGCCCAGATCCTCGACGTGCTGCGGCTCGCGCAGAAGGAGACCGGCGCCGGACTCGTCCTCATCACCCACGACCTCGGGGTCGTCGCGGGACACGCGGACGACATCGCCGTCATGTACGCGGGCCGGTTCGTGGAGCGGGCGGGCGTCGACGAACTCTTCGCGCGGCCCGTCATGCCGTACACCGCCCGCCTGCTCGCCGCCGTGCCCACCGTGGACAGCGGGGTGCGCCGGCCCCTGGTCCCGATCGGCGGCGAACCGCCCGCCCTCGTGAACCTCCCGGCCGGCTGCCCCTTCGCGAGCCGCTGCGCCGTCGCCCTCGACGCGTGCCGCACGGACGAGCCCGCCCTGCGCGGGATCACCGGGCACGGGGACGTGGCCTGCCTGCGCGCCGAGGAGATCGCCGCGGGGACGCTCGGCCCGGCGGGGCCCGGTGAGGCCGCTGTGCCCGCCGGGCAGACCGGGCAGACCGGGCAGGCTGAGCCCGTCGAGCCCGTCGAGCCCGTCGAGCCCGTCGAGCCCGTCGAGCCCGTCGAGCCCGTCGAGCCCGTCGAGCCCGCCGACGGAGCCCGGCCCGTCGGGGAGGTGGTGCTCCGGGTCGAGGACCTCGTGAAGACCTTCCCGGTCACCAAGGGGGCCGTCCTCAAGCGCCGGGTCGGGACGCTGCGGGCCGTCAACGGGGTCGGCTTCGAACTGCGGACCGGGGAAACCCTGGGCCTGGTGGGGGAGTCGGGCAGCGGCAAGACCACCACCCTGCTGGAGATCCTGCGGCTGAAGCGGCCCGAGGGCGGGCGGATCGAGATCGCCGGGACCGAGGTCGGCACGGCGGAATCCAGCGCCCGGCTGCGGGAGTTGCGGCGCGACGTACAGATCGTGATGCAGGACCCGATGGGGGCCCTGGACCCACGGCTGCCCGTCTTCGAACTGCTCGCCGAGCCGCTGAGGGCCATCGGCCGGGACCGCGCGTCGATCCATGCCCGTGTCCGTGAACTCCTCGCGCTGGTCGGCCTGGACGACACGGTGAGCGACCGTTTCCCGGCCGCGCTCTCCGGCGGCCAGCGCCAGCGGATCGGCATCGCCCGCGCGCTCGCGACCGAACCGAAACTGGTCGTCCTGGACGAGCCGCTGTCCGCCCTGGACGTGTCGGTGCAGGCGGGGGTGATCAACCTGCTGTCCCGGCTCAAGCGCGAACTCGGCCTGGCCTACCTGGTGGTGGCCCACGACCTGGCCGTCGTCCGGTACGTCTCCGACCGCATCGCCGTGATGTACCTGGGCCACATCGTGGAGACCGGGGACACCGAGACGCTGTTCTCCGACCCCCGGCACCCGTACACCCGGGCGCTGTTGTCCGCGATCCCGGTCCCCGACCCGCGGCGCGAACGCACCCGCGAACGCGTCGTGCTGGAGGGCGAGCAGCCGAGCGCCGCCCGGCTGCCGGCCGGCTGTGTGTTCGTCGACCGCTGCCCCCTCTACCGGCTCGCCGGCGAGGAGGTGCGGCTGCGCTGTCGTACGGAACGCCCCGCGCCCACCGAGGCGGCCGGCCGGCCCGGTCACACGTACGCCTGTCACGCCGCCTGAGGCCGTCCCGCCCCCCCATGGGCACTCTGTCCCGCCCACCCGAACCAGAAGGAACCCTTCCGCCATGCGCGCAAGACTGGCCCTGCCCGTCGCCCTCATCGCCGCCGTCTCCGTCGCCGCCACCGCGTGCTCGTCCTCCTCCGGGAGCGACGGCGCCGACGGGGCGAAGAAGGACGCCCCCAGGGCCGCCTCGGCCGCGGTCGACTACAACCCCCAGCCGTACGAGAACATCAAGGACGGCGGCACGTACACCACTGCCGGGACCTTCGACGACCAGGGCAACCCCTTCAACGTCAACGCGACACTGACCGCGGCGCGGGTCTGGGGCTGGTACAACGCCGACGCGATCACGTACTCGCCGGCCGGTGAGGTGCAGTACAACCCGGACTACTACAGCGATGTGAAGGTCGATGTCGAGGGCGGCAACCAGAAGGTCACCCTGACGATCAATCCGAAGGCCGCCTTCAATGACGGCACCCCGATCGACTGGAGGGCGATCGAGGCCACCTGGAAGGCCAACAACGGCTCCGACAAGGAATTCGCCGCCTCGTCCACCGACGGCTACGACAAGATCACCTCGGTGGCGAAGGGCGAGAACGCCAAGCAGGCCGTCATCACCTTCAAGGGCGTCAACGCCTCCTGGTCCACCCTCTTCACCACCTTCCTGCACCCCGAGGCCGCCACCGTCGCCAACTTCAACAAGGCGTACGTGAAGAAGGCGCACCCGGAGTGGGGCGCGGGCCCGTACACGGTCGGCAAGTGGGACACGCACTCGGGCAACATCACCTTCGTCCGCAACCCGAAGTGGTGGGGGAAGAAGGGCAAGCTCGACAAGCGCGTCTACGTCAACCTCGAGTCGACCGCCGCCGTCAACGCCTTCAAGAACGGCCAGCTCGACTACACCTCCGCCGTCGACGCGGAGAGCCTCAAGCAGGTCAAGGGGCTCAAGGGCACGGAGATCCGCAGCGGCGGCAGCCCGTTCGAGTACTCGCTCTACTTCAACACCAAGTCCGCCTCCCTCTCGGACAAGGCCGTCCGCAAGGCCGTCCAGCAGAGCGTCGACCGGGCCCAGATCGCGAAGATCCAGTTCCAGGGGCTCGACTACGAGGAGCCGCTGCCCGGCTCGGCGGTGCTCTACAGCTTCCAGAAGGGTTACGAGGACAACCTCTCGTCCGTACTGAAGTACGCGCCGGACGAGGCGAGGAAGACACTCGACGCGGCGGGCTGGAAGCCCGGGAGCGACGGCGTCCGGGCCAAGGACGGCAAGAAGCTGGAGATCGGCTACACCCTCCTGGGCGACGACCCGCTGGACAAGGCCATCGCGGGCGCCTTCGTCGCGATGCTGAAGCCCGTGGGCGTCAAGCTGGTGATCAAGAAGGCGGACGAGGCGGACTTCTCCAAGATCCTCAGCGACCGCAGGTTCGACATCTTCCTGGCCGGCAACCGTTCCATGGACCCGTTCGGCGCCCGCTACCTGTGCGACTTCTTCTGCTCCGACCGTGACTCCAACCTGACCGGTGCCGGCTCCCCGGCCCTGGACAAGGAGATCCGCGCCACCACCGAGATCGCCGATCTCGACGAGCAGGTCGCCGCGGTCAACAAGGTCGAGAAGAAGGCGCTCCAGGACTACGCCTTCCTTCCGCTGTTCAGCGGCCCGTCGACCTACAGCGTGAAGAAGGGCCTCGCCAACGTCGGCGCGACGATCTTCTTCTCCCCGCTCCCGGAGACGATCGGCTGGCAGAAGTGACGGCCGTCGCCGCACAGCGCTGAATCCACCGGTCCGCAGGCCTGACGTCAACGCCTGCGGACCGGTGCCGTTCACCGGCC
Organism: Streptomyces sp. ATexAB-D23; assembly: GCF_000373645.1. Lineage (GTDB taxonomy): Bacteria > Actinomycetota > Actinomycetes > Streptomycetales > Streptomycetaceae > Streptomyces > Streptomyces castrisilvae. Next base: position 478,574 of record NZ_KB892013.1, on the reverse strand, counting down.
CGTGGTCGCTTCGACTCCTGTCCGGTACGTGCGGTGGTGTACGCGGATGTTTGCGCACCCCGCGGGGCAGCCCGGGGCCGTGGGGCCAGTGGTCCGGACCAAAGCCTTGACACCGACTTCGTTCACTTCTTAAATCACGTAGCGAACCAAGTGCTTTGCGTCTGTTGCGTCTGTTGTACCTGTCATGCACATGCTCATCGTGTGCACGGCAGGGTTCCCCTTCCTCCCCCTCACACCCCGGAAGGGAGAGTCATGGACTCCCCACGTCTCTCGCGCCGCCTGCTGCGCTCCGTGCTCCCGGCACTCGCTCTCGCCCTGGCCACCGCCGGCCTGGTGGGCAGCGGCGGTCCCGCCACCGCGACCGCCACCCCGATGTCGCAGACGGCGGCGGCCGCCACGACGACGTTCGCCGACGAGTTCGACGGCCCGGCCGGCTCGGCCGTGGACGGCGCCAAGTGGCAGATCGAGACCGGCGACAACGTCGACAACCACGAGCGGCAGTACTACACGTCCGGGAACAACAACGCCGCGCTGGACGGCCAGGGCCACCTGGTCATCACCGCCCGCAAGGAGAACCCGTCCAACTACCAGTGCTGGTACGGCACCTGTCAGTACACCTCGGCACGGCTGAACACCTCGGGCAAATTCACCCAGCAGTACGGTCACGTCGAGGCGCGGATGAAGGTCCCGCGCGGGCAGGGCATGTGGCCGGCGTTCTGGATGCTCGGCAATGACATCGGGCAGGTCGGCTGGCCCAACTCCGGCGAGATCGACGTCATGGAGAACGTCGGCTTCGAGCCCTCCACCGTGCACGGCACCCTGCACGGCCCGGGTTACTCCGGCTCCGCGGGGATCGGCGCCGGCTACACCCTGCCCGGCGGCCAGGCCTTCGCCGACGACTTCCACACCTTCGCCGTCGACTGGGCCCCCGACTCCATCACCTGGTCCGTCGACGGCAACGTCTACCAGCACCGCACCCCCGCCGACACCGGCGGCAACCCCTGGGCCTTCAACAAGCCCTTCTTCCTCATCCTGAACCTCGCGGTCGGCGGCTACTGGCCCGGCGACCCGGACGGCGGCACCACCTTCCCCCAGCAGCTCGTCGTGGACCACGTCCGCGTCACCACCAGCGACGACGGCGCGACCGGGACGGGCGGCCGGATCACGGGTCTGGCCGGCAAGTGCATGGACGTCGCGGCGGCGAGCAACGCCAACGGCACCCCGGTCCAGCTCTACGACTGCAACGGCAGCGAAGCGCAGCGGTGGACCGTCGGCACGGACGGCACGATCCGGGCGCTCGGCAAGTGCCTCGACGTGGCCTCGGGCGGCACGGCCGACGGCACCCCGGTCCAGCTCTGGGACTGCAACGGCTCGGCCGCGCAGAAGTGGGCGGTCAGCGGGGCGCGTGACATCGTCAACCCACAGGCCGACAAGTGCCTGGACGTCACCGGCAACAGCTCGGCCAACTCCACCCGCCTGCAGATCTGGACCTGCGCGGGCACCGCGAACCAGAAGTGGACGGTGAACGGCTGACCGACCCCCTCGTCCGCGGCCCCCCGGCACTCCCGTGCCGGGGGGCCGCGCGCGTCCCGGCGGCCGGACCCCCACCGGGTCGAGGGCGCCGGGGCCGCGCATGCTTAGCTGGGGGCATGTTCGATGACTTCCCCGCCGGTGAACTGTCCCAGGTCGAAGCGGCGGTCCGCGCAGCGGCCGCCGCCGAGATCATGCCCCGCTACCGGCAGCTCGCCGACGACGACGTCATCGAGAAGAACGGCCCGCACGACCTCGTGACGACCGCGGACCGGCGCGCCGAGGAACACCTCACCGCGTCCCTGCTCCGGCTCCTGCCCGGCTCGGTGGTCGTCGGCGAGGAAGCGGTCCACGCCGATCCGAAGGTGTACGAGGCGCTGGGCGGCGACGCCCCGGTGTGGATCGTCGACCCGGTCGACGGCACCCGCCAGTTCGTCGCCGGCGAACGGGGCTTCTGCACCCTGGTGGCCCTCGCCCACCACGGCGAGCTACTGGCCTCCTGGACGTACGCGCCCGCCCTGGACGAGATGGCCGTCGCCGTGCGGGGGAGGGGCGCGACGGTCGACGGCACCGCGATACGCGCCGGCTCGCCCGCGCCCGACGCGGCGCTGCGCATCGCGATGTCGCACCCCGACTACACCTCCGACGAGCAGAAGCGGGCCCTGCTCGGCCTGCGCGCCGAGGGTTTGGCCGCCCGCCCGTGCGGTTCGGCGGGCCTCGAATACCTTGCCGTGGCCCGGGGCCAGTCCGACGCCGTCGCCTTCAGCTGGGAGTTCGCCTGGGACCACGCGGCGGGGCTCCTCCTGGTCGCGGAGGCGGGCGGCGCGCAGGCCACGCTGTCCGGTGCGCCTTTCCGTATCGCCGGCGGCAACGACCTGCCCTTCACGGCCGCCCGCGACCGCGCGACGGCCGACCGCGTCCTGTCGGCTCTGCGCGCGGGGTCCTGAGCGGCGGGGCAACCCCTCAGCCGGCCGTCAGCCCGACGCCGTCCGCAGCACCTCGCGCACGTCCCGTACGAGCTCCGCGGCCGCCTCCACCGCCGCCGCGTCCAGGTCCCGCAGCGCCTGCCCCGCCCGGTCCGCGAAGTGTGCCGGGGCGTCCGGGAGGGCGGCAGCGGCGGCCAGGGCGCCCTTCTCGTTGAGGCACCAGGTGCGGTGGTGGGCGTGCAGCGACTGGGTGAGGACGCCGATGGCGCGTGACAGACAGAGCGACACATGCAGGCGGTCGCCGGCCGGGGCCGATTTACGGGCCGACGCGACCAGGAACTCCGCCTCCCAGGCCGCGTCCCCGAGCGCCCTGCGCAGCGGCTCCGGATAGCCGGCCGTCTCGCGCCGAAGGGCCGTCAGCTCCCCTTCGGGGTCGGTGAGTACGCGGCCGAGGGCGACCTCGCCCGGGTACGCGGGAGACCAGAAGCCCAGCGGATGGCCCGGCTGCACGCCCACCTCGTACCGGCCCTCCCGGCAGCCGGCCCAGACCGCCTCCACCCGGTCCAGGTCGCGCAGGATCCAGTCGACCTGGACCCCGTCCACCCGGAGCCAGGCCCCGCCGTCGACCCACGGCCCCCACCCGCCGGGCCCGGCCACCTCGGCCGGCGAACCCTGGAACGCCGAGGCCAGCGCGGCCAGGGCCGCGGTGTCCGGGGCGCCGCGGTAGTACAGGCCCAGGTCCCAGTCGGAGTCGGGGCGGTGGGTGCCACGGGCGCGGCTGCCGCCGAGCACGACGGCCCGGATGCCGGGCACCTGAGTGAGCAGGGCGGCCATCTCGCCGATCCGGCGGCGTACTCCGGAGTCGTCCGGCGCGGGGGCGGCGGGCCGCGGTGGGGGAGCGGGGTTCTCGGCCTTCACCGGACGGAACGCTACCCGCCCCCGGTCCGCCGGCGCCTGCGAATATCCTGGGTGTTCCGACCGTCGGCTGACAAAGGAGTCCGAAGGTGCCGTCGATGCTCGATGCGGTCGTGGTGGGCGCGGGCCCCAACGGACTGACCGCCGCAGCCGAACTGGCCCGACGCGGCTTCGCCGTGGAGGTCTTCGAGGCCGGACCCGCGGTCGGAGGCGGAGCCCGTACGGAGGAGCTGACCCTCCCCGGCTTCCGGCACGACCCCTGCTCCGCCGTCCACCCCCTGGCCATAGGCTCGCCCGCCTTCCGGGCGATGCCGCTCGCCCGGCACGGCCTGGAGTGGCTCCAGCCGCAGCTGGCGCTCGCCCACCCCTTCCCGGACGGCTCGGCCGCCGTGCTCTCCGGTTCGGTGGGGGAGACGGCCATGGCGCTCGGCCCCGAGGACGCGGGCGCCTACCGTCGCCTCCTCGCGCCCTACCTCGGCCACTGGGACACCCTCGCCCAGGACTTCCTGCGCACCCCGTGGGACGGGCTGCCCCGCGACCCGTACCGCTGGGCGCGCTTCGGGCTCGACGCGATCCAGCCCGCCACCCTGCTGTCCCGGCGCTTCCGGGGCGAGAAGGCGCGCGGGATGTTCGCCGGTCTCGCCGCCCACGCCATCGCGCCCACCAGCGGCCTCGCGACCGGCGGCATCGCCCTGCTCTTCGCGCTGGCCGCACACGAGAACGGCTGGCCGGTGCCGCGCGGCGGCTCCCAGGCCATCTCCGACGCCCTCGCCTCGTACCTGCGGGAGCAGGGCGGCACCATCAGGACCGGGACGGAGGTCAAGCGCCTGGACGAACTGCCGCCGGCCCGCGCCTACGTCTTCGACACCTCGCCGGCTGCCCTCGCCCGGATCGCCGGACTCGGCCGCGCCTACCAGGGCTACCGCTACGGCGCCTCCTGCTTCAAGATCGACTATGCGCTCTCCGAGCCGGTGCCGTGGACCGCGGAAGAGGCCCGCAGGGCCGGCACCGTACACATCGGGCCCACGGCCGGCGAGATCGACACCGCCCTGCACGCGGCGGTCGAGGGCCGCGACCCCGCCGTCCCGTTCCTGATCACCGCCCAGCCCAGCCTCGTCGACCCCACCCGCGCCCCCGAGGGCAGGCACGTCTTCTGGGTGTACGGACATGTCCCGGCCGGCTGGGAGGGCGACGCCACCGAGGTCATCGAACGCCAACTGGAGCGGTTCGCCCCCGGCTTCCGCGATGTGGTGCTCGCCCGCGCGGTCGCGGGCCCGCCCCGGATCGCCGAGCGCAACGCGAACTACGTGGACGGGGACATCGCCTGCGGCGCCTTCGCGGGCCTCCAGACGGTGATCCGCCCCAAGCTCGCCCGCGTCCCGTACGCGACCGCCCACCCGGCGGTCTTCCTCTGCTCGTCGGCGACCCCGCCGGGCCCGGGTGTGCACGGCATGTCCGGCCACCACGCCGCGAAGGCCGTCTGGCGCCGGCTGCGGGAAACGGGCCCCGCCGGCCGCCGCTGACCACATCGGCGGCGACCGGACGGGCGCCCGCGCTCCCGGTCAGGCGGGCAGGCGCTCCAGCAGCCCGGCGAAGTCGGTGCCCGGTGCGAGGGTGCCGAAGGCGAGCCCCCGGTCACCGGCCAGCCGCGAGGCGCAGAACGCGTCCGCGACGGCCGCCGGCGCGTGCCGGACCAGCAGCGAGCCCTGGAGCACCAGCGCCGCCCGCTCGATGAGCCGACGGGCCCGCAGCGGGGCGTCCTCGGTGAGTACCAGCTCACCGCGCAGCTCCTGCCAGGCCGTGTCGAGCCGGCGGTCCGCCCCCGAGGCGGCCTCGATCTCGGCCCGGAAGGCGTCGAGGGACTCCGGCTCGCGGGCCAGCGCCCGCAGCAGGTCCAGGGCGTTCACATTGCCCGACCCCTCCCAGATGCCGTTGAGCGGCGCCTCCCGGTACATCCGGGGCATCCCCGAGTCCTCGACGTACCCGTTGCCGCCGAGGCACTCCAGCGCCTCCGCCACGGCCACCGGCTGCCGCTTGCACACCCAGTACTTGGCCACGGCCGTCGCCAGCCGCAGGAACGCGCGTTCCCCGGCGTCGCCCCGCTGCGCCCGGTCGGCGGCACCGGCCAGCCGCAGCCCGAGCGTGGTGGCGGCCTCGGACTCCACCGCGAGGTCGCCGAGCACATTGCGCATCAGCGGCTGGTCGATCAGCGCGGCGCCGAACACCGAGCGGTGGCGGGCGTGGTGGGCCGCCTGGGCGAGCGCGGCCCGGATACCGGCGGCCGAGCCGAGCACGCAGTCCAGCCGCGTCATCGTCACCATGTCGATGATGGTGCGCACGCCCTTGCCCTCGGGGCCCACGAGCCAGGCCACGGTGTCGTCGAACTCGGGCTCGCTGCTGGCGTTGGAACGGTTGCCGAGCTTGTCCTTGAGCCGCTGGATGCGGAAGGTGTTGCGGCTGCCGTCGGGCAGGACACGCGGTACGAGGAAGCAGGAGAGCCCGCCCGGCGCCTGGGCGAGCACCAGGAAGAGGTCGTTCATGGGGGCGCTGGTGAACCACTTGTGCCCGCGCAGCCGCCAGGTCCCGTCCCCGGCCTCGGCGGCCGTCGTGGTGTTGGCGCGCACATCGGTGCCGCCCTGCTTCTCCGTCATGCCCATCCCGGCGAGCAGCCCCGCCTTGCCGGTGGGGGTGCGCAGGCCCGGCTCGTACATCCGGCTGGTGAGCAGCGGCTCGTACGTGGCGGCCAGCTCCGGGGCGCGTCGCAGGGCCGGGACGACGGCGTAGGTCATGGAGATGGGGCACAGGTGGCCCGCCTCCAGGGCCGACATCACCATGAAGCCGGCCGCCCGTGCCACATGCGCGCCGGGGCGCTCGTCCGCCCACGCGGCACCGGCCAGGCCGGCGCTCACCGAGGTGTCCATCAGGTGGTGGTAGGCGGGGTGGAAGTCGACCTCGTCCACGCGGTGGCCGTAGCGGTCGTGGGTGCGCAGCACGGGCTCGTTGAGGTTGGCCTGCTCGGCCCACTCCTGGGCCTGCGCACCGCCGACGAGCCGGCCCAGGCGGTGCAGGTCCTCGGTGTGCCACGCGGCCCCCTCGCGGCGCAGCCCCTCCAGCAGGACGGCGTCGTCGGCCACGTTGTGTCCGGTCAACGGCGGCGGCTGATTGGTCACTTCGTGGGTCTCGGCGGTCGGGTTGCTGTGCGGGGCGGCGGTCGTCTGCACGGGAAACCTCCGGGTGGAAGGGGTACGCGAATCGGTCACGGGCGTGGAGCCGCGGGCGGGGCGCCCGCGCAGCGCAGGGCCATGGCGACGAGCTCGGTCAGGAGTGCTTCGGTGGCCCTCTCGTCACCGGCGCCGAGCGGGTCGACCAGGACCTCGCCGACCGCCCCGGTGAGCGCGGCCGCGGTGATCTCGCCGTTCTGCGCGGGCAGCAGGCCGTCCCCGATGCCCTCGTGGACGACTTCGGCGAACAGGGCCCGGTAGCGGCGCCGGTAGTCGAGGCGTTCCGCGCCGACCGCCGGATCGGCGGGGGCGGCGAGCAGCGCGTAGGCCAGTCCGCGGTTCTCCAGCGCGCGCCGGGCGAAGACCTCGACGCCCCTGGCCAGCCGCTCGACCGGGGTGCCCGGTTCGCGCAGCACCTCGCCCAGGACCTCCACCTCGCGCCCGGCGGCGCGCCGGAACACCTCGACGGCCAGCGCGGTCTTGGACGCGAAGTGCTGGTAGACGGAGCCGGCCGCGATGCCGGCCGCGTCGGCGACGGCGGTCACGGACGCCTGCGACCAGCCCACCTCCGTGACCACGGAGGTGGCACGGGCGACGAGGTGCTCCCTGGCGGCTTCGAGCCGGCTGATCTCGGCCGGTGTCTTGCGGTAGGCCATGAAAGAAGTGAACCACCATTCAGATGTTTGCGCCATGGTCCCGTGGCCACCATTCAGATGTTCGCGCCGTGGTCCCGTCGCCGTCCGTGCCCCTGGACCGGGCCGGGGTGCGCGCAGGCCCAGGCAGCCGGACGCCCATGTCGGATTTCCGCCAGCCCCGGGCCCCGCCCATGGACCATCCTTGAACCATGCACACCGACACCGAGCGCTGCGTCCGGGCGGTCCGGTCCAAGGACGCCCGCTTCGACGGCTGGTTCTTCACGGCCGTCCTGACCACCCGGATCTACTGCCGCCCGAGCTGCCCCGTCGTGCCGCCCAAGGCCGAGAACATGACGTTCTACCCGAGTGCGGCCGCCTGTCAGCAGGCAGGGTTCCGGGCCTGCAAGCGGTGCCGGCCCGACACCAGCCCGGGGTCGCCCGAGTGGAACGCGCGGGCCGACTCCGTGGCACGGGCGATGCGGCTGATCCGGGACGGCGTGGTCGACCGGGAAGGCGTACCGGGGCTCGCCGCCCGGCTCGGGTACTCGCCCCGGCAGATCGAACGCCAGCTCCTCGCCGAGCTGGGCGCGGGCCCGCTCGCACTGGCGCGGGCGCAGCGGGCGCAGACCGCGCGGGTACTGATCGAGACGACCGGGCTGCCCATGGCCGAGGTGGCCTTCGCCGCCGGGTTCGCCTCCGTCCGCACCTTCAACGAGACCGTCCGCGAGGTCTTCGCCCTCGCACCGGGGGAGCTGCGCAGCCGGGCCGCCCGGTCGCTGCGGGCGCCCGCCACCCCCGGCGTCATCGAGCTACGGCTCCCCTACCGGGCCCCGCTCAACCCCGGCAACCTCTTCGGCCATCTCGCCGCGACCGCCGTCCCGGGCGTCGAGGAGTGGCGTGCCGGCGCCTACCGGCGCACCCTCGCCCTGCCGCACGGCCACGGCATCGTCGCCCTCGCCCCGCGCCCCGACCACATCGCCTGCCGCCTCTCGCTCACCGACCCGCGCGACCTGACCCTCGCCATCAGCCGGTGCCGCTGGCTCCTCGACCTCGACGCCGACCCGGTCGCCGTGGACGGGCAGCTGTGCGCCGACCCCCTGCTCGCCCCGCTGGTCGGTGCGGCCCCGGGCCGCCGGGTGCCGAGGACCGTGGACGGCGCGGAGTTCGCCGTACGGGCCGTGCTCGGCCAGCAGGTGTCCACGGCCGCCGCCCGCACCCACGCCGCCCGGCTGGTCACCGCACACGGCACGCCTGTGGACGACCCGGAGGGCGGGCTCACCCACCTCTTCCCGGACCCGGCGGCCCTGGCCGGCCTCGACCCCGAGCGACTGGCCCTGCCACGCAGCCGCCGCCGCACGCTGACCACCCTCGTCGGGGCCCTGGCGGACGGTTCGCTGCGCCTCGGCCCCGACTCCGACTGGGAGCGGGCGCGGGCCGAGCTGGCCGCGCTGCCCGGATTCGGCCCCTGGACCGTCGAGGTCATCGCGATGCGCGCGCTCGGTGACCCGGACGCGTTCCTGCCGACGGACCTCGGCATCAGGCGGGCCGCCCAGCACCTCGGCCTGCCCTCCACGCCGGCCGCCCTCACCGCCCGCGCGGCCGGCTGGCGCCCCTGGCGCGCGTACGCCGTCCAGCACCTGTGGACGGTGGACGACCACCCCATCAACCACCTCCCCGCCCAAGGAAGCACCTCATGACCCGGCAGCACACCGTGGCCGACAGCCCCTACGGCCCGCTGACCCTCGTCGCCACCGACGGCGTCCTCGCCGGCCTCTACATGACCGGCCAGCGCCACCGGCCCCCCGAGGAGACCTTCGGGGACCCGGACCCGCGCCCCTTCACCGAGGCGATCCGCCAGCTCGACGCCTACTTCGCCGGCACCCTGAGCGAGTTCGACCTGCCGCTGCGCCTGGACGGCACACCGTTCCAGCGCAGCGTCTGGGAGCAGCTCCGGCTCATCCCGTACGGCGAGACCCGTACGTACGGGGAACTCGCCGAGAACCTCGGCAAACCCGGCGCCTCCCGGGCGGTCGGCCTGGCCAACGGCAAGAACCCGGTCGGCATCATCGTCCCCTGCCACCGCGTGATCGGGGCATCGGGCGGTCTCACCGGCTACGGCGGCGGCCTGGACCGCAAGCAACGGCTGCTGGCCTTCGAGAACGGCACGGGGGAGACCACCCCGGCCCTGTTCTGAGCCCGTGCGCGCACGGCGAAGGGGCCCCGCGCCGGGGGAGCGCGGGGCCCCTTCGTACGGCCGGCCCGTTCCCGGTCTCCCGTCAGCCGGTGAAGATCTCGACGACCGTCCAGATCGCCAGCCCCAGCATGCACAGCCCGCCGATGCGCTGAACGGTCTTGAGCGGTACGCGCTTCGCGATGAACCGGCCCGCGAGCAGCGCCAGCGCCGATACGGACATCAGGGCCGCGGCTGAGCCGATCGCGACGGACCAGGCGCCGTTGCTCGCCGCCAGGTTGGCGGTGGTGATCTGCGTGAGGTCACCCCACTCGCTGATGAACACCGCCGTGAACGCCGTCGAGTACACCGGCCAGAACCCGGTCACCGTCTTCGGGCCCGCGTCGTCGTCCTCGTCGCCCGCGTCCGCCCGCAGCAGCATGAAGGCGCCGAAGGCGAAGAGGGAGGCCGAGACCAGTTTGACGATCCAGTCGGGCAGCAGACCGATCAGCCCGCCCGCCCCCACCGCGATGGCGACATGGACGATGAACGCGGACGACGTGCCGAACCAGACGTACAGCGGACGCATCCGCGTGCCCATGGCCAGCGACGCGAACATCGTCTTGTCGGGGAGTTCGGCGAGGAAGATCAGCCCGAAAGCGGTGATGATCGCCAAGAGGTCGAGATGCATTCCGGGTGGCTTTCTGTACGAGCCGGGCCCCGGATCTTCCGCGAAGTGCCGCTCGGGCGTTTCGGAGGACCACTCGGCCCGGCATGACGGCACCGCCCACGGGGTGTGGGCGTGTCATACCTGACCGAAGGTCTCGCCCACCCGTGAACCACGAGCCCGGCCACCGGGAACCCGGAGGTTCCAGTGTGTCGACGACCGGTTTGCAGGGCTACTCCCCTTCGCAGCCGTTCACATTACCGCACCGGGGCCTGGTCGCGGTCGGCCGGCCATACGCGGTCCAGGAAGCCGGCGATCAGCGGGGCGATCCGCGGCAGCCGGTCCTCCAGGGCGAAGTGCCCGGTGTCGAAGAGGTGCAGTTCGGCGTCCGGGAGGTCCCGCAGATAGGCGCGGGCACCGGGCTCGGGGAAGAACATGTCGCCGGTGCCCCAGACGACGAGCGCCGGCGGGGTGTGCGTGCGTAGCCAGTCCTGCCACCGCGGATAGAGCGCGACATTGGAGTGGTAGTCGAACGCGAGGTCGAGCTGCGGCCGGGTACGGCCCGGCAGGTCGAGGAAGTGCTGGTCCAGGGTCCAGCCGTCGGGCGCGACCAGTTCGGGATCGGCGGTGCCGCCCTCGTACTGGGCGCGGGTCGCGGACGGCGTCAGCAGCGACCGCACGGTGTCGGCGGCGCCGGGCTCCTTTGGGCGCAGCGCGATGAACGCGCGAGCCTGCTCCGACAGCCCTTCCTCGTAGGCGTTGGCGTTCTGGACGACCAGACCGGCGATCCACTCCGGGTGGCGGGTGGCGAGCCGGAATCCGACCGGTGCGCCGAAGTCGAAGACGTACATCACGAAGCGGGACAGCCCGATCCGGCGGACGAAGCCCTCGGTGATGTCGGCGAGCCGGTCGAAGGTGTACGTGAACGGCCCGCCCTCGGTGGAGGAGGTGGGGGCGTCGCTGTGGCCGAAGCCGGGGTAGTCCGGGGCGATCAGGCGATAGTGCGAGCCGAGGGCATCCATCAGCCGGCGGAACTGGTGCGAGGCGGACGGGAAGCCGTGCAGCAACAGCAGCACCGGGGCTTCCCCCGGCGGTCCGGCGGGGACCGATTCGCGGTAGAAGACACGGACGCCGTCGACCTCGACGTGCCGGTGGCGGATCTGGGGAACGGTGTGGAGCGCCATGTTCACATGCCTCCTGGGCGACTTGATGCATTAGCTCTAGGGCAGTTCTACGGCGAGGATTGCTAATGTGTCAAGGTGCTGAGTTAGCATTAGTCGCATGAATGGTTCCGAGCCCATGACCGGCGAGCCGCTCGCCCTGGACCTGCTGAACACGCTTCCGTACACGGCGCAGGGCGCACCGGCCGACCATCTGGCCGACGCGGCGGGCCTGCGGGCCTGGCTGGCGCTGGAGGGGGAACGGCTGCCCGCCGCCGGAGCCGGGGCGGTGGAGCCGGACGACGCCGCGGCGGTGCGCGAGGTCCGGACGCATGCCGCGGCCGCCGTCGCGGCGGTCCGGCGCGGCGAGCGCCCGCCCGCCTCCGCCCTGCGCGGACTCAACGACGCACAGCTCGCCGCCCCCGCCGTCCGGTACGCCACCTGGGACGGCGACGCGGTCGTGGTCGAGGACCGCCGTCCGGGCACCCTGGGATCACGGGTGGCCGCCGCGCTCGCCGCGGAGGTGGCCGGCCTGCTCGCGGACCCGGACATCCGCAAGGTCCGGGAGTGCGAGGCGGACGACTGCACGATGCTGTTCCTGCCGGCCCACCCACGCCGCCGCTGGTGCTCGGCCGCACGCTGCGGCAACCGCGCACGGGTGGCCCGTTACTACCAGCGCCACAAGGGCGAGGACACGTAGTCAGCGCCGCGCGAACAGGAACGCCTGCGGGGTCCGCTCCGACGGGTCCGCCGCCCGCACCGGCAGTGGGTGCGGTCCTCAGCCGACGCGGTGGCCGTCCTCCAGTTCCACCGGGCCCGCGCCCGACTCCAGCGCACCCAGCGCCGCGTGGATGCGGCGCCCGAGTGCACCGGGCAGGTAGTGGTCCAGTTCCGCCGGCTCCACCAGCTTCCACGACAGCAGCTCCGACTCCTGGAGCCGGACCGCCTTCAGCTGGTCCTCGTCCAGGACCCCGCCGTCGTACACATAGGCCACGATCGGCGGCCGGCCGCTGCCGCGTGCCCAGTCGACCGCGAGGAGGCGGCCCGGCTCGACATCGAGCCCGATCTCCTCCAGCGACTCGCGCCGCGCACCCTGCCGCGGGCTCTCGCCGTCCGCCGACTCGACCGTGCCGCCGGGCAGCGTCCAGTGCTCCCGGTAGTTCGGTTCGACGATCAGGACCCGTCCCGAGGCGTCGCGGAAGACGCAGGCCGCGCCCACGAGGACCTTGGGGAGACCGGCGATGTACGTGGCGTAGTCATGAGTGGTCACGCGGGCAGCCTAGGCGCAGTTTGATCGATCAGACCATGGGCACGGGGCGGGTGCTGCGGATAGGGTCGGGGCGGCGCGACTGCCTGTTCGACAGCAAAGGGAATCAAGGTGACGGACGGAGCAGTGATGGAGACCGCACGCGTGCTCGTCGCGGCGGACAAGTTCAAGGGCTCGCTCACGGCCGTGCAGGTCGCCGAGCGGGTGACGGCCGGGCTGCGGCGCGTCGCCCCCGACGTGCGGGTGGAGACCCTGCCCGTGGCGGACGGCGGCGACGGCACGGTGGCGGCGGCGGTGGCCGCCGGGTTCGAACGCCGCGAGGCGCGCGTGACCGGGCCGCTGGGGGAGCCCGTGACCGCCGCGTACGCCGTGCGCGGCACCACAGCGGTGGTCGAGATGGCCGAGGCGTCGGGCCTCCAGCACCTGCCCGACGGCGTGTTCGCGCCGCTCACGGCCACCACGTACGGCTCCGGGGAACTGCTGCTCGCCGCGGCAGAGGCGGGGGCCCGGACCATCGTGTTCGGGGTCGGCGGCAGCGCCACCACGGACGGCGGCGCCGGGATGCTGGCCGCCCTCGGCGCGCGCTTCCTCGACGCGGACGGCAAGCCGGTCGGGCCGGGCGGCGGCGGCCTCGCCGATCTCGCCGAGGCCGACCTCTCCGGGCTCGACCCCCGGCTGAAGGGGATCGACCTGATCCTCGCCAGCGACGTCGACAACCCGCTGACCGGACCGAAGGGCGCGCCCGAGGTCTACGGACGCCAGAAGGGTGCCACCGAGGCGGACATCGCGGTGCTCGACGCGGCGCTCGCCCACTACGCCTCCCTGCTGGGGCCGGAACAGGCCCAGCAGCCGGGCGCCGGGGCGGCGGGCGGCATCGGGTACGGGGCGCTCGTCGCACTCGGCGCGCGGTTCCGGCCCGGGATCGAGGTCATGCTCGACGTCCTCGGCTTCGCGCCCGCGCTGGAGCGGGCCACCTTCGTCATCACCGGCGAGGGCTCCCTCGACGCCCAGACGCTCCACGGCAAGGCCCCGGCCGGCGTCGCCGCCGCCGCCCGCGCGGCGGGGATCGACGTCGTCGCGGTCTGCGGCCGCCTGGCCCTGGCGCCGGAGGCGCTGGGGCGTGCGGGCATCCGGCGGGCGTACCCGCTGACGGAGCTGGAGCCGGATCCGGCGGTGTGCATGGCCGAGGCGGGACCGCTGCTGGAACGCGTCGCGGAGTCGATCGCGCGGGACTTCCTGCGCTGAGGCGTTCCGGGGGCCGTTTCAGCCCCTCCGGCGATTGAGGAGCGGGGGCCGGGGGCGCCCCCGGTTACGGGAAGGGGCGGGTAGGGGACAAGCCGCGGCAGGCGCCCCGCCCGCACCCTCCACAACCCCGCCCCTGTGCGCCCGCACAATCCCACCCCCGCCCCCACGGGGCACCCGCAGCGTCTCCCCCGTTCCCCATGGACGCCCACCCCCCTCCCCTGCTGGTCTGTGGCCCCACACAGGCACGCGGAAGGAGGAGGACGCATGGCAACGCTTGAGATCCGCGCACTGTCCGTGGCCTACGGCCCCGTACGCTCCCTGCGCGACGTCTCCCTCGATGTGCCGGACGGTGCGATCACCGCCGTACTCGGCGGCAACGGGGCCGGGAAGACCACACTGCTGCGGGCCGTATCGCGGACCCTCGGCTTCCATCGCGGGACGGGCACCGGAACCGTCCGGTTCGACGGGCAGCCCCTGGACGGGCTGCGCCCCGACCGGGTGGTGGCCGCCGGAGTGGTCCAGGTACCCGAGGGGCGCCAGGTCTTCGCCCGGATGACGGTGGCCGACAACCTGCGGGCGGGCGCCCTCGGGGCACCCGGCGGACGCAGGGCGGCGGCCGAAGCGCTCGCGCGCGTGCACGAGCTGTTCCCGGTGCTCGCCCGGCGCACCCACCAGAGCGCCGGGCTGCTGTCCGGCGGCGAGCAGCAGATGCTGGCCATGGGGCGCGCCCTGATGGCCCGGCCCCGACTGCTCCTGCTGGACGAGCCCTCACTCGGGCTCGCCCCGCTGATGGCGCAGCGCATCGCCGAGACGGTGCGGGAGATCAACGCGTCCGGCACCTCCGTCCTGCTGGTCGAGCAGAACGCGTCGATCGCGCTTCGGCTCGCGTCCACGGCGTACGTACTGGAGGTCGGCGAGGTCACCCTGGAGGGGCCGGCCGCTGAACTGGCCGCCTCCGACGAGGTGCGCCGCCGCTATCTGGGCGTCGTGGACGAGACGGCGGCCGAGGACGCGGACCGGTCCGCGACCGCGTCCGTCCGCACCCTGAGCAGGTGGTCCGCGTGACCGCCACCGCCACCGCCGCCCGCGAAACCGCACCCCCCGCCCTCGCCGTCCACGACGTCACCGTCCGCTTCGCGGGGCTCACCGCCCTCGACGGCGTCTCGTTCACCGTGGAGCCGGGCAGCGTGCACGCCGTCATCGGCCCCAACGGGGCGGGCAAGTCCACCACGTTCAACGTGCTGTCCGGGGTCTACCGGGCGGCCTCCGGGAGCGTCCGCCTCGGGACGGCCGAGCTCACCGGGCGCGCCCCGCACGAGATCGCCGCGCTCGGCGTCGCCCGCACCTTCCAGAACCTCGCGCTGCCCCCGCACGCCACCGTCGCCGACACCCTCATGCTGGGCCGGCACCGGCTGACCCGGGCCGGCTTCCTCGCCAGTGGACTGGGGCTGCCGTCCGCGAAGCGCGAGACCGCGGCCCATCGCGAGCGGGTCCGCGAGATCGCCGGGTTCATCGGGCTGGAGAAGGAGCTGGGACGGCCCGCCGGGGCGCTCCCGTACGGGCAGCAGAAGCTGGTCGAGCTCGGCCGGGCGCTGTGCATGGAGCCCCAAGTGCTCCTTCTGGACGAGCCCGTCGCCGGGATGACCGCCGACGAACGGCGGCGCACCGCGGCGATCGTGGCCGGGGTCCGCGACGGCCTCGGCATCTCGATCGTGCTCGTCGAACACGACATGGGGGTGGTGATGCGGCTCGCGGACGCCGTGACCGTACTCGACTTCGGACGCAGGATCGCCGGCGGCACCCCCGCCGAGGTCCAGAACGACCCGGCCGTCGTCCAGGCCTACTTGGGGGCACCGCAATGACCACCTTCATCGAACTCCTCCTCGGCGGCCTGTCCATCGGTTCGGTCTACGCCCTGATCGCGCTCGGCTTCGTCGTCATCTTCAAGGCCACCGAGGTCGTCAACTTCGCCCACGCCTCACTACTGCTGGCCGGCGGCTACGTCACCGCCGTGCTCCACGACGACATCGGTTTCTGGCCCGCCCTCGCCGTCGGTATCGCGGGCGCGGCCGTCGTCGGCGCGGCCGTGGAGTTCCTGGTGATGCGCCGCTACCGGGGCAGCGACCACAGCGTCCTGGCCATCGTCACCATCGGCGTCGACATCCTGCTCACCACCGAGCTCACCCGCCGCATGGGGACGGAGGTGCTCTCGCTCGGCGACCCCTGGGGCGACCGGGTCCTCACCATCGGCGACGTCACGATCGCCCAGACCCGGGTCGCCGCGTTCGTCGCCGCCGCCCTCCTCATCACCGTCTTCCTGCTCGCCTTCCGCTTCACCTCCTGGGGTGTGTCGATGCGCGCCGCCGCCGAGAACCCGCAGACCGCGGCGCTGATGGGGATCAGGCTGGGCCGGGTCTCGCTCGCCGCCTGGGCGGTCGCCGGGGCGCTCGCCGCCGTCGCCGCGCTCTTCCTCACCGTCTTTCCCACCCCCGGCCTGGAACGGGCCACCTCGCTCGCCGCGCTCAAGGCGTTCCCCGCCGCGATCCTGGGCGGACTCGACTCGACGACCGGCGCCCTGGCCGGCGGACTGATCGTCGGCGTCACCGAATCGCTCGCCACCGGCTACCAGAGCGACCTGTCGTTCCTCGGCCGGGGCATCGGGGACCTCGCCCCCTACCTGGTGATGGTGATCGTGCTGCTCCTGCGGCCCGCGGGACTCTTCGGTACGAAGGAGCTCGCCCGTGTCTGAGACCACGACCACACCGCCCGCCGCCGTCATCGGCCTCGCCGCCCGGCTGCGCCGGCCCCGCACCTGGCTCTGGGCGGCCGGTTCGGTGCTGCTGCTCGCCCTCCCGTTCTACCTGGACCGCTTCTGGCTCCAGGCCGGGCTGTTCGCGATGGCCGCCGCGATCGGCGCCATCGGGCTCAACCTGCTCACCGGAGCCACCGGGCAGCTCTCCATGGGCCACGCCTTCTTCCTCGCGGTGGGCGCGTACGGCTACTGCGTCCTGGCGGGGGAGAGCGGTACGGAGAACGGGCACGCGCTGACCGGGCTCGGTCTGCCCAGCTGGCTCGCGGCCGTCCTCGCCGTCCTCCTCGCCGGAGCCGCCGGCGGGCTGTTCAGCCCCATCGCGAGCCGGCTGCGCGGCGCCTACCTCGGCATCGCGACGCTGGCCCTGATCTTCATCGGCCAGCACGTCCTGTTCAACGCCGGTTCCCTCACCGGGGGCTACAACGGCCGTTCCGTACCCCCGCTCTCGCTCTTCGGCTTCACCTTCGACGACACGGAGGTGCTGGTCGCCGCGGTGCCCTTCCAGTCCTCCGAGAAGCTCTGGTACGCGGCGCTGGCCGCGCTGCTCGTGAGCGGCCTCTTCGCGCGCGGGGTGCTGCGCGGCCGGCCGGGACGGGCGCTGAACGCGATCAGGGACCACCGGATCGCGGCCGGGGTGATGGGCGTACCGGTGGCCCGCTACCGGGCGGGCGTCTTCGTCCTGTCCTCGATGTACGCGGGACTGGCGGGCGTCCTGCTGGCGCTCGTCTTCCAGCGGACGGTGCCCGAGTACTTCGGCATGGTCCTGTCCCTCGAATACCTCGCCATGATCGTCATCGGCGGGCTCGGCACCGTGGCGGGAGCGGTCGTCGGCGCCGCCTTCGTCTCCCTGCTGCCACAGCTGCTCACCCACTACAGCGACTCCCTGCCCCTGGTCTCCGCCCCCGGCACGGGCGGTCTGGCACCGGGCGAGGCGTCGCGCTACCTGTACGGCGCCGCGGTGGTCGCGGCGGTCCTGTTCCTGCCAGGCGGCCTGACACGCCCGATGAAGAACTCAGGGGAGAACAAATGAAACTGCGTGTGCTCGGGGCCGTGTGCGCGGCCCTCGCCCTCACTCTCGTGGGGTGCAGCGAGAAGGCCAAGTCCTCCGACGCGGGAGACGGCGGCAAGGGCGGGGTGAAGACCGGCGAGGGCGTCACCGACTCGGTGATCCGGCTCGGCGCGCTCACCGACATGACCGGCGTCTACGCCTCGCTCGGCAAGAGCGTCACCCAGGCCCAGCAGCTCTGGGTCAAGCAGACCAACGCCGCGGGCGGCATCTGCGACCGGAAGATCGAACTCACCGTCCGCGACCACGGCTACGACCCGCAGAAGGCCGTCGCCGGATACACCGAGCTGGAACCGAAGGTGCTGGGCTTCGTCCAGTTCATCGGCTCACCGTTCGTGGCGGCGGTCGAGCAGCGCATCGACGGCCAGGACAAGGGGCTCGTCCTGCCGCAGGCCTGGTCGGCGAATCTGGTCGGCAGCAAGTACATCAGGGTCATCGGCGCCACGTACGACGTCGAGACGATCAACGCGATCGACTTCCTGCTGGCCGAGAAGCGCATCGCCAAGGGCGACCGGATCGGCCATGTGTACTTCGAGGGCGACTACGGCGAGAACGCCCTGGCCGGTTCGAAGTACGCGGCGAAGCAGGCCGGCCTCACCGTCGTCGAGCAGAAGATCAAGCCCACCGACAACGACATGACCGCCCAGGTCTCCGCCCTCAAGCAGGCCGGTGTGAAGGCCGTCGTCGTCAGCGCGGGCCCGCGCCAGGCCGCCTCGCTGGTCGGGGTCGCCGCCGCCACCGGCTTCAAGGTGCCGGTCATCGGCAACAACTCGGCCTACGCCCCGCAGCTGCTGGCGACCCAGGCGGGCCCGGCCCTGATGAAGGACTACTACGTCGCCGCCTCCACCCTCCCGATCGGCGACCCGGGCGCCGGCCCGGCGAAGCTGTCCAAGGAGTACGCCGCCGCGTATCCCAAGGACGGCCTCGACAACGGCGTCATCGCCGGTTACACGGCCGCTGACCTGTACGGCGACGCGCTGAAGAAGGCCTGCGCGGCGAAGGACCTCACCCGCGAGGGCATCGACAAGGCCCTGCTGACCATCACGGACTTCGGCGGCGACTTCGGGGTGTCGCACGACTTCTCGGACCCGGCGGCGCCGTCCACCCGGGAAAGCGTGATCATGAAGCCGGACGACGGGACCCCCGGCGGTCTGAAGGTGGTCCGGCCCGCCCAGGCGGCTGCCGCTGCCGAGTCCTTCACCCTCAAGTAGCCCTTTCACCTCTCCGGCAACGGCCGGCGGGCGGCACGCGTGATGCGTGCCGCCCGCCGGTGTCCCGTGTGCCGGGTCAGCTGGTGTAGGCCTCCAGTTCCGAGAGCTGCGCGGCCGGCCAGCCGGTGTTGGCGGTGAACGTCAGCCGCAGATAGCGGGCCGACGCGCCGGGCAGGGTGACGGTCGCCTGATTGCCGCTCGACGGGTCGAAGGTGTAGCCCGCCGACGCCTTGAGCGAGCTGTACGTGGTGTTGTCGGTGCTGCCCGACACGCTCAGCGTCTGCGTGCGGGTGGCCCAGGCGGCCGCCGGGGGCAGCTTCAGGACCAGCCGCTTGACCGTCTTGGCGGCGCCGAGGTCCACGGTGATGGTCTGCGGGAAGGCGTTGTTGGCGCTCTCCCAGTAGGTGTCCGCGTTGCCGTCGACCGCGTTGGACGCGCCGTACACGTCCGCGTGGCCGGACTCGGTGACCTGGCGGCCCTGGGCGAGGTTGCCCGTCTCGGCCGGCGGGTCGGTGGGGTCGGTGGGGTCAGTCGGATCGGTCGGGTCCGTCGGGTCCGTCGGGTCCGTCGGGTCCGTGGGGTCGGTCGGGTCGGTCGGGTCCGTGGGATCCGTCGGGCCGGTGCCGCCGCCCGGCACTCCGCCGTTGGTCCACACCGGGTCCGGCCAGGTGCCGGTGCAGGCCGGCGGGTCGGCGTACCAGCCGGAGTTCCCGGAGCCCCGGGTGATCTGGAAGCCGCTGCCGACACAGTTGTGGATCGGGTTGGACTGCGCGATGTGCGTGGCCACGACATTGTTGAACGTGGCGGTGCCCGGTGCCTGGATCTGGAGCGCGTAGGTGCCCGCGCCGTCGATCCTGATGTTGTCGAAGTGCAGGCCGTTGGCCGAGCCCTCGATGAGGTGGATCGCGGCGTAGGAACTGTCGAGTATCTCGGTGTCGGAGATGTTGACCGTGGCGTTGATCGGTTCGTTCAGCCCGCTGAACCAGATCGCGCCGACCCCGAAGTTCCAGTTGTAGTCGCTGTTCCCGGTCCGGATCAGGGTGTTGCGGGCCGCCGTGGTGGTGCCGGAGACGGCCGTGCCCTGGCCGGAGTTCACACCGGGGTAGCGGTTGGCGATGTGCAGGCCGCCACCGTTGGAGATGGTGTCCGACATGACGTTGTCGGAGATGGTGATGTCCTTGCCGCCGTAGGTGACGATGTTGTTGGCGAGGATCGGCAGGATCACGGTGTTGAACGTGAACTTGTTCTTCACGTTCGGGATGTTCTCCGCCCACATCGCCAGGCCGTCGTCACCCGTGTTGCGGACGAAGGTGTTGGTGACCGTGGAGTTGGTGACGCCGTAGTGGAAGTTCACGCCGTCGGCGGTCTGGTCCAGAATGCGGCTGTTCTTGATGGTGAAGTTGTCCATCGGGCCGTCCATCCAGGCGCCGCACTTGGTGTGCTGCATCCAGACGTTGTCGACGGTCGAGTCCGACAGGGCCCCGCCGATGGCGTTGACCTGGTCGTTGTCCTCCCGCTCCTGGATGTCGCCGATGATGGCGAAGTCCTTGAGCGTGACGTTGCTGCTGCCACCGTCCGCGGCGTACTTGCCGTAGACGCCGACGGCCTTGCTCCGGTTCGACGGGTCGCGCCCGGTCAGCACGGAGTACCAGGGACCGGCGCCGCGCAGGGTCACCTTGTCCACGATGATGTGGTCGCGGACCTGGAAGGTGCCCTGGGGGATGTACACCTCCTTGCCCTGCGCCTTGCCCGCGTCGACGGCTGCCTGGATCTTGGCGGTCGAGTCGGCGGCCCCGGTCGGGTCGGCCCCGAAGTCGGCGACGACGTCGAGCGCGCCCGAGGGCTTCGCGGTGGGCGCCGCCACCTGCTCGAAGTCCGCCAGGTCGATGGTGAACGACGGTGAGGCCGAGGTGGACGAGACCTGGAGCCGGACCTTCGTACCGGCCGCGAGGGTGGACCCGAACATGGTCCGTGCCTCGTCGTAGAAGTGGTGCGGGTTGGTGTCGCCCGGGTTGTTGTTGAACGGGTAGCCGCCGTAGTACCAGCCGTACTTCGAGGTGACCGGCACTGCCTTGGGCGAGCCGCCGTTCACCAGTACGTCGATCGAGGCGTCCCGGCCCGTGCCGGCGGCGTTGTCCGGCAGCGAGTACCGGAAGGACATCGCGTTGGCCGGTGCGGTGAGCGTGAACTCCACGTACTCACCGACCGCGTCCAGCGTCACCGCCTGCCGGCCCGAGGCCTCGGAGGGCAGCGTGCCGTAGAGGCGGTTCGGGCCGATCAGCGTGCCGTTGGTGGCCGCGTACTCGGCCTCCTGTTCCGTGAACGGGACGGTCGCGCCGCGGCCGGGAACCGCGAGCGGCGAAGGGGCGGGCACACCGGCCGCCTGGGCGGCGGGCGCGCTGGACAGAACCACGGCGGCGGCGGTGCCGAACGCGGCGAGTGCCAGGGAGAGCGAGGCGGATACGGACCGTCTGAGCAGGGGGCGTCTGGGTGGTGAAGTCACGTCGAAGTCGTCCTTGCGGCTCGTGGGGCTCTGCGGACGTCCCACAGGCTAGGAGCACCGTCGCAAGGAAGTCCACGGCGCTGCGCAAGAATTCGCTCTGAGAGCTAAAATTAGTGACGTAAATCTGGGAAGAATGCGGACTGTGCGGGGGTTACGGGTGAATCCCCGGCTCGCCCGGCCCGAGGCGCGCAAGCCGCTTACGGCTCGGCGGGGCTCCTGGGCCCCGCATGCGCGAGGGCCCGGATGCCTGTCGGCATCCGGGCCCTCGTAATGTACGGCGGGGCTACGGCAGCTGCGCCGCCCGTGCCTCGCGCCGGTTGCCGCGGAAGGTGTTCACGCGGCGGGCGGTCGCGAAGAGCGGGATGACCGCGCCCAGGACCACCTGGAGCGCGCAGCCGGTCTGCAGGAGCAGCTGGCCGCCGGGGGCATCGAACGCCCATGCCGCCAGGAGCCCCATCGCGGCCACGATCCAGCCGAGCATCGCCACCGCGAGGACGCCCCGCGGCTTCGGGTACTCGACCCGGCTGACCATCAGCCACGCCACACCGATGATCGCGAGCAGCGTGGGCACGAAGGGCAGCTCCAGGAGCACGATCGAGATGACCGTGAGCGCTCCGAAGGGGCTCGGCATGCCCTGGAACATGCCGTCCTTCATGGTCACGCAGGAGAACCGCGCAAGCCTGAGCACCACCGCCAGCAGCACCACGATCGCCGCGAGCGCCGAGACCCGCTGGTGTGCGTCGTCCGCGACCATGCCGTACACGAGGACGAAGTACGCCGGGGCGAGCCCGAAGCTGATGAGGTCCGAGAGGTTGTCCAGCTCGGCGCCCATCGGCGAGGACCGCAGCTTGCGGGCCACGAGCCCGTCGAACAGGTCGAAGACCGCTGCCATGAGCATGAGGATCACGGCGGTGGCCGCGGAGTGCCGCGCCATGCCGCTCTCGTCGCTGCCCGTGAGGTGCGGGATCAGGATGCCCGTGGTCGTGAAGTACACGGCCATGAAGCCGCACGTGGCGTTACCGAGGGTGAGGGTGTCCGCTATCGACAGCCGCATCGAGAGCGGCATGTCCTCGGCGTCGTCCTCCGCCTCGGCCTCCGGCACCCAGCCGGCCTGTGTATCGGGATCAATCACGGTCAATGCGAGTCACCCCTGCGGTTGTGGCCTGGCCGACCTCGACCGCGACGTCCACACCTTCCGGAAGGTAGATGTCAACACGCGAGCCGAAACGGATCAGCCCGATGCGCTCGCCCTGCTCCACCTTCGTGCCCTGCGGGATGTAGGGGACGATACGCCGGGCGACAGCACCCGCGATCTGCACCATCTCGATGTCACCCAGTTCGGTGTCGAAGTGCCAGACAACGCGCTCGTTGTTCTCGCTCTCCTTGTTGAACGCGGGGACGAAGCCACCGGGCACGTGCTCGACCGACGTCACCGTGCCGGCCAGCGGCGCGCGGTTGACGTGGACGTTCAGCGGGCTCATGAAGATCGCGACGCGGGTCCGTCCGTCCTTCCACGGCATGATGCTCTGCACCACGCCGTCGGCCGGTGAGATGACGCGCCCCCCGGTGATCTCTCGCTCCGGGTCGCGGAAGAACCAGAGCATGCCCGCCGCGAGCGCGGTGGTGGGCACGGCCACGGCCGCCCAGCGCCCGGACCGGCGGGCGCGGGTCAGGCTGAGGGCGGCGGTGGCGACGGTCGGCAGGAGCCACGGCGAAGCTCCGCGTGCGATGCGGACCCGGCCGCGTGAGGCAGAAGTATGGCTGTCGGGCATGGATGACCTTCGTAGCGGATGAGGCCGCGCTGGCAAACGGGGGACGGCGGCTTTTCCGGCGATGTTATCGGTTGCTGGCCGCAACTGGGCAAGCCAGCAGCCGAGTCGGACGTCTGGAAGGCACCGGTTGAGGATGACAGGGTGTGATCTTCTTCGCGGTTAAATCGCCGCGAAAGGGACAATCAACCCTGGAAACGGTACTCCTCAAGGAGTCGGCGCCCGATGATCATTTTCTGGATCTCGGCGGTACCTTCGCCGATCAGCAGCATCGGGGCCTCCCGGTAGAGGCGCTCGATCTCGTACTCCTTGGAGAAGCCGTAACCGCCGTGGATACGGAAGGCGTCCTCGACGACTTCCTTGCAGTACTCGGAGGCGAGGTACTTCGCCATCCCTGCCTCCAGGTCGTTTCGCTCCCCGGAGTCCTTTTTGCGCGCTGCGTTTACCATCATCGCATGGGCGGCCTCGACCTTGGTGGCCATTTCGGCCAGCTTGAACTGGATGGCCTGGTGCTGCGCGATGGGCTTTCCGAAGGTCTGGCGCTGCTGTGCGTAGGAAACGCCCAGTTCGAAAGCACGCTGTGCGACGCCGCAGCCACGGGCCGCCACATTTACCCGGCCGACCTCCACCCCGTCCATCATTTGGTAAAACCCTCGGCCGGTGGTGCCGCCGAGCACACGATTGGCCGGAATGCGCAGTCCGTCCATGATCAGCTCGGTGGTGTCGACCCCCTTGTAACCCATCTTGTCGATCTTCCCGGGGATCGTGAGCCCGGGGCGGACCTCGCCGAAGCCCGGTTCCTTCTCCACCAGGAACGTGGTCATCGACTTGTGCGGGGCCGTGCCCTCGGGGTGTCCTTCGTCACTCCGGCACAACACGGCGACCAGTGAGGACGTGCCGCCGTTCGTCAGCCACATCTTCTGGCCGTTCAGGACGTACTCCTCGCCGTCCCTGACTCCCTTGGAGCTGATCGCCGAGACGTCCGAGCCCAGCGCCGGCTCGGACATCGAGAACGCCCCGCGCACCTCGCCCAGCGCCATCCGGGGCAGGAAGGTGTCCTTCTGCTCCTGGGTGCCGTGCTGCTTGAGCATGTAGGCCACGATGAAGTGCGTGTTGATGATGCCCGACACGCTCATCCAGCCCCGGGCGATCTCCTCCACGCACAGCGCGTACGTGAGCAGCGACTCGCCCAGACCGCCGTACTCCTCGGGAATCATCAGCCCGAACAGGCCGAGTTCCTTGAGCCCTTCCACGATCTCGGTCGGGTACTCGTCGCGGTGCTCCAGCTGCGTCGCGACCGGAATGATCTCCTTGTCGACGAAATCCCGGACCGTGGAGAGGATCTCCTGCTGGACGTCGTTGAGGCCGGCCGTCTGGGCGAGTCGCGTCATGGCTACTTCTCCACGTTCTTCTGCGAAGGCTGGTTCAGCTCCGGGCGGCCGGGCTGCTCCCCACCCCGCTCCTTGATGTACGTCTCGGTGGGGACCATGACCTTGCGGCGGAACACGCAGACCAGCGTGCCGTCCTGCTTATAGCCCTTGGTCTCCACGTAAACGATTCCGCGGTCGCTCCTGGACCTCGACGGGGTCTTGTCCAGGACCGTCGTCTCGCCGTAGAGCGTGTCACCGTGGAAGGTCGGCGCGACATGCTTCAGCGACTCGATCTCCAGGTTGGCGATGGCCTTTCCGGAGACGTCGGGCACCGACATGCCGAGCAACAGCGAGTAGATGTAGTTGCCGACGACGACGTTCCTGCCGAAATCGGTGGTCTTCTCCGCATAGTTGCTGTCCATGTGCAGCGGGTGATGATTCATGGTCAGCAGGCAGAAGAGGTGGTCGTCGTATTCGGTGACGGTCTTTCCGGGCCAGTGCTTGTAGACCGCACCGACCTCGAATTCCTCGTAAGTGCGACCGAACTGCATATCAGGCCTCCGGTGCTTCGAACTTGGAGGTGCGCTGCATGCCGGCCGCCCGGCCCTTGCCCGCGATGACCAGGGCCATCTTGCGGCTGGCCTCGTCGATCATCTCGTCACCGAGCATCGCCGAGCCCTTCTTGCCGCCCTCCTCCGACGTGCACCAGTCGTAGGCGTCCAGGATCAGTTCGGCGTGGTCGTAGTCCTCCTGAGAGGGTGAGAACACCTCGTTCGCCGCGTCGACCTGACCCGGGTGCAGCACCCACTTGCCGTCGAAGCCGAGCGCCGCGGCACGGCCGGCGACCTCGCGGTAGGCGTCCACGTCGCGGATCTGGAGGAAGGGGCCGTCGATCGCCTGGAGGTCGTGCGTACGGGCAGCCATCAGGATGCGCATCAGGATGTAGTGGTAGGCGTCCGCCGGGTAGCCGGGCGGCTGCTGGCCGACGACCAGCGTCTTCATGTTGATCGACGCCATGAAGTCGGCCGGGCCGAAGATCAGCGTCTCCAGACGGGGCGAAGCGCCACCGATCTCGTCGATGTTGACGAGGCCCTTGGCGTTCTCGATCTGCGCCTCGATGCCGATCCGCCCGACCTCGAAGCCCATCGTCTTCTCGATCTGGGTGAGCAGCAGGTCCAGCGCGACGACCTGCTGGGCGTCCTGGACCTTCGGCAGCATGATGCAGTCGAGGTTCTGCCCGGCGCCCTCGACGACCGTGACGACGTCGCGGTACGTCCAGTGCGTCGTCCAGTCGTTGACCCGCACGACCCGGGTCTTGCCCGTCCAGTCGCCGTTGTTCAGCGCGTCGACGATGGTGTGCCGGGCACCCTCCTTGGCGAGCGGCGCGCAGGCGTCCTCCAGGTCCAGGAAGACCTGGTCGGCCGGGAGGCCCTGGGCCTTCTCCAGGAACCGGGGGTTCGAGCCGGGCACGGCCAGACACGAGCGGCGCGGGCGCAGGCGGGAGGTGCCGTCCCGCAGGGACGTCTCTTGAGGGCGGTGGTGGGAGACGGGCGGGCGGTTCACGGGCGTGGGAGTGGTCATGCGGGGACCTCCAGAGGGTCGAGCTTGTTCGCTTTCCGGATCTCGTCGACGATACGGCCGATGATCTCCGTGATACCGAAGTCCTTCGGGGTGAACACGGCGGCGACGCCCGCCCTGATCAGGGCCTCGGCGTCGGCCGGGGGAATGATGCCGCCGGCGATCACCGGGATGTCGCCGGCGCCGGTGCGGCGCAGCCGGGTCAGTACGTCCGGCACCAGCTCGGCGTGCGAGCCGGACAGGATGGACAGGCCGACGCAGTGCACGTCCTCGGCGACGGCGGCCGAGACGATCTGTTCGGGCGTGAGGCGGATGCCCTGGTAGACGACCTCGAAGCCGGAGTCACGGGCGCGCACCGCGATCTGCTCCGCGCCGTTGGAGTGCCCGTCCAGACCGGGCTTGCCGACCAGCAGACGCAGCCGGCCCACCCCCAGGTCCGCCGCGGTCCGCGCGGCCTTCTCGCGTACGAGGGCCAGCGGCGAGCCCTCCTCGGCGGTCACCGCGACCGGTGCGGACGACACCCCGGTCGGCGCCCGGAACTCGCCGAAGACGTCCCGCAGCGCCCAGGACCACTCGCCGGTGGTGACCCCGGCGCGGGCGCACTCGACGGTCGCCTCCATCAGGTTCTCGGTGCCCGCCGCGGCCTTCTTCAGCGCGGCCAGCGCCTCGGTGGCGCGGGGCTCGTCGCGGTTGTCGCGCCAGGCGTGCAGCGCGGCGACGACCCTGGCCTCGTTCGCCGGGTCGACGGTCATGATCGCCCCGTCGAGGTCGGCGGTGAGCGGGTTGGGCTCGGTCGTCTCGTAGACGTTGACGCCGACGATCTTCTCGTCGCCGCCCTCGATCCGGGCCCGCCGCTCGGCGTGCGAGGAGACCAGCTCCGACTTGAGGTAGCCGGACTCGACGGCCGCCATGGCGCCGCCCATCCGCTCGATCCGGTCCATCTCGGCGAGCGAGTCGGTGACCAGTTCGTCGACCTTGGCCTCGATGACGTGCGAGCCCGCGAAGATGTCCTCGTACTCCAGCAGGTCGCTCTCATGGGCGAGGACCTGCTGGATGCGCAGCGACCACTGCTGGTCCCAGGGCCGGGGGAGCCCCAGCGCCTCGTTCCAGGCAGGCAGTTGCACGGCGCGGGCGCGGGCGTCCTTGGAGAGGGTCACGGCCAGCATCTCCAGCACGATGCGCTGTACGTTGTTCTCCGGCTGCGCCTCGGTCAGGCCGAGCGAGTTGACCTGGACGCCGTAGCGGAACCGGCGCTGCTTGGCCTCCGTGATGCCGTAGCGCTCCCGGGTGACGCGGTCCCAGATGCGGCCGAAGGCGCGCATCTTGCACATCTCCTCGATGAAGCGGACGCCCGCGTTCACGAAGAACGAGATCCGCGCGACCACGGCCCCGAACTTCTCCTCGGGCACCTGCCCGGACTCGCGCACCGCGTCGAGGACCGCGATGGCCGTCGACATCGCGTACGCGATCTCCTGGACCGGGGTGGCCCCCGCCTCCTGGAGGTGGTAGCTGCAGATGTTGATCGGGTTCCACTTGGGGATGCGGTTGACCGTGTACGTGATCATGTCGGTGGTCAGCCGCAGGGAGGGCCCCGGCGGGAAGACGTGCGTCCCGCGCGAGAGGTACTCCTTGACGATGTCGTTCTGCGTGGTGCCCTGGAGCCTGCCCGGGTCGGCGCCTTGCTCCTCGGCGACGACCTGGTAGAGCGCCAGCAGCCACATGGCGGTGGCGTTGATCGTCATCGAGGTGTTCATCTGATCCAGGGGGATGTCCTGGAAGAGCCGGCGCATGTCGCCGAGGTGGGACACGGGCACACCGACCCGGCCGACCTCGCCGCGGGCCAGGATGTGGTCGGGGTCGTACCCGGTCTGGGTCGGCAGGTCGAAGGCGACCGACAGACCCGTCTGGCCCTTGGCGAGGTTGCGCCGGTAGAGCTCGTTGGACGCCTCGGCCGTGGAGTGGCCGGCGTACGTCCGCATGAGCCACGGGCGGTCCTTCTGACGTTCGGTCATCTCTGAACCTCAGACGTTCCGGAAGCGGTTGATGGCGTCCAGGTGGTTCTCGCGCATCTCGTGGTCGCGCACGCCCATGCCCTCGCGCGGCGCCAGTGCCAGGACGCCGACCTTGCCCTGGTGGAGGTTGCGGTGCACGTCGTACGCCGCTTGGCCGGTGTCGTCCAGGGAGTAGACCTTGGAGAGCGTCGGGTGGATCTTCCCCTTGGCGACCAGGCGGTTGGCCTCCCACGCCTCGCGGTAGTTGGCGAAGTGCGAGCCGATGATGCGCTTGAGCGACATCCACAGGTAGCGGTTGTCGTACTCGTGGGTGTAGCCCGAGGTGGAGGCGCAGGTGACGATCGTGCCGCCCTTGCGGGTGACGTAGACGCTCGCGCCGAACGTCTCGCGGCCCGGGTGCTCGAAGACGATGTCCACGTCCTCGCCGCCGGTCAGCTCGCGGATGCGCTTGCCGAACCGCTTCCACTCGCGCGGGTCCTGGTTCTGCTCGTCCTTCCAGAACCTGTAGCCCTCGGCGTTGCGGTCGATGATCGCCTCGGCGCCCATCTTCCGGCAGATCTCCGCCTTCTGGTCGCTGGAGACGACGCAGATCGGGTTGGCGCCGCCGGCCAGCGCGAACTGCGTGGCGTAGGAGCCGAGGCCGCCGCTGGCGCCCCAGATCAGCACGTTGTCGCCCTGCTTCATGCCGGCGCCGTTGCGCGAGACCAGCTGGCGGTACGCGGTGGAGTTGACGAGCCCGGGAGCCGCCGCCTCCTCCCAGCTGAGGTGGTCCGGCTTCGGCATCAGCTGGTTGGACTTGACGAGTGCGAGCTCTGCCAGGCCGCCGAAGTTGGTCTCGAAGCCCCAGATGCGCTGCTCCGGGTCGAGCATCGTGTCGTTGTGGCCGTCCGAGGACTCCAGCTCGACCGAGAGGCAGTGCGCGACGACCTCGTCACCGGGCTTCCAGGCGTTGACGCCGGGGCCGGTGCGCAGGACGACGCCCGCCAGGTCGGAGCCGATGACGTGGTACGGCAGGTCGTGGCGCCGGGTCAGCTCGCTGACCCGGCCGTAGCGCTCCAGGAAGCCGAACGTCGAGACCGGCTCGAAGATCGAGGTCCAGACGGAGTTGTAGTTCACCGAGCTGGCCATGACCGCGACCAGGGCCTCGCCCGGACCCAGCTCGGGCACCGGCACGTCCTCCACGTGGAGGGACTTGCGCGGGTCCTTCTCGCGGCTGTCGACCCCGGCGAACATCTCCGCCTCGTCCTTGTGCACGGTGACCGCGCGGTACGACTCGGGGACGGGCAGCGCCGCGAAGTCCGCGGCGGTGACAGCGGCGGAGCCGCTCTTCGCTTCGGACTGCGACTGGATCGCGTCCAGGATTTCCTTCACGGGTGCCTCCGGCGGATGGGGTCTCCCCTGCTCGACGAAGCCGAGAGCTCGGGGAAGCGTTGAGGGAACGCTGAGGGGTCCCTGAGAACAGGGGGGGGGCGGGTCTGGAGGTGTGCCGTCGGTTCGGCGGGTGAAGCTCGGCTGCTTGCTCTGTGGAGCAGAAGGGTGCCTGGTGACGCAGGCGTCCGGGCGCGCAGGCGCGGTGGCTTGCGGGGACAGCCGGCGTACGTGAGATCCCAGCACGCCGGCCGCCCGGACGCCTTCAAGGTATGGCACTGCGTGACAGATGACAAGGCACTCGGTGCCAGTAATTTCCCTCAATTGTCAGCCGGGTGCCACGCATGAGCCACACGGGAGGCTGTATGGGTGGTATGCACCCGTCTGTACGGTCAGGGGTGCGCGGGGTGGTACACGTACGGGGTCGTCGTGGTCAGTGCCGTGAATCCGAGCCGCTGGAGGATCGGGCGACTGTCCTCGGTCGCGTCGACCTGGAGATACCGGTAGCCGCGCTCCGCCGCCACGCCCGCCCGGAAGGCCACCAGCGCCCGGTAGACGCCCCGCCCGCGCCACGCCGCCACCGTGCCGCCGCCCCACAGCCCCGCGAAGCCCGTGCCCGGGTGCAGCTCCATGCGGGCCGAGCTCACCGGCTCGTCGCCCGCCAGGGCCAGCACCCCCACGAAATGCTCCGGGTCCTCCCGCAGCCGGGCCGGCACCTGGTGGCGCAGCCGCGACCAGTCGGAGCCGAACGCCTGCTCATGGGCGCGCGCCATCAGCTCCACATCGGCCTCGTCGCGCACCGTCCGCAGCCGGATGCCCTCCGGGAGCCGTACGTCCGTGGCCAGGTCCGCGACCGGCGCCACGAGCAGGGTCTCCGGCTCCTCGGCCTCGAAGCCGGCCGCCGACAGTCGCGCCCCGAGGTCCGCGGGCCGGTCGTGCCCGTACAGCTTCCACTCGAACTCCTCGCAGCCCAGCCGCTCGCAGTGCGCCACCTGGGCGGCGACCGCCGCGTCCGCCCGGGAGGCGTCCAGGTCCGGCGACGACCAGACCACCCCGTTCCAGTCGTGGGAGCCGCCCACCTGCCGTACGACGTCACCGACGCGTTCGACGCGGGCGCCCGGTCCATCGGGGCGGGCGTGCTCGCGCATCTCCCGGTCGAAGACGGTGAGGAGCCGGGCGGGGCCGGATGTCACATGATCGTTCATCCGCACACCTCAACACCGGGGCCCCACCCCGGCAACCGGGTTTCCCCGGCCCGGCTCAGCGCTCCTTGAGGGCCTGCTGGATCGTACGCATCACTTCGTCCAGGGGTGCGTCCGTCCGGGCCACCGCGACCAGCACCTCGCCCTGGGCCTGCACCGAGGCGGCCGGCGGCTTCGCGGGCTC
This sequence comes from Streptomyces sp. ATexAB-D23, assembly GCF_000373645.1. Taxonomy (GTDB): domain Bacteria; phylum Actinomycetota; class Actinomycetes; order Streptomycetales; family Streptomycetaceae; genus Streptomyces; species Streptomyces castrisilvae. The sequence continues at coordinate 447,763 of NZ_KB892013.1, read as the reverse complement.
GGCCCCGGCGGTGCGGCCGGCGCCGATCCCCGTCCCGAACGTGTCCCGGACGATGGCGAAGGCCTGGTCGAGCTGCGCCTCCACATCGCCCTGCCCGTCCGCCCGCAGCCAGCGGCGCAGCACATGGTTGTGCGCGGTGACGACGGCGGACGCGGCGACCTCCGCCAGCAACGGGTCGTCGTTGCCCGGATGGTGGTCGCGCTCGTCGAAGTGGCCCAGCAGATAACGCGTGAACAGCCGCTCGTAGCGGGCCACCGAGGCGATCTCCGCCTGCCGCAGGGTCGGCACCTCGCGGGTCAGCTTGTAACGGGCCACGGAGACCGCGGGCTTGGCCGCGTACATCCGCATGACTTCCTTGATGCCCCGGCACACCGTGTCGAGCGGATGCTCGTGCGCGGGGGCGGCGTTGAGGACGGCCTCGGCCCGCACGAGGGTGTCGTCGTGGTCCGGGAAGATCGCCTCTTCCTTGGAGCGGAAGTGCCGGAAGAAGGTCCGCCGGGCCACACCCGCCGCGCCCGCGATCTCGTCGACCGTGGTGGCTTCGTACCCCTTGGTGGCGAAGAGTTCCATCGCCGCGGCGGCCAGCTCACGGCGCATTTTGAGCCGCTGGGCAGCGGCTCGGGTGCCTGCGGCACTTTCCGGGACGTCGGGCGCGGCGGACACACGGGAGGACCTGGCGGGCTGGGACATGCTGTGAACGTACTGCATCGGTGCAGGAGAGCGCGCCTGCGGGGGCGGGCCGCCCGGAGGACCGAGCAACCCGCCCCAGCCGGCCCCCCGGTCAGCGCCGGGCATATTCGCGGAAGCCGCGCCCCGTCTTGCGGCCGAGGCAGCCCGCGGCCACCAGATGCTCCAGGAGCGGGGCGGGCGCCAGGCCCGGATCGCGGAACTCGCCGTGCAGCACCTTCTCGATCGCCAGCGAGACATCGAGCCCCACCACGTCCAGCAGCTCGAACGGGCCCATCGGGTAGCCGCCGCCCAGCTTCATCGCGGCGTCGATGTCGTCGAGGGACGCGTAGTGCTCCTCGACCATCTTGATCGCGTTGTTGAGGTATGGGAACAGCAGCGCGTTCACGATGAAACCGGCCCGGTCCCCGCAGTCCACCGGGTGCTTGCGCACCTTCAGGCACACCTCGTGGACCGTCGCGTGCACATCGTCGGCGGTGAGCACCGTACGCACGACCTCGACCAGCTTCATCGCGGGCGCCGGGTTGAAGAAGTGCATCCCGATGACGTCCTCGGGCCGCCCGGTGGCCCTGGCGATCGCCACGACCGGTAGCGAGGAGGTGGTGGTGGCGAGCACGGCGCCGGGCCTGCACACCTTGTCGAGTGTGGCGAACAACTGCTGCTTGACCGCCAGGTCCTCGGCGACCGCCTCCACGGCGAGGTCCACATCGGCGAACGCGTCCAGCGAGCCCGCGGCCGAGATCCTGGCCAGCGTCTCGTCCCGCGCCTCCTGGGTCAGCCGCCCCTTGGCGACCGACCGGTCCAGCGACTTGGCGACGCGGCCCTTGGCGAGGTCCGCCTTCTCCTGGCCGCGGGCGGCGAGCACCACGGCGTAACCGGCCTTCGCGAAGACCTCCGCGATGCCCGACGCCATCGTCCCGGAGCCCGCGACACCCACCGACCGCACGGCGCGCCCGGCGGACTCCCCGCCGCGCGGGGCGGGCGTCAGCGCGTCCGGCACCACGCTCTGGCTGCCGGGCCCGGCGTACGTGTAGAAGCCGCGCCCCGCCTTGCGGCCGGTCAGCCCGGCCGCGCCGAGCTGGCCGAGGATCGGCGCCGGGGCGTGCAGCCGGTCGTGCGAGGCGGAGTACATCGCCTCCAGGACCGTACGGGCCGTGTCGATGCCGATCAGGTCCAGCAGGGCCAGCGGGCCCATCGGCAGACCGCAGCCCAGCTTCATCGCCGCGTCGATGTCCTCGCGGGAGGCGTAGTTCGCCTCGTACATCGCGGCGGCCTGGTTGAGGTAGCCGAAGAGCAGGCCGTCGGCGACGAACCCGGGGCGGTCGCCGATGGAGACCGGCTCCTTGCCCAGCAGACGGGCCAGCTCCGTGACGGCGGCGACGGCCGGCGGGGCGGTCAGCACCGAGGAGACCACCTCGACCAGCTTCATCGCGGGCGCCGGGTTGAAGAAGTGCAGGCCGAGCACCCGCTCGGGGTGCTGCGACTCCGCCGCCAGCCGGGTCACCGACAGGGCGTTGGTACCGGTCGCGAGGATGGCGGTGGGGGAGACGACCGCGTCGAGCTCCCGGAAGACCTGCTGCTTGATCTCGTACGACTCCGGCACGACCTCGATGACCAGCTCCGCGTCGGCGGCGGCCTGGAGGTCGGAGAAGGTGCGGAAGCGGGCGAGCGCGTCGCGCCGCTCCTCCTCGGTGATCCGCCCGCGCTCCACGGCGCGGGCGGTGGACGCCTCCAGGGAGGCGACGGCCTGGCCGGCGGCCGCGTCGTCGACGTCGATGCCGATGACCTCGCGGCCGGACCGGGCCAGGACCTCGGCGATGCCGGTGCCCATCGTGCCGAGGCCGACGACGGCAATGGTGGAGAGAGGGATGTCCATCAGGGGACTCCAGGGATGAGTGACGACTGAGGGAACGCACGGCGCGCGGCCGATGAGAGGGGCGGATGGGCCCGGCCGGCGCATGGTGCGCGGGAGTTGCCTGTCGTGGTGCTCGGCCGCCGGGCGTGAGGCACGCCGGGACCGTGAAAGGGGCGACGGACCCTGTCCCGGGGTCACGTCTCGTGGAACTGCCGAACCGACAACACTCCGGGTGGCTGCGTCACCAGGCCAACCGGAGCCGGCGGGGTTCAACCCGCTCACCTGAGCTTAACCGGCGGGTAACGAGCGCGCCAGCCCTGCCCAGTTGTGGCCCCTGCCACATTCCCCGGCCCCATCGGCACGCTGTGTGTCCGCCGGTACGCTGACAGTCATGGATGAGGAGTTCCGGTCCCTGACACACCGGCTGGCCGAAGAGGCGGCGGACTCGGCGGCCTGCCGCCGGCTGCTCGCCACCGAGGACGACGAGGAACTCGCCCGGGTGCTCGTCGAGCACGAACGCCCCCTGTGGGCACGCGAGATCGCCGCGTTCCGGCTGGGCTGCGGCGGCGACCCCCGCGCCTTCGAAACGCTCGTGCTCCTGCTCAACCACCGCGACCCCGAGCGCTGCGCGAGCGCCGCCCACGCCCTGGCCCGCCTCGGCGACCCCCGCACCCCGCGCGCCGCCGCCGCGCTCGCCACCAACTCCCTGCGCACCGCCTACGCCCTGCATCCGGTCCGCCTGCTCACCACCCTGCGCGCCCCCGAGTCCGTACCCGCCCTGATCACCACCCTGTCCCGGCTCCTGGCCCCGGACGAACCCCACTGGCGGGTCGCCCTGGCCTGCGTCGAGGGCCTGGGATCCCTGGGGGACGCGGCCGCCCGCCCGGTCCTGGAGGCCGCACTGCCCCGGCCCCGGCTGGCGGGTGCGGCCCGGGAGGCGCTCGGGCGGCTGGGGGAGAAATGAGCGCCTGACCATGCCCGTAGCCCGCCCGGTGCGTTACGCACAGCAGTACGTGAGGACGTGCCGCAAGGATTTCCGGGTGCTCGCAGAGGCCGTGCTCACGCGCGTCGATACCCGTTCCGACGAGGCGTTGGTCCGAGCCGGACGCACCCATGTGCTAGGCATGACGCCATGCATTCTCCGGCCCCCATGCCTGACATGGACCTCACTGATGCGCAGTGGCGACTTCTCGCCCAGTTGGCCGCTGCCGCACTGCCCGATCCCGGCAGCGGCGGCCGGCAGCATGCGGGCGGCGCATCTGCACGCGGGCTCGATCCGGACCAGGTGTGCGTCGATGCGCCGGTCCTGGCGTGGTTGCGGCTGCTGGAGCAACGGGACGGCTGGCTGGTGGTGACGGACCTCGGTGCAGCGGTTCACTACCGCCGTGTGGCTGAGGCATCCGAGTTGAGGCTGAGTGACGTGGCCCGCTTCGCCGAGTCCGGTGAAGCGGCGGCCCCGTACTTCGCCCGGACCGTCCGGAGACTCGCCCAGGGCTCCATTTCGCTCGCCGAGGCGCTTGGTCGCACATCGCGCCCGGCCTGAGCCCTTGGCGTCAGATGACGTGCTCCTCCGTGAAAAGCCCGTCCGCGGGGCGGTGGCGCGGCTTGCGGCCGGAGGCCGGTGCGAGCGTCACTCCCTCAGTGGCCAGTTCGGCGCATGTGATGACCTCGCCCGCGAGAATCTCCGTGAGCAGGGCGCTCTGCGCGGGGGCCAGATCGGTGAGGCGACGCAGGACACAGAGCAGTTCGATCAGTTCCGTCGTCCACTCCGGCGGCCAGCTGTCGACGTGGATGTCGTCCAGAGGGCTGGTTCTCTTGCTCGTCGGCTTGGCCTTGCGGTAGCCGAACCACTTGTTCACGACCCGCATGCCGCCTACGTGGTAGGCCCAGACCGCCTCCGGCACCGGAGCGAACGTGCCCTCACCCACACGCAGAGTCTCCGTACCGGGTTCGTAGGACATCGTGTTGGGGACGGTGCTGCCGATGTGGGTCAGGTAGCGGACCTGCCGCTCGTCTCCGGACGGAAACCCGACGTCAGCGGCGGTGCGGCCGGCCGGGGTGTCGGCGCAGCGCTCGCCGTACGTCGATGCCCAGAGGATCTCGCGGCCCAGAGCCGTGGCCCTGTTCCAGAGTTCCGCGTTGCGGGTCAGCGGTAGACGTACGCCAGGAGTGAGCAGTTCTTCCGTGAAGCGTTCGGTGAAGGCGCTGTGCCCGGTGACGGCGGCGGTGTAGGCGGCAAGATCCGCTACGGTCACCGGCTCGCCGCCGAAGGTACGTGTGAGGTGGGGCAGAAGACCCGCCGCGGTATTGGGCGACCCATCGGGATGCAGGATCGGCATGACTCGGCCACCACGGCCGTTGAAGTGGTGGGTGTCGGGTACGAGGTGGGTCGCCACGACGGCTGGGCCCGAGTCGATTGCGTGCGACGACTGCTGGTTCAGGAAGATCTGGCCGCCGTGGATCGCAGCCCACAGGTCCGGGCGAGGGTAGTCGAGGGCGCGGTTGTCGGCGATCAGCCACTGCCTGTCGAAGCTGCGCAGTGCGATTCTCACCGTCTCGGGGCGGCTGTGTGTCTCTTCGTTCATCGAACGGGAGTGCGCAGTGCGGCCGGGGAGTGGCTCCTTCCTGTCACCGAGCCTGCGATCCCGGGTCTCCTTGAACAGTTCGGACTTCGTCTCCGGGTCGGGCTCGCGGATCAGCGTCGCCCACCGGCGGCGCAGGATCTCCTTCGACGGACTGCTGACCCAGGACCGGTTCGCCTTGGCACCGGGGCTGCCCCACGGGAAGAGGTCGTCCAGAGCAGGAAACTCTTCCCAGCCCGATTGCGTCACCGGTGTGAAGGAGCGATGCCCCGTCGGATGGGTGTCCCTCCAGCCCCCGTCGTCCAGACGGATGTCGCACAGCTGCCGGAACTTGTCATCACGGCTGCCCGAGACGGAGCGGTAGTGCACGTGAGCCCCGTGGTCCGCGCGGCGTTTCTCTCCCGCCCTGCGGACGAAGACGCAGATGGCGAGTGGCTGAGCGACACCGGGGAAGGGACGGGTGGCGACTTCGGCCCGCTGGCCCTCCGGGGAGAGGTTGATGATCCATCCCTCGTCGCACGTCCGCCGCAGATACCGCCGCATGCCCCTTCCGCCGGGACCCGTCACCCAGCCGGAAGGGGTGATGAAGCAGACCACTCCGTGCCGGTCGCCCTCGTGCGCGTCGAATACCTTCCAGGTGGCCCACCGCCAGAAGTAGACGTACATGTTCTTCAGGACGTGCTCGTAGCGGCCGTTTCCGGCGAGCCTGAAGTCGTCGAGCAGGGGCGATTCCTGGCTGCCGCCGCGCTTCTCCACCCAGCCCCCGCGGTTCTCCGCCTTGTCGTCGTACGGCGGGTTCCCGATCACGACGTTCACCGGGATGGTCGCCTTGATGTGGTTGGCCCGCCGCCGGGAGGCGGACAGTACGTCGTGCGTGTACAGCTGTTCGTCCTCGATAAAGGGATTGTCGAGGGTGTCGGTGACGAAGAGATTGAGCCCGCCCTCGGGCACCGGCGTCCTGTGGCGCTTCAGCAGGTCCGACGTCCGGAGCTCGGCGACGGCGTACGGGCCCATCTGCAACTCGAAGCCGTAGAGGCGGGTGGCGAGCCGGGCGATGGCGTCCGGGGCCATCGCCGGGCCGTAGCGGTCGGCGGCCTGCTCCGCCACCCGCTCGATGACCGTGTGCAAGTAGGTGCCCGTGCCCATGGCGGGGTCCACGATGCGCACGTCGTCCTCACCGAAGCCGGTCTGCTGTCCGAGTCGGGTGCGCAGCACGTCCTCGGTGAGGCGGACCATCTCCCGCACGATCTGGTGCGGGGTGTAGTAGGAGCCGCTCTTCTGGCGCAGCGCCTGGTCGTACACGGTCAGGAAGTGTTCGTACAGGTGGAGGTACGCATCCCGGTTGCCGGCCCGGATGGCGGGCCAGTCCACACCTGTGATCGTGCGCTGCAGCAGTTCGAGCGTCACTCGGAAGCGGTCGTTGACGTGGTCCGTGAGCAACTGCAGCGCCCTGCCCATGAGGGCGTGGTCAGCGTCCAGGCGGCGGCCGATGTCGTGGAGCCCGACGTCCGGCACGAGAATGTCCTCGGAGCGCGCGAGGAGGAGCGCGAAGGTCACGGCCTGGGCGTAACCGTCCGCGAACGTGGCGTCGTCGGCGGTGGGGAACAGCAGTCTGCGCCACTCGTTCTTGAGACCGGTGAAGGGTCTGGCCCGCGGGTCGTCGTCCGCGGCGGACGACTTCCGTTCTGCGGCCAGTTGCTCCACAACGGCTGACCGCAGAAGCCTGCACAGAGGGGCGACGTGCTGGACCAGCCGGGAGACGTTGGAGATCGCGGGAGGCTTCCAGTTCAGGAACACCTTGAGCAGTGCGTCGAAGGCCGCCGGATCAACCGGGGTCAGCGCGGCGCCGGCGCTCTTCAACGCACCACTGAACCAGACCGTCTGCCCGACCTGCTGTCCGTCACGGAAAAGTCGCCACTCGGTCCCGTTGGAGTAGAGCACGTTGGGGAGATTCCGCAGTTTCTCCCACTGCTCCGTGTTGGCCTTGTCGAACGTACTGGGGTCCACGGAGAGGCCGGGCCGCTTGAGCTCGATGTAGCCCGTCAGCTCACCGCCGGCCCGCACCGCGTAGTCCGGGCGGACGCCCAGGTCGGGGAGCGAGTACTCGTCGTGCCAGCTCACCTCATGCTGGTGGTGCCGCTCCCCGACGACCTTGAGCAGGGCTTCGAGTGGACCGCGTATCGATGCTTCGGCACCGCCACCGCCGGACAGTTTGATCTTGGCTGTCCGGCCGAACTCCGCCACAGCAGAAACAAGCCAGCCGTACAGCCCCTCTGACATATGCCCCCCACGGGTCGAGCCAGACGATGTGATCCCCGTAACGCATGGTCAGGTGTGGGCGACGGGCTGTCAACGGTGCGTCAGGGGGTCGGTGACTCGGTTCGTGGCACCTCGCAAGGGTGACGGGCGGGGTCTCGAAGCAGGCCATGCCGATAGAGCGACCGCAACGCCTTCCCGCTCCTGATCGACCGGCCACAACTGGACACCTTCGGTGACGAGGGCCGTGGCGCGCATGGGCGGGCCGGGGGCGCACGCGGGAGTGAGCCGTGTGGTCATGCGGCTCGTTCTGGAGTACGCCCCCCGACGCCCGCCCCTTGGCGGCGGCTCAGCCCCGGAAGCCCAGCAGCGTGTGCAGGGTGGTGCCCCGCAGGGCCGCGTCGGTCCGGGATGCCGGGCGGGCCGACTTGGCGGTCTCCGGTACCGGGTCGGGGGTCTTCGCGCAGACCACGTCCACGTCGCCGCGCCCGGCGCGGGGCACGGTGCCCTTGGCCAGGTAGTCCGCCAGATAGCGGTCCAGGCAGTCGTTGCCGCTCAGCGTGATGCCGTGGTTGGGGCCGCCCTGCTCGACCACGAGGCGCGAACCGCGCAGTTTGCGGTGCAGGGTGACACCGCCCTCGTACGGGGTCGCCGCGTCGTCGGTGGCCTGGAAGAGGAGGGCCGGCGGCAGGTCGTGGTTGGAGACCCGCACCGGGTTCAGCGGCTCGACCGGCCAGTCGGCGCACGGCGCGTTGTACCAGGTGTTGCCCCAGGCCATGAAGGGCGCCTTGGCGTGGACCCGCCAGGTGTCGCTGCGCCAGACGTTCCAGTCGCCCGGCCACGAGGCGTCCCGGCACTGCACCGCCGTATAGACCGAGTAGCCGTTGTCGCCGTCCGCGTCCACCGCGGCGAACCGTTCGAACGCCTCGGTCAGCGGCTTCTCGTCCTTGTCGTTGACATAGGCGGCGAACGCCTCGGCCAGCACCGGCCAGTAGCCGTTGTAGTAGCCGCCCGGCAGGAACGTGTCGTCCAGCTCGCCCGCGCCGACCTTCCCGCCCGCCGGACGCTTCTTCACCGCGTCCCGCATCCGGTACCAGGCCGCCTCCACCTTCGCCGGGTCGCTCCCGAGGCCGTAGGTGTCGTCGTACTTCGCGACCCAGGCGGCGAACGCCTTGTGCCGGGTGTCGAACGCGTAGTCCTGGGCGAGGTTGTCGTCGTACCAGACGCCGTCCGGGTCGACGTTCGAGTCGAGGACCAGGCGCCGGACGCGGTCCGGGAACAGTTTGGCGTAGACGGCGCCGAGATAGGTGCCGTAGGAGTAGCCGAAGTAGTTGAGCTGCCGTGCGCCGGTCGCGCGCCGGATCACGTCGAGGTCCTTGGCCGCGCTCACCGTGTCCATGTACGGGAGCAGGTCCGGGTACTTCTCGCCGCAGGCCGCCGCGAAGTCACGGGCGCGGTTGCGGTTGACCCGCTCGCCCCCGAGGGACTGCGGCACCGGGTCGGGCCGCACCGGGTCGAAGTAGCCGGGCAGGCAGTCCAGGGCCGGCCGGCTCTTCCCGACGCCGCGCGGGTCGAACCCGATCACGTCGTACTGGGCGGCCACCTCCTTCGGCAGCGCGGCGGCGACGAAACCGGCCATCGACAGACCGCTGCCCCCGGGGCCGCCCGGGTTGACCAGCAGTGGACCCTGGAAGGTCTTCGAGGTGTGCGGGACCCGGGTCAGGGCGAGAGTGGCCTCGCGGCCGGCCGGGTCGTCGTGGTCGAGCGGCGAGCGCACCGTCGCGCACTGGAGCGTCGGGTACGACTTCGTCGCGCAGTCCTTCCAGGCGAGCGGTGCGGTGCTCGGTGTGCCGGTGTCCGCCGCAGCCGGGGCCGGGGCGGCGGTCACCAGACCGGCGACCGTCGCTCCGACGGCGAGCAGCATTCCTGGACGGTTCGTCATATGGCCTCCCGTGGTGGGGGATCACGGCTGCGCCGGGCGCAGCCCCCGCCGGATGTTCCCCGGATTCGGGGACGGGAGGACCTGTTGGGGTGAGAGATGACCCGTTTGCCCGTGTGCTCGGGCGGTGCCGGCTCAGAGCAGGGTCAGCTGGGTGGGTCCGGTGCCCGGCTCGGAGCCGTCCTGCGGGGGCCGCGGTTCACGTCCGGGCAGGCGGCGGGGGGTGCCGCGGTGCGAGGGCCCGATGCCGTACTCGGTCGCCAGCTCGTGGACGTACCGGGTGATGCGGCGCTGGTACCAGGTGGGTGCGTAGGCGCCGTCCGCGTACAGCCGCTCGTAGCGCCGCACCAGGTGCGGGTGGTGGCGGCCGAGCCACTCCATGAACCACTCGCGGGCCCCGGGGCGCAGATGCAGGACGAGCGGGGTCACCGAGGTGGCCCCGGCGGCGGCGATCGCGCGGACCGTCGCCCGGAGCTGGTCGGGGCTGTCGCCGAGGTGCGGGATGACCGGCGCCATCAGCACCCCGCAGCCGATGCCGTGCTCGCTCAGTGTGCGTACGACATCGAGGCGACGCTCCGGCGAGGGTGTGCCGGGCTCCACGGTCCGCCACAGCTCGGGGTCGACGAAGCCCACCGAGACCGAGACGCCGACCTCCGTGACCTCGGCGGCCTGCCGCAGCAGCTCCAGGTCGCGCAGGATCAGGGTGCCCTTCGTCAGGATCGAGAACGGGTTCGTGTGGTCGCGCAGTGCGGTCAGGATGCCTGGCATCAGCCGGTAGCGGCCCTCCGCCCGCTGGTAGCAGTCGACATTGGTGCCCATCGCGACGTGCGCGCCGTTCCAGCGCGGCGAGGCGATCTCGCGGCGGACCAGCTCGGGGGCGTTGACCTTGACGACGATCTGCGAGTCGAAGCCGAGCCCGGTGTCGAGGTCGAGATAGCTGTGGGTCTTGCGGGCGAAGCAGTAGACGCAGGCGTGGGTGCAGCCGCGGTACGGGTTCACGGTCCATTCGAACGGCATCCGGGAGGCGCCCGGCACCCGGTTCACGATCGAGCGGGCCCGGATCTCGTGGAAGGTGATGCCCCGGAATTCGGGGGTGTCGAAGGTCCGGGTCGTCACCGCGTCCGCGGCGAAGAGCGCACCCGTACCGCCTATGGGGTTGTTGGCGTTGTTTTCGGCCAGATTGTCCCAGCGCATGGACGCCTCCTCGGTAGCTCTGGACCGAGAATAGAACACTTGTTCCCTTGATCGTTTCCTCCCCTTCGTCCCGGACCGGATTTTGAGCGGGACCCCCGAGGTGGTTGGCTCAGCACACCCGGAACAACCGAGTGCTGGAGGAACAGCCATGGCGCAGGTCGAAGCCACGACGGAGCGGATCATCGCGGCGGACGCGGAGGCGGTGTTCGATGCGCTGGCCGACTACAAGGAGGTCCGGGGCAAGGTGCTGCCCGCCCACTTCAGCGAGTACGAGGTGCGCGAGGGCGGGGACGGCGAGGGCACCCTCGTCCACTGGAAGCTCCAGGCCACCAGCAAGCGGGTGCGCGACTGCCTGCTCGACGTCAGCGAGCCGACAGGGGGCACCTCCCATGCCGCAGGCTATGGGGGAGGGCAGCTCGTGGAGAAGGACCGCAACTCCTCGATGGTCACCACCTGGACCGTCACCCCGGCCGGCGAGGGCAAGTCCAAGGCCGTCGTCTCGACCGTGTGGAACGGCGCCGGGGGCATCGGCGGCTTCTTCGAGAAGACCTTCGCGCCCAAGGGGCTCGGCCGCATCTACGACGAGCTGCTGCAGAACCTCGCCGCCGAGGTCGAGAACTGACGCTCCGCCACGTGGTCCGGCCTCACCGGTTCGGGTGGTCTTTGCGGCCGGGCGGTTGTGCGCCGTAGTGGCTCCCACCGGGGGATACGCCCCCTGAGTGCGCCGTCAGCGCCCCCCGTCGCGTTTGCCCTCGCTTGTCGCACGATGCGAGAAATGGGCGGCAGCGCGACGAGGGGAGCGGCACGTGGTGGGTGGCATCACTCTGTTGGAGGACGAGCCGGGCGGTCCGGAGGGCGCCGAAGCGGCGCCCGCGGCCGCTCCGCCTCCGCCGCCCGCCGCGAAGGAAGCCGCCGGCGGCGACTCGCCCGGTGGGACCGAGGCGGACCCGCGCCGCATCCGGCTGATCTTCGTCGGGCTGATGCTCACGCTTCTGCTCGCGGCGCTCGACCAGATGATCGTGGCCACCGCGCTCCCGAAGATCGTCGGTGAGCTGCACGGCCTGGAGAAGATGTCCTGGGCGGTCACCGCCTACCTCCTCGCCTCCACGATCGGTCTGCCGGTCTACGGCAAGCTCGGTGACCTCTTCGGGCGCAAGGGCGTCTTCCAGTTCGCCATCGTCGTCTTCGTCGTCGGCTCCGCGCTGGCCGGCTGGTCACGCACCATGGACCAGCTGATCGCCTTCCGGGCCCTCCAGGGCGTCGGCGGTGGCGGACTGATGATCGGCGTCCAGGCGATCATCGCGGACGTGGTCCCGCCCCGCGAGCGCGGCCGGTTCATGGGGCTCATCGGCGCGGCCTTCGGCCTCGCCTCAGTGGCGGGCCCGCTGCTCGGCGGCTTCTTCACCGACCACGCCTCCTGGCGCTGGTGCTTCTACATCAACGTGCCGTTCGGCCTGGTCACCTTCGCCGTGATCACCGTCGTCCTCAAGCTCCCCCGGCCGACCGTGCGCCCCCGGCTCGACATCCTCGGCGCCGCCCTGCTCGCCGCCGCCTCGACCTTCCTGGTGCTGCTGACCAGCTGGGGCGGCACGGAGTACGCCTGGGGCTCGGGCACCATCCTGGGGCTGGGGGCCGGCGCCGTCGCGACGACTGCGCTCTTCCTCGTCGTCGAGCGCCGCGCCGCAGAACCGATCATCCCGCTGCGGCTGTTCCGCGACTCGATCTTCAACGTCACGGCACTGGTCGGCGCGGTCGTCGGCGTCGCGCTGTTCGGCGCGGCCAGCTATCTGCCGACCTTCCTCCAGATGGTCGACGGGGCCACCGCCACCGAGTCCGGGCTGCTGATGCTCCCCATGATGGGCGGCATCGTCGCCGCCTCCGTCGTCTCCGGCCAGCTCATCTCCCGCACCGGGCGCTACCGCGTCTACCCGATCGCGGGCTGCGCCGTCTCCGTGGTGGGCATGTGGCTGCTGTCCCGCATGGAGACCGACACCCCGCGCATCGAATACAGCATCGCGCAGGCGGTGCTCGGCCTCGGGATCGGGCTCGTCATGCCGGTGCTGGTCCTCGCCGTGCAGAACTCCGTACGCCCCGCCGACCTCGGCTCCGCGACCAGCGCCAACAACTACTTCCGGCAGATCGGCGGCAGCGTCGGCGCCGCCGTCTTCGGCACCCTGTTCGCGGGGCGGCTGGCCGACGCGCTCGCCGTGCGGCTGCCCTCCGGGGTGGAGCTCCCCGACCCCGAGTCGATCAGCCCGCAGCTGGTGCACGCGATGGAGCCCGCCCTGCGGGACGCCTACATCCAGGCGTACGCCGACGCCATGCCCCGGATCTTCCTCTACCTCGTGCCGGTCCTCGTGCTCGGCCTGTTCTTCGCCTTCTTCCTCAAGGAGAAACCGCTGGTGTCCCACAGTTCCGAAACCACCGCAGCCGGTCTTGAGACCACCGCGGCCGAGCCCGCCGCGATCCCCTCCGCCCGCACCGACCCGGGCACCACGTCCGCCGGATACCTCTCCGGGGTCCCGGTCTCCGGCAGCGTCCAGCACCCGGACGGTACGAAGGTCCCGCGCGCCGCCCTCACCCTCATCGACGTCCAGGGGCAGCAGGTCGGCCGGGGCGCCAGCGGGGACGAGGGGCGGTACGCGCTCAGCGTGCCGGGCGCCGGTTCGTACGTCCTGATCGCCGCCGCCGGGGGCCACCAGCCGCAGGCCGTCAGCGTCACCGTCGGCGAACGGCCCGTCGAACTCGACGTGGTGCTCGGCGGCGCGGGCCGGCTCGCCGGAACGGTGGTGACCGCCGACGGCGTGCCCGTGCGGGACGCGGCCGTCACCCTGACCGACGTACGGGGCGAGGTCGTCGCCTCCACGCGCACCGGCCGCGAGGGCGGCTACGTGATCACGGAGCTGGTGGCGGGCGAGTACACCCTCGCGGCCTCCGCCCCGGCGTTCCGGCCCGCCGCCCTCCCGGTCAGCGTGCAGGCGGCCAGGGAGACCCGGCAGGACATCGAGCTGGCCGGCGGCGCCGTGCTGCGCGGGATCGTCCGGGCCGGCGGCGGGCGGCCCGTCGAGGACGCCCGCGTCACGCTCCTGGACGCGGCGGGCAACGTCGTGGACACCGTGACCACGGGGCCCGACGGGGCGTTCCGGTTCGTGGACCTGTCCACCGGCGAGTACACCGTGATCGCGGCCGGCTACCCGCCGGTGGCCACCGTGCTCCAGGTCGCCGGCGGCGGGCGCACCGAGCGCGACCTCCAGCTGGGGCACGAGGACTGAGCGCACGTCCGGCAAGGGGTGGTGCGCCGTCGAGTGCGCCGGGCGCACCACCCCCGTGGGTGATTCCGCCGATGACCCACGGACGCCGGTCGCCGCCCCGTACCGTGGAGTCACGCGCCGCGGCATGTCGCGGTGAGGAAGGAGCCTTCCCCCATGGACCTCGGTGTGTCGCCGCAGAGAACACCACAGCCGCGTGACAACGCGGCGGGCCGGGTACCACTGGCCGTGGTCGTCGTCGACACGGACGGACTCGTCTCGCACTGGTCCACCGGAGCCGGAAGGCTCTTCGGGATCACCCGGGCGCAGGCGGTGGGCTGCCCGGCCGGTGAACTCCTCCCGGTCTCCGGAGTGCTGTCCCCGGGTGACGGTCCATCGGCGGAAGCGGAGCGCGCCGATCCAGGGCCCGTGCTCGACAGTTCGCTGAGCGGCGACTTCGCCTACCCGGTGGCGGGGAGCGCCCGGCTGGACGACCCCGGCCGCGGCCGGATCGACGTGCTGTGGTGGGCCTACCCGCTGGTCGGGCCCGGCCCGGAACGGCTGCTCGTGCTCGCCGCCGACGGCGCGCGACTGAGGGGCGCGGAGGGCGGCGAGGACGCCCGGACCCGGACCGTCGCACCCGGATTCGCCGCCCACACCGACTTCCCGGGCTACCCGGAGCTGTCGGCGCGGCTGCCGGAGATCCTGCCCAACATGAGTGTGCAGGAGGCCACGAGAATCGTCGCCCAGGTCCTCGAACTGGGCTACCCGGTCCTGGAGTTCAGCCACCACGACCGCATCCCGGTCACCCCCGACTGGGGTGTGCCGAAGCGCGCCGGAGGCATCCCGGCACAGAGCGAGGGGCGCGCCGCCGACGGGGCGGCGGCTCCGCGCGCCGTGCCCCGGCCCGAGCTGGACCTCGAATACGCGGCGGTCAGGGAGCGGCTGGAATTCCTCAACGAGGTCAGCGGCCGCATCGGCACCTCCCTCGACCTCGAACGCACCATCCGCGAGGTCACCAGCGCCGCCGTGCCCCGCTTCAGCGACTTCGCGGGTACACACCTGCGCGCCGCCGTCCTGGCCGGCGAGGGCTTTCCCGACGGGCCGCCCGACGTCACCACGGTCTGGCACCGCGTCTGGGTCGAGCACAACGACGAACCGGGCCGCTGGGACGACACCGTGCCCGTCGGCGAGTCCATCGCCTTCCCCGAGCACACCCCGTTCTTCCAGTGCATGGTCACGGGCGAGCCGGTCATCGTGCCCTACGTCAGCGAGGAGCTGAGCAACCGGATCTCGGGCGAGTTCGAGAAGCGGGACCTCAGGCCCCTGATCACCCACCGCTCGCTGCTCATCGTGCCGCTCAAGGCCCGCGACGTGGTGCTCGGCTTCATGGTGCTCATGCGCCGCCCCGGCCGGGAGCCCTTCGACGACATGGACCGCACCACCGGCGCCGAACTCGCGGCCCGCGCCGGGCTCGTACTCGACAACGCCCGCATGTACACCTACCAGGAGAACGTCGCCGAGACGCTCCAGGACAGCATGCTGCCCAACGTCGAGCCCCGCATGGCGGGTTGCGACATCGCCACCCGCTATCTGCCGGGCACCCGGCTCGGCCGGATCGGCGGCGACTGGTTCGACTCGGTGAAGCTCCCGGGCTCGCGGACCGCGCTCGTCGTCGGTGACGTGATGGGGCACGGGCTCAACTCGGCTGCGATGATGGGCCAGTTGCGCACGGCGGTCCTGACCATGGCCACCATGGAGCTGCCACCGGCCCAGCTCCTGCGCAATCTGGACGACCTGGCCCAGCGCCTCGGCGAGCAGTACCTCGCGACCTGCCTCTACGCGGTCTACGACCCCATCGGCCACGAGCTCCAGATCGCCAACGCGGGCCACATCCCGCCGGTCCTGGTCCGGGCCGAGGACGGCCGGGCCGAACTGCTGGACCTGCCGACCGGGGCGCCGATCGGCGTCGGCCAGGTCGCCTTCGAGACCGCCACCGTCCGGGTGCGCCCCGGAGACCGGCTGATCCTGTGCACGGACGGCCTGGTCGAGGTGCGCGGCCAGGACATCGGGGCCGGGCTCGCCGCGCTCTGCGCCTCCGCCGCCCACCCCGCCGCGTCGATGGACGACGCCTGCGACACCATCATCCGCGCCCTGAACCCCAGGGGCGGCCGCAAGGACGACGTCGCCCTGCTGATGGCCCGGCTCAACGGGATCGGGGACGACGACGTCGCCGAGTGGCAGCTCGCCCTCGACCCGCGCGAGGTCTCCCGGGCCCGCCGCCTGGTGCGCGGCAAGCTGCTCGACTGGGAGCTGCCCGACGCGGTGGAATCGGCCGAACTGATGGTCAGCGAGCTCGTGACCAACGCCGTCAAGCACGGCCGCACCCACCACATCGGGCTCCGCCTGGTCCGCACGGGCGCGCTGCTGTGCGAGGTCAGCGACGACGAGCCCGCCCCCGCCTCGCTCCTCGGAGTCACCGCGAACGACGAATTCGGGCGCGGCCTCGTGCTGGTGAGCAGCCTCGCCCGCGAGTGGGGCACCAGCGGAACGGCGCGCGGCAAGACCGTCTGGTTCGAGCTGGCACTCTCCCGGCCGTCCCGGCCGCTGACGAACGGCTGGTAATCACAAGGCAGTTGCGTCCCAACCCTTGCCCCGGGGCCACTCGGGGCAGTAGTCCCTGGCTGAGCGAAGTGAGTGTGCACGACGGGACTTGGGAGTACGCATGGGTGTGTCGGAGCAATACCGTGAGGCGTGGGAAGGCTACTGGGCGGCCACGTCGGACCGGCCCGGTGAGGCGATCTGGGACGCGGAGGCCGCCCTGAGCGCCGTACCGCACAGCCGGCTGCTCCTGCCGCACGCGGACGCCACCCTGCCCGTCGTCGACCTCGGCTGCGGCAGCGGTACGCAGACCCGCCATCTCGCCACCCTCTTCCCCCGGGCGATCGGGGTGGACCTCTCGCATGCCGCGATCGACCACGCCCGGCGGGCCGACACCGGGCAGGTCGCGGAGTTCGCCCAGCTCGACCTGACCGACGCGGACGCCGTACGCGCCCTGCACGAGCGGATCGGCGACGCGAACGTCTACATGCGGGCCGTGATCCACCAGAGCGACCCCGAGGCCCGGCCGGCCGTCGCGGCGGCCGTGGCGACCCTGCTGGGGGAGCGGGGCCGGGCCTTCGTGGCCGAGCTGACGCCCGCCTCCAAGGAGGTGCTGCAACGGGCCGCGCAGGGCCCGGACGGCCCCCCGGTGAAGCTGCGCCGGGTCTTCGAGCACGGGCTCAAGCCGGCGAGCGCCGCCGAGGAGGAGGTCCCGGAGCTGCTGAAGGCGGCCGGGCTGATCACCCTGGACAGCGGGGAAACGGTCCTGCCGCAGACCGAGACGCTGGCCGACGGGACCAGGATCGACCTGCCCGCGCGGTGGTTCGTCCTGGCCGCCGGCTGACCCGTACGCGACGCCGGCCCCGGACGCGTGACCACGTCCGGGACCGGCCCGCACCCGTTCACGGCAGCAGCCGGGACCGCCGTCCCGCCGCGATGTCCTCGACCCACCCGCAGAGCGGCAAGGCCGCCGCGGCGAGGACCCGGACACCACCGAACCGGAGCCCGGTGCTCTCCAGTGGCAGAGGGCGCTCAGTACGACGTTCACCTCGGGCGTGGCCTCGGGCGTTCGCCGAGGCGCTGAGCGGCTGAGCCGGCCCGCTCAGGACCCCGCCTCCTCCCGTACCAGCGCCATGAGGGCCCGCGCCCCCGGGCTCATGGCCCGCGCCTCGGGCAGGACCACGACGCTCTCGTAGAACGCCTCGTCCGGCCCGTCGAGCCGCACGGCCGCCAGACCCCGCGCCTCGGGCTTCCGCGAGAAGTGGTGCGGCACGACCGCGATCCCCAGCTGCTCGTGCACCAGCTCCAGCAGGCTGTGGACGTCGGTCACCTCCAGGGCCACCGTGCGGTGGGCACCGGCCGCGGTGAACGCCGCGTCGGCCGCGCGGCGCGGCCCGAAGTCCGGGTGGAAGTCGATGAACGGCTCGTCGGCCAGCTCCGCCCAGCCGGCCCGGTCCGCCGCCGCCAGCCGGTGGCCCGGCGCGCACAGCAGCACCATCGGCTCCCGGGCCAGCGGTACCAGCTCCCCGCGCCACCCGGCCGGGCTCACCGTCGCGGCGAAGGCGATGTCGAGCCGCCCGCCCGCCACCCCGTCCACCAGCTTCGCCGTGCCCTCCTGGCGCAGCCGGATGTCCATGTGCGGATGCGCGCCGTGGAACGCGGCGAGCAGCCGGGGCAGCCGCAGCCCGGCCACGCACTGCTCCACGCCCACGGACAGCGTGCCGCGCAGCAGGCCGCGTACCGCGGCGACGGCGTCCTTCGCGGCCCGCACCCCGGCCAGCGTGCGCTCGGCCTCCACCAGCAGGGCGCGCCCCGCCTCGGTCAGCCGTACGCTGCGGGTGGTCCGGCTGAACAGCGGCGTCCGCAGCTCCTGCTCCAGCGCCCGTACGGAGGCGGAGAGTCCGGACTGCGAGACGGCGACCCGCTCGGCGGCCCGGGTGAAATGCCGTTCCTCGGCGACCGCGACGAAATGTTCCAGCTGACGCAACTCCATGATTGAGAAATATAGGTCCTGAATCCAAGCGGAATCTCCTGTTGGACTGCTGGATCGATGTGAGCGAGCCTGGACACGTGCCCGTTCCCCGACCGGGCGAACCGGAACATCTCTCCCGTGGAGCCTCGTATGTACATCCCGTCCGCCGACCGCTACGCGAACATGCCCTACCGGCGCACCGGGCGCAGCGGCCTGAAGCTGCCGGCGCTCTCGCTCGGCCTGTGGCACAACTTCGGCGGGGACCGGACACCGCAGACGCAGGGCGAGATCCTGCGCCGGGCCTTCGACCTCGGTATCACCCACTTCGACCTGGCGAACAACTACGGCCCGCCGCCCGGCTCCGCCGAGAGCGCGATGGGCCGCGCCCTGGCGACGGACTTCGCCGCCCACCGTGACGAGATCGTCGTCTCCACCAAGGCCGGCTACCTGAT
This sequence comes from Streptomyces sp. ATexAB-D23, assembly GCF_000373645.1. Lineage (GTDB taxonomy): Bacteria > Actinomycetota > Actinomycetes > Streptomycetales > Streptomycetaceae > Streptomyces > Streptomyces castrisilvae. The sequence continues at coordinate 428,977 of NZ_KB892013.1, read as the reverse complement.
GTGGGACGGCCCGTACGGCGAGTGGGGGTCGCGCAAGAACCTCCTCGCCTCCCTGGACCAGAGCCTCACCCGGCTCGGCCTGGACTACGTCGACATCTTCTACTCCCACCGGCCCGACCCCGAGACCCCGCTCGAAGAGACCATGGGGGCCCTCCACTCGGCGGTGCGGCAGGGCAAGGCGCTCTACGTCGGCGTCTCCAACTACTCGCCCGAGCAGACCCGTGAGGCCGCGCGCATTCTGAAGGACCTCGGCACCCCGCTCCTCATCCACCAGCCGCGCTACTCGATGCTCGACCGCTGGGTCGAGGACGGCCTGCTCACGGCCCTGGACGAGCTGGGCGTCGGCTCCATCGCCTACTCCCCGCTGGAGCAGGGCATCCTGTCCGACCGCTACCTCCAGGGCATCCCGGAGGGCTCCCGCGCCGCGGGCAGCAGCCCCTTCCTGTCGGCCGACTCGGTCACCCCCGACCTGGTGGCGCGGCTGCGCGAACTGAACGAACTGGCCTCCGCGCGCGGCCAGTCCCTCGCCCAGATGGCCCTGGCCTGGGTGCTGCGCGGCGGCCGCGTCACCTCCGCCGTGGTGGGTGCGAGCAGCGTCGCCCAGCTGGAGAACAGCGTCGAGGCCGTGCGCAACCTGGAGTTCACGGACAAGGAGCTCGGCCGGATCGAGAAGCTGCTGAAGGGCGCCAAGCGGCGCTGACCGCAGGCGGCCGGACCGGGCGTCGTGAGGATCAGACCTCGTCCGGCCGCAGCAGCAGCTCCAGCAGGCCGGGGAAGCGGGCGTCGAACTCCGCGCGGCGCAGCCGGTTGACCCGTTTGGGCCCCTCGTCGCGCTGCTCGACGAGGCCCGCTCCGCGCAGCACCGAGAAGTGGTGGCTGAGCGCGGCCTTGCCGACGGGGACATCGAAGCTGCCGCAGGTGCGCGTCCAGTCCTCGGAGTGCGCCAGCTCGCGGACCAGCTGGAGGCGGACCGGGTCGGCAAGTGCCGACAGGGCGGCGAGCGTCGTCACCCGGGCGGGGTCCGTGTGCACGGGGGCGGGCCGGTGTCCGCCGCCCGCCGGCTGCTGGGCCATGGCCCCTCCTGTCTCCCGTTCGGGTCGCTTGCCGAGTGTTCGATGAATATCTTACAGTCCGAGTGTTCGATTTTCGTTGAACACTACCTCCAGGGGGCGGTCTGTCATGCGTACGGTCGAAGTCGAGAAGTACGGCGGGCCCGAGGTGCTGACCGTCACCGAGAAGCCCGTGCCGGAACCCGGCTCCGGACAGGTGACCGTCGACGCCGTCTACGCGGGCGTCAACTTCGCGGACCTCAAGGCCCGTTCCGAGGGCTACCGGGTGCCGTCGCTGCCCTTCGTGCCCGGCCTGGAGATCTCCGGCCGCGTCCGGGCCGTCGGCGCGGGCGTGGAGGGGCTGAGCCCCGGCCAGGAGGTCGCCGCGTTCCTGGCCGGCGGCGGATACGCGGAGGTGGTGACGGCCCCCGCCGCCACCGTCTTCCCGCTCCCGGACGGCATCGGCCTGCGCACGGCGGCCACCCTGCCCACCGTGCTGCCCACCGCACACGCCCTGCTCCACGAGATCGGCCGGCTGCGCGCCGGCGAGACCGTGCTGGTGCAGGGCGCGGCCGGCGGCGTCGGCACGGTCGCCGGACAACTGGCCCACGCGTCCGGCGCCGGAGCCGTGTACGGCGTGGTGTCCTCGGCCGCCAAGGCCGCGTACGCCCTCGGCCACGGCTACGACGAGGTGTTCGTCGGCGACACCTTCCCCGACGAGGTCCGCCGCGCCACGGGCGGCCGGGGCGTCGACCTGGTGCTCGACCCGGTCGGCGGTGACACCCTGCGACGCGGCCTCGACGCGCTCGCGGTCTTCGGACGCCTGGTCTCCTTCGGCAACGCGGGCGGGGGCGCGCCCTGGCAGGTCGGGCAGCCCGAGCTCTACCCGGGCGGCCGGTCGGTCGCCGGCTTCTCGATCCTCAGCCTCGCGCAGTCCGACCCCGCCGTCCTGCGCGCCCTCGCCGCACGCGCCTTCCGCACGGTCGCCGACGGCCGGGTGACGCTCCCGGTGACGGCGGAGTTCGCCCTGCGGGACGCAGCCGACGCCCACCGGCTGATGGAGGGACGCACCTCCACGGGCAAGCTCCTCCTGCGCGTCGCCGACTGATCGTCCGCCGGGCCCGCACGGCCGCCGGGGCCGTCATTGGAATGGACCTGTGGAGGTCCCGGCAGCCCTGGCCTGCGCGTTCTGCGGCGCGTACCGTGTTGCCGCATGAAGATCCTCGTCAGCGCAGACATGGAAGGCGCCACCGGCGTGACCTGGCCGGCCGACGTGCTGCCCGGCACGCCGCAGTGGGAGCGGTGCCGCTCCCTGTTCACCTCCGACGTCAACGCCGCCGCCCTCGGCTTCTACGACGGGGGAGCGGACGAGGTGCTGATCAACGAGGCCCACTGGACCATGCGCAACCTCCTGCTGGAGAAGCTGGACGACCGCGTCCAGATGCTCACCGGCAAGCACAAGTCGCTCAGCATGGTCGAGGGCATCCAGCACGGGGACGTCGACGCCGTCGCCTTCATCGGCTACCACACGGGCGCCGGCACGGAAGGCGTCCTCGCCCACACCTACCTCGCCAACTCCATCACCGGGGTCTGGCTGAACGGCGTCCGGGCGAGCGAGGGGCTGCTCAACGCCCATGTCGCCGCCGAGTACGGCGTTCCCGTCGTCCTCGTCACCGGGGACGACCTGACCTGCGTGGACGCCGAGGGGTACGCCCCCGACGCGCGGAAGGTCGCCGTCAAGGACCACGTGTCGCGCTACGCCGCCGTCTGCCGCACCCCCGCCCGCACCGCCGCCGACATCCGGGCCGCCGCCCAGCAGGCCGTCCCGCTGGCCGGCCGGTACCCGCCGGTCGAGGGCGGCCCGTTCACCGTGGAGCTGGAGTTCGACGCCGAGCACCTGGCCGCGGCGGCCACCGTCGTCCCCGGTGTCGGGCCGAGCGGCGAGAGGCGTGTCGCGTACACCAGCGCGACGATGTACGAAGGTATCCGCACGTTCAAGGCGGTGACGACGATCGTGTCGGCCGCCGTGGAGGAACAGTATGGCTGAGGCCACCGCCCCCCAGGACTCCGTCGACGGCCTCGCGCTCGACGAATCGGTGACGTTCACCTCCGAACTGATCCGCATCGACACCACCAACCGGGGCGACGGCGACTGCCGCGAACGTCCCGCCGCCGAGTACGTCGCCGAGCGCCTCGCCGCCACCGGACTCGAACCCGCGCTCCTGGAGCGCACCCCCGGCCGCACCAACGTGGTCGCCCGGATTCCCGGCACCGACCCCAGCGCCCCCGCGCTCCTGGTCCACGGCCATCTGGACGTGGTGCCCGCCGAGGCCGCCGACTGGACCGTGCACCCCTTCTCCGGCGAGGTGCGCGACGGCACCGTCTGGGGGCGCGGTGCCATCGACATGAAGAACATGGACGCGATGGTCCTGGCCGTCGTCCGGTACTGGGCACGGGCCGGCATCCGCCCCCGCCGCGACATCGTGATCGCGTACACCGCCGACGAGGAGGCCAGCGCCGACGACGGCTCCGGCTTCCTCGCCGACCAGCACGCCGCGCTCTTCGAAGGGTGTACGGAGGGCATCAGCGAATCCGGCGCCTTCACCTTCCACGCCGGGCCCCGCATGCCGCTCTACCCCATCGCGGCCGGCGAGCGCGGCACCGGATGGCTCAAGCTCACCGCCCACGGCAAGGCCGGCCACGGCTCCAAGGTCAACCGGGCCAACGCCGTCAGCGCGGTCGCCGCCGCCGTCGCCCGAATCGGCGAGCACGAGTGGCCGGTCCGCCTCACCCCGACGGTCCGCGCGGCCCTCACCGAGATCGCCGCGCTCCACGGCATCCACCCCGACCTCGACGCCCCCGGCTTCGACGTCGACGAACTCCTCGGCAAGATCGGACCTGCCGCCGCCCTCGTCGCCCCGACCGTCCGCAACAGCTCCAACCCGACGATGCTGGAGGCCGGTTACAAGGTCAACGTCATCCCGGGCCATGCCACCGCCTACATCGACGGGCGGACCGTCCCCGGCGGCGAGGAGGAGTTCCGGACCACGCTGGACCGGCTCACCGGGCCCACGGTCGACTGGGAGTTCCACCACCAGGAGGTCGCCCTCCAGGCCCCCGTCGACTCACCCACGTACGCCAAACTCCGGGCCGCCATCGAGCGGTTCGACCCCGAGGGGCACGTCGTGCCGTACTGCATGTCGGGCGGCACCGACGCCAAGCAGTTCTCCCGGCTCGGCATCACCGGCTACGGATTCTCGCCGCTGAAACTGCCTGTCGGCTTCGACTACCAGGCCCTCTTCCACGGCGTGGACGAGCGCGTCCCCGTCGACGCCCTGCACTTCGGCGTCCGGGTCCTGGACCACTATCTGCGCACCGCCTGAACCCGCCGGGGGAGACTCACACACATGGCATCCACACAGGCCCACGGAAGCTGGCCCTCGCCGATCGACGCCGCGCTGGCCGCCTCCCACGACGGCCGTCCCGAGTACGCCGGCGCGGTCGGCGACGAGCTGTGGTGGACGGAACCGCGCCCGGCCGAAGCCGGCCGGCGCGCCCTGGTCCGCCGGACGGCGGACGGCACCACCACCGAACTGCCCGCCCCCTGGAACGTCCGCAGCCGCGTCATCGAATACGGCGGACAGCCCTGGGCCGGCACCGGACGGGCCGAGGGCGGCCCGCTGATCGTCTTCGTCCACTTCGACGACCAGCGGCTGTACGCCTACGAGCCCGACGGCGCCCGCGAGCCGTGGCCGCTCACCCCCGTCTCCGCGGTCGGCGGCGGACTGCGCTGGGTCGACCCGCGCCTGCACCCGGACCGGGGCCCGGCCGGTGAGGTCTGGTGCGTCCTGGAGGAGTTCACCGGCGACGCGCCCACCGAACTGCGCCGCGTCATCGCCGCCGTACCACTGGACGGATCGGCGGCCGGCGACCGGTCCGCCGTGCGCGAACTCAGCCCGGAGCGGCACCGGTTCGTCACCGGACCGGAGGTCTCGCCCGACGGGCGGCGCGCCGCCTGGATCGGCTGGGACCACCCGCTCATGCCCTGGGACGGCACCGAGGTGGTGGTCGCCGACATCGCGGACGACGGCACCTTCCACGGCGCCCGCACCCTCATCGGCGGCCCCGACGAGTCCGTGCCGCAGATCCAGTGGACCGCGGACGGGCACCTGCTCCTGGCGAGCGACCGCGGCGGCTGGTGGAATCTCTACCGCCTCGCCCCGGACGGCGGCGAGCCGGTCGCGCTCTGCCCCCGCGAGGAGGAGTTCGCCGCCGGGCTGTGGAAGGTCGGGCTCGTCTGGTTCCGCCCTCTGGAGAACGGACTGATCGCCACCCTCCACGGCAGGGGCACCACGACGCTCGGCATCCTTGACCCGGAGACCGGCGACCTGGTGGACATCGCCGGACCCTGGACCGAGTGGGCCCCCACCCTCACCGTGCAGGGCAGCCGGGTCGTCGGCGTCGCCGCGGGCCCGCACAGCGCGTACGAGATCGTGGAGCTGGACACGGCGACCGGGCACACCCGGATCATCGGCGCCCCGCACGAGGACGCGGTCGACCCCGCGTACTACCCCGAACCCGTCGTCCGCACCTTCACCGGACCCGGCGGACGCGAGATCCACGCCCAGGTCTACCCGCCGCGCAACCCCGACCGCACCGGCCCCGACGGCGAGCTGCCGCCCTACGTGGTGTGGGCCCACGGCGGCCCCACCAGCCACGCCGCACTCGTCCTCGACCTGGAGATCGCCTACTTCACCTCACGCGGCATCGGCGTCGCCGAGGTCAACTACGGCGGCTCCACCGGATACGGCAGGGCCTACCGCAACCGGCTGCGCGAGCAGTGGGGCGTCGTGGACGTGGAGGACTGCGCCGCCGTCGCCGGGGCGCTCGCGGCCGAAGGCACCGCCGACCCGCGACGGCTCGCCGTCCGGGGCGGCAGTGCCGGAGGCTGGACCACCGCCGCCTCGCTGACCGGTACCGACGTCTACGCCTGCGGCACCATCATCTATCCCATCCTCGACCTCACCGGCTGGGGCACCGACGAGACCCACGACTTCGAGTCCCGCTACCTGGAGTCGCTGGTGGGACCGCTCGCCGAGGTCCCCGAGCGCTACCGCGAACGCTCCCCGGTGACCCGCACCGACCGGCTCACCGCGCCGTTCCTGCTGCTCCAGGGCGAGGACGACCCGATCTGCCCGCCCGTGCAGTGCGAGCGGTTCCTCGCCGCCGTCGAGGGGCGCGGCATCCCGCACGCCTACCGCACCTACCCGGGCGAGGGCCACGGATTCCGGCGCGCCGACACCATGATCGACGCGATCGAGTCGGAACTCTCCCTGTACGCCCAGGTGTTCGGATTTGACCGCCCGGACGTGGTTGCCCTGGAGCTGAGGAAGTGACCCTCGCCCCGCCGGCCCGCCCCGCCCGGCTGCGCACAGGCTCCAGGGTCGCCGTCGTGTCCCCGAGCGGACCCGTGGCCGCCGACCGCCTGGAACCCGGACTCGACATCCTGCGCGGCTGGGGTCTCGACCCCGTGCCGATGCCCCATGTGCTCGACGTGCACCGGGAGTTGGACTACCTCGCCGGTACGGACGAGGGGCGTGCCCGGGACCTCGGCGACGCCTGGTGCGACCCGTCCGTCGAGGCGGTGATCTGCGCGCGGGGCGGCTACGGGGCGCACCGCATGGTCGACCTGGTGGACTGGGCGGCCGTGCGCGAGGCCGGGCCCAAGGTGTTCGTCGGCTACAGCGACATCACCGCGCTCCACGAGGCGTTCGCGCTGCGGGCCGGGTTCGCCACCCTGCACGGGCCCATGGTGGGGACGGACGCCTTCCTCAAGGACCCGCGCACCCAGGAGTCCCTGCGGGCCACCCTGTTCGAGCCGGAGACCGTGCGGACACTGGGACTTGAGGATGCGCGGGCGCTCGTCCCCGGCCGGGCGCGCGGCATCACGTACGGCGGCTGTGTCAGCCTGCTCGCCGCCGGCCTCGGCACCCCGGACGCCCGTGCCTCGGCCCGGGGCGGGCTGCTCGTCATCGAGGACACCACCGAGGACCCGTACAGCCTCGACCGCATCCTCACGCAGCTGCTGCGGGCCGGGGCGCTCGACGGCGTCGCCGGGGTGGCCTGCGGGTCCTGGGCCGGGTGCGGACCGTACGAGAAGGTGCGGGCGGTGCTCGCGGACCGGCTCGGGGCGCTGGGTGTTCCGGTCGTCGAGGAGCTCGGCTTCGGGCACGGACCGACCGGGCTGACCATTCCGCTCGGCGTGCCGGCGGTGCTCGACGCCCCCGCGGACGGCGGCCCGGCCACCCTCACGGCGGAGGTGCCCGCCCTGCTCTGAGCGGTCCGCTGCCGCTCCCACCGCCCCATCACCCGAATGGTCGAACATCAGTGCCTGCCGGGGCGGCGGCGGAGCCATCCTGGAGCCCCGGGCGACGGCCGTACCGGGGCCGGGAAAGGGGCTGCTCATGAGTCCGAAGGACGTGTCGAGCAGCGGGAAGAGCGGCAGCGGGGCGTTCACCCCCGGCCGCATTCTGGTCCTCGTCATCGCGGTTCTGTCGGTCGTGTTCATCGCCGAGAACACGAAGGACGTCAAGGTCCGCCTCATCGTCCCGCTGGTGACCGCGCCGCTCTACGTGTGGCTGGTCGTGATGTTCGTGGCGGGCATGGCGTGCGGCGCCTACCTCTTCCGCAGGCGGCCCAAGTAGGGCCGGTGCGGCGGCGGCCGTGCGGGCCGGGCTCACGGGCCCGGCCCGCACGGCTGCTCTACGCTGGAACGATGTCCGACACCAGCTACCTGGCCGAGGGGCCGCGCACCGCGATCCGCCCCTTCACGCTCGCCGACGCCGGCGAGTTCACCACCCGGTCCCGGGAGAGCGGCCGGCTGCACCGCCCCTGGCTGTTCCCGCCCACCGCACCCGATGCGTACGCCGCCTACGCGGGCGCGCTCATCGACGATCCGACGCGGGCCGGCTTCCTCGTGTGCGAACGGCACGGGCCGCACGATCCGGCCGACGGCGCGATCGCCGGGTTCATCAACATCAACAACATCGTCGCCGGAGCCTTTCGCTGCGGCGCGCTCGGCTACGGCGTCTTCGCGCACGCGGCCGGGCGCGGCCTCATGAGCGAGGGCCTCGGCCTCGTCCTGGACCGCGCCTTCGGCCCGCTCGGGCTGCACCGCCTGGAAGCCAACATCCAGCCGGGCAACGAGGGTTCGATCGCCCTGGTCCGCCGGGCCGGATTCCGGCGTGAGGGCTACTCACCGGACTTCCTCCACATCGACGGCGCCTGGCGCGACCACGAACGCTGGGCGATCACCGCCGAGATGCGCTGACCCCGCGCACCCCGCGCACCCCGCGCACCTCGCGCATCCCGGCGCCGGCGTCCTAGCCGACCAGCCGGCGGGCCGCTTCGGCGATGTGGGTGCGGGAGATGCCCGCCGCGTCGAGCAGTTCCCCGGTGGTGCCGGACCCCGGGAGGTTCCTCCCGGCGAGGTGAGCGAAGGCGGGGTGGCTGTTGGCCGAGGCGAGGGCGGAGAGCACGGCCTCGCCGATGCCGCCCTCGGGGTGATGGTCCTCGGCCACGACGAGCGCGCCGGTCTCCTGGGCCGCGCGGGTGAGGGCGGCGATGTCGATCGGCTTGACGGAGTAGAGGTCGATGACGCGGGCCGCGATGCCCTCGTCGGCCAGCTGACCGGCGGCGGCCAGGCATTCGTGCAGGGTGACCCCGGCGCCGACGAGGGTGACCCGGTCGTCGGCGCCGTGGCGCAGCGTCTTGGAGCCGCCGACCGGGAAGGCCTCCTCGCTCCCGTAGAGCACCGGGTAGGCGCCCCGTGTGGTGCGCAGGTAGGAGATGCCGTCGAGATCGGCCATGGCCGCGGTCAGCGCCGCCGCCGAGGTGGCGTCGCTCGGGTAGAGGACGGTCGAGCCGCGCACCGACCGCATCATGGCCAGGTCCTCCACGCCCATCTGCGAGGGCCCGTCGGCACCGATCTCCACGCCGCTGTGGGTGCCGCACAGGGCCATCGTGATGTCCGAGACGGCGGCCATCCGGATGAAGTCGTGCGCCCGGGTGAGGAAGGCGGCGAACGTGGTGGCGTACGGGCGGTAGCCACGCACGGCCATGCCCACGGCCTCGGCGATCATCTGCTGCTCGGCGATGTACGTCTGGAAGAACCGCTCGGGGTACGCCTTCTTGAAGTCCTCGGAGTGCGTGGAGTTGCCGACCTCGGCGTCCAGGGCGACGACGTCGGGCCGCGCCCCGAGCGCGACCAGGGCCTTCCCGAAGGCGACCCGGGTGGGGACCTCGTCCCCCCGGTCGAAGCGCGGCAGCTCCACGGTGCCGCCGGCCTGCGGGGCTGCCGGGGCGGCCTTCGGCGGCCGGGGGCCGCCGACCCGGAGATCGCGGATGCCGCCCAGCTCCTCGACGGCGCGGTCCGCCATGTCCGAGGGTAGCGGCTTGCCGTGCCAGCCCTCCTTGTCCGCGACCTCGCTCACCCCGCGCCCCTTCACGGTCTTCGCCACGATCACGGTGGGGGCCGTGCCGTCCGCCGCGGTCTTCAGGGCCCGGTCGATCGCGGTGAGGTCGTGGCCGTCGACGACGAGGGCACGGCAGCCGAAGGCCTCGACGCGGCGGGCGTAGGTGTCGGTGTCCCACTGCAACTCGGTCGGGCCGCTCTGGCCGAGGCGGTTGACGTCGATGACGGCGATGAAGTTGGCCAGTTTGTGCTGGCCGGCCTTGTCCAGGGCCTCCCACACGGACCCCTCGGTCATCTCGCTGTCCCCGCACAGCACCCACACCCGGTAGGGCTGCTTCTCCAGGTCCCGCCCGGCGAGCGCGATGCCGACGCCGTACGCGATGCCCTGGCCGAGCGAACCGGTGGCCACGTCCACCCAGGGCAGCTCGGGCGTGGGGTGGCCCTGGAGCCGGTGGCCGAAGCGGCGGTAGGTCGTCATCAGCTCCTTGTCGCTGACGGCGCCGGCCGCCTTGAACATGGCGTAGAGCAGCGGCGAGGCATGGCCCTTGGAAAAGACCAGGTGGTCGCCCGCGGGGTTGTCGGGGGCCTGCCAGTCGTAGCGCAGATGCCGGGTCATGAGCACGGCCATCACATCGGCCGCGGACAGACTGGAGGTGGGATGCCCGGAGCCGGCCGAGGTGCTGGCGCGCACCGAGTCCACCCGCAGCTGCTGCGCGAGCTCGAACACCTCGGTGAGTTCGCTGTCGGGACCGAGCGTGGTGGTCTGCTGGGTGGTCATGGGACGGGCCTTTCCTGTGGGGGGTGGGGCGACAGGAGACGGGTTCCCGGTTCCGGCCGGTCCATCACCCCCCGGACGCGGGTTGACCTCCTTCGGCCGTGGGCCGGGAGCGGGCGCCCCGGGCTTTTCCGGCTCCGAGCGCGTTCCGTGACGCGTGGTCCGCCCCGCGCTCCGGTCGGCGGGTCGGCCGCGGGCCGGCGGAGTCCCGGTCCTCACTGTCCCGCCGAGCCGCTACCGCCCGTTCAACAGTTGATGTCACGTCAGGGGCCGCTGCGCCGGGTTGCGGCGAATCGCGTTCAACTTCTTGACGTGTCGGCATCAACGCCGCAATCATCTGCTCACCCCAGAGAGCGCTCTCTCGGGATTTGGCGACCACGAGGAGACGCCATGCACAGAAGTAGTTCCCCCAGTTCATCCCTCTCGATGACCAACCGCAGAAGATCCCTGATCCTGGCGTTGGTCGTCACTGTTCTCGCGAGCCTGGTTCTCGCCCTGAACGGCAACACCCCCGCCAAGGCGGCGGGCACCCTGCTCTCGCAGGGCAGGACGGCAACGTCATCGTCCGTCGAGAACGCCGGTACCCCCGCCTCCGCCGCGGTGGACGGCGACGCCGGCACCCGATGGTCCAGCGCGGCAGCCGATCCGCAGTGGATCCAGGTGGACCTGGGCGCCGCCTCGTCCATCTCCCAGATCACGCTCAACTGGGAGGCCGCGTACGCGAAGGCGTTCCAGATCCAGACGTCGGCCAATGGCACCGACTGGACGAGCATCTACTCGACCACCACAGCCACCGGTGGCAAGCAGACGCTCGACGTGACCGGTTCGGGCCGCTACGTGCGACTGACCGGCACTCAGCGCGCCACCGCCTACGGCTACTCCCTCTGGGAGTTCCAGATCTTCGGCGGCTCCGGCGCCACCGAGGCGGAATGCGGCAGGACCAACGCGGCGCTGAACAAGCCGGCCTCCGCCTCGTCGACCGAGAACGCCGGAACACCGGCCTCCGCAGCCGTCGACGGCGACGCCGGCACGCGCTGGTCCAGCGCTCCCGGTGACCCGCAGTGGCTGCGGATCGACCTCGGCTCCCGCCAGACCATCTGCGGGGTCCAGCTCAGCTGGGAGGCGGCGTACGCCAAGGCGTACCAGATCCAGGCCTCGACGGACGGCACCGACTGGACCACGCTGCACAGCACCACCACGGGGCCCGGCGCAACCGAGCTGATCACACTCACCGGCACCGGCCGCTACGTCCGGGTGTACAGCACGGCCCGCGCCACTGAGTACGGCATCTCCCTCTGGGAGTTCCAGGTCTTCACCGCCGGCGGCGGTGACGTGGACCCGGGCGGCCCGACGGATCCTCCGCCCGGCGACTCCGTCCTGCTCTCGTACGACAAGCCGGCCACCGCTTCCACGTACCAGAACGCCAACAGCTGCGTCGGCTGCACCCCGGCCAAGGCGTTCGACCACGACCCGGCCACCCGGTGGGCCACCAGTGACAGCGACGGCTGGGTCGACCCCGGCTGGATCAGCGTCGACCTGGGCGCCACGGCTCACATCACGCAGGTCGTGCTGCAGTGGGACCCGGCGTACGCGACGGCCTACCAGATCCAGACGTCACCCGACGGCACCAACTGGACCAGCATCTACTCCACCACCACCGGCAAGGGGTTCAAGGAGACCCTGAACGTCGACGGTGACGGCCGCTACGTGCGGATGTACGGGACGGCGCGCAGCAACGGCTACGGCTACTCGCTGTGGGGCTTCGACGTGTACGGCACAGGCGGCAGCCCGACCCCGCCGCCCGCCGCTCCGCCCGCGCCCCGCAACCCCCCGCAGCTCGTGTGGAGCGACGAGTTCAACGGTCCGGCGGGCACCAAGCCCGACACGGGGAAGTGGACGCAGGACCCCGGCAACGGGCAGAACGGCGAGCTGGAGACCTACACCAACGGTGACAACACCAACATGGACGGCGAGGGCAACCTCGTCATCGAAGCCAGGAAGGAGGCCGACGGCTCGTACACCTCGGGCCGCATCAACACCTCGAACCACTTCAACTTCGCCTACGGCCATGTCGAGGCCCGGATCAAGGTGAGCGGCACGCAGGGTCTGTGGCCCGCGTTCTGGATGCTCGGATCCAACTTCAACACCGGCACACCGTGGCCGAACTCGGGTGAGATCGACATCATGGAGCACGTCGGCAGCGTCGCCGACTCGGTGTACTCCACGCTGCACGCGCCCGCCTACTACGGCGGCAACGGCTACGGGGCTCCGTACACCCTGGCGGGCAAGGACTTCGCCTCCGACTTCCACGTCTACGCCGTGGACTGGGATGCCGACCACATGACGTTCTCCGTCGACGGCAACGCCTTCTTCACGGCGGACAAGTCGACGGTGGAGGCGACCCAGGGCCCCTGGGTCTACGACCACCCCTTCTACATCATCCTGAACAACGCGGTGGGCGGTGACTGGCCCGGATCCCCGGACGCCTCGACCGTCTTCCCGCAGCGGATGCTGATCGACTACGTGCGGGTCTCGCAGTGACAAGCGCGGCAGCACACCAGCGGTAGTGAACGGGTGACGCGTCATGGCGCGTCGTCAGGGAGTGATGGTGCCCGCACACGGTCTCCTGCCGTGTGCGGGCGTCACCGTCGCCCCTTGTAGTTGATTTTCATCGTGTCCATGTCGGTGGCCGTGGACCGAAGCCCGCCGTGTCCGTACCCCGCCCTCGCGAGCGTCGTCTGCGCCCGGTCCTCGGCGATCGCGGACGCCATCTCCTCGCCGTCCTCGGCGTCCGAGACGACCACGTACCGGAAGCTGAAGTGCTTGAGCGCCCGGTCGTAGGTCAGCGAGCCCTCCTCGGTGAACTGCATCGCGGCGAGGCCGTGCTCCTCCACCTCGGCGAGCAGCCGCTCGCGCGCCGCGTCCGTCAGCCCCTCCCACGTGCCGCGCACGATCACCCGGTACGTGTGCTGCGTGCTCATGTGTTCCGCCGTTCCTCTCGCCTGCCGCGTTCGTGTCGGATGCGAGCGTACGGGGCCGGGAGCGGGGCGGAAACGGAATTCCTGGCGGGCGGCGGCCGGGCCCTTTGCCGAAGAGTGACGCCTGGGACCCTGGTCCGGGCGGCGGCAGACGTGTTCCATGGTCATCGGGGGGCGCCCGGACCTGTGGCGGCCCGCGCGAGTGAGCGAGGTTGCCTTGGCCACCACCGTACGACGTGCCGTACTGACCCTGCCCGCCGCGGCGACGGGACCGGAGAACCCGCTGCCCGCGCTGCGGCCCCTGGACGAGACGCATGTCATCGACGCCGGGGACCGGGCCGGGCTCCCGCGCGACATGGCCCGCCAGCTCGGCCACGCGCCCCTGGCCACCGTCCTGCCCGTCCGCACCCTCGACGGCTACGGGCGCGAACGCACCCCCACGGACCTCGAAGCGATCGTCATCGAGAACGACCACCTGCGCGTCACCGTGCTCCCCGGACTCGGCGGCCGTATCCACTCCCTCGTCCACAAACCGGCCGGGCGCGGCCTCGTCTACGCCAACCCCGTCCTCCAGCCCGCCGACTTCGCGCTCAACGGTGCCTGGTTCTCCGGCGGCATCGAGTGGAACATCGGCGCGACCGGCCACACCACCCTCTCCTGCGCCCCGGTGCACGCGGCCCGCGTCCCGGCGCCCGACGGCGGCGAGATGGTCCGGCTCTGGGAGTGGGAACGGCTGCGCGACCTGCCGTTCCAGGTCGACCTGTGGCTGCCCGACGACTCCGCGTTCCTGCACGTCGGCGTACGGATACGCAACCCGCACGAGCAGCCCGCACCCGTCTACTGGTGGTCCAACATCGCCGTCCCCGAAGGCGAACGCACCCGCGTCGTCGCCCCGGCCGACGAGGCCTGGCACTTCGGGTACGAGCGGACACTGACCCGGGTCCCGGTCCCGGAGACCGGCGGCACCGACCGCACCTACCCGCTGCGCAGCGCCTACCCCGCCGACTACTTCTACGAGGTGCCCGAGGGCGCCCGCCGCTGGATCGCCTCCCTGGACGAGCGCGGCCACGGACTCGTCCAGACCTCCACCGACCTGCTGCGCGGGCGCAAGCTGTTCCTCTGGGGCAGCGGCCCCGGCGGCCGGCGCTGGCAGGACTGGCTCACCGAACCCGGCACCGGCGGCTACGCCGAGATCCAGGCCGGCCTCGCCCGCACCCAGCTGGAGCACATACCGCTGGAGCCGGGCGGCGAGTTCAGCTGGCTGGAGTCGTACGGGCCGCTGGCCGCCGACCCCGCGATCGTGCACGGCAACGACTGGGCGGCGGCCCGCGCCGAGACCGAACGGCGGCTCGCCGACGTCCTGCCGCGCGCCGACGTGGACGCCGCGTACGCCGCCTGGCGTGCCTGCGCCGACACCGAACCGGGCGAGAGCCTCGCCACCGGCTCCGGCTGGGGCGCCCTGGAGGTGCGGCGCGGCCGCTACAAGCTGCCCGGCACGCCCTTCGCCGACTCCACGCTCGGGGAGCAGCAGGCCCCCTGGCTGGAGCTGCTGGAGCAGGGCACCCTCCCCGGACCCTCCGAGGCCGCCCCGCCGGGCCCCACCCTGGTCTCCTGGCACTGGCGCGACATGCTGGAGACGGCCCCCGCCGAACCGCTCACCGAATACCACCTCGGTGTCGCCCAGTGGCACGCCGACGACCGCGCCCAGGCGGTCCGCAGCTGGGAACGGGGCCTGGCCACCGCCTCGTCCCGCTGGCCGCTGCTGCGCTGTCTGGCCGTCGCCGCCCAGGAGGGCGGCCAGCGCGAACGAGCGGCGGACCACTACACGGAGGCGTTCGACGGCCTGTGCGCGGAGCGCGGCGACGGCGAGGCATGGACCGCCGCCACCGCGGCCCTCGGCCGGGAGACGATCGAGGCGCTGCTCACGGCGGACCGGGCCGAGGCCGCCCGTGCAGTGTGGGCGGGACTGCCGCCGGAGGTCCGGGCGCGGGGCCGCTTCCGTCTGCTGGAGGCCCAGCTGCTGATCGCGGAGGGCCGGACCGGCGAGGCCAAGGCCCTGTTCGACGCCGGCTTCGAGGTCGCCGACCTGCGCGAGGGGGCGGAGGTGCTGGAGGAGATGTGGAACCGGCTCACGGACGAACCCGTGCCGGACCTGTACAACTACCGCATGCGCCCGAGGGCCTGACGGCACGACGGCACGTCGGTACGAGGAACAGGAGCATCACTACATGATCGTCTGGATCAACGGGGCCTTCGGCAGCGGCAAGACCACCCTGGTCACGGAGCTGAACCGCAGGCTGCCGGATGCCCTGGTCTACGACCCGGAGCACGTCGGCTTCCTGCTGCGGCAGATCGTGGAGGTCCCCGACGGCAACTTCCAGAACATCCCGCTCTGGCGCAAGCAGGTGGCGTCGCTGGCCCAGGGGCTGGTCGAGGAGTACGGGCGGCCGGTGCTGGCACCGATGACCGTGGTCCGCCGGCAGTACGCCGACGAGATCTTCGACGCCCTGGACCGGGCGGGCGTGCCGGTCCACCACTTCTTCCTCGACGTGTCCGCCGGGGTCCTCGCACAGCGTCTGGACGACCGGGTGGTGGTGCCCGGCGATCCGGAGCGCGACGAGGCCGCGCGGCGCTGGGGGAAGGCACGGATCGCCGAGTGCGTGGCGGCGGTCGGCAGCCTGCGGGAGGACACGGTGGTACTGGACGGTGAGCTGCCCACCCGCGAGCTGGCCGGCCTGGTGCTGGAGCGGACCGGCCTGGCCGGGGCCGTGGTCTGAGGGGCGCCGCTCAGCCGGTCAGGTGGCGGTCGGCGTACTCGAAGACCGATCCGTCCGGGTGGACGGCGATCAGGTTGCGGCCGACCGGGGTCGGGACGGGGCCCGCGATGACGCGGGCGCCGACCCGGGTCAGGGAGTCGTGCGCCTCGTCGACGTTCTTCACGGCGATCGTCGCCGTCACCTTGCGCAGGATCTCGAGTTCCGACTCGGGCCCGCTCATCAGCAGGAAGCAGCCGATGGCGGCGACGGAGACCCCGCCGCGCTCGAAGCGCAGGGCCTGACCGCCCGTGAGCTCCTCGTAGAAGGCCACCGCGGCCTCCAGGTCGGCGACGCAGATACGCAGCGTGGTTCCCAGGATTTCCATGCCCACCAGGGTAGTTGGCGGTGCGGCGCCGCGTGATCGATTCGGGCGGGGGAGTCACCGGAGCGGCCCCGGGGCCGTGCGTGCCGAGCCCCGGGGCCGTGCTGCCGGGCCCCGGGGCGGTGCGCTCAGGCGCGGCAGAGCACCTCGCCGTGCGGAACCATGAACCAGCCGTCGCCCTGCTCGCCCCACCGGCGCCACGCCTCGGCGATCTCCGCCAGCCGCTCCGCCGTCGTGTGCCCGCCGTCCACCGCGCGCGCCGCGTACGCCGAGCCGACGGTGCGGTCGGCCCACAGGCCGCTCCACCACGCCCGGCTCTCCGGGGTGGCGAAGCACCAGGAGCCCGCCGTCGGCGTGATGTCGGTGAACCCCGCCTGCCGGGCCCAGGACAGCAGCCGGCGTCCGGCGTCCGGCTCGCCGCCGTTGGCGCGGGCCACCCGGCCGTACAGCTCCTGCCAGTGGTCCAGCCCCGGGGACTCGGGGAACCAGGTCATCGCGGCGTAGTCGCTGTCGCGCGCCGCGACGACGCCCCCGGGGCGGCAGACCCGGCGCATCTCGCGCAGCGCCTGCACCGGGTCGCCCACGTGCTGGAGGACCTGATGGGCGTGGACCACGTCGAAGGAGTCGTCGGGGTAGTCCAGGGCGTGTACGTCCGCGATCGCGAACCCGACGTTGTCCAGGCCGCGTTCGGCGGCGACCGCGGCCGCCTGGCCCAGGATCTCGTCGGTGGTGTCCAGCCCCGTCACCCGGCCGGGGGCGACCCGTTCGGCCAGGTCGGCGGTGATGGTGCCGGGGCCGCAGCCGACATCCAGCACGTTCAGGCCCGGACGGAGTTCGCCGATGAGGTAGGCCGCAGAATTCTCGGCGGTGCGCCACCGGTGCGAACGCAGCACCGACTCGTGGTGCCCGTGGGTGTAGACGGCGGTCTCCTTCGGCATGGCCGTGCATCCTCTCTCGAAACGCGAACCGCGAAATCGCTGATCGGTAGGACCACCGTAGACCTTGCCGCCGAATAATGAGATGGGAATCTTGCGATGTGGACAGTGTTGGATCGTGCGAAAGGGCGGCCGACTCGGCGTCGGCCGCCCTCCGTTGCCTTCCGGCCCGGTCCGCTACACCGGCCTCGGGCAGTACACCGTCAGCGCCTCCGGGAGCTTGTCGATCATCAGCTCGCTTCCGCTGCGCGCCACTTCACCGTCGTACGCATACGGTGTGCCTGGCTTCAGCCCGGAGATCCGCACGCGTTGCCTGCGGGTGGCCGCGTGTATCGGTGAGCGGGTCAGCGGGCCCGCGACGGCGGCGGCCAGCAGCCTGAGCGCGGGGGTCCGGCCGCCGTGCACGACCCGTACGTCCAGCAGCCCGTCCGCCAGGTTGTGCCGCCGGCCCGGCGCCGGGCCCACCCGCTGGAACAGGCCGTTGCCGACGAACAGCAGCCACAACGGGCGCCGCCTGCCCTGGAGTTCGGCCTCCAGCGGGCGCTCGCCACGCAGCACGTGCAGGGCCGCCAGGACACCGGCCGGCCAGCCGCCGATCCGGGGCGACCAGCGCTCCCGCATCCGTACGAGCTCCGGGTACACGCCCAGGCTGAAGGCGTTGAGGAAGTAACCGTGGGCACCCCCGGGCCCGTCGGGGCCCGGCCGGAAGCGGCCGAGGTCCACCCGGACCGCGCTCCCCTCGCCGAGTGCGGCGACGGCGTCCGCGACCGTCTCTATGCCCAGGTCGTACGCGAAGTGGTTGAGGGTCCCGCCGGGGAACACCGCGAGCGGCACATCGTGCACGGCCGCCACCGCCGCCGCCTGGTTGACCGTGCCGTCCCCGCCGCACACCCCCAGCGCCCGGCCCCGGCCCGCCGCCTTCTCCAGCTCTGCGGAGAGCCGGCCGGGCGGGCACTCGACCACCTCCGCCTCCGGCAGCGCGTCCTTGACCAGCGACGCGGTGGCCGTGGCCGTGCCCGACTCCTGGTTGACGACGACCACGAGGTCCCGGCCGTCCGGCAGGGCGGGCGCCTCGGCCGGAGGGCGGCCGGGAGCCGGCAGCTGGCCCCGCGTCGGGATCACCCCGCGCAGGGCGAACGCCGCGCCCACGCCCAGCACCGCACCCGCGAGGACATCGCTCGGGTAGTGGACCCCGGTGTAGACGCGGGACGCGGCCACGGACAGCGCGACCGGCGCGACCACCGCACCCCACCCCTTGGACTCCAGCGCCACCCCGGTGGCGAAGGCGGCGGCCGACGCGGCGTGCCCCGAGGGGAAGGACGTGGTCACCGGCTGGCGCTTCAGCTGCCGTATCACCGGCACGGCGTCCAGTATCGGCCGGTCCCTGCGGACCGCGCCCTTGCCCACCGTATTGATCGCGGCCGAGGCCACCGCCAGCGAGGCGACGCCCCGCAGCGCGGCCCGCCGGGCACGGGCACTGCCCCCGAAGGCGGCCATGGCACCGGCCGCCGCGAACCACAGGAGCCCGTGATTGGCGCTGCGGCTCAGCCGGGGCAGCACGGGACCCGCGGCCGGCCAGTGCCGGCGGGCCAGGCTCTGGAACACCGCGACATCGCGGCTGTGGAACCGGCCGCGCACTCCGGTGAGCAGGGGCGGGACGGAAGGGATGCTCGCTGACGACATGGAACAGCGGATACCCGCCAACGCCGACCCGAACCAGCAGGCGCGCCGCAGCGCGCCGAAGGCACGGCCGCGGAGTCCCGGCCCCGACCGCCATTCAGCCCCATAACCGGGCGAACCTCCCCTGCGGCCGGATGGCGCGTGGGCGACTTCACTCCGTCTTTGCCCCGGCAAGTCCGCCGCGCTTAGCCTGCGTTCGTGATCCCGGTCACCGGCCGGGATACCGAACGAGAGGGTGGTGCACGACCATGGGGCGACTCGTCCCCGCGGTGACCAGGGCGCTGGACGTACTCGAACTCTTCCTCCACGGCGACGGCACGCTCTCCGCGCCCGAGGTGACCCGCAGGCTCCAGCTCCCCCGTACCACCGTCCATGAGCTGCTGACCACGCTCGCCGCCCGTTCGTACCTGGTCACCGTCCCCGACCGGCCCGGCCGCTACCGCCTCGGCGTCCGCACCTACCAGCTCGGCAGCCGGTACGCGGAGCAGCTCGACCTCGCGTCCGAGGGCCGGCAGGTGGCGCAGCGGGTGGCCGGCACCTGCGGCGAGGCCGTGCACGTGGCGGTCCTGGAGGGCACCGACGTCATCTACATCGCCCAGGCGGACTCCACCCACGCGGTACGGATGGTGTCGGCGGCCGGCCGCAGACTGCCCGCCCACTGCACATCCGTCGGCAAGATGCTGCTCGCCTCGCTGCCCGACGGGGAACTCGACGCCCGGCTCGACGGGCTCGAACTGACCGGCCTGACCAGCGACAGCGTCACCGACGCACGGGAGCTGCGGACCGCGCTCGACGCCGCGCGGAAGCGGGGCGTCGCCGTGGAGCGCCAGGAGTCCGACCCCGACGTGGGCTGTGTCGCGGCCCCCGTACGCGACCGCTCCGGGCGGGTCGTCGCCGCGCTGTCCGTCTCCGTCCCGATGACCCGCTGGGACGAGGAGCGCGAGCGGGAACTCGCCGCGCTCGCCGTCGCCGGCGCCGAGGAGCTGTCCGGCCGCCTCGGACACGACCCCAGGCCGGGCGCGCCGCCCCGTTCCCTCGTATAAAGGTCCGGAGGACAACCTTTGGTGGACCGAGCGGCGGCGAAGGAGGCCCGGATGGGCCGGGAGCGGACCGGGGGCCAGGAGCGCGGCACGGACACGGTCCGGGAGGATCGCGGTCCCGTACGGTACGGGCCGCACGCCCCCTGGCCCGGTCTGCCCGTCCTGCCCGAACTGGCCGAGGTGCTGGCGGCAGCGGCGGACCGGGCCGCACCCGAACCCGGCGGCGGGTCGGCCACCCTGCGCGAGGCCGCCTGCGCCTACTGGGAGCGGCGCGGACTGCGCTGCGGCCCCGATCACGTCGCCGCCGCCCCCGGCACCTCCCCGCTGCTGCTCGCCCTGATCGCCGCGCACGGGGGCGACGTGCTGCTGCCGCGCCCCTGCCCCGCCTCCTGGATTCCGCAGGCCCGGCTGCTCGGCCGCCCCGCCTACCAGGTGCCCACCCCCGCCGAGTGCGGCGGCGTCCCCGACCCGTACGCACTCCTGGAGACCGTCCGCAGGGTGCGCGCCGAGGGCGGCCGGCCAAGGCTGCTGCTGCTCTCCGTGGCCGACGACCCCACCGCCACGGTCGCCCCGCCCGAACTCGTGCGGGAGGCGTGCGAGGCCGCCGTCGCCGAGGGCCTGCACATCGTCAGCGACGAGACCTGGCGCGACACCCTGCACAGGCCGCACGAGACGGTGCTGGTCAGCCCGGCCGAGATGTGCCCGGACGACGTGACGGTCGTCTCCGGCCTGTACGGCGCGCTGACCCCGCCCGCCTGGCCGGTCGCCGTCGCCCGGTTCCCCGCCACCGCGCGCGCTGCCGCCCGCCGGGCCCGCACCCTGGACATCCTCACCGCCCTCGGCGCCTTCGTCGCCCGCCCGGTCGCGGCGGCCGCCGCCCACGCGCTGCGTGAACCGGAAGCCGTCACCGGACGGGCCCGCCGAGCCGCCGCCCTCCAGTCCCGCGTCGCCGCCGAGGCCCACCGGGCGGTGCTCGCGACGGGCGCCCTGGCCCGGCCCCCGCAGGCCGGCCGCCACCTCTACGCCGACCTCGGCCCGCTCCGCTCCCCGCTCGCCGCCCGCGGGGTCACGGACTCGCTCGAACTGGAGGAATACCTCAGCCGGCGACTCGGCACGCCCAGCCCCGGCGGCCACCGCTTCGGCGACGAACTCGGAGCCCTCCGCGTACGGCTGGGCACCGGGTCACTGCTGGGCACGACCCCGGAACAGCAGATCCACTCGCTCACCGCGCCCGAGCCCCTCGCATTGCCGCACGTGGCAAAAGCCCTGAGCGCATTCCGGGCGGCCCTCGACGAACTGCGCTGATCCACCAAGGACCACGGGACAGCCCTTGGCCTCGCCATGGCCCGGCCGGCCCGCGAACACGCCGTCCGGCCCAATGCGGAGGGGGACTGCCACATCCGCCGCCTGCCGTACGCCCCCGAGCCCCTGCCGCCCGACCCGCCCGGCGCGGACCGCGTCGGCCCGACGTCACCGCGCCCAGCGCGCCCGCGTCCGGCGCCACAGCGCGGGCGCCGCACTGAGCAGCAGCGTGAGACCCACCGCCGCCACCACCCCCTGCCACGGCTCCGGGAACAGCGAACCGCCCAGGATGCCGATCAGCTGATACGTCGCCGCCCACGCCAGACAGGCCGGCACATCGCCCCGGGCGAACCGCCGCATCGGCATCCGCCCCAGCAGACACGCCAGCATCACCGGGATGCGCCCCGCGGGCACCAGCCGGGACAGCACCAGCACCGTCGCGCCGTGCTCGTCCAGCTTCCGCTGCGCCTGCGCCAGCCGCTCCGGCGCGGCCCGGTCCCGGATGGCCCGCAGCCACCGCGAGCCGTTCTTCGACCGCACCCCCCGCTGCCCCAGCCAGTACAGGGATATGTCCCCCAGGAACGCCGCCGCCGACGCCACCGCGAACACCACCAGCAGGGCGAACGGCGACGACTGGTGGAACGCCACCACGGCCGCCGAACTCACCAGCGCGCCCGTCGGCACCACCGGGACCAGCGCACCCAGCGCCACCAGCAGGAACAGCGACGGGTAGCCGACGGCCTGCTGTGTCGACTCCGGGGGCAGCTGCGCCGTCTGCCGCAGGAGCTCCATCACCCGGAGCCCTCCGGCCGCACGCGCTCCCCGTGCGCCAGCCGGTGCACCACGACCCCGGGCGCCCGCAGCGCCGCCTTCCGCTCGAACTCCTCGCCCGGGGCGTGGAACTCGTGCGGCCGGATGCCGTCCATCCCGATCGGCCAGTACGTCCCGTAGTGCACCGGCACCGCCGAGCGCGGCTCAAGACGGGTCAGCGCCTCCGCCGCGCGCCCCGCGTCCAGGTGCTCGTGGCCGAGATACGGGCCCCAGCCGCCGACCGGCAGCAGGGCCACGTCCACCGGGCCGACCGCCTCCGCCATGTCGTCGAAGAGCCCGGTGTCCCCGGCGAAATACGTGCGGGCGGCGCCCTCGACCACGTACCCGAGGGCGGGGGAGCGGTGCGGGCCCAGCGGAAGGCGCCGGCCGTCGTGCAGCGCCGGCACGGCCCGTACCCGTACCTCGCCCACACGCACCTCGTCGCCCGCCACGACCTCGGTGATCCGCAGACCGCGCACCCTGCGCAGCATCCGCAGCCCCGGAACGGCCCGCACCGAGCCGCGCGGCGCGATCAGCCTGGCCCCCGGGGCGACCCGCGCCAGTGACGGCAGATGCAGATGGTCGGAGTGCAGGTGCGAGATCAGGACCACGTCGGCGACGGCCGCGTCCGGGCCCGGCAGCGCACCACGGCGGCGCCGCAGATGCGCGAAGCGCCGTACGAAGAGCGGATCGGTCAGGAAACGCACCCCGGAGTCCTCGATCGTGCACGTGGCATGACCCCACCAGGTGATCTCCACCGGCACTCCGCCTCCTTCTGCTCACCGGACCCTTCGGACCTGACCGCACCTGCCCGAAGAGCCTACGGGCCCCCGCCCCTCTCCGGTCCGCGCACCCCGGCGCATCAGGCATTCCTGGTCCTGGGGCCGTGCCCCCGTGCGCCCCCTCACCGCCCCGGTACGCGCCCTGGGGCCACGGGAGCGGGCGCATAGGGTCGAAGCCAAAGGACAAGCACGGGGAGACGGCCATGGGGGACGTACGAGTGGCGGCCATCGCCAGTCTCACGCCGCTCGAAGAACTGGACAGCGACCCCTTCCTGGTGGACACCCGCGGCCAGCACGCCATGTGCGCCCGCTGGGCCGCCGACCAGGGCTACGTCGTCACCCGGCAGCTGCGCCTCTACGGGCTGCGCCCCGACCACCCCGCGCTCTGGGCCGATGTCGACAGCGGCGAGATCGAGCTGTTCGTCGCCCCCTGCGACCGGGTCCTCGCCCGCGCCCTGGCCTCGGTGCCGCAGTTCACCGCGGAGTGCGAGCGGCGCGGCGTACGCCTGGAGATCGCCGGGCTCCACGAGCCGTCCTACAGCGCCGACCACAAGGCCGGAGTGCACCGCAGGCTCTCCATGCCGACCGCCGGATACGACGGCTGCTGACCGCCCGCAAGCCCGCGCGACCCCCTGTGAAAGGCTGAGACGGGGCCCGGAACGGCAGGGCCCGGACGTGAGGTGACAACGGCGTGGGCGACAGGCGATGGCGGCGAGCCGGCAGCGCGCTGATGCGAGTGATCGCGGTCTGGGCCGTCTCGACGCTCACCATGCTGGCGCTCGCGGGCATCCTCCCGGACTTCCGGCTCCAGTCGGCCGACGGCGACACCGTCACCAAGACCGCGTTCACCGCGGCCTGGGGCGCGGGCGCCTTCGGGCTGCTCTCCGCGCTGGTCTGGCCGGTGCTCGTACGGGCCCTGCTCATCGTGCCGGCCCTCGTGCTCGGCATGCTCGTCTTCTTCCTCAACGGTTCGCTGCTGCTGATCGCGCTGCGGCTCATCCCGGACGGCCGGGGCGCCGCCGCCCCGGAGACCGCCGTCGTCGTCGCGGCCGTGATGTCGGCGGTCGCCTCCGCGACCTCCACCGCGCTCGCCGTCCGCGACGACGACGCCTACCGCCGCCGGCTCTCCCGGCTGGCCGACCGGCGCCGCCGGCGCAGCGGCACGGGCGACGCCCGCGGGGGCCCGCCGGGCACCGTCTTCATCCAGCTGGACGGGGTCGGCCACGACGCCCTGGTGCGGGCCGCCGCCGAGGGACTGATGCCGACCGTCGCGCACTGGCTGGCCGACGGCGAGGGGCACCGCCTCACCCCCTGGCGCACGGACTGGTCCAGCCAGACCGGCGCGAGCCAGCTCGGCATCCTGCACGGCAGCAACCACGACGTCCCCGCCTTCCGCTGGTACGAGAAGGAGACCGGCGTCGTGATGGTCTCCAGCAAACCGGCGAGCGCCCTGGAGATGCAGCGCCGGGCCGTCGCCCGCACCGGGGACGGCGGACTCCTCACGCTCGACGGGGCCAGCCGGGGCAACCTCTTCAGCGGCGGCGCGGGCCAGCTCGCGCTCGTCCTGTCGATGGCCGCCAGACTCGGCAAGGGCCGCCGGTCCCGGGCCGGGTACTTCGCCTACTTCTCCGACCCGGCCAACGCCGTCCGCACCGCCGGCTCCTTCGCCGCGGAGGTCTGCCGGGAGATCGCCCAGTCGACCCGCTCCCGCCTCCGCAAGGAGACGCCCCGCATCAAGCGCGGCGGGCTGTACCCCTTCATCCGCGCCTTCGCGACCGTCGTCGAACGCGATGTGGTGGTCGCCGCCGTCATGGGCGACATGTTCGCCGGGCGCACCGCGGTCTACGCCGACCTGGTGGCGTACGACGAGGTGGCGCACCACTCGGGGCCGCGCAGCCGGGACGCCGAGAAGGTCCTCGCACGCCTCGACCGGTCGCTCGCCCTGATCGACAAGGTCGCCGAGCACACCCCGCGCACCTACCGGATCGTGCTCCTGTCCGACCACGGCCAGAGCCCCGGGGACACCTTCGCGGGGGTGTACGGGCTGACCCTCAAGGACCTGGTGCGGGCGGGCAGCGGACTGCCGGTGCCCCGAAGGGCGCAGCGCACCCGCAGCGCCTCCGAGGCCCGCGACGCGGTCCGGATCGCACTGCACCGGCCGGTCGCCGAGGGCCAGGAGGAGCACGTCGCGAAGCCCTCCGACCCGATAGTCCTCGCCTCCGGGAACCTCGGTCTGATCTCCTTCCCCGACATCGAGGGACGCGCGTCCCTGGAACAGCTGGAACGCCGCCACCCCGCCCTGCTCTCCACGCTCGCCAACCACCCCGGCATCGGCTTCCTGCTCGTCCGCGGCGAACGGCACGGCTCCGTGGTGCTGGCCCGTGACGGGGTGCGGGTGCCCGTCGCGGACCTGGCCGACGGCCACGGGCCGCTGGCCCCGTTCGGTCCCGGGGCGGCGGACGCGGTCCGGCGCACGGACACCTTCCCGCACGTCGCCGATGTGATGGTCAACTCCATGTACGACCCCGCCACCGGCACCGTGCACGCCTTCGAGGAGCAGATCGGCTCGCACGGCGGCCTGGGCGGCGAGCAGTCCCGGCCGTTCCTGCTGTGGCCGCGCTCCATGACGGACCCGCTGGACGCCCTCGCGGACGAGGACGGCGACCGGCCGGACGAACTCGTCGGCGCCGAAGCCGTCCACCGGGTCCTGCGGTGCTGGCTGGGCGAGGCGTCGGGGCCCCAGCTGCCGGTGCGGGCGGACGGAGTGCCGGGCACCGGGGCGGGCCGGTGGACCCGGCGCGGGCAGACCCGGCGCGGACAGGGCAAGGGTTCCGGGACGGGCGCACACCCCTGACCGCCCCCGGACGCGCCCGGGTCAGGCGGACTGCCGCCGTACGAGCGTCGGGTGGAAGATCACGGACGGGGCCGGGTCGCCCGGCTTGCCGATCTGCTTGAGCAGCAGCCGGGCCATCTCCGCCGACATCTCCTCCACCGGCTGCCGGACCGTGGTCAGCGGCGGATCGCAGGCCATCGCCGCACTGCTGTCGTCGAACCCGACGAGCGCCACGTCCCCGGGCACGTCCTTGCCGGCCCGCAGCAGCACCGGAACGGCGCCCAGCGCCATCAGGTCCGACGCGATGAACACCGCGTCCAGGTCCGGCCGGTCCGCGAGCAGCCGCCGCATGGCCGCCGCGCCACCGGCATGGGTGAAGTCGCCCTCGGCGGTCGCCACGTCCCGGATGCCGTGCGCCGCGAGCGCGTCCAGGAAACCGGCGAGCCGCGCCTGACTGGCCGGCATGTCCTGCGGGCCGGACACCGTCCCGATCCGTCGGCGCCCCAGCGAGGCCAGGTGGTCGGCGGCCAGCTGCGCCCCGGCCCGCTGGTCCGCCTCGACGTAGGTCAGCGGGGTCGGCCTGAGCGGCTGCCCCGCGAGCACGGCGGGCAGCCGTGTCCCGTGCAGCAGTCCGGGCAGGGGATCGTCCGCGTGCGACGAGATCAGCACCACCCCGTCGACATGCCCGTGGCGCAGATACGACAGCAGCTGGTCGCGGGACTCACGGTCGTCGGCAAGCATCAGGACCAGCTGGATGCCCGCGGGGCGCAGTACTTCGAGGAGGCCGGCGACCACCCGCCCGAAGTACGGATCGGAGAACATCCGGCCGACGAACGGCTCGGGCACGGTGCGCCGCTCCCGCTCGGAGACGACCAGGGCGATCGAGTCGGTGCGCCGGGTCACCAGCGAACGGGCCGCGCGGTTGGGCACGTAACCCGTGGCGTCCACCGCCGCCTCCACCATCCGCCGCATCACCGGGTCGACGGTGGTCGCCCCGTTGATCACCCGGGACACGGTCGCCCGTGACACCCCGGCCACCCCGGCGACGTCCTCCAGGGTGACGGGACGGGCGGGCGGCGGGGCGTCGGCAGTCATGCAGTCTTTATACCGGGTGGTAAGACCGACGCGTGAACGGCTTCGCGGGCCTTGGGGCTACGTTGACCGGGGCATCAGCCCGAGCCGGCGGCCAGAGCCGGGAGCGCGGCGAGTTCGGTGCGCCGGGCCTTCACCAGCTCGGCGGCCAGCCGCTTGGCGTCCTGCCGGGTGCCGGACCCGGTCTCGGAGCGCGACACCTGTGCGGACTGGGTCAGATGGTCCTTCATCTGCGCCACCAGGAACCGGTCGAAGGCGGCGCCCTCCACCGTGCGGGCCCGCGCGAGGTCGTCCGCCGTCACCATGCCCGGCATGTCGTGGCCCTCGTGGATATTGGTGTCCGGCAGCCCCATTTGGGCCAGCAGCCGTCGCAGCCGGGCGAGTTCACCGTTCTGCGAGGCCAGCAGCCCGGCCGCCCAGCTCCGTACCCCGGCGTCGCCGGAGCGCGCGGGGGCGAGCGAGAGCAGTGCCACGGCCTGCTCGTTCATGGGGGTCATCAGCTGGACCCAGGCGGCGTCGGTCGGATCGGCGGGTGCACCGGAGGCCGGGGGAGCGGAGGCCGGACCGCCGGATGCCCGGGACGCGGCAGCCGGTGCGGGGGGACGGCGCTCGTCGGCCGGGGCCGCGCAACCGGCGGCGAGGAGGAGCAGGAGGAGTGCCGCGGTGCCGCGGGCCGCCTTCTTCACGGGAGTTCCCTCGGGTCGGAGCCCGTCCGGGGCCGCGGGGGCCCCGGACGGGCGGGGGACGGGAGTGCGGTGATCAGGGGGTGCCGTCGGCCCCGCACTTCACGATGGCGTTGATGCAGTCGCGGACGCGCTGCGCCATCTCGGCCTCGGGCCACACGTTGAAGAAGTCACCGTGCATCGTGTATCCGGGACCGGATGCCAGCCGGAACCGGGACGGGTCGCCGTTGACCGGGTACCGCAGCACCTGACGGAGCTTGGGAACCGGCACCGGGTGGGTCGAGGGGCACTCGCCGCCGACCGGGTAGGCCATGTGGCTCTTGTGGTCGGCCGAGTCGAGGTCCGTGCCGTTCCAGCACTGCGGGAAGTCGAGGTACGACTCCAGCATCCCGTCCGCCGGGCAGTTGACGAAGTCGTGCGACGGGTTGACCTCGCCGTGGTGCAGGCACGACCAGCGCGAGATGGTGTTGTCCTCGGGACCGGTCGCCACGGCGTTGCCCGCGACGATCCGCAGCCCGCGGGGGAAGGGCTGGATGCGCTGGATGACGTCGTCCCGGACGCCCTCACCCAGGTAGTAGAACGTCGTGCCGGTGGGCTCGACCTCCTTGTCCCCGTCGTACAGGGTCGGCACCCAGTACGACGACAGGTCGATGTCGGGTGAACATGTGCTCCTGGCCTGCTCCAGGGAGGCGAGGTCGGAGTTGCCGTTCGTGGAGTCGTTGCCGAAGAAGCTGTGCATGTGCGAGGCCCCGGGCAGGCCCGGGAAGACGATCGGGTCGTCGGGTGCCCGGTGGGTGTAGGGGCACTCGGCCAGGAACTCGGCGACCCGGACGACATCGGCGGCCGCCTTGGGGGCGGGCGCCGCGGCGGTGGCCGGGCCGGCGGACGCGCTGCCGGTGCTGGCCTGGAGGAAGGTGAGGGCGAGCGCGGCGGCGGCGAGCACCGCCGTGCGGTACCGCTTGGGCGGTGGGGTTCTGCGGTGGCTGTCTTCGCCGGTACGTCGTTGACGGAAGAAGAGCACGGCACTCCTGTTCGGGGAAGTGGGGGGCCTGGCCATGGGTTGTGGTCAGGTGAGAGAGCGCTCTCTCCGTGGAACGTAAAAGCGTGTTGCGGCCATGTCAATAGAACGCGCAGAACGGCAATTCCCTGCGGATTGAACCCAGTTGACCTGCGGCATGATTGGGAGAGCGCTCTCTCAAGGAGCTTGCTCGAAAGGGGTGGATCCGGGAAAGCGGAGGGGGTCCCTCCGATGTTGTGGTGTGGGGGAGGGGTGGCCGCTGTCGGCCGGTGTGATGTTGGGTTCTGGTGATATCGACGCCGGTCCCTGTGCCGCGACGTGGGCCCAGTCGAAGCCTGACGTGGCTGCCGGCCGGGTAGTAACCCATCGCTGCACGGGAGTTGAAGCGCCGTCACCCCGTCGCGACCGGTGGGTCAATGTCCGGTTCCGGCTCGTGTCGGGAGCGTTGACGCCATCGAGCGACGAGCGTAAAACTACCTCTGCGATCAAGCTGGCGTTCTGACTTGATCGCTTCTGTTGAGAAAAGCTGGATCTGTAATCCCTGCCGGCCGGACCGATCCTCCGGCTGTTGCCCTATCGACCACGACCAGTCACGCCCATGGAGGCACCATGTCGGTTGTCGATCGTCCCGATAGTGTTGTCGGCTCTCCGACGCGCAGAACCCTGCTCAGGGGAGTGGGCGGGGCCGGGCTGACCGTCGCCGCCGGAGGGCTGCTGGCGGCCTGCGGTGACTCGGAGTCCGAGTCCGGCAAGTCGTCGGGGCCGGTGGCCGGGAGCACGGTGACCTTCGGGTCCAACTACTCCGATCCGGCGACCAGGACGGCGTTCGCCGCGCTCACCGATTCCGCGGCGGGGTCGACCAAGACGAAGATCAAGATCAACACGGTCGACCACAACTCCTTCCAGCAGAACATCACCAGCTACCTCCAGGGCACCCCGGACGACCTGTTCACCTGGTTCGCCGGATACCGCATGCAGTACTTCGCGGCCCAGGGGCTGGCCGAACCGATCGACGACGTGTGGGAGAAGATCGGCGGCAACTTCAACGACGTCGCCAAGAAGCTCTCCACGGGGCTGGACGGCCGCAAGTACCTGGTGCCGCTCTACAACTATCCGTGGGTCGTCTTCTACAGCAAGAGCCTGTTCAAGAAGAACGGCTACACCGTGCCCACCACGTGGGACGCGTACATGGCGCTCTGCAAGAAGATGAAGTCCGACGGGCTGATCCCGATCGCCTTCGGCGACAAGGACGGCTGGCCGGCGCTCGGCACGTTCGACATCCTCAACATGCGGCTCAACGGCTACGACTACCACGTCAAACTGTTGAAGCACGAAGTCCCGTGGACCGATCAGGGCGTGTACAGCGTCTTCCAGCACTGGGCCGAGATGATGCCGTACGTACAGAGCGGAGCGAACGGCCGGATCTGGCAGGACGCGGCCAAGGCGCTGGAGTCCAGGAAGGCCGGGATGATGTTCCAGGGCACCAATCAGGTGGCCGCCCAGTTCGTCAGCGACAAGGCGGATCTGGACGACCTGGACTTCTTCCCCTTCCCCGCGATCAACCCGAAGTGGGGCCAGGACTTCATGGACGCCCCCACCGACGGCTTCATGCTGAGCAAGAAGGCGAAGAACTCCTCCGGGGCGAAGGCCGTCCTGGAGTACATCGGCACGGGTGAGGCCGAGGCGGAGTACCTCAAGACCGACCAGTGGGACGTCGGCCTGGCCCAGGGCGTGAACGTGCCGACGTACAACGCCATTCAGAAGAAGTCGGCCGCCGAGATCGGCAAGTGCAAGGCCGTCGCGCAGTTCATGGACCGGGACGCGGACCCGGCCATGGCCACCGCGATGATCTCCGTCATCCAGAAGTTCATCGACGACCCCGCCACCAGCGGGATAGCGGCGCTGCAGAAGAGCGCGGAGAACCAGGCGAGGGCGATCTACACCTGATGAGTTCCCTCACCCGGACGCGCCGGGTGGCCCCGCCGGCCGGAGACCCGGCCGGTGCCGGCCGCCGGAGACGGCGCATACGACACATGAGCACCGTCGACCGTGTCGTCGTCGCCGTGCTGCTCGGCATACCGCTGCTGCTCAGCCTGGCCTTCATATGGATCCCGGCGCTCACCACCGTCCTGCTGTCGTTCACCCGCTGGAACGGCGTCGGGGGCCTGCACGCCAAGGCCTGTGACCCCGCCCTGCCGTCGATCCTCAACAACGGCTGTGTGAACGGCGTCCAGAACTACCACCAGGCCGCCACGAACTACCCCCAGTTCTGGCCGGCGGTGCAGCACAACTTCATCTGGCTCGGCGTCTTCGTCGCGATCGCCACCCCGCTCGGCATGCTGTTCGCGGTCCTCCTGGACCGGAACATCCGGGGCAGCCGCATGTACCAGAGCGCGTTGTTCCTGCCCGTCATGCTCTCGCTGGCCCTGATCGGCATCATCTGGGAGTTCGTGTACTCCCAGGACTACGGCCTGATCAACACCGTCATCGGCCGCGACGGGGGCAGCGACGCCATCGACTGGCTCGGCGATCCGGACCTGAACCTGTGGGCCGTCCTGCTGGAGGCCACCTGGCGGCAGGCCGGATACGTGATGATCCTGTACCTGGCGGGTCTCAAGGCCGTCGACCCGACGCTGCGGGAGGCCGCCCTGATCGACGGTGCCAACGGCCGGCAGACGTTCTGGCGGGTGATCTTCCCCGTGATGAGGCCGATCAACATCGTCATCATGGTCATCACCGTCATCGAGTCGCTCCGCGCCTTCGACCTCGTCTACATCACCAACAAGGGCATCAACGGCCTGGAGCTGCTGTCGGTCCTGGTGACCTCCAACATCGTCGGCGAGACCCAGCGGGTCGGCTTCGGGTCCGCGCTCGGAGTCGTACTCCTGCTGATCTCGCTCGTGCCGATCAGCGTCTTCCTCCACCAGACCTTCCGCCGGGAGGAAAAACAGTGAGCTCCCCGACCCTGCCGAGCACGGCGCCGACGGGCGGCAGGCGCGCACCGCGCCCACGGGGCCAGGTCCTCTCGCAGGTCTTCCTCATCGCCGCCTCGGTGCTGTGGCTGCTGCCGCTCCTGTTCGCGCTCTACGTCGCGGTCCGCCCGTACTCGGACACCCGCAAGTACGGCTACGCCTCACTGCCGCACGACCTGACACTGAGCAACTTCACCGACGCCTGGTCCCAGTCGAACATGGGCGGGTTCTTCTGGAACTCGATCCTGATCACCGTGCCGGCGGTCGTCATCGCGCTCGCACTGGCCTCCGGCGCCGCCTTCGTCCTCACCCGGGTGAACATCAAGGTCAACGTGGCCCTGCTCATCCTGTTCACCGCCGGGAACCTGCTGCCCCAGCAGGTGATCATCACCCCGCTGTTCCGGATGTACCTGAAGATCCCGCTGCCGTCCTTTCTCGCCGACAGCGGCCTCATGTACAACTCGATCTTCGGGCTGGTCGTCATCAACGTGGCCTTCCAGCTGGGCTTCTGCGTCTTCGTGCTGAGCAACTACATGAAGTCGATCCCCGCCGAGATGTACGAAGCGGCACTGGTGGACGGGGCGGGCATGTGGACCCGCTTCTGGTCCCTCACGGTTCCGCTGTGCCGCCCGGCCCTCGCCGCCCTGGCCACCCTGCTGACGACCTGGATCTACAACGACTTCTTCTGGGCCATCACGCTCATGTCGTCCGGCGACAAGCGGCCGGTGACCTCGGCGCTGGCCAACCTGCAAGGGCAGTTCGTGACCAACCAGAACCTGATCGCGGCCGGTGCCCTGATCGCCGCGATCCCCACCCTGGTGGTGTACCTCCTGCTCCAGAAGCAGTTCATAGCGGGGCTCTCCCTCGGGTCGAGCAAGGGGTGACGCGGACTGCGGGCCGAGGGGTCCCCCGAGCGAAGGCGGCTTGGCGCGGGGGACCCGTTCGCGTGGCGGTCCGCTGCCGCCGGGCCTGAACCGCCGTCGGCGCCTCCTTCGATTTTGCTTGGGAGTGGCTTTCTTTGCCTCCCTATTGCATAGTGAGGGCTCGGCCATGCCTCGCGATCAGCGGGTCACTGGGTGTGCGAACGGCCGCGGCGGCGGGCCGGGGGTGAGGGGCGATGCGTTCTCTGCGCGACGGACGGCGGCACGACCGCTCCGTTCACCGGCACCACCGGGGCGCCACCCGGGGCCTCGCGCTCGATCTCGGCAGCTCCCGCACCCGCGCCTGGATTCCCGGACAGGGCGTCGTCGCGGACACCGTGAGCGGCGACGGCGGTGAGTACGGCCACGGCCGGCCCGTCCGGCGCGGGCGGATCGTGGACCCGGAGTCGTGCGGCCGCATGCTGGCCCGCATCGCCGACCGGACCCTCGGGCACGACCGCGACGACACGGTGATCGTCCTCAGCCACCCCGTGCTCGCCGGCCCCGGCCACCGCACCGCCGCCCGGGAGATGCTCCGCGCGCTCGGCCCCTCGGACGTCATCGTCCTGGACAGCGCCAGGGCGGCCGCCGCGTACGCCGGACCGCAGGACAGCGGCCCGCTCCTCGTCGTGGACATCGGCGCCGAGCTGACCGAGGCGACCCTGCTCGTCGGCGGTCTGGTGCGCGACGCGCGTCAGGCCGAGACCGGGCTCAGCGACCTGGGACCCGGTGAGGCGCCCGCCGCCGTCGTGCGCGCCGTGCTGGACATGGTCATGGCGATGTGGCGGCAGGACCGGCACGGCGCGCTGCTCGGGGCCCTGCGCCGGGGCCCGCTGCTCGCGGGGGGCGGGGCGCTGCGCCCGGACGTCACCAGCGGGATAGCGGTCCGCCTCGGCGTCCCGGTCCGGCTCGCCGACGACCCGGCGACCACGGTCGTGCGTGGCGCCGGACTGGTCCTCAGCTCGGTGCTCCGCCGCCACGCCGCCGCACCGGCCCTGCCCGGCCGATCCGGGTGACCCCCCTCCCGGGGCCGCCCCCGGGGAACGCGCACCCCGGGAACCGGCCCACCGCCCCGGCCGCTTCGGCGGCGCGACGGTTCCTGGTGGCGCTGCTCCTCGCGGTGCTCACGGTCACGGGCGGCGCACCCCTCGCCGCGGGGGCCGCGCCCGTACGCGCGACGGCGGCGCTCGGCGGGTCCGCCCCGGCGGCGGCCCCCGGCCTCCCCGTACGCACCGCGGCACGCACCCCGGCGCCCGCGCCGGCCGCCGCGCCGGCGTCGGCCGCCCCACGCACCTCCGCCGTCGTCCCCGTACGGGCCACGGCCCCCGCGCAGGCGACCGCTCCCGTGCCGGCCGTGGCCGACCGGGGGCTGCGTACCGAGCAGTGGACCGCCGCCGAGCACCCCCGTACGCCGCACCAGCCGCCGGGCCCCGGCGCGCTGCTCCCCGCCCCGCCCGGCATCCCGCTCCCGCCCCGCGTCCTGCGGTCCGTGGGCGCCCTTCCGCAGGCCGGCACCGGGCGCCCGCGCGTCGCGCTTCCCGGGGTGCGCGGACCTCCGGGGACCGGTCCGCACCGGTCAAGGGACCTGTCGCAGGTCCCGCCCCCCATCACCGCCGTGCCCTCCTCACCCTCCTGACGGGTGCGGGGGCGGCCCGGCGTCCCCTCGGAGGAAACCCGCAATGACGCGCGCCACCATGGTGCGGGCGGTACTGGCCGCGGCCGTACTGCTCGTCTCCGTGATCATCACGCTGACCATGTCACCCAGACTCGGCCTCGATCTCCAGGGCGGCACCCGCATGGTGCTCCAGGCCAAGGACTCCGACACCGCGAAGGCCGACCGCGAGAGCACCGACCGCACTCTGGAGGTGCTGCGCCGGCGCATCGACTCGCTCGGCGTCACGGAACCGACCCTGACCCGGTCCGGCGAGGACCGGATCATCGTCGAACTCCCGGACGTCCAGGACCCCCGCAAGGCCACCGAGGTCATCGGCAAGACCGCCCAGCTGACCTTCCACGCCGTGCAGGGCCCCGGGGCGGCGAACAGCGCCGAGGACAAGGACAAGGGCAAGGGCAAGGGCGAAGAGGGGCTGACGCTTCCCGACGAGCAGGGCCGCGAACTGGCCCTCGGTCCCGTCGCGCTCTCCGGCGCCGGCGTCAAGAAGGCGTCCGCCGAGTTCGACGGCCAGACGGGCGCGGGCTGGACCGTCTCGCTCGACTTCCACAAGGACGCCGGACGGGACTGGACCCGGCTGACCGGCGAAGCCGCCTGCCACCCGGCCCAGGACGAGCGGCGCCGGGTCGCCATCGTCCTCGACCAGCAGGTGATTTCCTCGCCCCAGGTCTCCCCGTCGGTCTCCTGCGGAACGGGTCTGCCCTCCGGCTCCACCCAGATCACCGGTTCCTTCAGCGCGGACGAGGCCCGTGAGCTGGCCCTCCTGATCGAGGGCGGCTCCCTGCCCGTGCCCGTGGAGATCGTCGAGCAGCGGACGGTCGGGCCGACGCTCGGCGCCGACGCCATCGACGCCAGCTTCCGCGCCGCCCTCATCGGCGCCGCCGCCACGGCCCTGTTCATCACCGTCGTCTACCGCCTGTTCGGCGCGCTGGCCGCCGTTGCCCTGGCCGCCTACGGCGTCATCTCGTACGCCGCGCTGGTCGGGCTCGGCGTCACCCTCACCCTGCCGGGACTCGCCGGTTTCGTGCTGGCCATCGGCATGGCCGTCGATGCCAACGTGCTCGTCTTCGAACGGGCCAGGGAGGAGCACGCCCTACGGCCCGGCCGGCCCCTGCGCTCCTCGCTCACCGCCGGATTCAAGGGCGCGTGGAGCGCCGTCGCGGACTCCAACGTGACAACGCTCATCGCGGCCGGGCTGCTGTTCTTCCTCGGCTCGGGGCCCGTCAAGGGCTTCGGTGTCACGCTCGGTATCGGTGTCCTCGCGTCGATGTTCTCCGCGCTCGTCATCGCCCGCGCGCTCACCGAGACGGCGGCCCGCTCGCGGTTCGTGGGCGACTACCGGGGCGTCAACGGCATCGCGATCCCGGGCCGGGTACGGACCTGGCTCGCCAGGCGCGACCCGCAGCTGATGCGCCACCCGCGCCGCTGGCTGATGATCTCCGCGGTCCTGATCGCGGTGGCCGTGGCGGGCATCGTGGTGCGCGGGGTCAACTTCGGCGTCGAGTTCACCGGCGGCCGGCTCATCGAGTACTCGACCAGCCGCCCCGTGGACGTGGAGACCGCGCGCAGCGCCCTGGCGGGAGCCGGGTTCGGCGACGCGGAGGTCACCACGGCCGGTGCCGGCGACATCTCGGTACGGACCGGGGACCTCGACAACAACGGCGAACACGAACTGCGGTCCGCCCTGGCCGCCGAGGGCGGTGACACCACCAAGGTCCGCGACGAGCTCATCGGCCCCAGCCTCGGCGACGAACTGCGGCGCAACGCGCTGATCGCCCTCGCCATCGCCGTACTCGTCCAGCTGGCCTATCTGGCGATCCGGTTCCGCTGGACGTTCGCCGTGGCCTCGGTCGGGGCGCTGATCCACGACGTGATCATCCTGGTCGGGGCGTTCGCCTGGCTGGGACGGACCGTGGACGGCATCTTCCTGGCGTCGCTCCTCACCGTCATCGGGTACTCCGTCAACGACTCGGTGGTGGTCTTCGACCGGGTCAGGGAACTGTGGGCGAAGGCCCGCAAGCGGCCCCTCGCGTCCGTGGCGAACCAGGCGGTCCTCCAGACCGTGCCCCGGACGGTGAACACCGGGATGGGCGCTCTGTTCATCCTCGTCGCGCTGGTCGTGCTCGGCGGCGACTCCCTGGAGGACTTCGCGCTCGCCCTGCTGATCGGCATCGTCGTCGGTACGTACTCCTCGGTCATGACCGCCGTACCGGCCGCGCTCCTGCTGGAACGCACCAGCAAGGTCCCGCCGCCCGCCCGCACCCGTGCCCCGCGCGCCAGGAAGGGGGCAGGCAACCGGGACCCGCAGGACAACGGCGCACGGGTGTAGCCACCGGGCTTGCCGCCCCCGCGCCGGCCGGTCCGGCGCGGGGAGCGGCCCTCAGGGCGCGAGGGACCGCAGATGGGCGGCCGTCTCCTCGTCCGCGGGCAGCAGCGTCTCGATGGCCAGCTCCGCCACCGTCACGTCCATCGGTGTGTTGAACGTGGCGATCGACGCGACGAAGGACAGCACCCGCCCGTCGTGCTCGATGACCAGGGGCAGCGCGAACGGCACCGACGACGAGGGCGGCTCCCAGTCCCCCTCCCCGCCCGGGGCCGCCGCCACCGGGTAGCCCGCGACCTCCTCGTACAGCTCGCGCAGCCCGGCCGAACGGACCAGGGCGATCTGCCGCTCCATCTGGGCCAGCAGATCGGCCCGCCACTCCCGGAGGTTGCGGATGCGCGGGGCGAGGCCCTGCGGGTGCAGGGTCAGGCGCATCGCGTTCAGCGGCGGGGCGAGCAGATGCTCCGGCACCCCCTCCAGCAGCCGGGTCATCCCCCGATTGGCCGCCACCACCGTGTACATCCCGTCCACGACGAACGCCGGATACGGCTCATAGCCCCGCAGCAGCCGGTCCAGCCCGTCGCGCAGTGCCCCCATCGCCGGGTCGTCGAGCGCGGTCTCCGCGTAGCGGGGGGCGTAACCGGCCACCACCAGCAGGGCGTTGCGCTCCCGGACCGGCACGTCCAGGTGTTCGGCCAGCCGCAGGACCATGTCCTCGCTGGGGCGCGAACGGCCGGTCTCGACGAACGAGATGTGCCGGGCCGAGGAGCCGGCCCGCAGTGCCAGCTCCAGCTGGCTGATCCGTCGCCGCTCCCGCCAGTTGCGCAGCAGCGGCCCTACCCCCGTGTCGGGCGCGACAGTTGTCATACGAAGACCGTAACGTCACCGGCACCGCCGACCGGTACCGACCACCCGTGAGGGAGCCGCCGTATGCCCGCCGCACCGCTGCCGCAGAACGAGATCGAGGACCGGCTGCGCGAGCTGACCGGCTGGACGCTGGAAGGCGACCGGATCGCCCGCACCTACCGGCTGCCCTCCCACTTCGCCGCCGCCGCGTTCACCGTCCAGGTCGCGGCGATCCAGGACGAGTTGAACCACCACAGCGACCTGACACTCGGCTACGACACGGTCGCCCTCTCCGTGAACTCCCACGACGCGGGCGGCAAGGTCACCGAGAAGGACCTCGGCCTGGCCGCCAGGGTGACGGCCGTGGCCCCCGGGCACGGCGCGCGGTAACACCCCGCCACTGCGGTGACGGCCCCGGCGCCCCGCCACAACGGGTCGCCGGTTCGGACTCCTCGACCGGGAACGTGTGTTCGCGGTCATGGCCTAGAGTCGGCCGGGTGCTGGACTACGACGAAGAGGCCGCCCGCTACGACGCGACCCGTGGCGGTCTGCCCCGGGCCGAGGCGGCGGCCGCCGCCGTGCTCGGCCTGGTGCCGCCCGCGGCCGGCTCCCTGCTGGACGTCGGCTGCGGCACGGGCCTGGTCACCGGCCTGATCGCGGACGGCCGCCCCGGTCTCCGGGTGATCGGCTCCGACGCCGCGCACGGCATGGCCCGCGTCGCCCGGGACCGCGTCGGCGCCGTCGTGCTCGCCGACGCCCGCCGCCTCCCGCTGCCCGGCGCGGCGGTCGACGCGGTCACCGCCGTCTGGCTGCTGCACCTGCTGCGCGAGGACGGCATGGCGCGGGCGGTGGTGGCCGAGGTCGCGCGGGTGCTGCGGCCGGGTGGCGTGTTCGTCACCACCGTCGACAAGGACGCCTCGCACGACGTGGGCAGCGACATCGACGAGGCGTTCGCCCCGTACCTGGCACCCAGCCCGTCCGACCGTACGGACCTGGTCGTCGCGTACGCCGCCGAGGCCGGCCTCGATGTGCTGGGGGACGCCTTCTTCCGCGGCCACGGGCAGGGCCGGAGCCCGCTGAGCGCGGCCGGCGCCGCTCTCCGGGGCTACTACGCCTCACGCCTGGCCCTGCCCGGAGCTGCCGCCGAAGACCTCGCTCGCGCCCTGACCGCCCTGCCCGACCCGGAGCGGCGGCGAGCCGACCCCGAGTACCGGCTGCTGGCCTTCCGCCGCCGGCCGGGCCGCTGAGCCCCGCGCCCGGCCCCCGCCCGCACGGCCCGGCCCACCGGAGGCGTGCCGCCTACGCGTCCCAGGCGCTGTCCCGGGCCGCCTCCGCGGCGAACGCCGCGAACGGTTTCGGGTCGCGGCCCAGCACCCGCTTCACCCCGTCCGTGACCGCCGCGTTGTGTCCGTCGAGCAGCGTCGTGAACAGCTCGGCCAGGAAGGCCGCCTCCGCCTCCGGCACGCCGTACCCCACCAGCATCTCCCGGTACTCCGGGCCCGTCAGCGCCGCATAGCGGACCTCACGGCCCGTCGCCGCGGTGAGTTCGGCGGCCACCTCGGTGAAGGTCAGCGCGCGGGGGCCGGTCAACTCGTGGACCCGGCCCGCGCCGCCCTCCCCGCACAGCACGCGGACCACCACATCGGCCAGGTCGTCCGCGTCCACGAACGGCTCCGCGGTGTCGCCCGCCGGAAACGCCAGCACACCCGCGCGCACCGGGCCGAGCAGGGCTCCCTCGCTGAAGTTCTGGGTGAAGAACGCCGAGCGCAGCACCGTGAGTTCGGCGTCCCCGGCAGCCGCCCGCAGCGCCTCCTCGGCGGCCTCCGCCTGCGGCTCGCCCCGCCCCGACAGCAGCACCAGGCGGCGCACCCCGCACCGCCGTGCCATCTCGCCGAAGGCGGTCATCGCCCCCGGCGCCCCGGGCGCCCCCAGATCGGGGGCGTACGCCACGTACGCCGCTTCCATGCCGTTCAGCGCGGCCTCCCACCCCGACTCGTCCGCCCAGTCGAACGGCACCTCGCCCCGGCGCGAGCCGACCCTGACCGGCACGCCCCGCGCGGTCAGCCGCTCCACCACCCGACGACCTGTCCTGCCCGTCCCGCTCGTCACCAACACCGCTGCGGGGCCTGCGGTTTCCTGTGTCCGCTTCCGCGTCTCATCAGCCATGACCCCAGGTTCCCCGGGCCGGCGGGCACCCTCCATCCCCGAGGCTCTCGGCCGCCTACGCCTGCGTCTACGCTGCTGCCCATGGACGCACTGGCCGAACTGCTGGACGGGCCACGGGCCCGTGGGGCCCTCCTGCTGCGGATGGTGATGGAGCCGCCCTGGTCCGTCCGGATCGAGGACCGTGCCCCGCTCTGCCTGATGTCCGTGACCAGCGGCGAGGCGTGGATCATGCCCGAGGGCGAGGCGGAATCCGTCCTGCTGCGCCCCGGTGACCTGGCCGTGGCCCGGGGTCCCGCCCCGTACACCGTCGCCGACCGGCCCGGCACCGAACCGAGGGCGCGGATCGGCCCCGGCGGCAC
Source organism: Streptomyces sp. ATexAB-D23 (assembly GCF_000373645.1). Taxonomy (GTDB): domain Bacteria; phylum Actinomycetota; class Actinomycetes; order Streptomycetales; family Streptomycetaceae; genus Streptomyces; species Streptomyces castrisilvae. The sequence goes on along the minus strand of NZ_KB892013.1, from coordinate 389,131 downwards.
CTGCGCGACGCTGCTCGGCGAGCCGCTGTCCCAGTCCATGGAGCTGGGCGTGCGCACCTGGGGCAACGCCCGCGACGGTTCGGCGGTCGTCCTCGTCGGTACGTATCTGCTCGACGGCGAGATCAGCGGGCGGCTGCTCGACGCACTGCCCCCGCTGCTCGTCCTGCCGCCGGGCGGCCGCACAGGACCGCTGCTGACCCTGCTGGACAACGAGATCGCGCGCGACGAACCGGGGCAGAGCACGATGCTCGACCGGCTGCTCGACCTGCTCCTCATCGACGCGCTGCGCACCTGGTTCTCCCGGCCCGGGGCCGAACCGCCCACCTGGTACCTGGCCATGGCCGACCCGGTCGTCGGCCGGGCGCTGAGGCTGCTGCGCGACGAGCCCGCACACCCCTGGACCGTGGCCGGGCTGGCCGCCAGGACCGGCGTATCGCGGGCCGCCCTCGCCCGGCGCTTCACCGAACTGGTGGGGGAGCCCCCGATGGCCTACCTCACCGGCCGCCGCCTCGCCGTCGCGGCGGATCTCCTGCGCGAGACGGATGCCACGGTCGAGGCCGTGGCCCGCAAGGTGGGCTACAGCCAGGCGTTCGCGTTCAGCACCGCCTTCAAGCGGGTACGGGGCGTCAGCCCGCAGGAGTACCGCAGGGGCCGGGCCTTGCCGGAACGGCAATGAAGATTGCGCGCCGAGCCGGGCGCGGTGAGGCTGGTCCCATGAGCGACCACACCGGGCACGGACATCACCACGACGGCCACCAGGGCCTCCACCACGAAGGCACCGCCGGGCACGGCCACGGACGCGGCGGGGCCGAACCCGACTGGGACGTCATGGCCCCGCTCCTGGAGCGGAACGCCGAGATCAGCGGCGAGCAGTACACCGAGGCGGCCCGCTGGATCGCCTCGCTGCCCACCGCGCCGAAGGTCCGCCGCCTCCTGGACATCGGCAGCGGGCCCGGAGTGATCTCCTGCCTGCTCGCCGAGGTCTTCCCCGAGGCGGAGGTCGTCGCCGTCGACGGCACCCCCGCCCTGCTGGAGCGCACCCGCGCCCGCGCGCGGCGGCTCGGGCTCGCCGACCGCGTCACCACCCTGCACGCCACCCTCCCCGCCGGCCTCCCGGACCTGGGCGAGGCCGACCTGATCTGGGCCGGCAACACACTGCACCACATGGGCGACCAGCGCGCCGTCCTCGCCGGGTTCGCCGCGCTGCTGCGCCCCGGCGGCACCGTCGCCCTCGTCGAGGGCGGGCTCCAGGCCCGGCAGCTCCCGCGCGACCTCGGTTTCGGCAGGCCGGGGATCGAAGCCCGGATGGAGGCGGCGGAGGCGGAACTCTTCGAGGAGATGCGCGCCGAACTGCCCGACGCCCGGCGGGAGGCGGAGGACTGGGCGGCCCTGTTCGGCGCGGCGGGGCTCACCCCGCAGGGCACCCGCAGCTTCCTGCTCGATCTGCCCGCACCCCTCGGTGACGCGGCGCGCGAACAGGTCATCGCCGACTTCACCCGCCGCCGCGCCGGGCTGGGCGACCACCTCACCGACGAGGACAACGCCGTGCTCGACCGGCTCCTGGACCCCGAGGACCCGGCCGGACTGCACCGGCGCCCCGACACCTTCCTGCTCCTGGCCCGCACCCTGCACCTGGGCCGCCGCGCCTGAGCCCGGCCCCGGACACGGCGGGACCGCCGCCCCGGCTCACGAGCCGGACGCGGCGGTCCCGTAGCGCTTGAGGGCTCAGGCCCCCGCGTTGAACTCGCCCGGGTTCGGGCCGAGCCGCTTGCCCTCGTCCAGCGCCGCGAACGCGGCCAGGTCGTCGGCGTCCAGCTCGAAGTCGAACACGTCGATGTTCTCCGCGATCCGCGACGGCGTCACGGACTTCGGGATCACCACGTTGCCCGTCTGAAGGTGCCAGCGGATGACGGCCTGCGCGGGCGTACGGCCGTGCTTGCGGGCGACCGCGAGGACGGTGGGCACCTCCAGCAGGCCCTTGCCCGAACCCAGCGGCGACCAGGCCTCGGTCGCGATGCCGTGCTCGGCGTGCAGCGCACGCGACTCGGCCTGCTGGAGCTGGGGGTGCAGCTCGATCTGGTTGAGCACCGGCACCACCGAGGTCTCGCCGAGCAGCCGCTCCAGGTGCTCCGGCAGGAAGTTCGACACGCCGATGGCCTTCGCGCGGCCGTCCGCGTAGATCTTCTCCAGCGCCCGGTAGGTGTCGATGTACGCGTCCTTGGCCGGTACCGGCCAGTGGATCAGATACAGGTCGACGTGGTCGAGGCCCAGCTTGTCGAGCGAGGCGTCGAAGGCGCGCAGCGTCGAGTCGTATCCCTGTTCGGTGTTCCACACCTTCGTGGTCACGAAGAGCTCGTCGCGCGCGACGCCGGAGGCGGCGATGGCCTTTCCGGTGCCCGTCTCGTTCTGGTAGATCGCGGCGGTGTCGATGCTGCGGTAACCGGACTCGATGGCGGTGGTGACCGCCTTCGTGGCCTCGTCGTCCGGCACCTGCCAGACGCCGAAACCGAGTTGGGGCATTTCGACGCCGTTGTTGAGAGTGAGGGAGGGGACCTGGCTCACGAGCAGTCGATCCTAACGTTGTGGGGTGGGACTCCCCACGACAACGATCGCGGGTGCCCGCGCATTCCCGCCGGAGGGTGACGTTTTCGCACCTCAGCGGTACAGCGCGGCCACCTCGGTCTCGTACGCCGCCTCGATCGCCCCGCGCTTCAGCTTCAGCGACGGGGTGAGCAGCCCGTGCTCCTCGCTGAAGGGGTGCGCCAGGATGCGGAAGGTGCGGATGGACTCCGCCTGCGAGACCGCCGTGTTGGCCGCCACCACCGCCCGCCGCACCTCCATCTCCACATCCGGGTCACGCACCAGTTCGGCGGGGGTCAGCGACTGCCGCCCCTGCATCGTCAGCCAGTGCTCCACGGCTTCCTGGTCGACGGTGACCAGCGCCGCGATGTACGGCCGGTCGTTGCCGACGACGATGCACTGCGCCACCAGCGGATGCGCCCGCACCCGCTCCTCCAGGGCGGCCGGCGAGACGCTCTTGCCGCCGGAGGTCACCAGGATCTCCTTCTTCCGCCCGGTGATCGTCAGATAGCCGTCCTCGTCCAGCGCGCCCAGGTCCCCGGTGGCCAGCCACCCGTCGTGGACCACCGCGTCGGTGGCCTTCGGGTCGCCGAGATAGCCGCCGAACACATGGGCCCCGTACAGCCACACCTCGCCGTCCTCCGCGATGTGCACCGTCGTGCCGGGGATCGGCTGCCCGACCGTGCCGTACCGGGTGCGCTCCGGCGGGTTCGCGGTGGCCGCCGCGGTCGACTCGGTCAGCCCGTACCCCTCGTACACCGTCACCCCGGCGCCCGCGAAGAAGAGACCGAGCCGCCGCTCCATGCCGGAACCGCCCGACATGGCGTGCCGAATCCGGCCGCCCATCGCGTCGCGGACCTTCTTGTACACGACCTTGTCGAAGAACTGATGCTGCATCCGCAGCGCGGCGGAGGGGCCGGGCCCGGTGCCGAACGCCCGCGCCTCCATCGCCTCCGCGTACTTCACCGCGATGTCGACGGCCTTGTCGAACGGACCCGTCCGGCCCTCCGCCTCGGCCTTGCGCCGTGCCCCGGTGAAGACCTTCTCGAAGATGTACGGGACCGCCAGGATGAAGGTGGGACGGAACGAGACCAGGTCCGGCATCAGGGCCTTCGCCGACAGCTCCGGCTGGTGGCCGAGCTTCACCCGGCCGCGGACCGCGGTGACCTCCACCATCCGTCCGAAGACGTGCGACAGCGGCAGGAAGAGCAGTGTCGCCGCCTCGTCACCCGGTCTGGAGTGGAAGACCGACTCCCAGCGCGAGGCCATCGTCTGCGTCTCGAACATGAAGTTGGCGTGTGTGAGCACGCACCCCTTGGGGCGGCCCGTCGTCCCGGAGGTGTAGATGATGGTCGCCACCGACTCGGGCGTCACCGCGCGCCGGTGCCGGTGGACCACCTCGTCCTCGACGTGCGCGCCCGACTCGACCAGTTCCTCCACCGCGCCGGCGTCCAGCTGCCACAGCCGCTTCAGCTGCGGCAGCCGGTCGATGACCGACGCCACCGTCATCGCGTGGTCCTCGTGCTCCACCATCACCGCCGACACCTCGGCGTCGTGCAGCATCCACAGCACCTGCTCGGCGGAGGACGTCGGATAGACCGGCACCGACTGCGCGCCGACCGCCCACAGGGCGAAGTCGAAGAGGGTCCACTCGTAGCGCGTACGCGACATCAGGGCCACCCGGTCGCCGAACCGCACCCCGTGGGCGATCAGCCCCTTGGCCAGAGCCAGCACCTCGTCGCGGAACGCGGCCGACGTGACGTCCTGCCAGCGTCCGTCCGAATCTTTTCGGCCGAGTGCGACCCGGTGCGGGTCCTCGTCGGCATGGTCGAACACGACATCGGCGAGGCCGCCCACGTGGGGCGCGGCCGCCATGGGTGGGACAGTGAATTCGCGCAATGACCTGCTCCTTGTGGCGCTCCGCACAGCGCCGTGACGCTACCCCACCACCGGCCGCGGCGGGAGGGCCCGGAGCTGTCCGTACAACGTGTCATCTGCACTGGTCAGGGGCCGAAATCCGGCCAGATGGGCAAGGCTCGGACGTGCTTGGGACCACGGGGTAAGTGGCTCGCGCGGGAATCTCCACCGAATCTGTACGCCGCGATCACTGCCGGTGTGGGCGGGTACGGGCGGATCGCCCCCGTACGACCGGTCCGGTGGGATCGGTCCGCCCGGCGCCGGTCGCCGCGTCCCGTGCATTCTCCCCCTCCCCGTGCCCCGTCATGCCTGCTCCCGCCCCGGTCCCGCACCGGCCCCGCCGGGCGGCCGGATCAGCCGGTCACCGCCCGCCAGGATCGCCGCCGCCAGCGCGTCCGCCGCCTGCTGCGCACCGCCCCGCCGCCGGCCGTGCAGCAGGACGAAGTCCACACCGCCCAGCTCGGGCAGCCCCGCCCTGGCCGAGACCGGCACCAGCGCGGGCGGCACCAGTCCGCGGGTGTGGACCATCACCCCGAGCCCCGCCTGCGCGGCGGCGATCAGACCGCTGAGGCTGCCGCTCGTGCAGGCCACCCGCCAGGAGCGGCCCTGCTCCTCCAGCACCTCCAGGGCCCGTGCCCGGGTGATGCCCGGCGGCGGGAAGACCACCAGCGGCACCGGCCGGTCCGGGTCGATCCGCAGCCCCGGCGTACCGATCCAGACCAGGGTGTCCCGCCGGACCAGCTCGCCGTGCGTGTCCCCGGCCCGCCGCTTGGCCAGCACCAGATCGAGCCGGCCCGCCTCCAGCTGCCGGTGCAGGGTCCCCGACAGCTCGACGGTCAGTTCGAGCTCCACCTCCGGGTGGTCGCGGCGGAACGTCTGGAGGATCTCCGGCAGCCGGGTCTGCACGAAGTCCTCCGACGCGCCGAACCGCAGCCGCCCGCGCAGCCGGGTGCCGGCGAAGAACGCCGAAGCCCGCTCGTGCGCCTCCAGGATCGTCCGGGCGAAGCCGAGCATCGCCTCGCCGTCCGCCGTGAGGTCGACGCGGTGCGTGTCCCGGGTGAACAGCTGCCGCCCGGTCGCGTCCTCAAGCCGCCGCACATGCTGGCTCACCGTGGACTGCCGCACCCCGAGCCGGCGGGCGGCGGCGGTGAAGCCGAGGGTCTGGGCGACGGCGAGGAAGGTGCGCAACTGCACGGGGTCGTACATGGCGGCCACGCTATCGCGATCCGTGATGGCAGTGAGAGCGGTGTACGGGATTCCCGATCGGCGCGTACCGGAGCAGGATGTTCAGGGCCCGGCCCGACCGAAAAGACACGTGGAGCACATGAGCCGCCGCCTCCCGCAGCCGCCGTCCTGGCTGCCGATCGACCCGTACGTACTGGCCCTGATCGGCACCGTCGTCCTCGCGACGCTGCTGCCCGCGTCGGGCCGTGCCGCCGAGGTGGCGGGCGGCGCCTCCACCGGAGCCGTCGCGTTCCTCTTCTTCCTGTACGGGGCGCGCCTGTCGACCGCCGACGCGCTGGAGGGCCTGCGGCACTGGCGGCTCCACCTCGCGGTCCTGGCCGCCACCTTCGTCGTCTTCCCCCTGCTGGGTCTGGCGAGCGGGGGACTGGTGCCGTACGTGCTGTCGCCGCAGTTGCAGAGCGGCTTCCTCTTCCTGTGCCTCGTCCCCTCGACCATCCAGTCGTCGATCGCCTTCACCTCGATCGCCCGTGGCAACGTGCCCGCCGCGATCTGCGCGGGCTCCTTCTCCTCGATCGCCGGCATCTTCCTCACCCCGCTGCTCGCCGCCGCACTGCTCGGAAACAGCGGCGGCGGCTTCTCCGCCGACGCCCTGCTGCGGATCGGCGTCCAGCTGCTGCTGCCCTTCGTCGCGGGGCAGCTGCTGCGCCGCCGGATCGGTGGCTTCCTCGCCCGGCACCGCCGGATCCTCGGCCTGGTCGACCGGGGCTCGATCCTGCTCGTCGTCTACACGGCCTTCAGCGAGGGCATGGTCGCCGGCATCTGGCACCAGGTCACCCCCGCCAGGTTCGCCGCGCTCCTCGCCGCCGAGGCGGTCCTGCTCGCGGCCATGCTCGCGGTGACCTGGTACGGGGCGAAGCGGCTCGGCTTCGGCCGGGAGGACCGCATCGCGATCCAGTTCGCCGGCTCCAAGAAGAGCCTGGCCTCGGGGCTGCCCATGGCCGGCGTCCTGTTCGGTGCCCAGGCGAGCTTCGCCGTACTGCCGCTGATGCTCTTCCACCAGATGCAGCTCATGGTCTGCGCGGTGATCGCCAAGCGGCGCGCCCGCGACCCGGGGGACGGCGGCCCGGAGGGCACGGCGCCCGGCGCCGTCGCGGTGGGCCGGGGCCTGTCCGGCGGGCGCGGGCGGCAACCGGGCGTGCGGCGATGATGCCGCCGCCGAGCCGCCGCCCGTGCGACGTTCAGCTTGGGCGCCGCGGTGCGAGCTCCACGGACAGGTCGTTGTCCAGGGTGTAGTACGGGCGCGCCGATACCGTGCCGAGCGGGGTGGACGGGTAGACGAAGACCTGTTTGCGGTCCGCGATGTCGTCCAGCAGGCGGGCGACCCGGATCCGCGACGCGCCGGAGGCCGGCCGGACGTACACGTCCCAGACCGCCGCTGCCTCCCCGGCCGCCGCCAGGAGGTCCTGGTAGCCGACGGTGAACGAGAAGTCCCGGTCCCCGTCGGCCCGGAGCGCGATCTCCGTCGCCGCGGAACGCTGCCCGCGCCGCTTCAGTGACACCACCGCGCCTTCACCGAGGCGGGCGCCGAACAGCCGCGCGGTCACGGTCATCGAGTCACCCGCGACGACGATCCGGCCGGCCTCCGCGTGCGCGGCGCGCCGCCAGGCCCGTACGGCGAGCCGTCCGTCCTTGGTGGCGTACGGAATCCGCACGGCCAACGGCATGACCGGCACGTCGTCCCCGCCGGACACCAGCGAGCGCACATCGCGCGGGCCGGGCAGCAGCGGCACGCGATCCCCGCCCGGCGCCCCCACCACGTAGGCGTCCCAGCGGCCTTCCTCCAGGGCCGGGGCCGCCTCCAGGACGGCCTGCCACTGGTCCTGCCCCGCCGGCTCCAGCGCGAGGTCCCGGCCGGTCTCCTCCGGCTCCCCCTTCTTCGGGCGCAGCCGGAGCAGCAGCCGCGGCTGCGCCGGCTCGGGCAGGGGCAGGCGGACGCTTACGAGCAGACGCCCGTCCTCCCGCACCGTCACCGCTCCCCGTGGTTTCTCCAGCAGCGCGTTCACGTCTTCGCCGTCCCTGGCACTCATCGTCGCGCCTTCCGTGCGGCCCTCACGACACTGCTTGCCGCGATGAGCACGGCGTCCCTGGCCGCGTAGCCGCTGCTCGCCGGTGCGCGGTCCCTCCCGGTCACCGCCCGGCCGTCCTTCCGGGCCGCCAGCAGTTCCTCGAACAGCCGCTCGGCCTGGGCCACGACGGGGGCGGGGCCGTAGCGCCGGGAGTTCTCCAGTGCGCTCCGCCCCATGCGCCGGCGCAGTTCGTCATCGCCCACGAGCTCCAGCAGGGCGCCTGCCAGCGCCTCCCGGTCGCCGACGGGAACCAGGCGGCCGTCCTCGCCATGGGTGATGATCTCGCCGGGGCCGTACGCGCAGTCGGTGCTCACGACCGGCAGCCCGCAGCGCATCGCCTCGACGATGGTCATGCCGAAGGGCTCGTAGTCGGACGTCACCGCCCCGACCGATCCCTTCACCCACTCGGACTCCATGGGGGTCACCGCGCCCATCAGGAAGACGTTGTTGTACAGCCCCAGCCGGTCGATGAGCGCCCGCAGCCGCTCCCGCTCCTCACCCCTGCCGTAAACGCGCAACGTCCAGTCGGGGTACGCGGCGGCGACCGCGGCGAAGGCCTCGATCAGCAGGTCGAACCGCTTCATCGGCGCCAGCCGGCCGGCGGCGACCACGATGCGCCCACGGCCGTCGGCCGGCGCGAGGCCCGGGGCGGGGACACTGTTGGGCAGCGCTTGCAGACGTACACCCGGCAGTCGCATCTTGCGCCGGTAGACGGCGGTGTCGGCCTCCGTCACGGGGGTGATCGCGTCCAGTCGCGGATAGGCCCTGCGGAGCGCGTGGCGCAGCCGCGGCGAGTGGTGGTCGAGCGTGAGGTGCTCCTGGCCGACGCGCACCGTCCGCGCGGGAGCCTGGAGCGCCAGATGGACGTTGAGACCTGGGCGGGTCCCCACGACGACATCGGTGTCGAGGGACGCCAGCGCTGCCCCGATGCGCTCATCGGTGAGCGCGCTGTACTCCCCGTAGCGGTACTCGGACGAGGGAAAGACCTTCGCCGGTCTCAGATGCCGCGGATCGTCCTTCTCGTGCCGCAGATCCACCAGGGGCCGCAGCCGCACGCGCGGATCGAGCGTGATGCTCGGCCGTTCCCGGTTCCGGAGCGCGGAGATGATCTCCACATCGTGCCGATCGGCCAGTGCTCGGGCCAAGTTGAACGTCGTGGTGATGGTCCCTCCGATCCCGTACGCATTGTGGATGAGGAAAGTGATTCGCATGCAGTACGAGACGGCCGGCACCTACCGGAGGTTGCCCTGCGGCCCCGTCACCGACCCGCCGGACACGTCGTCACCCGGCGTCCAGCACGATGCGGTGCTCCCCGGCGTACACGTTCATCGAGGGCCCGCGCAGGAAGCCGACCAGGGTGAGGCCGGTCTCGGCCGCCAGGTCCACGGCGAGGGACGAGGGCGCCGAGATGGCCGCCAGCATCGGAATGCCCGCCATCACCGCCTTCTGCGCCAGTTCGAACGAGGCGCGTCCCGAGACCAGCAGGATCGACCGGGACAGCGGCAGCCGGCCGTCGGTCAGCGCGCGGCCGACCAGTTTGTCGACCGCGTTGTGCCGGCCGACGTCCTCGCGGACGTCGGCCGGCTCGCCCGTCTCGGTGAACAGCGCCGCCGCGTGCAGACCCCCGGTCCGGTCGAAGACCCGCTGGGCGGCCCGCAGCCGGTCGGGGAGCCGCGCCAGCAGCGCGGGGGCCACCCGCAGCGGGGGTGTGTCGGCGATCGGGTGGCGGGTCGTGGTGCGGACCGCGTCCAGGCTCGCCTTGCCGCACAGCCCGCAGGACGACGTCGTGTAGACGTTGCGCTCCAGTGTGATGTCGGGGACCTCGACACCGGGTGCGAGTTTCACGTCCACCACGTTGTAGGTGTTCACACCGTCGGCCGTCGCGCCGGCGCAGTACACGATCGACTGCACGTCGCGGGTGTCACCGATCACCCCCTCGCTCACCAGGAAACCCGCCGCGAGCGCGAAGTCGTCGCCCGGGGTGCGCATCGTGATGGCGAGCGGCCTGCCGTTCAGCCGGATCTCCAGCGGCTCCTCGGCGACGAGGGTGTCGGGGCGGCGGGAGACGGCCCCGTCCCGGATGCGGATGGTGCGGCGGCGCTCGGTGACCCGTCCCATGACCGTTGGACCTGATTTCTGTACGGGGGAGGGCCGGCGAGCGGCCCTGGGCGTAGGCTGCCGGGACGCCACCTGCCCGACCTGCGGCCGAGGGCCCCGGCAGACACATTGTCCTGCACATCGGAAGCGGCGCCGCAACCGGATGACGCAATCAAAGGCTGCGGCGTGCTGTTGCCAAGCCTCCAAGCCTGAGCCGGTATTCCTGTGGGATCACCTGCCCCCGTACCGGGCGGTAGCGACCAAGACTGGTTGGTTCCTGCCCGATGTAGCGAGGGGACCCCGTTTATGACCGGCTCACGTGTCGTGGCGCTCGGCCACTACCAGCCCGCCAAGGTACTCACCAACGAGGACCTGGCGGCCATGGTCGACACCAGTGACGAGTGGATCACCAGCCGCGTCGGCATCCGGACCCGTCATATCGGACGCCCCGACGAGCCGGTCGACGAGCTCGCCGCGCACGCCGCGGCCAAGGCCCTCGCCGGGGCGGGCCTCCAGCCGGCCGACATCGACCTGGTGCTGGTGGCCACCTCCACCGCCATCGACCGCTCGCCGAGCATGTCGGCCCGGGTGGCCGCCCGCCTCGGCATGGCCTCGCCCGCGGTCATGGACATCAACGTGGTCTGTTCCGGCTTCACCCACGCCCTCGCCACCGCCGACCACGCCCTGCGGGCCGGCGCCGCCACCCGCGCGCTGGTGATCGGCGCCGACAAGATGGGCGACATCGTCGACTGGACGGATCGTTCCAGCTGCGTACTGATGGGGGACGGCGCGGGCGCGGCCGTCGTGGTCGCCGACACCGAGGACGCGGCGCTGCCCGGCATCGGACCGGTGCTGTGGGGCTCGGTCCCCGCCATGGGGGACGCGGTACGGATCGAGGGGACGCCGCCCCGCTTCGCGCAGGAGGGCCAGTCGGTCTACCGCTGGGCCACCACCCAGCTGCCGCCCATCGCCCGCAAGGTGTGCGAGAAGGCGGGCCTCACCCCCGAGGACCTCGCCGTCGTGGTCCTGCACCAGGCCAACCTGCGGATCATCGAGCCGGTCGCCAGGAAGATCGGCGCGGTCAACGCCGTCATCGCGCGCGATGTGGTGGACTCCGGCAACACCTCCGCCGCCTCCATCCCCATGGCCCTGTCCAAGCTGGTCGAGCGGGGCGAGGTCCCCAGCGGCGCCCCCGCGCTGCTCTTCGGCTTCGGCGGCAACCTCAGCTACGCGGGACAGGTGATCCGCTGCCCCTGAGCCCGCCGCGACCGGCGCCGCGCCGGGCTTTGTCCTTGGAGTGGGAAAAGTTCGGCGGATTTCCGCGCGACTTCTTCCCGTCCCGGACAACCGCTGCTACGTTCCCGTGCCAAGCCCGACGGACAGGCCGATGAGGCGGGGAGGGGCGCGTGAGACGTATGACGGCACGACCCGCGAACGCCCATCAGGCGCGCCTGCTCCGGCTGTTGCGTGACGGAGGGCCCAACTCCCGGGCACAGCTGGGGGATCAGGTCGACCTCTCCCGCTCCAAGCTCGCCGTCGAGGTGGACCGGCTGCTGGAGACCGGCCTCGTGGTGGCCGACGGACTCGCCGCCTCCCGGGGCGGGCGCCGCTCCCACAACATCCGGCTCGCCCCGGCGCTGCGCTTCCTCGGCGTCGACATCGGCGCCACCTCCATCGACGTGGCGGTCACCAACGCGGAGCTGGAGGTGCTGGGCCACCTCAACCACCCCATGGACGTACGCGAAGGGCCCGTCGCCGTCTTCGAGCAGGTGCTGTCCATGGCGGGGAAGCTCCGGGACTCCGGCCTCGCCGAAGGCTTCGACGGCGCCGGGATCGGCGTCCCCGGCCCGGTCCGCTTCCCCGAGGGCGTCCCCGTCGCACCGCCGATCATGCCCGGCTGGGACGGCTTCCCGGTACGCGAGGCGCTCAGCCAGGAGCTGGGCTGCCCGGTCATGGTCGACAACGACGTGAACCTGATGGCGATGGGGGAGCAGCACGCGGGCGTGGCCCGTTCCGTGAGCGACTTCCTCTGCGTCAAGCTCGGTACGGGCATCGGCTGCGGCATCGTCGTCGGCGGCGCCGTCCACCGCGGCGCCACCGGCAGCGCCGGCGACATCGGCCACATCCAGGTGGAGCCCGAGGGCCGCCTCTGTGCCTGCGGCAACCGGGGCTGCCTGGAGGCGCACTTCAGCGGCGCCGCCCTGGCCCGCGACGCCGAGACCGCGGCGCGCGCCGGCCAGTCCGCGGAGCTCGCGGCCCGGCTGGCGGCGTCCGGGACGCTCACCGCGGCCGATGTCGCCGCCGCGGCAGCCATGGGCGACGCCACCTCGCTCGGCCTGATCCGCGAAGGCGGCAACCGGGTCGGGCAGGTCATCGCGGGACTCGTCAGCTTCTTCAACCCCGCCCTGGTGGTGATCGGCGGCGGCGTGACCGGTCTCGGCCACACGCTGCTGGCCGGCGTCAGGGCCCAGGTCTACCGGCGCTCGCTGCCGCTGGCCACCGGCAACCTTCCGATCGTCCTGGGCGAGCTGGGACCCGTCGCCGGAGTCACCGGCGCGGCCAGGCTCATCAGCGACCACCTCTTCTCACCCGTGTGACCCTCCCGCCCGTCCGACCGTGAAAGACCCCATCCGCCGAGGGGATTCGTCATGGCTCCGCACCCACCCCTGCTCACCATGTCCGGCATCACCAAGTCCTTCCCCGGTGTCCGCGCCCTCGACGGTGTGGACCTGGAGGTCGAGGCCGGTGAGGTGCACTGCCTCCTCGGCCAGAACGGTGCCGGCAAGTCCACCCTCATCAAGGTGCTCGCCGGGGCCCACCAGCCCGACGGGGGCGCGATCACCTGGCGCGGCGCACCGGCCGAGCTCAAGTCGCCGCTGGCCGCGATGCGGCTCGGCATCGCCACCATCTATCAGGAACTCGACCTGGTCCGGGGCCTGTCGGTCGCCGAGAACGTCTTCCTGGGCCACGAGCCCACCAGCGCCGGCTTCGTCGTCCGCACCCGCCGGGGCCGTACCGAGGCCGCAGCCCTGCTGGCGCGGCTCGGGCACCCGGAGATCGACCCCGCCCGCCCGGTGGGTGAACTCTCCGCGGCCCAGCAGCAGATCGTCTCCATGGCACGGGCGCTCTCCCACGACGTGCGCCTCATCGTGATGGACGAGCCGTCCGCCGCGCTCGACCCCGACGAGGTCGGCAACCTCTTCCGGGTCATCGCCGCGCTGACCGCCGAGGACGTCGCCGTCGTCTACATCTCGCACCGGCTGGAGGAGATCCGCCGCATCGGCGACCGGGTGACCGTGCTCAAGGACGGCCGGGCCGTCGCCTCCGGGCTCCCCGCCGCCTCCACCCCCACGCACGACATCGTGGCGATGATGACCGGCCGCAAGGTCGAGTACGTCTTCCCGCCCCGGCCCGCGCCCCGGTCCGGGCGGACCGCCGACCCCGTCCTCACCATCGAATCCCTCGCCAGGGAAGGGGAGTTCGCCCCGGTGGACCTGGAGGTGCGGCCCGGCGAGATCGTCGGTCTCGCCGGACTCGTCGGCTCCGGGCGCTCGGAGATCCTGGAGACCGTCTACGGAGCCCGCAGGCCCACCGCCGGCCGGGTCACCGTCGCGGGCAGGGCGCTGCGGCCCGGAAGCGTACGCGCCGCCGTCGCCGCCGGCATCGGCCTCGCCCCCGAGGAACGCAAGGCGCAGGCCCTGCTGATGCTCGAATCCGTCACCCGCAACGTCTCGCTGTCCACCATGTCCCGCTACTCCAGGGCAGGCTGGCTCGACCGCAGGGCGGAGCGGAAGGCGGCCCGGGACGCCACCCGCGCCCTCTCGCTGCACCCCGACAACCCGGACACACCCGTGCGCACCCTCTCCGGCGGCAACCAGCAGAAGGCGGTCCTGGCCCGCTGGCTGCTGCGCGGCTGCCGGGTCCTGCTGCTGGACGAACCGACCCGTGGTGTGGACGTCGGCGCCCGTGCCGAGCTCTACGCCGTGATCCGCCGGCTGGCCGACGAGGGGCTCGCCGTCCTGCTCGTCTCCAGTGAGGTCCCCGAAGTGCTGGGCCTGGCCGACCGGGTCCTCGTCCTGCGCGAGGGGCACGTCGTGCACACCGCGGACGCCACCGAACTCGACGAGCACCGCGTACTCGATCTCGTGATGGAAGGGAGCCCGACGGCATGACCCACCCAGCCCCCTCGGCGCGGCAGAGCGGACCCGACCGGGCCCCCGCCCCCGTGACCCTGAAGAAAACCGGCCCCCCGCGCCCCCTCGGGCTGCGCGTGGACCTCCACACCCTGTCCCTGCTGGGCATCCTCGCCGTGCTCGTGGCCGTCGGCGGGATCACCGAACCCGAAGCCTTCCTGGACACCGGGAACCTCCAGCTCGTCCTGACCCAGGCGTCCGTGATCGGTGTCGTCACCGTCGGCATGACCTTCGTCATCACCTCGGGCGGCATCGACCTCTCGGTCGGCGCCATGGTCGCGCTCGCCTCCGTCTGGGCGACGACCCTCGCCACCCAGGAGTACGGGTTCGCCGGCATCCTGTTCACCGCCGTACTCGTCGGCCTCGGCGTCGGTCTCGTCAACGGGGTGCTCATCGCCTACGGGCGGGTGGTGCCGTTCATCGCGACGCTGGCGATGCTCGCCTCCGCGCGCGGTGTGGCCCTCATGATCACCGACGGGAAGACCCAGATCGTCACCGTCACCTCGGTCCTCGACCTGGGACTGCCCCGCTCCTACGTCCTCGGCATCCCACCGCTGGTCCTGATCTTCGCCGCGGTCACCGTCGCCGGCTGGCTGCTGCTGAACCGCACGACCTTCGGCCGCCGCACCGTCGCCGTCGGCGGCAACGCCGAGGCCGCCCGGCTCGCGGGCATCGACGTCCGCAGGCAGCGGCTCTACCTCTACCTGCTGTCCGGGCTGTGCTGCGGCATCGCCGCCTTCATGCTGATCGTCCTCTCCGGCTCCGGCCAGAACACCAACGGCAACCTGTACGAACTCGACGCCATCGCCGCCGCGATCATCGGCGGCACCCTGCTCAGCGGCGGCAAGGGCACCATCGTCGGCTCCGTCCTCGGCGTCCTCGTCTTCACCACCATCACCAACATCTTCGCGCTCAACAACCTGCAGAGCGATGTGCAGCAGATCGCCAAGGGCGCGATCATCGTCGCCGCCGTCCTCGTCCAGGGCCGCACCTCGCCGCGCGCGGAGACCTGACCGGGCCGCGCCCCCGACCCACGCCCCACCACCGCTCACCCACCGGATGAAGGGTTCCACAGCCATGCCACGAACCAGCCGCAGAGGACTGCTTTTCGGCACCGCAGCGGTCTCCGCGGGCGCCTTCCTGACCGCCTGCACCAGCAACGAGCCCAAGGAGAAGAACACCGCCGCGACCAGCGGCGCGCCCGCCGCCGACGACCGGCCGGGCAAACCCGTCACCATCGGCTTCGCCGGACCGCAGGCCGACCACGGCTGGCTCAACGCCATCAACGAGAACGCCAGGTCCCGGGCGAAGAAGTACTCCGAAGTGACCCTGGAGACCACCGAGGGCTCCAACGACACCGCCGCCCAGATCGGCCAGGTCAAGACCCTCATCAACAAGAAGGTCGATGTCCTCGTCGTCCTCCCGGCCGACGGCAAGGCGCTCACCCAGGTGGGCCTGGAGGCCATGCGGGCGGGCATACCCGTCATCAACCTGGACCGGATCTTCGCCTCCCCGCAGGCCTACCGCTGCTGGGTCGGCGGCGACAACTACGGTATGGGCCTCAACGCCGGTACGTACATCGGCGAACAGCTCAAGGACAAGCCGAACGCCAAGGTCGTGGAGCTGGCCGGGATCGACAACCTGGAGCTCACCAAGCAGCGCAGCGAGGGCTTCGCCGACGCCCTGAAGAACTACCCCAACATCAAGCTGGTGGCCCGTCAGGCAGCCGACTTCACGGTCGAGTCGGGGCAGGCCAAGATGGCCCAGCTGCTCCAGGCGCAGAAGAAGTTCGACGCCCTGTGGAACCACGACGACGACCAGGGCGTGGGCGCGCTCCGCGCCATCCAGCAGGCCGGCCGCGACGAGTTCCTGATGGTCGGCGGCGCGGGCGCCAAGTCCGCCATGGACGCCATCAAGGCCGACAACACCGTGCTGAAGGCCACCGTCCTCTACCCGCCGACCATGGCGGCGTCGGCCATCGACCTGGCCCGCGCCCTCGGCCAGGGCAAGGGGGTGGCCGGCCTCGCCGAGCTGGAGATCCCGACCAGCCTCACCCTGTACTCCGCCGTCGTCACCAAGGACAACGTCGACCAGTACCTGCCGACGGGCTTCAACTGAGCCGTCCCGCGCCCGTATTCGCCGAACCACCGACGAGGAGGAAGCCCCGGATGGCCCGTAGGGATCAGACGCAGCAGGAGACGGCCGCGCCACCGCTCGGCATCGGCATGGTCGGGTACGCGTTCATGGGCGCCGCCCACTCCCAGGGGTGGCGCACCGCGGGCCACGTCTTCGACCTGCCGATGCGGCCGGTCCTCGCCGCGATCTGCGGCCGGGACCGCACGGCCGTCGAAGCCGCCGCCGGCCGGCACGGCTGGGCCGCCTCGGAGACCGACTGGCGCGCCCTGATCGCCCGCGACGACGTGCAGCTCGTCGACATCTGCACCCCCGGCGACAGCCACGCGGAGATCGCCGTCGCCGCTCTGGAGGCCGGCAAGCACGTGCTGTGCGAGAAGCCGCTCGCCAACACGGTCGACGAGGCGCTGGCCATGACGGCGGCGGCCGGGCGCGCCGCCGCGCTGGGCCGCACGGCGATGGTCGGCTTCAACTACCGCAGGGTGCCCGCCCTCGCCCACGCCCGCCGCCTCATCGCCGACGGCCGCATCGGCACCCTGCGGCACATCCGCGCCGCCTACCTCCAGGACTGGCTGACCGACCCCGCGTCGCCGCTCACCTGGCGGCTGAAGAAGGAGCGCGCCGGTTCAGGCGCGCTCGGCGACCTCGGGGCCCACGTCGTGGACCTCGCGCAGTTCCTGGCGGGGGAGCCACTGGTGGCGGTGTCGGCGGTGAGCGAGACCTTCGTACGCGAACGCCCCCTGCCCGCCGGGCCGTCCGGGGGCCTCGGCGGCGGGGGTGCGGCGGGGGGAACGGGCGCGGTGACGGTGGACGACGCCGCCGTGTTCACCGGACGGCTCGCCTCCGGAGCCCTCGCCTCCTTCGAGGTGACCCGGATGGCGGCCGGCCGCAAGAACGCCCTGCGGCTGGAGATCAACGGGGAGCGCGGCTCGCTCGCCTTCGACCTGGAACGGCTCAACGAACTGTCCTTCCACGACCACACCGAGCCCGCCACCACGGCAGGCTTCCGGCGGGTCCTCGTCACCGAGCCCGACCACCCCTACCTGGAGGCCTGGTGGCCGCCGGGCCACACCCTCGGCTACGAGCACACCTTCGTCCACCAGGCCCGCGACGTCATCCGCACCATCGCCGAAGGAGCGCCGCCCGTGCCGTCGTTCGCCGACGGCCTCCAGGTGCAACGGGTGCTGGCCGCGGTCGAGGAGAGCGCCGCGAAGAACTCCGTCCTCACCCCCGTACCCCTCTAGGAGGCCGTCCGCATGCCCCGCCCCTTCACCCTGTTCACCGGCCAGTGGGCCGACCTCCCCCTGGAGGAGGTCTGCCGGCACGCCCGGGACTTCGGCTACGACGGACTCGAACTCGCCTGCTGGGGCGACCACTTCGAGGTCGACAGAGCCCTCACCGAACCCGGCTACGTGGAGGGCCGCCACCAACTGCTCGAAAAGTACGGGCTCAAGTGCTGGGCCATCTCCAACCACCTCGTCGGCCAAGCCGTCTGCGACCACCCCATCGACGAACGCCATCAGGGCATCCTGCCCGCCCGCATCTGGGACGACGGCGAGGCGGAAGGGGTGCGCCGCCGCGCCGCGCGGGAGATGGCCGACACCGCGCGGGCGGCCGCCGCCTTCGGTGTCGACACCGTCATCGGCTTCACCGGCTCCTCGATCTGGCACCTGGTCGCGATGTTCCCGCCGGTCCCGCCGCACATGATCGAGCGGGGTTACGAGGACTTCGCCGCACGCTGGAACCCGGTCCTCGACGTCTTCGACGCGGAGGGCGTGCGCTTCGCCCACGAGGTGCACCCCAGCGAGATCGCGTACGACTACTGGACCACGAAGCGCGCCCTGGAGGCGGTGGACCACCGGCCGGCCTTCGGGCTGAACTTCGACCCGAGCCACTTCGTCTGGCAGGACCTGGACCCGGTCGGCTTCCTGTACGACTTCCGGGACCGGATCTACCACGTGGACTGCAAGGAGGCCCGCAAGCGGCTCGACGGACGCAACGGCAGGCTCGGCTCCCACCTGCCGTGGGGCGATCCGCGACGCGGCTGGGACTTCGTCTCGGCCGGACACGGGGACGTGCCCTGGGAGGACGTGTTCCGGATGCTGCGGTCCATCGGCTACGAGGGCCCGGTCTCGGTGGAGTGGGAGGACGCCGGCATGGACCGGCTGGCCGGGGCCCCGGAGGCGCTGGCGTCCCTGAAGCGGTTCGACTTCGACCCGCCGGGCGCGTCCTTCGACGCGGCGTTCGGCGGCAACGGCTGAACCGGCCGCAGGCGCCCGCTCAGCCGATGCCCTGCCGGTCGGGGAACAGGGCGAACTCCCGCTCGGATGCGTCCGGCACCGCGCGCTCCACCGCCTGCACCAGCAGGGCGCGGTGCCGGACCAGCGGGCCCTGCCGGTCCGGCGCGGCCAGCAGCATCAGGTCGTCGATCCCCGCCAGCAGCCGCCGCGTCACCTGCGGGGCGTCCGTCGCACACCGGCGTACCTCCTCGAAGGCCAGGTCCACCAGGTCCTCCCACCCCGGCACGTCCTGCACGAGCCGCACCGCCCCCGCGCGGTCCCGGTGATGCACCGTGCCCAGCGGCAGCCGCACGGTGGCCGCGAGCACCTGCACGATCCGGTCCAGGCTCTGCACGGCGGTCGTCGGGTCGTTCACCGCCGAGGACAGCGCCCGCAGCGCGATGTCCGACAACTGGCGCAGCCCGAACGCCAGGTCCTGATGGAGCGTGCGCTCGACACCCACGGACACCGTGTACCGCAGCGCGTACCGGGCGGGCGCCGCCCCGCCGTGCACCGCGAGCACCGGCGTGCCCGGCACCACGAAGTCCCCGAGCCGGGGGATCAGCCGCAGCACGACACCCCGGCGCCGGGCGGCCCGCACCAGTCGCGCCACATGGACATCCCGCAGCACCCCGGCCCGTCCGGTGTGTGCGATCCGCGCGGTCTCGTCGGGAAGCGCACCGCCGCCGGGCCGGCCTGCGGGCATCCGGCCCAGGACCCGGAAGGTGTCCTTGGTGATGCGGTCGAGGACGGGCCCGATCTGCATCAGACGCAGCGTGGAACTCACGTACACGATGAACAGGAGCAGGCTGAGCGCGACGAGGACCGCGGTCAGCACGCTCTGCACGAACGGCAGGGACGTGACCCGGCGCGGATCGGTCTCGCTCTCGTAGGAGCTGAGGACCAGCAGCGAGAACACGAACGTCGCGAGGAAGACCGACAGCGTGAGCTTGCTGATCCGGCTCCGCACGAAGATCCGCACCACCCGGGGCGTGAGCTGCCCGCTCGCCATCTGCACGGCGACCAGCGAGATGCTGAACACCACACCGATGAAGGTCATCATCGCCGAGCTGACCGTGACGACGATCTGCTTGGTGTCCTCGGCGACGGAGATCAGGTCCTGGAGCTCGTCGTACGCCCGCTCGTCACGCAGGTACGAGACGATCTCCTCGTCCAGCGCCGCCGCGGCGAACCAGAGCACGCACGCGCAGACCAGCGTCAGCGCCGGGGCGAACCAGAACGTGTCGCGCAGGTGCTCACGCAGCGGTGACAGCGCGCGGGGCGGACGGGAGCGGCGATCACTCATGCAGGCGAAAGTAACCCGCCCCGCCCACCGGCCGGTGGACCCCGCCGCCGACCCTCCGGCGCCACGTACCGTGCGTGGCCCGCGACGCTGGGTGCGCGAGCGGCCGGTGCCCGCCGCGAAAGGCGTCCCCGGCGCCCCCGCACCGCGCTGACCAGGGCGGGGGCGGCCGGATGGCCACCGGATACGCAGGTGAGAGGCGCCCCGAACCCCTGGTATTGTTTTCTTTGTCGCCACGGGAGACCGCGGCGGATCACCTGGTCCGGGTGGCGGAATGGCAGACGCGCTAGCTTGAGGTGCTAGTGCCCTTTATCGGGCGTGGGGGTTCAAGTCCCCCCTCGGACACTCATCCAGTTCCCACGGTTCTTCACGAACCGTGGGAATTTCTGGTTTCCGGGGGCGGCCGATCGCCGTCGCCGGCGCCGCGATCACCTCTGAAAGGACCCCCGGTGGCTGTGCAGCGGATCTCGACCCGCAACGCCCGCTTTCAGCAGTTCCAGACGCTGCTCACCAACCGGACCAAACGCGGGCGCGCCCGCGAGTTCCTCGTCCAGGGCGTCCGGCCGGTGACCATGGCCGTGGAGCACGGGTGGACGATCCGCTCCCTGCTGTACGACGCGAGCCGTCCCCTCTCCCGCTGGGCCGAGGAGCTGATGCGCGGCGTGAGCACCGAACGCATCGCCATGGCCCCGGAACTGCTGTCCGAGCTCAGCGAAAAGACCGAGGGCGCCCCCGAGGTCCTGGCCGTGGTCGAGATGGCACCGGACGACCTGTCCCGGATCACGGTCGACGAGGACTTCCTCGGCCTGGTCTTCGACCGCCCGACGCAGCCGGGGAACATCGGGAGCATCGTGCGTTCCGCCGACGCCTTCGGCGCGCGCGGACTCGTCGTGACGGGCCACGCGGCGGACCCGTACGACCCGAAGGCGGTCCGTGCGACCACGGGCTCGTTCTTCGCACTGCCCGTGGTCCGCACCCCCTCGCACCGCGAGGTCGCGCAGTGGCTGGACGGGGAACGCGAGCGGGGCCGGCCGGTGGTCGTCGTCGGCACCGACGAGCACGGGGAGTGCGACGCCGCGGAGTTCGACCTGACCCGTCCCGTCCTGCTGGTCATCGGCAACGAGACGGCGGGCCTCAGCGCGGCCTGGCGCGAGCGGTGCGACCACGTGATCAGCATCCCGATGACCGGTTCGGCCAGCTCCCTCAACGCCTCCAACGCCGCGTCGATCGTCCTGTACGAGGCCCGCCGCCAGCGCCTCGCGAAGGAGCGCGGCCAGCACCTGTAGGTGCCGGACGCCGCTCCCCGCCCGTCACTTCCTCGTCGCGTACACGATGAGGTTGTCCACGGGGTGCCCGTCGGCGTCGAACGCGCCGTCGCAGGTGACCAGCCGCAGGGCGCGGTCCGTGGTGTGCCCGTAGACCCGGGAGGTCGGGAAGGCGTTCTTGCTCGCCGTCTCACGGCCCGTGACCTCGAAGTGGATGTCGGTGCCCCGGCCGTCCCGGACCACGATGTCCGCGCCCTTCGCGATCTTCTTCAGATCGTGGAAGACGGCCCGCCCGTACCGGGTGTCGTTGTGGCCGATGAGCACGGCGGCGCCGGGCTCGCCGGGTGCGGCGCTCCCGGTGTACCAGCCGACCGTCATGCCCTTGTCGGCCGGCGGCACCTCCACCGTGCGGTCGGGGTTGAGGCCGAGGCGCATCACCTCGCTGTCCACGCCGAGGGACGGTATGGAGACGTGGACGGGCGGCCGGGCGGTGGCGGTGGCCGGGGCCGGGGAGGCCGGTGCTTTCGCGGCCGCCGCCGGGGACTTGGCTGCGGGCTCCCGAGACAGGACGGTGGACGAGCAGCCGGTCAGGGCGACGAGCGCGGTGAGGGCGAGACAGGCGGACACCGGCAGGGCGGTGCGGCGAACGGGGCGGTTACGGGGCATCGGAACGGGCTCCAGGGGTCGTACGTACGGCAGTGGCGCCGCCCGGGGAAGGGCGGCGCCACTGCCTGCTCATCGGCTGCGGGACGGGTCAGCCGTCGCGGCGGGCGGTGCGGCGGCGCAGGACGACCGTGCCGGCGCCCGCGACGAGCAGCGCGGCCGCGGCGGCGGAGCCCGTCATGGCGCCGGTGTGGCCGCCCGAGGTGCCGGCCGGCTGCTCACCGGCCGCGACACCGCCGCGCGGCGCCTCGGAGGGCATGGGCGAAGGCGCTTCGGTCGGCTCGGCCGAGGGCTCGACGGACGGCTCGGCGGACGGCTCCGCCGGGGACTGGGTCCGCGCGGGCGAGGGGGTGGCGGAGTCGGCGAAGGCCGACGTGGCCGGTACGCACACCGCGCCGGCCACGACGGCGGCGAGGAGGGCGGTACGCAGGGACGTGCGCAGGGGCATGGGCGAAGCTCCATTCCGGATCGGCCTCAGGAGCGGCCGCGGTGCGGGTGCGCACCGCGGCGCGAGGCGTACGGACAGGCTCGCGCCCACATGTGAGGAAGCTGTCAGATCGTTGTGGTCATCGCATCAGGGTCGCCGGACCCTTGCCCCGCCGGGGAGTTGCCGTCCGCGGGAAGCCGGAGCGTGAACACCGACCCCTGCCCCGGGACGCTCGCCGCGGTGGCCGTCCCGCCGTGCGCCTCCACGAGCTTGCGCACGATCGCCAGACCCAGCCCGCTGCCGCCCGTGCGGCGGTTGCGGGACTTCTCGCCGCGCCAGAACCGGTCGAAGACATGCGCCAGGTCGTCGGCCCGAATGCCGCTGCCGGTGTCGGCCACGTCCACCAGCACCGCGTCCCCCTCGTCGGAGCCGTACGGCCGCAGCGTGACCTCCCCGCCCGCCGGAGTGTGCCGGACCGCGTTCGACACGAGGTTGCCGACGGCCTGGCGCAGCCGGACCGGGTCGGCCGTCAGAGCGGGCGGCGGGCGGCCGGGCGGCGGGGCCTGGACGCTCAGCACGACGCCCGCCGTGTCGGCACGGGCCTGGTGCGCGGCGGCGACCTGGCCGAGCAGCTCCTCGATCCGCACGGGCTCGGGATGCAGCCGCAGCGCGTCGGCGTCGGCCTGCGCCAGGTCCTGGAGGTCGTCGATGATGTGCTGGAGCTGCACCGCCTCGTCGTGCAGGAAGGCGATGAACGCCGGGTCGGGCTCGGCGACCCCGTCCTGCGCCGCCTCCAGCCACCCCCGGATGTTGCTGAGCGGGGTGCGCAGCTCGTGGGCGACATCGCTGACCATGGCCTTGCGCTGGGCTTCGAGCCGGGCACGGTGGGCGGACATGTCGTTGAAGGCGGCGGCGAGCCGCCCGATCTCGTTGTCGGCGGCGACCACGACGGGCGCGGTGTCCTCCCCGTCCCGCATGCGCTGGGCGGCACCGGTCAGGGCGCGCAGGGGGCGTACGAGCCGGGCTCCGACGAGCACGGAGGCGCCGACGGTGAGGGCCAGCACGAGGGCCGCTGCGCCCGCGATCCGGGCGGTGTTCGCCGGGGAGAGGTCGAAGCCGGGCACGGTGGCGCCGCCCGTGTCGCCGATGAACAGCAGCGCGGGCGAGGCGACGTACGAGCTGAGCTGTTCACGGCGGGCGGTGCCCACGCACGAGGCGATGGCCCGGTCGTCCTCGCTGTTGCCGGCCGTCTGCTGGTAGCCGGGGCTCGGCGTGACGCCCGGCATCGCGGTCCGCTCCTCACGGACCCCGGGCTCGGGCGCGGAACTCGGTGCGACGCTCGGCTCGGCGGTCGGCGGCAGGGAGGGGTACCCCTCCGCGGGCATCGGCACCGCCTCCGCGGGCACCGGATCGGCCGCCTGACCCCACGACAAACCCAGCTTCAGCTGGACGCCCTCGCGGCCCTGGCGCTTCAGACAGGCGTCGGCCAGCTGGTTCAGCGCCTTCAGCGCCTTCTCCTCGGTGGCGGTCGGGGTGTCCAGCGCGTCGACGGCGCAGCGGGTGCCTCGGAGGCGCTCCGGGTCGTTGCCGCCGACCACCTGGATCAGAGGCCGCCCGCTCGCGCCGGCGACCACGTCCGAGGCGATCCCGAAGCCGCTGAGGCAGGCCACGCTCCGGTCGGCGGCCTTCCGCAGCCGGGTACGCTCCGACGCCGGCAGCCGGAAGGGCCCGACCGCCCGCGGGTCGACCCGGTCGGTGGTGGTCCCGGACCCGCCGGCGCTCTCCGCCGACAGCGCCGTGTCCACCGCCAGAGGGTCCACGACGGCCGACGCCTGCGCCGGAAGCGCGGTCGCGGGCTCGGGCGCCGCCGAGTCGGCGAGCGGGGCGCGCCCCTGCGTCGTCAGCGCGATCCGCCGGCCGGACTGCTCGGCCAGCTCCCGCACGGTCTCCTCCACACCGTCCCAGGTGGGGTGGGCCGCCGCGTAGCCGAGCAGGCGCTGGTAGATCCGGGCGTCGGCGGTGAGGTTCTGGCCCTGCTCCTGGCGGATCGCGCCGGACGTCGTCTGCACGGCGAGCCAGGCGGTCGCCGCCACCGAACAGGCGGCGACCAGCGCCGAGACCGCCAGCAGCCGGGCGAACAGGCTCTTGCGCAACGGGACCTGCGCCCGGGGGGCGGCCGACCCGGGGCGCCGCGCGCTACGAGGACGCCGCACGGGTCGCCGCCTTCGCCGGGTCCGTCAGCTTGTAGCCGACACCGAAGACGGTGAGCAGCCGCACCGGTCTGCGCGGGGCCGGTTCGATCTTCTTGCGCAGGTTCATCACGTGCACGTCCACCGTGCGGTCGCTGATGTAGCGGTCGAATCCGTGGAGTTCGGCGAGGAGTTGCTGCCGGGAGAACACCCGGTCCGGCTCGGCCGCGAGCGCGGAGAGAATCCGGAACTCGCCAGGGGTGCACTCCACGGCCCGCCCCTGGACCGACACCACGTGCCGGGCCGGGTCGACCACCAGCGCCCCCACCGTCAGCACGCCCGCGTCGCCGGGTTCGCCGCCCGCTCCCCGCCGGTTGCGGCGCAGCAGCGTACGCACCCGGGCCATCAGCTCACGCGGGCTGTACGGCTTGGTCACGTAGTCGTCGGCGCCCAGGTCGAGGCCGAGCAGCAGATCGTCCTCCGTGGTGCGGGCCGTGAGCATCAGGACCGGCAACTCCCGCTGCTCGGCGCGCAGTACCCGTACGACGTCGAGGCCGTCGGCCCGGGGCATCATCACGTCGAGCAGCAGCAGGTCGGGTTCCCCGTGCCGGACCGCGTCGAGAGCCGCGAGTCCGTCGGGCGCGACGGTCACGCGGTGGCCCTCCCGTTCGAGGTAGCGGCGGAGGAGTTCGGCCTGATTCTCGTCGTCTTCGGCGACGATCACATTTGCGCACACACGCTCGATCGTAGAGGGAGGAGCCTCCTGGACCCCCGGCCCGCGCCACCCCGCACGTGACTCCCCCCTCGACGGGCGCGCGGCCCGTACCGGTGGCGGACGGCCACCGTGATCACCTGGAACGGTGGCCAGGATGGCCAAACACCGGCGCGGCCGGCCGGGGCGATGGGCGGGCCACCCGTCCGAGGCGGCGACCCGCGCGGCGACCACGTAGAGTCCGTCCGATGTCCGCCATCCCCTCGAACCAGGTCTTCGCCGCCGTCAGGACAGCCGGTGCGCTCCTGCCGGGCGACCTGCTGGTCCGGATCGCCGAGGGCGAGGACGTCACCGGCTGCCGGCCCGAGGACCACGGTCCGGCCACCCCACGCGCGGTGCGGGAGGAGGCCGGACGGAGCTGGGAGCACCTGAAGCCCCTCTGGCGCGAACTGCGCGCGCGTCTGCCGCAGGCCCCCGGGGCCGCCGCCTCGCCTCCACCGGCCGGCCGCGCGAGCGGCGACTGGCCGGCCGCGCTCTGGCACGCACTCGGCTACGGCCCGCTCACGGCCATCGGCCCGGCGGGCATCGCGTCCGACTCCGGCCCGGCGAAGACCTTTCCCGTCTCGCACCGCTGGCACCACGTCGTGATCCACCAGACGGCCTGGGACCACGGTCTCGACACGCGCCGCGCCGGGCAGGCCCCGCCCCACTCCCTGCTCCAGGAATGTCTCAACCGCACAGAGGCCCACCTCTGGGGTGTCCTCACCAACGGCCGCCGGGTGCGCCTGCTCCGGTCCTCCGGCCCCCGGGCCACCGCGGCCCACCTCGAATTCGACCTGGAGGCGATCTTCGACGGGGAGCTGTTCAGCGACTTCGCCCTGCTGTACCGGCTGTTGCACGCCTCCCGCTTCGCGGTGGAGCCGGGAGCCGCGCCGTCCACCTGCCTGCTGGAGACGTGGCGCACCGAGGCCATCGCCTCCGGCACCCGGACCCTGGATCAGCTCTGCAAGGGCGTCCGGGCTGCCCTCACCACCCTGGGCACCGGCTTCCTGCGCCACCCCGCCAACGCGGCCCTGCGCGCGAGCACCGACGCCGACGCCCTGCACAACGCCCTCCTGCGCCTCGTCTACCGCCTGCTCTTCGTGTTCGTCGCCGAGGACCGCGACGCCCTGCTGTCCCCGGCGGCGGGCGCCCCGGCCCGATCCCGCTACGAGGCGTACTTCTCCTCCGCCCGGCTGCGCGCCCACGCCCGCGAGCCCGGCGGCACCGGGGACGGCGGCCTGTACGAGTCGCTGCGCGTCGTCCTGGACGCCCTCGGCGACGAGAACGGCCGCCCCGAACTGGGCCTGCCCGGCCTCGGCGGCATCTTCGACGCGACGGAGACCGACGCCCCGCTGCGCGGACTGTCCCTCTCCGACGAGCACCTGCTGACGGCCGTGCGCCACCTCTCCCAGGTCCGGGACCCGGGCTCGGGCCGTCCGCGTACGGTCGACTACCGCCACCTGGGTGCCGAGGAACTGGGCTCCGTCTACGAGTCCCTGCTCGAACTCGTCCCCCGGCTCGCCCCGGCCGGCCGCGCCTTCGAACTGGTCGAGCTGCCCGGCAACACCCGTAAGACGACCGGCTCCTACTACACCCCCTCCTCGCTCGTCGAATGCCTCCTCGACTCCGCGCTCGACCCGGTCCTGGACGCCGCCGTCGACCGCGGCGAGCGGGCGGCGGCGGGCGCCACCGGAGCGCCCGGCACCGTCGTCCGCGAGCTGCTCGCCCTCACGGTCTGCGACCCGGCCTGCGGTTCCGGCCACTTCCTCGTCGCGGCGGCCCGGCGGATCGCCAAACGCGTCGCCGCGGTCCGGGAGGACACCCCGGAACCCACACCGGGCGCGCTCCGGCACGCCCTCAACGAAGTCGTCGCCCACTGCGTCTACGGCGTGGACCTCAACCCGATGGCTGTCGAGCTGGCCAAGGTGTCGTTGTGGCTGGAGGCCCTGGAGCCGGGCAGGCCGCTGGGGTTCCTGGACGCGCACGTCAAGCACGGCAACGCGCTGATCGGGGCGACCCCGGCCCTGCTGCGGGGCGGTATCCCGGACGCGGCGTTCAGGCCGCTCGCCGGCGACGACAAGGAGTACGCCAGGGCGCTGGCGAGGCGGAACCGGGCCGAGCGGCGGGGTGACAGCGGCCCGTTCGACGAGGACACCGCCGCGGGGGCCGCCAACACCGCGCTGGCCACCGGCCTGCGCTCCATCGCCGACGCCCCCTCGGACACCCTCGCCGAGGTGCGCGGGCAGGAAGCCGCCTACCGCGACCTCGCCGGGTCCGCGCGGTACGTGCGCGCGCGGCACGTCGCCGACGCCTGGTGCGCCGCGTTCATGGCGCGCAAGGCGGACGGCGCCCCGCCGGCGGTCACCGAGGGGGTCTTCCGCAGCCTCCGGGACGCGGCATCGGACGCGGTGTCCCGGGCCACCCACGAGGAGATCGTGCGCCTGCGGCGCCGGCACCGGTTCTTCCACTGGCACCTGGAGTTCCCCGAGGTCTTCACCGTCCCAGGGTCCGGCGAGGGCGTCGACGCGGCCACGGGGTGGGCCGGCGGATTCGCCTGCGTCCTGGGCAACCCGCCGTGGGAGCGCATCAAGCTCCAGGAACAGGAGTTCTTCGCCAGGCGTGACGCGGAGATCGCCGCCGCGAAGACCGCCGCCACCCGCAAGCGCCTGATCGCCGCGCTGAAGGAGGACGGGGACGGCACCGGCCTCCACGCGGAGTTCGAGGTGGCCAAACGCAGGGCGGAGGGCGAGAGCCACTTCCTGCGCGGCGCCGGACGCCATCCGCTGACCGGGCGCGGCGACATCAACACGTACGCCGTCTTCGCCGAGACGGGCCGGGCGCTGACCGGACCGCGCGGCCGCATGGGTGTCATCGTGCCGACGGGCATCGCGACCGACGCGACGACCCAGTTCTTCTTCCGGGACCTGGTGACCGAGGGGTCGATCGCCGCCCTGTACGACTTCGAGAACGCCGCACCCGTCTTCCCCGACGTCCACCGCTCGTTCAAGTTCAGCATCCTGTCCGTGACCGGCCGGGCGCTGCGCGAACCCGCCGCCAGGTTCGCGTTCTTCCTGCACGACCCGGCCGAACTCCGCGACGAACGCAAGGTGTTCACCCTCACGCCCGAGGAGATCACGCTCCTCAACCCCAACACGGGCACCTGCCCCGTCTTCCGCTCCCGCCGCGACGCCGAGATCACCCTCGGCATCTACGGCCGGGTCCCCGTCCTGATCAAGGAGGGCGATCCGGACGGTAACCCGTGGGGCGTGACGTTCAGGACGATGTTCCACATGTCCAACGACTCCCATCTCTTCCGCACCCGGGAGGAGTTGACGGCCGGCGGCTGGCACCCCTGCGGCAACCGCTTCCTGCGGGCCGACCGGTCCATGCTCCCGCTGTACGAGGCGAAGATGGTCGACGCCTACAACCATCGCGCCGCCGACGTCGTCAAGAGCGCGACCGCCGTGAAGCGTCAGAACCAGCCGTCCTATCTGAGCGCCGCCGACCGGGCCTCGGCATCCCGTCTCGCCGTGCCGGGCAGCTGGGTGGACAGCGCCGGGACACCGCGGGACGCTCCGCCCGGCTGGCTCGCCTTCCTGCGCATCAGCAGCCCCACCAACCAGCGGACCATGATCTCCGCGATCCTCCCGCCCTCGGCGATCGGCGACTCCGTCTTCCTGCTGTGCACCAGGAACTCGCGGGACAGCGCCGCCCTCGCGGCGCACTTCAACTCCTTCGTCTACGACTTCGTCACCCGCCAGAAGGTCGCCGGACTCAACCTCAACTTCTTCTACATCCGCCAGCTCCCCGTACTGCCGCCCGAAACCGTCCGCCGCTTCTCGGACTTCCTGACCCGGCGCGTCCTCGAACTCACCTACACGGCACACGACATGAGGCCCTTCGCCACCGACCTGGGCGAGACCGGCGCACCCTTCCGCTGGGACGAGGCCCGCCGGCG
This sequence comes from Streptomyces sp. ATexAB-D23, assembly GCF_000373645.1. GTDB lineage: Bacteria > Actinomycetota > Actinomycetes > Streptomycetales > Streptomycetaceae > Streptomyces > Streptomyces castrisilvae. The sequence goes on along the minus strand of NZ_KB892013.1, from coordinate 360,062 downwards.
CCACATCCGCGCCGAACTCGACGCGCTCCTCTTCCACCTCTACGAGATCGCCCGCGACGACGTCGGCCACATCCTGGACACCTTCCCCGTCGTCCGGCGCAGGGACGAGGCCCGGTACGGCACGTACCGCACGAAGGACCTGATCCTGGCCGAGTACGACCGCATGGCCGCCGCCGGCCTGCCGCAGGGCGGTACCTACACCTCCACGCTCAGCCCGCCGCCGGGGGAGGGGGCCCGCCATCCGGAGCCGGCTGCCGTGACCTCCGCGAGCACCCGGTAGTAGTCCCCCGGACGGCGCTCGAAGTCCGTCCACGCGGCGAGCGCGTCCAGTTCGTTGTCAGGTCCACGCAGCAGGTCGACGGAGGTCTGTCCGAACCGCGGGACGAGGGCGTCCTGCTCCGCCTCCGCCAGGATGCGGCGGAGTCCGGCCACGGCGGCTCGGGCCCGGCCGCGGCGCTCCGGACCGGCCCGGAACATGCCGGATCGGGTCGAGGCGGCGTCGGCGTCCGCCAGCAGGGGTTCCAGGCGCTCGGCCAGCTCGCGGGCGGTTTCCGCGGCCTCCTTTCCCCGGGGGCCGGCCTCCACCAGGACGCGCAGGGCGGTGACCAGCGAGGTGGTCCGGGGGTCGGACCGGTCTTCGGCCGAGAGGCGCACCAGTACGTCCTGGCCCGCCCCGTCGGCCAGGTGCCGTGCCGCGGCGACCGCCTGCTCCGCCGTGCGCCGGCCGACGTCCGGCAGCTGTCCCAGCTTCCAGACGCCCGCGTCGAGCACGTCGCGCGCGGTGTGGATACCGGCCTTCTCCCACTCCTCCGTCCGGAAGCCCTGCTTGGCGTCGTTGCGCAGCGACTTCACGGGGATGCGGCCCATCTCCTCCTGTACGCGCTCCCGCTGGAGCGGGGCCCATGCCGCACGGACCGCTTCGACGGCGCGGGTGTGGTCCTCCTCCACCGCGGCGGCGCCGTAGGCCAGTTGCCAGGCACGGCGGACGACGTCCGGCCGGACACCGCTCAGCCGGGCCGCCGCGCGGATGTTCCCGCCGACGAGGCCGGCGGTGGTCAGCAGCAGACCGGTGATCAGCAGCGTGTCGGACAGATCGATCCGGTCGTCGATGGTCTCGTCGTCCTGGCCCAGCGTGTACAGCCGGCCCCTGGCCGAGCCCTCGGCGACCACGAAGCCGCTCTCCCATCCGTGCCCGGTCTCCGGGTCGTAGTACGGCGCCTTGAGGCTGTCGGCCCGTCGGGCGTCGCACTGGTGGGCCGCCTCGTGCTCGCTGTGGTCGAAGGGGTCCGTCCACCGGACGGTGCACGCCCCGTCCGGCTCCTCCCGCAGCACGGTCAGATCGATCTGGCGGAGTTCCGGCATCTCCGGCACGGCCGCGTAGACGGCCGCCGAGCAGGCGATGAGCAGCACGCCGAGCGTCAGGACCCAGCGGAAGAACGGTACGTGTCTCACCTGCGGCCCCCCAGGACCTGTCTTCGAACTGCCGTCCCCAGGACCTGTCTTCGAGCTGCGTCTGCCGGGCGACGACGGCAGTTCGAAGACAGGCCCTCGCGCCCTCTCGGCGGTGCTTACTGCCCGCACAGCCTCGCGGTGCCGGGCCCCGCCATCAAGAGGGCGAGTCGGCAACGACGTGGCCGTGAGCCTGCCGGATCCGGGCAGTGGGCCGAGGCGGCCGGCCGGGGAATGAACACCGGCGCGGCGGGTAGGTTCGCCCCTTGCCCATCCCCCCACCCGCAAAGGCCCCCACCCATGGCAGACATCGACCGCCGCCGGCTCCTGAAGCTCGCCGGGAGCTCCGTCGCCCTCAGTGCGCTGTCGGGCAGCATCGCCCGCGCCGCGTCCCTCCCGGCGCGGGGGCGTACGGGCACCATCGAGGATGTCGAGCACATCGTCGTCCTGATGCAGGAGAATCGTTCCTTCGACCACTACTTCGGGACGATGAAGGGCATACGGGGGTACGGCGACCCGCGGCCCGTCACGCTGCCCGGCGGGAAGCCGGTCTGGCACCAGGCGGACGCGGCCGGGCGAGAGGTGCTGCCGTTCCGGCCGCCGGCCGATGAACTCGGGATGCAGTTCCTCCAGGACCTGAACCACGACTGGGCGGGCGGCCACCGGGCGTTCAACAAGGGGGCCTACGACCAGTGGGTGCCCGCCAAGACGGCGACGACGATGGCCCACCTCACGCGGGAGGACATCCCCTTCCACTACGCGCTCGCCGACGCGTTCACCGTCTGCGACGCCTACCACTGCTCGTTCATCGGGTCGACCGACCCCAACCGCTACTACCTGTGGAGCGGCTGCACCGGCAACGACGGGACCGGCGGGGGGCCCGAGCTGGGCAACGACGAGGCGGGGTACGGCTGGACGACCTACCCCGAGCGGCTGGAGCAGGCCGGGGTGTCGTGGAAGGTCTACCAGGACATCGGTGACGGGCTCGACGCCGCCGGCTCCTGGGGCTGGATCAACGACGCCTACCGGGGCACCTACGGCGACAACTCGCTTCTCTACTTCAACAGTTACCGCGACGCCCGGCCCGGCGACCCCCTGTACGACAAGGCGCGCACCGGCAGTGACATCAAGGGCGGCGGCGGGCTGCTCGACGACCTCAGGGCCGACATCCGGGCCGGGACGCTGCCCTCGGTGTCCTGGATCGTGTCCCCCGAGGCCTTCAGCGAACACCCCAACTGGCCCGCGAACTACGGAGCCTGGTACATCGCCCAGGTGCTGGACGTGCTGACCGCCGACCCCGAGGTCTGGGGACGTACCGCCCTCTTCCTCACCTATGACGAGAACGACGGCTTCTTCGACCACGTCGTGCCGCCCTTCGTCCCGTCCGGCCCCGCGCAGGGACTGTCCACCGTCGACACCTCGGCCGACTACTTCCCCGGCGACGCGCGTTACGCCGCCGGACCGTACGGGCTCGGCCAGCGCGTCCCCATGACCGTCGTCTCGCCCTGGAGCACCGGCGGCTACGCCTGCTCCGAGGTCTTCGACCACACGTCCGTCATCCGGTTCATGGAGCGGCGCTTCGGCGTCCACGAGCCCCATATCTCGCCCTGGCGGCGGGCCGTCTGCGGCGACCTGACCTCCGCGTTCGACTTCCGGCGTACGGACACCTCGGCGCCCGACCTGCCCTCCACGGCCGGGTACGAGCCCCCGGACGGCGACCGGCACCCCGACTACGTACCCGTGCCGCCCGCCACCGGGGCGGTGCCGGGCCAGGAACGCGGCACGCGCCCCACCCGCCCGCTGCCCTACGCGCCGCTGGTCGACGGGGCCGCCGATCCGGCCGCGGGCACATACCGGCTCACCTTCGGCGCCGGTCCGGCGGCCGGCGCGCAGTTCCTCGTGACGTCCGCCAACCGCACCGACGGGCCCTGGACCTACACCACCGGGGCGGGTGACACGCTCGCGGACACCTGGAACACCGCCTACTCCGACGGGCTGACCGACCTCACCGTCCACGGCCCGAACGGATTCCTGCGCTCGTTCCGGGGCCCGGGGAAGACGGCCGGGCCCGAGGTGACGGCGCGTCATGTGGCGGCCGGCGGACAGCTGGAACTCACCTTCGCCCACGCCGGCCCCGGGAACGCCCGGCTGACCGTCCGCAGCGCGGCGGCCTACGGGGGAGCGGTGCGGACCGTCACCGTGGCCGCGGGCGAGACCGTGACCCGCACCCTCGATCTGCGGGGAAGCGGCCACTGGTACGACATCACCGTGGCCGACGACGGCGACACCACGTTCCTCCGCCGTTTCGCCGGCCATGTCGAGACGGGCGAACCCGGCACGAGCGACCCCGGACTTGTCACCGGCTGAGCGGGGCCGTCCCCAGCTGGTCCCGGTGGGCCCGAGCCGTGGCCATCAGCACATCGAGGGCGTCCCTCGTCCGCAGGAGCTCGGCGATGTGGGCGTCGAGCCGGTCGCGTTCCAGTGCCAGCCGCTCCAGCGCGGAGTCCGAGTTCGCCTCGCTCGGCGCGTCCACACAGGGCAGCACCTCGGCGATGGTGCGGCTGGACAGGCCCGCGCCGTACATCCGCTGGATGAACACGACCCGCTCCACATCGGCGTCCGTATAGATCCGCTGGCCGCCGGGGCTGCGGGCGCCCGTGAGCAGCCCCTGCTCCTCGTAGTAGCGCACGGACCGGACGCTGACTCCGGTCCGTGACGCGAGCTGCCCGATCCGCATGAAGCCTCCCGGCCGTGTTCCGCGCTGTCCCGTGGCCCGTGTCCGAGCCGGGCCTGTGTCCTGCGTCACAAACACTTGCCTCTGACGTCAGTGTCAGGTTTTAGCGTAGCTGCTGTGCCCGGCTCCGGGCGCCGCGGACGTGAAGGAGTTCTGACGTGACGACCCTCTTCAGCAGCTACCCGCTCGGTGGCCTGACCCTGCCCAACCGAGTCGTCATGGCCCCCATGACGCGGGTCAGGGCCGCCGCCGGCGGACTGGCGACGCCCTCGATGGCGGCCTACTACGCCCAGCGGGCCACCGCCGGACTGATCGTCAGCGAGGGTGTGCAGCCCAGCGCGATCGGGCAGTCCAACCCGGGTACGCCGGGGCTGCACACCGACGAGCAGGTCGCCGCGTGGCGGCCGGTGACCTCGGCGGTGCACACCAACGGCGGACGGATCTTCGCCCAGATCATGCACGGTGGCCGGGTCTCGCATCCCGACACCACCGGCATGCGGCCGGTGGGGCCGTCGGCGGTGGCCGCCACCGGGGACGTGTTCACCCCGTCGGGGCCGCAGCCGGCCCCGACACCGCGCGCCCTGGACACGGCTGAAGTGCCCGAGCACGCCCGGTCGTACGCCCGCGCCGCCCGGCGCGCCGTCGAGGCGGGCTTCGACGGCGTGGAACTGCACGGCGCCAACGGCTACCTGATCTCGCAGTTCCTCTCGTCCAACGCCAACCTGCGCACGGACCGCTACGGCGGCCCGGTCGCCAACCGGATCCGCTTCGCCGTCGAGGCCGTGACCGCCACCGTCGACGCCGTCGGCGGGGCCAGGACCGGCATCCGGCTCTCCCCGGGCGGCGAGTTCTGGGGGGTCCGGGAGAGCGAGGTCCGCGAGCTGTACGCCGCGCTGCTGGCCGAACTGGCCCCGCTCGGTCTGGCCTACGTGCACCTTGAGGCCACCGCGGACGAGGACGTGCTCCTCACCCTGCGCCGGGCCTGGCCGGGCACGCTCGTCGTCAACCCCGTGGTCCCGATGGGGCCCAAGCAGACCGGCCGGGACGACGCCGACCACTGGCTCGGGCTGGGCGCCGACCTCATCAGCTTCGGCCGGGCCTTCATCTCCAACCCCGACCTCGTCGAGCGCCTGCGCGCCGGACTGCCGATCGCACCCGTCGACGAGGCCACGTACTACCAGGGCGGCGACGCGGGCTATCTGACCTACCCGGCCCACCCGTACGCGGCGTGACCCCCGGCCGGGGCGAACGGGCGCTGCCGGGGCCGGTGTTCGGCCCCGGCAGCGGCCCGGGAGGTCCGGCCGGGGGTCACGCGGGGTGCGCGGTCCGCGCGGCTCGGAGCGATGCGCGTCAAAGGTGCATGGTTGTCACCCTTTTTGATCGCCCGGGGTTCGGAATTGCTCGCAGTTTGTAGTTCCTGCGTCACGCAAACTCCTTATAGTGAACGGGTGTTGACCGCGTGATCTTGACGCGTGCAGTTGTCGCCCCAGGAGTCAGGATTCATGACACACCCCTCTCCGGCGGAGCCCGCAGTCGCCGCTCCGCCACCCCCGTCCGGCTGCCCGGCCCACGCCGGTGCCGTCCCGCTCTGGGGTCCTGGATTCCAGACGGAACCCCAGGTGGTCTACCGCGCCATGCGGCGCGACCACGGGCCCGTCGTCCCCGTCGAACTGCCCGGCGGCTTCCCCGCCTGGCTGGTCGTCGGGTACCGCGAGCTCCACCGCGTCACCAGCGACGGGGAGTTGTTCCCGCGGGATGTCGGCCTCTGGAACCAGTGGCCGCACATCCCCGAGGACTGGCCCCTGCTGCCGATGGTGGGACGGCCCCTGCCGTCCATCTACTTCAGCGCGGGGGAGGAGCACCGGCGCCACGTCCGCATGGTCGGGCCCGCACTCGAAGGCGCCGACCCGTTCCGGATCCGCAGCCACTGCGAGGAGCTGGCCGACCGGCTGGTCGACGACGTGTGCAGCCGGGGCACCGCCGACCTCGTCGCCGACTTCTGCGAACCCCTCCCCGTGCTCGTCCTCGCCCGTCTGGTCGGCTTCCCCGACGACGAGGGCATCGGCATCGCCCAGGTGCTGAAGGACCTGGCGGACGGCGGGCCGGAGGCGCAGAGCGCGCATCTGCGGTTCGGGGAGTACATGGCGCGGCTGGTCGCCGCCAAGCGGGCCGAGCCGGGGGACGACGTCACCTCACGCATGCTGGCCTTCCCCGAGAAGTTCACCGACGAGGAGTACACGCTCGACCTGATGGCCGTCACGGCCGCCGGTCATCTGCCCACCGCGGACTGGATCAGCAACTCCCTGCGGCTGATGCTCACCGAGGACGAGTTCGCCGACTCCATGGTCCACGGCCGGCGCAGCATCGGCGAGGCCATGAACGAGGTGCTGTGGGAGGACACCCCCACCCAGATCCTCGCCGGGCGCTGGGCCGCACGCGAAACCCAGCTCGGCGGACAGCGGATCGGGCGCGGGGACATGCTGCTGCTCGGCCTCGGGGCCGCCAACACCGACCCGTTGATCCGCTCGGGCCTGTCCGCCGGCGGTTCGTCCGCCCAGGGCGGCAACGGCGCGCACCTGGCCTTCAGCCACGGCGAGTACCGGTGCCCGTTCCCCGCCCAGGAGATCGCCGAGATCATCGCCAGGACCGGCATCGAGGTGCTGCTCGACCGGCTGCCCGATCTCCGGCTCGACGTCCCCGTCGAGGACCTCGTGCGACGGCCCTCCGCCTTCCTGCGCGGCAACACCTCGCTCCCCGTCCGGTTCACCCCCGTACGTACGACAGGAGACTTCTCGTGAACTGCCCCCACGCCACCCAGGCAGCGGCCCAGCACGGTGGGACCGTCGTGATCGACCCCATGGTCCGGGACCTGGACGGGGAGACGGCGCGGCTGCGCGACGCCGGACGGCTGGCGCGGATCGAGCTCCTGGGCGTGCCCGCCTGGACCCTCACCCGGCACGCGGACGCCCGGCAGCTCCTGGTCGACCCGCGCCTGGTGAAGGACATCGGCGCCTGGGGGCTGTGGCAGAGCGGCGCGGTCACACGCGAGTGGCCGCTCATCGGGATGATCGACGCCGGGCGGTCCATGTTCACGGTCGACGGCGCCGAACACCGCCGGCTGCGGACAAAGACCTCCCAGGCGCTCACGCCCCGCCGGCTGGAGGCGATCCGGCCGGACATCGAGAAGTTCACCGCGGAGCTGCTGGACGCGCTGGAGGAGGGTGGCCGGGACGGAGCCGTCGTCGACCTCAAGGCGGTGTTCGCCCAGCCGCTGCCGATGCGGGTCGTCGGCATGCTGATGGGGGTCGACCCGGCGGAGAACGCCATGCTGACCCGTCAGTACAAGGCCTTCTTCTCGATGCTCACCCCGCAGGACGAGCGCCTCGCCCTCCTCGCCGACCTGGACGACTTCTACGCCGGGCTCGTACGCGAGAAGACCGCGCGGCCGACCGACGACCTGACCTCCGGGCTCATCCTCGCCGAGGAGGGCGGCGAGCCGCTGACCGAGGAGGAGGTGATCGGCAACCTCAAGGCGATGGTCGCCGCCGGGCACGAGACCACGATCGGGCTCATCCTCAACGCCGTACGCGCCCTGCTGGCCCACCCCGGGCAGCTGCGGATGGTCCTCGACGGAGAGATCCCCTGGGAGACCGTGATCGAGGAGACCCTGCGGTTCGACACCCCCACCACCCACCTGCTCATGCGGTTCGCCACCGAGGACATCCAAGTGGGCGACGACGTCATCGCCAAGGGCGAGGGCGTGGTCATCTCCTACCGGGTGATCGGCCGTGACCCCGAGCAGCACGGACCCGACGCCGACGCCTTCGACATCACGCGCGCCACCCCCATCCGGCACATGACCTTCGGGCACGGGCCGCACATCTGCCCCGGCGCCGCGCTGTCCCGGGTCGAGGCGGGCATCGCCCTGCCGGCGCTCTTCGCCCGCTTCCCGCGCCTGCGGCTCGCCGTACCGGACTCGGAGCTGCGCAACCTCCCGGTGATGACGCAGAACGACATGGAGTCCTTCCCGGTCCTGCTCGGCACCTGAGCCGATGTGACGCGGGACCGGCGGGCAGGCATATCGTGGCGGTGGCCGAAGCGGCCGCCGCCACGGCCGCTCCCGGGTCTGGATGGCGGCGAAACCCGGAGTCGAAGCGCTTCGATACTGGTCTGGACATGTGAACCCAGCGGGTCTAGGCTCGCGCTGTCTCTCCATGTCGCAGGTGGAGAGGGCGGAGTCGAAGCGCTTCGCCGCATCTGACCGAAAGTGCCGGAGCAGACCGGTTCGCATGCCGGGCCCGACGACGTCCGTGATGGAGAGCTGAATGGTCACCCTGGCCGAGGTCGCGCAGCACGCCGGAGTCTCGGCGAGCACGGTGAGCTACGTCCTCAGCGGCAAGCGCTCCATCTCGGTGGCCACCCGCGAGCGCGTCGAACAGAGCATCCAGCAGCTCGGCTACCACCCCAACGCCGGGGCCAGGGCCCTGGCCAGCAGCCGTTCGAACATCATCGCGCTCATGGTGCCGCTGCGCACCGACATGTACGTGCCCGTGATGATGGAGATCGCCATCGCGGTCGCCACCACCGCCCGCACCCACGGCTACGACGTCCTGCTGCTCACCGGAGAGGAGGGCCCCGCCGCCGTGCGGCGGATCGCCGGCAGCTCGCTCGCCGACGCGATGATCCTCATGGACGTCGAACTGCACGACGAGCGGCTGCCCCTGCTGCGCGAGACCGACCGGGCCGCCGTGCTCATCGGGCTGCCCGCCGACACCGACGGACTGACCTGCGTGGACCTCGACTTCGAGGCGACCGGCGCGCTCTGCGTGGAACACCTGGCCGGCCTGGGACACCGTGAGATCGCCGTGATCGGTGAGGCCGCCGCGGTGTACGAGCGGCACACCGGGTTCGCCGAGCGGACCGTCGACGGCGTACGGGCCAAGGCGCAGGAGACCGGGGTGCGCGTGCTGCACCGGCCGTGCGAGGGCGGGTACGCGGCGATGGCGCAGACGCTGTCGCGGATATTCGACGAGCGCCCCGGCACCACCGGTTTCATCGTGCAGAACGAGTCGGCGGTCGAGCCGCTGCTCAACCTGTTGCGGCAGCAGGGCCGGGCGGTGCCCGAGGACGTGTCGGTGGTCGCGATCTGCCCCGAGCAGGTCGCCTCCCAGGCGTCGGTGCGGCTCACCTCGGTGGCCATACCCGCACAGGAGATGGGGCGCCGCTCGGTCGAGCAGGTCGTCGCCAAGCTCTCCGGCCGGGGCACCGACGAAGTCGAGCTGCTGGCGCCCGAGCTGACGGTACGGGAGAGCACCGGACCCGCCCCGGTCTGAGCCCTCGGACGACACGCGCGCGAGCCGGCCCCCGCGCGGGGGCCGGCTCTCTTGTGCGTACGGCTCAGCTGAACGACACACCGAACGAGTTGGTCCGGAAGTCCAGCCCGCCCGCCGACGAGGTGATCTCGTAGCCGAACTGGACGTCGCCGATGGTCTCGTCGCCCCACCAGCCCTTGGTGTCCTTGATCCACTTCAGGATCGGCAGGATGTCCACCGTGCCCGAGGCGGAGTCCGACGTGCGCAGGAAAGAGAACACCTCGTTGGAGCCGTTGTCACCCTTGTAGACGGTCCAGGTGTGACCACCGAGCGTCACGGTGCCCTGTGAGCTGCCGAGCGGGCCCACGGCGCCGGTGTGGTTGACCCACAGCATCACCTCGTAGTCGTAGTCGCTGTCCCAGATGTCGTACGAGGTGTTGTAGGCACCGGACGACGGGACGGTGACGTTGTACGTACTGGTGAGCGACGACAGCGAGGTGAGGGGCTTGTCCACCACCTTCTTGGCGTTGGGATACGACTTGATCCCGCCGGTGTCCGGGTGGTCCGCCCAGACGCCCCAGTCCGACGAGGAGTTGGCCCAGATGCTCTGGGAGCCCGCGCCCGAACCCCAGATGTTGTTGTAGAGGGTGTAGCCGTCCGAGGTGTTGTACGTGCCCCACTGGTCCGACGAGGACCAGGCCGCGGCCTGGGCGGGGGCGGCGGCGAAGCCGATGAGCGCCGCCAGCGCCGCGGCCGGCGCCAGTGCGAACCTGCTGAGTGTGCGGGTGCGTCGTGCCATGGTTGTCCTTCCATGGTGGGGGTGGGGGGAAGTGCTACCGCGGCTCCAGTTCGAGGACGCGGTCCACGCCGGCCGTCAGCTCCAGAAGAGTGGAGGGGGAGCCGGCGAAGGCATCGGTGAAGGTGTGGCCGTCGCCCGTACGGAGATCGGCACGGGCGTCACGTGTGGGGTGCAGGACGGCGGTCGCGGTGCCGTCCGCCGACCAGCGCAGATCGAGCCCGGCGCCGAACCGCGTACGCACACCGCGCAGTTCACCGCCCGGACAGCCCGCGAGGGGCGCGGGCAGCAGGACCAGCCGGTCCGGCGTCGACTGGACGAGCGACTCGATGACCGCGGCGGGCAGGGCGTGGGCCGCGTCCGCGTTGTAGACGTCGCGGGACGGGTAGTGGGCGCTCATCAACGAGTCGTGGAAGAAGTCGCCCGCCAGGACCGACCGCACGGAGGCCGAGGCCCGCGCCCCGTCCCGCAGGCGCGCGGCGATCAGCGCGTGGTGCAGATGGCCGTGCGCGGAGTCGTTCTCGGCGCCGCGCAGCTCCAGCGCCCGGTGCGCGGCGGCCGCCAGCTCCGGGGTGTCGTACGGATTGACCGCGTCCAGCGGCCACACCGGGTAGAGGTGGCTGAGGTGGCGGTGGTCGTACGTCTCCGCCAGCCCCGGCCACGCCCACTCGGCGAGCGCGCCGTCCTCGTTGACCCGGTAGCCGGGGAGCCGTTCCGCCAGCGCCCGCCGCCGCGCGGAGGCCGGATGGGCGGGGGAGCGGCCGGCCGGGACGGTCAGGGCGTGGCGGGCCGCCGCGAGGTCCATCGTCGCGTTGACCGTCCCCCAGCTCGCGTTCGCCGGACGGTTCTCCGGCGAGTACGAGGGGACCACGGCCACCGAACCGTCGGGACCGGTGCGGGTCAGGAAGTCCTCGTAGAACAGGGCGGCCTCGTCCAGTGCGGCCGTCAGCCGGGGGTCCGTCACCCCGGTCGTCTCGGCGTGCTCGACCAGCGGTTCCAGCAGCCAGTCCGCACCCGCCGTCCACAGATGCAGCGGGTACGCGCGCTGGTAGTGCCGGGTGTGGCCGGACTCGCCGTCGGTGTGCGACGGGGCGACGATGCCGCGCGCACCGAAGATCGCCCGCGCGTTGTCCCGCCAGTCGGCGAGCTGCCCGTACACCAGCGCTCCATGGGCCTCGGACACCTCCGGCAGCGCGGCGGCCGCGGCCGAGGCGATCTGGAGGTTGAGGTTGGCGTTGGTGGTGAACGCCCCCGACCAGGCGGTGTCCCAGTCACCCGTCCACAGCCCGGTCAGCCGGGGCGGCAGCGCCCCGGACGCGGACAGCAGGTGGTAGCGCCCCGCTGCGAACAGCCGCTCAAGGAGCGCGGGGCTGTCCGGCCGCCGGATCAACTCGCTCCCGGGAAGCAGCCGTTCGTCCGGATCGGCGTCCAGCGTGAGGGCCGCCCGCTCGAAGGCCGGGCGGTGCAGCGCACAGTGCCGGGCGAACAGCGTCGCGTAATCGTCCCGGGGCAGCGCGGCGCACTCCGCCGCCAGGTCCAGATGGCCCGTGTGCCGGCGCACCCGGGTGAGCAGCAGCAGGCTCCTGGCGCCCTCGACCCGGACGCCCTCGCCCGCCACGGACACCCGGCCGCCCTCCGCCCGCACCACCGTCACCCCGGTGTACGCGAGTTCACTGTCCGGATAGCCGGCCCGCAGCGACAGCCGGGCACCGTCCGGGGTCAGCACGGTGCTGCGCCCCACGGCCAGGCGCGGCGGGGCACCCGGCAGGGCGTGGTCCAGGGTCAGGTCCACCGCGAGCCCCGGTCCTGTGACGTACTGGACGATCACGTCGTCGGCGCGCGAGACGAAGACCCGGCTGCGCCGCGCCTCGCGGACGGCCGTGATCTCCCCGGTGGCGAAGTCGACCGAGCGCCGGTAGTCCGCGGCCGGGACCGTCGCGGGGGCGTCGTCGGGCGTGGGGCGGATACGGGTCTGGAAGGCGGGGTGGAAGGGCTGCACCCACACCAGCGGGCGGCCGTCGCCGAAGCGTTCCGCCGCCGTGGTGTCCCCGGCGAGCAGGGCGCTCTGCAACCGGTCCAGCCGGTCCGCGAGTTCGGGCGGGCGGAGGTGCTCGCTGCCGTTGGGCCGGACCAGGGTGTGGTGGTTGACGACGACCCGGTCGTCGGCCGGGTCCCCGTACACCATGGCCCCGTGCCGGCCGTTGCCGGCGAGGAAGGCGTCCTCCCAGCGGGCGGCGGGGCACGGTTCCCAGGTGGAGTCGATGTGCGCGCGTGCGGTCATGGTGCGGTGCTCCGCAGCACGGCGACGCCGTAGCGGCCGAGCGCGACCCGGTCCGTCACCACGCGCCCGGTCAACAGGTCCTCGTACGCGCCGGGGACCGTCACGGTGACCATTTCGCGGCCGTGGTGGAGCAGGAAGAGCAGTTCGCCGCGGCGGACCGCCTCCACGCTCTCCGGCAGCCCGGACAGGACCGGCCGCACACCCGCCGCACGGACCACGTCGCCCACGAGCGCCCGCAGCGCCGGGGGCTCCGGCAGGGTCGACACATACGTCGCGCCGCCCCTGCGCAGCACCGCGGGCAGCCCGGACAGCTCGCCCTCGCGGTAGGAGGCCACCACCTCCGTGCCCTCGGCCGCCTCCAGCTCCTCCGACCACACGGTGCCCCGGAAGCCGTCGCACTTCACGGCCGTGTCCGCCTCCAGCGGCCACCACTCGTGCAGGGTGCGGATGCCGAACAGCTCGCGCAGCCGAACGTCCATCCCGCCCGGCCTGATCCGGTCGTCCACGTCGGCGATCCCGGTGAAGAAGCCGCACACCAGCCGGCCGCCGCCGCGCACGTACGCCACGAGGTTGTCGATCGCCGCGTCGCCGAGCAGGTAGAGGTGCGGGACGACGACGGCCTTGAAGCGGCTGAGATCGGCGTCGGGGCGGGCGAACTCGGCCGCGGTCCCGTTCTCCCACAGCGCCCGGTGCCAGCGCCGCACCACCTCGGTGTAGTCCAGCAGCGCGGAAGGGCTGCCCTCCTGCGCACCCGCCCACCACGCGTCCCAGTCGTGCAGGACCGCGACATCGGCTGCCACGGGGGTGCCGGCCACCGCCGGGCCGATCGCGGCGAGTTCGGCGCCCAGCCGCCTGGTCTCGCGGAAGGCGCGGCCGTGCTCACCCGCGTGCCCGAGCATCCCCGAGTGGAACTTCTCCGAGCCCTGCCGGGACTGGCGCCACTGGAAGTAGCACACGGCGTCGGCGCCGCGCGCCACCGACTGGAGCGACCAGAGCCGGTTCAGCCCCTCGGGCTTGGGGTGGTTGACGCCCCGCCAGTTGACCGCGCCCGCCGCCTGCTCCATCAGCATCCACGGGCCGGCCGCCTGGGAACGCGTCATGTCGGCGAGCATCGCGTTGTACTGGCCGCCCCATGGGTCCCGGGGGTCCGGGTAGATGTCGACCGAGACGATGTCCTCCTCGGCGGCCCAGGCCCAGGCGTCCTGCCCCGACCACAGCGGCATGAAGTTCGTCGTCACGGGGATGTGCGGGGTGTGCCGGGCGACGATGTCCCGCTCGGCGGCGAAGCACTCCATCAGCGCGTCGGACGTGAACCGCTTGAAGTCCAGCACCTGCGTCGGGTTCTTCATGTACTGCGCCTTGCGCGGCGGCAGGATCTCCGACCAGGAGTCGTAGTGCTGGCTCCAGAACGCCGTGCCCCACGCCTCGTTGAGCGCGTCGAGCGTCCCGTAACGGGCGCACAGCCAGCGGCGGAAGTGGACCGCCGTCTCGTCGCACCAGCAGTGCGTGCAGTACTCGTTGTTGATGTGCCACACGGTGAGCGCGGGGTGCTCCGCGTACCGCGCGGCGAGGTCCTCGGTGAGCGCGGCGGCGTAGCGCCGGTAGACCGGGGAGCTGGCGCAGAACTGCTGGCGCGAGCCGTACCAGACGATGGACCCGTCCTCCGCCCGGGGCAGGGTCTCCGGGTGCCGCGCCCCCATCCAGGGCGGCGGGGACGCGGTCGGGGTGGCGAGCACGACGCCGATGCCGTGTGTGTGCATGAGGTCCATCAGCCGGTCCAGCCACCCGAACTCACGGGCGCCGGGACGGGGTTCGATCTTCGCCCAGGAGAAGACACCGAGCGTGACGGAGTTGACGCCGGCCTCCTTCATCAGCCGGACGTCGTCCTCCCACACCTCCTCGGGCCACTGCTCGGGGTTGTAGTCGCCTCCGAAGAGGATGCGGCCACGGGCCGCGTCGCGCAGGGACGGCATGGCGTCGTTCCTCACTGGGGTTGTGCGTACTGGATGCCGCGGCCGTTGGTGCCCAGGTGGACGCGGCCGTGGACGCGGGGATCGCCGGTGATCACTTCGCCGGTCCAGCCCCACTGGTGGGAGTCGTCGTTGACGCGCGCCCGGGTGGGGCCCGCGTCGTCGGAGCGGAGCACCGCCACCCCGTTGTCCTTCGCCGACAGCCACAGGTCGCCGCTGCGGCCGGGCGCCGTCGCCACCTTGGACCGCGGAGCACCCAGGGGGAGTCCGCCCGCGCGCGGGACGGACGTCGCGCCCCGGGTTCTGCGGCGGGGCGTGGGCGCGGACGAAGCGCGCATGGCGAACACCTTCCGGACGGGAGGGGGAGGGGGAAACGGCGCGGAGTCAGCCCTTCACGGCGCCGGTCAGCATGCCCTTCTGGAAGTGCTTCTGGACGAAGGGCGACAGCACCGCGACCGGGATCAGGGCGAGGATCATGACGGCCATCTGCACG
The DNA here is from genome assembly GCF_000373645.1 of Streptomyces sp. ATexAB-D23. Classification (GTDB taxonomy): domain Bacteria; phylum Actinomycetota; class Actinomycetes; order Streptomycetales; family Streptomycetaceae; genus Streptomyces; species Streptomyces castrisilvae. The sequence goes on along the minus strand of NZ_KB892013.1, from coordinate 345,027 downwards.
GCGAGGCTGTTGATCTGGCCGCTGCTGACGGCCGCGCCCATGGCGCCGGGCGGCACCTGGTGCTGAAGGACCAGCTGGCGCAGGATCATCTGGAGCGGGTACTTGTCGCTGTCCTGGATGTAGAGCATCGCGTTGAACCACTGGCTCCAGTAGCCGACCGCGTAGAAGAGCGAGATCACGGCGATCACCGCACGCGACAGCGGCATGATGATCTGGAGCAGGATGCGCCACTCACCGGCGCCGTCGATGCGGGCCGCGTCGATGAGTTCGGGCGCGGTGTCCATGAAGAAGCCGCGCAGGACCAGCACGTTGAAGACGCTGATCGCGCTGGGCAGGATCATCGACCAGTAGCTGTCGCTCAGACCGATGCCGGTGACCAGCAGATACGTCGGGATGAGGCCGGCGCCGAAGAACATCGTCGCCATCAGCGTCATCAGCAGCGGACGGTGCGCGTAGGAGTCGCGGCGGCTCAGCCCGTACGCGCACAGGACCGAGACGATCATGCTGACGGCCGTACCGACGACGGTGAGGCCCACGCTCACGGCGGCCGCGCGGGTCACCGCGCCCCCGCTCAGCAGCTCCTTGTACGCGACGAAGGTGATGTGCTTGGGCCAGACGACCAGGCCGCCCGCGTCGTTGATGGTCTTGGTGTCGGAGAGGCTGGTGACCAGCACCACCCAGATCGGGATGATGATGACCGCGCAGATCGCGACGAGGCCGAAGCCCTTGAAGGCGAGTCCCGTCTTGGTCGGCTCCTCCTCCCACACCGGGCGGGGTTCGATGCGCAGGGCGCGCTGGAGCGGAGTCTCCGCAGGGGGTGCGGGGGCCGCCGGGTCCTTCTCGTGGTCCAGGAGAGTTGTCATTTCTTGGAGTACACCCCCTGCTCGCCCAGCATGTGGGCGACCTTGTTGGCACCCAGCACCATGGCGACGCTGAACAGTCCCTTGAAGATGCCGGCGGCGGCCGCGTAGCCGAAGTCGCCGGTCTTGATGCCCGTCCACCAGATGTAGGTGTCCAGGATTTCCGAGGCGCCCGCGCCCACCTGGTCGCGCTGGAGCAGGATCTGCTCGAAGTCGAGGTTGAGCGCGCTGCCCACCCGCAGGACGAGCAGCAGGGCGATGACCGGGCGCAGCGCGGGCAGGGTGACATGCCACATGCGGCGCCAGCGGCCGGCCCCGTCGACCGCCGCGGCCTCGTACAGGTCGGTGTTGACGGCGGCGAGCGCGGCCAGGAAGACGATGACACCCCAGCCGGCGTCCTTCCACACGGCCTGGGCGCTGACCAGGAATTTGAAGAAGCCCGGGTTGGTCATCAGGTCGAAGCCCTCGTGACCGTGTTCGCGCAGCCACTGGGCGACCAGACCGGCGCCGCCGAACATCTGCTGGAACACGGTGACGACGAGCACCCAGGAGAAGAAGTGCGGCAGGTAGACGATCGCCTGCACCCACGCCCGGACCCGGGTGCTCATGATCGTGTTGAGCAGCAGGGCGATGGCGATGGGGATGGGGAAGAACAGGACGAGCTGGGTGACGAAGATGACCAGCGTGTTGATGAGGACTTCCCAGAAGCGGTAGTCCTCGAAGATCCGGGTGAAGTTGTCGAACCCGACGAAGGGGCTGCCGGTGATGCCCAGGTCGTACACGTCGTAGTCCTGGAAGGCCACGATGTTCCCGAGCAGCGGGATGTAGTTGAAGATCAGCAGCAGCGCGATGGCCGGCATCGTCATCAGGATCAGGGTGCGGTCGCGCCGCAGCCGCTGACGCCAGGTGATGCCGCCCGCCCGCGGACCGGAGTCCGCCCGTCCGCCGCCCTTGTCCGTACGGGATCCGCGGACACCGTCCGAGCGGGCCCTGCCCCTTCGAACGCCGCTGGTGTCCCTGCCGGCACCGTCCCCGGCGCCGCTCCCGCCGGCCGGGGCGCTCGCCCCGTCGGCGGTGCGGTCCGGGGCGGCCGCGACCGTGGCCCGTGACTTCACCCTGTGCTCCCCATGTCGTGCTCCTGACCCCGGCCGCCGGGCATCGTGCGCCCGGCGGCCCCTTCGTCCTCGTACGTGCGATCGGTGCGCGTCGTACGCGTCAGTTGCCGGAGCCGTTCTTGTCGAGAATGTCCTGGTACCAGTCGCGGAGCTTGTCGCCGCCGCTCTTCTTCCAGGTGTTCACCGCTTCGTCCACGTCGCTGACCTTCTTGCGGCCGCGGCGGATGTCCTTCTGGAGGTCGTCGAACGGTGTGTACAGCGAGGCGTAGCGCTGCGGTTCGACGACCTGCATGCCGAAGAAGAGGGGCTTCTTGACGTGCGGGGCCTGGCGCGCCATCCAGCCGGCGTAGTCCTTGGCCAGCTGCGGCTGGTCGGGGTAGGCGATGGAGGTGGGCGGCGAGGCGACGAACAGGAAGGTGGAGGGCTGGGCCTCCTCGACACCCTGCGGGGTGTAGGTCGGGGACCCGTCCTTGATCGTGTAGTGGGTGCCCTTCACGCCGTAGTTGGTGAGCATGAACTCCTCGGTGCCGTACGGCGCGGCCGCGTAGTCGGCGATCGCGAGGAACTCCTCGATCCTCGCCTTGGACAGCTTCTTGCTGAGGAAGGTGAAGATGCCCGCCGGGTCGTCCTGCCACAGCACCGGCTTGCCGCCGTCCTGGCTGAAGAAGTCGAGCGCCTGCATGTCGAACTTCGGGTTGGCGGCGGCCTGTTCGGTGACCATGCCCTTCCAGCCGCCGGTGCCGTCGTTGTACATGACGACGTGGCCGCTGGTGAAGCGGATCTTGGCGTCGGCGTCCTTGTTGGCCTCGGCGTCCGGGTGGACGTAACCGCCGTCGTGGAGCTTGCGGGCGAAGGCGAGCGCCTCGCGGTACTCCTTCGTCTCGATCTTGTGGACCAGCTTGCCGTTCTCCAGCTGCCAGTAGTGCGGCGCGTCGGGCAGCAGGCCGAAGATCTTCTGGATGCAGGTCCACAGGTCGTCGAAGGCCCAGACCTTCTTCTTGGGGGCGGTGTACTCCTTGCCGAAGGCCAGCAGGTCGTCCGCGCTCGCCGGGACGGCACCGGAGCCGATGAGGTCCTTGCGGTAGAAGATCGCGTTGCCGATGACCGGCGTCGGCATGGGCAGCCCGCGCAGCTTGCCGCCGAAGACGGAGTACTGCCAGGCGCCGGTCGGGATGTTCGCCAGGTTCGGGTACTTCTTGACGGCGTCGCCCGCCAGGTACGGGGAGAGGTCCGCGAACTTGGCGGTGATCGCGTTGCGGATCTGTCCCTGCATGTTCCAGCCGGGGATGGTCATGACGTCCGGGATGTCCGAGCCGGCGAGGACCGCGCCGATCTTGTCCTGGTAGGTGTTGCCGTCCTGCGGGTCGAAGTTGAGCGTCGCGCCGACCGCCTTGTTCACGGCCGTGTAGTACGGGTTGTTCTTCTTCGGGACCGTGCCCCACAGCGGGGTCATGACCCGGAACTCCGAACCCTTGCCCGGGACCGACTTGACCGAGACCACCAGCGGGTCCGGCAGCTTGGTGAAGCCGGGGCTCGAACCGTTGACACCGGGGACGTCGGGCTCGACGAGGTTCAGCGGGGCGTAGCTCGGCACGACCTTCTTCAGGGCCTTGCCCGTGGTCGTGCCCTCCTTGCTCCCGGCACCGGAGCCGGAGCCGCCGCACGCGGCGAGCAGCGGCACCCCGCCGGCCACGGCGACGGCGGCCACCGCGCCCGTGGCGAGGAAGCTTCTCCGGCTCGGGGCCGTGGAGGAGGGGGAGGAATTCGGCGTCATTGCGTCAACCCTTCGAGGCGCACCAGGACGACACGCGGCGGGGCGACCGCCGTTCGGTTCCTGTGTCTGAGGTGGAGCGTTGCTGGCTGAGCCGGTGTCACCGGCCCCAGGTGAAGCGGTTCAACAAGGAGGCGGCAGAGCGTGTCGCCGTCCCCGGGAATTCAAGGGCGCCGGGCGCCCCATCGAAGCTCCGTCGAAGCGCTTCGATGTTGCAGCGAGGTTAAGTGAAGGGTCTGTGTGGCACAAGGCTTCGTTTCCAGATTCCTCCGACCCGTTTCCGAACCGTTTCCTGATGCCCCCGCGTCGCGCCGGGCGCGCGGCCAGGTGCCGGACCCTTGACACGTACGGGGTCGGCCGTTGAGCATCGAAGCGCTTCGAAAGATCGTCCGAGGCTCCACGAGGGCTCGCACGAGGCGCCGACACCGCCATACCTCCCACCTTTGAAGAAGGACCCGCACGTGACGGAACAACCGCAGCCCTTCCGCGACCCGCAGCTGCCCTTCGCCGAGCGCGTCGAGGATCTGCTCCAGCGGCTCACCCTCGACGAGCGCATCGCGATGCTGCACCAGTTCGCGCCGGCGGTGGACCGGCTCGGGCTCGGCGCCTTCCGCACCGGCCAGGAGGCCCTGCACGGCGTCGCCTGGATGGGCACGGCCACGGTCTTCCCGCAGGCCGTGGGGCTCGGTGCCACCTGGAACGACGAACTGGTGCGCCGGGTCGGCGAAGCCGTGGGCGACGAGGTCCGCGCCAAGCGCGCCCAGGACGACCGGGTCGGGCTCAACGTCTGGGCCCCCACCGTGAACCTGCTGCGCCATCCGCTGTGGGGGCGCGGCGAGGAGGGGTACTCCGAGGACGCCGGTCTCACCTCCGCCATCGCGGTCGCCTACACCCGGGGCCTGCGCGGCGACCACCCGCACTACTGGCGGACCGCCCCGGTCCTCAAGCACTGGCTCGCCCACAACAACGAGACCGACCGCGACACCTCGTCCTCCTCGGTCGGCCCCCGGGTCCTGCGCGAATACGACCTCAAGGCCTTCCGGGACGCCGTCCGGGCGGGCGCGGTGGCCGGGGTGATGCCCGCGTACAACCTGGTCAACGGGCGCCCCAACCACGTCTCGCCGCTCCTCGCGAGCCAGCTGCGCACCTGGACGGACCAGCCCCTGGTCGTCTGCTCCGACGCCGGCGCGCCGACCAACCTCGTCGACAGCGAGCACTACTTCGACACCCACGAGGAGGCGACGGCCGCCTCCCTGCGCGCGGGCGTCGACAGCTTCACCGACCACGGCCAGGACTCCGCCGTCATGACCGGCCGCGTCAGGGGCGCGCTGGAACGCGGACTGCTGGACGAGCACGACATCGACACCGCCGTCCGGCGCCTGCTCCACATGCGCTTCGCGCTCGGCGAGTTCGACCCCGCGCTCGACCCCTACGCGGACACCTCCGCCTTCGACACCGAGGAGCACCGGGCCCTCGCCCTGGAGGCCGCCGAGCAGGCCGTCGTCCTCCTCAAGAACGACGGGCTGCTGCCGCTCGACCCCGCCGCCGGGAAGACCGTCGCCGTCGTCGGGCTCCTCGCCGACGACTGCAAGCTCGACTGGTACAGCGGCACCCTCATCCACCGCTCGACCCCGCTCGACGGGCTGCGGGCGCGCTTCGGCGCCGACCGCGTCGTCCACGCCGAGGGCGCCGACCTGGTCCGGATCAAGTGCGCGGACGGCTGGCTCCAGGTGCCCCCGGCGCGCGGCGGCCAGGACGCGGCGCGCGGCGCCGAGGGCGCCCTCGACCCCGCACTGCTCGCCGGCCGCACCGACCTGTCCCCGCTGACCTGCGGCGACACCCCGTCCGAGCTGGCGCTCGTGGACTGGGGCAACGGTGTGATCACCCTGCGGGAACCGGCCGGACGCTATCTGTCCGTCGCCGAGGACGGCTTTGTACGCGCCTCCGCCGACGAGCCCGGCGGCTGGGTCGTCCAGGAGACCTTCCGCTGGGAAGAGGTGGAAGGCCATGCCGGCGGTCACCGCCTTCTGCACATCGGAACGGGTGGGTATGTCTCTGTCGCCGCCGACGGCGTAAAGGTTGCCGCCCCGGGCGAAGAAGTTTCCGGCGGCACCGGGACCGTCTTCGAGACCGAGGTGACCGAGCGCGGCGAGGACGCCGTCGCCCGCGCCGCCGCCGCGGCCGACACCGTGATCGTGGTGGCCGGCAACGACCCGCACATCAACGGCCGCGAGACCGAGGACCGCACCACCCTCGCCCTGCCCGCCCAGCAGGAACGCCTCTGGCGCGCCGCGCACGCCGCCAACCCGCGCACGGTCCTGGCGGTCACCTCGCCCTACCCGTACGCCCTCACCGACGCGGCCGCCGCGCTGCCCGTGCTGCTGTGGACCGCGCACGGCGGGCAGGCCGCGGGCACCGCGCTCGCCCGGGTCCTGGCGGGCGACGTCTCCCCGGCCGGCCGGCTCCCGCAGACCTGGTACACCTCCGACGCGGAACTGCCCGGCCTGCTCGACTACGACATCATCGGCTCACGGCAGACCTACCTCTACTACGAGGGCGCCCCGCTCTACGCGTTCGGCCACGGCCTCACGTACGCCGAGTTCACCTACAGCGGCCTGACCGCCGAACGCGAGGGCGACCTGCTGCACGTCTCGCTGACCGTCACCAACACGGGCACCGTCGCCTCCGACGAGGTCGCCCAGCTGTACGTACGGGCCATCGCCCCGTCCGTCGTCCGGCCGCTGCGCCAGCTGGCCGGCCACCGCAGGCTCCACCTGGCCCCCGGCGCCGCCGAGCGCGTCGCCTTCACCGTGCCGGTCGGGGAACTCGGCCACTGGGACGTGGCGCACGGCCGCTGGACCGTCGAGCCCGGCGCGTACGAGATCCAGGCGGGCGCCTCCAGCGCGGACATCCGGCTCGTCACGGTCCTCACCGTCGACGGCGATCCGGCCGGGCCGCGCCCGCTCCTGGCCCGCGGTCTGGAGGCGGCCGACTACGACGAACAGCTGGCCACCGAGATCGTGGACCGGGCGAAGAAGGACGGCGACGCGGTCACCGCCACCGCCGACGCGAACGAACTCCTCTACCGGCGCTGCGACTTCGCCGATGGGCTGAACGGCGTCGAGGTCCTCGCCTCGGGGGAGGGGGCCGTCCTGATCACCGCCGGCGGCAGCACGGTCACCGTCCCCGTCCCGGCCACCGAAGGGCCGTACGACTACCGCACCTTCCGGGCCGGACTGGACGCCTCCGGTGTCGGCGACCTGCGGATCGCCCTGCGCGGCACCGTACGGCTGGCCCGGCTCGCCTTCACCGGGCGCGGCGAGTGAACCGCGCCCCGGCCCGTCCCTCTGCTCCTCCCTCTCCCGTTGCCCCCGGCAAGGAGTCCGTATGAAGTTCACCGATGGCTTCTGGCTCATGCGTGAGGGCGTACGCGCCTCCTACGCGACCGAGATCCGTGATCTGCGCGTCGGCGCCGACCAGTTCACCGCGTACGCGGCGGTGAAACGGGTCGACGCCCGCGGTGACACCCTCAACACCCCGCTCATCACCGTCGACTGCTTCTCCCCGGCCGAGGGGATCATCGGCGTCCGCACCACGCACCACGCGGGCAGGGCCCACCGGGGCCCCGACTTCGCCTTCCCCGGGCTCGACCCGGCGGCCTCCGGCGCCCGCACCCGGCAGGACGGGGCGGTCACCGAACTCACCAGCGGTCCGCTGACGTTGCGCATGGACGGCGAGGGCCCCTGGGGTCTGACCTTCCTCGACGCCGACGGCCGCCGCCTGACGGGGGTCGACACCAAGGGCACCGCCTTCGCCACCACCCCGGACGGCGCCCACCACATGCTCACCCAGCTCGCCCTGGCGGTCGGGGAGAACATCTACGGGCTGGGCGAGCGCTTCACCCCGTACGTCAAGAACGGCCAGAGCGTGGACATCTGGCAGGCCGACGGCGGCACCAGCAGCGAACTCGCCTACAAGAACATCCCGTTCTACCTCTCCTCGCGCGGCTACGGCGTCTTCGTCAACCACCCCGGCAAGGTCTCCTTCGAGGTCGGCTCGGAGTCGGTCGGGCAGGTGCAGTTCAGCGTCGAGGACCAGTCGCTGGAGTTCTACATCGTCGCCGGGCCGACCCCCAAGGAGGTGCTGGCCCGCTACACCGCGCTCACCGGCCGCCCGGCCCTGCCGCCGGCCTGGTCCTTCGGCCTGTGGCTGACGACGTCCTTCTGCACCTCCTACGACGAGGAGACCGTCACCTCGTTCGTGGACGGCATGGCCGAACGCGACATCCCGCTCTCCGTCTTCCACTTCGACTGCTTCTGGATGCGCGAGTACCAGTGGTCTGACTTCCTGTGGGACCCGGACGTCTTCCCCGATCCGGAAGGCATGCTGACCCGGCTGAAGGAACGCGGGCTGCGGATCAGCATGTGGATCAACCCGTACATCGCCCAGAAGTCCGCGCTGTTCGCCGAGGGCGCCGAGCTCGGCCACCTGGTCCGCCGCCCCAACGGCGACGTGTGGCAGTGGGACCTGTGGCAGCCCGGCATGGCCCTGGTCGACTTCACCAGCCCGGCCGCGCGCGAGTGGTACACCGCCAAGCTCCGCGTCCTGCTCGACCAGGGCGTCGACTGTTTCAAGACCGACTTCGGCGAGCGCATCCCCACCGACGTCGTCTGGCACGACGGCTCCGACCCCGAGCGGATGCACAACTACTACGCGCAGATCTACAACAGGACGGTCTTCGAACTCCTGGAGAAGGAGCGCGGCCACGGCGAGGCGGTCCTCTTCGCCCGCTCGGCGACGGCCGGCGGCCAGCAGTTCCCCGTCCACTGGGGCGGCGACTGCTTCGCCTCGTTCACGGCGATGGCCGAATCACTGCGCGGCGGCCTCTCGCTGAGCCTGTCCGGGTTCGGCTTCTGGAGCCACGACATCGGCGGCTTCGAGGGCACCCCCGACCCGGCGGTCTTCAAGCGCTGGCTCGCCTTCGGCCTGCTCTCCTCGCACAGCCGGCTGCACGGCAACGTCTCCTACCGGGTGCCGTGGGAGTTCGGCGAGGAAGCGGTGGACGTCGCCCGGAAGTTCACCCTGCTCAAGCACCGGCTGATGCCCTACCTGTACGAGGCCGCCGCCACCGCCCATCGCACCGGCGTCCCGATGATGCGGCCGATGCTGCTGGAGTTCCCCGGTGACCCGGCCGCCCGGACACTGGACCGGCAGTACATGCTCGGCCCGGACCTGCTGGTCGCGCCGGTCTTCACGGAGGACGGCCAGGTCGAGTACTACGTTCCCGAGGGCACCTGGACCCACCTGCTGACCGGCGAGACGATCACCGGTCCCGTCTGGCGCCAGGAGACGCACGGCTTCGACAGCCTGCCCGTCCTCGTGCGCCCCGGCGCGGTCCTGCCCTGGGGCGACGACGACCAGCGCCCCGACGGCGACTGGCTCGACGGGCTCACCCTGCGCGTCTTCGGCGGCGGCCCCGGGGGCGACGGCGTGTCGGTCACCGTGCCGGACCTGACCGGTGCGAGCGCCGCCGCCTTCCGGGTGGTGCGGGACGGGGACACCCTGACCGTCACCTCCGACCGGATCGACCGCCCCTACCGCGTGGTCGCCGAGGCGACCGGAGCGACGGGGGAGGGCACGGGCACGGTGACGGTGCTCGGCGCCTGAGCACGGGCGGGGCGGCGGGGGGGGGGCCGGGCCGTCGTCGCCCCGCCGCCCCGCCTCAGCGCGTGCCGGCGGCCAGGGCCCGGTCGGCGGCTCCCGGCGAGCCGTGCCACAGCGTGGTCACTGGTTCCCACACCCGGATGCCGTCCGCCATGCCCACCGCCGCCGCCCCGAACGTGACCCCGTGGTGCGCGGGGTCCGCCGCGACGGACAGGCCACGCACGACGTGGCCCTCGGTGGTCCCCGGCGCGGCCGTGCGCACGGCCGCGTACCCCTGCTCGCCCGGCGCGAGGAGGTGGACGCCGCTCGTGGCCGGGGGTACGGGCTGCGCCGATCCGTCCAGGCCCCGGAACGTGACGGTCGGGACGCGGTCCACGGCGCACACGCGGTCACCCTCGTTGGTCACGGCGATCCGTGCCGTGTTCTGCTGCCCGCCGGGCGCGGCGGAGATACGGAGGGCCTTCTCCTGACAGGCGGCCGGGCGGAGCCGCGGCCCGGCGGCGGTCGTGGCCGACGCGCCGGGCGCGGTCAGCGCGACGGCGGCGGCAGCGGTGACGGCGGCGGTGAGAGCGAAGCGCGGACGCATGAGGTTTCTCCCCTGGATCGACTGGCTCGGCCGGCTTTCAGTCTGGACCGCAAGCCGGGCTCACGCCCATAAATGCGACATATCGGTTCGGCAACGTGTCGTGGCGGCTCGACGCGCCGGGGTGCCGTCCGGCCGGAGGGTACCTTGAGTGATTCTGAATTTGCCTAAAGGCTTTAGGCAAGCGCATGATGGCCGTCACCGGATGAGGAGGGCGACGACCATGGCGCGTGCGGGTCTGACCGCGGACCGCTTGACCAGGGCGGGAGCCGAGCTGGCCGACGAGGTCGGCTTCGAGCGGGTCACCGTGTCGGCGCTCGCCCGGCGGTTCGACGTCAAGGTCGCGAGCCTCTACTCGCACCTGAAGAACTCCCAGGACCTCAGGACCAGGATCGCCCTCCTCGCGCTGGAGGAACTGGCCGACCGCGGCGCCGCCGCGCTGGCGGGCCGGGCAGGCAAGGACGCCCTGAGCGCCTTCGCCGACGTGTACCGCGACTACGCCCGCGAGCATCCCGGCCGTTACGCGGCGGCCCAGCTGAAGCTCGACCCCGAAGCGGCGGCGGCCAGTGCCGGCGGCCGGCACGCGCGGATGACCCGGGCGATCCTGCGCGGCTACGACCTGACCGAACCGGACCAGACACACGCCGTCCGGCTCCTGGGCAGCGTCTTCCACGGCTACGTCAGCCTGGAGGCCCAAGGAGGCTTCAGCCACAGCGCTCCCGACTCCCAGGAGTCCTGGTCCCGGGTCATCGACGCCCTCGACGCCCTCCTGCGGAACTGGCCCGCCCCCTGACCGCCGCCCCCGCGCCCGGACCCCCAGCCCTCAGCGACAGCAGGTGGAGACATGAGCACCGACCCCGCACCCCTTACCGTCACCACACCCGTCACCACCGCCCTCCTGCGCGGCGCGCTCGACGTGGAGCGCACCGACGTCGGGCTGCTCCCGCACCGCCTGCCCGGCCGGGCCCGCGCCCAGGCCCCGGACGGCCAGATCGCCCTGGCCGAGGCCCAGCCCTCCGGCGTACGGCTGGTCTTCCGGACCCGGGCCACCGTCATCGAGCTGGAGGCGCGGCGCACCCGGACGGCCTACCAGGGCGTCCCGCCGAGGCCGGACGGGGTGTACGACCTGCTGGTGGACGGGAAGCTCGCCGCCCGGTCCTCGGCGAGCGGCGGCAACGTGCTCGACGTCGACATGGCCACCGGGTCCACGGAGTTCCGCACCGGACCGGTGGGGACCGTGCGGTTCGACGGGCTCCCCGGCCAGGACAAGGACGTGGAGCTCTGGCTCCCGTTCAACGAGCGGACCGAACTTGTCGCGCTGCGCACCGACGCGCCCGTCGCACCCGCCCCGGACACCGGCCGCAGGGTGTGGCTGCACCACGGCAGCTCGATCAGCCACGGCTCGGACGCCGGGAGCCCGACGACCACCTGGCCCGCGCGTGCGGCCCTGCTCGGCGGCGTCGAGCTGGTCAACCTGGGCCTGGGCGGCAGCGCCCTGCTCGACCCGTTCACCGCCCGCGCGATGCGCGACACCCCCGCGGACCTGATCAGCGTCAAGATCGGCATCAACATCGTCAACGCGGACGTGATGCGGCTGCGCGCCTTCGTCCCGGCGGTGCACGGCTTCCTCGACACCCTCCGCGAGGGCCACCCGGACACCCCGCTCCTGGTGATCTCGCCCATACTCTGCCCCATCCACGAGGACACGCCGGGCCCCAGCGTCCCCGACTTCAGCCGCCTCGGCGAGGGCAGGGTCCGGTTCGCGGCGGCCGGCGACCCCGAGGAGCGGGCGGCGGGGAAGCTGACGACGGGCGTCATCCGTGACGAACTTGCCGCCCTGGTGAAGCGGCGGTCCGCCGACGACCCGCACCTGGCCCACCTCGACGGCCGCGAGCTGTACGGCGAGGCGGACGCGGACGAACTCCCGCTGCCCGACGCGCTCCACCCGGACGCCACCACCCATCTGCGCATGGGCGACCGGTTCGCCCGACTGGTGTTCGGGGCGGACGGCCCGTTCGGCGCCGCGTGATCCCCGGGGCCGGGCCCCGGCCGCGTAAATCAGTACAGGGCACGGGGTAAATCAGTACAGGGCGCGGGGCGTTCGGGAGAGTATCCGGCCATGGACGACGATGCGTTGATGGCCGGGGCCCGCCGACTGCGGGAGACGCCGGCCGGAGTGCCCGTCCTGGATCATGGGCAGCCCCGTCCCCACACCCCTGGAGCAACCGATGCCAGTGCCGTCCAGTCAGTCCCGGGTTCTCGTCTTCACCCGCACCACGGACTACCGCCACGACTCGATCCCCGACGGCGTCGCCGCGTTCCGCGCCCTCGGCGCGGAGCACGGATTCGCGGTGGACGCGACCGAGGACCCGGCGGTGTTCGAGGAGGGGCTGCGGGGGTACGCGGCGGTGGTCTTCCTCTCCACGAGCGGGGACGTCCTGACACCCGCCGGGCGCGCCGCTCTCCGGGCGTACTGCGCGGCGGGCGGCGGTTTCATGGGGGTGCACGCGGCGGCCTGTACGGAGTACGGCTGGCCCTTCTACGGGGAGCTGCTGGGCGCCCGGTTCGACCACCACCCCGCCTTCCAGCCGGGCACCCTCGTCATCGAGGACCGGGACCACCCGGCCACCGCCCACCTGGGCGCCACCTGGGACTTCACCGATGAGTGGTACGAGTTCAGGGACAGCCCGCGCGGCCGGGTCCAGGTCATCGCCTCCGCCGACGCCGCCTCCTACGAGGGCGGTGAGGGGAGCGACCACCCGCTGGTGTGGACCCGCGAGCACGGCGGGGCGCGGGTCTTCTACACGGCGCTCGGGCACGCGGCCGAGGCGTACACCGACCCGGACTTTCGCGCCCATCTCCTGGGCGGGCTCCGTCATGTGATGCCGGCGCGGTGACGCGCCGGCATCCGCCGGGCCGGGTCCGTGGCACACGGCCCGGACCGGCGGACGGCCTGCCGTCAGACGCCCGGCGGCACCCGGGACGGGCGGCCGTTGCCGCGCGTCAGGGAGTAGCCGAAGACGGCCGTGAGCGCGGCGAGGATCCCGCCGCCCGCCGTCCACAGCCAGCGGCTGGTCCACCAGCCCGACGACCAGCCGTCCTCGGGCTCACCCGCGAGCGCGACCGGCTCGGCGGAGTCGTCCGAGCCGTCCGAGGCCTGCTCGGCCGAGGACACCCCGGGCACCAGCGGCTTCGACAGGGTGCCGTCGACATCGGCGGAGCCGCCCTGGCCCTCGGAGGTGACCCGGACCTCCGTGTGCACCGGCAGACCGAGGTCGGCCGAGGCCAGGTCGACGACCGTGAGGCGCACGTAGTAACTGCCCGGCAGCGGGTCGTTGGCCCACGGCTCGGCCAGGGCCCGGACGGTACGCAGCACACAGGTCAGCTCGACCGAAGAGGCGTCCGCCGCCGCCTTGCCGGTCTGCTTGCCGTACATGCAGGCCTGGCGGCGGCGCAGCCCGTCGTACACATCGACCTGCCAGGTCTGCGCCCCGTGCCGGGTGGTGCTCTCGGGCAGGTTCACCTTGGCCGTGACCGTGGCGCGCTGCCCGGCGTCGGCCGGGAAGACCCAGTACAGGTAGTCGCCGGTCGAGGCCCCGGCGGTGGCGGTCTCGTCCTGCTGGAGGGCCGTGGCGGTGCGGAAGGCGGTGCCCGCCTCGGTGGGGCCGGAGCCGTCACCGGACGCGCTCGGGCTCGGGCTCGCCGTAGCGTCGTCGGCCGCGGCGGCCCCCGCTCCGGTCAGCAGGGCCAGGCCGGTCAGCAGCGCGCCCGCGAGCACGCGTCTCGTACGGGACATCAGTTGGTCCTCCAGACAGCGACGCGCCAGCGCGAGATCCAGCCGATGAGCAGACCCGCGATCAGCCCGGTCAGGGCGAGCGCGCCCAGCAGCCACCAGCCGTGGCCCAGGCCGAACGCCGCGACGTCGGACGCCCCGTCGGGGGCGTCCACCAGGTCGACGGTCAGCTCGATGGGCATGCCGGGCGCGGTCTTCACCGACGCCGGGGCCGAGAACGAGTTGCTGACCTGGAGGCAGACGGTCTCCGCGGTCTTCTCGTCGTCGTCCAGCTCGGCCTTCGGGTAGCGCAGCCCGGACGAGATGGCGTCGGTGCGCCCGGTGCCGGACTCGGAGCCGCGCACGATCTCGCGGCCGTGCACGGTGACCGCGCGCAGCAGCATCCCGTAGTCGTTGTTGACGGCGCGGTCGGCGAAGACGCTGACGGAGGCGCGCAGTTCCTGGCCGGGGAGCACGTCGACCTTGTACCAGCGGTGCTCGGCGAACTTCTCGCGGTCGGTGTAGAGACCCGGCTTGAGCTCGGGGGCGTCCGTGCAGCTGTCGGCGCCCTTCGTGGCGACCGGGGTGACGACGGGCTCGGCGGCCCGGTCCACCAACTGCTTGACGCGGCCGGAGAGTTCATCCGTGTGCTGGACAGCGGTGTACGTGCCGCCGGTGGCCTCGGCGATGCAGGTCAGCTGCTGGCGGATCTTCGCGTTCGGCACCAGGCCGAGGGTGTCGATGACCAGGTGGATGCCGCGCGCCGCGATGTCACGGGCGACCTCGCACGGGTCGAGCGGGCCGCAGGTGTCCTCGCCGTCACTGATCAGGACGATCCGGCGCGTGGAGTCGCCGCCCTCCAGATCGTCGGCCGCGCCCAGCAGGGCGGGCCCGATCGGGGTCCAGCCGGTGGGGGCCAGCGTGGCGACGGCGGTCTTCGCCTCGGTGCGGTCCAGCGGGCCGACCGGATAGAGCTGCCTGGTGTCCTTGCAGCCCACCTTCCGGTCGTCGCCCGGGTAGTCCGCGCCCAGGGTGCGGATGCCGAGCTGCACCTGCTCGGGCACCGCGTCCAGGACCTCGTTGAACGCCTGCTTCGCCGCGGACATCCGGGACTGGCCGTCGATGTCCCGGGTCCGCATGGAGCCGCTGACGTCGAGCACCAGCTCGACCTTGGGGGAGGCTTTGGTGGGGGTTTCATCGGCGGACGCCGGCAGCGCCGAGCCGAGCCCGGCGGTCAGGGTGGCGAGCAGGATGCCCACCCCGACCGTCAGCCTTCTTCTTATGATCATCGCCGGATAGTAGTGAACATCAGTTCGCTATCCAAAACGGCTGGTTGAGGCCGCCCGCGTCGGCCCCGCGTCGGCCCCGCATCGGCTGGTTGAGGCCGCCCGCGTCGGCCCCGCGTCGGCCCCGCGTCGGCTGGTTGAGGCCGCCCGCGTCGGCCCCGCGTCGGCCCCACGACGGCTGTCCGGGGGCCGCTCGGGCGGATGCCGGTCGCGGGGCGGCCCCCTGACCGCCGGTCAGCCGGTGCGGTCCCCGCCCAGCAGGGGTGCCGCCGCCCGCTCCAGTACGGAACCGACCCGCTCCCAGGCCGTCAGATCCCGCTCCACCGCCTCCAGGAGCAGGTCCGCTCCGGTGTCCCAGCCGGCCGCGACGGCGACCGGGTCCGCACCCGTGGCCGCCGACGCGGCGAGCGCCGCCGCGCCGAGGGCGACGAGTTCGCCGGCCCCCGGCACGGTCACCGGCCGCCCGGACAGGCGCCGTACGGTCTCCACCCACATGCGCCCCTGGGCCCCGCCGCCGATCAGCCGCAGCGGCCGGCCCGCCACCTCGGGGTCCGCCGGATCGAGACCGCAGGCGCGCAGCAGCTCGTCCAGGGCCCGCAGCACGGTGACCACCGCTCCCTCGTAGGCGGCGCCGAGCAGCTGCTGCGGGGTGGTGTCGTGCCGGAGCCCCGTCAGGAGACCGGAGGCGGTGGGCAGGTCCGGGGTGCGCTCGCCGTCCAGATAGGGCAGGAGGACGGCCTCGCCGCCGGGCACCGCGTCATCGCGGTCCAGGCCGAGCAGGGCGGCGACCTTGTCCACGGCCAGCGTGCAGTTGAGGGTGCAGGCCAGCGGGAGATACGTGCCGTCCGCCGCCGCGAACCCCGACAGCGCGGGCGACGCCGGCCTGGTCCGGGAGGCGGCGAAGACCGTGCCCGACGTGCCCAGGCTCAGGACCGGGTGGTCCAGGAGCCCGGCGCCGCCGAGGCCGAGCCCGATGGCGGCGCTCATGTTGTCCCCGGTGCCCGCCGCGACGGCGATCCCGGCGGGCAGCCCCAGCGCGTCGGCGGCCGCTTGCGTCAGCGAACCGGCCCGCTCCCCGCCGCTCGCCGCCACCTCGGGCAGCAGCGCCGCGTCGAGGCCGAGCAACGCCAGCAGCTCGGGGTCGTAGGCGCCGGTCGCGGTGGAGTACCAGCAGGTCCCCGACGCGTCGCCCGGGTCGGTGACGGCCCGGTCCGAGAGCCGCTCGGTCAGGAAGTCGTGGGGGAGGCGGACCGCGGCCGTCGCCGCCGCGGTCTCCGGCTCGTTCTCCCGCAGCCACTGCCACTTCGACGCGGTCATCGCGGCCACCGGGACCGACCCGGTGCGCGCGGTCCAGGCGCCGGGGCCGCCGAGCGCGGCGGTGAGGGCCGCGGCCTGCGGGGCGGACCGGGTGTCGTTCCACAGCAGGGCAGGGCGCAGCGGGCGGCCCTCGCCGTCCAGGACGACCAGCCCGTGCTGCTGTCCGGCGACCGCGATCCCCGCGATGTCCGCCGCCGCGACGCCGGACTCCTCCAGCCCGGCGGCGACCGCGTCGCGCAGGGCCCGCCACCACACCTCGGGGTCGCTCTCGCGCGCACCGCCCTCGCCGGTGACGACGTGCGGGGCGCGGCCGACGGCGAGCAGCCGGCCGGTGGCGGTGTCGACGAACGCCGCCTTGGTGGACTGGGTGGAGCTGTCCACACCGATGACGACGGTATGCGGCGGCATGGCTGACCTCATTCGCTGATGATTTGATCGTGCGGAAAACAAATTACGTGATCGAACCCGTCCGGAACAGGGGGCGTTCCGCTTTCCCGGTGCGGGTGCCCGGAGATCTTCGTGCCCCGGGGCTTTACGCCGCACGGGCGGTCCGTGCATGATTAGTCATGACAGTGAACAAATTGAGGTTCGGCCGCCCGACCGGCTGCGGACCCACGGCCCCGAAGGCGGCACCACCATGACGGATCGCTTCGCACCGACCCCCGAGGACAAGTTCACCTTCGGTCTGTGGACCGTGGGCTGGCAGGGCCGGGACCCCTTCGGTGACGCGACGCGCACCGCGATCGACCCGGTCGACTCCGTCAAGCGCCTCGCGGAGCTGGGGGCCCACGGGGTGACCTTCCACGACGACGACCTGATCCCGTTCGGCTCGACGGACTCCGAGCGCGAGGGCATCGTCAAGCGCTTCCGCCAGTCGCTGGACGCCGCCGGTCTCGTCGTCCCGATGGCGACGACGAACCTCTTCACCCACCCCGTCTTCAAGGACGGCGCCTTCACCGCCAACGACCGCGACGTCCGGCGCTACGCGCTGCGCAAGACGATCCGCAACATCGACCTGGCCGTCGAGCTGGGCGCCACCACCTACGTCGCCTGGGGCGGCCGTGAGGGCTCCGAGTCGGGCGCGGCCAAGGACATCCGCGCCGCCCTCGACCGCATGAAGGAGGCCTTCGACCTGCTGGGCGACTACGTCACCGAGCAGGGCTACGACCTCAAGTTCGCCATCGAGCCCAAGCCGAACGAGCCCCGCGGCGACATCCTGCTCCCCACCATCGGCCACGCCCTCGCCTTCATCGAGCGCCTGGAGCGCCCCGAGATGGTGGGCGTCAACCCCGAGGTCGGCCACGAGCAGATGGCCGGGCTGAACTTCCCGCACGGCATCGCCCAGGCCCTGTGGGCGGGCAAGCTCTTCCACATCGACCTCAACGGCCAGTCCGGCATCAAGTACGACCAGGACCTCCGCTTCGGCGCCGGCGACCTGCGCCAGGCCTTCTGGCTCGTCGACCTCCTGGAGAACTCCGACTACACCGGCCCCCGCCACTTCGACTTCAAGCCGCCGCGCACCGAGGACTACGACGGCGTCTGGGCCTCGGCCGCGGGCTGCATGCGCAACTACCTCATCCTCAAGGAGCGCGCCGCCGCCTTCCGCGCCGACCCGGCCGTCCAGGAGGCCCTTCGCGCCTCCCGCCTGGACGAGCTGGCCCGGCGCACCGCCGAGGACGGCGTGGCCGGGCTGCTCGCCGACCGCTCCGCCTTCGAGGAGTTCGACGTGGACGCGGCGGCAGACCGCGGCATGGCGTTCGAGGCCCTGGACCAGCTGGCGATGGACCACCTGCTCGGCGTCCGCTGACCGCACCGCCGGACAGGACCCGGGAGGGGGCGGACGCGCCGCGCGTCCGCCCCCTCCTTCGCGTACCCCTCAGGCCCGAGCCCGGTCCGCGTACGCCACCGGGTCGGCCAGCACGTCCGTCATCACCAGCGCCGCCGCGCCCCGCGCCGCGTCACCCGCCACGGACGAGGCGCGCAGCCTGCCCCCGCCCGGGGACCACAGCCCGGAGACGACCCGGCCGGTCAGCTCCTCGTCGACGTGCGGCGAAAGCCACGGCATCAGGTTCCGGTAGATCCCGCCGAGCACCACGGCGTCCGGGTCCAGCAGGTTGACCGCCCCCGACAGCACCCGCCCCAGCATCCGGCCGGCCTCCGCCACCGCGCCGACCGCCCGCTCGTCGCCCGCCCGCACCCGCTTCTCCAGCTCGGCGACCGCGAGCCCGCCGCCGCCCCCCTCGATGCCGGCCGCCCGCAGCAGCGCCGCCTGCCCCGCGTACTGCTCCAGGCAGCCGCGTGAACCGCAGCGGCACTGCGGGCCCCGCGCGTCCACCACCACATGGCCGATCTCCCCGGCGAAGCCGTGCGCCCCGCGCAGCAGCTCGCCGTCGATCACCAGGGCACCGCCCACGCCGATCTCGCCGGTCAGGTAGAGGAAGCTGCGGACGCGGTCCAGGCCGCCGAACCACAGCTCGGCCAGGGCCGCGAGATTCGCCTCGTTCTCCGAGCGGACCGGCAGCTCGCGGCGGCCGGGGCGCTCGGCGGCCAGCGAGGCGGCGAACAGCTCCTCGGCCGGCACCTGGTTCCAGCCCAGGTTGGGTGCCTGGCGCACCGCGCCGCCCGAGACCAGGCCGGGCAGCGCCAGGGCCACGCCGACCGGGAACAGCTCCTGCTCGCGCGCCGAGTCCAGGGTGCGCGCGGCGATCCGGGCCGCCCGCGCCAGCACCTCGGCGGGCGGGGTGCCCCGGTTGTCGAGATGCTCGGTGAGCCGGACCCGCCCGGTTCCCGCCAGGTCGACCACGCAGACGGACACGTAGTCGATGTTGACCTCGACCCCGAGCCCGGACGGGCCCGTGCGGGCCGTCTTGAGCGCGGTGCCGGGGCGGCCGGCCTGGCCGCTGAACGTCTTGCCGGACTCGGTGAGGAACCCGCTCTCCAGCAGCTGCTCGACCAGCGAGGACACGGCGGCCCGGGTCAGCCCCACGCGCGCGGCGACACCGGCCCTGGTCGCCTCCCCGTCGCCCTCGTCGCGGACGGCCCGCAGCACGAGGCTCAGGTTGCTGCGCCGGACGGTGTCCTTGTCGGCCTTGGGCCCCAGCGGTGTGAGGTTGCTCTTCATATCGGTCCTGAGCCTATGCGATTCCGTACGTCAGTACGGGCCGGTCCGGACGTGCCGGGTCCCGCCCGCGGGCGGGACCCGGCCGCGTCGCTCAGGACGCGGAGGCGCCGCGTTCCTTGAGCATGTCGGCCATGAGCGTGATCTCGGACCGCTGGCCCAGGACCATGCCCGATGCCAGGTTCTTGATCTCCTCGGTGCCGGCCGACGAGGCGGCCGCCTCGGCCATCTCGGCACCGGCCGCGTGGTGCGCGGTCATCAGCTTCAGGAAGAGCACCTCGGCGTCCTTGCCCTTGGCGGCCCGCAGGGCGTCCAGCTCGGCGTCGGTCGCCATGCCGGGCATCAGCGCGCCGTCGCCGCGCGGAGTGAAGGAGTGCCCCATCCAGGCCATGGCCGGCCCCGGGGAGCTCTTCGCCCGCCCCCACATCTCCAGCCAGCCCAGCATCATGCCGCGCTGGTTGGCCTGGGTGTTGATGATGTCGAACGCGAGCCGGCGCACCGCCTCGTCCAAGGTGCGGTCCCGCACGATGAACGACATCTCGACGGCCTGCTGGTGGTGGACCGCCATGTCACGCGCGAACCCCACATCGGCCGATGAGTCGGCGGGCGCCGACGCGGAAGCCGCCGGGGAGGCGGGTGACGAAGGCCGTGCGAGTGTCAGCGCGACCAGCGCGAGCGCCAGCAGCAGCACGGCCCCGCCGGCCAGGACCAGCGGCCGCGACGTGCGCGGATCGGATGTCACTTGTCGATCCCTCCGGTGCAGGCGGCGCCCGGCTCCGGGGTCTGCGGGCCCTGCACGTACTTGGTGAAGAACTGGGCGACCCGGGCGTCGGTGGCGCTCTTCACGGTCAGCTGCTTGCCCCAGGCGCTGAGCATAAGCGGCGCAGCCTGGTCCTCGACCGGGCTCATCAGGGAGTACGGGGTGCCCGACACCCGTTCCGTGAACTTCTTCACGTCGGCGGGGGCCGCCTTGCTGGTGTACGTCACCCACACCGCGCCGTGCTCCAGCGAGTGGACGGCGTTCTCCTTCGGTATCGCCGCGGTGTAGACGTCACCGTCGCAGTTCATCCACACCGGGTTGTGGTCGCCGCCGACCGGCGGGTTCATCGGGTAGTCGACCGTCTTCTCCACATGGTTCTGCGTGAGATCGTCCCAGCTCTTCTCGCCGTCGACGGGCGAGGACTTCGCGGCCGCCTCGGCCTTGTCCTGCTCGTCGGCGGCGTTCATCAGATAGCCGCCCCCGGCGACGAGACCGGCGACCACGAGGACGCCGACGGTGAGCGTGATGATGCGGGAGCGGCGCTCGCGGGCCCGCTCCTGGCGGCGGGCCTCCTCCAGCTTGGCGCGGCGGGCGGTGGAGGCGGTGTTCTGCTTGTTGGCGGAAGCCATGACGGGTCCTCGGGTTCATCGGATCGGGACAGGACGGACGGCGTACGGGGGAGTCCGCACGCGGGCAGGGGAGATCCCCGGCCGTCCTAGATCCGCTGAACCTGGAGGCGTAGCCGGTCGACGTCGCCGACGGCGTCGTTGGAGGGGCCCCGGATGCGGGTGCCGCCGGTGAGGGGGCGGGCCGGGAGGACCGCGACGGCGGCCGACGGAACCGCGGCCGGAGCCGGCTGGCCGGACAGCACGACCGGCGCCGAGCCTTCCGACGTGCCGTGGCAGGAGTCGCCCGTACCCCGGTGACGGGGTGCGTCGGCCACCACGGTGCGCACCGCCGTGAGGTCCGTCCACGGGGCGAGCGCGGACGGGGGAGCGAACTCGGACGCGGGGGCGAATTCGTGGGAGGAGGCGTGCTCCCCGGACGATGGCGACGAGCAGCAGGAGACCAGGGCGACCAGGATGAGCACCCAGGCGAGCACCATCGGCGCGCCGGTGCCGCGCAGCCGGTCCGCGCCTTCGCTCAGCCTCTTCACGCGGCACATCGTACGCGGCGCGTGAAGATTCAAGCAGTACGGGCCGGGGTCCGGTGAACCTGTGGATCCATGGACAGGGGGGTTCCCCTTTCGGCGTGCCGGGATAGTGTGCCCCGGTGACAACGCACTCGAACGTATCTGCGGGCTGGTATCCCGATCCGCACGGCGCCCCTCAGCTGCTGCGCTACTGGGACGGCTCCCAGTGGACCGAGCACACCAACCCCGCGGGTGGTGGCGGCCAGGCCCAGGGACAGCCCCAGGCCCCCGCTCAGGCTCCGGTGCCCCCTCAGCAGTCGCCCCAGCAGCAGGTGGCCCCCCAGCAGCCCCCGGCCGCCGCGCAGCAGGGCGCGCAGCATCCGCAGCAGGGCGGCGCCCCCGGCGCGGGCTCGCTCTTCAATCAGCAGGTCCTGGTGGTGAACCAGAAGGCCAAGCTGATCGAGGTGACGAACGAGTACAGCGTCTTCGACCAGCACGGGAACACCATCGGGTCGGTCGTCCAGGTCGGCCAGGGTGCCGTGCGCAAGGTGGTGAGGTTCCTCACCAGCATCGACCAGTACCTGACCCACCGGCTGGAGATCCGCGACGCCTACGGGCAGCCGCAGCTGCTGCTGACCCGCCCGGCGAAGTTCATCAAGTCCAAGGTCATCGTGCAGCGCCCCGACGGGCAGCCGGTCGGCGAGATCGTCCAGCAGAACGCCATCGGCAAGATCAACTTCGCGATCATGGTCGACGGGCAGCAGGTCGGCGCGATCAAGGCCGAGAACTGGCGCGCCTGGAACTTCGCGATCGTCGACCACAACGACGCGGAGATCGCCCGGATCACCAAGACCTGGGAAGGCCTCGCGAAGACCCTGTTCACGACGGCGGACAACTATGTCCTCCAGATCCACTACCAGCTGCCCGAGCCGCTGCTGAGCCTGGTGGTGGCGACGGCCCTGACCGTGGACACCGCCCTCAAGCAGGACGCCCGCGGCCTGGGCTGAGGCTCCACAGTCCTTGCGCGACCGCCCGCGCCCCTCGCGCATCACCGTGCGAGGGGCGCGGGCGGTGGTGTGTCCGGGCCCGGTCCGGGGCCGGCTCCCGGGCCGTTCCGGGCCATATGTTTTACTGGTGTAATACCTGCTAAGGTATATGAGTGAGTGATACAAGCATCAGGTTCCGCAAGCCGGCCGTCCGCAGGCTCCCGCTGACCGGCCCGCTGCGTCTGGTCCGGCCGTCGGACATGTGGTTCAAGCCGGCCACCAGCGTCGTCGTGGCCACGGCCGTACCCAACCTGGTGCTGCTCTGCCTGGGCCGCCTCGACCTGGTGATGTACACGATGGCCGGCTCGCTCTGCGCGCTGTACGGCCACAACCTCCCGTACGCGCGCCGCGCCGGCACCGTCGCCGCCGTCGTCCTCGGCATGACCGCCGGTCTGGGTATCGCCCTCGTCCTGGCCTCGCTGACCGGCTCGACCGCTGTGCTGATCGCCGCCGGCGCGCTCCTGGCGGCCGGGCAGAAGCTCCTGTGCGACGCCTCCCGGGTCGGGCCCCCGGGGCCGGTGATCTTCACCTTCGTCAGCTCCGCCGCCCTGTTCGTCCCGCAGACGCTCGGCCAGGTCCCGGGCCACCTCGTCCTCACGCTCGGCGCGGGCGCGGTCTCCTGGCTCGTCGCCGTCGTCGCCCCCGCCCTGATCCGCCGCGACGGACCCGAACGCCGTGCGACGGCCCGCGCGCTGAACGCCGCCGCAGCCCACGCCGAAGCGCCCGGCCACGCCACCCGCCGCGCCGCGGTCGCCGCCGTCCACGCCGCCTGGCAGACCCTCATCGCCGCCGGCCGCCCCACCCCCGCGCGCCGCGCCCTGGAGCGCCTCGTCGTCCACGCCGAGACCTCGGTCCTGACCGGCGCCCCGGACGCGGCCGACGCCGCCCGGCTGGGCGAGTGGGCCCGGCGCACCCGCGCCCGCGGCCCTGTCCCCGCCCCGCCCGAGGCCCCCGGGACCGACGCCGAACTCTTCGGCGTCGAGGCCGAACGCGCCGCCCGGGGCAGCTCGCCGCGCGCCCTGCTCAAGGGCCTCGCCCCCGGCTCCCCGCTGCTGCCGGTCGCCGCCCGCACCCTCGTCGGCTGCGCCCTGGCCGGCTACGTCTGCTCGGCCGTCGGCGTCGGCCGCCCCTACTGGGCGATCGTCACCGCCGCCTCCCTCTACCAGGCCAACGTCACGCTCTCCTGGAACCGCGCGCTCCAGCGCACCCTCGGCAACCTCATCGGCGTCCTGGTCTTCGCCGCGGTCCTCCCGGCCGCCCGGAGCACCCCGCTGGCCCTCATCGGCTTCTGCCTCCTCTTCGGCTTCGCGGCCGAGGCCCTGATCACCCGCAACTACTGGCTCGGCTCCGTCGCCGTCACGCCGATGGCGCTGCTCGTCCTGGAGTACGCCGGCAGCCACCCGGCCGGCGAGCTGATCGGCGACCGGGTCCTGGACACCGTGATCGGCGCGTCCGTCGGCTTCCTCGCCGCCGTGGTCGTCACCAACCGCCGCGCCACCGGCCGCGTCGAACGCGCGCTGGCCGCCGCCGAACAGGCCCGCGCCCATGCCGTGCGGACCCTCGCGGCCCCCGAGCCCGCCCCCGCCGCGCTCGATGCCGCCCGCCGCAGGCTCACCGGCTCCCTGGTCGAGCTGCGCGAGGCCGACGACACCGCGGCCGGTGAATGGTGGCAGCGCGCCCTGCCCCAGGAGGCGGTGCTCGCCGCCGAGCAGGCCGGACACCGTACGCTCGCCGCGACAGCGAAACGGCAGGGGCCGACCGCCCCCGCCCAGGAGAACGGAGCGGTGTGACCGACGACATCGTCGCCTCGGTGGTACGGCAGTGGCGGGCCGTCAACCCGGAGCTGGACACCGGCCCGATGGAGCTCATCGGCCGCATCAACCGCTGCTCCGCCCTGCTCCAGCAGGCCGAGGACGCGCCGCTGCGGGCGGCCGGGCTGACCCGCGCCGAGTTCGACCTGCTGGGCGCCGTGCGCCGCACCGGCCGCGAACTGACCCCCGGCGAGCTGGCCCGGGAGACCTTCTCCTCCGGAGCCGCCGTCACCAAGCGGCTCCGCGGCCTCCAGGAGCGCGGCCTGATCGCCCGTCGCGGTGACGAACGGGACCGCAGGGTCGCCCACGTACGCCTCACCGACGAGGGGTGCGACCTGGTCGACGGGCTGCTGCCCCGGCAGCTGGCGTACGAACGCGCGGTGCTCTCCGGCCTGGACGCCGAGTCCCGCGACCGGCTGAGCGCACAGCTCAGCGAGCTGCTGGTCCAGCTGGAAGGCCGTATCGGCGGCGCCCGCCCCTGACCCTCCGAGGGCGCGCGCCCGGCGCGCGCCCCGGCCCGTCATCACTCGTACGGGCCCCTTCGATCACATGTGCCCATCTGTCGCTCTGTGGGGCGATTCTTCCTCATTCCTCCACGTCGTCACTCCCCGCACACGCGTGAAGGCGCTGCGTGCAAAAACTCGTGAGTGTATTACCGCGGGAGCGCTCGCGCAGGGGGTTGGAGGAATGTGCGGAAGCACTGATTCGATCTGACTAAGCTCACGCACAGTGAAGCCGAGTTGAGATGAATCGAGCGCTTGCTCCCGACTGCCCTGCAAGTGCCGAATCTCCGGAATAAAGCCGAATCAACCGCCAGAGGTTCAGATGGTCCGTGTTGAATCACCGCCGGCCGTACGGGAAGCCCCCGTCGCCCGCGCCCTGTTGCTGCCCGTCGTCGTGATGGCGGGCGCGACTGCCGCCGCCGCGGCGCTGGTTGCCGAGCCCGCGCGGATACCAGTCATCTGGTGCGGAGCGTTCGCCACCGTCGTGGTCGGCGCGCTCGCCGTGGAGATCGCCCGCCGGGGCAGGACGATCCGCCGCCGGCGCGCGGAGTACGAGCAGCGCGTCGCCGCGCTGGAACGACGCATCGCCGACCACGACACCGAGACCGTGCGGATCAGCAGGGAACTGCTGCCGGCCGCCATCCACCGTCTGCGGGTGGGCAATTCGCCCGACGAGGTGCTGCGCGACGTCGTGGACGCCGACCCGGTCCACCGCCATCTGCCCGACGCCCAGCGCGCCCTCGTCTACACCGTGCTGGACATCATCGACAACGAGGAGGCGACCCGCGACTCCGCCCAGCGCGCCTTCGTCAACGTCGCCCGCCGCGTCCAGGCGATCGTCCACCGCCAGGCCAGCGAACTGCGGGAGATGGAGGAGCACCACGGGCGCAACCCCGACGTCTTCGACGACCTGCTCCGCATCGACCACGGCACCGCGCTGATCGGCCGCCTCGCCGACTCCATCGCGGTACTCGGCGGAGCCCGGCCCAGCCGCCAGTGGCCCAAGCCCGTACCGCTGTTCAGCGTGTTGCGCGGCGCCATGTCGCGCATCCTGGAGTACCCGCGCGTCGATCTGCACTCGATCGCCAAGGTCGCCATCATCGGCACCGCGGTCGAACCGCTCATCCACGCCTGCGCCGAACTCCTCGACAACGCCACGCGCTACTCGCCGCCGCAGACCCGGGTGCACGTCACCGCGGTCGAGGTGCAGACGGGCATCGCCATCGAGATCGAGGACGGCGGCGTCAGCCTCAGCGAGGAGGCCCGCGCACGGGCCGAGAACATGCTCGCCAGGGCCCAGGCGGGCTCCAGCATGAACGACCTCGGCGAGTCCCCCCGCCTCGGGATGGCGGTCGTCGGCCGGCTCGCGCGGATGTACGACCTCCAGGTCTCGCTGCGGCAGTCCGCCTACGGCGGCGTACGGGCCGTGCTCATCGTGCCCCGCGCCATGATCACCACCGGTCCCGCGCCCGGCATCGCCCACGGGATCGGCGCCACCTCGCGGCCCACCAGCGACATCGACCTCGACGACATGAAGCACGTCGTCCCGGCCCGCAGCAACCGCCGCAAGCCGAGCCCCGTGGCCGCCCGGCCCGCCACCGGACCCGTGTCCTCCGCCCCGAGCCCCGTCGTCCCGGCCCTCGCCATGGAGGACGAAGCGCCCGTCGTGACCGAGTGGACCGCGGGCGGGCTCCCGCAGCGCCGCAGCCGGGGCCGCGCACCGCTGGGCTCGCACAACCTCCCAGCCCAGCCGTCCGACCCCACCGCGGGCCGGACCAATGGCCACGGCCACAGCTACGGCGACGGCAGCGGCAACGGCCAGGAGAACGGCAAGGAACCGCCGCCCGGGATCTGGCTGGAGGCGTTCACCAAGGCCGCCAACGGCGTGCCCCAGGACCCCAGGACGGGCGATGACTCTGACGACGCGTGGGACAAGGGAGACCTGAAGTGATCCAGCAGCGGGGCAACATGGACTGGATGCTCAAAGAGCTGGCCGACGATGTCCCGGACATCCACCAGATCGTCGTGCTCTCCGCCGACGGGCTGCGCATCGCCCGGCACGGCGGCGACCCCGACGTCGCGGACCGGCTCGCGGCGGCGTGCGCCGGACTGCAGAGCCTGGCGGCGGCCGTCGCCTCCGAGATCCCGTACAGCGACGGCCGGATGAGGCTCGTCGTCATCGAGGTCACCGGCGGCTTCTTCTACCTGATGGCCGCGGGCACCGGCGCCTATCTGGCGGTGCTCGCGGGCGAGACGGTGGACGCCGGACTCGTCGGGGCGCGGATGCGTGACATGGTCGTGCGGATCGGCGCCCACCTCACGAGTCCGCCCCGCCACGACGGGCAGGCCGTATGAACGTTCCCCGACGAGAACGCCGCAAGACCGAAGCCGGGCCGAGCGATCCGGAACGGCTCTACGTCATCACCGGCGATCCCGACGGCAGCGAGCGGGCAGCTCTCGACCTGGTCACCATGATTGTCTCGAAGGCCGAGCCGTCCCCCATGGTCCAGCCCGAGCAGGCAGTGATCCTCCGGCTCTGCCGGGCCCCGTTATCCGTCGCGGAACTCTCCGCCTACCTCAGCCTGCCGTTCAGCGTGGTGACCTCGCTCCTCACGGAACTCCTCGCGACCGGGCTGATCGAATCGCGTGCCCCGATCGTCCGCGCGACCCTCCCGGACAGGTCCCTCCTCGAAGCGGTGATGCATGGACTTCAGAAACTCTGACACGATCACGGGCCCCCGCAGCGAGGACGTCCTGCCCACCACGGCGACCGCCGCGGTGAAGGTCGTGATCGTCGGGGGGTTCGGAGCCGGCAAGACGACCATGGTGGGCTCGGTCAGCGAGATCCGGCCCCTGACCACCGAAGAGACGATGACGCAGGCCGGCGTCGGCGTGGACGACAACTCCGGGGTGGAGAGCAAGACCTCCACCACCGTCGCCATGGACTTCGGCCGGATCAGCATCAGCGAGGAGCTCATCCTCTACCTCTTCGGAACCCCCGGCCAGGAACGCTTCTGGTTCCTGTGGAACGGCCTGTTCGAAGGCGCGCTCGGCGCCGTCGTCCTCATCGACACCCGCCGGCTCGAAGTCAGCTTCGACGTCATCGGGCGCCTGGAGGAACGCGGCGTGCCGTTCGTCGTCGCCATCAACACCTTCCCCGACGCGCCGAAACACCCCGTCGAGGCGCTGCGCAGCGCCCTGGACCTGCCCGAAGAGGTCCCGATGATCGACTGCGACGCCCGGCTGCGCGTTTCGAGCCGCGATGTGCTGATGACGCTGATGCGCTACCTGCACAGCCTGGCCCTCCCGGTCGGCTGACCCGCGCACCACCCCATCCGCACTCGCACCCGTTCGCGCGCCCCCACCGCGCACCCCATCCGTCCGGCCCGTTGCGGCCTGACCCCTGGAGCGATCGTGACAACCCCCTTTCCCTACGACCACGGCCGGGACACCGGGCCGGTCCCGCCCCCCGGATGCCCGGCCCACGGCCTGGGCGTCGGCCCCGGAGGCCTGCGCCGGCTCTACGGCCCCGAGGCGGAACAGGACCCGCGGGGCCTCTACGAGAAGCTGCGCGCCGAGCACGGCACGGTGGCCCCGGTGCTGCTGCAGGGCGACGTGCCCGCCTGGCTGGTGCTCGGGCACAGCGAGAACCTGCACATGACCCGTACGCCCTCGCAGTTCTCCCGCGACTCGCGCCACTGGTGGGCCCTGCAGGACGGCACCATCGCGCCGGACCACCCGCTGGCCC
Organism: Streptomyces sp. ATexAB-D23; assembly: GCF_000373645.1. Taxonomy (GTDB): domain Bacteria; phylum Actinomycetota; class Actinomycetes; order Streptomycetales; family Streptomycetaceae; genus Streptomyces; species Streptomyces castrisilvae. The sequence goes on along the minus strand of NZ_KB892013.1, from coordinate 316,541 downwards.
CGCAGGTCGCCTGGCAGCCGATCTGTGCCTTCGCGGACGGCGCCACCCACGAACGGCAGCGCGGAGCCCTCACCGACTCCATGGCCCGCATCGACACGCGCGGGGTCCGGCGCCACGTCAACCGGTACAGCAACCGGCTCGTCAACGGCTTCTGCCGCGAGGGCCGCACCGACCTGGTCCCCGAGTTCGCCGAACGGCTGCCGATGATGGTCATGTGCGCCATCCTCGGCATGCCGGAGGAGTACAACGACCGGATGGTGCAGGCCGCCCGCGACATGATCCGGGGCACCGGGACGGCCGTCCAGAGCAACGCCTACATGGTGGAGGCGCTGACCCGTCTCGTGGAACGCCGCCGCCGGGAACCCGCGGACGACTTCGCCACCTGGCTGGTCGAGCACCCCGCCGCCATGAACGACAAGGAGGTCGCCGAACACCTGCGGCTCATGCTCATCGTCTCCTACGAGACGACCACCAACCTGATCTCCAACGTGCTGCGCATGGTCCTCACCGACCCGCGCTTCCGGGCCAGGCTCAGCGGCGGCCACATGACCGTGCCCGAGGCGGTCGAGCAGACCCTGTGGGACGAGCCGCCGTTCGCCGCGATCCTCGGCCGCTGGGCGGTCGGCGACACGGAGCTGGGCGGACAGCACATCAAGGCCGGCGACGCCCTGATCGTCGGTATCGCGGCGGCCAACACCGACCCGGTGGTGCGTCCCGACCTCAACGCCGACATGGAGGGCAACCGCGCGCACCTCGCGTTCAGCGGCGGGCCCCACGAGTGCCCGGGGCAGGACATCGGGCGCGCCATCGCGGACGTCGGCGTCGACGCCCTGCTGATGCGCCTGCCCGACCTCGAACTCGCGGTCGAGGACGCCGAACTGCGGTGGGTCGGCAACCTGGTCAGCCGCCACCTGGCCGAACTCCCCGCCGAGTTCGCCCCGCGCTCCCCGCAGGACGACCGCGAGCCGCCGTCGATGGGCAAGCCCAACGCGGCCACCCGCCAGGACTGGGAGGTGCGGTCCGCCGTACGGCACACCGCCCCGACCCCGGTCCGCGCCACCGTCCCCGGGGACCCGGCCCGGGCACCGTCGCCCTCCGCCCCCTCCGGGGCGACCGCGACGGCCGACGGATCGGCGGACGGTCGCGTCCCGGGCCAGCGCAAGCCCGGCGCGTCCACCCGGCTGTGGCGCGTCGTGACCCGCTGGTGGAACGGCGACTGACACGGCGGCGACGGGGCGCCCGGTGAAAGGGCGCCCCACGTACCATGCGGAAGCGTGAAGCTGACAATTCTGGGCGGCGGCGGATTCCGGGTTCCACTGGTGTACGGGGCGCTGCTCGCCGACCACGCCGAGGGCCGCGTATCGGCCGTCACCCTCTACGACACGGACGCCGACCGGCTCACCGCCGTCGCCCGGGTCCTCGCCGAACAGGCCGAAGGCATCCCGGACGCGCCCGCCGTGCTCGCCACGACCGATCTGGACGAGGCCCTGCGCGGTGCCGACTTCGTCTTCTCGGCGATCCGGGTCGGCGGCCTCGCGGGCCGGGCGGCCGACGAACGGGTGGCGCTGGACGAGGGCGTCCTCGGCCAGGAGACGGTCGGCGCCGGCGGCATCGCCTACGGCCTGCGCACCGTGCCGGTCGCCGTCGGCCTCGCCCGGCGCATCGCCCGGCTCGCCCCGCACGCCTGGGTCATCAACTTCACCAACCCGGCGGGGCTGGTCACCGAGGCCATGTCCCACCACCTCGGTGACCGCGTCATCGGCATCTGCGACTCTCCGGTCGGCCTCGGCCGCCGCATCGCCCGGGTGCTGGGCGCCGACCCGGACCTGGCCCGCATCGACTACGTCGGCCTCAACCACCTCGGCTGGGTGCGCGGGCTGTACGTCGGGGGCCGCGACGAACTCCCGCGCCTGCTCGCCGACCCCGGGCTGCTCGGCTCCTTCGAGGAAGGCCGCCTCTTCGGCGCCGACTGGCTGCGTTCGCTGGGCTCGGTCCCCAACGAATACCTGCATTACTACTACTTCAACCGCGAGGCGGTCCGCGCCTACCAGGAGGCCGCGCAGACCCGGGGGGCCTTCCTGCGTGAGCAGCAGGAGGGCTTCTACGGCCGGATGAAGGACCCGGCGACCCCCGCCCTGGCCACGTGGGACCGCACCCGCGCCGAGCGCGAAGCGACGTACATGTCCGAGAACCGGGAGGTGGCCGGCGCGGGTGAGCGCGACGAGAGCGACCTGGACTCCGGCGGCTACGAACAGGTCGCGCTCGCCCTCATGCGGGCCGTCGCACGCAATGAGCAGACCTCGCTCATTCTCAACGTCCGCAACGGGTCCACGCTTTCGGTGCTCGACGCGGACGCCGTCATCGAGGTGCCGTGCCTGGTCGACGCCAACGGCGCCCACCCGGTCTCCGTCGACCCGCTCCCGTACCACGCGACCGGCCTGGTCACCTCGGTGAAGGCCGTCGAGCGCGCGGTCCTGGACGCGGCGGCGAGCGGCTCGCGCGAGGACGCCGTACGGGCCTTCGCCCTGCACCCCCTGGTCGACTCGGTCTCCGTGGCCCGCCGGCTGGTCGACGGCTACGCGCACGCCCACCCGGGGCTGGCCCATCTGCGCCGGGGGACGCCGGCCGGCCCTTCCCGCGCTTGACTTGGAGCGCGCTCCAGCACTTAACGTCCCCCTGCATGACCACACCGCAGCACAGCATCGGATCGGGTTTCGGCGCCCGCAGCACCACGGACGAGGTCCTGAGCGGGATCGACCTGGCCGGCCGCACCGCGATCGTCACGGGCGGCTACTCGGGGCTCGGGCTGGAGACGACCCGCGCACTGGCCGCCGCGGGAGCGCGCGTCATCGTTCCCGCCCGGCGCCCGGAGGCCGCCCGGGACGCGGTCAAGGGGCTGGCGGGCGTCGAGACCGACGACCTCGACCTCTCCGACCTGGCGAGCGTCCGCGACTTCGCCGACCGGTTCCTGGCCTCCGGCCGGACCGTCGACCTGGTGATCAACAGCGCCGGCGTCATGGCCTGCCCCGAGACCCGGGTCGGCCCGGGGTGGGAGGCGCAGTTCGCCACCAACCACCTCGGCCACTACGCCCTGGTCAACCGACTGTGGCCGGTGCTCGCCCCCGGCGGGGCGCGGGTGGTCGCCGTGTCCTCCGGCGCCCACGGCATGGGCATGCGTTGGGACGACCCGCACTTCGAGCACGGCTACGACCGGTGGCAGGCGTACGGCCAGGCCAAAGCGGCGAACGTGCTGTTCGCCGTGCACCTCGACGCCCTCGGCCGCGACGCCGGAGTCAGGGCGTTCGCGGTGCACCCGGGCAGCATCCTCACCCCACTGCAACGCCACCTCCCCAGGGCGGAGATGGTCGAGGCCGGCTGGATCGACGAGGAGGGCAATCCGAGCGACCCCACCTTCAAGACGCCGCAACAGGGCGCGGCGACACAGGTCTGGGCGGCGACCTCGCCCCTGCTGGCGGGCATGGGCGGCGTGTACTGCGAGGACTGCGACATCGCCGAGCCGGCCGGAGACGGCCGCGAAGGGGGAGTGCACACAGCCGCGACCGACCCCGGCCAGGCCGCGCGCCTGTGGGCGCTGTCGGCCGGTCTCACGGGCGTCGACGCCTTCGCGGCAACGGACTGAGACCGCCGGGGGCCGTGCGGCCCCCTCGGGGTGGCCGGAGGCAGGACAGCGATCGGGTCAGGGTGCGGAGACCGCCCGTGGCCCGATCGGCTGCGTCCATGACGGTGTCACCCCGGTCACCTGGCAGACCATCAGGAACAGCGGGATCGGCGGGGTGTACGGCGTACGGCTGTCGGGCTGGTGGATCAGCCGGGGCCGCACGGCGGGCACACAGGTCCCGCGCGCGTACGCCGCCTGCTCGGGCCAGTCCAGGTCGAGGTCGGAGCCGGCCGGCACGATCCACCACCAGCGCTCGGCGTCCGCGAAGACGCAGCCGGTGCGCGGCAGATGGGACATCAGCCGGAAGCCGTAGCGGGCCGGCACCCCGACCGCGTCGCAGCCCAGGCTCGCCGACAGGGTCGCGGGCAGCGGCAGCTGGACCCGGCCGGCGCCGGGGGAGAGGCCCGGCTCGCGGGAGCGGCGGTGTCCGAGGATGTGGTGCATGGCGTTCTTCAGCATGAGTGCTCCGTGCCGTGCGGCAGTTCTGCCCAGACGATGCGGCCCGAGCCGTCCCCGGCGTCGTGCGCGCCCCAGGCGCTCGACAGCGAGTCCACGAGCAGCAGGCCGCGTCCGTGCTCGTCGTCGGCGCCCCGGCCCAGTCTCGGCCCGCAGGGCTGGTGTCCCTGGTCCTGCACGGATATGCGCAGACCGGCCGGGAGGTACCGCAGCTCGCACACGACCCGCGCGCTGGCGGTGTGCACCACCGCGTTGGTCACCAGCTCCGAGACGATCAGGACCGCTGCCTCCCGTGTGTCCTCGCCCGTACGCCACTCGCCGAGCCGGGCCTTCGTCAGGCGCCGGGCGCCGGCGACCGATTCGGGGCGCGCGGGCAGCGCGAAGCAGTACCGGAGCGCTTCGGTCCCCGGGCTGAGATCCATGAGCCTGGGGATGAGCGCACTGCCAGGTGCCACGACCGAATCCTCACAGTGGGGGCTGCGTCACGCTTCGCGATCTTCGAGGAAGGTCGCGGGCATGACTGGTCAACTGATTCGCGTACCAACTCTCCCCCTGTCGCGAACACTTGGCAAGAGGCACTCTGAAAATTCCAGAGTGGCTGTGTTCTTGACGGGACGCGCATGGCACACTGCACGAATACAGCGCATGGGGAGGTCTGAAGTGAGCGAACCGCGGTCCGCCCCGACCGTGGGCCAGGTCGTTCTCGGCAAGCGCCTGCAGGACCTGCGGGAACGCGTCGGGATGAGCCGGGACCAAGCCGCCAAGGTGCTGCGCGTCGCTCCGGCGACGATACGCAGGATGGAGACCGCCGAGGTCGCGCTCAAGATTCCCTATGTGCAGGTCCTGCTGAAGGCCTACGGGATCTCGGACGAGGAGGCGGACGCCTTCGTCGAGCTGGCGGAGGAGGCCAACAGGCCGGGCTGGTGGCAGCGCTTCCACGACGTGCTGCCCGACTGGTTCAGCATGTACGTCAGCCTGGAGGGCGCCGCGAGCCTGCTGCGCATGTACGAGCCGCATTTCGTGCCCGGACTGCTCCAGACCGAGGACTACGCGCGCACCGTGATGCGCACCGGGGCGGTCGGCCAGACCAGGCCCGAGGACATCGAGCGCCATGTGGCGCTGCGGATGGAGCGGCAGTCCCTGCTGACCCGGCCGGACGCCCCGCGGCTGTGGGTGGTGATGGACGAGACCGTCCTGCGCCGCCCCGTGGGCAGCGTCGAGATCATGCGTGTCCAGGCGGACAAGCTGCTGGAAGCCACGGCGATGCCCAACGTGACCCTCCAGATCGCGGAGTTCTCCACCGGGCACCACCCGGGGACGTACGGGCCCTTCGTGCTCTTCCGGTTCGCCGTCCCCGAGCTGCCCGACATGGTCTACAGCGAGTACCTGACCGGGGCCGTCTACTTCGACGCGCGACCGGAGGTGGCTTCCTACCTCGAAGTCATGGACCGCATGGCGGCCCAGGCCGCGACTGCACAACGCACGAAGGAAATCCTCCGGGACTTCCGCAAGGAGCTGTGATGACACCCATATACAACGGCATGCCTGCCGCTGACCTCGGCTCCGAAGGCTGGTACAAGCCGTGGAGCGGCGGTAACGGGGGCAACTGCGTCGAGGCCATGAAGCTGGCCGACGGGAGAATCGCCATGCGCCAGTCCGCGGACCCCGACGGCCCCGCCCTGATCTACACCCCCCACGAGATCGCCGCCTTCATCCAGGGCGCCAAGGCCGGCCAGGCGGACTTCCTGCTGACCTGACCCGCACGGCGGGCCCGTTCCTCCCGCACGTCACAATGGACCCATGTCCCGACGCACCTCCCGCTCCCGGCGCCCGGCCGCCGCGGGCCCCCGTTCCACCCCCGCCCCCCAGGTCACCCCGGCTTCGCCGTGCCCCTGCGGGCTGCCCGCCGGCTACGCCGAGTGCTGCGGCCGGCTGCACGCGGGGGCCGCGGCGCCGACATGCGAGGCGCTGATGCGCTCGCGGTACGCCGCCTTCGTCGTCCGGGACGCCGGGTATCTGCTGCGGACCTGGCACCCGGACCACCGGCCGGACGTCCTCGACCTCGATCCCGGGCAGCGCTGGCAGGGTCTGGAGGTCCTGGGGACGACGGAGGGCAGCGCCTTCCACACCACCGGCACCGTCACCTTCCGGGCCCACTACGAGGTGGGCGGCCACCCCGGCTCACTGCACGAGAAGAGCCGCTTCGTGCGGTACGGGGGCGCCTGGGTCTACGAGTCCGCCGTCTTCGCCGACTGACCGACGCGGAGGCGGGGCTCAGACGGGCGCGCCCGCCGGAGCGACGGGCGACAGCTCCTGTGCCAGGTCCTCCGCCAGCAGCCGCTTGGCGATCACATCGACCGCGGCGCGCAGCCGGGCGTCGTCCGGGCGCTCACCGTCCTCGCCCAGCTGTCCGTTCAGCCAGCGGGCCCAGGCTTCCGTGATGGTCCTGGCCTCGCGGCTGCCGGCCGCGGTGTGCGTGAAGAGACGGCCGTCCCCGGTGAGGAAGCCCTCCTCGATCATCCGGTCGAAGACCGGCACCAGGACCTCCGGCGGAATCCGGTGCCGTGCCGCGATCAGCCGGAGTCCCGCGTGCCCGACCATCCGCGTGAACAGCTCGACCTGCATCACCGCCCAGGCCCCCGCCATGTCGAGCCGGGTGTCCGACTCGGCCACGATGCGCCGCGCCGTCTCCGGGGCCACCCGCCGCAGGACCTTCGCCACCGAGAACTCCAGGAGCCGGGCGGAGTCCTGGGCGTTCGGCGAGGCGAAGCCCTCACCCATGTCGGTCGAGCCGGCCCGTACCGTGTCCCGCAGCTTCACCTGCTTCAGGAACAGCGCCACGACGAATCCGAGCAGCGCGACGGGCACCGTCCACAGGAACACCGTGTGCAGGGTGTCGGCGTACGCCTGGGCCAGCGGCGCCGACTGGGCGTCGGGCAGGGCGTGCAGCCCTTCGGGGCTCTGGGACGCCTTCGCCAGGACGGCGGGGTCGCCGCCGGCCCGCGCGGCCTCGGCGATGCCGTCCTTCAGGTGGGGGCCGAGCGCGTTGGCGTAGATCGTCCCGAAGACGGCGGTGCCGAAGGAGCTGCCGAGCGTACGGAAGAAGGTCACGCCCGAGGTGGCGGTGCCCAGGTCCGCGTAGTCGACCGTGTTCTGCACCGCGATCGTCAGGACCTGCATGGAGAGCCCGATGCCGATGCCGAGCACCACCATGTACAGCGACTCCAGCCAGACCCCGCTGTCCGGCCCCATCCGGGAGAGCAGGAACAGCCCCGCGGCCATGACCAGGGAGCCGATGACCGGGAAGATCCGGTAGCGGCCGGTCTTGCTGACCACGTTGCCGCTGAAGATGGAGGCGGCGAGCAGACCGACGACCATCGGCAGGGTCCGGACGCCCGACAGGGTCGCCGAATCGCCGTCCACGTACTGCAGATACGTCGGCAGGAAGATCATCGCGCCGAGCATCGCGAACCCGACGATGAAGCTGAGGATCGAGCAGACCGTGAAGACCGGGTTGCCGAACAGCCGCATCGGCAGCATCGGTTCCTTCGCCCGGAACTCGACGAGGCAGAAGACAGCGAGCGCGACCAGACCGAGGACGAACAGGCCGATGATGACCGAGGACCCCCAGCCGTACTGGTTGCCGCCCCAGCTCGTGGCCAGGATCAGGGCGCTGGCCCCGATCGTGACCATCGCGATGCCCAGGTAGTCGATGACCGGCCGCCCGGCCGCCTTGACGGACGGGATGGTCCGGGCCGCCGCGATGACCACCACGATCGCGATCGGCACATTGACGTAGAAGGCCCAGCGCCAGGTCAGATGGTCGGTGAAGAGCCCGCCGAGCAGCGGCCCGATCACGGTCGACACACCGAAGACGGCACCGATCGCGCCCTGGTACTTGCCCCGGTCGCGCAGCGGGATCACATCGGCGATCAGCGCCATCGAGGTGACCATCAGACCGCCGGCGCCGATGCCCTGGAGGCCGCGCCACACGATCAGCAGCGTCATGTTCGTCGCGAGACCGCAGAGGAACGAGCCGGTGATGAAGATGATCGCGGACAGCTGGAAGACGATCTTCCGCCCGAACAGGTCGCCGAACTTGCCGACCAGTACGGTCGCCACGGTCTCCGCGAGGAGATAGGCGGTGACCACCCACGACATATGGGCGGCGCCCCCGAGGTCCGAGACGATCGTGGGCAGCGCCGTGCCCACGATCGTCTGGTCCAGGGCCGCCAGCAGGATGCCCAGCACGATCGTGGCGAAGACGATGTTGCGGCGGCGGGGATCAAGGACGGGCGGAGCTGCGGCACTCTGCGCGACGGGGGCGGTCTCGCTGGCAGTGGTCACCTTTGCACCCTCACATCGCGCTGTGTCACCCGCATGCGGGGAACGCCCGGACGTGTCAGCCCAGCAGATCCCGCAGCGACGCCGTCATCCGGGCGGCGAAAGCCTCGCGTACGGGGGCGGTTACCCGGTCCAGCGAGAGATACGGGTTGAGGTCCTCCAGTTCGACCAGCAGCAGCTCGCCGTCCGCGGTCCGGCAGGCGTCGACGCGCTGGATGCCGTGGTCGAGCGTGTTCCACTCCACGAACGACCGGGCGAACGCCAGATCCCGCGCGCTCGCCGCGTACGGCTCCAGCACCCACCGCCGCTCCGGGTGCGGGGCGTGCAGCGCGTACTGGAAGTCGTGGTCCACGAAGTAGAAGGACACCTCGTAGCGGAAGTCGATCCGGGGCTGGATCAGCTGGGTGCCGTCCGCCCCGGGCCCCGGCTCCGGAGTCGTCACGAAGCGCAGCCCGGCCGAGTCCGCGCCCAGCTTCGGCTTGATGACATAGCCCTCGGCCCGGGGCAGCAGCCCCACGTCGGCCGCGCGGTCCACGGTGGGTATCACCGGGTATCCGGCACGGCTGAGGTCGACGAGGTACTGCTTGCCCGCCATGTCCCCGCGGCCGGTCAGCGGGTTGTAGACCCGGGTGCCCAGCTCCCCGGCCCGCGCGCGGAACGCGTCGTACGCCTCCTGGTAGTGCAGCACCGGGCCGCTGTTGCGTACGACGACGGCGTCGAACCCGTCGAGCAGGGCCGCGGCGTCGCGCGGGTGGCAGAGCGCGATGTCGAAGTCCTCGCGCAGCCGTGACGTCAGGTGGATGTCCTCGTCGCAGTAGCGCCGGCCGCGCGCCTCGTAGGCGAGGTCGGTGACGAAGAGGACGGACGGGCGCGGGACGGCGGGCATGGCGTTCCCCTGGGTGCGACGGCGGCGGGCGGACCCGCCCATCCTCGTCTGCCCGGTTCCGCGCCGGCCCGTCGCCCCCGCCCCGCGGCTCAGCGGATGTGGCGGCCCGAGATCGCGCGGGCGATGACCAGGCGCTGGATCTCGCTGGTCCCCTCGAAGATCGTGTAGATCTTGGCGTCCCGGTACATCCGCTCGACCGGATGCTCCCGGCTGTACCCGGCGCCACCGAGGATCTGGACGGCCTTTTCTGTCGCGGCCACCGCGAGCTCCCCGGCGCGCAGCTTGGACATGGAGCCCTGGCCGGCGTCGAAGGTGCGGTCGTTGCGGGCCATCCACGCGGCCTGCCAGATCAGCAGCCGTACGGCCTCGATCTCGGTACGCAGGTCGGCCAGGGCGAACGCGATCGACTGGTTCTCGATGATGGTCCGGCCGAACGCCTCGCGCTGTCCGGCGTACTCCAGCGCGTATTCGTACGCGGCGCGGGCGATGCCCAGCGCCTGGGCGCCGACGGTGGGGCGGCTGACCTCGAAGGTGGCCATCGCGGCCTGCCCCTTGGCGTTGCCGCCCTCGCGGGCGCGGGCGAGGCGGGCGTCCAGCTTCTCCTTTCCGCCGAGCAGGCAGTGCCCCGGCACCCGCACGTCGTCGAGGAAGACGTCCGCCGTGTGCGAGGCGCGCAGGCCGAGCTTCTTGATGGTGCGGCTCGCCTCCAGGCCCTTGGTGGCGGGCGGCACGATGAACGCGGCCTGGCCGCGCGCGCCGAGCGAGGGGTCGACCGAGGCGACGACCACATGGATCTCGGCGATCCCGCCGTTGGTGATCCACGCCTTCTGGCCGGAGAGCACCCACTCGTCCCTGGCCTCGTCGTAACGGGCCTTCGTGGTCATCGCGGAGACGTCGGAGCCGGCCTGCGGCTCGGAGACGCAGAACGCCGCGACCTTCGGGTCGTCCTCGTCGCCGTAGCACTGGGGCACCCACTCGGCGAGCTGGTCCGGAGTGCCGGAGGCGAAGATCCCGGCGACGGCGAGCGAGGTACCGAACAACGCCATGCCGATGCCGGCGTCGCCCCAGAACAGCTCCTCGTTGGCTATCTGGAGGGAGAGCCCCGACGGGTCGCCGTACATGTCGGCGAGCGACTCGAATCCGTAGAGGCCGATCCGGGCGGCCTCCTGGATGACGGGCCAGGGCGTCTCCTCGCGGGCGTCCCACTCGGCGGCCGCCGGGCGTACGACCTGGGCGGCGAAGCCGTGCACCCAGTTGCGCAGGTCCTGCTGTTCCTCGGTGAGCGCGAGGGAGAAGTAGCTCATCGGCTCAGGCCTTCGGGATGTCGAAGTAGCGGGTCAGGCCCGAGGCCAGGCCGACGTCACCGGCCACCTTCAGCTTGCGCATCATGAACATCGTCACGGGGTTGGCGTTGCCGGAGACCAGCCTGAGGAACTCCGCGTCCGCCATGACCAGCGTCGTACGCGGTTCGGCGTCGGAGCGGCCCGCGCTGATGGTGCAGGCGCCCTCCGCGATCGAGGTCTCGTAGACCACGTCCGTGTCACCGGTGATCTTCCAGCGGATCAGCGCGGTGAGCCGGCCGGCCGCCTCCGGGCGGAACTGCTGCTTCATCCGGCCGAAGACCTCGCCGAGCACCCGGGTGCGCAGTTCGCCGTGCATGGCCTCGCCGAGCTGCCTGGCGGACAGGCCCTTCACGATCCGCGCGAACTCCGGCGGGGAGACCGCCGCGAAGTCGAGGGCTGACAGTTCGTCGATGACACTGCCGGTGCTGTTGTCGGCCACGCCAGTTCCTTACTCTGGAGTAAACTTACTTTTGAGTAAGGTAAGGGCCGGGCGGTTCCTTCGCAAGGCCCGGCGGGGCGTCGCGCGAGGTACGGGGTTACGGAGTCACCAGGGGCTGCCGGGGCCCACCACCAGGCGGGGGTGGTGTGCGGCGAGGACCTTGTTGGCGCGGGCCAGCTCGGAGAGGGCCTGCTCGCGGTCGGCCTGGTCCTCGATGCCGAGCCGGGGACCCCGGAACCTGCGGACCTCGCGCGCGGCGCAGGCGGCGTCGAACTCCGCCCGGAGGATGTGCGCCGGAATGCAGGAGCCGATGAGTGCGGCGATGCGGTCCGGGATCGGGACCGGGACGAGCAAGTGCGAGGCGGTCATGGGGGGTTCCCTCTCGATGGTGGCCAGGAGGTCGAGTGCCGGGCCGCCTGGTGGGCGGCCGGCTCCTCTCCATATAACGGGACGCAGTTCCGCGTTTCTTGTTGAGAACGTCTCCGTGTGGCAACCGTTTGGGAATGACCGGCTATTTCCCCTTACCGGCAGGTAGGTTGACTTCGCGTGAGGTGCTCGTCCGATCGAGGCCGCGTCGCGCTGTTCAGATGGGTGTCTCGTTGCTGCGGGCGCGCAGCTGCATGGCGCGCAGCACGGTCTCGGTCGAGAACCGGGCCTCCGGATCGACGAGTTGATCGCCGAAGATCGATTCCAGATTGCGCATCCGGTATCGGACGGTCTGGGGGTGTACGTCGAGCAGCTCACCCATCTGGGCGGCGGTGCCGCGGGTGTCGAGCCAGATCCGCAGTGTTTCGATGAGCCGTTCGCGCCGGTTGGCGCTGATGTTGGCCATCGGGGCGAGTTCGCGGCGCGCGAGCTGGTCGAGGAGGACCGGGTCGGAGAGCAGCCACAGGGTGATGAGATGGTCCTCGCAGAGGATGGCCGGCGCGTCGTCGATGACACCGGCGTCCACGAGTTCGAGCACCCGCCGGGCCCAGCGGATCGAGTCCGATGCCAGGGACGCGGGGACGGTCAGGCCGATGGCCGTGTGAACACCCGGGAGCGCGTGTTCGAGCATGCGTCTTCGCATGTCGTCGAACGGTCCCGGGATCAGTAAGTGCGGCTGCGGGTCGCTGAAGTCGACAAGTATGTCCCGGTCGATCCCGAGCCGGTCGAGATCGGGGGCGGGGCGCACCGCGACGAGGGTCACCTCGTCCGGCAGGGTCCAGCCGGTCTGCTCGCTGAGCTCGGCGATGGCGACGCGGGGCACCGGCCGGCCGGCGAGGATCAGATGCAGCAGTCTGCGCCGCAGCGTGTCCGTGTGGTCGTCGGATGCCGACCTGACCTCCAAGTAGCCCTCGCGCGAGAGGGATTCGAGTTCGTCGACATACGAGAAGAGGGCGTCGGCGAAGGTCAGCATCATGGTGGGGGAGAGGTTGTAGCGCCTGCCGATCTTCTTCGCCCGGCGCAGCGCGACCCGGGCGCCCAGCCGGTAGGCCCCCTGTAACTGGTCCAGCCCGCGCCCCTCGTACGCCTCGAACCTGCCGAACCTGCGGCACATCTCGTCGCGCAGCGCGGAGGGCGAGGCCGGTTCGGCGACCTGGTCCACGAAGACGGAGATGCTCTGTTCCACGCCGACCCGGATGCCCTGGCCGTAGGGACCGTCCAGGAGCCGCGCGTACTCGGGGTAGGCGCGTGTGACCTCAAGGCCGATCTCCTTGATGAGGCTCGGGAGTTCGGGCCGCACGATCGCGGCGAACTCCTGCGGCAGCGGTCCCAGTGGCTCTCCCAGCTCCGAGGGCTGTGCAACTCCCGGCATACCTTTTGACCCCTTGCTCTCCGGCGCCCGATGGGGGGTGGACGGACGGGAGAGCGCTCCCATCCGTCGTCAGGTGCGTACCGACATCGGCTGCCGAACATAGTCCAAGGCTGTGGCCCTGAACACAGGCAGGACAAGACGAAATGTAGGGGCCATGTACCGGCCGGGCCGGGCCCGCCGCCGTGAAGCCGCCGCGCGGTCCGGGCCGCGGAAGCGGAGACGGGACGCGGTGGTGGGTGTGTTTACCTCGTTTCTTTGATACGGCTTTCGCCCCCGTTCCGTCAACGCGCGAGCGAAACGAGACGTGTTCTCCAATCGCGAGGAATTCGGAGCGGTGGATTCGGCGTGGGAGGCGGAGACAAGCCGTGGCCGGGCCGGCCGGGGTGGGTCCGCATGCGTGGCCGTATCGTGTCGGTCGGTGTCGCAGGGCTGTGACGTGCGACGTTGCCCGGTGCGGGGGCTCCGCCCTCAATCGGTGAGCAAGTTCGGGAAGCCGCGGGGCGGCGTAATTGCTCACTTCTCGATAAAAAACCGGGGCGGCGTACTCGCGCCGCAGCAAATTCTCCACAGAGAAGGTGGATTACGGAGATTCTTTGTTCCGACGTGTTGCGGAGCAACATTACTCACCCGTAGCGTCATCGCCGAACGCAAGAGGTCGAGCAGTCGGTCAGGCCGGACTGCCGCATTCCTGTCCTGTGACCCCCCGCTCCGGGAGTACCGCTGACCCGGCCGGAAGCGGCCCCCGGTGTCGGTCACACACCCTCGAAGGGAACCGGATCCGTGAACACCCTTGCACGTAGAGCCGCCATCGTCGTCACCGCCGCCAGCGCCGCCCTCGGGATGGCGATGACCACGGCCTCCGCCGGCACCACCGCCACGTGGTCGGCGACCCCGAACGGCGCGTACACCGCTCACGCGGACAACCCCACGCTGGACGTCCCGTTCGCCAGTCTCGCGTGTGACTCCTCCGACGTCACCACGGGCACCATCAACGCGACCAGCGCCACCGGTGCCAACATGGCCACCATCGGCGACATCAGCTTCACCAACTGCACGGTCGGCGGTCTCGACTTCGACGTCACGATGACCGCCACGCCGTGGACGATCAACGTCACCGGGGTGAACTCCTCGAACGCCGACCGGGTCGACGGCAACGTCACCGGCATCTCCGCCCACATCGAGGGCTTCGGCTGCTCCGCCGACTTCACCGGCAAGGTGTACGGCTACTACGACAACGTCGCCGGCGACCTGGTCATCGACGGGTCGGGCACCGAGCTGGTCGCGTCCAACGCCGACTGCCTCGGTCTCGTCAACGACGACGACGTGGCGTCCTTCAACGCCGCGTACCACGTGAACGTGACGTCGGCGGGCGCGTCCCCGGTGATCACCACGCCGTAGGGCTCCGGGAGTACCCAGGTACGGGCCGGCCGCGGGGGATGCCCCGCGGCCGGCCCGGCCTTCTCGTTGTGGGCGTCGCGGGCGCGGCGCAATGACCCTGAGGATGTGAGTCCGTGAAATCTCGTACGCGAAGATCCGTCGTCGTGGCCGCCGCCCTGGTCGCCGCCCTCGGCACGGCGGTGTCGTCCGCCTCGGCCGGGACAGCCGGGGTGGAGACGCTGACGCCGCCTGGGCCCTTCGCCGCCCATGCCGACTCCCTGACGCTGGAGGCGCTCGCGCCGATGACGTGCGACTCCTCCGACGCGCAGGGCTGGCTCTACGCCAGCGGCCCCGTGGCCGCCGATGTCGACCTCGTCTCCTTCACCGACTGCCAGATCGCCGGCATGACCGTGGACCTGACGATCACGGCGACACCCTGGCAGGTGGTCGGCATCGGACCGAACACCTCGAACCCGAACTGGGACGACATCGTCGTCCAGGGTTTCTCGGTCCACATGGAAGGCTTCGGCTGTAGCGCCGACTTCGACGGCCCGCTCCACGGATACTTCGACAACAGCACCGACGACCTCGTCGTCGACGACGACCTGATCGCGTCCGACGCCGACTGCCTCGGTCTCGTCAACGACAACGACGTGGTCCACTTCAGCGCCACCTACCACGTCATCGGGTAGGCCATCGGTCCGCGGCCGGCCATCGGCCGGGCGCGACCGCAGTACGAACCACCGATCGCACCCCTGGAGGACAGGCCCCCTATGCACACCCAGATACCTGTGACCCGTGCGGGGCGATCCGTGCGGGTCGCCTCCGTCGCCGGACTCGCCCTGCTCGCCGGGCTGTTGTCCGGGGGAGGCTCGGTCGCCGACGAGAGCCCCGGGCCCGTCGGCCTCGCGGCCGCCTGCGGAACCGAGGACGACGGCAGCGCGGCGGCCGCGGTGGAGGTCGCGGTGGACGTCCCGGCGACCGGTGAGGTCGACCGGCCCGTGCAGCCGGGGCCCGTCGCGCTCACCCTCACGCTCTCGCGGGCCGACCTCGCCGAGTTGCTGCCGGAGGGCACCGAGGCCGTCGTGAGCCGGGCATCGCTGAAGGTCAAGGTCGCTCAGAACGGCGAGTCGGCCGAGGCCCCCTGGGAACTCACCGCCGCGAGCACTCCGCTTCCCGCCGACGGCGACGTGGCGCTCGTCCACTCCGGTGAGGTCCCCTATGTGACCTTCGGGTCCTCGGGCGATGTCGACTTCTCCGTGGAGGAGTTCTCGGTCGAGCTGTTGTCCGCCACCGCGGCGGCCGAGGGGACCGAACCGGCCCTCGCCACGCTGACGTGCCGGCTGGAGGAGGGGGAGAGCGGGCATCTCGCGACCACGCATGTGACCGACTGGTCCGGCACCGAACCGTCCGCGACCCCCGAGACGTCCACCGGTCCGGCGGGTGGTTCCGGCAGGACGGAGCGGCAGGGCATCGCGGTGGAGCCGGCGGACGCCGGGGACGAGGACCCCGAGTTGTGCCCCGTCGACCCGCCGGAGGGGGAGATGGACGCGAGTGAGGCTCCGCAGCCACCGCCGGGCGATCCCGTCACTGTCACGGATCTCCCCACGGGAGGGACCTTCAGCTGCGCGTACGCGCTCGGGCTGGCCAACGTACTCAAGCTGAACGGGGCCATGATCATCAATGATCCCGACAACCCGGCACTCATCAGCGTCCTCGCCTCCAAGCGTGTGGCGTCCCGGGCGACGAATGCGCAGGGCGGGCCGTACACCCGCATCGACTCGCTCGCGAACCTCGACCTTCCGGATGCCGAATCCACCTTCCTGACCTTCGGATTCCAGCCGGTGACCGCGAAGGTCTCCTTCGAGAACGGTCCCATCACCATCTCGACAGGCAGCTACGGCGTCGCCCCCAACCGGGTGTCGTTCTCCACCGCGTACTTCCAGCAGTCCCTGCGCCTCCACGACGTCAAGGTGAACGGCACCCCGTTGGACGTGGGCAGCGGCTGCAAGACGTCGAAGCCGTTCAAGGTGGTCCTGAACGGTGGCGCGGCATACGCGAACGTGGGCCTGGGCGGCGTACTGGAGGGTGAGGTCGACATCCCGCCCTTCACCGGATGCGGCACGGGGGGAGAGGACCTGAACCCGCTCTTCACCGCTTCCCTCTCGGGCCCCGGGAACAGGGTCTTCATGAATCAGGCTCCGACCTGCATACCGAGCAATCCCACCCGCTCGTACTGCCCGCCCCCGCTGCCCGAACTGCCCGGCTCGAAGTCCTGACCGCATTCCGTGAGTCCGGCCCGGCACACACCGAAGGGGCCACCTCCGCGAGGAGAGTGGCCCCTTCGGGGCTTCGGGCGCGAGAGCGGTTACCGCGCCGCCGAGTGCCAGTACTGCGACAGCAGCTTGCCCGCGTCGGGCGCGGCGTCACGCGGCTTGTTCATCGTCGCCACGTAGGTCTGGGCGTCGTCCAGCGTGACGTTGTTGTTGCCCGAGGCCGACGGCAGCCCCGTCTTCAGGTTGACCGCCCAGTTCAGCGCGCCGAGCAGGCCGCAGCCGTTGGTGCCGGGCACCGAGTACGTCGTGTCGGTCTGGGTGGCGCCCAGGAGGTTGAGCCGGTTCATCGGGCCGGCCGCGTCCAGGGTTCCGTCGCCGGCGAACTTCTCGCTGCTGATGGCCGGCTGGGTCAGGTTCTGCGGCTTGAGCAGGATCGGGTCCGAGGAGGAGCCGATGTAGCACTTGTCGCCGAGGAGCGGGTTCTCCAGGTGGATCCGGACCGGCAGGGTGAGGATCGGCTTGCCGGTGGTCGTCCCCGCCACGAGCTGGAAGTCGGTGGGGGAGTTGACCGATTCGATGGTCGCCGTCACCCGGTTCAGGCTGACGTCGCTGAGCGTGTTGCAGATGCCGGTGATCACGGGGACGTCGCTCGGGCACATCAGGCCGAGCAGCCCGCCGGGTACCTTCGCGGAGTCCGCGACGAGCGCGCCCTCCGCCGGTGAGACCACGGTCGACAGGCCGCCCGGGTGGGTGACCACGCCGACCTGGAGGTCGCTCGCGCCGACCGGCACCTCGGTGTTGCCCAGCTTGATGGAGCCGCTGGCCGAGTGGGACGAGACGCAGATGGCGGTGTCCGACGCTCCGTCCGCGGCCAGCATGGCGGGGGCGTCCACCGGACAGCGGCTGAACGGCGCCCAGCTGCCGTTCAGTGTCGTGGCGGCCGTGGCCGAACCCATCGACGCGACGGCGGCCAACGCGGTGAAGGAGGCCAGCAGCCCCACACGTACCCGGTTCGAGCCAGTTCTCATGTCTTCCCCTTTTTCCGATGGGAGTCGGCCGCCGTCGAGGCGGCCGGGTGAACCCGGAGATGCTCGGTGCGCAGCGGAATTGATCGCGGAATGAAGGAATGCGGGCGCTGGGTTCGCGGCGGGCCGTGCCGAGGCGAAATCCCATTCACCGAGCCGTGAGGTTACTGGCGGGAAACACCGGGGCACAATCCCGCCGTATGAGAATCTGTGAGCCGGACGGTCATCTCTGCCACGGGTGAGTACGGGATCCGGCCTTCTTGTCACATCGTGCGTACGTCCTCGCCAGCTGTGTACGGCCGGCGGCCGGCACTGTATACGGAACTCGGCCTCCCACTTGTGTATTCGAGCCGGTCCCGAGCGCTTCTCGGTGCTCCGTGCGCCGGCGCGGCATGCGTCGGCCGGAGGCGGAACTTATCACTCGCGGACAGTTTTTCCGGCCTTCCTGCTCAGCTGTTGCGAAAGAGCGGACGGCTTCGCGCTCTCGCGCGAAAACTTGATGACCTGGTATTGCGGGGCAGGTTACTCACCCGTAGCGTCGCCTCCGTCAGCAACTCCTCCGGCGCGTCCGGGGATTGCTCACCCGTCGGGAGGCGACCCGGGCGCATCCCCAGTGCCCGGGTCTCCGGTCCAGGAGGGCATCGGCCCCAGGAATCTTCACACCGGCGGAGCTCCTCCTCCGGAACCCCGCGGCGCAGACCCCTCTGGGCTGCGGGGTCCCGGCCTGCAACGACGGATGAGAGTGCGCAGTTGTTCACAAGATCGGGACCGCGATTTGTCATCCGATGACAAACGGGCCGGATCTTTGCGAATGGGCTGTTCAAGGGCTTGTCCTGGCGGTGCAGGTGAACTTAACGTGCGCCCCTTGGTGCACTTCTGTCACTTCGTGAGCGCATGCAGGAGGTGGGATGGGAATCGAAGTAGTGGTCGAGGGACTCACCAAGTCTTTCGGCAAGCAGAACATCTGGCAGGATGTGTCGCTCACGCTTCCCGCAGGCGAGGTCAGTGTCATGCTCGGCCCGTCCGGTACGGGAAAAACGGTGTTCCTGAAATCCATCATCGGCCTGCTCAAACCTGAACGCGGCCGCGTTCTCGTCAATGGCGTCGACATGGTGAACGGTTCCGAGCGCGACATCATGGAGACCCGCAAGCTCTTCGGTCTCATGTTTCAGGACGGGGCCCTTTTCGGGTCGATGTCGCTTTTCGACAACATCGCCTTCCCGCTCCGGGAGCACACCCGCAAGAAGGAATCCGAGATCCGCCGCATCGTGATGGAGCGGATCGACGTGGTGGGGCTCCTCGGCGCCGAGAACAAGCTGCCCGGCGAGATATCCGGCGGTATGCGCAAGCGGGCCGGCCTCGCACGGGCCCTCGTCCTGGACCCGCAGATCATCCTCTGCGACGAACCCGACTCCGGACTCGACCCGGTCCGCACCGCGTACATCTCCCAGCTCCTCGTCGATCTGAACGCCCAGATCGACGCGACGATGCTCATCGTCACCCACAACCTCGACATCGCCTCCACCGTGCCGGACAACATGGGCATGCTGTTCTGCCGCAACCTCGTCACCTTCGGGCCGCGCGAGGTGCTGCTGACCAGCGACCTGCCCGTCGTCAACCAGTTCCTCGCCGGCCGCTGCGAAGGGCCCATCGGCATGTCCGAGGAGAAGGACGCCGCGACCCTCGCCGCCGAGGAGCTGAAGGGCTACGGCCAGGGCATCAGCTCGGCCAACGCCCCACGCACCGTCGTCCCGCAGCTGGAGCCCTCGCCCGGCCTGCCGGTCCGTCAGGGCGCCCTGCGCCGCCGGGAGCGGGTCATGTCGATGATGGGGCAGCTGCCGGAGGCGGCCCGTACCGCCATCCTCAACAGCTACAGCCCGGCCGCGGGCGGTGGACGCCTGTGACCGCCCCGCTGCCCGTACGGCCCCCCGAGGAGCCGGTGGACCGGGTCCCGGAGCCGGAGAAGGCGCCCGGGGCCCCGCGCCCCAGCAGGCTCACCGCCCCGCTGCGCGAGACCGGCCGGCTGTTCGCCCTGGCCGGGACCGTGGCCCGGGAGACCTTCCGACGGCCCTTCCAGGTACGGGAGTTCATCGAGCAGTTCTGGTTCGTCGCCAGCGTCACGATCCTGCCCGCCGCCCTCGTCTCCATCCCCTTCGGCGCGGTCATCGCCCTCCAGGTCGGCTCGCTCACCCAGCAGCTCGGCGCACAGTCCTTCACCGGCGGCGCCAGCGTCCTGGCCGTCATCCAGCAGGCCAGCCCCATCATCGTGGCCCTCCTGGTCTCCGGGGCCGCGGGCTCCGCGATCTGCGCCGACCTCGGCTCCCGCAAGATCCGCGAGGAGCTCGACGCGATGGAGGTCATGGGCGTCTCGCCCGTACAGCGCCTCGTCGTCCCGCGCGTCCTGGCCACCATGCTCGTCGCCGTCCTGCTCAACGGCCTCGTCTCGGTCGTCGGCACCCTGGGCGGCTACTTCTTCAACGTGATCCTCCAGCACGGCACCCCGGGCGCCTACCTCTCCAGCTTCTCCGCCCTCGCCCAGCTGCCCGACCTCTACGTCAGCGAGATCAAGGCGCTGATCTTCGGCTTCATCGCCGGCATCGTCGCCGCCTACCGCGGCCTCAACCCGCGCGGCGGCCCGAAGGGGGTGGGCGACGCGGTCAACCAGTCCGTCGTCATCACCTTCATGCTGCTGTTCTTCGTGAACATGGTCCTCACGGCGATCTACCTCCAGATCGTCCCCGCGAAGGGGAGCTGACCCATGTCGATGCTCGGCTGGCTGGACAGATCCGGCGACCAGCTCACCTTCTACGTACGGGCCCTGCTCTGGATACCCCGCACCCTGCGCCGCTACCTCAAGGAGGTGCAGCGCCTGCTCGCCGAGGTCGCCTTCGGCAGCGGCGGCCTCGGAGTGGTCGGCGGCACCATCGGCGTCATGATCGCGATGACCCTGGCCACCGGCACGGTCGTCGGACTCCAGGGATACGCGGCCCTCAACCAGATCGGCACCGCGGCCTTCACCGGCTTCATCTCCGCGTACTTCAACACCCGCGAGATCGCCCCGCTCGTCGCCGGTCTCGCCCTCTCCGCGACCGTCGGCGCCGGCTTCACCGCACAGCTCGGTGCGATGCGGATCAACGAGGAGGTCGACGGACTGGAGTCGATGGGCGTGCGCTCCATGCCCTACCTCGTCACCACCCGCATCATCGCCGGGGTGGCGGCGATCATCCCGCTCTACGCGATCGGGCTGCTCTCCTCGTACGTCGCCTCCCGCTACGTCACCGTCCTGTTCAACGGCCAGTCGGCGGGCACCTACGACCACTACTTCAATCTCTTCCTGTCCCCGGCCGACGTGCTCCTGTCGGTGCTCAAAGTGCTGATCTTCAGCGTGATGGTGATCCTCGCGCACTGCTACTACGGCTTCCACGCCACCGGCGGCCCCGCCGGGGTCGGTGTGGCCGTCGGCCGCTCGGTGCGCAACGCGATCGTGCTGATCAGCGTCACCGACTTCTTCCTCTCGCTCGCCATCTGGGGCGCCACGACGACCGTGAAGGTGGCCGGCTGATGAATTCCCGTGTCACCAGGACCACCGGCCGCAGAACCGCCGGCATCGCCTTCTTCCTCGTGCCCGCCGTCCTCATCTGGGTGTCGGTCGCGGTGTACGAGAAGGACTTCACCCACGACGCGACCGTCACCGTACGCACGTCGAGCGTGGGCAACGAGATGCACGACAACGCCGACGTGAAGCTGCGCGGGGTCGTCGTCGGCCAGGTCCGCGACATCGCGGCCGACGGCGACGGCGCCCGGCTCACCCTCGCGATCAAGCCGGACAAGCTGGACCGCATCCCGGCCGACGTCACCGCCCAGATGCTGCCCACCACCCTCTTCGGCGAACGGTTCGTCGCCCTCGTACCGCCCCCCGTGCCCTCGGCGAAGACCCTCAGCGCCGGCGACGTCATCCCGCAGGACCGCTCCAGCAACGCCATCGAGCTGGAAGAGGTCCTCGACAACGTCCTGCCCCTGCTGACCGCGGTGAAGCCGGAGAAGCTCTCCGCCACCCTCAACGCGGTCTCCCAGGCGCTCCAGGGCCGCGGCGAACAGCTCGGCGACACCCTTGTCGAGCTCGACGCCCACCTCCAGAAGTTCAACCCCCAACTCCCCACGCTCAACGAGGACATCAAGGAACTCGTCAAGGTCAGCCGGCTCTACGCGGACTCCGCCCCCGACGTCCTGGACGCCCTCACCGACTTCACCACCACCAGCGGCACCCTCGCCGAGGAGCAGGCCGACCTCGCCGACCTGTACGGCTCCACCACCGCGTCGGCCCGCGACCTCACCGCCTTCTTCCAGCGGAACAAGGACAACCTCATCCGGCTCGCCGCCACCGGCAGGCCGACCCTGGAGACCCTCGCCAAGTACTCCTCGGAGTTCCCCTGCACGCTGCGCACCGTCGCCGGTTTCATCCCGGCCATGGACAAGGCGCTCGGCAAGGGCACCGACCGGCCGGGACTGCACGTCACCCTCAAGACCGTGCCGTCCAAGGGGAAGTACGTGGCGGGCAAGGACACCCCGGTCTACAACGCCACCGGCGGACCGCACTGCTACTCCATCCCCTACGTCGGCCAGACCGTGCCGACCGCCGACGTCAGGACCGCCCCGGACACCGGGACCGCGAAGGACGCGGACACCGCCACCCCGGTGGAGGTCCCGGCCGCGGACGCCTCGCTCGGCATGCCCAACTCCCCGCAGGAGAGCCGGCTCGTCAACGAACTGGTCGCTCCCTCACTGAATGTCCGGCCGCAGGCCCTGCCCGAGTGGAGCAGCGTGCTCATCGGCCCGGCCTTCCGCGGTGTGGAGGTGAAGCTCAAGTGAAGCGCCGCTCCATCGCGGGACCGCTCGCGAAATCGATCGTCTTCATCGTGGTGACCAGTCTGGCCACCACGGTCCTGGCCCTGTCCATCGCCAACACCGGGGTGGGCGACACCCGTTCGTACCGCGCCCGGTTCACCGACGCGACCGGCCTCATCGTCGGGGACAGCGTCCGGATCGCCGGCGTCAAGGTCGGCCAGGTCGAGTCCGTCGAGGTCGCCGACCGGCGGGTCGCCGAGGTCGGCTTCAGCGTCCGCAAGGGCCGCAAGCTGCCCGCCTCGGTGACCGCGTCGATCAAGTACCTCAACATGGTCGGCCAGCGCTACATCGACCTGGACCAGGGCGCGGGCCCCGTCGGCGAGAGCTTCACGCCGGGCTCCACCATCCCGCTCTCGCGCACCACCCCGGCGCTCGACCTGACCCAGCTCTTCAACGGCTTCCAGCCGCTCTTCGAAGGGCTCTCCCCGCCCGACGTCAACCAGCTGGCGGGCTCCATCGTCCAGGTGCTCCAGGGCGAGGGCGGCACCGTCGACAGCATCCTCCAGCACGTCGGCTCGCTGACCGGCACAGTCGCCGCCAAGGACAAGGTGATCGGCGAGGTGATCAAGAACCTCAACACGGTCCTGAAGACCGTCAACGACCGGGAGGCCGGCTTCAACGACCTCGTCGACACCCTTCAGGAACTCGTCACCGGCTTCGCGGGCGACCGCAAGCCGCTCGGTGAGGCCGTCACCGCGATGGGCGCGCTCACCACGGTCACCGCGGACCTCTTCGAGGACGGCCGGGCGCCCCTCAAGGCCGACATCAAGGAACTCGGCCGGCTCTCCGGGAACCTGGCCGACAACTCCCCGAAGATCGTCAACTTCCTGGAGAAGACCCCGGCCAAGATGGAGGCCATCGGCCGCCTCACCTCGTACGGCTCCTGGCTCAACCTCTACCTCTGCGAGGCCAAGGTCAGCGGGATCACGACCAGCGACGGCAGCACCCCGCCGACCGGCATCGAGATCACCCAGCCGAGGTGCCTGTCATGAGGATCAAACCGATACGCCACCGCAACCCCGTCGCCGTCGGCATCGTGGGACTGCTCCTGCTGGCCCTCATCGGGTTCGGGGCCTACCGCGCCGACTCGCTCCCCTTCATCGGCGGCGGCACCACCTACAGCGCCGACTTCACCGAGTCCGCCGGGCTCAGCGAGGGCGACGAGGTACGCATCGCCGGAGTGAAGGTCGGCAAGGTCACCGGGGTCTCCCTCGACGGGGCCAAGGTCAAGGTCACCTTCAAGGTCAAGGACGCCTGGATCGGCGACTCCAGCACCGTCGGGATCGCCATCAAGACCCTCCTCGGCGACAAGTACCTCGCCGTCGACCCGCTCGGCGACTCGGCGCAGGACCCGGACGAGCGCATCACCGCCTCGCGCACCACCTCCCCGTACGACGTCACCCAGGCGTTCAACGGACTGGGCGAGACCATCGGGGAGATCGACACCGAACAGCTGGCCAAGAGCTTCGAGACGATCTCCGCCACCTTCAAGGACTCCCCGCCCGACGTGAAGAGCGCCGCCGAGGGACTGTCCGCCCTGTCGAAGACCGTCTCCGAACGCGACGCCGAGCTGGCGACCCTGCTCAAGGGCAGCAAGCAGCTCACCAAGACCCTCGCCAACAAGAAGAGCGGCTTCGAAACCCTCCTGGAGGACGGCAACCTGCTCCTCGGCGAGATCCAGGCCCGCCGCGACTCCATCCACCTGCTGCTCACCGGCACCCGCGACCTGGGCACCCAGCTCACCGGTCTCGTCGCCGACAACAACAAGCAGCTGAAGCCCACCCTGAAGGCGCTCGGCCGGGTCACGGCGGTGCTCCAGAAGAACCGCAAACAGCTCGACCAGGTGCTCTCGCTCGCCGGCTCCTACAACCGGCTCGTCGGCAACACCCTCGGCAACGGCCGCTGGTTCGACAACTACGTCTGCGGTGTCGTCCCGAAGAACTACCTGCCCGCGAACACCCCGCCGGCGACCGGATGCATGCCTCCCAAGCAGGAAGGCGGGCAGTGAGATGAGACTCACCCGCGTCATCGGCATCGGCGCCGGCCTCGTCGTCGTGGCCGTCGCCGCCACCTCCGGCGTGATGGCCATGGAGGAGGAGGGAACGACCACCGTCACCGCCTACTTCGACCGGGCCACCGGCGTCTACGCCGGGTCCGACCTGCGCATCCTCGGCGTACGCGTCGGCAGGGTCGAATCGGTCCAGCCGCGCGGCAAGGACGTGAAGGTCGTGCTGCGCGTCGACAAGGGCATCCAGGTGCCGAAGGACGCGCACGCCGTCGTCGTCGCCCCCAGCCTCGTCGCCGACCGGTACGTCCAGCTCGCCCCCGCCTACACCGGGGGAGCGGTCCTGGCGGACGGCGCCGAACTGCCCGCGGCGAACAACGCGACCCCGGTCGAGGTGGACCAGCTCTACGCGTCCATCACCGAACTGTCCACCGCGCTCGGCCCGGACGGGGCGAACGCCGAAGGAGCCTTCGCCGGGCTCCTGGACACCGGGGCGAAGAACCTCAAGGGCAACGGCAAGGACATCGGCGACTCCATCGAGCAGTTCGGCAAGGCGACGAAGACGCTCGACAAGTCCAGCGGCAACCTCTTCGACACGCTGTCCTACCTCCAGACCTTCACCACCATGCTGAAGGAGAACGACGGCAACGTCCGGGCGGCCGAGGACCAGCTGAACTCCGTGACCGGCTTCCTCGCCGACGACAAGAAGAACCTCGGCGCCGCCCTCAAGGAACTCGGCACCGCCCTCGGGCAGGTCAAGACGTTCATCAAGGACAACCGGGGCGCCCTCAAGGAGAACGTGGACGCCCTCGTGCCGATCACCCAGACCCTCGTCGACCAGCGTGCCTCGCTCGCCGAGTCGATGGACGTCCTGCCCCTGTCGGCGGGCAACGTCCTCAACGCGTACGACCCCGAGCACCGCACGCTCAACGGCCGGACCAACCTCAACGAACTCAGCATGGGCGGCCCGCTGACCGAGTCCACCCTCGCCCTGAAGGGCCTGTCCCCGGTGGACGCCGACCGGCAGCGGGCCCTGCCCGCCCTGCCGCTCCCGGCGGTGGGCACGGTCTACGGCACCCCGAAGGACAGCAAGGACAAGAAGGGGGCGAAGCAATGAGCCGCAGACCGCGCAGACCCGCGGCCCTCGGGACCACGGGCGGGGCGGCACTCGTCGCGTTCGGCCTGTGCTGCACCCTCTTCGTCACCGGATGCGGGGCCCCGCACTTCTCCGGCATCGAAGACGTGCCGCTGCCCGGCGGAGCGGACCTCGGCGACCACCCGTACGAGATCACCGCGGACTTCGGGGACGTGCTCAGCCTCGCCCCGCAGTCCTCGGTCAAGGTCAACGACGTCGCCGTCGGCCGCGTCACCAAGATCTCGCTTGCCCCGGACGGCTGGCAGGCCCGCGTCACCATGAAGGTCAACGGGAAGATCGACCTGCCCGCCAACGCCTACGCCCACCTGGAGCAGTCCAGCCTGCTCGGCGAGAAGTACGTCCAGCTCCGGCCGCCCGCCAAGGGCACCGCCCGGGGCACCCTCGCCGACGGCGACCGCATCCCGCTCACCCGTACCAACCGCAACCCCGAGGTCGAAGAGGTCTTCGGCGCCCTGTCCATGCTTCTCAACGGCGGCGGCGTCCAGCAGCTCAAGACCATCACCACCGAGCTCAACAAGGCGCTGGCCGGCCAGGAACCCCAGGTCAAGTCCATGCTGCACCGCGTCGACACCCTCGTCACCAACCTCGACGACCACCGGGGCGACATCACGGCGGCGCTCGACGGGGTCAACCGGCTCTCCACCACCCTCGCCACCCGCAAGCAGCAGGTGGGCACGGTCCTCACCAAACTCAGCCCCGGCATGAAGGTCCTGGAGAAACAGCGCGGGTCGCTCCTGACGATGCTCCGCTCCCTGGACACCCTCTCGGACGTCGCCGTCGACACCATCGACAGGAGCAAGGCGGACACCATCGCCGACCTGAAGGCCATCGCCCCGACCCTGAGGGCCCTGGCCGACTCCGGCAACGACCTGCCCGACTCCCTCCAGGTGCTCCTGACCTACCCGTTCACGGACGAGGTGCTGCGCGGCGTGAAGGGCGACTACCTCAACGTGTACCTGGACATGACGGCCGAGCCCGGCACCCGGATCATTCCCGCCTACGACCCGGACGCGGCGACGCAGACGCCGCCCAAGGCCCCCGCGGTCTCCGGCGCCGGACTCCCCCTGCCGCTCCCCGCGACCTCGGCGCCCACGACGAGCGGTTCTCCGGCAGAGAAGGGGAGCAACCGATGATCACCCTCGCCATCCGGCTGAAGAACATCGCGTTCCTGATCATCGCGGTGCTGGTGCTCGGCTACCTCGGTGTGCGCTACGCCGACCTCGGCCACTACGTCGGCATGCGCGACTACTACACCGTCAAGATGCAACTCCCGCGCACAGGCGGCCTTTTCACCCACTCCAACGTCACCTACCGAGGGGTGTCGGTGGGCCGGGTCGGCCCCATCGAACTCACCGACGACGGTGTGGAGGCCGAACTGCGGATCAAGAAGTCCGCACCCCGCATCCCCGACGACCTGAAGGCGGTCGTGGCCAACCTCTCCGCGGTCGGCGAGCAGTACGTCGACCTGCGGCCCTCCCGCACCGAGGGCCCCTACCTCGCGAACGGCTCGGTCATCGACCAGGCCGAGACCACCGTCCCGGCGCCCGTGACGAACGTCCTCACCAGCGTCAACGACCTCGCCTCCTCGGTCGACCTGGAGTCGCTGCGTACGGTCGTGGACGAATTCGGCACCGCGTTCTCCGGACGCGGCGACGACCTCCAGGTCCTGCTGGACACCAGCAGCGACTTCGTGGACGCGGCCGACGAGGCGCTGCCCGTCAACACCCGGCTGATGGAGGACGGCAAGACCGTGCTGCGCACCCAGGTCGAACAGGGCGAGGCGCTCAAGGGGTTCGCCTCCGGAGCCAAGGAACTGGCCGCCCAGCTCAAGGGCTCCGACACCGACCTGCGCAAGCTCATCGCCGCCGCCCCCGACGCGACCGGGCAGATCAGCGGGCTGCTGCGGGACATCGAACCCAGCTTCGGAGTCGTCGTCGCCAACCTCCTCACCACGTCCGAGGTCGCCGTCACCCGGCAGCGCGGACTGGAGGAACTCCTCGTGAAACTCCCCGCCGTGGCGGCCGCCGGAGCCAGCGCGGTGGACGAGGACGGCGCCAGGTTCGGCATGTCGATCACCTTCTTCGAGCCGCTGCCCTGCACCGCCGGCTACGGGGGCACGACCTACCGCAACGGGCTCGACCTCTCGACCGCCCCCGCGCTCAACACCAAGGCCCGCTGCGCCGCCTCGCCCGGCACCGGCATCGACGTCCGGGGCAGTGCCAACGCCCCCAAGGGCGGTGCCGTGCCCGAACCGGCCAGGGCCGGCGCGCTGAACCTCGGTGACACCCCGCAGGAGCGGCTGCCCGGCGCGCTCGGCGCCACCACCGGGGCGAACCCCGTGCGGGGCATGGCCGGTCTGCTGGGCCTCGGACAGGAGGGCGGCCGGTGAACCCCCGTACCCGCACCGTCGGCGGCTGGGCCGTGCTGCTGGTCGCGGCGCTCGTCTGCGGCCTGGGCGGCTGGTCGTACGCGCGGGCGCGCGGCGACGACGACCTGGCGTACGCCAAGAGCCGGGACGCCGCGCTCGCGGACGGCCGGCAGGACCTGGCCCGGCTCAACACCCTGGACGGCAAGGACGCGGCGAGCGTGGCGGCCGGTCTCGCCGCCTGGCTGGATTCCTCCACCGGTCCGCTCCACGACCAGCTGGAGCGGACCCGGAAGAAGGACGCGGCCGACCTGGAGAAGGCCGGCGCCACCGCGCGCGGCAAGGTCACCGACGCCGCGCTCACCGAGCTGGACGAGCGGACCGGCACCGCGCTGATGATCGCGACCGTGGACGTCGAGGTCACCCCGGGCACCGGAAAGGCCGGCACCGAACGCAAACGCTTCGAGGCCACGCTCGCCCGGACCGGTGACGGCTGGAAGATCAAGGCGCTCACGGCGCTCGGCATAGGGAGCGGCGCATGAACAGCGGCGGTACGACCGACGTGGTGACCGGCGGCCCGGACATCGAGGAGGCCGCGGACCCCGAGGAACCGGCCGGCGTGGCCGACGACGGAGCGGCCGGCGCCGACGATGGGGCCCGGCCGGGCCGGCGGTGGCCGCGCGTGGTGGCCGGGGTACTGGCCGTCGTGCTGGTCGCGGCCGGCGCCGCGCTGTACGTGGCGGGCCGTCAGCTGCGCGACACCCCGGCCACCTCCAACCTGGCGCTGACCGACAGCGCGGCGACCAACCAGGTCGCCGGGGAGGTCACCAACGCCCTCGGCAAGGTGTTCTCCTACAGCCCCGACGGCACCGCTGCCACCAAGGCGTCCGCGCGGAAACTCCTGGCGGGCAAGGCACTTCAGCAGTACGCGGCGCTCTTCGGCCAGGTCGAGAAGCAGTCGGCCGACCAGAAGCTCACGCTCACCACCCATGTCGTACGCGCCGGGGTGACCCGGCTGACGCCCGACAGCGCCCACCTCCTGGTCTTCCTCGACCAGGTCTACGAGCGCGAGGGCAAGGCCGCCAGTAAGGCGGCGGCGCAGCTGTCCGTCACGGCCCAACTGCGCGAAGGGCACTGGACGATCGTGGAGATCACTCCCCGATAGCACCGCACCAGCGAACACGTACGGCACAGCACAGCACAGCCGGACCGGCCGGCAGGGGAGAGGCAGCGATGGCACGGGCAGGGATGACGAGGAACCCGCTGGTGGCGGCGGCGATCGTGCTGACGGTCGCGGCGGCCGGCGCCGCGGGCTGGGGCGGGGTCTCCCGCTACCAGGCGGCGCACGACAGCTCGGCCGCGTACGCCGAGACCCGCGACGCGGTGCTGGCCGCGGGTGAGCAGGCCGTGCAGAACATGAACACGCTCGACCACGCCCGGCTCGCCGAGGGGCTGGACAGCTGGGAGGACTCCACCACCGGGGACCTGCACCAGCAGCTCGTGGACGGGCGGGACGGGTTCGTGAAGCAGATCCAGGAGGCGAAGACCGTCAGCACCGCCAAGGTGCTGTCCGGCGCGGTCACCGAGCTCGACGACCGGGCCGGGAAGGCCGGGGTCATGGTGGCCCTGCGGGTGACCGTGACGGCGCCGAAGGGCAAGCCCGCGGTGAAGGAGAGCCGGATGCTCGGGCAGCTCACCCGCACCTCCGAGGGGTGGAAGCTCAGCGCCCTCGGCCAGGCGCCCGTCGGCAACACCGCCGGCTGACACCCCCCGCCCCGCACCGAGAGGAACCCCCGGACATGTCGACGACCCGTCACCTCGTCAACCGCCGGCGCCGCCTGGCCACCGTCGCCGCCGCGGAGCGCACCGCGACCGCCCCCGCTCGCACCCCCGCGGGCCCCGGCGGGCCTTCCGGCACCCCCGCGAAGGACACCGCCCCCGATGACGCCTCCGATGACGCGTCCGACGGTCTCCCCGAAGCCGCCGCGGGCGATTTCGGAGACGACCCGGACGAGGAGTCGGCGAGCGACCCGGACCGGAAGAAGCCAGCCGCCCGGCGCCTGCCCCGCATCCGCGTCCGGCTGCCCGCAGTCCTGTGCGCCCTGACCGTGCTGCTCGGCGCCTTCGCCGCCTGGGCGTTCACCTCGGCGGCGAGCCTGCGCGACGACCCCAGCCGGCAGAACACCGCGCTCACCGACATCAGCCGCACCAGCGAGGTGAAGGGCCAGATCACCGAGGCCGTCGGCGCGGTCTTCTCGTACGACTACGCCTCACCGGCCAAGGCGGACGGCGCCGTGGCGAAGTACCTCACCGGCAAGGCGGTCCAGCAGCACCAGGACATGCTCGCCGAGGTCAGGGCCCAGGCGCCGAAGCAGAAGCTCGTCCTCACCACGACCGTCACCGACAGCGGCGTGGAGATGCTGGACGGCGACCGGGCCCGGCTGCTGATCTTCGCCGACCAGAGCAACACCCGTACCGGCAAGTCCGAGGAGACCACCTACGCCGCGGCCATGTTCGCCGTGGACGCCGTCCGCAAGGGCGACAGCTGGCGGATCTCCTCGATCGACACGTTCACCCGGTGACCCACACAGGAGAGCACGCATGAGGTTCAACGGCACCATGCGCCGCGGATTCGGCGGCACCGCGGCGGCCGTCGCCGCGATGGCCGCGCTCACCGCGTCCCAGGCACCCCAGCTCGCCGCCCACAAGGACACCCCGGAGCAGCGCCAGGAGGCGCAGGACGTCATCTGGTCCGAGGTGCCCAACGACGACTCCTACCACACCGAACTCCCGCCGCTGAAGAGCCCGAAGCCGCCCCGGGCGGGGGAGAAGCAGACCCCGGCCGCCAAGC
Organism: Streptomyces sp. ATexAB-D23; assembly: GCF_000373645.1. Classification (GTDB taxonomy): domain Bacteria; phylum Actinomycetota; class Actinomycetes; order Streptomycetales; family Streptomycetaceae; genus Streptomyces; species Streptomyces castrisilvae. Next base: position 285,636 of record NZ_KB892013.1, on the reverse strand, counting down.
AGTCGTGGGCCGAGGCGGGCATCCCGGCCACCGTGCTGGCCGCCTACCGCAAGGCCGAGAGCGCCCTCGGGCGCAGCGACCCCGGCTGCCGGCTGCCCTGGCAGTTACTGGCGGCGATCGGCAAGGTCGAGTCCGGGCACGCGGCCGGCGGCCGGGTCGACGCCCACGGCACGACGCTCTCCCCGATCCTCGGCCCGGTCCTCGACGGCGCCGGGTTCGCCCACATCGCGGACACCGACGGCGGGGCCTACGACGGCGACAAGACCTACGACCGGGCGGTCGGCCCGATGCAGTTCATCCCCTCGACCTGGGCCCACTGGGGCCGGGACGGCAACGGCGACGGACGCCGGGACCCCAACAACGTGTACGACGCGGCGCTGGCCGCGGGCGCCTACCTCTGTGCCGGACCGCGCGACCTGTCGGTCCCCGCCGACCTGGACCGGGCGATCCTCAGCTACAACCACTCGGACACCTATCTGCGCACGGTGCTCTCCTGGCTGGAGTTCTACCGCAAGGGCACCCACCCGGTCTCCGACGGCAAGGGCGTCGTCCCCGGGAGCCCCGGCGCGGGCGGCCCGGAGGAGCCCAAGCACCCCGTGGGCGGGCCCGGCTCCGAGGACGGCGGCGGCATCGAGGTCGGCCCGCAGCCCAGCCCCAGCACGCGCCCGACCGCGCCGGGCTCCCAGGACCCGGACCCGGGCACCGGACCCACGCCGGGCGAATCGGGCTCCCCGGACCCGGGCGACACCACCGGCCCCTCGCCCGACCCCACGGACCCCGGCACCACCCCGGACCCCGGCACCACCCCGGACCCCGGCACCAGCCCCGACCCGGGCACCTCGCCCGACCCGGAGCCGAGCACGACGAAGCCGGACCCGGGCTGCACGACGACCACCCCGGCACCGGAGCCGAGCGACACCGGGGAGAGCTCCGCATCACCCTCGTCCGGCCCCGCCGCATCCGACGAGCCGTGCACCACGCCGACGCTGCCGCCCACGGCGGACTGAGAACGGGCGGCGGCCGGGCCCCGGCCCCCGGGGCTCAGCCGCCGCCCGACAGCACCTCGGCCAGGTCGTAGCGCACGACCTCCTCCAACTGCGCGTACGTGCAGCTCTCCGGCGTACGGTCCGGCCGCCACCTGCGCCACTGGGCCGTGTGCCGGAACCGGTCGCCCTCCATGTGGTCGTAGGCCACCTCGCAGACCCGCTCCGGCCGCAACGGCACCCAGGACATGTCCTTCTTCCCCGACCAGCGGCTCGGGGCGCCGGGCAGCCGGGCGCCCTCGTGCGCCTCGGCCCGCGCCCAGGCACGCCACGGGTGGTCGTCGACCCCGGTCAGCAGGGGCTCCAGCTCGGTGACCAGCTCGGCGCGCCGCTTCATCGGGAAGGCCGCGCACACCCCGACGTGCTGGAGCGCGCCCGCCGCGTCGTAGAGGCCGAGCAGCAGGGAGCCGACGACCGGGCCGCTCTTGTGGAAGCGGTACCCGGCCACCACGCAGTCGGCGGTCCGCTCGTGCTTGATCTTGTACATGGCCCGGGTGTCCGGCCGGTACGGCGCGTCGAGGGGCTTGGCGACGACACCGTCGAGCCCCGCCCCCTCGTACCGGTCGAACCATTCCCCGGCGACGGCCGGGTCGGTGGTCGCGGGCGCCAGGTACACCGGCGCCGACGCCTCGGCGAGCGCGGCCTCCAGCACCGCGCGCCGGTCCGCCTGCGGGGTGTCCAGAAGCGAGTCGCCGCCCAGCGCGAGGAGGTCGAAGGCGACCAGGGCGGCCGGGGTGCGCTCGGCCAGCAGCCGCACCCGGGAGTCGGCGGGATGGATGCGCTCGCTGAGCCGGTCGAAGTCCAGCCGGCCGTCGTACGCGACGACGATCTCACCGTCCACCACACACCGCTCCGGGAGACTGTCCAGGGCCGCGGCCACCACCTCGGGGAAGTATCGGGTCAGCGGCTTGCCGGTCCTGCTGCCGATCACCACCTCGTCGCCGTCCCGGTGCACGATCGCCCGGAAGCCGTCCCACTTGGCCTCGTACTGCATGCCCGGCGGGATCTTCTTCACCGACTTGGCGAGCATCGGCTTCACGGGCGGCATCACCGGCAGGTCCATGGACCGATTGTGAACCGTACGGCGAGCGGAGTCTCCCGATATGCGGCATATGTGTGCCCGGCCTACGGTGGCCGACATGGCAGCAGCGGGCACAGCGGTGGAGCTGGAAGCAGTCGGACGGGCGGTCCGGCTCTCCCACCCGGACAAGATCTACTTCCCGGAGAAGGGCTACACGAAGAGGGACGTTGCCGAGTACTTCCTCGCCGTGGGCCCCGGCATCCTGCGCGCCCTGCGCGACCGGCCGACCACCCTCCAGCGGTTCGTGGACGGCGTCGAGGGCGAGTTCTTCTACCAGAAGCGCGCCCCCAAGAACCTCCCCGACTGGATCCCGACCACCGAGATCGCCTTCCCCAGCGGGCGCTCCGCCCGGGAGATGTGCCCCACCGAGGTGGCCGCCGTCATCTGGGCGGCCAACCTCGGCACACTCACCTTCCACCCCTGGCCCGTCCGGGGCGGCGACACCGACCACCCCGACGAACTGCGCATCGACCTCGACCCGCAGCCCGGCACCGGCTACGCCGACGCGGTCCTGGCCGCCCGCGAACTGCGCGGCGTCCTGGACGAGCACGGGCTGCGCGGCTGGCCCAAGACGTCCGGGGGCCGTGGCATCCACGTCTTCGTGCCCATCGAGCCGCGCTGGACGTTCACCGAGGTCCGGCGCGCGGCCATCGCCGTCGGGCGGGAGCTGGAGAGCCGGATGCCGGACCGGGTGACCACCGCCTGGTGGAAGGAGGAGCGGGGCGAGCGGATCTTCGTCGACTACAACCAGACGGCCCGCGACCGGACCATCGCCTCCGCCTACTCGGTGCGCCCCTTCCCGCACGCCCCGGTCTCCGCACCGCTGCGCTGGGAGGAGCTGGACGACGCCGAACCCCGCGACTTCGACATCCGCACCATGCCCGTGCGGTACGCGGAACACGGCGACGTCCACGCCGACATGGACCAGGAGGCCTTCCGGCTCGACCCGCTGCTCGAACTCGCCGACCGGCACGCGAGCGACGGCGGCCCCGGCGACCTGCCCTACCCGCCCGAGTACCCGAAGATGCCCGGCGAACCGAAACGGGTCCAGCCCAGTCGCGCCCGCCGCGACAAGGACGCGGACGCATGAGCGAGCCGGCGCCCGCCGCCGGGCCCGACGCCCCGCACGGGGCGCACGGCCGGCCGCTGACCCGGGGCCAGAAGTGGGCCGGGTTCAAACAGTCCCCGTACTTCCCGGCGACGGTCCTGCTGCTCATCCTCGCTGCCGCCGCCGGACTCTTCGCCGGCTCCTACACGTACGCCATGGCCAACCCGACCCCGCACCACATCCCCACCGCCGTGGTGAGCCGGCCCGACACCGCACGCGGCAAGGAGTTCGTCGCCGCGATGGACAAGGCCCTGGACGCCTCCCTGGTCATCCGTGTCTTCCCGACCCCGGCCGCCGCGCGCGAAGCTCTGGAGGAGCAGGAGGTCTTCGCGATCGTGCGGTCCGGCGAGCAAGGGGTGCGGCTCGACGTGGCCGCGGCGTCCGGGGCGGCCGTCGCCCAGCTGCTGGCCGAGTCCGCGGTGAAGGTGGGGGACACACTCGAAATCCCGGTCGCCGTGCAGGACGTCAAACCCCTCCAGAAGGGCGACCCGCGCGGACTCGCCCTCTTCTACATCTCGCTCGCCGCCGTGATCGTCGGCTTCGTCGGTGCCATCCAGCTCAGCGTGCACGCCCGGGACCTGATCCCGCTGGAGCGGATCGCGTTCACGCTCGCCTACTCGCTGCTCGGCGCCTTCGCCATCGCCTCCGTGGTGGACTGGCTGCTCGGGGCTGTCGACCTGCCCTTCGTGGAGTCCTGGCTGATCCTGGCGTTCACGATGTTCACCTCCGGCATGGTCTTCACCATGTTCAACACCCTCATCGGCCGCTGGGCGATGCTCCCGACCTGGGGCGTGATGGTGCTCCTGGGCAACCCGTCCTCCGGCGGAGCCGTCTCCTGGCCGCTGCTGCCCTCGCTGCTCGGACACATCGGCCGCTGGCTGCCCCCGGGCGCGTCCGTCAACGCCCAGCACACCGCCGTGTACTACCAGGGGCATCAGCGGATCTTCCCCTTCCTGGTGCTCGCGGTCTGGTCGCTGGTGTCGTGCACGGTCTTCTGGGTGTGGCGCCATCGCCACCCCGGAGGCCGCGACCACATGCCCCAGCACGCGGCGACGGAGGCCGCGGCCGGCTGATCCCCGGCACCCGCTCCGCGACTCGCCACGGCTGTGGCGGCACGGAAACACGATTTCTCCTTACTGTGGGTAAACAATGATCCCCGGGTTCGTCACGGCCCGTCGCCGAGCCCTCGGCAGCACCCGTCCAGCAGTGGGGAGTTCGAGATGGACCGCAGAAGCTTCAGCCGGCGGATTCTGATGGGCGGCGGGGTCGCGGCCGCGGCCGGTGTGACATCGTTGTCCCTCCCCCCTTCCGAGGCCGTCGCCACCCCGTACCCGCTGAGACGGGCGCCCGCCGGGGGAGTGGTCCGCCACATCCGGATGTACGTGGAGAAGCTGCCGGACGGCCGGCTGGGCTACGGGCTGGAGAAGGGCGCGGCAACCGTCCCGGGACCGCTCATCGAGCTCAACGAGGGCGACACCCTGCACATCGAGTTCGTGAACACCCTGGACGTGCCGGCCGGCCTGCACGCGCACGGCGTCGACTACGACATCGCGAGCGACGGCACCCGGATGAACCACAGCACCGTCGAGCCGGGCGGCACCCGCACCTACACCTGGCGCACGCACACCCCGGGCCCGCGCCGCGACGGCACCTGGCAGCCCGGCAGCGCCGGCTACTGGCACTACCACGACCACGCCGTCGGCTCGGACCACGGAACCGGCGGCATCCGCAAGGGTCTGTACGGGCCGCTGGTCGTCCGGCGCCGGGGCGACATCCTGCCGGACCGCACGATCACGATCGTCTTCAACGACATGTCGATCAACAACACCCCGGCCGGCAGGAGCCCCGACTTCGAGGCCACGCTCGGGGACCGCCTCGAAGTCGTCATGATCACGCACGGCGACTTCTACCACACGTTTCATGTGCACGGTCATCGCTGGGCGGACAACCGTACGGGCCTGCTCACCGGACCCGGCGACCCCAGCCGGATCGTGGACACGAAGATCGTCGGACCGGCGGACTCCTTCGGCTTCCAGGTCATCGCGGGCGAACACGTGGGCGCGGGCGCCTGGATGTACCACTGCCACGTGCAGAGCCATGCCGACCGGGGCATGGGCGGAATGCTGCTCATCGCCGACCGGAACGGGACCGTACCCGGGCACAGCGGATAACGGACGCGCCTCAGTCGACCGGCAGCGCCCGCTCGTCCGTCCCGGTCCGCAGGCGCTGCTGCTCCTCCTCGACGATGCGGCGTGCCAGCGTCCCGTCCGACACGTCCACGGCGTCCGGGGTCGTCTCCGCGACATCGCTGCGCCGGGCGTACGCGTCGAACAGGCGCTCCTTGCGGGCCAGGATGTCCAGCATCCGCTGGTCGACGCTGTCCGCCGCGAGCAGCCGGTGCACCTGGACCGTCCGTATCTGGCCCATCCGGTGGGCGCGGGCCACGGCCTGGTGTTCCGTCGTCGGCTTGATCTGCGGTTCGCAGAGAATGACGACGGAAGCGGCCTGCATGTTCAGCCCGATGCCGCCGGCCTGGATCTGGCTCAGCAGGACCGCGTGGCCGCGGGCGGCGCTGAAGCCGTCGATCAGCTCCTGGCGCCGGGCCGCCGCCACGCTCCCCGACAGCGGGCCGAACACGCCGTCCCCCAGAGCCTCGCGCACGGTTTCCAGCACCTCGCGGAAGTAGGAGAACACCACGACCTTCGCGCCGTTGCCCGCCGCCTCCGCGACCAGTTCGCGCAGCCGGTTCAGCTTGGCGGAGCTCTCCGGACACGCGTACGCCGCCCGGCGCATCCGCATGAAGTGACCGGCGGCCACCGCCTCCCGGTAGGCCCGCAGATCGTCCTCGCTGAACTCCTCCCACTCGTCCACCTGCACCAGGGCGGGCAGCTCGGTGAGCACGTCCTGCTGGTTGCGCCGCAGATAGGCGGGGGCGACGGCCCGGCGGAACGCCTGCGAGCCCGCGGCGCCGTGCCGCGGGCTGACGGCGGGGGCCAGCTCCGGCTGGAGCCGGCGGACGAGATTACGGAATTCCTCCACCCGGTTCTCCATCGGCGTGCCGGTCAGGAACAGCACCCGCTCGGTCCGCCGCGACCAGCCGGACACCGCTCGGGAGCGGCGGGTGGCCGGATTCTTCACGTAGTGGGCCTCGTCGACCACGAGCATCCCGGGCCGGACACCGCTGTCCTCCGCGTCCGGCAGGGTGTGCAGGGCGTCGAAGGTGGTCAGGGCGACCCCGCCGTCCTCACGCCACTCGGCGAACGCCTCCCGCCGCTGCGGCCCGTGCACCGGCAGGGCGCGCAGCGTCGACCTGGCGCGGATCTCCCGGGTCCAGTTGATCAGGACGCTCGCCGGGCACACCACCAGAAAGTGCGTCTCCCCGCCCGCCGCGAGATGGGCGAGGGCCGCGATGGCCTGGACGGTCTTGCCGAGCCCCATCTCGTCGCCGAGGATCACCCGCTTCTGCGCGAGCGCGAAGCGCGCGCCGAACGACTGGTAGCCGCGCAGCGAGACCCGCAGCCGGGTGTCGTCCAGCCGCAGCCCCCGCACCCGGCCGGCGATGTCCGAGGGCAGGAAGCCCTCGGCCGCGTCCCGGTCGGGGCCGGTGCCCGACATCTCGGCGAGCAGGCTGTAGTACTCGGCCGGGCGCAGCTCGAAGTCGACCCAGGCGGCGACCGGCGAGTCCGGCTCCCGCAGCAGGTCGGCCGACACCTGCCCGAACAGCAACGGCAGTTCACGCTCCACCGCGTCGGCGACGGCCGCCCGGACGCCGGCCACGGCCTCCCGCACCCCGGCCCGCGCCCGCCGTCCCGTGAAGAGCGTCCGCAGCCGGCCCCGCGCCGGTCCGGCAGCCGTCAGCAACGGTTCCAGGCGCTCGGCGAGCCGGCGGGCCCCGTCCACCGCGCGCCGCACGTCCGGCCCCGCCTCCACCAGCCGGTACACCGCGCCGACCAGGGCGCTCGTGGCGTCGTCCGGGGCGTCCACGTCTATCCGCACCGCGACGGTGTCCCGCACCGCGTGCGCGATCTGGCCCGCCGCGGCCAGGGCCTGGTCGGCGGTCTGCGCGCCGACGCCGGGGATCTGGCGGAGCTCGTGGCGGCTCGCCCCGTACACCTGGCCGACCGTGGTGAAGCCCGCCCGCTCGACCGCGCCGAGGCGCAGCCGGCCCTCGGTGACGTCCTTGAGGCGGGAGACGGGGATGGAGGCGAGGCCGGAGCGGACCAGGACGTCGAGCAGCGGGTCCAGAGCGGTGCGCACTGCGGCGACGGCACGGGCGTGGTCCGCGAGCACTCCACGGGCCGCGTCCAGCAGGCCGTCGGCGCGCGTGAGCAGCTCCCGGGCGGCCCGCCCGGTCGGTGCCCCGCCCTCCGCGGACCCGGCCTCAGTCATCTGCGTCCCTCTGTCCCCCGCGCCCCTTGCCTCGGCTCCGGTCCCTCAACGGCCCGGACGAGCCCATCGTCCCACGCACCACCGACACCCGGCGGACCAGCCGGGTGGGGCCCCATATCCCGGACCCGCCGGTCGCCGCTGCGCTCAATTCAGCCGTTCTCGGCCGGGAGGGGAACGCGGAGCCCCGCCGCTGTACGCCGAGGCCGGCGGCGTATGCCGGTGTCAAGGGTGTGGAACGGGCCGGGGACTGTTCCGGCCACCACGGCGTGGCGTCGATTGACGCGGCGTTGATCAGTCGTTTATCGGGGCAGGGCAGTGTGGTGCCCATGCCGATCAACACCGCGACCGACCCCGCCTTCGCCTGGCAGGAGACAGCCCTGTGCGCGCAGGCGGGTCCCGAGTTCTTCTTCCCCGCCCCGGGCAGCTCCACCCGGGAGGCCAAGCAGCTGTGCAACGCCTGCGAAGGACGGCAGGCCTGCCTGGAGTACGCCCTCGACAACGACGAGCGCTTCGGCGTATGGGGCGGCCTCTCCGAGAAGGAGCGGGAACGGCTGCGCAGAGTCGGCCGGGAGCAGGCCTGAACCCGGCCCGCCCGTGGCGGACCGCGGCGTCGCCTTCGTCGGCCGACGCCACCTCCGGTCGGCTGCCCCGGCCGATCCTGGCCGCCCCGGCGCCGGGAACGACCCGGGCAGCCGGGCCGGTCAGGCAGGACGCCCGCAGGTAGCGCGGGCCCTGCGGGTCACGACGCGATGTGGAACGTCTCGCCGTACATCTTCCAGGTCAGCGGCGGCTCCAGATCCAGGTTCTCGTCCTCCAGGAAGACGCGCTGGGCCGTGTCGATGCGCGAGGTGTCGTGCTGGGTCTTCTTCGACTTCATCACGGCCCGCGCGGTGTCCAGGAAGATGTCCAGATAGGCCGACTCGTCACCGCCCTCGGTGACCGTGTCCGCCTCGGCCAGCGCCGCCTGCCGGATGCCGTAGAAGGAGTCGGCCTCGTGGCCCGGCCCCTGGAGCACCATGGCGTCGAAGTAGATGAACTGGCCCAGCGTCCCCAGCCCGTCCAGCTTCGCCAGCCGCACCGCCGGCTCGAAGTACTGCTTGTCACGGACCTCGTCCTGAGCCTCGCGGAACGCCGGGTCCTCGGCCGCCTTCTTCCACGCGGCCGTGAGCCCCGGGTCCAGGCCCTCGTGCGAACCTGTGCCGTCGACCTTGCGCAGCGCCGGGAGGAACGGCGCCAGCGGGTTGTCCGGATGGTCCTCGGTGAACGCCTCGACGAACGCCAGCATGTCGTGCGTACCCGAGCAGAACCCCACGATGCCCGCCGCGTAGCCGGTGCCGTCGCCACTGTCCTCGATCGTCGCGTACTGGGTGCGCCAGTCCAGCGTGGAGCCCTCCGCGCTGGCCAGCAGCTTCCACGCGATCTCCCGCATCGCCGGGGTGGCGAGCCCGGCCGGTGCCGCCTCGATCCTCTTGTTCATCTCGCCCCGCTCCTCCTCGTCCGCCGCCGCGAACGGGTCGGGGTTCGCTGGGACGGTGGCCGACGCCTCGGCGGTGGGGGAGTTCTTCGGCAGGGCGGCGTCTTGGCCGCTGTTGAAGACGATGGAGACGGCTATCGCTATCGGCACACCGATGAGAACAACGCGGGTCACAGGTTTCACCGGCACAGCGTACGGTCCCCCACGCCCCTGAGGGGGCCCGCCCCCGCACGGCACAATTGGCCCATGACCGATGCCCTGCTGAAGGCTCTCGACCCCCTCCCGTACCCGCGGCGCATGCGTGAACTCGCCGCCCGCGCGCGCGTTCTGTCCGCTTCGGGCACCTTGCGTGCCGTTCTGGACGAGCTGGACGGGGGCGGGCCCTACGAGCGGGGGACGGCCGTCGTCGCCGCGGCCGTCGGCGCCGACCGGGAGTGGATCGGCGCCCGCATCGCCGACCCGGACCCCTTCGTCCAGGGACACGCCCTGCGGGCCGCGCGCAGCCTCGGCGTACCGGACGAGGCGTACGAACAGGCCCTGGACGACCTGCCCCACACCGTACGCCGCCGCCTGCTCCGGGCCGTCGTCACCGACGGGCGCACCGAACTCGCCGCCCGGCTGATCGACCGGATACGCGCCGACTGGGGCGACGCCGAGGCCACCGTGCTGCTCCCGGGCTGCCCCGCCCCGACCGCGGCCCGGCTGCTGCCCGCGCTCCTGTACGCCGTACGCGGAGGTGCGCGACGCGGCGTACGCGGAGGTCACGGTCCGGGAGTGAGCGGCCGGAGGAGCACTTCGGCGGGGGAGGGCCTGGCAGGACCGTGAGCCCGCCGCCCCCGCCGGGGACCGGGGCGGCGGCTCCTGCGCGGTCAGCCCTGGGCGCGGGCCGCCATCCGGGCCTTGCGCGCGGCGAGCTTCTCGTCGAACTTCGCGGCCTCACCGTCCAGCCCGTTCATGTACAGGCCGAGCTCCTCCTGTGCCTGAAGACCCTCCGGGCCCAGGCCGTCGATGTCGAGGACCTTCAGGTAGCGCAGTACCGGCTGGATCACGTCGTCGTGGTGGATGCGCATGTTGTAGATCTCGCCGATCGCCATCTGCGCGGCGGCCCGCTCGAAGCCGGGCATGCCGTGGCCGGGCATCCGGAAGTTGACGACGACGTCGCGCACGGACTGCATCGTCAGGTCCGGGGCCAGCTCGAAGGCGGCGCCCAGGAGGTTGCGGTAGAAGACCATGTGCAGGTTCTCGTCGGTCGCGATGCGGGCCAGCATGCGGTCGCAGACCGGGTCGCCCGACTGGTGTCCGGTGTTGCGGTGCGAGACCCGGGTGGCCAGCTCCTGGAAGGCCACGTAGGCCACCGAGTGCAGCATCGAGTGGCGGTTGTCGGACTCGAAGCCCTCCGCCATGTGCGCCATCCGGAACTGCTCCAGCTTGTCCGGGTCGACCGCGCGGGAGGTGAGCAGGTAATCGCGCATCACGATGCCGTGCCGGCCCTCCTCGGCCGTCCAGCGGTGCACCCAGCTGCCCCAGGCTCCGTCACGGCCGAAGAGGGAGGCGATCTCGTGGTGGTAGCTGGGGAGGTTGTCCTCGGTGAGGAGGTTCACCACCAGGGCGATCTTGCCGATGTCGGTGACCTTGGACTGGTCGGCCCGCCAGGCCTCGCCGTCCTCGAAGACACCGGGGAAGTTCCGGCCGTCGGAGAACGGAACGTACTCGTGGGGCATCCAGTCCTTGGCGACCTTGAGGTGCCGGTTGAGCTCCTTCTCCACCACCTCTTCGAGGGCGTACAGCAGGTGGGCATCGGTCCACGTCTGTGAACTGCCGAGGTGGGGAGAGGTGATCGTCACGGGGGCTCCTGGGGACGGGAGAATTACCTACGGACTCGTAGGTTACGAGACCGTAGGTTAAAGCGACGTTAAGGTCCCCGCCAAGCCCCGCCCTTCGGAACCCGCCCCCGCTCGCCGAGTCCGGGCCCCCTCAGCGACCGCCTTCCCTCGCCCAGCCGCCCGGCGGGCCCCTTCAGAGCCCGGCACGCACCTCCTCCGCCGTGGTGTCCCGCAGCTCCCCGTCGAGCAGCAGCCAGCGCGTGATTCCCAGCGACTCCAGGAACGGCACGTCGTGGCTGGCCACGACGAGTGCGCCCTCGTACGCCTCCAGGGCCTCCGTCAGCCGCCGCACGCTCGCCAGGTCCAGGCTGTTGGTCGGCTCGTCCAGCATCAGCAGCCGGGGCGCCGGCTCGGCCAGCAGCAGCGCGGCCAGGGCGGCCCGGAACCGCTCCCCGCCCGACAGGGTCCCCGCGGCCCGGTCCGCGCGCGCTCCCCTGAACAGGAAGTGCGCCAGCCGCGCCCTGATCCGGTTGTTCGTGGCGTCCGGCGCGAACCGCGCCACGTTCTCCACCACGCTCAGCCCGTCGTCCAGCACATCGAGCCGCTGCGGCAGGAAACCCAGCGGGACATCGACGGCGGCCTCGCCGGATACGGGCGCCAGCTCACCGGCGAGCGTACGCAGCAGCGTCGTCTTGCCCGCTCCGTTGCGCCCCACCAGCGCGATGCGCTCGGGGCCGCGCATCTCGTACTCCCCCCGCACCCGCGCCCCGTGGGCCAGTTCCAAATCGCGCAGGACCAGCACGCCCTGGCCCGGATGGACCTTGGTCTGCGGCAGTTCGATCCGGATCTCGTCGTCGTCGCGCACCGCGTCCACGGCGTCGTCCAGGCGCTCCCTCGCGTCGGCCAGCCGGCTCGCGTGCATCAGACGCTGCTTGCCCGCCGACTCCTGGGCGGAGCGCTTGCGGGCGCTCGCGACGATCTTCGGCACGCTCCCCTGCTCGAACAGCTTCTGCCCGTACCGCTTGCGCCGGGCCGATTTCACCTGGGATTCGGCCAGTTCACGCTTCTGCCGCTGCACATCGGCCTCCGCGACCCGCACCATGCGCTCGGCCGCCTCCTGCTCCACCGCGAGCGCCGCCTCGTACGCGGTGAGGTTGCCGCCGTACCAGGTGACGGCGGAGTCCCGCAGATCGGCGATCTGGTCGACGCGCTCCAGGAGTTCCCGGTCGTGGCTGACCACGACGAGCACCCCGTGCCACCCGTCGACGGCCGCGTAGAGCCGCTGACGGGCGTACAGATCCAGGTTGTTGGTCGGCTCGTCCAGCAGCAGCACATCGGGCCGGGCCAGCAGCAGCGCGGCCAGCCTCAGCAGCACGCACTCACCGCCCGACATCTCACCGATCGTGCGGTCCAGCCCGATGTGTCCGAGGCCCAGCTCATCGAGCACGGCGCGGGCCCGCTCCTCGACGTCCCAGTCGTCGCCGACGGCGGCGAACCGCTCCTCGCCCACGTCACCGGCCTCGATGGCGTGCAACGCCGCGCGGACCCTGTCGATCCCGAGGGCGGCGTCGACCCGCAGCCCGGTGTCCAGGACCAGGTTCTGCGGCAGGTAGCCCACTTCGCCGACCACCTTCACCTGGCCGCCGGTGGGCCGCAGTTCCCCGGCGATCAGCCGGAGCAGGGTCGATTTGCCGGCCCCGTTGAGGCCGATGAGCCCGGTGCGGCCGGGGCGCACGGTGAGGTGGAAGCCGTCCAGGGCCCGGCTGCCGTCGGGCCAGGTGAAGGAGAGCGACGAGCAGCTGATGTGAGTGGCGGGGGCAGACATGAGCATCTCCCGGTTGCGGGGAACGGACAGGGCAACGGGGCGAGACACCGGCCACGGGCGTTCCACGAGAAATTCCGGAAGTACGGAAGGAAGGCCCTGGTCACGGAGGACGGCTCGGAGAGCTGAGGTCACACTCGGGCACGCGGACGGCGAAAACCTGACACGGCGTGCGGCACGGTGTCTCAAGACCTCAGACGAGCAACGTCCTACTCCGTTCGGCGACAACAAGGACACCGCAGACGGTACGGGGGACCAGGGGAGAGGGCAATCGGATTTACCGGCCCGCGCGGGTGTGCCGGCGCGGGCCGGGGGTCAGCGGGAGCCGAACAGTTCGGTCAGATTCCGGTCCAGGTCCAGGAACCGGCGCTCGTGGCCGCAGGGCACCAACTGCTGCGCCCGCCGCAGGAAGCGGCGCAGATCCGCCGTGCGCACGTGCACCATGGCGATCCCCTCGGCGGCGTGGAACTCCAGCACCGTACGGTCGTAGCCGAATGGCCTGATCCGCACGTCGCCGAGGCCGGACGGAACCTCCATTCCGGCGGCGAGCAGTTCCCGGGAGAACTCCCAGGACACCTCCGTCCCCTCCAGCGTCGCCGGCGCGGGGAACGCCATGCGCACGGCGAAGGGGTCTGCCCGGTCGTAGCTCAGGACGGCGGGCAGGGTCTCCATCTGCGGCGCGGACGCAACCATGCGGGCCTGTACGGACTGTTCGATGACCGTGGACACGAACTTGCTCCCTCTCGCGACCGGACGAACGGTTCCCGGCACTCGTACAGACGACGGAAGTCGCCGATCCGTGCATCGGGAGGCGGCGTGAGCTGCATCACCGCACACCGCTGCCTGTTCACGTGCCCCGTCGCGGGCGGCGCACCCGGGACGAGTCCGTTCCGGCGCGAAAGCGTCAGAGCCGCTGACGGTACGGGGCGAGCGCGTCCGAGGTCTTCGTGGCGATGAATTCGGTGATCCGGTACGCGCAGACGCCCTCGGCGGCGAAGGGGTCGCTCGCCGCCAGCCGTTCGATCGCCGCCCGGTCGTCGCCGACCGCGAGGATCACTCCGCCGTCCCGGGGGTTCTTGCGCCCGGAGGCGATGAAGACCCCCGCCGCGTACTGCGCGTCGAGCCAGGCGACGTGCGCGTCCAGCAACGCGTCGACGCGGTCCAGCGGGGCGGTGTAGGACAGCTCGAGTACGAACATGATCTCAGGCTACTGGAGGGAAGCACTCTAGAGTCGGGGGCATCATGACAGCACTTCAGATGCCCGCCGACGCGGCCGAAGCCCGTGCCGTCCAGGACGCCCTGCGCGCCCGGGTGGTCCTCGACGAGCCGGGCCCGCCGCCGGGAACGGGCCTGGTGACCGGGGTCGATGTCGCCTACGACGACGAGCGCGACGTCGTCGCGGCGGCGGCCGTGGTGCTCGACGCCGCCACGCTGGAGGTGGTGGCCGAGGCCACCGCCGTCGGCCGGGTCACCTTCCCGTACGTCCCCGGGCTGCTGGCCTTCCGCGAGATCCCGACCGTGCTCGCCGCCCTGGAGTCCCTGCCGGGCGACCCGGGCCTCGTCGTCTGCGACGGCTACGGCAGGGCCCACCCCCGCCGCTTCGGGCTCGCCAGCCACCTCGGCGTCCTCACCGGGCTTCCGGTCATCGGCGTCGCCAAGAACCCGTTCACCTTCACCTGCGAACCGCCCGGCCCCCGGCGCGGGGACCAGTCGCCGCTCCTGGACGCGGGGGAGGAGGTCGGCCGGGCGGTGCGCACGCAGGACGGCACCAAACCGGTCTACGTCTCCGTCGGCCACCGCACCGGCCTGGACAACGCGGTCGCCCACACCCTCCGGCTGGCCCGCGACTTCCGCCAGCCGGAGACCACCCGCAGGGCCGACGCGCTGTGCCGCCGGGCCCTGCGCGAGGCGACCGCCTGACGCACCCGCGTCAGCGCTCCGCCGCCACCCGGAAGCGCAGCCCGGCCGTCCGCAGCCGCTCCAGCAGCGCGTCGCCCATCGCGGCGGCGGTCGTCACCTGCCCCGAGGTGGCGGGCAGCTCGTCCAGCGCCAGGCACAGCGCCGACTCCGCGAGCATCTTCGCCGTCTCGCCGTAGCCCGGATCGCCGCCGGACACCTCCGTGAACACCCGCTGTCCGCCGCCCTCCCCGACGAACCGGACGGTGAACCAACTGCGCCGCCTGCGCTCCTCGTCCGGGCCCGCGCCCGGCTCCAGGCGCCCCATCAGCCAGTCCCGCGCGGCCGGCACCTGCGCGGCGCCCAGCAGCGCGCCGATCGCCGCCGTCCCGCCGAGCGCCACCGGAAGGTGCTTGACGGAGGCGTAGTGGCGGTAGCGGAAGTCGGGGCCGTACCGCTCCAGCGCACGCGCCGAACGGGCGACGACCTGCGCGTCGAGCGTCGGCAGCGGGAGCGCCCAGGTGCCGGTCTCCGGGCTGAAGCGGGGGCGGGCGAGCGGGGCGTGGACGCGGCGGCCGGCCGGGAGTGGCTCGTACAGCCGGCGCTTTCTCGCGGCGCGCAGCATCTGCGGGCCCCGGCCCATCGCGGTGAGCGCCGAGGCGAGCGTACCGCCGGAGACGGTTGCGTTGCTGCGGACGAACCCGTCGACGCGCAGCGGCACTCCCTCCGGGAGCCGGCCCACCGTGAAGTAGACGCCGAGGTCGTGCGGTACGGAGTCAAAACCGCAGGCGTGCACGATGCGGGCGCCCGTCTCGCGCGCCCGGGTGTCGTGCTCCACGTACATCCGGTCCACGAACTCCGCCTCGCCGGTGAGGTCCGTGTAGTCCGTACCGGCCTCGGCGCAGGCCGCGACCAGCTTCTCGCCGTACCAGACGTACGGGCCGACGGTCGTGGCCACCACGTGCGCGGACTCGGCCAGGGCGCGCAGCGAACCGGCGTCGTCCGCGTCCGCCTCCAGCAGCGGGAGGTCCGCGCAGCGGGGATGGCGCGCGGCCAGCCGGGTGCGCAGCCGCTCCAGCTTGGCGCGGTCGCGTCCGGCCAGCGCCCAGCGGCAGCGGTCGGGCGCGTGGGCGGCCAGATGTCCGGCGGTCAGCTCGCCCACGAAGCCGGTGGCACCGAAGAGAACCACGTCATAGGGGCGCGCGGCCCCGTTCTGTCTGTTCACGAAAGCCTCCACGCAAGACGGCGCCGGACGGAGCGAGCAGAGGTTAGCGCGGTCGCCGTGGCGGTCTGCGGGCGGGAGGGGGAGATGGGGGAGTATCCATGCGTACCCACGAGAAGAACTAAGCGCTTGCTCGGCCCAGGGGGTTGTGCGGAGCGCGGTGCGTTCTTAGCATCATCGATGTTACATCAGTTGTGTCATACCGCTGGGGGCTCGATGGCAACAGCAGAGAAGGGGCCGCGCGGCCCCCTCGACGGGACTCGCGTGGTGGAGCTCGCCGGGATCGGCCCCGGCCCGTTCGCCGCGATGCTCCTGGCCGATCTGGGCGCGGACGTGGTGCGGGTCGACCGCCCGGGCGGCGCCGGACTCGGCATCGATCCGGCCCGCGACCTCACCAACCGCAACAAGCGCTCCGTGCTCCTCGACCTGAAGGCCGCCGACGGCCCGGCCACGGTCCTGGAGCTGGTGGAGCGCGCCGACGTGCTCATCGAGGGCTACCGGCCGGGCGTCGCCGAACGTCTCGGCGTCGGCCCCGACGCCTGCCTGGCCCGCAACCCGAAGCTCGTCTACGGGCGGATGACCGGCTGGGGCCAGGACGGCCCGCTGGCCGAGCGCGCCGGGCACGACATCTCGTACATCGCGCTCACCGGCACCCTCTCCATGATCGGCAGGCCCGGTGAACCGCCCACCGTCCCCGCCAACCTGGTCGGCGACTACGCGGGCGGCTCGCTCTACCTCGTCGTCGGCATCCTCGCCGCCCTCCAGCACGCCCGTACCCCCGGCGGCACCGGACAGGTGGTGGACGCGGCGATCGTGGACGGCGCCGCCCACCTCGCCACGATGATCCACGGCATGCTCGCGGCCGGCGGCTGGCAGGACCGGCGCGGCTCCAACCTGCTGGACGGCGGCTGCCCCTTCTACGGCTCCTACGAGACGGCCGACGGCCAGTACATGGCGGTCGGCCCGCTGGAGCAGCGGTTCTACGACGACTTCGTCCGGCTCCTCGGCATCGCGGACACCGCCCCCGACCGGGGCGACCTCGCCCGCTGGGACGAACTGCGCGCCGCCGTCGCCGACCGGTTCCGCACCCGCACCCGCGCCGAGTGGACCGAGGTCTTCGACGGGTCGGACGCCTGTGTGGCGCCCGTCCTCTCGCTCCGCGAGGCACCGCACCACCCGCACCTCGCCGCCCGCGCCACCTTCGTCGAACACAGCGGCCTCACCCAGCCCGCCCCCGCGCCCCGCTTCTCGGCCACCCCCGCGTCGGTGCGCAGCGGCCCGGCCCTGCCGGGCGCGGACACCGACGCCGTCGCCGCCGACTGGGACGTGCCCGGTCTGCGGACCACCCGGAAGGACACCACCGACTGATGCAGCGGCAGATCTTCACTGAAGAGCACGACGCGTTCCGCGGGACCGTCCGCACCTTCCTCGCCAAGGAGGTCCTTCCGCACTACGAGCAGTGGGAGAGGGACGGCATCGTCTCGCGCGAGGCGTGGCGGGCCGCCGGACGGCAGGGGCTGCTCGGCCTCGCCGTGCCCGAGGAGTACGGGGGCGGCGGCAACCCCGACTTCCGCTACAGCGCGGTCCTCGCCGAGGAGTTCACCCGGGCCGGGGCCCCCGGCCTCGCACTCGGGCTGCACAACGACATCATCGGCCCCTACCTCACCGGCCTGGCCACGGACGAGCAGAAACGGCGCTGGCTGCCGGGCTTCTGCAGCGGCGAGATCATCACAGCCATCGCCATGACCGAACCCGGCGCCGGCTCCGACCTCCAGGCCATCCGCACCACCGCCGAGGACAAGGGCGACCACTGGCTGCTCAATGGCTCCAAGACCTTCATCTCCAACGGCATCCTCGCCGACCTCGTGGTCGTCGTCGCCAGGACCACCCCGGAAGGCGGCGCCAAGGGCCTCTCGCTGATCGTCGTGGAGCGCGGCGCGGAGGGCTTCGAGCGGGGCCGCAACCTCGACAAGATCGGCCAGAAGTCCCAGGACACCGCCGAGCTGTTCTTCAACGACGTGCGCGTCCCCAAGGAGAACCTCCTCGGCGAGCGCGACGGCGCCTTCGTCCACCTGATGACCAACCTGGCCCAGGAGCGCATGGGCATAGCCGTCGCCGGCATCGCCGCCGCCGAACACCTCCTGGAGATCACCACCGCGTACGTCAAGGGGCGCGAGGCGTTCGGGCGGCCGCTGTCCAAGCTCCAGCACATCCGCTTCGAGATCGCGGAGATGGCCACCGAGTGCGCGGTCACCCGGACCTTCCTCGACCGGTGCATCGTGGACCACTCCGAGGGCACCCTCGACGCCGTACACGCCTCGATGGCGAAGTGGTGGGCGACCGAACTGCAAAAGCGCGTCGCCGACCGCTGCCTCCAACTGCACGGCGGCTACGGCTACATGAGCGAGTACCCGGTGGCCAGGGCGTTCACCGACGGCCGCATCCAGACCATCTACGGCGGCACGACCGAGATCATGAAGGAGATCATCGGCCGCTCGCTGCTCGCCTGACCCCCCGCCCGCCGAACCACGCTCGCGCCACCACCCTCGAAAGGCAGCTGTCTTGAGTACCGAAGCATTCGTCTACGACGCGATCCGCACCCCGCGCGGCCGGGGCAAGGCCAACGGCGCCCTGCACGGCACCAAGCCGATCGACCTCGTCGTCGGCCTCATCCACGAGATCCGCGCCCGCTTCCCCGGCCTGGACCCGGCGGCCGTCGACGACATCGTCCTCGGCGTCGTCAGCCCGCTCGGCGACCAGGGCTCCGACATCGCGCGGATCGCCGCCATCGCGGCCGGTCTGCCCGACACCGTCGCCGGCGTCCAGGAGAACCGCTTCTGCGCCTCGGGCCTGGAAGCCGTCAACCTGGCAGCCGCCAAGGTCCGTTCGGGCTGGGAGGACCTGATCCTGGCGGGCGGCGTCGAATCGATGTCCCGGGTGCCGATGGGCTCCGACGGCGGTGCCTGGGCGATGGACCCGATGACCAACTACGAGACGGGCTTCGCCCCGCAGGGCGTCGGCGCCGACCTCATCGCCACCATCGAGGGCTTCTCGCGCCGCGACGTCGACGAGTTCGCCGCCCTGTCGCAGGAGCGGGCCGCCGAGGCGTGGAAGGACAACCGCTTCGCGCGCTCCGTCGTCCCCGTCAAGGACCGCAACGGCCTCGTCGTCCTCGACCACGACGAGCACATGCGGCCCGGCACCACCGCCGACTCCCTCGCCGCACTCAAGCCCTCCTTCGCGACGATCGGTGAAATGGGCGGCTTCGACGCGGTGGCGCTCCAGAAGTACCACTGGGTCGAGAAGATCGACCACGTCCACCACGCGGGCAACTCCTCCGGCATCGTGGACGGCGCCGCGCTCGTCGCGATCGGCTCCAAGGAGATCGGCGAGCGCTACGGCCTGACCCCGCGCGCCCGCATCGTCTCCGCCGCGGTCTCCGGCTCCGAGCCCACCATCATGCTCACCGGCCCCGCCCCCGCCACCCGCAAGGCGCTCGCCAAGGCCGGGCTGGCCATCGAGGACATCGACCTGGTCGAGATCAACGAGGCCTTCGCCGGTGTCGTCCTGCGCTTCGCCCGGGACATGGGGCTCTCCCTCGACAAGATCAACGTCAACGGCGGCGCCATCGCGCTCGGCCACCCGCTCGGCGCCACCGGGGCGATGATCCTCGGCACCCTCATCGACGAGCTGGAACGCCAGGACAAGCGCTACGGCCTCGCCACCCTCTGCGTGGGCGGCGGCATGGGCATCGCCACCGTCATCGAGCGTCTCTGACCGTCCCGGCCACCCCTGCTTACGGAGAACACGAACCCATGACCGAGAGCACGACCATCCGCTGGGAACAGGACGAGACCGGCGTCGTCACCCTGGTACTGGACGACCCCAACCAGTCCGCCAACACGATGAACCAGGCCTTCAAGGACTCCATCGCGGCCGTCGCCGACCGCGCCGAGGCCGAGAAGGACTCCATCCGCGGGATCATCTACACCTCCGCCAAGAAGACCTTCTTCGCGGGCGGCGACCTCAAGGACATGATCAAGATCGGTCCTTCGAGCGCGCAGCTCGCGTTCGACACCGGCACCGCCATCAAGAACTCGCTGCGCCGCATCGAGACCCTGGGCAAGCCCGTCGTCGCCGCCATCAACGGCGCGGCTCTCGGCGGCGGTTACGAGATCGCGCTCGCCTGCCACCACCGCGTCGCCCTCGACGCGCCCGGCTCCCGCATCGGCCTGCCCGAGGTCACCCTCGGCCTGCTGCCCGCGGGCGGCGGCGTCACCCGCACCGTACGCCTCATGGGCATCGCCGACGCGCTGCTCAAGGTCCTCCTCCAGGGCACCCAGTACACCCCGCGGCGCGCCCTGGACAACGGCCTGGTCCACGAGGTCGCCGCCACCCCCGAGGAGATGCTCGACAAGGCCCGCGCCTTCATCGACGCGCACCCCGAGTCCCAGCAGCCCTGGGACGTCAAGGGGTACAAGATTCCCGGCGGCACCCCGTCGAACCCCAAGTTCGCCGCGAACCTGCCGGCCTTCCCGTCCAACCTCAGGAAGCAGCTCGCCGGCGCCCCCATGCCCGCGCCGCGCAACATCCTCGCCGCCGCCGTCGAGGGCTCCCAGGTCGACTTCGAGACCGCGCTGACCATCGAGGCCAGGTACTTCACCGAGCTGGTCACCGGCCAGGTCTCCAAGAACATGATCCAGGCGTTCTTCTTCGACCTCCAGGCCGTCAACTCCGGTGCCAGCCGCCCCAAGGGCATCGAGGAGCGCCAGGTCCGCAAGGTCGCCGTACTCGGCGCCGGGATGATGGGCGCGGGCATCGCCTACTCCTGCGCCAGGGCCGGCATCGAGGTCGTCCTCAAGGACGTCTCCACCGAGGCCGCCGCCAAGGGCAAGGCGTACAGCGAGAAGCTGCTCGACAAGGCGCTGTCCCGGGGCCGTACGACCGAGGCCAAGCGCGACGAACTGCTGGCCCGCATCACCCCGACCGGTGACGTGGCCGACCTCGCGGGCTGCGACGCGGTGATCGAGGCCGTCTTCGAGGACACCGCGCTCAAGCACAAGGTGTTCCAGGAGATCCAGGACGTCGTCGAGCCCGACGCTCTGCTCTGCTCCAACACCTCCACCCTGCCGATCACCGTGCTCGCCGAGGGTGTGTCGCGCCCCGCCGACTTCATCGGGCTGCACTTCTTCTCGCCCGTCGACAAGATGCCGCTGGTCGAGATCATCAAGGGCGAGAAGACCGGCGACGAGGCGCTGGCCCGCGCCTTCGACCTGGTGCGCCGGATCAAGAAGACGCCGATCGTGGTCAACGACTCGCGCGGCTTCTTCACCTCACGGGTCATCGGCCAGTTCATCAACGAGGGCGTCGCCATGGTCGGCGAGGGCGTCGAGCCCGCCTCCGTCGAGCAGGCCGCCGCCCAGGCCGGCTACCCGGCCAAGGTGCTCTCGCTGATGGACGAGCTGACCCTCACCCTGCCGCGCAAGATCCGCAACGAGACCCGCAAGGCCGTCGAGGAGGCGGGCGGCACCTGGCCCGGCCACCCCGCGGACGCGGTGATCGACCGGATGATCGACGAGTTCGGCCGCCCCGGCCGCAGCGGCGGCGCGGGCTTCTACGAGTACGACGAGAGCGGGAAGCGCACCCGCCTGTGGCCCGGACTGCGTGAGCACTTCGCCGGGGAGACGGACATCTCCTTCACCGACATGCAGGAGCGGATGCTCTTCTCCGAGGCCCTGGACAGCGTCCGCTGCCTGGAGGAGAACGTCCTGATCACCGTCGCCGACGCCAACATCGGCTCCATCATGGGCATCGGCTTCCCGCCGTGGACCGGCGGCGTCCTCCAGTACATCAACGGGTACGAGGGCGGCCTGCCCGGCTTCGTGGCCCGCGCCCGGGAACTCGCCGAACGCTACGGCGACCGCTTCCTGCCGCCCGCGCTGCTCGTGGAGAAGGCGGAGAAGGGCGAGACCTTCCACGACTGAGCCGACGCGCGAAGTGCCGTACCACCCCCGCCCGGGGCGGTACGGCACTTCGCGCGCTCACCGCGCGGTGAACGCCGCCCGCAGCTCCTCCTTCAGGGAGCGCTGGAAGGCGGTGACCAACGCCTGGAGCACCATCGGCTGCATGTGCGCGGACAGCGACTTCATCGCCTCGACGTGCTCGGGGTCCGACTCCCGTTCCCGGTACGGGTTCCACACCTCGTCCCGGAACAGCCGGGTCAGCTCCTGCGCGGCCGAGCGGGTGTGCTCCATCAGGACCGTACGGGCGGCGAGGATCGTCTCGTGCGCGATCGGCACGTCGAGCAGCTCGACGCCCAGCCGCAGCAGCCCCGGGTCCAGCCGGTAGACGCCGTCCTGTGGCGCGGACCGCTCCAGCACCCCCATCGCGGCCAGCCGGTCGAGGTCCTGGTCGCCGAGCGGCCGTCCCGCCCGGCGCTCCAGCTCCGCCCGCGACGCGTCCTCGGCCGAGTCCGGCGCCCAGGACGCCACCAGGGCCCGGTGGATGGCCAGGTCGTGGGCGCTCAGGTCGGGCGGCAGCTGCTCCAGATAGCGTTCGATCGCGGCGAGCGTCATGCCCTGGTGCTGAAGCTCCTCGATGAGCGCCAGCCGCGAGAGGTGGTCGTGCCCGTAGTGCCCGACCCGGCGGGGCCCGATCTCCGGGGGCGGCAGCAGCCCCCGGGTGCTGTAGAACCGCACCGTACGCACGGTCACCCCGGCGCGAGCCGCCAGCTCGTCGACGGTGAGCTTCGGCTCCTCGGCCTCGGTCGCCATGTCCGCTCCTCGTGTCCGGCCTCGTGAGCGGGTGGCCAGGCGCGGGCCCCACTCGGTGCAACAGTATTGCTGTCTCACCATCGATGTGAAAGTGGTGCCGCGTCGCCGCCTCGCATGACGCGGGACAGTCCGAGGGCGGCCGTGCGCACCGCGGGCGCCAGCTGCGCGGGGTGGAAGCGGGCGAGCGGGACGGCCACCGACAGGGCCGCCACCGCCGTGGCGCCGTCGAAGACGGGGGAGGCGATGCAGCTCACCCCCATGGCCGATTCCTGTTCCTCGTAGGCGAGCCCGGACACCTGGATCTGTTCGATGGCGGTGCGCAGCCGCGCCGGGTCGGTGATCGAGTGGGGGCTCAGCCGGGGCAGTGGCCGCGACAGCACCTCCTCCGTGAGCGTGCTGTCGGAGAACGCCAGCAGGGCCTTGCCGACACCGGTACAGGTCAGCGGCAGCCTGCCTCCGATGCGCGACGGCAGGGCCAGCGCCTGATGGCCGTGGATGCGCTCCAGGTAGACCACGTCGAAGCCGTCGCGCACGCCGAGGTGCACGGTCTCGTGCGTCGCCTCGAAGAGGTCCTGGAGGAAGGGGAGGGCCGCCTCCCGCAGATCGTGCCGGCGCGGCACCAGCGAGCCCAGTTCGAACAGCTTGCCGCCGAGCAGATAGGTGTCACCCTCGCGGTCGAGCAGGCCCAGCCGCGCCAGGTCGCCGCAGAGACGGAACGCGGTGGTCTTGGTCAGCCCCGTACGCGCGGCGATTTCTGTCAGACGGAACGCGCCACCGTCCGGGCGGTAGCAGTCCAGGATGGATGCCGCCTTGTCGAGCATGTTCCCCAGCGCACTGTTCCGTGTCATGGAACATATTTTGCCGCACCCCGGACCGTCCGCCTATACCTGACGTGGATCGACGGCCGCGCGACAGCGCCCGGCCTCCCCGCCTCAACCCGCCGTGCTGCCGGAGGTAACCCGCATGTTCGTCCCACACCGTAGTGCCGCGTCCGACGGGAGCCGGCCGTGAGTGCCCTCAAGCTCGCCGACGCCGTCAACGAGGCGGCGGCCGCCCTGCGCGAGGCCGCCCGGACAGGCGTGCCGTGCCCCCCTGTGCGCACCCTGTTGCCCGAGGGGGACGTCGAGGCCGCCTACGCCGTACAGAGCCTGCATGTCGAGCGCTCGCTCGCGGACGGACGGCGGCTGGTGGGCCGCAAGATCGGCCTGACCTCGCCCGCCGTGCAGCGCCAGCTCGGAGTCGGCCGGCCCGACTTCGGCGCTCTGTTCGCCGACATGGCCGTGCCCGAGGGGCAGCCGATCGCCCCCGGCCGGCTGCTCCAGCCCAAGGTGGAGGCGGAGGTCGCCCTCGTCCTGGGCACGGACCTGCCGCACCACGACCCGACCGTCGCCGACCTGCTGCGCGCCACGGCCTTCGCCCTGCCCGCACTCGAAATCGTCGACAGCCGCATCGCCGCCTGGGACATCGGCATCGTCGACACCGTCGCGGACAACGCCTCCTGCGGGCTGTACGTGCTCGGTGGCACCCCTGTGCCCCTGGACCGGGTCGACCTGCGCGGCGTGCGGATGACCCTCACGAAGAACGGTGAGACCGTCTCGCGGGGCACCGGCGCCGACTGCCTGGGCAGCCCGCTCACCGCCGCCCTCTGGCTCGCCTCCACCCTCGCCGGACTGGGCGATCCGCTGAAGGCCGGGGACCTCGTCCTGACGGGCGCGCTCGGACCGATGGCGGTGGCGGCCGGGGGCGACGAGTTCACCGCACACATCGAAGGACTGGGCACGGTCTCGACCGCGTTCGCGTCCGCCACCACGCAAGGAGCGCGAGCATGACCACGAAGGTCGCCGTCATCGGGTCGGGCAATATCGGCACCGACCTGATGATCAAGGTGCTGCGGCTGTCCGGGACACTGGAGATCGCCGCCATGGCGGGCATCGACCCCGCGTCCGACGGCCTGGCCCGCGCCCGCCGGCTCAAGGTGTCCACCACCCACGAAGGCGTGGACGGCCTGGTGGGGCTGGACGAGTTCGCGGACGTGTCGATCGTCTTCGACGCCACGTCGGCGGGCGCGCACCGCCGGCACGACGAGGTGCTGCGCGCGCTGGGACGTACGGTCGTCGACCTCACCCCGGCCGCCGTCGGCCCGTACGTCGTACCGCCGGTCAACGGCGACGCGCACCTGGACGCCGGCAACGTCAACATGGTGACCTGCGGCGGCCAGGCCACGATTCCGGTCGTCGCGGCGGTGGCCTCCGTCACCCCGGTGCACTACGGGGAGATCGTGGCCTCGATCTCCTCGCGCTCCGCCGGCCCCGGGACGCGCGCCAACATCGACGAGTTCACCGAGACCACCTCGTCGGCCATCGAGCGGGTGGGCGGTGCCACGCGCGGCAAGGCGATCATCGTCCTGAACCCGGCCGAACCCCCGCTGATCATGCGGGACACGGTGCACTGCCTGGTCGGCGACTGCGACGACGCCGCGGTGACCGCCTCGGTGGAGGAGATGGTGGCCCGCGTCCAGGCCTATGTGCCGGGCTACCGCCTCAAGCAGAAGGTGCAGTTCGACCGGGTCGCGGGCGACGACCCCCTGCGCTCGCTCCTCCCGCCCGGCTCCCGGCACGGCGGCGCCGCGAAGGTGTCGGTGTTCCTCGAAGTCGAGGGCGCCGCGCACTACCTGCCCGCCTACGCCGGAAACCTCGACATCATGACGTCGGCCGCACTGCGCACCGCCGAACGCATGGCCGCACACCGTGCCGCGGAGGTGGCATCGCGATGACTTCTCTCTACGTACAGGACGTGACCCTGCGCGACGGCATGCACGCCGTCCGCCACCGGTACACGGTGGACCAGGCCCGCACCATCGCCGCCGCTCTCGACGCCGCCGGGGTCGCCGCGATCGAGATCGCGCACGGCGACGGCCTGTCCGGCTCCAGCATCACCTACGGCGTGGGAGCCCATACCGACTGGGAGTGGATCGAGGCGGTCTGCGACAGCGTCGGGCACGCCGTCCCCACCACCCTGCTGCTGCCCGGGATCGGCACCCTGCACGACCTGAGGCAGGCCCACGCGCTCGGTATCCGCTCCGTCCGGGTCGCCACCCACTGCACCGAGGCCGACATCTCCGCCCAGCACATCGCGGCCGCCCGCGAACTGGGCATGGACGTGGCCGGGTTCCTGATGATGTCCCACATGGCCGAACCGGCGGAGCTGGCCCGCCAGGCCAAGCTGATGGAGTCCTACGGAGCCCAGTGCGTCTATGTGACGGACTCGGGCGGGCGGCTCACCATGGACGGCGTACGCGACCGTGTCCGCGCCTACCGGGACGTCCTCGACCCGGGCACCGGCCTCGGCATCCACGCCCACCACAACCTCGGCCTGGGCGTCGCCAACTCCGTCGTGGCCGTCGAGAACGGGGTCACCCGTGTCGACGCCTCCCTCGCGGGGCAGGGCGCGGGCGCGGGGAACTGCCCGCTGGAAGCGTTCGTCGCGGTCGCCGATCTCATGGGCTGGGACCACGGCTGCGAACTGTTCCCCCTGATGGACGCCGCGGACGACGTGGTCCGCCCCCTCCAGGACCGTGAGGTCCGCGTCGACCGCGAGACCCTGACACTCGGCTACGCGGGCGTCTACTCCAGCTTCCTGCGCCACGCCGAGGCCGCCGCCCGGCGGTACGGGCTCGACACCCGCGAGATCCTCGTGGAGGTGGGCCGGCGCAAGATGGTCGGCGGCCAGGAGGACATGATCACTGACATCGCGTTGGACCTGACGGCCGACGCCTCCGTGTGAGGCGCGGGGCGGGCCCGGTCGTCCCGGACAAGGACGACCGGGCCCGCCCTCGCTTCGAAGAAGGAGCCGGGGACGGCTCCGTTAGGGTCGTGCCGTGGACATTCCCCGCCTGCTCGACGGCCGGCTCAAGATGCGGCACCTGCTGCTGGTGGACGCGCTCTCCCGGCAGGGATCGGTCGTGGCGGCGGCAGCCGAGCTGCACACCACCCAGCCGGCGGCCACCCGCAGCCTGCACGAGGTGGAGGACATCCTCGGGGTCGCGCTCTTCGAGCGCGGCCCCCGCGGCGTCACCGCGACCGTTTTCGGCGAGGCGTTCACCCAGCACGCGCGAGCCGTCCTCGCCCAGCTCGCCCAGGCCGGCCGGCACGTCGTGGAGCTGGCCGAGGCCGACCGGGGGACCGTCGTCGTCGGCACTCATCTGGCCGGTTCCAACATCCTGCTGCCGAGAGCCGTGGCCGCGCTGAAGCGGGACCACCCCTTCCTCACGGTGGTGGTGCGCGAGGCATCCCCCGAGGACCTGCTGCTGGACCTCGAAGCCGGGCGGGTCGACCTCATCGTGGGCCGGCTGACCGCGTCCTCCGGTGAGGGCCTGGTCCGGCGCCCGCTCTACGACGAGTCCGTCGGCCTCGTCGTCCGCGCCGGCCACGCGCTGACCGCGTCACCCGGCGTCGAACTGGCGGACACCCTCGACTTTCCGTGGATCCTGCCCGGCCGGCAGACCGTGCTCCGCCGCGAGGTGGAGGAACTCTTCGCACTCCACGGCCTCGGCCTGCCACGGAACCGGGTGGAGGCCACGTCCTTCCTGACCGTGCGCCAGCTGCTGCTGGAGACGGACGTGGTGGCCGTACTGCCCAGCTCCCTGATCCGGGACGACGGCAGACTGGCCGAGATCCCGGTGCCGATGGACCGGATCGGGCACCGGGTGGGACTGACCCTGTCGGCGGACCGCACCCTCAGCCCCTCCGCGCAAGCGCTGTCGCGGAGCCTGGAGGAGGCCGCCACGGGGCTGACGGCAAGGGCCTGTCCGGCGGACCCGCCAGAAGCGGACCGGGGGCCGGACGGGCAACGGGGTCAGAGCCCCAGGTAGCGTTCCGCGTTCCCGCGGGTGATCTTGTGCCGGGCCGCTTCGGTGAGCGAACGGCTCTCGCGCACCACCGCGCCCGCCGGACGCTCGCCCAGCGGATACGGGTAGTCGCTGCCGACCATGACCCGGTCCTCGCCGACGGTGTCCACCAGCAGCCGCAGCGCACGGTCGTCGAAGACCACCGAGTCCACGTAGAACCGGCCCAGGTAGTGCGAGGGCGGGTACTGCGAGGTGCCGATGATGTCGTTGCGCCCGTGCCAGGCGTTCTCCATCCGGCCCAGCCAGAAGGCGAACGAACCGCCGCCGTGTGCGAAGCAGATCTTCAGCCGCTCGTCGATCCGGTCGAACGCGCCGCCCAGGATCAGCGCGAGGATCGACAGATGGGTCTCCGCCGGCATCGCCGTCAGCCACCGCGCCATCCACCGGTCGAGCCGGGGCGAGGAATCCATGTCCCAGGGGTGCACGAACACCGGCACATCGAGCGACGCGCAGTGCTGGAGGAAGGTGACGACCCCCTCGCTGTCCAGATCCCGGTCACCGACGTGGTTGCCGATCTCCACGCCCCGGTGTCCGGCGGCGACGGCCCGCTCCACCTCCCGGCACGCGGCGTCCGGGTCCTGGAGGGGGACCTGGCAGAACGGGATCAGCCGGTCCGGGGCCGGGGCGGTGATCTCCAGGGCCAGGTCGTTGAAGATCCGCGCGATCTTCGCGGCCTCGTCTCCGCTGCGCCCGTAGGAGAAGAAGGCCGGGGTGGGGGAGACCACCTGGGCGCGCACACCGTCCTTGTCCATGTCCCGCAGCCGGGTTTCGGCGTCCCAGCAGTCCGCCTGGATGCGGCGGAACTCCGAGGAGCCGGTCATGATCATGGCTTCGGACTCGGACTCGATCCGCAGCCAGGGCGCGTCCGGCCCGCCGAGGGCCGACAGGTCGGGCCAGCCCCGCGGCACGTAATGGGTGTGGACGTCGATCAGCTCTGCCACGGGTCAGCCCTTCCCGGGGTGCGGCGTCCCGCACGCGGAGCAGACCCGGGCCCGCTCGTCGCCGTAGAACTCCTCGAAGACCGGGGGCAGATCGGCGACGATGTCGCGGACCTGGAGCTCCACCTCGTGCACGGTCGCGGAACACGAGGGGCAGAACCACAGGAACTTCTCCAGGGTGCCTTCCTCACGGACCCGCTCGATCACCAGACCGATGGAGTCGGGGTCGGGGCGCTGCGGGGAGTGCGGGACGTTGCCCGGCAGCAGCCACGCCTGCCCTTCCTTGATGTGCACGGTCCGCGGGCCGTCGTCGGTCATGAGGTTGACGTGCATGTCCCCCTTGACCTGGTAGAACCACTCCTCGTACGGGTCCAGGTGGAAGTCCGTGCGCTGGTTGGGGCCGCCGACGATCTGCACGATGAAGTCGTTGCCGAGCGACATGGTGCGGTTGTTCACCGGGGGCTTCAGCAGATGCGCGTGGGCGTCGATCCAGCCCTGGAAGTCGATGACCTCGGGGATGTCCGTCACGATGTCTCCTTCGCGTTGGCGGCCGGCAGATGCGCCACGGCCTGGATCTCGATGAGCAGGTGGGGATGGGGGAGCTGGTGCACGGCGACGGTGGTCCTGGCCGGGCCGTTCTCGTCGAAGTACTGGCCGTAGACCTCGTTGTAGCCGCCGAAGTCGTTCATGGAGACCAGATAGGCCGTGACCTGGACGACGTCGGAGAGCGTGCCACCCGCCTCGGCGAGGATGTCCCCGATGTTCTCGATGACGGCACGGGTCTGCGCACGGATGTCGAGGTCGGTGGTGCCCAGCTCGTCCGTGGCCACGCCGACGAAGGAGTTGTCGGGCCGGCGGGAGCTGGTGCCGGAGACGAAGACGAGGTCTCCGGCGCGGCGGAAGTGCGGGAAGCGGCCGCGCGGTCGCGCCTTGCCCGGGACGATTCGTGCCTGTTCCATCAGACGCCCCTCACGCCGACCCGGCCGAGGCCGTCGACTTCGCAGGTGATCACTCCGGCTTCCAGGGGCACCGCCTCGGTGGCGGCGCCCGCGAGCACGGCGTGACCGGCGCGCAGGGGGATGCGCCGCCGCCGGGCCATGTCGAGCAGGGCGTGCAGGGCGTTGACCGGAGCGCCGAGTACGGCCGAGGTCGAACCCCGCACCTCGCGGCCCTGGCCGTGCAGCCGCACGGCCAGGTCGGACACGTCCCCGACGGGTAGCCAGGGGCCGATGACGTAGCCTGCGGCCGACGTGTTGTCCGCGACGACGTCCTCGTAGGTGAAACGGAAGTCCCGGTAGCGGGAGTCGATGATCTCCAGGGCGGGTGCGACGGCGTCCACGCAGGAGACGATGTCGGTGTCCGGATCGTCCAGGTCCACGTCACGGCCCAGCCGGAAGGCGACCTCGGGTTCCACCTTCGGGTGGATGAACCGGGCCAGCTCGACCGTGCCGCCGTCCGCCACGCACATGGCGTCGGTCAGCCGGCCGACGATGATCTCCGAGACCCCCATCTGCTCCATCTTGGCCTTGCTGGTGAACCCCAGCTTGACGCCGGTCACGCGCTCGCCGCGCCCCTGACGCAGGGCGAGGAGCGCGGTCTGCACGGCGTAGGCGTCCTCGACGGTCAGGGTGTGCGTGTCGGCGAGGCTGCGGATGTCCGTGACGGTGCTCTGGGCGGCGTCGAGCCGTTCAGCCAGCGTCCGGACCGTTTCCTCCAGGATCATCGGATGCCTCCTTCGGTGCGGTGCGCGGCGGGCGCGCACGTGGTCGGATGCGCGCCGGGCACGGGGGCCCGGCCGCGGTGCTGGGCGTGGTCGCCCATGGTCACGTCCTTCCGGCCGCCCGGGAGGGGGGCGGCCTGCTCGGTCATGGTCGGGGAAGCCGGCGAGCCCCCGCCGCCGGGGCTGCGGGGGGCCGTCACAGCTGCACGCACACGTTGGTCGGCTCGGTGTAGAAGTGCAGGGAGGACGCGCCTCCCTCACGGCCCAGACCGGAGAGGCCGACACCGCCGAACGGCGAGCGCAGATCGCGCAGGAACCAGGTGTTGACCCAGGACATGCCGACGTTCATGGCCTGCGCCACGCGGTGCCCGCGCCGAAGGTCACGGGTCCACACGGAGGCGGCGAGACCGTAGTCGGTGTCGTTGGCCAGGGCGACGGCCTCGTCCTCCGTGTCGAAGGGGATCAGCGCGGCGACCGGGCCGAATATCTCCTCGCGCACCGGGCGGTCGGCGTTCGTCAGGCCCGTCCACAGCGTCGGTTCGATCCATGAGCCGCCGTCCAGCTCCGTTCCGAGAGCGGGGGTGCCGCCGCCGGTGAGGACCTTCGCGCCCAGCTCACCGGCCAGGTCCAGATAGCCGCGCACCTTCTGCCGGTGGGCCTGCGAGATGAGCGGCCCCGTCGTGGTCGCCGGGTCCAGCGGACTGCCCAGGCGCAGGGAGCGGGCCCGTTCGACCAGACCGTCGGCGATGTCGGCGAAGACCGACCGGTGGACGTAGACCCGCTCGGTGCACAGGCACACCTGGCCGGTGTTGGCGAACACCGACCGGGTCAGGCCGTCCAGGGTCTCTTCGAGGTCGGCGTCGGGGAAGACGAGTGCGGCGTTCTTGCCGCCCAGCTCGAAGGAGACGGGGCGCACGCGCGGTGCCACGGTCCTCATCACGTGGGCGCCGGTCGCCGTGGAGCCGGTGAAGGTGACGCCGTCGATGCCGGGGTGTGTGGTGACGTACTCCCCGGCGGAGCCGCCGCCGAAGCCGTGCACGACGTTGTAGGCGCCTGCCGGGAGCCCCGCTTCGGCGAGCACCTCGGCGAGCAGGGCGGCGGTACCGGGCGTCTCCTCGCTGGGCTTGACCACGACGGTGTTGCCGCAGGCCAGGGCGGGGGCCACCTTCCAGGTGAGCAGCAGGAGCGGGAGGTTCCACGGGACGATGACCGCGACCACCCCGAGGGGCTTGCGCACCGCGTAGTTGAGGGCGTGCCGGCCGCCCGGCAGGTCGGTCAGGAAGGACTCCTGGCCGGCGGCCGCGACGACGTCGGCGAACGTACGGAAGTTGGCGACGGCCCTGGCCACGTCCAGGTCGCGGGCGAGCGCCACGGGCTTGCCCGTGTCGGCCACCTCGGCGGCCACGAACTCGTCGAACCGCGCCTCGATCAGGTCGGCCGCCCGGCGCAGGACCTCGGTCCGCTCCCGCACGGCGGTCGCCGACCAGGGGCCGAGCGCCTTGCGCGCCGCTGTGACGGCCCGGTCGACCAGCGGGGCGTCGGCCTCGTGGACGCGGGAGTGGGCGAGGCCGGTGGCCGGGTCTATGGCGTCGAAACTCTTGCCGCCGTCGTCGGGGTCGATGAAGTGTCCATCGACGAAGTTGCGGATCCACCGCGGAGTCTGTGCCGTCATGGTCTACACCCTGGGATCGCGCAGCCATGACGACAAATGACGTTTCGCGCTTCAGGTATGCCGACTTCGGTATGTCTTCACCAGGCCCCTTCCCATCCCACCGGTCTTTACGCAGGTCAGGGCGGTCCCGGCAGCTTCCATCCGACCGCGCCCGAGTGGCATCGGCCCGGTCCGGCACGACGGGTTCGGTCGCCCGGTATACCCGCACCGCTATAGCTCCGGGACGAAACGGCATTTGTTCCCCCCTGCCGGGGGGCCCAGGATCCACCGAAAGCGCGGGATTCCCCCGCTTCCCCAGCAGACGAGGTGATCCATGAGCGACGCGGACCGTCCCACGGGCGCGAGCAGAACGGCGCTTGCCACGCTTCTCGGAACCACATTGGAGTGGTACGACTTCTTTCTGTACGGCACGGCCGCCGCCCTCATCTTCGACAAGCAGTTCTTCCCCTCCCTGAGCCCCGCGGCGGGCACCCTGGCCGCCTTCTCCACCCTCGCGGTCGGCTTCGTCGCCCGGCCGCTCGGCGGGCTGGTCTTCGGGCACTTCGGTGACCGGCTGGGACGCCGCTCGACGCTGGTGGTCTCTCTGGTGATGATGGGGCTGGGCTCCACCCTCATCGGCGCGGTGCCGAGCTACGACTCCATCGGCCTGTGGGCCCCCGTCCTCCTGGTCGTCCTGCGCGTCGTCCAGGGCATCGGCCTCGGCGGCGAAGGCGCCGGAGCCACCCTGATGTCGATGGAGCACGCCCCCGAGGGGCGGCGCAACCTGTACGCGGGGTTCCCGCAGATGGGAACACCGGCCGGACTGGTCCTGGCGAACATGGTCTTCCTGGCCACCAACTCGCTGGCCGGACACGCCACGTTCACCGCCTGGGCGTGGCGCATCCCGTTCCTGCTGAGTTTCGTCCTGGTGGGCGTCGGACTCGTCGTCCGGCTCCGCGTCACGGAATCGCCGTCCTTCGACCGGGCCCGGCAGGAGGACGAGGTGGTCCGCTTCCCGCTGGCGGAGGCGCTGAAGACCGGACTGCCCCGGCTGGCCGTCACCCTGCTCGCCGTGGTGGCGAACTCGGCGGTCGCCTATGTCTTCATGGTCTTCACGCTGTCCTACGGCACCAAACACCTCGGCTTCGACCAGCAGTTCCTGGTGCTCGGGGTGAGCGCGGCCGCCGTGCTCTGGTTCGTCTCGATACCCCTGTGGACCGCGGTCGCCGACCGCAAGGGGCGCCGCACGCTCTTCATCGGAGGATCGGTCGCCATCCTGCTGTGGTGCGCGGTCTTCTTCCCCCTGCTCGACACGGGAGGCCGCGTACCGGCGCTGCTCGCGCTCGCCGGCATGGGCCTGATCATCCCGGTGACCCACTGCGTCCAGGGCGCCATCATCGCCGACACCTTCCCGGTGCGCGTGCGCTATTCCGGCACCTCTCTGGTCCTCCAGGTCGGCGCGGTGCTCGGTGGCGGTCTGGCCCCCATGATCTCCAGCGCGCTCCTGGGACCGGGCGGGTCCTCGACCGGTGTGACCTGGTATCTGGTGGGCATGTGCGCCCTCAGCCTCGTCGGAGCGGTGGCGCTGTTCCGTATGGTTCCCGAGAGCCCCGTCGAACAGGCCCGGCTCGTCCCCGAACCGGCAGGTGAAGCATGAACACTCCCCGGACGGTCCGCAGCGGCCCCATCCGGTTCGCCACGGCCGGACGATTCGCCCGGCCCCGCCCCGTGGCGGCCGGCGACACCGCCCCGCCGTCCGACGGGATCTGCCCCCAGCCGGCGTCCCGCCTCGAAGCGCTGATGGGCCCGCCTCCCGGCCGGCACCCGCGGAGCGAGGACTGCCTCCACCTCACCGTCACCGCCCCCGCCGCTCCGGCGGCGGGCCGCCCGGTCCTCGTGTGGTTCCACGGCGGCGGCTTCAACAGCGGCTCGGGCATCCTCGACTGGTACGACGGCAGCGCCCTCGCCGCAGAGCAGGACGTCGTCGTGGTCGGCGCGAGCTACCGGCTCGGCGCGCTCGGCTACCTCGTCCACGACGGGGTCAGCGAGGGCAACCTCGGCCTGTACGACCAGATGGAGGCGCTGCGCTGGGTGCGGGCACACATCGCGGACCACGGCGGCGACCCGGGCAACGTCACCGTCTTCGGCCAGTCCGCGGGGGCCCTGTCCGCGCTGCTGCTCCTGCGGACGCCCGAAGCCCGCTCCCTGTTCCGCCGGGTGATCCTTCAGAGCCCGCCGCTCTCCATCGCCACCCGCACCCCGGCCGAGGCGCGCGAGACCGGAAGGATCTTCGCCGCCCACCTCGGCGGCGACCCCCGCACCGCGTCGACGGACGAACTGATCGCCGCCCAGGCACGGACCGCGGCCGACCACCAGCGCCGGAGCGGCGACTTCCTGGCCCCGCCGTTCGGCCCGGTGAGCGGCACCGCGCCCCTGCCCGCCGAAACCGGCCCGGCGCCCTTCGCCGGCCACGCCCCGGACGTCCTGTACGGATGGAACGCCGACGACATGTCCGCCTTCCCCGAGGGCCCGTCCGACAGCGGAAGCGTCGCGGAACGCACCCGGCGCGTGTACGAGGAGCCGCTGCGGGGCCTCCACGAGCGGCTGGCACACCACGGCGCCCGCGTCCACGGATACCGGCTGGACTGGCGGCCGTCCGGCTCACCCCACGGTGCCACCCACTGCGTCGAGATCCCGCTGCTCCTCGGGTCGGAGCGCGCCTGGCGGCACGCGCCGATGCTGGGCACCCTCCCCTGGGCGGAGGTGGACGCGGCCGGCCGGGGCGTACGCGCGGCCTGGGCCGCCTTCGCCCGTACCGGCGACCCGGGCGCCCTGACCGCGCCACTCGTCGCCGTCCCGCGCTGACGGCCCCGGCCCGCTCGCGCGGAGGCGGGCGGGCGCGCCGGCGGAGAACACGCCGCGTCCCTCGCGGGGCGGGTGATCGAAAATGCGTGGCCCGTCGCCCGGGACGCCGGGATACTGCCGCGGTGACCCCGACCGAACCGCCTCAACCGCTGCCGCCTCGTGCCCCGGAGCCAGGGGACCTCGTCCTTGTCGCGGCGCTGCCCTCGGGGCCGGGAGAATGACCATGCACGATGACCAACTGGACGTGACCCCCGAGACCGTTGCGGCCCTGATCCAGGAACAGTTCCCCCGGTGGAGCCGCCTGGCCGTGCGACGCCTGCCGTCGACGGGGACGGTCAACGCCATCTTCCGCGTCGGGAACGACCTCTCCGCGCGCCTCCCGCTGCGTCCGGCCGATCCCGCCGAGGCGCTGGCGGTCCTGGAACGGGAGACCCGGGCGAGTGCGGAGCTGGCCCGGGTGTCTCCGTTCCCCGCCCCGGAACCCGTCGCCCTGGGAAGGCCCGGGGCCGGCTACCCCATGCCGTGGTCCCTCCAGACATGGCTGCCGGGAACGGTCGCCCTCGACGCCGACCCGAGTGGGTCCGACGCGTTCGCCGAGGACCTCGCTGCCTTCATCGCCGCCCTGCGCGCCGCCGGTACGCGGGGGCGGCTGTTCAGCGGCGAGGGCCGTGGCGGTGTGCTCGCCCACCACGATGCCTGGATGGCGAAGTGCTTCGAGGAGAGCGAGGGACTGCTAGGGCCTGTCCGGCGGACCTTCGCGGGCCCGCGACGCCTGGCACGCACTCTCGCCGCACGCCCGAATCACCCAAGTACGTCCAGTACGAGGGCGATTCGGGCGCGCGCCGAGGAGTGGGGTCTCCCCTGTTCGAGCGGAGCCGAGAACTCGGGGATGCACCAGACGCCGCGGGCTGATCCACGAAGATCCGCCGGACAGGCCCTAGACGTGGTCCGGCTGCGCCGGATGTGGAGCCGTTTCCGGGAGTTGCCACGCACGGGCGGCGACGTGATGAGCCACGGTGACCTGATCCCCGGCAACGTCCTGGTCGCGGGAGACCGGCTCGGCGGCGTACTCGACACCGGCGGCTTCGGCCCGGCCGACCCCGCGCTGGATCTGGTCGGTGCCTGGCACCTGTTGCGGTCAGGTCCCCGGGAAGTGCTCCGCGGAACGCTGGGCTGTGACGACGTGGAGTGGGAGCGCGGCAGGGCCTGGGCGTTCCAGCAGGCGATGGGCCTTGTCTGGTACTACGCCGAGAGCAACCCGGCCATGAGCCGCATGGGGCGCCGGACGCTCGACCGCCTCCTGGAGCCTGCGGAGTGACGCGGCCCCGGTCGTAGGCGGTGACCGGGACGGCCGCCTGCCTGCCGCCACGGCCGGCAACGGCCGCGGTTCCGCTCGGGTGAGACCCGCGGGAGCCGGCCGGCGTACGCGCGTCAGCCGGCGTCGGCCGCGGGCCTCAGCATGCCCCGGATCTCCGCCGCCACATCCCGCAGATGCTGGAGCAGGGCCTGGGTGCTGGGGCTGTGGGCGCGCTCGTGCGGCAGCGTCACACCGACGAGCCGGGAGACCGACGGCAGGGGGGTGGGCAGGACGGCGAGCCGGTCGTCACGCTGGGGAATGAGCACCGGCAGCGTGGCCACGGTGTCCGATTCCTCCAGCAGTGTGCGCAACGTCAGGATGGACGTGCACTCCACCCGGTCCTCGGGCAGCGGCAGCTCCGCCTCGAAGAAGACCCGCTCCACCTCCCGGCGCAGGGACGTGTTGGCCACCGGCAGGCTCCACGGGAAGTGCATCAGGTCCGCCAGCCGCGGCGCGTCGAGCGCCTGCGCCGGGTGGCCGGCCCGCGTCACCAGCTTCACCGGCTCGCTGTACAGCTGGATCTGCCGGGTGCGGCCACCGTGGTCCGACGCGTTGAGCCGGCCCACGGTCAGGTCGACCTGGCCGGCCATGAGGTCGGCGAGGAGCACGTCCGGCGGGGCCTCCTTCACGACGACCGTCACCTTGGGCCGCTCCCGCTTGAGCCGGGTGATGGCCTTGGGGAGCAGCAGGCCGGCCCCGGCCAGATGCGTGCCCACGGTGACCGTGCCCACCTGGCCGCTGGTCAGTTCGGCCACGTGCTGGCCCGCCTTGCGGATATGCGCCAGAACCACCTGCGCGTGCTCGATGAACGCCTCTCCGCAGACGGTGGGCGTCACCCCGCGCGGACCGCGGTCGAAGACCTCGGCGCCGAGGATCGCTTCCAGCTCCCGCAGACCACGGGTCACGACCGGCTGAGTCACCCGCAGGTGCTCGGCGGCCCGCATCACGCTGCCGTGCTCGGCGATGGTCGTGAGGAGGACCAGATGGCGCAACTTCAGGCGGCCGTCCAACAGCCTCTCGGGATCCATCGCCTCAGGGTATGCCTCGACGGCTATGGAACAAGAGGTCCAGCAGACGAAACAGGCAAGGGGCGGTAGGGGAAGCCCTCCGAGCGGGGCGGTCCTCATCATGCCCGTACGGCTATGCCGTGGGTCGTAACAAGTATTGGACACGCATGACTTCCGGCGCCGAAACTCACCAGGAACGAACGCAGCAGGAACGGCCGGGAGAGCCCGCACCACCCCGGCGGACTGGGAGAACGACGTGATGGCCCACCACATACCCGCCTCCCCGGGCCCGAGAGTCGCGGCCCGTGAGGTACTGCTCCAGGTGCGCGGTCTGCGAGCGGCCGTGTCGCTCGGCGACGCGGAGTTCCCGGTTCTCGACGACGTGAATTTCGACCTGCGCCGGGGCGAACGTCTCGCGGTGCAGGGGGAGGCCGAGTCGGCCCTCCCGCTGCTCGCCCGTGCCCTGACCGGCCGCCCGGCCCACGGTGACCGGGTAGTCGCGGGTACGACCCGGCTCGCGGGCGGGCCCGTACGCAGCCTGACGGAGCCCGGGGAGCCGGCCCACCGGAGTGCGGGGAACATCGCCCCGCTCGGCCCGGCGGCGCCCGCCCTCCCGCACACCGGGCGTCCACCGGCCGGGCCACGGGTTCTCGTCGCCGACCTGACGGGCCTGTCCGCCGACGAGGCCGGGGCCCGCACCGGCCGGCTGCGGGCCATGGCCCCGGCTCTCGACGCGGACGGCACCGGGCTGATCGTGGTCGGCGGCCCGTTCGCGGCGGTCGCCCGGCTCTGCGACACGCTTCAGATCGTCGCGGGCGGGCGGATCGTCGAACGAGGGCCCGCCGCCGAACTCCGCGCCCGCCCACGGCACGGGCTCACCGAGGCGTTGCGCACGGGAGCCGCCGCACCCCCGCGCGGTGCGGGGACGGGGCGTGGCTGCTTCTTCGAACCGCACTGCCCGCGGGGCCGCGGCCAGGAAAGCTGCCGCCGCGACGTCCCCGGCCCCACCCCTTTCGTCTCGCCCCACGGCTCGGTCACCGTGAAGTGCCACTTTCCGGCACCGGCCGCCCCCCCCTGTCATGAGTCACGGCTGTCATGAATCACGACTGTCATGAATCGCAACGGAACAGCGCAAGGAGAAACACGCATGAAGGTTGGAGTGGACGGCCGCAAGCTTCCCGGGGCGTCGACGCGCTCAGCGGTGGAGAACCTTGGGGCGGCGGCCGAACTCGGCATGGACGGCGTCTTCTTCAGGACCGTCCTCGACGTCACCCCGACGCTGGACCGGCACGTCCTGAAGGAACTGCGCCGGCGCGCGGACGAACTCGGCCTCTACCTGGAGATGGGGCTGGCCAAGGTCAACCCGTACGCCAACGCGGAGGCGCCCGAGGTCCGGGAACTGGGCGGCGGCGACTACACCGCCGGCATGGTCCGGATGATGCGTGCCTGTGCGGAGATCGACTGCCGTGAACTCTGGGTGGGCACCGCCAACTACAAGCCGGGGCTGCCCGGTTACCACGTGTTCGACCGGTTCCGTACCGACGCGTCCTGGAGCGATCAGCTCGCCGGCATCGAGAAGTTCCTCCGCGTCCTGCGTCCCGCGGCCCTGGACCTGGGCTGCCACCTCAACGTCGAGACCCACGAGGAGATCACCTCCTTCGAGGTGGTCCGCCTGGTGGAGGCCGTCGGCCCGGACGCCATCGGGATCACCTACGACTCCGCCAACGTCGTCGCCCGCGGCGAGGACCCCGTCGCGGCCGCCCGCCGCGTGGCCCCGTACGTACGGATGAGCCATGTCCGGGACGTCGCGCTGTTCCGCACCGACTACGGGATCGGACGCATGCTGGCACCCTGCGGCGAGGGCGTCATGGACTGGCCGGCGATCCTCGGAGCCCTGGGTGAGCACCGGCCCGGCCTCAGGCTGTCCATAGAGAACTCCCGGGACCGCACGATCATGCCGATGCACGTGTACGACCCCGCCTGGCTGGCCGCGCACCCCGACCTCACCACCACCGAGCTCGCCGAGACCTTCCGCCTCACCCACGCCTACGAGGACATGGCCGCGGCGGGGGAGAGGCCGACGTTCGACCACCTCACCGGCGCCCCGTGCGACGGGCCCGAACAGCTGCGCTTCATCTCACGCACCGCCGCCCATCTGCGCGAGATCCTCGCCACCGACGGCGAACCCGGCGGCGAACCCGGCGGCGAAGCCGATGGCGAGTCCGTCAGGTCGGCCCGATGAGGACCCGTATCTCGGCCCGGTTCGTCGTCGGCCACGACGGGAGAGACCACGTCGTCCACGAGAACGGCGCGGTCGTCTACGAGGACGACACGGTCATCCACGTCGGCCACGGCTTCGAAGGGCGCGTCGACGTCGAGCGCGACGAGGGGCTCGCCCTGGTCGGCCCCGGCTTCGTCGACCTCAACGCCCTCGGCGACATCGACCACGCGGTCTTCGACACCTACCAGGACGACGCGCTCGCCACCGGCCAGCGGTGGTCGCAGAGCTATCTGGAGCGACGCCACGAGGTCTTCAGCCGCGAGGAGGAGGCGTTCAAACGCCGTTACGCCTTCGGGCAGCTGCTCCTGAACGGCATCACCACCGCCCTGCCCATCGCCTCGGAGATATCCAAGGAATGGGCGGAGACCTACGAGGAGATGGCCGACGCGGCCGAAGCCGCGGTGGAACTCGGGCTGCGCGTCTACCTCGGCCCGAGCTACCGCTCGGCCGTGCCCGTGGTCGACGCCCGGGGCCGCACCCTGCTGCACCACGAACCACGGCTCGGCGAAGCCGGACTGGACGGCGCCGCCCGGTTCGTGGCGGACTTCGACGGCTCCGGTCACGGCCTGGTACGCGGAATGCTCGCCCCCTCCCGGATCGAGACGGTCGCCCCCGCGCTCCTGCGCCGCACCCGCGACCTCGGCGACGAGCTGCGCTGCCCGGTCAGACTGCACGCCGGGCAGACCATGTTCGAGGTCGGTCTCCTGCGCGAGGCCCACGGCCGCCGCCCCATCGAACTCCTCCACGACATCGGCTTCCTGGGGCCACGCACCCTGATCCCCCACGCCTGGGCGGTCGCGGGACACAGCGAACTTCCCGTCCCCGGCGACGACCTCGGCCTCCTGAGCGACAGCGGCACCACCGTGATCTTCTGCCCCATGGCGGTGGCACGCTACGCCGTGGTCCTGGAGTCCTTCGACCGCTACCTCGCCCGTGGCATCCGCATGGCGATGGGCACCGACACCGCCCCGCCCGACATGATCCGCGCGATGGACACCGGGATGGTCCTGACCAAGGCGGTGGAACGCCGGCGCTCCGCCGGCTCCTGCCGCGACCTGTACCACGCGGCGACGGTCGGGGGCGCCGACGCGCTGGGCCGCCCCGACCTCGGACGCCTCGCCGAGGGCACGCGCGCCGACATCACCGTGGTGGACCTGTCGGGCGCCAGGACCGGCCCCGTCGACGACCCGATCCGCACCCTCGTCCTCGCCGCCAACGGCAGGGACGTACGCACCGTCGTCGTCAACGGGCGCACCGTCGTGGACGAGGGCGCCCTCCTCGGCGCACGCCACGACGACCGGGAACGCGCCCAGGCGTACCTCGACCGCTACCGGGCCGGCTACACCGAGCGCGACCACCTCGGCCGCACCGAGCGGGAACTCTTCCCGCCGACCTACCGCATCAGGAGGGCCGCACCATGACCACCGACGGCGACCGCGGCCGCCGCCCGGCCGATCTCCTCCTGACCGGCGGCTGTGTGATCACCATGGACCCGCGGCGGCGGGTGCTCACCGACGGCGCGGTCGCCGTCACCGAGGGCCGCGTCGCCGCCGTCGGCCCCACCCGGGAGATACGGGCCGGCTGGACGGCCCCCGAGACGATCGACTGCACGGGCCAGGTCGTCCTGCCGGGGCTCATAGACGCCCATGGCCACGGCGGGCACGCCCTGCTGAAGACGATCGGCGTCGACTCCCTGTCCTGGTGGATGCGGATCGCGACCCGCACCTACTTCGAGCACGTCACGCCCGGCTACTGGTACGCGGACGGGCGCCTCGCCGCCCTGGAGCGGCTGAAGTCCGGCGTCACCTGCGCGGTGAGCGTCCTCGGCTCCCAGCCCCGCTCCGACCAGCCGGCCTTCGGCGACGCCCACGCCCGCGCCTACGCCGAGACGGGCACCCGCCAGGTGCTCGGCGTCGGCCCGAGCGGTCTGCCCTGGCCGCGCGAAGTGGGCCACTGGACGGGCGGAGCCACGTACCACCGCGAACGCGTGGGCCTCGACCGGATGATGGCCGGGGCGGAGGAGACCGTTGCCGCCTGGCACAACGGAGCCGACGGCCGGATACGGGTGGCCGTCACCCCGTACACCATGGTCCCCTCCCTCGACCCGAGCGGCCCGACCAGCCCCGACCGCGCCACCCGCCTGACCGCACAGGACCGGGAACAGTCCGAACGCGTACGCGACCTCGCGGCCCGCTACGGCACCCGCGTCCACACGGACGCCTTCGGCGGCATGGTC
The DNA here is from genome assembly GCF_000373645.1 of Streptomyces sp. ATexAB-D23. Classification (GTDB taxonomy): domain Bacteria; phylum Actinomycetota; class Actinomycetes; order Streptomycetales; family Streptomycetaceae; genus Streptomyces; species Streptomyces castrisilvae. The sequence continues at coordinate 244,044 of NZ_KB892013.1, read as the reverse complement.
GAACTCGCCCACCGGCTCGACCCGCACGCACTGCTCGGCCCGGACGTCCACTTCCAGCACGGCTTCGGCCTCAGCGCCCGCGAAGTGGCCATCCTGGCCGAAACGGGCACGAGCGTGACGCACGGCCCCGGCGTGGTGGTCGGAGCCCTGCGCGGACGCTGCCCGGTCCCCGAACTGCTGGACGCGGGAGTCACGGTGGCCGTCACCACCGACGGCTGCGCCCCCATGTCGAGCTTCGACCTGTTCACCGCCGTACGCCAGGCCCAGACGCTCTCCCAGCTGCAACTGCGGGACACCTTCCTGCTGCCCCCGGGCAAGCTGCTGGAAATGGTCACCATCGACGCGGCACGCGCCATCGGCTGGGACGACGAGATCGGCTCACTGGAGGAGGGCAAAGCGGCCGACATCATCGTGGTCGACACCCGCCAACCGCACCTCCAGCCCCTGCACATGCCGGTGCACGCACTGGTCTACAAGGCCGGTGGCCAGGACGTCAGCCACGTCGTCGTGGCCGGCCGGGTGCTCATGCGCAACCGGCATCCCACCCGCGTCGACGAAGCCGAAGTGATCGCCGCGGCGGGCGAGGAGGCCCGGCAGGTGATCGCCCGCGGCCGGCTCGACCGTTTCATCACCGCCCCGGTCTGGGGCACTTCGCGGCAGTCCTTTCCGGACCCGGTCCCCTTCGAGGAATGAGCCGACGCACATGACGCCAGCACCCGCGCAATCCCCTTCCAGCCGACCTGACAGGGCCACGGTATGAAGAACAGACAGAGCAGCCGAAGCAGCAACCAGGACGCCAGGGCGACCCGAAGGGTCGCACTCGCGACCCTGAGCGGGACCGTACTCGAGGGATACGACTTCTTCGTCTACGGAACGACCTCCGCCCTCATCTTCAACTCGCAGTTCTTTCCCTCGCTGAGTCCCACCGCCGGCACACTCGCCGCGTTCAGCACCTTCGCCGTGGGGTTCGCCGCACGCCCCGTGGGCGGCCTGGTGTTCGGTCACTTCGGTGACCGGGTCGGCCGCAAGGGAACCCTGGTGGTCTCCCTCCTGATGATGGGGATCGCCACCACACTCATCGGACTCGTCCCCAACTTCGCGGTGATAGGGGTCTGGGCACCCATCCTGCTGGTCCTGCTGCGTTTCGTGCAGGGCGTCGCACTCGGCGGCGAGATGGCCGGGGCCACGCTGCTCTCCATGGAGCACGCCCCGGACGGCAGGAAGAACCTCTTCGCGGGATTCCCGCAGATGGGCACGCCGGCCGGTCTGGTGCTCGCGAACGTGGTCATCCTCACCACCGGCGCCGTGATGCCCGACTCGGCCTTCAACGCCTGGGGCTGGCGCATCCCGTTCCTGCTCAGCGCCGTGCTCGTCGTCGTCGGACTCTTCGTGCGACTCCGGGTCGCCGAGTCGCCGTCCTTCGAAGCCGCCGTCTCCCGCGACCATGTGGTGGCCCGTCCCCTGGCGGAGTCCCTCAAGGTCGGCTTCCCCCGGCTCACCGCCACCCTTTTCGCCGCGGTGGCGAGCGGTGCCGTGGGGTACGTGTTCATGGTCTTCAGCCTCTCCTACGGCACCTCGACCGTGGGCTTCGACCGGCAGTTCCTCGTGCTCTGCGTCACCGCGGCGGCGGCCGTGTGGTGCTGTCTGATCCCGTTCTGGACAACCGTCGCCGACCGCTTCGGCCGGCGCCGGATGTTCCTCGCCGGTTCGGTCGCGCTCCTGGTTGCGGGCTGCGCCTTCCTCCCGCTGATGGACTCGGGCTCCCGGGCGGTCACCCTCGTGGCGTTCCTCCTGATGGGGCTCGTCATGCCGATCACGCACAGTGTGCAGGGCGCGATCATCGCCGACACCTTCCCGGTGCACGTCCGCTACTCCGGCTCCTCGATCGTCATGCAGACCGGAGCGATCATCGGAGGCGGACTGGCTCCCATGATCGCCCTCGCCCTCCAGGACGCCACCGGCTCGTCGCTCGGTGTGACGTTCTACGTCGCCCTGATCAGCCTGGTCAGTCTGGTCGCCGCGGTCTTCATGTTCCGGATGCCGCCGGCGAGCTTCGTGGAGCCGGCGCCGCTCCCCGATCGCGAGCCCCAGAACCAAGCGGTCTGAACCAGGGCCGCGAGCGCGGCGCGGCGCGCACCTCGTACCACAGGGGGCCTCGGATCCACTCCGGGCCCCCTGCGGTCGCGTACCGGGAAACCCAGCCGGTCACCGGCTCCACCGCCCGGATAGCCTGACCGCCGTCGAGGCAAGCGGGAGGGGCAGTGACGGGTGGCGACGCGAAGGCGGGCGCGGACGGCCGGCCGAAGGGCGCCGGGCCGCGGGACCAGGGGGACGCGTCGCTGCTGACCCTGCTCGGTCTGGATCCCGTGGAGGACGCGGTCTACCGGCTGCTCGTGGACCGCCCCGAGAGCGAGCGGGGCGCGTTCGCGAACCTGATGGACGGCACCGCCGTGCCCGCCCTCGACTCGCTCGTCGAGCGCGGTCTCGCCAGCGCCGACCGGCCGGATGCCGAGGGGACCGTCCGCTACCGGGCCGCCTCGCCCGTCGTCGCGCTCGGCCCGCTCCTGGAGTCCCGGCGCTCCGCACTGCACCGGGTGGAGTCGCTGGTGGGCGACCTCGCCGAACGGCACCGCGCCGCCCAGCTGTACGGCGCCGGGGCACCGGTCGAGGTGCTCTCCGGCCCCGCGGCGATCAGACGACGGCTGCTGACCATGCAGCGGCAGGCCAGGACCGAACTGTGCACCCTGGTGCCCGCCCGGCACGTGCCGGCGGTGCTCAGCTTCGAGGACAACCACGAAGAGGTCGACGCCGAGATGATCGAGCGTGGCGTGAACGTCCGCAGCGTCGTCGAACGCGAGTGGCTGGAGGACCCGCACACCGCCAGTCTGCTGGCCCACTGTGTGGCCCAGGGCCAGCACATCTCCGTCACCGACAAGCTCCCGATCAAGCTCGCCATCGTGGACCGGCGCGTCGCCCTGCTGCCCCTGGACCCGGAGCGCGAGACGGAGCCGGTGGCGCTCGTCGTCCATCGCACGGGTCTGCTCACCGCCATGGTCTCGCTCTTCGAGCAGCACTTCGAGAGGGGGTGGCGGCTGAACCTGGCCGGTGAGCGGGAGAGCACCGAGGACACGGTCGACCCGGTCGACCGGCAGATCGTGGCCCTGCTCCACGTCGGTCTGACCGATGCCGCGATCGCCCGGCAGCTGGGTATGGGACACCGCACCGTCCAGCGCAGACTGCGCGCGCTGATGGAAGAGGTGGGCGCGGCGACCCGTTTCCAGCTCGGCTGGCACGCGGCACGCGCCGGGTGGCTGCCCGGCGGACCGGACAACTCGGTGGAACCGTAACGCTTTTCGAGGCGCAATTACGCCACGGCGCTTTCGCGCCAGCGTCATCCCCTGTTCACCCGTCTCCCCATGACGAACGATCAGCACGTCAACGCCCGGGGCCGCTCCGACGGCCCCGGGCGACGGTGTGCGATGGGGAGGTCCTGTGAGACGAACGAGTGGGCTGCGAATACTGGCGACCGGGGTGGTCGCCGCCGCCACCGGAGCGGCCCTCCTGGCCGCGCCGGCCTGGGCGGACAACGCCACCGAGACACCGGAGGCGACGGCCCCGGTGAGTGTGGCCCCGGCGATGACCCAGGGCCTGGACAAGTCCGCCCGCCGGGGCACCCCGGCCGAGGCCGCCCGCGCCCATCTGAAGGCGCACGAGGACACGTACCAGGTCCCGGTCTCCGATCTGAAGACGGTGCGGACCACCGAGGAAGGCACCCAGTCCTCGGTGCGCTTCCAGCAGCGGCACAACGGGGTCCCGGTCTTCGGCGCCGAGTACGCGGTGCAGACGCGGGCGGCCGACGGCGGCCAGCAGATCACCTCCGCGACCGGCACCCTCTACACGGACCTCACGGTCTCGACCACCCCCGAGGTGAGCGAAGCCGCCGCGCAGCAGCGCATGTTCACCCTGGACAAGGGGCTGTCCGGGGTGAAGGGCGCGAAGACCCAGGCGCACGGACTCTCCGTGCTGCCCGACGCCCGCGGCGGCCGGCTGGCCTGGCACTTCACCGTCACCGGCGGCCTGGCGAACGGCAGCCCGGTGCGCCAGGAGGTGTACGTCGACGCCCGGGTCGGCGGCATCGCCCTCTCGTACAACAACATCGACGCGGCCGACGCCGCGCCCGCGCAGGGGACCGGTGTCCGCGTCGACGGCACCGAGGCACCGCTCGGCATCAACGAGGAGACCGACGGCTCGTACACGCTCGTCGACTCGACCCGGGCCATGTACCCGGTCACCGGCGGCCAGATCCGGACGTACGACGCGCAGCGCAAGGAGTACACCCTCGTCGCGGGCGGCCCGGTCACCGACGACATCCCGCTCGGCACCTCGGCGAGCACCCGCTTCGACGGCGCGAACACCACGTCGGGCGCGGTGGACGCGCACCTGAACGCCGTGAAGGTCTACGACTACTACAAGGAGCAGATCGGCCGGGACGGCGTCGACGGCAAGGGCGGCACGATCACCTCCGTCGTCAACGTCGCCGCGAACGGCGGGGACTACGCCAACGCCTTCTGGGACGGCTCCAAGATGGTCTACGGCCACATGGACGGCGTTCCGCTCTCCGTCGGCCTGGACGTCGTCGGCCACGAGATGACGCACGGCGTGACCGAGCACTCGGCGGGCCTCGTCTACCTCAACCAGTCCGGCGCCCTCAACGAGGCGATCTCCGACTACTTCGGCAACGCCATGGAGACCGCGGACAAGGGCATCGCGATGAGCGACCCGACGTCCGGCCTCATCGGTGAGTACCTCTGCAACGGCACCAAGCCGCTGGAGGACTGCGCCCTGCGCGACCTGAACGACGGACGCGACGCGCAGAAGGACTACGAGCCCATCCCGCTCGACATCGACAACGGCGGGGTGCACTTCAACTCCACCATCGTCGGCGGCGCGCTGTGGGACATGCGCAAGAACATGGACCCCCAACTCGCCGACCGGATCGTCTACCGGTCCGCGCAGAACTACCTGACCCCGCTGTCCGGCTTCACCGACATGCGCAACGCGGTCACCCTCGCCGCCAAGTCCCTGCACGTCTCCAAGCGCGACCTCGCCGCCATCGCCGACGCCTTCGACGCCCACGGCATCGAGAAGGGCTGGGAGCACAAGGGCGGCACGCACGACGGAACCACCATCGGTGCCGACGTCCTGCCCGCCTACGAGGTCTACAGCGGGGTCGACGAACAGGCCGCCCAGATCAACGGCGACGTCTACGCGATCAGCCACGGCGACGCCATCGCCTGGGACCAGGGCAGCGCCGCCTTCGGGATCACCGTGGGCCGCTTCGACAAGAAGCCGACCCACGAACTGGCCCAGAAGGACGCCTACCTGCTGGACCCGTCGCTGGACGACGACCGCATCGTCTTCACCCGCATCACCGCCGGCTCCATCGGCATCTACCGGGCCGGTGACAAGGGCCAGGGCGCGATCAAGAAGCTGGTCGACCGCCCGGACGCGGACGAGACCGAGCCGGTGACCGACCGCGGCGCACTGGCCTACATCAGCACCACCGCCGACGGCGAGCAGGATGTCATGCTCCGCACGGCGAACGGCAGGACGGTCAACGTGACCCCGGAGGCCGGCACCAAGGCCTCCCGGCTCACGATGAAGCACGGCAAGATCGCCTGGGCCGGCGGCGACGGCACCTATGTGTACGTCTACGACATCGCGAAGGGCACCACACAGACCAAGCGGATCGTCGGCTTCCTCTTCGACTACGTCTCCGACATCCAGCTCACCTCGGACCGGGTGTTCTGGCGTGAGACCGGCGGCTTCCTGATCCCGAGCACCAACTTCGTCTCGGCGCCGCTGAACGACCTCTCCCAGGCGGCGAAGCTGACCTACCCGACGGGCACGTACGTCGCCCAGTTCTCGGTCAGTGAGAAGTACTTCGCGTACTCCACGTTCGACTTCTGGGGCGCGCTCGGCTCCTGGAGCGGCCCCGGCAAGGTACAGGTCTCCACCGTCAAGGACGTGCTCGCCGGCCGCAACGAGTTCAGCCGGGTCTCCTGCTCCTCCGGTGCCCAGCTGGCCCCGTCGCTCGGTGACGGCCAGCGCGTCGCCTGGCTCGACACGAGCGCCGCGGCCACCGATGTGGTGACCCGCCGCACGTTCGCCGGGACCTGCGACTAGGGCCTGTCCGTCCCCGGGGCGGGGCGGCCACCCGGAACCGGTGGCCGTCCCGCCCCGGCCTGGTACAGGAATACGGAGCGTGTCACTCTGTTCCGGCACCTATCGTGGGGCGGACCGGCGGAACGGGGAGGGCCCATGACGGCACGCGGCACCGAGGAGACGCCGGCGGTCCCGGGGCTCGGCGGGGCGGCCGCGCCCTCCGACGCGCTGGGCGAGCAGATCCTGGACGCCGCGCGTGAGCAGTTCATGACCTTCGGGCTGCGCCGCTCGACCGTGGACGACGTCGCCAAACGCGCCCGCGTCTCACGGGTGACCGTGTACCGGCGGATCGGCAACAAGGACAGCCTCGTCTCGGCGTGTCTGCTGCGCGAGTACCGCCGGTTCGTCATGGAGGTCGACGAGGCCGTGGCGGAGCTGCCCACGACGGAGGACCGGCTGGTCGAGGGCTTCGCCGCGGTGCTGCGGCACATCCGGGAGCACCCGCTCATCGGCGGGCTGCTGCGGCTGGAGCCGGAGACCATGCTGCCCTTCCTGACCGTGGAGAGCGGGCCCGCCTTCCTCGCGATCCGCGGCTACCTGGCGGGCCGGCTCCGCGAGGCCCGCCGCCTGGAGGGCCTGCCCGAGAGCGACCCGACCCCCGTCGCCGAACTGATGGTGCGGATCACGGTCTCCTTCCTGCTCAACCCCGTCAGCTGCTTCGAACTGGACGACGACACCCAGGTACGCGACTTCGCCCGCCGCTGCCTGGTCCCGCTGCTCGCCGCCTGAGGCCCCGCCCTACGCCGCCTCGTCCGGCAGCGGTTCCAGGGGCCGGCTACGGGCCCAGTGCGGCCCGAGGTCGTCCAGCCGCCAGCCGAAGGGGTACGAACGGGGCTGCGGCCGCGCGGGGAAGCGGCGCGGCCTGGCCGGCATCCTGCGTACGCACCGCGCCCGCAGCCGCAGCGCCGCCGACGCCGAGGAGCGCACCCAGCGGGGCTGCGGCCCAAACCCCAGCGCGTTCAGCAGCGGCTCGTCCAGCAGGGCCAGCGAGAACCGCGCGATCAGCGGCCTCAGCGGGCGCGGATACCAGCTCGCCATCACCCGGAACGTGGCACTGGCCACCCGCCGGTTCGCCGGGTCGTACGCGAACATGCGCTCCTCGTACGCTTCGAGGAGCCGCTCGAACCCCTCGTAGGTGTCGGGCACGTCCTCGATGCCCATCATCGCCCCGGTCCTGCGCCCCGTCTCCGCGAGCGCCTGCACCTCCTGCGCGCACAGCGGGCGCCAGCCGTACCGGTCGATCCAGCGCTTCGGCCCCACGACCGTCGTCGCCAGGACGTACCGGAAGTCGTCGTTCGGGATGCGGTACTTGCCGTGGATGCGGTTGAGGTGCCGGGCCGCGGCCCGCCCGCGCTCCGAGTCGAAGCCGTCGGCGGCCATCTCGTAGGCGATCAGCACCGTGTCGTCGTACCGCTTCTGCCCGTGGCGCTCGAACTCCTGGGTGCGGTCCAGGAGTACGGAGATCCGGGGAACGCCGTAGTCGCGCAGGAACGCGACGCTCACGCCCTGGCGGTAGTCCCAGGGGAACTCGTACTGAGAGATCAGCCGGAGGATCTCGGCGTAATCCCGCGTCGGATCCATCCGGCGGATCTCACGCAGGCGGCTGTACCGGCCCATGGTGCGCCCTCCTGTCCGTGTCGGGCTCCCCGTCGAGGGCATGCGAGGCAACTCCCCTGAATGGCAAGGAGTGTGACGAGCCATCGGATTCGGAGAGACAAAGTTACAAATACTATCGACTTGTTTCACGGGTTCCGTCAACACCGCGTGCGCGCACTTCCGAGGGGCTGCCGCGCAGGGCGCGGGCGGCCTGCCGGGCAGCGCGCGGACGGGGCGTTCCGGGCAGAATCGGGACCTCAGGCGGAGGCGCGGTGGACGAGTTCCGTCGGGGTGATCACCGACTCCGGGCCCGCGCCCTTGTCGTTCAGCCGCTCCATCAGCAGCCGCACCATCAACCGCCCCATGCCCACCACATCCTGACGGACCGTCGTCAGTGGCGGGTCCGTGGCCTCGGCGACGGACTCCATGTCGTCGAAGCCGACCAGCGCCACGTCCTCGGGCACGCGCCGGCCCCGCTCGCGCAGCACCCGCAGCGCGCCCGATGCCATCAGGTCGTTGGCCGCGAACACGGCGTCCAGACCGGGCCGCCGCTCCAGCAGCTCGGCCATCGCCCGCGCGCCGCCCTCCACCGTGAAGTCGCCCTCCGCGACCAGCGCGGGGCCGGCGTCGGGCAGGATGTCGGTGTAGCCGTCGATCCGGTCGAGCGCCGACGTCTGGTCGCGCGGGCCCGCGATGTGCGCGATGTGCCGGCGGCCGAGCGACACCAGATGGCGTACGGCCTCCCGGGCCCCGCCCCGGTTGTCGCAGTCCACGAACGGCACCGCGAGTCCGGCCCCCGCACCCGGCCGGCCCGGTCTGCCCCCGTACACGGCCGGGACCCCGAACCGGCGGATGACAGCCGGGAGTTCGTCGTCCGTGTGCAGGGAGAAAGCCAGCACCCCGTCGACATGGCCGCCGGCCAGGTAGCGGCTGACCCGCTCGAAATCCCCCCGCCCCTCCACCAGGAGGAGCACCAACTGTGCGTCGTGGGCGTTGAGTTCACGGCTGATGCCGCGGATGTGCTGGGAGAAGAACGGGTCGGAGAAGATCCGGGCCTCGGGTTCGTCGATGACGACGGCCACCGCGCCGTTGCGCCGGGTCACCAGGGTCCGGGCGGCATGGTTCGGAATGTAGCCCAGCTCCTCGACCGCCTTGCGCACCTGGTCCACGAGCGGCTGCCGGACCCCCGCGCCGCCGTTCACCACCCGGGAGGCCGTCGCCCGGGACACTCCGGCGCGGGCCGCCACCGCTTCCAGTGTGGGGCGCGCGGGAGGCGGGGCATCGGGGGTCGGACCGGGCAAGGGACGCTCCTCAAGGGCGCGGAGGGGGCCGGAAGCAGCCGGGACCGGCCGGCCGGCGTGAACCCCGCCAGCCTAAGGGCTGTCCCGTGAGCGCGGGCCGGAGTATCTTCCGCCCATGCCGATCGCGCCGACAGGCGGCGGACGGCGGCCGCCCCGGCGCGGCCGTGTCCGCAATCTCGCACTGGCGGCCGCGTCCGCCGCCCTGGCCGTCCCCCTGATCGCCGTGCCGTCGGACGCCGCCCGCACCGCCCCGCCCCGTACCGGCTTCGAGGTCTCCGCCGGGGCCCGCTGGACCGGGCAGGCCGAGGAGGCCGCCCTGCTCGCCGGCCTCGGCGGACGCGGCGACCGGGTCGCCGTGCGGCGGATCGGCACCACCGCGCAGGGGCGCCCGCTGCGTCTGGTCCGCGTCGGCAGCCGCGACCCGGACGCGCTCACCGTCCTCCTGGTCTGCGGCCAGCACGGCGACGAGCCCGCCGGACGCGAGGCCTGCCTGACCACGGTCCGCGACCTCGTGTACGCCACCGACGCGCGCACCCGCGCCGTTCTGGCCCGGACCGAGATCCTCGTCGTGCCCACCGCCAACCCCGACGGCCTGGCCGCCGGGACCCGGGGCAACGCGGACGGCGTGGACATCAACCGCGACCACCTCGCGCTGCGCACCGCCGAGGCCCGTGCCGTCGCCGCCGTACTGCGCGACCACGAGCCCGACGTGATCGAGGACCTGCACGAGTACGGGGCGACCGCGCCGTACTACGACAAGGACCTGTTCGTCCTGTGGCCGCGCAACCCCGGTACCGCCGCCCGGCTGCACACCGAGGCGCGGGACCTGGCCGAGCGGTGGGTGCGCCCCGCCGCGCTGGACGCCGGATTCAGCAGCGGTGTCTACGGCGAGTGGACGGACCCCGACACCGGCAGGGTGGTCAAGCGGATCGGGGGTGACGGCCAGGAACGCATCCTGCGCAACATCACCGGCCTCAAGCACGCGGTCGGACTGCTGGCCGAATCCCGTACGGACGCGCTCAGCGCGCCCGAGCGCGCCGATGCCGCCCTCGGCAACCGCCGCCGCGTGACCTCGCAACTCACCGTGCTCAAGGCGCTCTTGCGCTACGCCGACGAGCGGCGCGGGAGCATCGTCGCCGCCACCGCGGCCTCCCGTGCGGCCGGACTCTCCGACCGCGGGCCCGTTCACCTCGGCGGGGCGGTCGGGGAGGCCCCGGAGCCGGGCGGGACGCCGGACGACCCGCCCTGCGGTTACCGGCTCACCCGTGAGCAGTACGCCCGGGTCGGGGATGAACTCACCCTGCACGGCGTCACCTCCCGGCCCGACGGCGACGGGGTGTACGTGCCCCTTCGGCAGCCCGCCCGGAGCCTGATCCCGCTCCTCCTGGACGCGCGGGCGGCATATCACCTCACAAAAGGGCAACCCGATACAGCTTGTTGATGCTGAAAGTTGGGCATTTCATGTGGTACTGCCTACGGAGAGCGAATTGTCTGTTTCCGTGGAAAGGTGCCATTCGTGTCGCAGGACGATCAGGACGATCAGAGAACGGGCGGCAGGGGGGATCGGCCGGTGACGGCGGATCTGCCGGGCGACCCGACCCAGAACCGGCGCCCCGTCACCGACCGGGTGGTGTTCGGAGTGACCGCCTGCCTCACTCTCGCCTTCGTGGTCTGGGGCGCCGTCGGCACCGACTCGCTGGAGGATGTCTCCGACAAGGCCCTCAACGGACTCATCCACAACGGTGGTTGGGGCTTCATGCTGGCCGCCTCCGGATTCGTGGTCTTCGCCCTGTGGCTGGCCGTCAGCCGGTACGGCAACATCACCCTCGGCCAGGAGGGCGAGGAGCCGGAATTCCGGACCGTCTCCTGGGTCGCCATGATGTTCAGCGCCGGCATGGGCATCGGTCTGATGTTCTACGGGGTCAGCGAGCCGCTGGCCCACTTCACCGACCCGCCCCCCGGCACCCACCCCGCCGACGCCGCCGACGCGATGCAGACGGCGATGGCCACCACCCTGTTCCACTGGACGCTCCACCCGTGGGCGATCTACGCGGTGGTCGGCCTGGCCATCGCGTACAGCACCTTCCGGCGCCGCAGGCGGCAGACGATCAGCGCGGTCTTCGAGCCGCTCATCGGCCCCCGCCACGCCCACGGCGGTCTCGGCAGGTTCATCGACATCCTGGCCATCTTCGCGACGCTCTTCGGCTCGGCCGCCTCACTGGGACTCGGGGCCCTCCAGATCGGGAGCGGATTCCACGAGCTGAACTGGATGGAGAAGACCGGCACCGGCCTTCTCGTCCTGATCATCGCCGTGCTGACGATGGCCTTCATCGCCTCCGCGGTCTCCGGCGTGGAGAAGGGCATCCAGTGGCTGTCGAACATCAACATGGTGCTCGCACTGATCCTGGCCGTCTTCGTGTTCATCGCGGGCCCCACCATCATCGTGCTCGACCTGCTGCCCACCTCGATCGCCGCCTACTTCGGTGACCTGCCGCAACTGGCCGGCCGCACCGAGGCGACCGGCGAGGGCAAGGTCGCGGACTGGCTCGGCAGCTGGACCGTCTTCTACTGGGCCTGGTGGATCTCCTGGACGCCCTTCGTCGGCATGTTCATCGCGCGGATCAGCCGCGGCAGGACCATCCGGCAGTTCATCGGCGGCGTCATCCTGGTGCCCAGCACGGTGAGCCTGATCTGGTTCGCCGTCTTCGGCGGCACCGCGATCAATCTCCAGGAGGCCGGCAAGCTGAGCGGGGCCGACACCCAGGAGGCCCAGCTCTTCGGCGTACTGCAGCAGTTCCCCCTCGCCAGTGTGATGAGCGTGCTGGTGATGGTCCTCGTCGGCATCTTCTTCGTCTCGGGCGCGGACGCCGCGTCGATCGTGATGGGCACCCTCTCCCAGAAGGGCATCCTCGAACCCGCCCGGTGGGTCGTCATCTTCTGGGGTGTCGTCACCGGCGCGGTGGCCGCCATCATGCTGCTGATCGGGAACGGCAAGGGCGACGCGCTGGCGGGACTCCAGAACCTGACCATCCTGGTGGCGGCGCCCTTCACCCTGGTGATGATCGGCATGTGCGTCGCCCTCATGCGGGACCTCCGCCACGACCCGCTGATCGTCCGCCGCGAGTTCGGCGTGGAGGCCGTCGAGTCCGCGGTCATCGAGGGGCACGCCAAGTACGACGGCGACTTCGAGATCCGGATCGGCCCCGGCGGCAGCCAGATCACCACCGAACGCCACGACCGGCCCGGCGGCTCCAGCCCCGCCTGACCGGCCGGCTGCCCGTGCGACCCGGCGCGGGCGCGGAAGCGGGCCGCGCGGGGCCGCGCCGCCGGCCGCTCAGTCCACCAGCCGCGCCGCCTCCCGGGCGCAGCCCAGGGCCACCGTCACCCCCGCGCCGCCGTGGCCGTAGTTGTGCACCAGCCGCGCGCCCCCGGCCAGGGTCTCGGCCTCGATACGGACCCCGGCGTCCCGGGCCGGCCGCAGCCCCACGCGGTGCCCGATGACCCGCGCCCCGGCGATCTCAGGCCGGACCCGGGCGCACCGGGCCACGATCTCCTCGGCCGTACGGGGGTCGGGCACGGTGCTCCAGTCGTCGGCCACCGCCGTGCCGCCGAGGACCAGCCGGCCGGGCTGCGGGAAGAAGTAGGTGGTCTCGCTCGACGCCGGACCGGCCTCGGTGAACCACTCCCGTACGCCCGGGTTCTCCACCAGCACCAACTGCCCGCGCACGGGCCGCACCCCGGCGTCGGGCACCAGCTCGCGGGCGCCGAGCCCGGCGCAGTTGACCACCGTCCCCGCCTCGGCGGCCGCCTCGCCGAACGAGGACGCCGTGCGCCGCTCGACCGACCCCCCGGCGGCCCGGACCTGCCCCTCCAGCCACTCCAGATGGGCCGGCATGTCGATCAGCGGCAGCCGGCAGCGCAGCCCCTCGGGGCTCTCCGCAGCGCCCTTCAGCTCCCCGGCCCACGGCCCGAGAGCGGCGAGGCGCTCGCCCCGGTGCAGGCCGTCGACCAGCCGCACACCGGTCTCCTCCGGGCGGGCGGCCAGCTCCTCGTACCAGCGCAGCCCGGTCAGCGACCAGTCGCCGACCCGGTCCAGCGGCTCGATCCGGTAGGGCCACCACAGGGCCCCCGCCACCGCCGATGTCGTGTCGCCGGCCGGTTCCCGGGACCATACCCGCACCCGGTGTCCTCGCCCGGTCAGCACCATCGCCGTGGTCAGCCCGCTGACCCCGCCGCCCACCACGATCACGTCCGACACCGCTGCTCCGCCCTTCGCCTCCGGGTGCGCGTCCTCGGCCGCACTCTAAGGGCTGCCCGGGAGTCTCCCGCCGGCCGCCCCGGCCGTCTCCGGGGCCCTGTCGCGCCGATTAGGATCGGCACCCTGATGACTGCCACTCTCGTCGCCAAGGACCTCGCCGCCGGACACGGCGACCGCACGCTGTTCGCCGGGCTCGACCTCGTGGTCGCCCCCGGTGACGTGATCGGTCTCGTCGGAGCCAACGGTGCCGGAAAATCGTCGCTGTTGCGGCTGCTCGCCGGGCTCGACCAGCCGGAGGAGGGCGAGCTCCGGCTCTCCCCGCCCACCGCCACCGTCGGCCATCTGCCCCAGGAGCCCGAGCGGCGCCCCGGCGAGACCGTACGGGAGTTCCTGGCCCGCCGTACCGGCGTCGCCGAGGCCCAGACCGCCATGGACACCGCCACGCAGGCCCTGGTCGACGGAGCCCCCGGCGCGGACGACGCGTACTCCGAGTCGCTGGAGCGCTGGCTCGCACTGGGCGGCGCGGACCTGGACGAGCGCGCTGAGGAGACCGCGGCCGAACTCGGCCTGACCGTCGGGCTCGACCTGCCGATGACCGCGCTCTCCGGCGGCCAGGCCGCCCGCGCCGGACTCGCCTCGCTGCTCCTGTCGCGCTACGACGTCTTCCTGCTCGACGAGCCCACCAACGACCTGGACCTGGACGGTCTGGAGCGCCTGGAGAAGTACGTCTCGGGGCTGCGCTCCGGCACCGTCGTCATCAGCCACGACCGCGAGTTCCTCATGCGCACGGTGACCAAGGTCCTCGAACTCGACCTGGCCCAGCAGCAGATCAACCTGTACGGCGGTGGCTACGCGGCCTACCTGGAGGAACGCGAACGCGCCCGCCGGCACGCGCGCGAGGAGTACGAGGAGTACTCCGACAAGCGCTCGGCGCTGGAGGGCCGCGCACTGATGCAGCGCTCCTGGATGGACAAGGGCGTCAAGAACGCCCGCCGCAAGGCCACCGACTCCGACAAGATCGGCCGCAAGTTCCGCAGCGAGTCGAGCGAGAAGCAGGCCGCGAAGGCCCGGCAGACCCAGCGCATGATCGAGCGGCTCGACGTGGTGGACGAGCCGCGCAAGGAGTGGGAGCTGCGCATGGAGATCGGCTCCGCGCCCCGCTCCGGCTCGGTCGTCGCCACCCTGCGCGAGGCGCGGGCCGTGCGCGGCGACTTCGTGTTCGGTCCGGCCTCGCTCCAGATCGACTGGGCGGACCGGGTCGCCATCACCGGCGCCAACGGCTCCGGGAAGTCGACCCTGCTGGCCGCGCTGCTCGGCCGCCTCCCGCTGGACTCCGGGCACGCGAGCCTCGGGTCCGGGGTGGTCGTCGGCGAGGTGGACCAGGCGCGCAAGCTGTTCCACGGCTCGGAGTCCCTCCTGGAGGCGTTCTGCGCGGCGGTCCCCGAGACGGAACCGGCCGACGTCCGCACCCTCCTCGCCAAGTTCGGCCTGCGCGCCGACCACGTCATGCGCCCCGCCACCACCCTCTCCCCGGGCGAACGCACCCGGGCGGCGCTCGCACTGCTCCAGGGCCGGGGCGTCAACCTCCTGGTCCTGGACGAGCCCACGAACCACCTGGACCTGCCGGCGATCGAGCAGCTGGAATCGGCGCTCGACTCCTACGCCGGAACCCTGCTGCTGGTCACACACGACCGCCGGATGCTGGAGGCGGTCCGCACGACCCGCCGGATCGAGGTCGAGGACGGCAGGGTGACAGAGGCCTGAGAGCCCCGACCCATGTTGGTATGCCAAAGAGCGGCCCGCCCCCCGACTCGCTCCGGTAAACCCTGATCGAACACCCGGGGCGGTAGCACTTGGCATACCAAGTGCTACCGTCGCCTTGTTCCGGCCTTCTCCACCTCCGGCCCGATCAAGGAGACCGCACGATGACCGACGCGCCCGGCCCCGGGGCCTCCCACGCCGACCACGCGGAGCGGGCGATCCGGGCGGGCATCCTGTCCGGCGCCCACCCGCCGGGCTCACGGCTGCGTGAGCGCGAGCTGTCGGAGCGCCTGGGCTTCTCCCGCATCCCCGTCCGCGAGGCCCTGACCCGGCTGACCGGCGAGGGCCTGGTCGTGCTCTCGCCGCGCCGGGGCGCCTCCGTGCGGGACCTCTCGCTGCGGGACGTCGCCGAACTCTTCGACCTCCGCCTCAGCCTTGAGGTGTTCGCCGCCCGCAGGGCGGCGGAGGCGTGCGCCGCAGGGGGAGACGGCGACCGGCTGCGAACCCTCATGGCGGCGGCACAGGACGCCACCCGGCGCGGTGACGCCGACGAGATCCCGGCCGCGAACACCGCCCTGCACGCGGAGATCGTCGCGATGACCGGCAACCGGCTGCTCCGGGACGCGCTGCAGCCCTCGCTCGGCCTGGTGCAGTGGCTGTTCACCCTCACCGGGGGCCGCGACCCGCGTGTCCAGTGCGCCGAACACCAGGACATCTGCGCCGCGATCCACGCGGGCAAGCCCGAACTGGCCGCCGCCCTCTCCTACGCACACATCGAACGGGGCAGGGGTCCCTCCCTGGCGACCCTGGCCGGAGTGCTTCCGGCCGAGTAGACCGAGCGTGCCGGGCGGCCGGCCGCTTGCGCACCACACCACGCCACACGAACCACCGAGGAGACGCGCCGCATGCTGATCAGAGACGTCCGCCCGTGGGGCGGGGAGCCGAGCGACCTCACGATCGAGGACGGGGTGATCACCGCGGTCACCCCGCACGACCCGGCCCGCACCCACCACGGGGACACGGTGGCCGGCCGGGGACGGCTGGTCCTGCCGTCCTTCTCCGACGTCCACTGCCACCTGGACTCCACCCGCATGGGGCTGCCCTTCCGCCCGCACACGGGCGCCCCCGGCGTCTGGGGGATGATGCTGAACGACCGCGCGCACTGGCGCGAGGACGAGTGGAGCGTGGCCGAGCGGGCCACGTACACCCTGGGCCGCATGATCGAGTGCGGCACCACTCGTGTCCGCAGCTACGCCCAGATCGACGCGGACTGCGGTCTTGAGCGCTTCGAGGGCGTCCTCGCGGCCAAGGAGGCGCACGCCGGGCGGTGCGAGGTCGAGATCATGGCCTTCCCGCAGGCCGGCCTGCTCAGGGAGAAGGGCGTACCGGAGCTGATGGACCGCGCGCTGTCCTCGGGCGCTGCCGTCGTCGGCGGCATCGATCCGTGCACCCTGGACCGCGACCCCGTACGCCACCTCGACATCGTCTTCGGCCTGGCCGAGCGCCACCGGGCCCCGGTCGACATCCACCTCCACGAGCCGGGCGCGCTCGGGGTGTTCAGCGTCGACCTGATCCTGGAACGGGTGCGCGCCCTGGACATGGCCGGTCAGGTGACCCTCTCGCACGCCTACGACCTGGGCTCCGTGGACGAGGCGACCACCCGCCGCCTGATCGAGGAGTTCGCCGAGCTGGACATCGCGATGGCGACCGTCGCCCCGGCCCGGCACCACGCGCTGCCCCTGACGGGCCTGACCGCGGCCGGTGTCCGGGTGGGGCTCGGCGAGGACGGCCAGCGGGACTTCTGGTCGCCGTACGGCAACGGCGACATGCTGGACCGCACCTGGCAGCTCGCCTTCACCAACGGTTACCGCGCCGACGAGCTGATCGAACACTGCGTGGCCGTGGCCACCATGGGCGGCGCCTCGATCCTCCGGAACGGCCCCGCCCGCCTGACCTCCACCACGGACCGCCCCGGTCTGACGCCGGGCGCGAGGGCGGACCTGCTGCTGGTGGCGGGCGAGACGGTGACGTCGGCGGTGATGGACCGCGGCAACGACCGAACGGTGCTGCACCGGGGCCACGTGGTGGCGGACGGCCCCGACCTCAGCCCCGAAATCCCCAGCCCCTCCGGCGTTTGAGGAGCGGGGTCCGGGGCGGAGCCCCGGTTACGGGAAGGGGCGGGNAGGGGACAGGGCCCGCCGCAGGCGACCCACCCCACCCCACCCCACCCCGGCGGACTACCGCCCCCCGTCCCCCTTCAACAACCCCGCCCTCCGCAACGCGTCCGCCATCGCCCCGTTCGCCGGAGCCGCGGCAGGCGCCTGCCGCCCGCCCCCCGCACCACGCGACGACGAACCGCCACCACGGCCACCGCCACCGCCACCGCCTCCCTGCCGGGGCCGTGGCGGCCGCCCGCCAGGCTCACCCCCCGAGGACACACCGCGGCCACCGGCCGCACCCGCACCGCGGCCACCGGCCGCACTTGCACCGCCGCCCCGGGCGCCCGAGCCCGCACCCACCTCGTCGTCCAACCGCAGCGTCAACGAGATCCGCTTCCGCGGAATGTCGACCTCCATCACCTTGACCCGGACCACATCACCCGGCTTCACGACATCGCGCGGGTCCTTCACGAACGTCCGGGACATCGCGGACACATGCACGAGCCCGTCCTGATGCACGCCGACGTCCACGAACGCGCCGAACGCGGCGACGTTCGTCACGACGCCCTCCAGCACCATCCCGGCCACCAGATCGCCGATCTTCTCGACGCCCTCCTTGAAGGTGGCCGTCTTGAAGGCGGGACGCGGGTCGCGGCCCGGCTTCTCCAGCTCCTTCAGGATGTCGCCGACCGTCGGCAGCCCGAACTTCTCGGAGACGAAGTCGTCCGCCCGCAGCGACCGCAGCACGTCCGTGTTGCCGATCAGCGCGGCCACGTCACCGCCCGTCCGCTTCACCATCGCCCGCACCACCGGGTACGCCTCGGGGTGCACGCTGGAGGCGTCCAGCGGATCGTCGCCCCGGATGCGCAGGAAGCCCGCGCACTGCTCGTACGCCTTCGGGCCCAGCCGCGCCACGTCCTTGAGGCTCTTGCGGGAGCGGAACGGGCCGTTGGTGTCGCGGTGCGCGACGATGTTCTCCGCGAGCCCGGCGCCGATGCCGGACACGCGCGAAAGCAGCGGCGCCGATGCGGTGTTGACGTCGACGCCGACCCCGTTCACACAGTCCTCGACGACCGCGTCGAGCGACCGTGAGAGCTTCACCTCGGACAGGTCGTGCTGGTACTGCCCGACGCCGATCGACTTCGGGTCGATCTTCACCAGCTCGGCCAGCGGGTCCTGGAGCCGGCGCGCGATCGACACGGCGCCGCGCAACGACACGTCCATGTCGGGGAGTTCCTGCGAGGCGAAGGCGGAGGCCGAGTACACGGAGGCGCCCGCCTCCGACACCATCACCTTGGTGAGCTTCAGCTCCGGGTGTTTCTCGCACAGCTCGCCGGCGAGCTTGTCCGTCTCGCGGGACGCCGTGCCGTTGCCGATGGCGATCAGGTCGACGTGGTGCTCCCGCGCCAGCCGCTCCAGCGTCGCCAGCGACTGGTCCCACTTGTTGGCCGGGACGTGCGGGTGGATGACATCGGTCGCGACGACCTTGCCCGTCGCGTCCACGACGGCGACCTTCACCCCGGTACGGAAACCGGGGTCGAGCCCCAGCGTGGCCCTGGTCCCGGCCGGCGCGGCGAGCAGCAGATCGCGCAGGTTCGACGCGAAGACGCGTACCGCCTCGTCCTCCGCCGCCGTGCGCAGCCGCAGCCGCAGGTCGATGCCGAGGTGCACCAGGATGCGGGTCCGCCAGGCCCAGCGGACGGTGTCGGCGAGCCACTTGTCGCCGGGGCGCCCCCGGTCGTTGACGCCGAAGCGCCGGGCCACCATGTTCTCGTAACCGGACGGGCCGGGCGCATCGGACGGCTCCTCGGGCTCCAGGACCAGGTCGAGCACGTCCTCCTTCTCGCCCCGGAGCATCGCCAGCACCCGGTGCGAGGGCAGCGCGGTGAACGGCTCGGCGAAGTCGAAGTAGTCCGCGAACTTGGCGCCCGCCTCCTCCTTGCCGTCCCGCACCCGGGCCACCAGCCGCCCGCGCGACCACATGCGCTCGCGCAGCTCGCCGATCAGGTCCGCGTCCTCCGAGAAGCGCTCGGTGAGGATGGCGCGGGCCCCCTCCAGGGCAGCCGCCGCGTCCGCGACGCCCTTGTCCGCGTCCACGAAGGCCGCTGCCGCGGCGAGCGGGTCCACCGAGGGGTCGTCCAGCAGGCCCGAGGCGAGCGGTTCGAGACCGGCCTCCCGGGCGATCTGCGCCTTCGTCCGCCGCTTCGGCTTGAACGGCAGGTAGATGTCCTCAAGACGCGCCTTGGTGTCGGCGGCCCGGATGCGCGCCTCCAGCGCGGCGTCGAGCTTGCCCTGCTCCCGTACGGATTCGAGGACCGCCGCCCGGCGGTCCTCCAGTTCGCGCAGATACCGCAGCCGCTCCTCAAGCGTGCGCAGCTGCGCGTCGTCGAGCATCTCGGTCGCTTCCTTGCGGTAGCGGGCGATGAACGGCACGGTCGACCCGCCGTCGAGCAGCTCGACGGCCGCCTTCACCTGCCGCTCGCGTACGCCGAGTTCCTCGGCGATCCTGCCTTCGATGGACGTCGTCACGGTTCTACCGACTCGCCTTCTCCTGCTGGCTGTGCTGTTCGGGCCCCGGACCTGCCCGGAGTCACACGCCTGCATTGTGCCGGGTGGCCGGGCGCCGTGTCGCCCGGCCACCCCAGCGAGCCGCCGCCGGTTTCCCCGGCGGCCGGTGGTGTCAGCCGGTCGCGTCGGACGGGAAGGCGCCCGCAGCCCACGCCGTGGCGAGGAATCCGCGCCCCAGTTCGGTGAGCCGCGCCACGCCGGGACCGCCCAGGTGCTCGTACGGGCCGAGGTCCATCCGGTCCGTGGCCTCCTCCAGCTCCTTGCGCAGTGCGGTGCCCTCGTCCGTCAGCTCGCCCTCCGCCGTGAGCAGCCCGCGCTCCCGCAGCCGGGCGGAGGCGTCCTCCCAGTCGGCGCGGCGCCAGCCCCGGGTGGCGAGGATCCAGCGGATCGCCATGCCCTTCCCGGTCGCGGTGTGGCTGACCAGCGCCTCGACGGGGTCGAGATCCGCCGCGAGGAGCGCGGCGAGATGCGCGTCGCCCCGGTGCTCGCGCAGCAGCGTCGCCGCGTGCCAGTACGCCAGGTGCGGTTCCTCCGGGACGGGGAGTCCGGCGTGCGCCGCGTACAGCGGCCGGGCGTGCCGGGTGCAGCCCTCGGTGGCGCGCAGGGCGAGCCGCGCGGCCTCGGCCATCTCGGGGGAGGCGATGACCTCCGCGCCGAGCAGCCGGCGCAGCGTCGAGTCCGCGGCGCGCAGCCGCGCGTCGAGCACCTTCGCGGGCGAGGCGATGTCCCAGATGGCGGGCACGTGCTGGGAGACCAGCGCGTGGTTGAAGTTGTAGAACGTCGCGGTGACCGTGTCCGCGCCGACCGCGCCCATGGCGGCCGCGCGGGTGGCGAAGTAGGCGGCGGCGGGGTCGTCGATCCCGACCCCGCCGAGCTCCTTGCCGAGGTCGGGGGAGAAGTAGAGCGAGGAGTGCAGCGGGTTGAGGGCGTTGTGACAGCGCCGTCCGGCACGGGGCGGGAGAGTACTCATGCCCCGCACGTTACCGACTGGTCGGTACGGGCAGGAAGTCCCCGGACGACGTGAGCTGCGCCGCAGCCGATCATGGCAGGAAAGGTGGGAAGCCCGTCATTGCGGCCATCGGCGGGGCCGCCCAGGATGGCGGACATGAAGCAGCGATCCGTGCTCGTCGTCCTCTTCGACGACATCCAGAGCCTCGACGTGACCGGCCCCATGGAGGTCTTCGCCGGCGCCTCCCGGTTCCCGGAGGTCTCGTACGAACTGCGCGCCGCCTCGCTGGACGGCGCCCCGGTCCGCTCGTCCTGCGGCCTCACGCTCGTCCCGGACTGCGGCCTCGCCGACGCCCCGGCGCCCCACACCCTCCTGGTCCCCGGCGGCGGGGGCACCCGCACTCCTGACCCCGCCCTCGTGGACTGGCTGCGCGACCACGGCCCGCTGCCGGAGCGGCTGGTGTCCGTGTGCAGCGGCGCGCTGCTGCTCGCGGACGCCGGGCTGCTGGACGGGCACCGCGCGACGACGCACTGGAACGTGACCGACCGCCTCGCCCGCGACCACCCGGCCGTCGATGTCGACCCCGAGCCGATCTTCGTGCGCGACGGCCGGATCTCCACCTCCGCGGGCGTCACCACGGGAATCGACCTCGCGCTCGCGCTGGTCGAGGAGGACCACGGCCGCGACGTCGCCCTCACGGTCGCCCGGCACCTCGTCGTCTTTCTGCGCAGGCCCGGCAGCCAGTCGCAGTTCAGCGCGCAGCTCAGTGCCCAGACGGCCCGCCGCGAACCGCTGCGCGAGGTCCAGCACTGGATCACCGAACACCCCGGCGCCGACCTCGGCGTCGAGGCCCTGGCAGCCCGCGCCCGCCTCTCGCCGCGCCACTTCGCCCGCGCGTTCCGCACGGAGACCGGGACGACCCCCGGCCGGTACGTCGACGAGGTGCGCCTCGAACACGCCCGCAGGCTCCTGGAGGACACGACCGACGGCGTCGCCGGCATCGCCAGGAGCTCCGGGTACGGCACCCCGGAGGCGATGCGCAGGGCCTTCGTCAAGGCCCTCGGCACGGCCCCCGCCGAGTACCGCCGCCGCTTCGGCCCCCGGCCGGCGGACCGCCCCGCCGGACCCGGCCGCCCCTGAACGAGCGACGACAGACCGAGTTACCGAGAAACCGTCGGTTCTCCGCCGGAGCCGCCGGAGAACCGACCGAGCCGAGAGACGGGCAGTAACCCATGCAGATCGCCATCCTCCTCTTCGACCGCTTCACCGCACTGGACGCCGTGGGACCGTACGAGATCCTCTCCCGCACCCCCGGTGCCGAGACCGTCTTCGTAGCCGAGCGGGCGGGCGCGGTCCGCAACGACAGCGGCAGCCTCGACCTGGTCGCGCACCGCGCGCTGGACGAGGTCCCCGCCCCCGACCTGGTGATCGTCCCGGGCGGCCCGGGGCAGCACCACCAGATGGAGAACGAGAACCTGCTCGGCTGGCTGCGCCGGGTGGACGCGACCAGCACCTGGACCACCTCGGTGTGCACCGGGTCGCTGCTGCTGGCCGCCGCCGGGCTGCTCAAGGGGCGGCGCGCCACATCGCACTGGCTCGCCCTGGACACGCTGAAGGACTACGGCGCCGAGCCCACCGGCGAACGCGTGGTCCTCGACGGCAAGTACGTCACCGCGGCCGGCGTCTCGTCCGGCATCGACATGGGCCTCACGCTGCTCGGCCGGATCGCCGGCGACCGGACCGCCCAGGCCGTACAGCTGCTGACGGAGTACGACCCGCAGCCGCCGTACGACGCGGGCTCGCCCCAGAAGGCCCCGGCCGGGCTCGTGGAGGAGTGGCGCGGCCGGAGCCGCTTCATCCTTCAGTAGGCGCCGCGGCCCGCCAGGTGAAGCGGGGCGTGCGGCGCTCCAGGAAGGCGGCGACACCCTCCGCGGTGTCGCCGCTGCGCCGTGCCTGCCCCGCCCAGTGGCCGTCCCGGTCCTCGCGCCCCGCCGCGAACTCCTTGGCGGCCGCCTGCGTCAGCCGGGAACGGGACACCAGGGTCCGTACGTAGGCGCCGACCCGCTCGTCCAGTTCGCCGGCCGGCAGCACCTCGTCCACCAGCCCGGTCCGCAGCGCCCGCTCCGTATCGATCAGCTCCCCGGAGAAGAGCAGGTGCTTGGCCGTCGAGGGGCCCGTCAGCGCGGCGAGACGCCGGGTGGACGACGCGGGGTAGACGATCCCGAGCTTCGCGGGCGTGACACCGAACAGGGCCCCTTCCGCCGCGAAGCGCAGATCGCAGGCGGCGGCGAGCTGGCTTCCGCCGCCGACGCAGTAGCCGCGCACCGCCGCCAGTGTCGGCAGCGGGAAGGCCGCCAGTGCCTCCTCGGCCGCGACGGCCAGTGCCTGCGGGTCGCGCGAGGGGTCCCGGAGCGAGGAGATGTCCGCACCCGCGCAGAAGGTGTCGCCGGCGCCCGTCAGGACCAGGGCGCCCACCGAGGGGTCGGCGGCCAGCCGGTCCAGCAGCACCGGCAGCTCCTGCCACATGTCGGCCGTCATCGCGTTGCGCTTGGCGGGGTTGCTGATGACGACGGTGGCCACGCCGTCCGCGAGGCCATGCTCCAGCCGGGGTTCCGTACGGTCCATGAGCCGGAGCCTATCCGGCCAGAAGTGGGCGGAAAGCAGATGTTCACGCGTGAGATCGGTCAAGTCCGGTCGATAGAAGTCGACTTCTGTTCAGTAGTACGGACCGAGGCAACTACGCCCCGCACTCTGTACTCCACGTGCAGTCACTTCGAGTGGAGAGCGGGTACCGGACTATGGAGAGCCGCGGGAGTATCCCCGCCCGGCCCGTGCCGTACGAAGGGGTCTGGCGGTTCACCGCCCCGGCCACGGACGTCTCCGTACCCCGGGCCCGGCATGCCGTGCGCGACCTGCTGAAGCGTCAGAACGTGCCCATCCACGACGACATCACCCAGGGGCTCCTGCTCATCGTCTCCGAGCTGGTCACCAACGCGGTGAAGCACGCCGCGCTGCTCTCGCCCGAACTCGCCGTGGAGGTGGCCGTGGGCGCGGAGTGGGTCAGAGTGTCCGTCGAGGACAACCACCCCTACCGGCCCACGGCGCTGGAGACCGACTACGCGCAGACCGGTGGGCGCGGCCTGCTGCTGGTCCGGGAGATCACCAGGGAAGCCGGCGGGAGCTGCGACGTCGAGCACACCGCGGGCGGCGGAAAGGTCATCTGGGCGGCCCTCCCGCTCGGCACGGTGCCCTGACCCTCCCGCCGGTGAACGCCCCTACCAGCCCGCGGCCGGCCCGGTCAGTTCACGGACCGCGGGACGGGCGGCGTCCAGCACGGTCATGAACCACGCGGAGAACGGCTGCCGGGCATGCCGTTCGGCCAGCTCTCCGGCCGTCACGAAGGCCGTCTCGCCGACCTCTTCCGGATCCGGCCGCAGCCGCTCCTGCGCCAGGCCCACGAAGAGGTGGTTGAACTCCTGCTCCACCAGACCCGACGCGGGGTCGGGGTGGTTGTAACGAACGGTGCCCGCCTCGGCCATCAGCGACGGCGAGATGCCCAGCTCCTCGTACGTGCGCCGGGCGGCGGCCGCGAAGGGTGCCTCGCCCGGATACGGGTGGCCGCAGCAGGTGTTGGACCAGACGCCGGGGGAGTGGTACTTGCCCAGGGCGCGCTGCTGGAGCAGCAGCCGGCCCTGCTCGTCGAAGAGGAACACGGAGAACGCGCGGTGCAGCTGTCCGGGCGCCTGGTGGGCGGCGAGCTTCTCCGCCGTGCCGATGGTGGTGCCGTTCTCGTCGACCAGTTCGAGCATGATCGCTTCTGCTGTGCCGTTCGACGAGGTGTTCGCCGCGGTCGCTGGTGTGGTCGGCATACCCATCCTTCGCTGTGGTCCCGGCCCCGAGCGCCGGTCCCGTCGAGTCTGCTCAAGTCTGCCGTACAAAAGCGGCTTGTCCGTACTTCGGGTCCTGGCATGTCCGCCCCGCCCCCAGCGGGGCGTCAGACCCCGAAAGCTGCCGGATACTCAATCGTGCCCCGCGCGACTGGCACGGAATCATCGAGCACCAGCGCCATCATCGCCTCGTCCGGAACCTCGAAGGACGGCCGGATTCCGTAGCGCGAGGCGGGGACGAAACCGAACCGCGGATAGTACTCGGGGTGGCCGAGCACCAGGACCAGCGGCTCCCCGCGCAGCCGGGCCGCGTCGAGCACGGCCCGCACCACGGCCAGGCCCGCGCCCCGGCGCTGGTGCTCCGGAGCCGTGGCGACCGGGGCCAGGGCCAGGGCCGGCGCGCCCCCGACCCGGCAGCGGGTCAGCAGGGCGAAGGCGGCGACGGAACCGTCGGGGGCCTCGGCGACGTAGGAGAGGCCGGGCAGCCAGGCCGAGGTGTCGACGCGCAGAGCGTCCACCAGGGCGGCTTCCGCCTCGGTCGGGAAGGCGGCCGCGTTCACCGCGCGCACGGCGGCCGCGTCGGCGGCCGTCTCGGGACGGGCGGGCCAGGAGAAGTCGGTCAACGTGAGAAACCCTCGGGGTGGGCGGGCACCGGCCGGTGCGCCGGTTCGTACACCTCTGCGAAACCCTACACCCCGGGTTTTCCCGGCCGAGGGGTCAGTGGCAGAGCTTCGCCTCGTGCTCGGCGTGGCCGCTCGGCTCCAGTTGGAAGGTGCAGTGCTCGACGTCGAAGTGGTCCCCGAGGCAGCCCTGCAACTCGTGCAGCAGCTTCTCGTGGCCCATCGAGTCCAGCAGATCCTGGTGCACCACCACATGGGCGGAGAGCACCGGCATCCCCGAGGTGATCGTCCATGCGTGCAGGTCGTGGACGTCCAGGACACCGGGCAGCGCAGTGATGTGGTCGCGTACCTCACCCATGTCGACGCCCCGGGGGGCCGCCTCCAGGAGCACGTTCAGCGTCTCGCGCAGGAGCCGTACCGTACGCGGGACGATCATGAGGCCGATGACCAGCGAGGCGATGGGGTCCGCGGCCTGCCAGCCGGTCGCCATCACGATGCCCGCCGACGCCAGCACCGTGACCGAGCCGAGCGTGTCCGCCAGCACCTCCAGGTAGGCACCGCGCACATTGAGGCTGTCCTTCTGCCCGCGCGTCAGCAGCGAAAGCGACACCACGTTGGCGACCAGGCCCACCAGCGCGAAGGCGATGGTCAGTCCGCCCCGGGTCTCGGTCGGGCTGACGAAGCGCTCCACCGCCTCGAAGAGCAGATAGCCGCCCACCCCGAGCAGCAGGCAGCAGTTGGCGAGCGCGGCCAGGATCTCCGCCCGTGCGTAGCCGAAGGTGCGGTTCGGGCCGGCCGGCCGGTTGGCGAAGTGGATCGCCAGCAGTGCCAGGCCGAGCCCCAGGGAGTCGGTCGCCATGTGCGCCGCGTCGGCGATCAGCGCGAGGGAGCCGGACAGCAGTCCACCGACGACCTCCATGACCGTCACGGCCAGGGTGATGCACAGCGCGATGCGCAGCCGCCCCTTGTGCGCGGCGGCCGCGGTGCCGGTGGGCGCGGGACCGCCGTGTACATGCCCGTGGTCGTGCCCAGCCCCCATGGGGACGCCTCCCGGTCGTCTCGCGGACCCGGTGCGGTCGCCCCGGGCGCTGCCCAGTCAACTACGGGCGGGGGGTATCGGGCAACACGGCACTGAACACCGTTGTCATTGGCTCTGACCTGCGCAAATGCCCGCAGGTCAGCCGGGTGGAGCAGCCCGCCCGACGGCTGGTCCCGCAGACGGCCGCAGCCGGTGTTTTGTCAGGTGAGGCGGCCATCGACGATGATGATCGCCGGGCGGCGCGCATGATCCGGCTCCACCCGGAACGGAGCACAAACGGGCAGTGAACTCCCGCTTCCGTTCATCCGATAGCCTCTGCCGACATGCCGCCGGCCGCATCAGGCCGCACTGTCGCGTGCCGATCCGTGTCAGCACCCAAGGAGTGAGTTCGTCTGTCGACCGCCATTCTCACAGGTGCTCCGCTGCCCGGATCGTCACTGGAGGACGATCTTCGGTCGCTGGGCTTCGACGTCCGGGCAGCCACCGACGTCACCGAAGCCGCCGGGCTGCTGTCCACCGTGCCGCCCGCACACCGGGTCGCCCTCGTCGACCCCCGCTTCGTCGGCCACCGCCACGCCCTGCGGCTCGCCCTCACCGACCCCCGCTTCCCCGCGGCGGCCGTCCCCGGCGCCCTGACCGCACAGGCCGAAGCGCGCCCCGCCCTCGTCAGCGCCCTGCGCACCACCACCGAGGCGGTCGGCGCCGGCGTGCCCGCGGGCGGCACCGCCACGGTCACCGACCGCACCGTCCCCGGCCGGCTCGCGGCCACCATGGAGGCCGAGGGCACCGAGGTGCAGCGCCCCGAGCTGGGCTCCCTCGTCGCCACCGTGCCCACCGACGAGGCCGCCCGCGCCGCCGCCCGCTCGGGCGTCGAGGCCGTGGACGACGAGGCGGTCCGGCTGCGCAGCGCCGTGAAGGCCCGCGACGGCTTCTTCACGACCCACTGCATCAGCCCGTACTCGCGCTACATCGCCCGCTGGTGCGCCCGCCGGGGCCTCACCCCGAACCAGGTCACCACCGCCTCGCTGCTCACGGCGCTCGTCGCGGCCGGCTGCGCGGCCACCGGCACCCGCGGCGGCTATGTCGCGGCGGGCCTCCTGCTCCTGTTCTCGTTCGTCCTGGACTGCACCGACGGGCAGCTCGCCCGCTACTCGCTCCAGTACTCCACGATGGGCGCCTGGCTGGACGCCACCTTCGACCGTGCCAAGGAGTACGCCTACTACGCGGGCCTCGCCCTCGGCGCGGCGCGCGGCGGCGACGACGTCTGGGCGCTGGCACTGGGCGCGATGGTCCTCCAGTCGTGCCGCCATGTCATCGATTTCTCGTTCAACGAGGCCAACCACGACGCGGTGGCGAACTCCAGCCCCACGGCCGCCCTCTCCGACAAGCTGGACAGCGTCGGCTGGACGGTCTGGGTGCGCCGGATGATCGTGCTCCCGATCGGTGAGCGCTGGGCGATGATCGCCGTGCTCACCGCGCTCACCACCCCGCGCATCGTCTTCTACGCCCTGCTGATCGGATGCGCCTTCGCGGCCTGCTACACCACCGCCGGCCGCCTCCTGCGCTCCCTGACCCGCAAGGCCCGCCGCACCGACCGCGCCGCCCAGGCCCTCGCGGACCTCGCCGACTCCGGCCCGCTCGCCGAACTCGTCGCCGCCCGCGGACCCCGCATCCCGGGCTCCTGGGGCGCCCCGGTGGTGGCCGTCGTCGGAGCCTGCGCCCTGATCGCCGCCGCGCTCCTGCAGCCCTTCGGCAGCCGGCAGATGATCATCGCCGCCGTCTTCTACGCGCTCTGCTCCGGCATAGCCGTGGCGCGGCCCCTCAAGGGCCCGCTCGACTGGCTCGTGCCGCCGGTCTTCCGTGCCGCCGAATACTGCACGATCCTCGCCCTGGCCGCGCGCAGCGACATCGACGGGGCGCTCCCCGCGGCCTTCGGGCTGGTCTCGGCCGTCGCCTACCATCACTACGACACGGTGTACCGCATCCGAGGCGGCACCGGTGCCCCGCCCCGGTGGCTGGTGCGCACCATCGGCGGACACGAGGGCCGGACCCTGGTCGTGGCCGTGTTCGCCGCCGTACTCACCGGAGCATCCGGCTTCACCACGGCGCTCACCGTGCTCGCCGTGGCCGTGGCACTGGTCGTGCTGGTGGAGTCCATCCGCTTCTGGGTGTCCTCCGGGGCCCCCGCCGTTCACGACGAAGGAGAACCCGCATGATCGGCCTCGTACTGGCAGCCGGCGCAGGACGGCGCCTGCGCCCCTACACCGACACACTGCCCAAGGCGCTCGTGCCGGTGGACGGCGACAAGACGATCCTCGACCTCACGCTGGCCAACTTCGCCGAGATCGGGCTCACCGAGGTCGCCGTCGTCGTCGGCTACCGCAAGGAGGCCGTCTACGCGCGCAAGGAGGAGCTGGAGGCGACGTACGGCCTGAAGCTCATCCTCATCGACAACGACAAGGCCGAGGAGTGGAACAACGCCTACTCCCTGTGGTGCGCCCGTGAGGTGCTGAAGCGCGGAGTGCTCCTGGCCAACGGCGACACCGTGCACCCGGTCTCCGTCGAGCGGACCCTGCTGGACGCGCGCGGCCAGGGCCAGAAGATCATCCTCGCCCTCGACACGGTGAAGAACCTCGCCGACGAGGAGATGAAGGTCGTCGTCGAGGACGGCAAGGGCGTCCGCCGGATCACCAAGCTGATGGACCCGGCCGAGGCGACCGGCGAGTACATCGGCCTCACCCTCATCGAGCCCGAGGCCGCCGAGGAACTGGCCGACGCGCTGAAGGCCACCTTCGAGCGCGACCCGGACCTCTACTACGAGGACGGCTACCAGGAGCTCGTCAACCGCGGCTTCACCGTCGACGTCGCCCCCATCGGTGACGTGAGCTGGGTCGAGATCGACAACCACGACGACCTCGCGAAGGGGCGGGAGATCGCGTGCCGGTACTGACACGACTCATCCCCTCCCCGGTCTTCGTCGACATCAGCCGGGGCGCCATGCACGACCTGGCCGGCCTCCTCGCCGACCAGCGGATCTCCGCGTCCGGCAAGCTCGCCATCGCGATCAGCGGCGGCTCGGGCCAGGCCCTGCGCGAGAAGCTGGCACCGGCCCTGCCGGGCGCCGACTGGTACTGCGTCGCGGGCGGCAGCATCGACGCGGCGGTCCAGCTGGCCGACGACATCAAGGGCAAGCGCTACGACGCCGTGGTCGGCCTCGGCGGCGGCAAGATCATCGACGTGGCGAAGTACGCCGCGGCCCGGGTCGGCCTGCCGCTGGTCTCGGTCGCCACCAACCTCGCCCACGACGGCCTGTGCTCACCCGTCGCCACCCTGGACAACGACAACGGCCGGGGCTCCTACGGCGTGCCCATGCCCATCGCGATGGTGATCGACCTGTCGGTGATCCGTGACGCCCCGGACCGCTTCGTGCGCTCCGGCATCGGCGACGCGATCTCCAACATCTCCGCCATCGCCGACTGGGAACTCTCGCACCAGGTCAACAGCGAGCAGATCGACGGCCTCGCCGCCGCCATGGCCCGTACCGCCGGCGAGGCGGTCCTGCGCCACCCCGGCACCGTCGCGGACGACGAGTTCCTCACCGTTCTCGCCGAGTCGCTGGTGCTCTCCGGCATCGCCATCTCGATCAGCGGCGACACCCGGCCCTCGTCCGGCGCCTGCCACGAGATCAGCCACGCCTTCGACCTGCTCTTCCCCAAGCGGGCCGCAAGCCACGGCGAGCAGGTGGGCCTCGGCGCCGCCTTCGCCATGCACCTGCGCGGGGCCCACCAGGAGTCCGGCCTCTTCGCCGAGGTGCTGCGCAGGCACGGCCTGCCGGTGCGGCCCGAGGAGATCGGCTTCACCGTCGAGGAGTTCGTCCAGGCCGTCGAGTACGCCCCCCAGACCCGTCCGGGACGTTTCACGGTCCTGGAACACCTCAGCCTGTCCACCGACCAGATCAGGGACGCGTACGCCGACTATGCCAAGACCATCAGTAGCTGAACTCCGCCCGGTCGTTCACCCCCCGGGCGTCAAGGACCGGCGCAGCGGTGAACACTGGGCGGGCCGGATATACATGCGCGAGATCTCGCTGCGCGTGGACCGGTACCTGGTGAACACCAAGGTGACGCCCAACCAGCTCACCTACCTGATGACCGTGGCCGGAGTACTCGCGGCGCCGGCCCTGCTCGTGCCCGGCATCACCGGCGCGGTGCTCGGTGTCGTCATGGTCCAGCTCTACCTGCTGCTCGACTGCGTCGACGGCGAGATAGCGCGCTGGAAGAAGCAGTTCTCGCTCGGCGGCGTCTACCTGGACCGCGTCGGCGCCTACCTGTGCGACGCGGCCGTGCTCGTCGGCTTCGGGCTGCGCGCCGCCGACCTGTGGGGCACCGGGCGCATCGACTGGCTCTGGGCGTTCCTCGGTACGCTCGCCGCGCTCGGCGCGATCCTGATCAAGGCCGAGACGGACCTGGTCGGCGTCGCCCGCCACCAGGGCGGGCTGCCGCCCGTCAAGGAGTCCGCGTCCGAGCCGCGCTCCTCCGGCATGGCGCTCGCCCGCCGGGCCGCCGGCGCGCTCAAGTTCCACCGGCTGATCCTGTGCGTCGAGGCATCGCTGGTCATCCTGGTCGCGGCCGTTCTGGACGAGGTGCGGGACGACTTCTTCTTCAGCCGTCTCGCGGTCGCGGTCCTGGCCGGCATCGCCCTGCTGCAGACCCTGCTGCACCTCGTGTCGGTCATGGCATCGAGCAGGCTGAAGTGAGCACACCCATGAAACTCGGCGCGGTCATCATCACGATGGGCAACCGCCCGGCCGAGCTGCGCGCCCTGCTCGACTCGGTCGCCGCCCAGAAGGGCGACCGGATCGAGGTGGTCGTCGTCGGCAACGGCTCACCCGTCCCCGACGTCCCCGCGGGCGTGCGCACCGTCGAGCTGCCCGAGAACCTCGGCATCCCGGGCGGCCGGAACGTCGGCATCGAGGCCTTCGGGCCCTCCGGCGCCGACGTGGACGCCCTGCTCTTCCTGGACGACGACGGGCTGCTGCCCCTCATCGACACCGCCGAGCTGTGCCGGCAGGCCTTCGCGGACGATCCCCGGCTCGGCATCATCAGCTTCCGGATCGCCGACCCGGAGACCGGTGTCACCCAGCGCCGGCACGTGCCCCGGCTGCGCGCCGCCGATCCGATGCGCTCGTCGCGGGTGACGACGTTCCTGGGCGGCGCCAACGCGGTGCGCACCCGGGTCCTCGCCGAGGTCGGCCCGCTGCCCGGCGACTTCTTCTACGCGCACGAGGAGACCGACCTCGCCTGGCGGGCGCTGGACGCCGGCTGGCTCATCGACTACCGCGCGGACATGGTCCTGCACCACCCCGCCACGGCCCCGTCCCGGCACGCCGTCTACCACCGCATGGTGGCCCGCAACCGGGTCTGGCTGGCCCGGCGCAATCTGCCCGCGCCCCTCGTCCCGGTGTACCTGGGCGTGTGGATGCTGCTGACGCTGCTGCGCAGGCCGTCCGGCGAGGCGCTGAAGGCCTGGTTCGGCGGCTTCCGGGAGGGCTGGACGACCCCGTGCGGACCCCGCCGCCCGATGAAGTGGCGTACGGTGTGGCGACTGACCAGGCTAGGCCGCCCTCCGGTGATCTGAGAGGCTCGCCTCTGGGAGCATGAGGCGTATTTTTCTTGTCGGGACCTGTCCGCCCTGAGCCGCGCCCGCGACTGGCTGCGCATTTTGAATACGAGAGTTTCTTCTGGTGAGTGACACAACCCATGGTGGTGCGGTTGCGCTGGGCAGCCCGCCATCGGCCGACGACGGCCTGAGCGCGGCCGAGCTGGCCGCGAAGTACGGTCTGGCGGTCAGCGGTGCCCGGCCCGGACTCCGTGAGTACGTGAGCCAGCTGCGCGGGAGGCGCCATTTCATCCTGGCGTTCTCCCGGGCGAAGCTGACCGCCCAGTACAGCCAGGCGAAGCTGGGGCAGCTGTGGCAAGTGGCGACCCCGCTCCTGAACGCCGCGGTCTACTTCCTCATCTTCGGGCTGATCCTGGGCACGAAGAAGGGCTTCACGCAGGACGTCTTCATCCCGTTCCTGGTGACCGGGGTGTTCGTCTTCACCTTCACCCAGAGTTCCGTGATGGCCGGCGTCCGCTCCATCTCCGGGAACCTCGGCCTGGTCCGGGCACTGCACTTCCCGCGGGCCTCGCTGCCGATCTCCTTCTCGCTCCAGCAGCTCCAGCAACTGCTGTACTCGATGATCGTGCTGCTCGCGGTCACGGTCGGATTCGGCAGCTACCCGCGCCTGTCGTGGCTGCTGGTGATTCCGGCCCTGGTGATGCAGTTCTTCTTCAACACCGGACTGGCGCTCGCCATGGCGAGGATGGGAGCCAAGACCCCCGACCTGGCCCAGCTCATGCCGTTCGTCATGCGTACCTGGATGTACGCGTCCGGGGTCATGTTCTCCATCCCGGTGATGCTCGCGGACAAGCCGGCCTGGATCACCGACGTGCTCCAGTACAACCCGGCGGCGATCTACATGGACCTGGTCCGGTTCGCGCTGATCGACGGTTACGGCTCCGAGAACCTGCCCGAGCACGTCTGGGCGGTCGCCCTGGCCTGGTCGATCGTGGTGGGCCTGGTGGGCTTCGTGTACTTCTGGAAGGCAGAGGAACGGTACGGCCGTGGCTGACGACAACACCGCGGGGCGCGTCCCCACCGTGATCGCCGACGACGTGCACATCGTGTACCGGGTCAACGGCGGCGGCGGTGGCAAGGGCGGAGCCACCGCGGCCCTGAGCCGGATTCTGCGCCGCGACAAGGGCGTGGAGCAGCGCGGGGTGCGCAAGGTCCACGCCGTGCGCGGCGTCACCTTCACCGCCTACCGGGGCGAGGCGATCGGCCTCATCGGGACGAACGGCTCCGGCAAGTCGACCCTGCTGCGGGCCATCGCCGGCCTCCTGCCGACCGAGAGCGGCAGCGTCTACACGGACGGACAGCCCTCGCTGCTCGGCGTCAACGCGGCGCTGATGAGCGACCTGACCGGCGAGCGCAACGTGGTCCTGGGCGGCCTGGCGATGGGGATGAGCCGCGAGGAGATCCGCGAGCGCTACCAGTCGATCGTCGACTTCTCCGGCATCAACGAGAAGGGCGACTTCATCACCCTGCCCATGCGCACCTATTCCTCCGGCATGGCCGCCCGCCTCCGCTTCTCCATCGCGGCCGCCAAGAACCACGACGTCCTCATGATCGACGAGGCCCTGGCGACCGGCGACCGCAAGTTCCAGATCCGCTCCGAGGCGCGGATCAGGGAGCTGCGCAAGGAGGCCGGGACCGTCTTCCTGGTGAGTCACAGCAACAAGTCGATCAGGGACACCTGCGACCGGGTGCTGTGGCTGGAGAAGGGCGAGCTGCTCATGGACGGCCCGACCGAAGAGGTCCTCAAGGCCTACGAGCGGGAGACCGGCAAGTAGGACGTATCACCCCTTGTCACGCACCGGGCGGCCTCCGCCGGACTCTTCCGGCGGGGGCCGCGCCGTGTCCGGATGGTGGACCGGAGCCCGGACGTCCACGCCTCGTCGTACGGGGCCCGGCGTGATCTCCTACCGCCGGATGACGTGAATGCCCTCCGGCGGTAGCAGAGTTGACGCGGGCCACGGACCCCGCAGCGTGCGGCCCGTACCCCGACGTTTGGATGAGCGTTGTACAACGTAAGCTGTACCGGTGCTGATTCGCCGCAAGTGGGGCGATACCGCCTGGGCGGACGGCCCGTAGTCGTCCTCCGCACTCGGGACGGCGGGCGGCGTGTCCGGAATGGGATGTTTTGGGTCAGCAGTGTAGAACGGGAGATGTGACGGCTATGACGGAAGATCTCCAGCTCCGAGGTGCTCACGCCGTCCCCGCGCAGGGCGGTCCGCAGTGACCCGTACCCGGCAGGCGCGGCTCGATACCGCCGCATCCGGAACTCTCGACAAGGCCGCCGCCGAGAACTTTCCGGTCGCCCCCTTCTTCCTGCCGCGCGCCTGGCGCGACGACCTGATGGCCGTCTACGGCTTCGCCCGGCTCGTGGACGACATCGGCGACGGCGACCTCGCCCCCGGCGGCGCCGACGCGGCCCACCTCGGGCTCGACCCCGTCCGGGCCGACGACCGGCTCGCGATGCTCGACGCGCTGGAGAGCGACCTGCGCCGCGTCTTCGCCACCACCGGCGAGACACCGCACCACCCGCTGATGCGCGCGCTGCGCCCCACCGTCCGCGACCGCGCCCTCACCCCCGAACCCTTCCTCGGTCTCATCGAGGCCAACCGGCAGGACCAGAAGGTCCGCCGCTACGGGACGTACGAGGAACTGCTCGCCTACTGCGAGCTCTCCGCCAACCCCGTGGGCCGCCTGGTCCTCCAGCTCACCGGGACCGCGAGCCCCGAACGGCTGCGCCGCTCCGACGCCGTGTGCACCGCACTGCAGATCGTCGAGCACCTCCAGGACGTCGCCGAGGACCTCGGCCGCGACCGCGTCTACCTGCCCGCCGAGGACATGGCCCGGTTCCACGTCGGCGAGGCCGACCTGGCGGCGCCCACCGCGAACGCCTCGGTGCGCGCACTGATCGCGTACGAAGCCGAACGCGCCCGGGATCTGCTGAATGAAGGCACCCCCCTCGTGGGTAGCGTCCACGGCAGGCTCAGGCTGCTTCTCGCCGGATTCGTGGGAGGAGGACGCGCCGCCCTCACCGCGATCGCGGCCGCCGGATTCGACGTACTGCCCGGACCACCCGGACCCACCAAGCCCAGCCTGCTGCGCGAAGTGGGAGTTGTCTTGCGAAGAGCGCGTAGAGAGGGGTGAGCCGGACCGTGGAGGGACAGACGACGTACATGTCGGCAC
Source organism: Streptomyces sp. ATexAB-D23 (assembly GCF_000373645.1). Lineage (GTDB taxonomy): Bacteria > Actinomycetota > Actinomycetes > Streptomycetales > Streptomycetaceae > Streptomyces > Streptomyces castrisilvae. The sequence goes on along the minus strand of NZ_KB892013.1, from coordinate 208,822 downwards.
CGGTACAGGCCGCATACAGTTACTGCGAGGCGGTCACCGGACAGCAGGCGCGTAACTTCGCCTACGGCATCAGGCTGCTGCCCACCGGGAAGCGGCAGGCCATGTCGGCCCTGTACGCCTTCTCCCGCCGTGTCGACGACATCGGCGACGGCGAACTGGAGCCGGAGACCAAGCGCGTCCGCCTGGAGAGCACCCGCACCCTGCTGGACCGCGTCCGCTCCGGCGCGGTCGAGGAGGACGACACTGACCCGGTGGCCGTCGCGCTCGCGGACGCCGCCCGCAGGTTCCCGCTGCCGCTCGAAGGGCTCGACGAGCTCATCGACGGCGTGCTGATGGACGTGCGCGGCGCGACCTACGAGACCTGGGACGACCTCAAGGTCTACTGCCGGTGCGTCGCGGGCGCCATCGGCCGCCTCAGCCTCGGCGTCTTCGGTACGGAACCGGGCGCACCCGGCACCGAGCGCGCCGCGGAGTACGCCGACACGCTGGGCCTCGCGCTCCAGCTGACGAACATCCTGCGCGACGTCCGCGAGGACGCCGGCAACGGACGCACCTACCTGCCCGCCGACGACCTCGCCAAGTTCGGCTGCTCCGAGGGCTTCCGCGGGGCCACCCCGCCGCCCGGCTCCGACTTCGCGGGCCTGATCCACTTCGAGGTCCGGCGCGCCCGCGCCCTGTTCGCCGAGGGATACCGGCTGCTGCCGATGCTCGACCGGCGCAGCGGGGCGTGCGTGGCGGCGATGGCCGGCATCTACCGCAGGCTCCTGGACCGCATCGAGCGCGACCCCGAGGCGGTGCTGCGCGGTCGGGTCTCGCTGCCGGGCCACGAGAAGGCGTACGTGGCGGTGCGTGGCCTGTCCGGACTCGACGCCCGCCACATCTCCCGGCGCACGGCCCGAGGGCGTGTCTGAATGCGCCTCACGTACATCTCACGCACCATGTGCATCAAGGATGAACGGTTCGGACGGCGGGCAACCCCCGGCCCGGCGACTGCGTCCCTGACTGGACGGACCGCATGGAAAAAGATCTGGCGAGAGGGGGACGCATGAGTGACGACGCGCCGCGCTCGTCCCGGGCGGTCGTGATCGGCGGCGGGATCGCCGGTGTCACGGCGGCTCTCCGCCTGGCCGACGCCGGGCTTGACGTGACCCTGCTCGAAGGACGCCCCCGGCTCGGCGGGCTCGCCTTCTCCTTCCGCCGCGGCGGACTGACGGTCGACAACGGACAGCACGTCTACCTGCGCTGCTGCACCGCCTATCGCTGGTTCCTCGACCGGATCGACAGCGCACAGCTGGCGCCCCTGCAAAACCGTTTGGACGTGCCGGTTCTCGATGTCGGCCGGGCCTCGGGGCCCCGCCTTGGACGGCTGCGCCGCAACGCGCTGCCCGTCCCGCTGCACCTCGCCGCCGGGCTCGCCGGGTATCCGCACCTGTCGCTCGCCGAACGGGCCGGCGTCGCACGGGCCGCGCTGGCGCTCGGCCGGCTCGACCCGGACGACCCCGCGCTCGACGAGGTCGACTTCGGCAGCTGGCTCGCCCGCCACGGCCAGTCGCCCCGCACCATCGAGGCCCTCTGGGACCTGGTCGGCGTCGCCACCCTCAACGCCACCGCCCCCAACTCCTCGCTCGCCCTGGCCGCGAAGGTCTTCAAGACCGGGCTGCTCTCCGAGCCGGGCGCCGCCGACATCGGCTGGGCCGCCGTACCGCTCGGCGACATCCACGACACCATGAGCCGCAAGGCCCTGGACTCCGCGGGCGTACGAACCGAACTGCGCACCAAGGCCGGCGCCCTGACCCGTACCGACGAGGGACGGTGGCTGGTCGACACCGGAGCCGAACGGATCGAGGCCGAGACCGTCGTGCTGGCCGTACCGCAGCGCGAGACCCACGGTCTGCTCCCCGAGGGCGCGCTCGACGCACCGGACCGGCTCCTGGACATCGGCACATCGCCGATCCTCAACGTCCACGTCGTCTACGACCGCAAGGTGCTCAAGCGGCCGTTCTTCGCCGCGCTCGGCTCGCCGGTCCAGTGGGTCTTCGACCGCACCGCCACGTCCGGCCTCACCGGGCCCGGCCAGTACCTCGCGGTCTCCCAGTCCGCGGCCGACGACGAGATCGACCTGCCCGTCGCCGAACTGCGCGCCCGCTACCTGCCCGAGCTCGAACGGCTCCTGCCGGCCGCCCGCGGCGCGGGAATCCGGGACTTCTTCGTCACCCGCGAGCGCACCGCGACCTTCGCGCCCGCGCCCGGCACCGGCCGGCTGCGGCCCGGGACGCGCACCCGCGCTCCCGGCCTCTTCCTGGCAGGCGCCTGGACCGCCACCGGCTGGCCCGCCACGATGGAGGGCGCGGTGCGCAGCGGCGCGAGCGCCGCGGACGCCGCGCTCCTGGCACTCGGCCGCTCCCATGAACATCCGCTGCAGGAGGCGGCATGAGCAGTACCACCGGAACAAGAGGAGAGTCAGTGACCCCGGCGAATCCGGCTTCCGACACCGTGGCGGACCACACCACGGACGTCACCGCGCTTCTGGAGCGCGGACGGGCCCTTTCCACGCCGGTGCTCCGGGCCGCCGTCGACCGGCTCGCACCGCCCATGGACACCGTGGCCGCCTATCACTTCGGCTGGATCGATGCCCAGGGCAGGCCCTCCGACGGTGACGGCGGCAAGGCCGTCCGCCCGGCGCTGGCCCTGCTGTCCGCGGAGGCGGCCGGTGCCGCGGCCGAGGCCGGAGTCCCCGGCGCCGTAGCCGTCGAACTCGTGCACAACTTCTCGCTGCTGCACGACGACCTGATGGACGGTGACGAGCAGCGCCGCCACCGCGACACCGTGTGGAAGGTGCACGGCCCCGCCCAGGCGATCCTGGTCGGTGACGCCTTGTTCGCCCTGGCCAACGAGGTCCTGCTGGAGCTCGGCACGCCCGAGGCGGGCCGCGCGGCCCGGCGGCTGACCTCGGCCACCCGCAAGCTCATCGACGGGCAGGCCCAGGACATCTCCTACGAGCACCGCGAGCGCGTCACCGTCGAGGAGTGCCTGGAGATGGAGGGCAACAAGACCGGCGCCCTCCTCGCCTGCGCCTGCTCCATCGGTGCGGTGCTCGGCGGAGCCGACGACCGTACCGCCGACGTCCTGGAGGCGTACGGCCACCACCTCGGGCTCGCCTTCCAGGCCGTCGACGACCTCCTCGGTATCTGGGGCGACCCCGAGTCCACGGGCAAGCAGACCTGGAGCGATCTGCGCCAGCGCAAGAAGTCGCTGCCGGTCGTCGCCGCGCTCGCCGCCGGCGGGCCGGCCTCCGAGCGACTGGGCGAGCTGCTGTCGGCGGACGCCAAGAGCAGTGACTTCGACAGCTTCTCCGAAGAGGAGTTCGCCGCCCGTGCGGCGCTCATCGAGGAGGCGGGCGGCCGTGAGTGGACCGCCCAGGAGGCGCGTCGTCAGCATGCGGTCGCCATCGAGGTGCTGCACGGTGTCGACATGCCGGAAACCGTGCGGGCGCAGCTCACCGCGCTCGCGGACTTCGTCGTTGTACGAAAGAGATGATCACCATCTGGTCCATATGACTCGCAGTCGCCGGCCGGCGCCCCGCACGGGACGCCGGCCGACGGAGACCCCAGCACAGCAGAGGACAAACTGCACGGAGGGGAAGCCATGACAGCGACGACCGACGGAAGCACCGGGGCTGTGGATCCCCGAGCGGCCTCGGCCAGTAGACCGACAACCGAATCAACCATCGCCGCGGACGCCGTACTGGCCGCCGCGCGGCGGGCCGCGGAGCGCTCGGTGGAGCACCTCCTCGGCAGGCAGGACGAGCAGGGCTGGTGGAAGGGCGACCTGGCCACCAACGTCACGATGGACGCCGAGGACCTTCTGCTCCGCCAGTTCCTCGGCATCCAGGACCCGGACACGGTCCGGGCGGCCGGCCACTACATCCGGGGCGAGCAGCTCGGCGACGGCACCTGGGCCACCTTCCACGGCGGCCCCGGGGACCTCTCCGCCACCATCGAGGCGTACGTGGCGCTGCGGCTGGCCGGCGACCGGCCGGAGGACCCCCATATGCTCCGGGCCGCCGGCTGGGTCCGGGAGCAGGGCGGGATCGCGGCGAGCCGGGTCTTCACCCGGATCTGGCTGGCCCTCTTCGGCTGGTGGAAGTGGGACGACCTGCCGGAGCTGCCGCCCGAGCTGATGTTCTTTCCCAAGTGGGCCCCGCTCAATATCTACGACTTCGGCTGCTGGGCCCGCCAGACCATTGTGCCGCTGACCGTCGTCTCGGCGAAGCGGCCGGTACGCCCGGCCCCGTTCGCCCTGGACGAGCTGCACACCGACCCCGAGCATCCGAACCCGCCCAAACGCCCGGCCCCGGCGGCGAGTTGGGACGGAATTTTCCAGCGTCTCGACAAGGCGCTGCATGTCTACCACCGCTTCGCGCCGCGCCGGCTGCGCCGCGTCGCCATGAATGCCGCAGCCCGCTGGATCATCGAACGCCAGGAGAACGACGGCTGCTGGGGCGGCATCCAGCCGCCCGCCGTCTACTCGGTCATCGCCCTGCACCTCCTCGGCTACGACCTCGAACACCCGGTGATGCGGGCCGGGCTCGAATCGCTCGACCGCTTCGCCGTGTGGCGCGAGGACGGCGCCCGCATGATCGAGGCCTGTCAGTCGCCGGTCTGGGACACCTGCCTGGCCACCATCGCGCTCGCCGACGCCGGGGTCGCCCCCGACCACCCGGCGCTCGTGAAGGCGGCGGACTGGATGCTCGGCGAGGAGATCGACCGGCCGGGCGACTGGGCGGTGCGCAGGCCCCGGCTGGAGCCGGGCGGCTGGGCCTTCGAATTCCACAATGACAACTACCCCGATATCGACGACACCGCGGAGGTGGTCCTCGCCCTGCGCCGGGTCCGCCACCCCGAACAGGCCCGGGTGGACGCCGCCATCGCGCGCGGCGTGCGCTGGAACGTCGGCATGCAGTCCCGCAACGGGGCCTGGGGGGCATTCGACGCGGACAACACCAGCGCGTTCCCCAACCGGTTGCCCTTCTGCGACTTCGGCGAGGTCATCGACCCGCCGTCCGCCGACGTCACCGGGCACGTGGTGGAGATGCTCGCCATCGAAGGCCACGCCGGCCACCCCGTCACCCGGCGCGGCATCGACTGGCTGCTCGCCGAACAGGACGCGGGCGGCGGCTGGTTCGGGCGTTGGGGCGTCAACTACGTATACGGAACGGGGTCGGTGGTCCCCGCCCTGATCGCCGCCGGACTGCCGGCCACGCACCCCGCGATCCGGCGCGCGGTCGACTGGCTGGAATCCGTCCAGAACGACGACGGCGGCTGGGGCGAGGACCTGCGCTCCTACGTCGAGGAGAAGTGGATCGGCCAGGGAGCCTCCACCGCCTCCCAGACCGCCTGGGCGCTGCTCGCGCTGCTCTCCGCCGGCCGGCGGGACACCGTCGCCGTGACACGCGGCATCGCCTGGCTGACCGAGACCCAGCAGGCCGACGGCTCGTGGGACGAGCCGTACTTCACCGGCACCGGCTTCCCCTGGGACTTCTCCATCAACTACCACCTCTACCGGCAGGTCTTCCCGCTCACCGCCCTCGGGCGGTACGTGCACGGCGAACCGTTCGCCGACCGCACGGCGACGCGCGAGGAGGCCTGATGGGCGATGGACCGGGGCCGGCCGGCCCCGCCGCCCCGCTGCTGATCGCCTGTGCGCTCGGCATCGAACAGCTCGCCCTGCGCACCGGCAGGGGGAGGGCGGGCAAGGCCCCGGAACGGGTCACCGTGCTCCGTACCGGCATGGGCCCCAAGGCGGCCGAAGCCGCCGTGGCGCGCGTGCTCGGCCGGAGCGGGGCCGGCGCGCCGGACACCGCGGTCATCGCCTCGGGGTTCTGCGCCGGCCTCGCGCCCGGGATGCACCCGGGCGATCTGGTGGTGGCCGAGGAGACCCGGGCGGCGGGGGACCCCGTCCGCTGCACGGGCACGGACCTGCTGGCCGAAGCGCTGGCCAGGGCCGTACCGGGACGCACCGTCCACACCGGTCCGCTGACCGGCTCCGATCATGTCGTCCGGGGACATGAGCGGGCCGAACTGCGGGCCACCGGGGCGATCGCGGTGGACATGGAGTCCGCCGCCACTCTGCGCACCGCCCTGCGGTCCGGGCCCCGCCCGGTTGCGGCCGTACGGGTGGTCGTGGACGCTCCGGAGCATGAGCTCGTCCGCATCGGCACGGTCCGCGGTGGAATATCGGCTTTCCGCGTCCTCCGTGCCGTACTACCGGCTTTTTATGAATGGCACCGATCTTTGCTGCTCCCCAGGAGGTGAGCTAGATGGCCATGCCGCTTCGTCAGACCATCAAGGTTGCGACGTACCTTGCCGAACAGAAGCTCCGCAGGCGGGAGAAGTTCCCGCTGATTGTCGAGCTCGAGCCACTGTTCGCCTGCAACCTTGCCTGCGAGGGCTGCGGGAAGATTCAGCATCCGGCCGGAGTCCTCAAGCAGCGCATGCCGGTGGCCCAGGCCGTCGGCGCGGTGCTCGAATCCGGCGCCCCGATGGTTTCCATCGCGGGCGGCGAACCGCTGATGCACCCGCAGATCGATGAAATCGTCCGCCAGCTCGTGGCGAAGAAGAAGTACGTCTTCCTCTGCACCAACGCCATGCTGCTGCGCAAGAAGATCGAGAAGTTCACCCCGTCGCCGTACTTCGCGTTCGCCGTGCACATCGACGGGCTGCGCGAGCGGCACGACGAGTCGGTCGCCAAGGAAGGGGTGTTCGACGAGGCCGTGGCGGCGATCAAGGAGGCCAAGCGGCGCGGCTTCCGGGTCACCACCAACTCCACGTTCTTCAACACCGACACCCCGCAGACCATCATCGAGGTCCTCAACTACCTCAACGACGACCTCAAGGTCGACGAGATGATGATCTCGCCCGCCTACGCGTACGAGAAGGCGCCCGACCAGGAGCACTTCCTGGGCGTCGAGCAGACTCGTGAGCTGTTCAAGAAGTCCTTCGCCGGGGGCAACCGCGGCCGGTGGCGCCTGAACCACTCGCCGCTCTTCCTGGACTTCCTGGAAGGCAAGGCGGACTTCCCGTGCACGGCGTGGGCCATCCCGAACTACTCGCTGTTCGGCTGGCAGCGGCCCTGCTACCTGATGAGCGACGGCTACGTGCCGACGTACCGCCAGCTCATCGAGGAGACCGACTGGGAGAAGTACGGCCGGGGCAAGGACCCGCGCTGCGCCAACTGCATGGCGCACTGCGGCTACGAGCCCACAGCCGTGCTCGCCACCATGGGGTCGCTGAAGGAGTCCCTGCGCGCCGCGCGGGAGACTGTCGTCGGGACCCGGTGAGCTGAGAGCCGGTCACCGGGCCGGCGGGCGCGGCCGGTGCCGCGCCCGCCGGCATGGACGGCGCCGGGGCCCCCTCCAGGGGGTCCCGGCCGTCATCTGAGCTGGAACAGGACCAGAGAGGGGGCCCGCATGACGCTGCTGCAGAGCATCCGGGGGCCGCAGGATCTCAAGGCACTGAACGCGTCACAACTCGGCGAACTCGCCGACGACATCCGTACGTTCCTGGTGCAGGCCGTCGCCAGGACCGGGGGCCATCTGGGCCCCAACCTCGGGGTGGTGGAGCTGACCATCGCCCTGCACCGGGTCTTCGACTCGCCCGTGGACCGCATCCTGTGGGACACCGGCCACCAGAGCTACGTGCACAAACTCCTCACCGGGCGCCAGGACTTCTCCAAGCTGCGCCGCAAGGGCGGCCTGTCCGGCTACCCGTCCCGCGAGGAGTCCGAGCACGACGTCATCGAGAACTCGCACGCCTCCACCGTCCTCGGCTGGGCCGACGGCCTCGCCAAGGCCAACGAGGTACGCGGCAAGGACGACCACGTCGTCGCGGTCATCGGTGACGGAGCCCTCACCGGAGGCATGGCCTGGGAGGCGCTGAACAACATCGCCGCCGCCAAGGACCGCCCGCTGATCGTCGTCGTCAACGACAACGAGCGCTCCTACGCGCCCACCATCGGCGGCCTCGCCCGCCACCTGGCGACCCTGCGCACCACCGACGGCTACGAGCGCTTCCTCGCCTGGAGCAAGGACCTGCTGGAACGCACCCCCGTCATCGGACAGCCGCTGTACGGGTCGCTGCACGGGGCGAAGAAGGGGTTCAAGGACTTCATCGCGCCGCAGGGCATGTTCGAGGACCTGGGGCTGAAGTACATCGGCCCGGTCGACGGGCACGACACCGCGGCCGTCGAGGCGGCACTGCGGCACGCAAGGCGCTTTCGCGGCCCGGTGCTCGTGCACTGCATCACCGAGAAGGGCCGCGGCTACGCCCCCGCGCTGAGCGACGAGGCCGACCGCTTCCACACCGTCGGCGCCATGGACCCGCTGACCTGCGTTCCGCTGGCCCCCGCCGCCGGTCCGTCCTGGACCTCCGTGTTCGGTGACGAGATCGCGGCGATCGGGGCGGAGCGGCCGGACGTCGTGGCGCTCACCGCCGCGATGCTGGACCCCGTCGGCCTGACGAAGTTCGCCGAGGCGTTCCCCGACCGGGTCTGGGACGTGGGTATCGCTGAGCAGCACGCCGCGGTCAGCGCCGCCGGGCTCGCCACCGGCGGGCTCCACCCGGTCGTCGCCGTCTACGCCACCTTCCTCAACCGGGCGTTCGACCAGCTGCTGATGGACGTCGCCCTGCACAGGTGCGGCGTGACCTTCGTCCTGGACCGGGCCGGGGTCACCGGACCCGACGGGGCCTCGCACAACGGCATGTGGGACCTGTCCGTGCTCCAGGTCGTGCCCGGGTTGCGCATCGCGGCCCCGCGCGACGCGGAGCGGCTGCGGGAGGAGCTGCGCGAGGCGGTCGCGGTGGACGACGCGCCGACCCTGGTCCGCTTCCCGAAGGAGTCGGTGGGCGAGCCGGTCCCGGCGATCGGGCGGATCGGCGGCATGGATGTGCTGCGGCGCGCCGAGGACGCCGATGTGCTGCTCGTCGCCGTCGGCGTGATGGCGCCCGTCTGCCTGCGTACCGCCGAACTGCTCGAAGGCGCCGGCATCCGCTGCACCGTGGTGGACCCCCGCTGGGTCAAACCGGTCGACGAGCGGCTGGCGCCGCTCGCCTCCGAGCACCGGCTCGTCGCCGTCGTCGAGGACAACAGCCGGGCCGGGGGCGTTGGCTGGGCGGTCGGCCAGGCGCTGCGGGACGCCGGCGTCGACGTACCGCTGCGGACCTTCGGCATTCCCGAGCAGTTCCTCGCGCACGGCAAACGGGCCGAGGTACTGGCCGACATCGGACTCACACCGGTCGAGATTGCGGGCCGGATCAGCGCCGCGACGGCCGCCCGCAAGGCGGCCGACGGCACGGGGCACGGAGCCCCGGCCAACGGGCACAAGGAGAGCGGGGCATGAAGGACGACGAGCCCAAGGGCTTCGATCTGGCGCGGCTCCTCGCCGAGCGCGGCGCCGAACGCTACGAGCTGCACACCAAGCACCTCAACCACCAGCTCCCGCGCATGCTGCACACCATCGGCTTCGACAAGGTCTACGAACGGGCCGAGGGCGCGCACTTCTGGGACGCGGACGGCAACGACTACCTGGACATGCTCGCCGGTTTCGGGGTGATGGGCCTCGGCCGGCACCACCCCGTCGTGCGCAAGGCGGTGCACGACGTCCTGGACGCCTCGCTCGCCGACCTCACCCGCTTCGACTGCCAGCCGCTGCCGGGGCTGCTGGCCGAGAAGCTGCTGAGCCACAGCCCGCACCTGGACCGGGTGTTCTTCGGTAACAGCGGTACGGAGGCCGTCGAGACGGCGCTCAAGTTCGCCCGGTACGCCACCGGCAGGCCGAGGATCCTCTACTGCGACCACGCCTTCCACGGGCTGACGACCGGCTCCCTCTCGGTCAACGGCGAGGGCGGCTTCCGCGACGGCTTCGCCCCGCTGCTGCCCGACACCGCCATCGGGCTCGGTGACCTCGACGCGCTGCGGCGCGAGCTCAAACGGGGTGACGTGGCCGCGCTCGTGGTCGAGCCGATCCAGGGCAAGGGCGTGCACGCGGCGCCGCCCGGGTTCCTGCGCGAGGCGCAGGAGCTGCTGCACAAGCACAAGGCCCTCCTCATCGCCGACGAGGTGCAGACGGGTCTGGGCAGGACCGGCGACTTCTACGCGTACCAGCACGAGGAAGGCGTCGAACCCGATCTGGTCTGCGTCGCCAAGGCGCTCTCGGGCGGCTACGTCCCGGTCGGGGCGACGGTCGGCAAGGACTGGATCTTCAAGCGGGTCTACTCCTCCATGGACCGGGTCCTCGTCCACTCGGCGAGCTTCGGCTCCAACGCCCAGGCCATGGCGGCGGGACTCGCCGTGCTCTCGGTGATGGAGGACGAGGAGACCGTGGCGCACGCGCGCCGCACCGGGGACCTGCTGCGCGAGCGGCTGTCCGCCCTCGTCGGCCGCTACGAGCTGCTGCACGAGGTGCGGGGGCGTGGGCTGATGATCGGCATCGAGTTCGGCCGACCCACCTCGCTGAAGCTGCGCAGCCGCTGGACCATGCTCCAGGCAGCCCGCAAGGGCCTCTTCGCGCAGATGGTGGTCGTGCCGCTGCTCCAGAAGCACCGCATCCTCACCCAGGTGTCCGGCGACCACCTCGAAGTGATCAAGCTGATCCCGCCGCTGGTGATCGACGACGCCGACGTGGACCGGTTCGTGAGCGCCTTCACAGCCGTCATGGACGACGCGCACAGCGGGGGCGGGCTGATGTGGGACTTCGGGCGGACCCTGGTCAAGCAGGCCGTCGCCAACCGCTGAGAGTTCTTGCCTCGGAGGCAAGAAATTTGCCTCCGAGGAAAGACTTTGGCCCAATGGAGGCATGAACCCTCCGGACGACCAGGTGGCCGAGGAGCTCCCCGGCGTCGCCCCACGCCTGCGCGACCTGCGCCGCGGCCGTGGCCTCACCCTGGAGACCGCGGCCCAGCGCGCGGGGCTCTCGCCCGCGCACCTGTCCCGGCTCGAAACGGGCCGGCGCCAGCCCTCGCTGCCGATGCTGCTGCAACTGGCCAGGATCTACGGTACGACGGTCTCCGAGCTGCTCGGCGAGATGCCCCCGGAACGTGACGCGATCGTCCGCGGCCGCCCCTTCGAAGGCGCTGCGGCCGACGGCTGGATGTACCAGCAGGCCGGCGGCTCCGGCCGGGCCATGCAGGCGCTCCGCGTCCGCGTCCCGTACGGCGCCCAGGGCGACCTGGTCCGCGTCCACCCCGGCGAGGAATGGCTGTACGTCCTGGCGGGCCGTCTGCGGGTGACCCTCGGTGACACGGTGCACGACCTGGCCCCCGGGGACGGCGCGCACTTCGACTCGCTCACCCCGCACCGGATCGTGGCCCCGGAGCCGGACGGCTCGGAGCTGCTCTTCGTCCACACCCTGCTCCAGAGCTCCGCCGCCGAGCTGTGTCTCGGCAGTGCGGTCCACCGTCGCTAGACGTCCCGCGGCCGGCACCCCCGGCCGCCAGAGAGGCCGGCCATGTCCGATTCCGAGAACTACGACCCGCTCACCCCGGCCAAACGCGCGGGTGCCGACACGCACGAGAGGAAGATGCCCCGCGGGCTCGTCATCCGGCTGTTCGCCTACCTGGTGGCAGGGCACGTCATCGCCGGGTTCCTCTACCTGCTGTTCGCGGTCGGGATGCACAACCAGTAGGCCCGCCCGGCGCGCTCAGCCCTCGTCGAGGAGCCGTTCGCGCAGCCGCTCAAGGGTGGCGGGCGCGAGCCCCAGCCCGTCGGAGAGGTAGCGGTCGGTGCCGCCCCACGTCTCGTCGATGGTCGCGAACGCCGAGGCGAGGTAGTCGGGGTGCGCGCCGAACAGCGGGTTCAGCAGCTCCATCACCTCCGGCGACATCCCGGCGGGCGAGGTGTCGCTGCGCCGGACCCGGTAGCGGCGGTGCGCGTCGTTCGACTTCAGGTAGTCGGCCTCGATGGCCTCGCGTCCGACACCCACCGCCAGCAGCGTCACCGCGATGGAGAGCCCGGCCCGGTCCTTGCCGGCCGCGCAGTGCATCAGCGCCGGCACGCTGTCCTCGGCCAGCGCGTGCAGGACCCGGCTGTGCTCGGCCGTGCGGTCCAGGATGATCGCGCGGTAGGAGGCGACCATGCGGCCGGTCCCCTTCCCGTCGGCCAGGATCGAGCGCAGCTCGTCCATGTCGCCGTCGCGCACCATCCGCCAGAACTCGGCCCCGTCCGCCGGGTCGCTGAGCGGGATGCTCACATTGCGCACGCCCGGCAGCTCCACGTCGAGACCGTCCAGCTTGTGGTCCGCCGCGTTGCGGAAGTCGAAGACGGTGTGCAGGCCGAGTCCGGTGAGGAAGGCCGTGTCCTCGGCCGTGGCGTGGGCCAGGTGGCCGCTGCGGTAGAGGCTTCCGTACCGCACCCGGCGGCCGTCACAGGCGGGCAGCCCGCCCACGTCCCGGAAGTTGCGGACACCGGCCAGCACGGGCTCCGTCGGCGGGGTCTGCGGCAGCTGCTGCGTCACGGTCACTCCTGGAGGCTCTGCCCCGGCGCCTGTCGCCGACGGGCCCACGCCCGTGACGATACGACATCGGTTCCGGGGGCAATCATCTCGGTCGGTGTCTCCCTCAGGTGGTGGACGGGGCGCGATTTTCCGTGTGCGGGGCGTTGCCCTCCCTCGTCGCACGGTCGATGATGTGCGGAACTGTGTGAATCTGTGGCACGTGGACGGGGGCGCGATGATCGAGACGGGCGACCGGGGCCGGACCTGGCTGCTGACCGGGGCGAGCGGCAGCTACGCCCTGCATCTCACCGGCCGGCACGAGCTGCTGCACCTGCACTGGGGCCCGCGGATCTCCCTGGCCGCCGCCGAAGCCCTGGCCGCCGCACCCGCACCGCCCGGCCGGGGCTTCGAGTCCCCGCTGGACGGCCGCGAGGAGTACCCGGTGGAGGGCGGCCCGCGGTTCGTGCGCCCCGCACTCTCGGTGCGCACCGACGAGGTGCGCGGGACCGCGTGGGCGTTCACGGGCGACACCGTGGACGGCGACGAGCTGCGGATCTCCTTCGACGACCCGGTGCACCGCCTCGCGATCACCCTGCACTACCGGATGCGCGACGACTCCGACGTCATCGAGCGCTGGACCACGCTCACCCACACCGGACCGGACGGCCCGCCCGTCGAACTGCTCCGCGCCGACGCGGCGGCCTGGTCCCCACCCGCCCGCGACGGCTGGCGGCTCAGCCGGCTGCACGGCCGCTGGGCGGCGGAGACCCAGCTGGAGCGCACGGAGCTGGCGTACGGGGAACACCTCCTGTCCAGCCGGCGCGGCCACACCGGCCACCAGGGCCTGCCCTGGCTCGCCCTGGACGCGGACGGCGCGGCCACCGAGGAGGACGGCGAGGTCTACGGCTGCGCCCTCGGCTGGTCCGGGTCCTGGCGCATCGCCGTACAGCGGCTGCCCGACGGGCTCGTACAGATCACCGGCGGCGCCGGCTACGACGACTCCGGGCTGTTGCGCCTCGCGCCGGGTCAGTCGTACACCAGCCCCGTCTTCGCCGGGCTGTGGAGCGCGGCGGGCTTCGGCGGGGCCAGCCGCGCCTGGCACGCCTGGCAGCTCGCCCATGTGATCCCCGACGCGGCCGAGCCGCGCCCGGTCCTCTACAACTCCTGGGAGGCCACCCGGTTCGACATCGCGGAGGACCAGCAGCGGGCCCTCGCCGAGCGCGCCGCGGCGATGGGCGTCGAGCTGTTCGTCGTGGACGACGCCTGGTTCGGGCAGCGGGTGAGCGACCGGGCCGGGCTCGGCGACTGGACGCCGAACCCGGAGCGCTTCCCGGACGGGCTCGGCCCGCTCGCCGGGTATGTGCACGGGCTCGGCATGCGGTTCGGGATCTGGGTCGAGCCCGAGATGGTCAATCCCGACAGCGACCTCTACCGTGCCCACCCCGACTGGGTGCAGCACTTCCCCGGGCGGGAGCGGACGGAGTTCCGCAATCAGCTGGTCCTGAACCTGGCCCGCCCGGATGTGCGGGCGTATCTGTGGGAGCGGCTGGACGCGCTGCTGTCCACGACGCCGGTCGACTACGTGAAGTGGGACTTCAACCGCTGCTTCTCGGACGCGGGCTGGCCGGGCGCGGACTACCCGCAGCGGCTCTGGACCGAGCACGTGGACGGCCTGTACGCGCTGATCGACCGGCTGCGCGCCGCCCACCCCACAGTCGCCTTCGAGTCCTGCTCGGGCGGGGGCGGCCGCGTCGACCTGGGCATCCTCTCCCGTACGGACCAGGTCTGGACATCGGACAACACCGACCCGCTGGACCGCCTCGCCATCCAGGAGGGCTTCGGGCAGATCCATCCCGCCCGGGTGATGGCGGCCTGGGTCACGGACAGCCCGAACCTCCAGCTGAACGGCCGCTTCTCCTCGCTGCGCTTCCGGTTCGTGAGCGCCATGGCAGGGGTGCTGGGGATCGGCGGCGACCTCACCGAGTGGAGCGGGGCCGAACTGGACGAGGCGCGCGGGTGGGTGGAGCTGTACAAGGAGATCCGCCCGGTCGTGCAGCTGGGGGAGCTGTACCGGCTGCGCGCGCCGGGCAGCGGACTCGGCGCCGTGCAGTACGTGCGGGGCGCGGACACCGTCGTACTGATGTGGCTCCATGCCCAGCGGTACGGGGAGGAGCCGCCGGCCCTGCGGCTGCGCGGTCTCGATCCGGAGGCCACGTACACCTGCCTGGACACGGGGGCCGCGCACCACGGTTCGGTGCTGCTGCACCACGGCTTGCGCACCGGGCTGAGCGGGGACCTGGACGCGCGGGTGCTGCGACTGAGGCGTGGGTGACGGCCGCGACATGTCCGTAATGCGGCATTTTGCCGAACATGCCCTGGTTGCACGGGAGATGATCACCCGCTCGTGAGCGGGATCATATCCGTGACGGTGTGTGGTGGCGGTGCGGTGGGGTAGTCCGTATCCCGCGCGGAAAGCCAAGATCCGTAATCCACGGAGTGTGACCGGAATTCCGCGCCGAATTTCCGGTGCCGAATCCCGGGCGGAACCCGTGGCTTGTTTCCGCCGTCCCGGCTCGCTTACGTTCCATGTCAATCCGGATGGAACGCCCAATCCTGCCGCCGTCCGGAATTCGCACCCACTCACCGTGTGGCAGGAGCGGGGGAACCAGGTAAGCCGCCGACCGGGAGAACCGGCCGGCTAGGGGTGAAGCCGCGCCAGCCGCGGCCGGGCATCTCCAGCCCGAACCCGACAGCTCACCTCGCAGGCGCCGGAGAGGAAACCCTTCATGCCCATTTCGGGTAAGCACCGTCGTCCCAAGTCCAGCACCATCGCCCGTGGCGTCGTCGCCGCGAGCGCCGGCGGAGCCGTCATCGCTCTTCCGCTGCTCGGCGCCACCGGTGCCAACGCCGCGGAGCAGGCCGCCCCGGCCACCTCGAAGTCGGCCGCCGCGCACACCACCCCGGCCAAGTCCGCGAAGAGCGCCGGCACCACCACCTACTCCGTCGTCTCCGGCGACTACCTGTCGAAGATCGCGGCCGAGCACAAGCTCAAGGGCGGCTGGCACAAGCTGTACCAGGACAACCGCGAGGTCGTCGGCGAGAACCCGAGCCTGATCTTCCCGGGCATGAAGCTGACGCTCGGCGCCAAGTCGGCCGCGACCGCCACCCCGTCGAAGGCCACCGCCAAGACGGAGACGAAGACCGCCCCGAAGGCCGAGGCCAAGACGACCGGGACGAAGGCCGCCACGACCTCCGACTCCTCCGCGTCCCAGGAGACCCAGGCCCCGGCCACCCAGGACAACGCCTCCGGCTACGTCCACCCGGTCCCCGGCAACCACACCACCGCCTACCGCGCCTCCGGCGCCAGCTGGTCCAGCGGCAGCCACACCGGCATCGACTTCCCCGTCGCCACCGGCACCAGTGTGAAGGCCATCACCTCCGGCACCGTCGTCACCGCCGGCTGGGGCGGCGCCTACGGCAACGAGGTCGTCATCAAGCACGCCGACGGCCACTACTCGCAGTACGGCCACATGTCCTCGCTCTCCGTCTCGGCGGGCCAGACCGTGACCGCGGGCCAGCAGATCGGCCTCTCCGGCTCCACCGGCAACGCCACCGGCCCGCACCTCCACTTCGAGGTCCGCACCGGCCCGGCGTACGGCTCGGACATCGACCCGATCGCCTACCTGGCGTCGCACGGGATCAACGTCTGATCCAGCCGGTACCGGCCCGCTGAACCGGGCCGCGGCAAGGCAGAGAGGGGCGGTGCGCGGCGGCGCACCGCCCCTCTGCTTATTCCCCCTTTACCGAAACCTGACCGGGTGGTTTATCTCACCACCCGTCAACCCCTTATTACGGTCGCGTAGGTCACATTAAGGGGTGCAAAATATGCGCTTGTGGCAGACGATTCGAGAAACATCCAACAGGGCGTCATCAACCGACAGGGCGCCATCGGGTCGTACGCGGCGATTGGCGACAGTTTCACCGAGGGAGTCGGCGACCCCGGCCCGGACGGAACGTTCGTCGGCTGGGCCGACCGGCTCGCGGTCCTTCTCGCGGACCGGCTCCCGGAACCCGGCACGACGGCGGACGCCGAGGTCTCACCCGTTCCCGCGCACGGGGACTTCCGGTACGCCAATCTCGCCGTACGAGGACGCCTCCTCGACCAGATAGTCGAGGAGCAGGTGCCCCGCGCCAAGGAACTCGCCCCCGATCTGGTGAGCTTCTGCGCCGGCGGCAACGACATCATCCGGCCCGGCACCGACCCCGACGACGTGGCCGAACGCTTCGAGCGCGCGGTCGCCGACCTGACCGGCTCGGTCGGCACCGTCATGATCACCACCGGCTTCGACACCCGTGGCGTGCCCGTGCTGCGCCATCTGCGCGGCAAGATCGCCACCTACACCGCCCATGTACGGGCCATCGCCGACCGCTACGACTGCCCGGTGCTCGACCTGTGGTCGCTGCGCTCCGTGCAGGACCGGCGGGCCTGGGACGGCGACCGGCTGCATCTGTCGCCCGAGGGACACACCCGGGTCGCGCTGCGCGCCGCCCAGGTCCTCGGACTCGACGTGCCGGCCGACCCGGACCAGGAATGGCCGCCGCAGGCCCCGCGCGGCACCCTGGAGGTCCGGCGCGACGACATCCACTGGGCGCGCGAATACCTCGTCCCGTGGATAGGACGACGGCTGCGCGGCGAGTCCTCCGGGGACCACGTCGAGCCGAAGCGGCCGGACCTGCTGCCGCTCTGACCGCACCGTCCGCTGTCCTCAGCCGCCCGCCGCGGCGGCCGGGGACAGCGGCAGCGCGGCCGGCACGCGCTCCAGCACCCCGCCCGCGAAGACGTCGTACAGCGGCAGCGTCTCCAGATGCACATAGCCGATGTGGCAGTCGCAGACGGCGAGCGGGCAGGCCCTCGGCCCCAGCGCCCGGCGGTAGCTGCCGTCGTACAGATTGCCCAGCTCGGCCCGGACGAAGTGGCAGCGGCGCACCGTCCCGTCCCCGTCCACCGAGATCACCGACTCACCGGTCCGGCAGGGCAGCCCCGCCGAGCGGTGCGGATGACGGCTGTACGGGAACAGCGGGTCGATCGCCGTCCACCGGCCGGCCTCCTCATCCGTGTACGTGTGTCCCTCGGCGGCGTTC
Organism: Streptomyces sp. ATexAB-D23; assembly: GCF_000373645.1. Lineage (GTDB taxonomy): Bacteria > Actinomycetota > Actinomycetes > Streptomycetales > Streptomycetaceae > Streptomyces > Streptomyces castrisilvae. The sequence continues at coordinate 191,193 of NZ_KB892013.1, read as the reverse complement.
ACCCAGAGATAGACCTCGTCCGCCAGGGCCGCGCGCAGCCGCCGCGCCTCACCGAGATGGGCCTCCAGCCCCACGACCCCGACGCTGTGACGCACCCCGAGGACCCGCAGCTCCGCGCACCGCGCGAGGAAACGCTCGTACGGTGTCTGCCCCGGGTGGTACGTGCACCACAGCGCGATCCGCTCGCGGGCCGCCGCCGGCGCCTCGGCCAGCCACCGCGTCCGCCCGCCGAGGTTCGTCTGGATCGCGACCCGGCGCACCTGCGGCAGTCCGGCCAGCTCCACGATCGCCCGGCGGTACCAGGAGCGCACCAGCCCCTCGCCCCACGGCGTGAACAGCACCGAGATCCGGTCACCGGTCTGCTCCGCCACCCACGCCGTGAACCGTTCCAGCGCCGCCCGGTCGGCCCGCAGCTGCTCCCGGCTGTCGCGCCGCTTGGCGAACGGGCAGTACGGGCAGTCGTAGTCGCACGAGGCGAGCGGGCCCCGGTAGAGAATCGTCAGGTCCACGGATGACTCACTTCAGCTCGTACGCGGCCATCGCGGCCCGCACGGCGGGGGAGAAGAGCTCGGGGCCCAGCGCATCGGAGTACGCGAGCCCCTCGGACGACAACCGCAGCAGCCCCTCGGCCGGCGCCGCCGCGTCCAGCCAGCCCCGGGCCTCGAACCGGGCCAGCTCCGCGGGGAAGTCCTCGTACGGGGAGGTGCCGAACCGCTCGCGGTAACCGGACAGGGGCATGCCATCGGCCTGGAGCACCGACTGGAGGAGATGGCGGCGGCGCGCCTCGTCCCCGTCGGTGTACCGCCCGACCTCGGCGCGCGAGAAGTCTGCGGTGGCCGTGTAGGCGTCGATGATCCCGCGCACCTCGCCCATTCGCACCGCGTAGTCGAAGGAGTAGTGCAGCCGCGAGGTGTACGAGCGGGCGCCGCAGCCCAGGCCGATCATGCCGTCGGTCTGGCAGGCGTGGTCGGCGGGGCCGTCCGTGCGCGGGGCGTCGGCGCGACGGAACATCCGCATCGACACCTGCTCGTAGCCCCGGGCGAGAAGATGGTCCCGGCCGGCCCGGTAGAGGCGCAGGCGCTGCTCGTCCCAGGCAGGGTCGGCCGCACCGGCGGAGAGCCGGTCCAGTGGGGTCAGCGGACGCACGTACAGCGGGTAGAGATACAGCTCCTCGGGCCGCCAGCGCAGCGCCGCGTCCAGGGAGGTGCGCCAGCTCCGCTCGGTCTGGCCGTCGATGCCGTAGATCAGGTCGATGTTGAGGAGGGGTATGGAGGTGTCCCGGATCAGGCCGAGGGCGCGCTCGACATCGGCGGCGCGCTGCGGGCGCACCGCCGCACGGGCCTCGGCCTCCACGAAGCTCTGCACGCCGATGCTGATCCTGGTCGTGCCCCGCTCGGCGAGGACGGCCAGCCGGTCGGCGGTGGCGGTCGACGGGGACGTCTCCACGGACAGCGGCACGGACCGCAGATCGGCGCCCATGCGCTTCTCGGCGATGTCGCACAGCCGCTCCAGCTCGCCGGCCTCCAGGAAGGTGGGCGTGCCGCCGCCGAACGCCGCCGCGGCGAACCGGACCGGCTCCCCGCCGCCCAGCGCGTCCCGCACCGCGCCCGCCTGCCGGTCCAGCGCGTCGAGATACCGCGAGGCCAGCTCGCCGGGCGCGCCGATCCGGGTGAAGAGGTTGCAGAACCCGCAGCGGACCTCGCAGAACGGGATGTGCAGATAGAGGGAGAGCGCGTCCTTGCGTTCCCCCGCCCACAGCTCGCTCAGCGCCGGCCGGCCGCCGGGCAGCGGGGCGAGTGGGCGGTACGCCGTCTTGTGCGGATAGGCGTACACATAGCTCTGGTACGGGCGGACGGTCTGTGGCGTGGTCATCGTGCGGTCCCCGGTTCCAGGAAGAAATGGGCGTACGGAACGGTCCAGACGGACTCGTGGCCGAGCCGGTGACCCGTGTAGCCGTCGTCGCCGTACGCCGTGCCGTGGTCGGAGCAGACGATGGCGAAGGCGCGGCGGCGGCTGCTCGCGGCGGCGAAGAGCCGGCCGATGTGCGCGTCGACGTACTCCAGGGCCGCGGCGTGCGTGGCACGGCTGTCCCCGGCATCAGGGGTCGCCCCGGCGCGGTGGAACCAGTTCGGCTGGTGCAGCGCGGAGACGTTGACGAACAGGAAGAGCCGCTGACCGGGCGGCAGCGCGGCGACCACCTGCTCGGCCCTGCGCACCTGCGCCTCGAACGAGGTGGGCGAGGCGACGCCGAACTCCGGCTCCCAGTGCGCCTCCTGGAACATCCCCGGCAGCACCGAGCCGAGCGGCCCCCGCTGGTTGAAGAATCCGACACCGCCGACGCACACCGTGCGGTACCCCTCCTTCGCCAGCCCCGAGACCAGGTCCGGGGTGTCGAACACGAAGGTGCGCTCCGCCGTCGTCTCGCTGCCGGCGAACCGGGCGGCGAACAGCCTGGGATGCGGCCCCGGCGCGGCGGGGGTGGGCAGGAACCCGGCGAAGATCGCCTGATGGGAGGCGTAGGTGAAGCTGCCCGGGGCGTGCCGCTCCTCCCAGGCACCACCCGGCAGGTGGCGGGCCAGATGCGGGATGCGCCCGGCGGCGGCGAGCTCCGCCGCCACGTCGTACCGCAGGGTGTCCAGGGTGACGAGCAGCAGATCGTGGCTGCCCACGACCTCGCTCATGTCGGGGTCCGGGGCGTCCGCGACGCCGGGGGAGGGCTCAGGGGGCAGGGGTGGCACGGGTGTTCCTTGCTCGGTTCAGTACGGCGGCGACCTGCGCCGCGTAGGTGTCCAGGCCCTCGGCTCCGCTGCCGGGCAGGCCGGTCAGCCGCGGCAGCAGGTCGCCGAAGGCGTTGACCTCGCCGACGGCGAAGCGCCGCCAGCCGGTCAGGGGCAGCAGGTCGACGCCGACGCACAGCGTGTCCGGGAAGAGCCCGGCCGCCTGTTCGCAGACGGCCAGGGCCCTGCCCCAGTCGGCCCCCGCCGCCCCGACGGCCGCGCGCACCTGGTCCAGGTCGCCGCGCGCGCCGCCGAGATGCAGATTGGTCATGGGGGAGTGGCTGGTGCGCACCACGGCGTGGGTGGCCCGGCCGTCGACCACGACGACCCGCAGATCCGCGACCCGGCCGCCCTGCGCGGCCTTGGGCAGCCAGCGCTCGATGTGCAGCCCGTCCGGGGCCAGCGCGTCGACGATCGCCGCCACCTCGCGCTCCGTCGTGCACCGGCGCACCCGCAGCGAGTTGTAGAGGCGGCCGGCGGGGTCCCGCTCGACGGAGGTGGCCGCCCGGACCCGGCCGCCGCCAGCCGTCTCCACCGCGAGCACGCCGGACGCGGACGACCCGTGCGCCGGCTTCACGAACACCCGCGGCATGCGGTGCCCGGCCATCAGCGCACGCACGTCGTCCCAGTCCCGCACCGGGGGCGCGGCCCGGCCGGACGTCGGCGACGCGGGGACGGGCACCCCCGCCGAGTCCAGCACGCCGTGGCACAGCCGCTTGTCGAACAGCACCGCGATGTCGGCCGGGCCGTCCAGCAGCCCGGCCCCGGCCTCGGCAGCGGCCCGCGCCACCTCACGTACCGCGGCGGTGAACCTGGCGTACCAGAGCGCCGAACCCTCCACCCTCGTCGGGTCGTCGGCGTCCCGCAGCAGCCGGTCCACCTCCGCGTCCTCGCCGGGCGACTCGATCCGCACGGTCTCCCCGGGCAGGAAGCGCGCACCGCCGTCCAGCACGTCGAGCCAGGAGACCGTGCGCGCCGCGGGCAGGCCGGCGGCCGCCACCGCGTCCTGGAAGAGGGACACCCGACGGCTGCCCGGATTGCCGACGACCGCGAGACGCGGCGGCCCGCTACTCGCTGACCGCGACATAGCGGGGCTCGTCGTCATCGGGGTCCCAGTAGTCCGCCTCCGCGAGGTCGACGTGGACGCCCTCGCGGTCGCACAGCTCCTGGAAGCGCGCCCTCACCGGGTCGGTGAGGTAGTGGTGGTGCAGGTCGAGGCCGGACAGATGGGTGAGCGGCTGGCCGTCGAGCAGGGCCAGGGCGCCCGTGTCGCTGAGGGTGCCCATCGAGAGCGCCAGGAACTCCAGTTGCGCGACGACCGGAGCGGAGGCGACCGCCGCGGCGATCTCGTCCTGGATCTCGCTGTTCTGCAACCCGAGATGGCGAAGCCGCGGAAAGGCACCGCCGGTAAGCAGCGGGGCCAGATCCGCCACCGTGGCGTCCCCCGCGTACCACTGGGAGCCGAACCACAGCTCCAGCCGTTCCAGCGCGGGCAGTTCGCAGGAGCCGACCGCGCGCACGACCTGGCCGGGCAGGCCGCCGGACTCGAAGCGCAGGGACCGCAGCGCCTCGTGCCGCACCGGCTGAAGCTCCAGGGTCTCTTCGTTCAGCCCACTGCCACCGCCGCGCACCACCAGCTCCTCCAGGCGGGGGAACGCCTCGATCACCGGGGTGATGTCACACATCTGGAGCCAGGACACCTCGCACTCCTCGCCCACGACATCGGCGAGGAACAGGCCGCGCAGCGCCGGGAAACGGCCGGCGTCCGCGGCGATCAGCTCCACCACGGGACTCAGGGGGCTGTATTCCTCCGACCACCAGGGCCCGATGAGCAGGGCCCGGACCGCCGCCGGGTCGACCGTGTCCAGGAAGTGCTGCCAGAGCACGGGGAACTCCGGCCCGTCCCAGGCACAGTCCAGCCGCCAGGCCATGGAGTCCGCCCCGGGCAGCGTGTCCGGCAGCCCGCCGTCGTCACCCGGTACCGGAAGGGTGAACACGGGCAGGCCGTGGAAGGAGCAGGGGTGATCGATCCCGGTCATCGCGTCATCACTCCGCGACCGTGACGTAGCGGCCCGCGGCGCCCCGGCCGTCCCACGGCTCGCAGCGCTCCGAGAGGTCCACCCGCACCCCGTGCGGCTCCAGCGCCTGGGCGACCCGCCGCTCCATCGGCTCGGTGAGGAAGTGGTGGTGCAGATCGAGGACGTCGAGGTGGGTCAGCGGCTGCCCCTCCAGAAGGGCGGCCGCGCCCTCGTCGCCGAGCGTGCCGCAGGACAGGTCCAGGGTGCGCAGCCGGGCGACGAGCGGGGCCGGGGCGAGGGCCGCGGCGATCTCGTTCTGGATCTCGCTGTTGCGCAGGCCGAGGTGGTGCAGGGCGGGGAAACGCGTACCGGACAGCAGCGGCGCCAGGTCCGCCACATGGGCGTCGCCGCCGTAGGCCGAGACACCGAGCCACAGGTCCAGCCGCTCCAGCGACGGCAGTTCGCTGTCCACGACACCGCGCACCACCTCGCGCGGCAGTCCGCCCGTCTCGATGGTGAGCGCCTTCAGACGCTCGTGCCGCGTGGCCGGGAAGACCAGCTCGGACCCGCCGCGCACGCCCAGCTCCACCAGCGCGGGGAAGGCGCCGAGCAGCTCCGTGACGTCGCTCTGCTCGATCCAGGAGATCTCGGCCTCCTCCATCGTCAGATCCCCGACGAACACCGCCTCCAGAGAGGTCAGCCGGTCGGCCGCGGCGATGACGAGACCGATGGGGTACGACGACGTCTCCTCGTACGACTCGCCCCACTGCCCGATGATCAGGGCGCGGACGCCGGCCGGATCGACCTCCGCCAGGAAGGCGTCGAACTCCTCCTCCCACGTCCCCTCGTCCTCGTACGCGTCGATCGAGACCCGCCAGGCGGCGGCGTCGGCCGCGGGCCGGGGGCCGCCGTCCGAGCCGGACTGGAAATCGACGGCCGGAAGGCCCAGCAACGCGTGCAGGTGGTCCACGGACATGGCCCTGAGCTCCTGATGACGGCGACGGATGTGATGTCCGCAAGGTCTATCAAGCCCCACTGACAGCAGGGCGACCGGCCCCGCCCGTGACGGCTCGGCGGCCGATTGTCAGACCCCCGCCGTAGCGTTTTCGATGTGGCCGGCACAGCGGGTGCCGCCGCGGAGGGGAGAGGTCTGTGTACCGGCAGGGCGACGTACTGATCATGGCTCTGGAGGAGTCGGCGGTGCCCGCGCACCTCCTGGAGGCGCCGGGCGAACTGCGCGACGCGTGGGGCCGTCTGGTGCTCGCGCTCGGCGAGGTGACCGGACACGCGCACGCCGTGCCCGGCCCCGGACGGCTGATCCGGGAGGGCGGGGTCTTCGGCCCGATGCTGCTCCACCTCCCCGAAGGCGGACGCGTGGTGCACGAGGAGCACGCCACGATCCCGTTGCCCCAGGGCTGGTTCCGCGTGGTGCGCCAGCGGGAGTACGCGCCGGGGGCGGTCCGCATCGTCGCGGACTGAGCGACGGCGGGACGGGCACGGCAGCAGGACCCGAAGGCCGGCCCCGGGAGGACCGGGCCGGGAACAGAGCGGAACAGGGGACGGGGAAACCGATGCAGTACGTGGACTCTTGGCGGGCCGTGGCGGCGGCGACCGGTGCGGCGGACCGGGCGGCGGCCGAGGACGGGGTGCGGCTCGCCTACCGGGCGGCGGGCCTCGCCGGGCCGGAGGAAATCGTCTGGGCCGATTCGCCCAGGGCGGCCGTCGAGGCCGTGGCGGGGCTGGCGGACGCGGGCCGCTCCGTCCGCGACGAGGTAAGGACCCGTCCCTGGGCGGAGGAGCGGCGCCGGGTGTACGACGCGCTGGGCCCGGCCGGCTGGTCCGCCCTCTGGTCCGCCACCGGCGCCCAGCTCTGGGAGACCACGGCCGGGCTCGCCGAGCGGATACGGGCGGGGGTGGTGGCCGACCTCGGCGGGGACCCGGACGCGGAGTCCCGGGTGCGGCTCCTCCTGCTCGACGCGGTGCTCGGGCAGCATGACGCGGCCTGGCTCGCCGCGTTCGACGGCCGGGGGGACCGGCTCGACGGGCTGGCGGCGGTGGCCCGCAACGCCGGCTGGTGGTGGCCCTACGAGCGTGTCGCCGTGATCAGCGAGCGCCCCCAGGTGCTGCGACGCGACGAGGCGGGCCGGCTGGACCGGGGCGACGGACCGGCGCTCTCCTACCCCGACGGCTTCGCCCTGTACGCCTGGCGCGGCATGCCGGTCCCGCCGGCCTTCCTCGACGAACTGGCCGCGCTGACGCCCCGGCGCATCCGCACCGAGGAGAACGCGGAGCTGCGCCGCGTGATGCTGGAGTACTACGGCTACGACCGCTACCTCACCGAGTCGGGCGCCGAACCGGTCCACCGGGACGAGACGGGCATCCTCTGGCGGATCGCGCTCGCCGGTGACGAGGACGTCGTCATGGTGGAGGTGGTCAACTCGACACCCGAACCGGACGGCACCCACCGCACGTACTGGCTGCGGGTGCCGCCCACGACCAGGACCGCCAGGGCGGGCGTCGCCTGGACCTTCGGACTGAGCGGTGAGACCTACGCTCCGCTGCGGCAGACCTGACCGCGCCGGAAAGGGGAGAGCCCGGCCGTGCCCCACCGAGGGGCGTGGGCCGTCAGGCGGTCAGGGCATCGTGATCGATGCCCAGTTCACGGGCGAGCGCCTGCTCGGTCCACTCCAGCATCGTGGCCCGGGACAGCGGACCCGCGTACGACGCCATCTGCACCGCGAGCCCGTCCAGCAGGGCGGTGAGCCGCCAGGCCACGGACATCGGGTCGTCGCAGAGGAACTCGCCCGCCGCCGCGCCCTCCTCGATGACCTCGGCCAGCTCCGCCTTCCACTGCTGGTCGAGATCGCCGGCCACATTGCGCAGCGCCGGATCGCGGAGGGAGGCCGCCCAGCCCTCGATCCACAGCCGCCAGCCCTTGGCCTGGCCCGTCGGCGCGTACCAGCGGACGGCGGCGCGCAGCCTGCGTACGGCGGTCGTGCGGCGGCTCAACAGCTTGCGCAGATGGGCGAGGTCGATCTCGGCGGCATGCGCGAAGGCGGCCGCGACCAGCTTCTCCTTGGTGGAGAAGTGATAGAGCACAAGCGCGTTGCTCACGCCGAGCACGGACGCCACATCGGCGATGCGCACGGCGGCGACGCCCCGCACCTCGATCTGCTCGACGGCAGCGCGCAGCAGTTCCTCGCGCCGCTCCGCCACACCCAACCGCACTCTTGCCACGGCGTCACCCTAACCAATGCCCGTCCGGGCGCCGGATACACGGGGCGGGTCGTGGGCCTGCCCGAGCGGTCAGCGGTACCAGCCGAAGCGCTCGGCCATCACCGGCAGCCGGTCGGCGGCCACCGCGTGCGCCGCCGCCCTGGGCGTGCAGCCGTCCGCCTCCGCACGGGCCAGGACCAGGCCGACCAGGGCCCGCATCGAGCGCCGGATGTGGGCGAACGCCTCGTCCGCGTCGGCGCCGATGTCGCCGAACAGGGTCCACCACCACCAGGCGTTGGTACCGGAGTTGGCGACCACGTCGGGCAGCACGGTGATCCCGCGCCGGGTGAGCAGCGCCTCGGCCTCGGGCAGCACCGGCATATTGGCGGCCTCGACCACCCAGCGGGCCGTGATCCCGGCCTGGTTCGCGGCGTCCACGGCGTAGGAGACGGCGGCGGGCACCAGCACCTCCGCGTCCTGGACGAGCCAGGCATCGGCGGGCAGCTCGCGGTCGCCGGGGCGCAGTACCCCCCGGTCCACCGTGCCGTGCGCGTCCCGGGCGGCGAGCAGCGCCTCGACGTCGAGCCCGGCCGGGTTCGCGATCGTGCCCTTGATGTCGGCGACCGCGACCACCCTGAGCCCGGCCCGGGACAGGAACCGGGCGCTCGCCCCGCCCATCGTCCCCAGGCCCTGGAGCGCCACCCTGGCGTCGCCGTGCGCGACACCGTCGCGGTCCAGCGCGGCGAGCGCCGCCTCGGCGACCCCGCAGCCGCCGGCCAGTTCGTCCAGTCCGATGCCGTCCACCTCGACGGCGAAGGCGTCGGCCAGGCGGCGGCGGGCCCCGGCCTCGTCCTCCAGCAGCGGATAGACGGCCTGGACGGTGGAGACGAGGCCCGCCTCCGCCGCCGCGCGGTCCACCAGGTCCTGGCTGAGGCCCAGGTCCTCGCCGGTGGTCCAGATGCTCTCGATGTACGGGCGCATCGCCCGCAGATAGCGGACCAGGACGCCGTAGGCGGCCGGGTCCCTGGGGTCGCAGTCGATGCCGCCCTTGGCACCGCCCAGCGGGATGTAGCGGGCCCCGGTTTGGTCCGCGTCGAAGTGCAGGGCTTCCTTCATCGTCATGCCCCGGGCCAGCCCCGCCACCTCTTCCAGCGTGCAGCCCGGCCGCATCCGCAGCCCGCCGCTGGAGACCCCGCGCACCAGCCGGTCGACGACGAGGTGCCCCTGATGGCCGGTGGCGTGGTCGGTCCAGGTCAGCGAGATGAGCGGGGCGGGTGGGGACACCGTGGGCGTGATCATCGGGAGTGCTCCTCGGTCACTGTCGGCGGGCACTGTCGGCGGGCCGACCCTATTACTGAACAGTCGGTCAGTATCAGGATGCCGGGTCACCCCTGTCAACGCGGCGTCCGCCGCCGCACCGCCCGCCGCACCGCCCGCCGGCCGGAACGCGCCGGTGTCCGCGACGGGGGAGGGGAAGGGGCGGGACGGCGTGCCGGATGCGGAATCCTGCGGGAGGCCCGCTCGTTGGATCCGGCATGACTGGATTCGACGCACGACAGGAGGCGCTGCTCCGGCTCTTCGGCGAGAGCGACAGCGGCGTCCTGGTCACACTCAAGAAGGACGGCAGGCCCCAGCTGTCCAATGTCAACCACTTCTACTACCCCGACGAGCACATCGTCCGGGTCTCGGTCACCGAGGGCCGCGCGAAGACCCGGAACCTGCGCCGGGACCCCCGGGCGAGCTACCACGTCACGACGGAGGACCGCTGGGCTTGGACCGTCGCGGACGGCACCGCCGAGCTGTCCGGGCCGGCCGCCGAGCCCGGGGACGCCGTCGTGGAGGAGCTGATCCGGCTCTACCGGGACGTACGGGGCGAGCACCCCGACTGGGACGACTACCGCGCGGCCATGGTCCGGGACCGGCGCGTCGTCCTGCGACTGCGTGTCGAGCACGTGTACGGACAGCAACGTGGGTAAGGCGGCAAGCGCGGAACACCATCCCCTTGGGTGTTCTGCTCTCGCACTGTCGTGCCCCCTGTCCATAATGAGACGACACCGACTCCCTCAGGAGATCTTGTGACCGGCGCTGACAACAGGCTTCCGCTCCGCACCCGGCTGCGTGCGATGCGCCCCGCTGCCTTCGGGGCAGACCCGGACGGCGCACGCATGGAGCGCATCCGCCGTTCCCCCAACTTCGCCGACGGCGTCTTCAAGAACCCGGTCGGGGCGAGTATCAGACCCTCCGGCTCGGCGCTGGATTTCGCCAGGGTCTACTTCCGCAAGGAGGAGCGGGTGCTCAGGTCGCCCGCCGGGACCGTGCCCGTCCATGCCACGACCCTGGCCGACCTGGCCGAGCCCCCCGTCTCAGGCCTCCGGATCACCTGGATGGGGCATTCCAGTGTGCTCGCCGAGATCGACGGGCGGCGCGTCCTGTTCGACCCGGTCTGGGGGGAGCGTTGTTCCCCCTTCGCGTTCGCCGGGCCCAAGCGCCTGCACCCGGCGCCGCTGCCGCTCGCGGCCCTCGGCCCGGTCGACGTGGTGGTGATCTCGCACGACCACTACGACCACCTCGACCTCCCGACGATCCGCGCCCTGGCCCGCACGGACACGGTCTTCGCGGTCCCGCTCGGGGTCGGCGCCCACCTGGAGAGCTGGGGCGTCGCGCCCGACCGGCTCCGTGAGCTCGACTGGAACGAGACCGCGACAGTCGCCGGGATCAACCTCACCGCCACCCCCGCCCGCCACTTCTGCGGGCGCGGACTGCGCAACCAGCAGCACACCCTCTGGGCGTCCTGGGTGGTCGCGGGACCCGAGCACCGGATCTACCACAGCGGTGACACCGGATACTTCCCCGGCTTCAGGACCATCGGGGCCGAGCACGGGCCGTTCGACGCCACCATGATCCAGATCGGCGCGTACAGCCAGTTCTGGTCCAAGGACCGCACGGACGGCATTCCGGAGCCCGGCGCGTGGCCGGACATCCACATGAGCCCCGACGAGGGCGTCCGCGCCCACCTCGACCTCCAGGGCGACGATCCCGCGGCGGGGGTCATGCTGCCGATCCACTGGGGCACGTTCAACCTCGCGCTGCACCCCTGGGCCGAGCCCGCCGAATGGTCCATGCGCGCCACCCGGTCCGTCGGCGTGACGATGGCGTCCCCGCGGCCCGGCCAGCCGTTCGAGCCCGCCGATCCGCCGCCCGTCGAGCCGTGGTGGCGTGCGGTGGCCGCCGAGCCCGCGCCCGGCTGGGGCAACTGGCCCCCGGTCCACGTACAGGGCACCGGCGCACCGGACACCACCGCCCTCGGTTTCGACCGGGACCGCGACCGGGCACCCCAGACCTGAGGGCCGGGCGTACGCCCCGGACGGGCGGGCGGGGCGTACGCCGGGCACGGAAGAGAGAGCACGGGCTCCGCCGACGAGACGGTCACGTCCTCAGGGAGCGGCGATGCTGCGGGTGCACTTCACATCCGACGACCTCGCGCGGGTCCGTGTGGCTCCCGGGCCGGACTTCCTCTGGGAGATAAGCAACAGCGTCCAGACCCTCCAACGGCGCGACGGGGAAAGGGAGTTCGGCGACTGGCGGCGCTGGGTGCGGCCCCGGCTCTCCGGCAGCCCGCGCCTTCTCTCGCGGCTGCTGCCCCCGCGCGGCTACTCACCGGACTTCCTCACGCCCACCTCCGGTGACCGGGGCACCCTCCAGGCGTCCGTCGACGTCCTGCTGAGCACCCCGCGCGGGCGGCTCAGGGCCGAACTGGCACGCCTCGCCACCCCCGTACAACTGCCCGGGTGGCTCGGCGCGCTGGCCGGGGGCGACGCGGAGGCCCTGCGCCAGCTGGGCGTCGCCCTGCGCACGTACCAGCGGGAGGCGCTGGCCCCCTACTGGCGGCGCGTGCACGCGGACATCGACGCCGACCGTGCCCTGCGGCTGCGCGGTCTCCTCGACGGCGGCACGGAAGGGCTGCTGGCCGGGCTCGGCCCGCAGTTCCGCTGGCGCGCGCCGGTGCTCGAAGCGGCGTATCCCGTTGAGCAGGATCTGTGGCTGCGCGGGCGGGGCCTCGTGCTCCAGCCGTCGTTCTTCTGCTGGCCCACGCCCATCACGCTGGCCGACGGGGACCTGCCGCCCGTGCTGGTCTACCCCATCCACCACAGCGCCGACTGGGCCGGGCCCGCCCCCGGTGCCCGCCCGGCGGCCGGCTCCGGGCCGCTGGGACCGCTCCTCGGGCACACCCGCGCGGGCATCCTGCGCGCCACCCGCGCCGGCTGTTCGACCGTGGAGGCGGCCCGGCTCCTCGATGTGACCCACCCCGCCGTCAGCCAGCACATCAACGTGCTGCGGGCGGCGGGCCTGGTCACCACCGTGCGCCGCGCCGGACGGTCCTTCCACGTCGCCACCGCCGAAGGACGCGCCCTGCTGGCCGCCGAGGAGTACGGCCCAGAGTGACGGCGCGTCAGCCGCACGCGTAAGCCCCAGCTTTCGGCGCTTGCGCCCGTGGCCGGGCCGGGACGACCCTGAGGGCCGTCGCACACGGCCGCGCGTACCCCGGCCGTTGCTGCACGCGAGGCCCGCCCCCCACCCTCAGGAGCCTTCATGCGCAAGAGACTCGTGTCCTCCGCCGTTGCCGCGGTCGCCCTCGGAGCCCTCCTCCAGCCCGGCACCGCATTCGCGTCCGCACCCACCCCGCACCTCGCCCCCGCGGCCGTGCTCGCCCACGGCTCATCGGCCGGGACCGCCGTCCTCAGCGGACACAACCAGCCGGGCACCCGGTTGACCGTCGACGCCGGAAGCACGGCGAGCGCGCACTGGCTGGAGATCGACTACCAGGTCCAGCAGACCGGATACTGGTGCGGACCGGCCGCCACCCGCATCGCTCTCTCCGCCCGCACCGCCCCGCCCAGCCAGGCCGACCTCGCCTGGCAGCTCGGCACCACCGAGAACGGCACCGACCACATATCCCAGGTCACCGGGGTGCTCAACGCCAACCTCGGCGGCGGCTGGTACGAGACCAAGGAGATGCCGAACGATCCGCCGACCCAGGCCCAGCGGGACCTGCTCTGGTACGACATCGTCTTCGACATCGACCGCAACTACCCGCTGGTCACCAACATCGTGGCGCCGCCCGGCAACCAGCCGCCCGGCTACCCCTCGAACCAGACGATCTACCACTACTTCACGGTCTTCGGCTATGACGAGGCCGACCGCACCGTCCTCATCGCCGACCCCGCCTCCTTCAGCGGCAACCAGATCTACTGGATCTCCTTCGACCAGCTCGCCACGCTGATCCCGCCGAAGGGCTACTCGGCATGACCGCCCCCGCCCCGTCCCGGCCACGTCCGCGCACCCTTGCCACCAGGAGGTCATGGTGAGCGATCACCGCCCCAGCCGCAGGAACGTCATCAGGGCCGCCGGAGGACTCTCCGCGGCGATGGCCCTCGGGACCGCCGGCCTGCTCGCGTCGGCCTCGCCCGCCAGCGCGGCAGGCGACGGATTCGGACTGCGCATCGTGGACCGCAACGAGAGCGACCCGCGCATGTGGTACTACCGCTTCGCGACGGACGCGATCGGCTGGAACCCGGGCGTCAACGTCCTGCTCCCCGACGGCTACCACACGAGCGGCCGCACCTACCCGGTGCTCTACCTGTTCCACGGCGGCGGCACCGACCAGGACTTCATCACCTTCGACCGCATGGGCATCCGTGCCTGGACGGCCGGCAAGCCGCTCATCGTGGTGATGCCCGACGGCGGACACGCGGGCTGGTACTCCAACCCGGTCAGCTCCAACACCGGCCCGCGCAACTGGGAGACCTTCCACATCGCCCAGCTGCTCCCGTGGATCGACGCCAACTTCCGTACGTACGCCGAATACGACGGCCGGGCCGTCTCCGGCTTCTCCATGGGCGGGTTCGGCGCGCTGAAGTACGCGGCCAAGTACTACGGGCACTTCGCCTCCGTGAGCGCGCACTCCGGTCCGGCCAGCCTGCGCCGCGACGCCGGTCTGGTCACGCACTGGGCCAACGTCTCGTCGGCCGCGGTGGAGCTGGGCGGCGGCTCGGTCTACGGCATGCCGCTGTGGGACGAGGCCCGGGTCAGCGCCGACAACCCGGTCCAGCGCGTCGAGAGCTACCGCAACAAGCGGGTCTTCCTGGTCGCCGGCACCAGCCCCGACCCGGTCAACTGGTTCGACCAGGTCAACGAGAACCAGGTGCTCGCCGGACAGCGCGAGTTCCGGGGACTGCTCGGGCAGGCCGGGATCCCTCACGAGTGGCACGAGGAACCCGGCGGGCACTTCGTCCGTCCCGCCCTGTTCACCCACGACCTCGACGGAATCATCGGCAGGCTCCGCAAGGCGTAGCGCGTACGTACCCCGGCAGGCAAGCCCCCTCGACCGCCGTCGAGGGGGCTCGCTCGCGTCATGGCACCCCCCTTCGCGGGCAGTTGACCCGGAATCGGCCCCGGAGGAATCGGTCGTTCGTGCGAGTGCTCATACCAGAGCGGGACGGATGGCGGGCAAGTTCCCCAACTGCCCCTCACGCCCGCGCACCTGACGACTACCGTGAGTGCCCGGTGATCAACGGTGGGCTCATATTCTCCGGGCCTGCCCGGCCGATGACCCCGAGAACGACCGACCACCGTAGGTGCCACCACATGAATGCAGATTCCTGGGGCCCCACGTACCGAGGACGCTGATGTCTCAACTTCGCGCACCCGACGCGCGACCGGATCGACGAGAGGGCGGGCGGCACGGCCGACCGGGCGCCCGTTCCCACTCGGCCGCGGCCAGACCGCGCGCCGCCCGGCCGTCCCCCGAGGCGCGCATACGCCCTCAACTCCTGCGCACCGCCGTGCTGCCGGCCCTCGCCGTCGCCCTCGCCGGCGCCGCGGCCGTCATCTTCACCGCCCGCGCGGGCCACGCCCGGCCGTCCACCGAACTCTGGACCGCGCTGGGCTCCGCCGGCGCGCTCGCCCTCGCCTCGATCCTCGCCGCCTTCCTCGCCGCCAACCGGGCCGCCACCACGGTCCTCGGCCGCTGCCTCGCGCTGCGCCGGACCAGCGCCCAGGGCCAGGCGGAGCTGCAAAGTGTGGTGGAGCGGCTGCGCAACGGCGAGCCCGTCCCCGCCAGACGCTCCCCGCAGCCCCCCGTACCCGGCAGCGACCCCTTCGAACTGCTCGCCCAGGAGCTCGGCCGCCAGCAGGAGGCCGCCGTGGACGCCGTCGTCCACGCCGCACAGCTCTCCGAGAACAGCGGCGAGGACCAGAAGGTCGAGGTCTTCGTCAACCTCGCCCGCCGCCTCCAGTCGCTCGTGCACCGCGAGATCCAGCTGCTCGACGAGCTGGAGCACGAGGTCGAGGACCCGGACCTGCTCAAGGGCCTCTTCCACGTCGACCACCTGGCCACCCGCATCCGCCGGCACGCCGAGAACCTCGCCGTGCTCGGCGGCGCCGTCTCCCGCCGCCAGTGGAGCAACCCGGTCACCATGACCGAGGTGCTGCGCTCGGCCATCGCCGAGGTCGAGCACTACCCGCGGGTCAAGCTCGTGCCCCCGATCTACGGCACCCTCCGGGGCCACGCCGTGGCCGACGTCATCCACCTGCTGGCCGAACTCGTGGAGAACGCCACCGTGTTCTCCGCCCCGCACACCCAGGTGCTGCTGCGGGCCCAGCACGTCACCGCCGGGCTCGCCCTGGAGGTGGAGGACCGCGGACTGGGCATGCCGGAGGACGAGCAGAAGCGGATGAACGCCCTGCTCACCGACCCCGACCAGGTCAACGTCGCCCGCCTGCTCCAGGACGGCCGGATCGGGCTGTTCGTGGTGGCCTCGCTGGCTCGGCGGCACGGCATCGCCGTACGGCTCCAGAGCAACATCTACGGCGGCACCCAGGCCGTACTCGTGCTGCCGCAGACCCTGCTCGGCGCCGACGACGACTTCTCCGGTCCCACCGCCGACGCGCCGGTCCCGGCCCCCGGGCCGGTACACCGCCCGCCGCCCCAGGAGGACACCGTCGCGCCCCGCGACCCGGCCCCGGCGCCCGCCCCCGAGCCGGAGCGCCGGCCGTACGTCCCCAGCCGGCAGCTGCGGCTCGACCGCCCCCCGCAGCAGACGCGCCGCCAGGACGAGGCCCCACCGCTTCCCCTGCGCGCCGAACGGGCGGCGACGCCCGCCCCCGCCGACCGGGCCCCGACCGGGGCGGCGGCGGTCCGCGACACCATGGACCGGCCCCAGCTCCCCAAACGCGCCAACCAGGAGCACCTGGTCCCGCAGCTCAGGGAGGCCCCCGCCCCGCGGCCCGATGACGAGCCCGTCCTGCACGACCCCGGGCTCGTGGCCGCCTTCCGGCGCGGCATCGACCTCGCCGAGGCCCGCGCCGAGTCCGAGGCCGAGCCGGAGCCCGCACCGGAGACGCCGGCCGGTGCCACCCGCACCACGACGGCCGCGCAGGTCGGGGCACCGCTCCAGCCGCTCCCCGTCCGGGGCGCGCCCGCGTCCGCGCACCCGCATGGTGCCGGGGCCTACCCAGGCGACCACGACCCCCTCGCAGCGAACCCCACCAAGGAGTAGATGCACCATGGCGACCGATATGCCGTCCGGTCAGGTCTCGGACCTCGACTGGTTGCTGAGCGGCCTGGTACAGCGTGTGCCGTACACCAGCAGCGCGGTCCTGCTCTCCGCCGACGGGCTGGTGAAATCCCTCCACGGCATGGACGCCGACAGCGCCGACCACATGGCGGCGCTGGCGGCCGGCCTGTACTCGCTGGGCCGCAGCGCCGGAGCCAGGTTCGGGGACAACGGAGAGGTCCGCCAGGTGGTCGTGGAGCTCGACTCGACGCTCCTGTTCGTGGCCACCGCCGGCTCCGGGACGTGTCTGGCCGTGCTCGCCGGACGCAACGCCGACGCCGCCGTGCTCGGCTACGAGATGGCCATGCTGGTCAAGAGCGTCCGGCCCTATCTCACGACACCGGCCAGACAGGCGGCCGGGATGCCGGGCGCCGCGGGGCTGTGAGCATGGCGGTCACCCAGGACGGGCCGCTGCTCGACGACGCGGCGGGCCGCCTCATCCGCCCCTACACGGTGAGCAACGGCCGTACCCGTCCCACAGCCGTGCTCGACCTGCTGTCCCTGGTGATGGCCACCGGGACCGTTCCGCAGACCCACCTCGGCCCCGAGCACTCGGTGGCACTCGGGCTGTGCGAGGGACCCACATCGGTGGCCGAGATCGCCGCACACCTGAGGCTGCCCGCCGTCGTGACCAAGGTGCTCCTCTCGGACCTGGTCGACTGCGGCGCCGTCACCGCCCACGCGCCCGCCTTCCATGACACCCCCACCGACCGACATCTGCTGGAGGCAGTGCTCGATGGCTTACGACGACAGCTCTGACGGCTACGGCTACCCGGACCACTCCGGTTACGGCTACGGCTACGCGGACGACGCGTCCGGCAACGGGTACGCGCACTCCACCGCGACGTCCGGGTACGCCGAAGCCCCCGCCGCCCCCGAGGGCTTCCCCGTCGCGCTCAAGATCCTGGTGGCGGGCGGATTCGGGGTCGGCAAGACGACGTTCGTCGGAGCGGTCAGCGAAATCGCGCCCCTGAGCACCGAAGAGCTGCTGACACAGGCCAGTGCGGCCACCGACAGCCTGGAAGGCGTCGAGTCCAAGACCTCCACCACCGTGGCGATGGACTTCGGCCGCATCACACTGGACGAACAGCATGTGCTCTACCTGTTCGGCACACCGGGCCAGGAACGCTTCTGGTTCATGTGGGACGAACTCTCCCAGGGCGCGCTGGGAGCGGTGGTGATCGCGGACACCCGCAGGCTGGAGGAGTGCTTCGCGGCCGTCGACTTCTTCGAACGGCGCGGCATCGGATTCATCATCGCCGTCAACGAGTTCGACGGCGCCTACCGCTACGGCCCCGACGAGGTGCGGGCCGCGCTCGACCTGGCGCCCCAGGTGCCGGTCGTCCTGTGCGACGCCCGCGTCGCCAGCTCCGGCACCGGCACGCTCGTCACCCTCGTCCAGCACCTCATCAACGCCACCGACGAGGCCGCGCCGCTCCCCGGCCACGCCGGCCTGGGGGTCCGTCCGTGATCCCGCACGCCGCCGGACGGCTGCTGCTCACCCCCGTGGACGGCGAGGCGCCCGTCCGCACCCAGCGGCTGCGCAGCCTCGGCCTCGGGGAACGGGCCGACGCCTCGTTCGACAACTTCGACGCCTTCGCCGACCGGGTGGCCGAAGTGACGGACGTGCCGTTCTCGATGGTCAACTTCATCGACGGAAACCGCCAGTTCTACGCGGGGCTGCACACCCCGGCGGGCACCCGCAAGGGCTCGGACCTGGGCGCCACGGCGGCGGGCAGCGGCCGCAACGGCCGGTATGTGGCCCTCGATCACGGCTACTGCCCGCACGTGGTCGTCCGGCGCAAGGCGCTGGTCCTGGAGGACGTCTGCGACTACCCCAGGTTCGCCGGCAACCCGGTCGTGGACGACATAGGCATCCGCTCCTACCTGGGGGCGCCGCTGATCGACCGCACCGGGATCGCGCTGGGAGCCGTCTGCGCGGTGGACACCGTGCCCCGCCCGTGGGGAAGGGCCGGGCTCGACACCATCAAGTCCCTGGCGCAGGAGTTGGTCTGCCACCTCCACCGGAGGGAGGACAACGCCTTCGGACTCTGACGCCCGCGCCCTTCCCGCTCACACCTCGACCGTGCGCCCGTCCAGGAAGGCCAGCGACACCGTGTCCCCGTCGACCCGCACCCGTACGGCCGTGCGCAGCGCCTCCGGGTGGACGTGGTCGCGGGAGAGCACCACGAGCGTGACATGGACGCTCCGTCCGGCCGGGCGGGGGGCGCTGCGCAGATACGGGACCGCCGAGTGGGGACCGTACGCGTTGGACTCCACGTCGCGCGCCACCGCGGCCCCGTCAGCGCCGCCGTCCCAGCCGTACAGCCCGACCACCGCACTGGTCAGCCCCTCCGCGGTACGGGCCAGCGCCCAGTCGGGCCCCGAAGAGGCGTACGGGCTCCGCGGATGCGCCACGGCGTGACCGCCCTCCCGGACGACCGCGCCCTCGGGGGCTTCGGCCCGGTGGACCCGGATCTCCCACGGGCCGTGCAGCACACTGGTCGTCTCGATCCGGTACGCGTGCTCGTCGCCCGGCAGCCGGGCCGCCGACCAGGAGGCGGCGACGCGGTCCTCGCAGCGCAGCGGGTGGATGCGGCGGCGCCGGGAAGGGGTGCCGTCGGGGGCGAGCAGCGCCAGGTGGTTGTCGATGTCGCGGGCGTGGGCGTGCGGGGCGGACTCGGGGGCGGTCGCCGTCGAGTACGCCAGCTTCGCGTAGTGCGGGTCGTCCTCGCCGACGCCCCGGTCCGGGTCGGCGTCGGGCCCCTCGGCGTCGGGGGCGGGCGGGTTGTGGTCGCTGCCGTGGTTGACCAGCCGGACGAGCCCGTCGTGGCGGGTTCCGTGCAGCAGCCAGCCGGGGGCGGGCAGTGCGGTGTAGGTGTCGGACTCCTCGACGGGCAGCGGGAGTTCACGCGCCGTCCACACCTCGTGGTCGGCCGGGAGCAGCAGCCCGAGGAACCCCTTGCTCGCCCAGTACGGTGACGCGGGACCGGAGTAGGGCTGGGTGGCCGGGAGGAAGGTGTCGTACCAGCCGAGCGTGAGCAGCCCCCGCTCGTCGGGGACCCCGCGCTCGACGAAGTGGCGCAGCGCCCCGGAGGCGAGGCGACGGGTCAGCCCCGGCGCGAGCGGGGTGCAGTCCGCGAGCGCACCCATCCAGACCGGGGCCAGCGCGGCGAAGCGGTAGCACAGGGACCGGCCCTGATGGACGGGGGAGCCGTCGGCACCGAAGAAGTGCGGGTAGTCCTCCAGGAACCGGCCGAGCCGCTGCCGGTAGGCGGCGGACCGGCCGCCGTCGCCGCCGGGGCCCGCGATCCGTGCCCACAGCAGCGGGTACAGGTGCATGGCCCAGCCGATGTAGTAGTCGAAGTTGCGGCCGCTGCCGTCGGTGTACCAGCCGTCGCCGACGTACCAGTCCTCGATCCTGTCGAGTCCGTTCTCGATGTCGGACCGGCTGTACGGGGCCCCGACCGACGCCAGGAACTGTTCCGAGACCACCTGGAACAGGCGCCAGTTGTTGTCCCAGGTGCGGCCGCCGACGAAGCCCGAGAGCCAGTCGACGACGCGCTCCTGCACCCGGGCGTCGAGCCGGTCCCAGATCCACGGCCGGGTCTCGTGCAGGGCGACCGCGACCGACGCGGCCTCCACCATCTGCTGCGAGCAGTCCGTCAGGCGCGGCCACGCCTCCCCGCTCGCCGGGTCCGTGCCGGCCGCGAGACCGGCGGCGTACCGCTCGGTCAGCGCGGGGTCGACCGCCCCGCCCGCGCCCGCGATCCGGCAGGCGGCGAGCAGGAACGACCGGGCGAATCCCTCCAGGCCGTCGGAGACCACACCGGACCAACTGCCCCGGCCGGGCAGCCGGTACTGGGCGAACCCCGGTGTCGCGTACGGCGTCAGCGCGTCCAGCATCCGGTCGGCCGTCGCCTCCCAGTGCGCCCTGGTCCAGCCGGTGCGGGAGGACAGGATCCGGTCGGTGGGCGGCAGGTGCAGATGCGGGGCTACGGACATGGTGGTGCTGCTCCTGGATTCGATGAGCGGGGCGGTCGGCGGACGAGTCCGGCTGGATTCGGCGGGCCGGGGGTTACCGGACGAGCTGGACCGGAGGTGCCGGGCGGGGGATCACTGGACGAGTTCGGCGTGGTGGGTGTGGCCCCGGGAGCCGCCGACGGCGACGGTGAGTGTGGGCCTGCGGCCCGGGGAGAGCGTCACGGTATCGTCCGCCTGGGCCATCGCGCGTGCGGCGAAGGGCAGCTGGACCGTGACCGAGGACTCGGTGCGGCCGGGGTCGGCGACCGCGACGGACGCCCGGCCGCCCCGCCGCCGCACGAGGACCGTCGCCGGGCCGGAGGCGGTGATGCCCGCCGCCGTACCGGGGCCCCAGAAGTGCACGGCGGTCAGCCCGGTCCTGCGGTCCTCCACGGCCTGGGCGGTGGAATCGTTGGCCGCGATCCGCACCGGGCGGGACGCCGACCACACCGCGGTGGCCGCGGCGGAGGCGCCGGGGAGCAGCACATAGGCGTATCCGGCGTCCGTGGGCGACGGCCCGTGGTCGAGCCAGAGGGTGAGATAGCGGCGGGTGACCGGGTCGGTGCTGCCTCCCGTGTCCGCGCCCGTGTCGATGGCCCGCCAGGTGCCGGTGCGCTCCTCGCGGAGCGTGCGCAGGGCCGTGCCACCGGGCAGGACGTAGCCGCCGACGCCCTCGATGTGCGCCCACCGGGCCCGGCCGAACGCACCGGCCCGGCCCTGTTCCACGCGCTGCGGCACACCGTCGACGAGCAGGCGGTTGCGGCCGGCCGCGCCGAGGCTGCGGTTGTCGATCACCGTCTCGACCGGGTAGCCGTCGCCCGCGGTGATGCCGGCGCCGAGCGCGACGACCGTGTTGTCGAGGAGGAACCACGTCTTCCTGGCCCGCAGGCCGCTGCCCTCGGCGCCGATCAGCTCCATAGCCGCCGCGCCGTACCGGCCGTCCAGCGCGGCGCCGCCGGCCACCGTGTTCGACGGCCGGTAGGTGGAGGTGCCGGCGCCGGTGCCGAGGTCCTCGCGTGGGCGGGTGTCGACCGTGGTGCCCGGGAGGCGGTACGGATCGACGGTCGGCCAGAAGCCGTCGTTGTACTGCCCGAGGTCGTCGCCGTCGTACAGATACGTCATGCCGTCGCCGGTGTACCAGCCGTGCAGGTTCTCGCCGTTGCCCGCCTCGTACGCGGAGATGCGCTTCGAGGACAGCGACAGGGCGCAGGCCCAGCCGGGGCGGCGGTGGACGACGCGGTCCATGTCGGCGAAGACGAAGGTGCCGGTGGTGCGCGGCGCCGCGTGGATGTCCCGGTCGGCCAGGACCGCCTTGGCCAGGGCGAGTTGGGGGAGGTCGGCGAGCGAGGTGAAAGGGGTGGTGCGGTTGCGGGTGAGCCAGCCCTTGACGAGCGAGCGCCATCGGCCCGCCGGGCCGGCCGGGGCGCCGGTCGCGAGGAGCAGGATCGCCGCGACGGCCGCCGCCCCGTCCCGGTGGTCGCCCGCCCGCTCCCGGGACACCGCCCGGCCGCGCACGGCGTCCATCATCAGCCCGTCGAAGACCACCGGGACGAAGCTGCGCTCCACGGCCTCGTACATCACGGAGACCTCAGGATCGGTGACGGCCCACGGGGAACCGGCGAGCAGCGAGAGCAGCCAGGCCGCGCCGCCGAGCAGCACGGTCCCGTACGAACCGGTGTAGGCCACCTCCCCGTGCTGGACGAACGAACCGTCCTCGTAGAAGCCGTCGCCCGAAGTCGTATAGCGGAACAGGCTGTTGCGGCCCGCGTCGCGGACGTCGGAGAGCGCGTCGCGAGCGGCGGCGACCTTGTCCGCGTCCCGGCCCAGCAGCCCGCGCAGCGCGACGATCACCGCCTTGTCGGTGCGGTTGGCGCCGGTCTCCGACAGGGTGGGGGAGTTGGTCCTGCGGTCGGCGTCCGGGCAGAAGCGGTCCACGACCGCCAGATAGTCCGCGAGATCGGCGGCGGCCAGGCGCCCGCGCAGCAGGACGCAGCAGTCCATCAGCGCGCGCGGCGCTCCGATCTCCCAGAACCACCAGTTGCCGGACTCCGGGGCCGTGGGGTGGTAGGCGGTGTCGTGGGCGAACCGCAGCGCCCGGAGAAGTGCGTCGGCGGTTTCCGCCCGGCCGGAGAGCGCGGTGCCGGGGGTGGCCCAGGCGGTGGCGAGGGTGCGCAGCCGGGTGTAGCTCTGGCCGAAGTTGCCCGGATCGGTGAGGGGGGAGAGGTCCGGCCACAGCGCGGTGCGTTCCTCCCCCCGGTCCAGGGTCTGCCACAGCTCGTCCGCCGCGTCGTCCAGGGCGGCGAGGCCCGTCGCGAAGTCGGGGTCGGCCGGGTCGAAAGCGCCTCCGGTGAGCAGGGTCCCGGCCCGGCTCAGGAGCCCGTCGAAGTCCTCGTCGGTGATCTGCCCCGCCTCCCGCGTCGCGTCCTTCGCCGGTCCTGGCTGCGCCGCACGGGCCGGACCGGCCGTGACAACTGCGGACACCGTGGCGCCGCCGCCCGCGGCGAGAAGGGTCCTTCGGTTCAGCTGCACAGTGACTCGTCCTCCTTCTCTGTCCTAGTCGGAGAGTGTGCTCGGGTCGACGGGCGGGTGGGGAAGGTTCAGCGCGGCGAGTTCGGCGCGGCCCACGGCGTCGATGGGGAAGGCCCAGGTGTTCACGTAGAAATCGGTCAGGTCGTAGCCCGCGATCCGGCTGGAGTACGTGGCCAGCGCGCGGTAGCGCTTGGCGTCCTGCGTGTAGTCGGACTGCGGGTTCTCCTCGCGCACCAGCTTGTGCAGCCGGGGCCAGAAGTCCTCCCCGAAGGCGAGCTCCAGCTGACGCAGCGGCACGAGCTTCTCGTACGCGCCGAAGGACTTCTCGTAGGCGAGTCCGTCCGTGCCGAACTTGGCGCGCGAGGTCTGGAACACCGTCAGACCGGTCTCCGGGTCGACCGTCAGCAGGTTCGACGGCTGTTTCAGGGTGCGCTGCGCGGCCAGCGAGTAGATGTTCACCGTGACCTCGGTCAGACCGCCCGGCTTGTACGCCATCTGCTGATGGAGGTGGCCGAGCTCGTGGTACAGCCCCCAGCCCCGGGTGCGCAGGCCCTCGACCGTGGTGGCCCGGTCCAGGTAGGCGCGCGGGAAGCCGTTGTAGCCGTGCGTGGCGTAGGCGCCGACCCCGGTCGGGACCTTGCTGACCTCGGTGAAGTGGTACGGCCCCGCCTTCCTGCGGTGCACCGGCTTCGAGCCGTCCAGGCCGCTGATCCGGGCGTGCGAGTCGATGATCGTCTCCACCAGCCGGAGCAGGCCGGCATGGTCCTCGTCGCGGTACAGCAGCGCGCCCTCGCGGGTCAGCGTCATGATCGTGTGCGGGGCGTGCAGCTCCACCCAGGGCGACGCGGTCAGCGTGTCCAGCTGGTGCCGGTAGTCGGCCTCGGTGGTACGGCCCAGGGTGAAGACCGGCATGCGGACCGCGCCGGACCGGAACAGCACGTCGGCTCGCTCGCCGTGCCCGGTGAGGGTCAGGTAGACCGGTCCGCCGTGCGGGTCGGTCACCGTGTTGGCGCCCCGGGCCAGCGGATAGCCGCGGGGCTCGGTGATCTCGCCGTAATAGTCCCAGGCGCCGATCCAGAGTGTGGGGACCAGGCCGTCGTGCGGCCGGACGGTCAGCGAGAGCGGGGTGCCGGCGGGCACGTACAGGCCGGTCGGCTGGAACTCCGAGCCGCGCAACGCCTGTCCCAGCCGCAGCCGTTCGGCCTCGGCGGCGGGGCGGGCCGTGACGGTCACGGAGGCCGGGCGGCCCGCGGCCCGTGATGAGGCGGCGGTGGTGGCGGGCGCGGCTGCGGAGGCGGTGGTCGCGGTGATGCCGAGGGCCGCCACCGCTCCCGCGCCCGCGGCTGCGGCGAGGACGGCCCGGCGGCCCATGGGGGCAGCGGTGGCGGCGGGGGAGGCGGTGGCCGGGGCGAGGGGGTTGCTGGGCTTACGCATGCGGAACTCTCCCTGCAGAAATCAACGAGGGGCGGAAGCGGGCGGAACGGGTGGGGGGTGCCCCGTCAGCATGTAAGCGGTTGCTGTCGAGTCGCAAGGGGAGTCGGGAAGTTACTGTGATTTTCTATGGCCAACTGCGGACAGGCGGGAAGTAACCGGTCACACGCGGGCCGGCCGGCCCGACCGGGGTGCCACGGAATCGCGTACCACGATGTGAGTGCCGAGCCGCAGCGCTCCCGTGGTCGGCTCCCGCCAGTCGTCCTCGTCCCCGCCGGACACGGCCAGCCGTACGGCCTGGCGGCCCATCTCCTCCAGCGGGACGTGGACGGTGGTCAGCCGGGGGCGCAGCTCCTGGGCGACCGGGATGTCGTCGTACCCCACCAGCGAGATGTCCTTGGGGACTCGCACGCCGGCCTCCTCCAGGGCCTGTGCGGCGCCGGCCGCGACCATGTCGTTGGCCGCGAACACGGCGGTGAACGCGGGCCCTTCGCGCAGGAGTTCGGCCATCCTGCGGTAGCCGAAGTTGCGGCTGAAGGCGCCCGGCTGGGCCAGTTCGGGATCGATGGGGACGCCCCGCAGTTCCAGGGCGCGGCGGTGGCCGGCGAGCCGGTCGCGGGTGGTGGAGAGCCTGGGCGGGCCGCCGAGGTAGAGGATGCGCTCGTGCCCCTGCATCAGCAGATGGTCGGTGATCGCGAAGGCGCCGCCCTCGTTGTCGTACTCGACGGCCGCGGTGGGCGCGGCCTCGCCCAGCGGGGGCCGGCCGCAGAGCACCAGTTTCGAGCCGCCGGCTTCCAGTTCGCGTGCCCGGCGGGCCAGTTCCGAGGTGTAGCCCCGGTCCGCGATGGAGCCTCCCACCACCACGACCGCGTCCGCTCTGCGCTCGTGCATCAGGTCGATGAAGGCCAGCTCGCGCTGCGGGTCGCCCTGAGTGCAGCAGACCAGGCAGAGCCGTCCCCCGAGTGCGGCCTCCCGCTCCACACCGCGCGCGATGTAGGCGTAGAAGGGGTCGATGACCTCGTTGACGATGATGCCTACGGTGCGGTTGGAGACCCCGGCCAGCGCGCGGGCGTGTGCGTTGACGACGTAGCCGAGCTCGCGCATCGCCGACTCCACCCGCTCCCGAGTCGCCTCCGCCACCGGGTAGTTGCGGTTGAGGACGCGGGAGACGGTGGCCGTCGAGACACCCGCGCGCCGGGCCACATCGGTGACCGTCGCGCGCCGCTGTCCGTCCCCGGTCGTGCTCTGCCGGCGCATCCGGCTCACCCCCTGCTGGCTGTTGTGTGACGATGAGCCTAGAGCCTGCCGGGGGAGCGTGGTCATGCGATCCTCCCGAGGTCGGCCCGGTGCACGGGATGCCCGAACGGCTCGCCCCTCGCGTACCGCGCGAGTTCGTCCACGGCGAGCGCCCCGAGCCGCCCCACCTCGTTGCCCTGGGCGCCCGCCAGGTGCGGGGTCAGGAAGACGTTGGGCAGGTCCCACAGGGGGTGGCCGGGCGGCAGCGGCTCGGGCGATGTGACGTCGAGGACCGCGTCGAGCCGGCCGTCGACCAGATGACCGGTCAGCGCCTCGGTGTCCACGAGCGGGCCGCGCGCCGTGTTGACGAGCAGGGTCCCGGGGCGCATCAGGCCGAGCCGGCGCGCGTCGATCATGCCCCGGGTCTCGGGGGTGTCCGGGGCGTGGAGGCTCACCACGTCGCTGGTCGCCACGAGGGTGTCGAGGTCGACCGGGGTGACACCGAGGGCCGTTGCCTCGGCGGCGCCCAGATACGGGTCGTGCAGCAGCACCTCCGCGTCCAGGACCCGCAGCAGCTCGATCACCCGGCGCCCGATCCTGGACGCCCCGACCACGCCGACGGTCAGGCCGTGCGTGCCGAGCCAGGCGTGGCGGTCCAGGTCGGCGGCGGTGCGATGTGTGCGGCGGGCGCGGTAGAGGCCGGCCAGCGGGAACACCCGCTTCGCACCCATGATGATCGCGGCCAGCGTGAACTCCGCCACCGGCACCGCGTTGGCCGCGGCGGCCGACGAGACGACGATCCCGCGCTCGAAGGCGGCCGGGGACAGAAACGTTTTCACCGTGCCCGCCGCGTGGATGACCGCCCGCAGCCCGGGTGCCCGGTCCAGCAGTGCCGCGTCGACGGGCGGGCAGCCCCAGCCGGTCAGCAGCACCTCCGCCCCGGACAGTGCCCGGAGCGCGGCCGGGGAGCCGAACTCGCTGATCACGGCCGGGTCGAGAAGATCCGCGGTCTCCTCCAGCCGGGACCGGACGGCGGGTGGGAAGACGTCGTCCAGCAGCCCGGTGCTCATGACCAGCACCGTGCGCGGCCGCCTTCCGGGCGGGGCCGCTGCATCGGTGCCGGACCGAGCCGGCGCCTCTTCGGTGGTTCGCACCCTGCCTCCGGATAGTAATCGCGTTCTATGGAATGACCGGCACGCTAAGGAGGTCGGCGGCCGACCGTCAAGCTCGGTCGCTCACCAAATGTGCGGAACATGCGGCTTTTTGGTCATTCATTCGCCCGGAATTCCCGCCGAGAGGGATCACATGACGAAGACGTTCGCCCGGATCCCTTGACGCTTGGGTTAACCGCTTACTAACTTGCCGCCGCAGAAGGCTCACCACGCGCCACCCAGCCGAACAGGACGCACCATGGCTGACACAGCACCCCCGCTGCCGCGCGGAAAGCGGCGAAAGCGGGGCGAAGAACCCGCCCCGCAGGCCGGCCCGGCCCTCGCCGCACCGCACCGGCTCACGCTCGGACAGCGCATCAAACGCGACCGGGTGATGCTGCTGCTCACCCTGCCCGGCCTGCTCTACTTCATCGTTTTCCACTACGTGCCACTGCTCGGGTACGTGGTGGCGTTCCAGGACTACCAGCCGTACCTCGGATACATGCACAGCGTGTGGGTGGGCTTCGCCAACTTCACCGCGGCGTTCAGCGAACCGGCCTTCTGGAGCGCCACGTTCAACACCCTGGAGATCGCCCTCGTCCAGCTGGTGTTCTTCTTCCCCATACCCATCGCCCTGGCCCTGCTGCTCAACAGCATCGCCAGCGACCGCATCCGGCGCTTCGTGCAGAGCGTCGTCTACCTGCCGCACTTCATCGGCTGGGTCATCATCGTCTCGATCTTCCAGCAGATCCTGGGCGGCGCCGGAGTGCTGCCCGACTTCCTGGGCGGCCTGGGACTGCCGCGCTACGACATGATGAGCGACCCCGACGCCTTCCCCTGGCTGCTCACCCTCCAGGTGGCCTGGAAGGACGCCGGCTGGGGCACGATCATCATCCTCGCGGCCCTCCTCAACATCGACCGGCAGCAGTACGAGGCCGCCGCGATCGACGGGGCCGGGCCCCGGCGCCGCCTGTGGCACGTCACGCTGCCCGGCATCGCCCCCGTACTCATCCTGCTGCTCATCCTCAACCTCGGCCAGATCCTCTCCGTCGGCTTCGAGCAGATCCTGCTCCAGCGCGACGCGGTCGGACCGGACGCGGGCGAGGTCCTCGACACCTACGTCTACTACCACGGCATCAAGGACAACGACTGGGGCGTCGCCGCCGCCGTCGGACTCGTCAAGGCGGTCATCGGCACCGCACTCGTGCTGGGCGCCAACAAGTTCGCCCACCGACTCGGCCACGAAGGGGTGTACCGCGGTGCTGACCGCTGAGAAGACGCGCGCCACGGCCCGGACCACCGGACCCGCGCCCCGACCCGCCCCCCTGCGCACATCCGACGGCCGGCCGCCGTGGATGGAGCGCCCGACCCGGATCGGCCAGACCGCGAAGGCCGTCGCCGTCGTCGTGGTCGTGCTCGCCGTCGCCTACCCCCTGGTCGGCGTCATCGGGACGAGCTTCGCCTCGCAGACCGACATCATCAAGAGCTCCGGCCTCGTGCTGTGGCCCGACCACCCCACCCTCGACGCCTACCGCACGATCTTCACGGGCGGAGTCGTCACCCGGGCACTGATCGTCTCCGTCGGCATCACCGTGTTCGGGACCCTCGCCAGCCTGCTCGTCACCGTCGGCATGGCGTACGGACTCTCCCGCCGCGACGTGACCGGTTCCCGCTTCATCCTGATGACGGCCCTGTTCACCATGCT
The DNA here is from genome assembly GCF_000373645.1 of Streptomyces sp. ATexAB-D23. Classification (GTDB taxonomy): domain Bacteria; phylum Actinomycetota; class Actinomycetes; order Streptomycetales; family Streptomycetaceae; genus Streptomyces; species Streptomyces castrisilvae. The sequence goes on along the minus strand of NZ_KB892013.1, from coordinate 162,492 downwards.
GTTCAACGCCGGCATCATCCCGAACTTCCTCCTGGTCAAGGGACTGGGCCTGTACGACACCTACGCGGCGCTCGTCATGCCCACCCTGGTCAGCGCCTTCAACCTGGTCGTCCTGCGCTCCTTCTTCATGAACCTGCCGGAGGAGCTGTACGACGCCGCCAAGGTCGACGGAGCCGGCGACTTGCGCATCCTGGTGCGTATCGTCCTGCCGCTGTCCAAGGCCGTCCTCGCCGTGATCAGCCTCTTCTACGCGGTGACGTACTGGAACGCCTTCTTCAACTCGCTCCTGTACCTCAACGACTCCGACAAGTGGCCGCTGCCCATGGTGCTGCGGACCTACGTCCTCCAGGGCCAGAGCCTCAACGCGGCCTCGGCCGGCGAAGTGCTCGCCCCGCAGCAGGCCGTCCAGATGGCGGTCCTGGTGATCGCCGTCGTACCGATCCTCTGCGTCTACCCCTTCCTCCAGCGCTACTTCACCAAGGGCGTGCTCACCGGCGCAGTCAAGGGCTGAGCGCAGCCACCGCCCCCCACTCCTTCCTTTCCCTCTTCCAAGGAGATCCAGGTGCCGAGCCCCACCCCCATCAACCGCAGAGCGCTCTTCCGCCTGGGCGCCGGCGTCGGCCTCTCACTCGCCGCCGCCCCGCTCCTCGCCGCCTGCGGCGACGGCGGCACGACCGCGAAGGCAGAGGCCAAGAGCGCGTCCCTGCTCCCGAACAGCGCCATCCGCAACATCGGGCTCAACCCCGACCTCGAAGGCACCGCCGCCGGCGTCCCGCAGGGCTTCTTCAGCTACCCGGCCAAGCCGCTGCGGGCCACGAAGAACACCCCGCTCAAGGGCGCGAAGCCGATCAGCGCCACGATGGAGACGTTCTCCCCGCCGCCGCCCTCGCGCGGCAAGAACGCCGCCTGGCAGGAGATCGAGAAGCTCCTCGGCGGCCAGGTGAACATCACGGCCGTGCCCGCCGACGACTACGGCACCAAGTTCTCCACCATGGTCGCCAGCGACAGCCTGCCCGACCTCTTCATGTACCCGGAGAGTGGCGGTGTCGACAACAAGTCCGCCTTCCTCCGGGCGAAGTGCGCCGACCTGACCCCGCACCTCGCCGGGGACGCGATCAAGGACTATCCCAACCTCGCCGCGATCCCCAAGGGCGCCTGGCAGGGCGCGATCTTCGGCGGCAAGCTCTACGGCATCCCCATCGCCCGCACCGGAACCGGCGGCGCCGGGGTCTACCGCCACGACCTCTTCGAGGAGGTCGGTGTCACCAGCCTGGACCAGATCACCGACCTCGACCGCTTCGTCGAGGTGTGCAAGGAGCTGACCCGCCCCAAGAAGGACCAGTACGCGATCATCGCGGGCGCCACCACCATGCTCGCGATGTCGGCGGGCGCGCCCAGTTTCTGGCGGCTGGACGAGAAGACCGGCAAGTTCACCGCCGACCTGGAGACGCCCGAGTACCGCAAGGCGGTGGAGACGGCCCGCCTGCTGTACAAGGCCGGCTGCTACTACCCGGGCACCCTCCAGATGTCCGGGGCGCAGAAGGCCCAGTACACGGACATGTTCAAGAACGGCAAGGGCGCCTACGTGTACGACGGGATGCCCACGTACCTGGCGCCGGGCGTCGGCTACATCGCCGCGATGAAGGCGATCGACAAGAAGTACGACCCGCGCCCCTTCGTCCCGGTCGGCAGGGACGCCGTCGCCTGGATGGACAACGTCGCGCTCCAGAACACCCACATCAGCAAGGCGTCCGGGGACCGCGTCAAGGAGATCCTGGCCTTCGCCGACTTCGCGGCCTCGCCGTTCGGCAGTCTGGAGTACACCCTCATCAACTACGGCGTCGAAGGACGGGACTTCACCCGTGACGCCCAGGGCAACCCGGCCCTGACCAAGCAGGGCACCCAGGACGTCACCGTGCCCTGGAAGTTCGCCGCGTCCGCGGTGCCGGCGATCTTCAGCGCCGACTCCGAGCAGGGCGTGCGCCACGTCCACGACACGTTCACCAGGATGATCCCGATGATGGTGCCGGACCCGACGCTCCAGTACTCCTCGCCCACCTGGGACTCCAAGGGTTCGGGCAGCCTCGGCACGCTCAAGAGCGACGCCCTCAAGGACATCATCTCCGGCCGCAAGCCCATGTCCGCCTACGACCAGCTGGTCAAGGACTACCTGGCCAAGGGCGGCGAGAAGGCTCGCGGTGAGTTCGAGGAAGCCTTCCAGAAGGGGAAGAAGTGACGACACGACGCAAGGTCCTCGCACTCGGCGGTGCCACCGTGGCGGCAGCGGCCGCCGTACCCGCCCTCGGCACCCCGGCCCTGGCACGGCCGCACCAATTCGCCCCGGAGCCCGGCTCCGACGGCGTCGGCGACCCCCTGTTCCCCACGCTTGGCAACGGCGGCTACCAGGTCACCCACTACGACCTGACCTTCGACTTCACCCCGGTGACGTACGACTTCACCGGAATCGTGAAGATCAGCGCGAAGGCCACCCAGGACCTCTCCGCCTTCAACCTCGACACCGACGGCCACACCATCGACTCCGTCACCGTCGCCGGCCGCCCCGCCCGCTGGGAACTGACGCCCGGCCAGAGCGGCCAGGAGCTGACGGTCACCCCCGCCCGCCCCCTCCGCGACCACCAGGCGTTCACGGTCGAGATCCGCTACCGGGGCAACGGCAAGGCGCCCCGGCTCGGCCTGACCGGCTGGAACTTCGGCAGCGACGGCGGCTTCGCGTCGGCCGCCCAGTCCTCCCGCGCCGACACCTTCCTGCCCTGCAACGACACCCCGTCCGACAAGGCGACGTGGACCTTCCACATCACCGCCCCCAAGGGCTTCGTCGCCACCGCCAACGGCGAACTCACCCACCGCACCCCGCGCGCCGACGGCTCCACCGTCTGGCACTTCGCCCTCCGCGAGCGCATGGCCACCGAGCTCATCGGCATCGCCGTCGTCAAGGGCACCTACCTGTACGGCAGCAGCCACCGCGGCCTTCCCCTGCGCCATATCGTCCCGCAGGGCCAGGAGGACACCTACGCCCCGGTCGTCGCCCGCACCGCCGACCATCTGGCCTGGCTGGAGGCGAAGTTCGGACGTTACCCGTTCTCCGTGTACGGGCTGCACATCTACGACGGCTACACCGACGCCCTGGAGAACCAGACCCTCTCGCTCTTCGCCACCAGCTGGTTCAAGCCCAACGCCCAGGGGCAGCCCGGCTACGAGACCACCATGGTCCACGAACTCGTCCACCAGTGGTTCGGCGACTCCGTCACCCCGCACGACTGGCAGCAGGCCTGGCTCAACGAGGGCCCCGCCGTGTACTACGCGGGGCTGTACGGCGAGGAGCGCGGCTGGTCCGTACTCGCCGACAAGATGAAGGCCACCTACGAGAAGCTCGACGCCGTCCGCGCCGCCGACGGCCCGCCCGGACGGCCGGACGCGCTCGGCGGCACCAACATCTACGACGGCGGCGCCCTCGTCCTGTACGCCCTGAACCTGCGGATCGGCGGGCGCGCCTTCGACAAGGTCATGCGCGAGTGGGTGAAGCGCTACAAGGACTCCACCTACACCACCGAGGCCTTCATCCGTCACACCGTGGATGTCACACGTGACATGTCACTCGACGCGTTCCTGCGCGACTGGCTCTTCGGGGCCGTGAACCCGCCCATGCCCGGTCACCCCGACTGGAAGGCCACCGCGTGAACCGCCCCCTGAACGTCGTACGCGCCACCGCCGCCACCGCCACCGCGGTCTTCCTGGCCGCCCTTCTCGCCGCCCCCGCCGCCGGGGCCGCTCCCGGGGCCCGCACCCTGTACGCCGCCCCCGACGGCCGGGGCACCTCCTGCACCGCCGCCCGCCCCTGCACCCCCGAGGGCGCCCGCGACCTGGCCCGCACCGAGACCCGGCGGGCCGTCCGCGTACTCCTGAAGGACGGTACCTACCGGCTCGACGCGCCCCTGAGGCTCGGCGCCGCGGACTCCGGCACCACCTGGGCCGCGGCCCCCGGCGCCCACCCCGTCCTCTCCGGCGGCCAGGACATCACCGGCTGGCGGAAGAAGACCGACGGCACCTGGAGCGCGGCCGTCCCCGCCGGCACCACCCCGCGCCAGCTCTTCATCGACGGCCGGCGCGCGACCCGCGCCCGTGGCGACGCCTGCCCCGCGAGCACCTGCGACGCCACCGCCACCGGCATGACCGGCGCCACCGCGACCGGCATCGACCACTGGCAGCGCCCCACCGACGCCGAAGCCGTCATCCGCGTCCGGTGGCGCAACTACCACTGCCGGATCGCGGACGTCAGCGGCGACACCCTCACCTTCGCCCAGCCCTGCTGGACCAACTCCGCGAGCGGAACCGACCGCACCGGCCCCGCGTGGGACTCCACGGCCGTCGACTCCACCCGCTACAGCGGCGTCGCCTTCTTCGAGAACGCGCCCGAACTCCTCGACCAGCCCGGTGAGTTCGTCTGGGACTCGGCCGGCCGCACCGTCACCTACCTGCCGCGCCGCGGCGAGAACATGCGCCACGCGCGCGCCGTGACCCCGCGCACCGAACAGCTGCTCGTCATCGACGGCGGTCACGACATCACCGTCAGCGGCATCGGCTTCGCCTACGCGGCGTACCGGCAGCCCGACACCGACGAGGGCTACGCGGGCATGCAGGCCGGTCTCACCCTGACCGGTGCCACCGGCCCCGTCGACCACGCGGGCCGCTACTACACCAAGCCCGCCGCCGCGGTCACCGTACGCGGCGGCCGGCGGGTGACCATCGACACCGGCCGGTTCACCCACCTCGGCGGCGCCGGAGCGATCCTGGAAGCCGGCACGAAGGACAGCGCGCTGACCCGTTCGACGTTCACCGACCTCTCCTCGGGCGCGGTGTACGTCGGTGACACCGAGCCGATGCCCGAAGCCCCGCTCGCCGGGGAGCGCAACACCGTCGCGTACAACACCATCAGCCGCACCGGCGTCGAGTACACCGACGCGGTCGGCATCTGGGCCGGTTACGAGGCGGAGCTGACGATCGACCACAACAGCCTGGACCACCTCCCGTACTCCGCGATCTCCGTCGGCTGGGGCTGGAACCAGCCCGAGGCGCAGAAGTCCGTGCTCCGCGACAACAAGGTGACGGACAACCGCATCACCGACGTCATGGAGGTCGCGCGCCAGCAGCACGACGGCGGCGCCATCTACACCCAGGGCGCACAGCCCGGCACGGTCCTGAGCGGCAACTACATCAACCGCTCCGCGTACGGCAACACCGAGCGCGACGGCAACGGCATCTACCTGGACGAACAGTCCTCGCACATCACCGTCGAGAAGAACGTCATCACCCGCATCGGCTACAAGTGGGTCTCCAACTGGGCGGACTACGGCATCGAGAACACCGCGCGCGGCAACTGGACCGACACCGCCGCACCCGAACTCGGCGGGACGGGCTCCGTCATGACGGGCAACCACACCGGTCTCGACCGGCTCCCGGCGGCGGCCCTCGCCGTCGCGGCCCGCGCCGGCGCGCACGGCGGCCCGGTCGAACAACTGCGCACCGACCTGGCGCGTAAGGGCACGGCCACCCAGTCCTCCACCGACGGCACGGCCACGGCCGGTCTCGCCCTGGACGCCGACACCAACACCGACACCGCGACCCTCTCCGAGGACGGCGCCTGGTGGCAGGTGGACCTGGGAGCCGTACGCCGCATCCGGCAGGTCGAGGTCTGGAACGACGCTTCCTCCACCACCGCCGACTTCGACATCGTCACCGACGACGCCACCGTCCACGTCAGCGGCAAGGCGCTGCGCCCCACCGTCGTGAACCTGGACAGCCGGACCCGCACGGTGCGGATCGTGACGTCCGGCACGGGCCGGGTTGCCCTGTCCCAGGTGCTCGTCCACCCCTGACACCCGCCGCCCAGCAGCCGTACACCTGCCGCGCCCGGTCCGACGACCGGGCGCGGCAGGCGCGTTGCGGACGGCTCACTCCAGGCCGAAGGCGTCCGCCAGCATGCCGGTCTGGGCCGCGAGCAGGGTCTGACCGTCATGGCCCATGCCCGCGAACTGCCCCGCCACCTCCAGGCCCACCGCCCCGTGCAACTGCGCCCACGCCAGCAGCGCGCCGGCCAGTGCGGCGGCCGACGTCTGCGGGTCGCCCGCGGTGTCCGGCGCGTAGCCGGCCACCCAGGCGCCCACGCCGGCGTCCGCCTCCAGCCATGCCGTCATCCGGTCCACCACCGAGGCCACACCCGCCCCCGGCGAACCGCCCGCGAACACCGGCAGGAACGGCCCGAGCACGGCACGGGCGCGCTCCAGGGTGTCGGCGGGGGCCACATACCCCGGCACCGGAGAGCCCTGGATCAGCAGATAGCGGTGCGGCTGGGTGATCGCCCAGCCGCGGTAGGCCCCGGCCAGTACACGCAGCCGCTCACGCGGGGCCCGGTCCTCGGCCGTGGCCGCCGCCGCGCCGATCGCGGTGGCGGCGTCGTCGTACGCGTCCCGGATCAGGGCGCTCAGCAGGTCGTCGCGGCTGGCGAAGTAGCGGTAGAGAGCGGGGCCCGACAGGCCCATCTCCTTGGCGATCCGCGTGAGCGCGAGCGCCGCCACGCCACCGTCGGCGAGCTGCCGCAGCGCCACTTCCTTGATCTCCGCCCGGGTCTGCTCCCGGTACCGGGCCCGCGGCCCCTGCTGCGTCTCCGCCATTCCCGGCCCTCTCGCTAGGCAAGCTCACTTCAGTTACGGAGTCTAACAAGGGCTATTGCGACGCGCTATCGCAAGAGTTATGGTCAATAACGAAAGCGATGAGCAGTCACCAGCAATCACGGGAGTCCTCATGACCGCAGCACGTGATCTCCACGTAGTCCTCGGCGCCGGCCCCGCCGGCACCGCGCTCGCCGCGGAGCTGATCCGGCGGGGCCACCAGGTCCGACTGGTGGACCGGTCCGGCGGCGGGGACGCCCCGGCCGGCGTCCAGCGGTTCGCCGCCGACGTGTCGACCACCGAGGGAGCACGCGCCGCGCTCGACGGGGCGGCGGTCGCCTACCACTGCGTGAACGTCGGCTATCACCTCCAGGTCGAGGTCATGCCCCGCATCCAGCGGGCCGTCCTCGCGGCGGCCGAGGCGGCCGGCGCCCGCCTCGTCGTCCTCGACACGCTCTACCCGTACGGCGAGACGCACGGCGCGGTGATGACCGAGGACACCCCGTGGAACGCGACCACCCGCAAGGGCCGCATGCGCGCGGAGCTGGACACCGGCTACCTCGCCGCCCACGAAGCGGGCCGGCTGCGCGTCGTGCTGGGCCGGTCCGCCGACTTCGTCGGCCCCGGCGTCCTCAACTCCACTCTCGGCGGGGCGGTCTTCCCGGCAGCGCTCACCGGGGGAGAGGTCCCGGCGCTCGGCGACATCGACCTGCCGCACAGCTACACGTACATCGGCGACGTGGCGGCGGGCCTCGCGACGCTCGGCGGGAACCCGGACGGGGACGGCCGCGTCTGGCACCTGCCCACGGCGCCCGCGCTCACCACCCGCCGGATCCTGGACCTGGTGGCGGAGCGCGTCGGCCGCCCCCTGAACCTCACCGTCGTCGCGGAGCCGCGCCCGTTCGGCCCGTTCGACGAGGTGTTCATGGCGGAGTACGCCGAGATGTTCTACCAGCACACGGAGGCGCAGATCGTCGACTCATCGGCCATCGAGAAGGCGTACGGCCTCGCCCCGAACCCGATGCCGGCCACCCTCGACGCCACACTCGCCTGGTACGGAGAACTGCTCGCCGCGCACTGAGCCCGCCGGGCGCTCCGCCCTAACGGCCCAGGAACCGGCCGATCCGCTCGCGGAGCCCGTGCGGGTCCAGGCCGTGGGCCGCGAGGTGCTCGTCCATCGTCCCGTACCTGCGCAGCTCCTCGCGGGCCACGCCGAGCCCCAGGATCCGGTGGGGGAGCGCCGCCAGCGCGTCGTTGACGGCCGCCGTGGACGTGCCCGCCAGGTAGGGCTCGACGATCACCACCTCACCGGCCGGCCGGTCGCCCACCGCCCGGCGCAGGCCCTCCCCGTCGAACGGGCGCACCGTCGTCGCGTACAGCACGGTGACATCGAGCCCCTGGGTGGCGGCCAGGACGTTGTCGAGCATCGGCCCGACGGCGACGACCACACCGCCCGTACCCTCGCGCACCGTGCTGAACCCGCCGGCCCCGCCGACCGGACGCGCCGACCGGTTCGACTGCAACGAGAGCCGCACGTACACCCGCCCCTCCCCGGCGGCGGCCTCCCGCAGCAGGGTCTCGGCCTCGTCGGGGTGGCCCGGCACGTGCACCGTCCAGCCGTCCAGCGTGTCCATCAGCGCCACGTCCCCCGGCGCCATGTGCGTGAATCCGCCGGCCGGCCAGTCGTACGAGGCGCCCGCGCTCACCAGCACACCGCCGACCCCCTGGTGCCCGAAGTCCAGCTTGACCTGCTCGAACGGCCGCTCCACCAGGAAGCTCGCGAACGTGTGCACGATCGGCCGCATGCCGGTGAGGGCCATACCGGCCCCGGCCCCGACGAGCAGCTGCTCCCGGATGCCGACGTTGACGACCCGGTCCGGATGGTCCCGCTCCGCCTGGGCGAAGCCGTCCCGGCTGATCTCCGCCAGTACGAGCGCCAGCCGGGGGTCCTCGTCGAGCAGGCTTGCGGTGGTGGCGATGAAACGGTCACGCATGGTGTCCATGGGGGGCGTCTTCTTCCTCTCGTCTTCCACTGGTGGTGCGCTCACTGCTTGGGGGCGACGCGGGCGACGACGGCCCGGGGCCGGCCCGGATGCGGCGCGGTGAAGGCCGCGTACAGCGCCTCGTGGTCCCGCCCGTCCACGGAGCCGACCGACCAGCCCGCCGTCGCGAACCGCTCGGCGATGCCCCCGGGGCGGCCGTACGACGCCGACGCGTTGTCGATCACGACGGTGTGCAGCTGCTCCAGCCCGGTCGGTCCGGCGAACGCGATGGCCTCGTGATTGCTCCCCTCGTCCAGCTCGGCGTCCCCGGTGAGCACCCACACCCGCGGGCCGGTCAGCCCCTGGGCGCGCAGCCCCAGCACGCTGCCCACGGCCAGCGGCAGCCCGTGCCCCAGTGACCCGCTGCCGATCTCGGCCCCCGGCACGAGCATCCGGTCGGGGTGGTGCCCGAGCGGCGAGTCGTACGCTCCGAAGCCGGTCAGCGACTCCTCGCCGAGGAATCCGTGCGCGGCGAGGACCGCGTAGTACGCCATCGGCCCGTGCCCCTTGGAGAGCAGGAAGCGGTCCCGCCCCGGATCGTCCACGGTCTGCGGAGTCACCCGCAGCACCCGGTCGTACAGCACCCACAGGGCGTCCAGGGTCGAGGTGGCGGCGGATCCGTGCTTCTCGTCGCCGGTCATCAGGCTCATCAGCCGGGGCAGATCGCGGTAGGCGGGCCCCGGCGCTGCAGTCGTCCTTGTCATGCTGAAAGCGTTGAACATCAACCTAGGTCGAGGTCAAGCGCCCAAAGGGGTTCGTGACCACCCGATGAAGTGCGGTATTGTTCTCTTGCGCGATCAGCCAGGGGGAATCCCCAGGTCAGACGGGCATCGGGACGTGGCGCAGCTTGGTAGCGCACTTGACTGGGGGTCAAGGGGTCGCAGGTTCAAATCCTGTCGTCCCGACTGGAGACAGTCGTAGATCAGGGGCCGGTTTCGGAGCAATCCGAAACCGGCCCCTGATCGTTTCCGGGGGCCTGCGGGCCGGTTCGTGCGGCGCCGCTCAGCCCCGCCGGTTGCCGAGGGCGTGGGGCCGTGCGGGTGCGGAGACCGCGACGGGGCGGCCCTCGGCCCGCGAGCGGGTGGCGGCCTCGGCCACGGCCAGCGCGGCGCGGGCGTCCTCACCGGTGCAGGGGCTGGGGCGGATGCCTGCCACGACCTCGGTGAAGGCGGTGAGTTCGGCGCGGTAGGCGTCCTGGAAGCGCTCCATGAAGCCCGGGTACGGGGTGCCGGCCGGCCAGGCCGTCCCCTCGGCCGAGGTCAGCGGGGCCTGCTCGGTCAGTCCGGCGACGACGGTCCCCTCGGAACCGCAGACCTCCAGGCGTACGTCGTAGCCGGCGCCGTTGTAGCGGGTGGCGGTGCAGGTGGCCAGGGTGCCGTCGTCCAGGGTGAGGACGGAGACGGCGGTGTCGACGTCCTGGGCGGCGGCGAAGAACTCCTCGCCCCGGTTGGCGCCGGTCGCGTAGACCTCGGTGATCTCGCGGCCGGTGACCCAGCGGACGATGTCGTAGTCGTGCACGGAGCAGTCCCGGAAGATCCCGCCCGAACCCGGGATGTAGCCGGGGTGCGGGGGAGTCGGGTCGGACGTGCAGGCCCGCAAGGTGTGGGTCCAGCCGAGCCTGCCGGACGCGACGGCCTCGCGCGCCGCCCGGTAGCCGGCGTCGAAGCGGCGCTGGAAACCGATCTGCAAGGGGGCGCCGGAACCCTCCAGCGCGGACAGCACCCGGTCGGTCTCGTCCAGGGTGGAGGCGACCGGCTTCTCGCAGAAGGCGGGCAGCCCCACGCGGTGGGCGGCGAGGATCAGCTCCGCGTGGGAGCCGGTGGGGGCCGCGATGACGATTCCGTCCAGACCGGCGCCGAGCAGCGCGTCGAGCCCGTCGGCGCACTCCGCCCCGACGGCGTCCGCCGCGGTGCGGGCGGAGCGTGCGTCGGGATCATGGACGATCAGGCCGGTGACGGCCGGCAGGGCGGCCAGTGTCGAGGCGTGGAACGCGCCGATACGGCCCGTACCGATGAGTCCAATGCGCATGTGCCGAACCTTTCGTGCGGGCAGGAAGGGGGCCGAGGACGGCCCAGCTGTTTTCTATCCCCTGAGGAAGCAAAAGGGCAAGGGTTTGTTCAGACATAAAGACGTACGGAACTAATGGGGACTGAGGCATACTGTCGGATGTCGGCAGCAGAGCGCGGGAGGGTGACGTGGAACCGCTCACGAAGAAGATCACGATCGACCGGAGCAGTCCGGTCCCCCTGTACTTCCAGTTCGCCCAGCAGTTGCAGAACCTCATCGAGGCGGGGGAGTTGCCGCCCGGCACCAGGCTGAGCAACGAGATCGTCATGGCCGACGAGTTCGGGCTGTCCCGCCCGACCATGCGCCAGGCCATGCAGCACCTCGTCAACAAGGGGCTGCTGGCCCGCAAGAGGGGCGTGGGCACCCAGGTCGTCACCAACCGGATACGGCGTCAGGTCGAGTTCACCAGCCTCTACGAGGACCTGGAACGGGACGGCCGTCGCCCGACCACGCAGGTGCTCTCCGTCGAGACCGCGCCGGCCGAGGCGGCCGTCGCCACCGCACTCGGTCTGGAGGAGGGGAAGCCGGTGGTGTCCATCGAGCGGCTGCGCCTCGCCGACGACCAGCCGATCGCCCTGCTGCACAACTACCTTCCGCAGGGCGTGATCGAGCTCGACCTGGAGGCACTGGCCGAGGGGGGCCTGTATCAGCAGATGCGCCGGTCCGGGGCCGCTCTGAGTACCGCCGAACAGACCATCGGAGCCCGGAGGGCGACGGCCGCCGAGGTCCGGCTGCTCGACGAGACCCGCGGTGCCACCCTGCTCACCATGACCCGCACCGCCTTCGACGGCTCCGGGAAACCGGTCGAGTACGGATCGCATGTCTACCGCGCCTCCCGCTATTCGTTCGAGATGACCGTCGCGGCCCACTGACGTGCGGGCGGGCCGGGTGCGCCCGTGCGTGCGGGGCGGGCCGGCGGCGTACGGCTCAGGCTCAGGGCCTGTCCGGCGGACCTTCGCGGGCCCGCGACGCCTGGCACGCACTCTCGCCGTACGCCCGAATCACCCGAGTACGTCCAGTACGAGGGCGATTCGGGCGCACGCCGAGGAGTGGGGTCTCCCCTGTTCGAGCGGAGCCGAGAACTCGGGGATGCACCGGACGCCGCGGGCTGATCCACGAAGATCCGCCGGACAGGGCAATACACCTAGTGCCCGCGCTTGAGCAGGGCGTCGGACAGGTCGGCGGCGGCGTCGTTCAGGCGCCGCCCGATGCCGTCGAGACGGCGCAGCAGCTCCCGGCGGCTGAGCGTGCCGGCGCTCAGTTCCTCGCGGAACAGTGCGGCGACGGCCTCCTGGTACGCGCGTCGCACCCGCCCCGCCGCCTTACGGGCGGCCATGGCGCCCCGGTGCACCAGGCCGGGGTCGCCCAGCAGTTCGGCGACCGCCCCGCGCAGGGAGACCAGGCCCTCGCGCACCGCCCGCAGAGCGGGCAGGTCGGCCGGGTCGCCGGGCATGCCGAACAGGTCGGTCTCCCGGACGAGGTCCCGCAGACCGTCGAGGACGTCGTCGACGGACCGGGAGAAGCGGTAGAGATCCTCGCGGTCGATCGGCGTGGTCAGGGTCGTGAACAGCTCGGCGACCAGCGCGGCCCGGTGTTCGTCGCCCTCGTGCTCCACATCGGCCATGCGTACGCGTGCCTCGGCCGGGGCGATGCGCCCGGCGGCGAGGTCCGCAGCGAGGTCGACTCCCTTGACGGTCGCGTCCAGTTGGGCGGTGAGCAGGCCGATGGTTCTGCGGTGCGAGCGTCCGGTGAGGTCGCCGATGACGCGGCGCACGGTCGCGCTCACCATGAGGTGACTCCCTTGAGGATCAGGCCGGCCAGGGCGCCGGCGGCGAAACTGGCCGGCAGCGTCACCAGCCAGGCGGTCAGCAGCGGGACGGTGAACTGCCAGCGCAGGCGGCCGCCGCCCTCGCTGACGCCGGTACCGACCAGCCCCCCGGCCACGGACTGGGTCATGCTCACCGGCATACCGAAGCCGGCCGTGGAGAGCACCGCGGCGGACGAGGCGAATTCGGCGGACATCACCTGCCAGGGCCGGGTGGTGAGCAGCCTGCTGGTCGCGCCGCGGGCGACCCTGCGCGCCCCCGCCATGGCGCCCGCAGCGAACACCGCGGCCACCATGACGTCACCGGCCTGCCACGGCTCCGGCATCAGAGCGTCCCCCGCGAAGGCCACGGCGACCACCGCGAACATCTTCTGCCCGTCATTGGCCGCGTAGGCCAGGCACTGGGATCCGAAGGCCGCCAGCTGCAGTCCGCTCACCACGCGCGGCATGCCGCGCAGTGAGGGGGCCCGGTGCAGCGCGCGCCCGATGAGCCAGCCGGCTCCCGCCCCCACCAGGGGCGCGGCGGCGCCGATGGCCAGCACCACCCCGAGGTGTCCCCATGCCGGACGGACCCCGAGGGCGACATCCGCACCGGCCAGCGCGCCCAGGACGGACAGGGTCAGTGAGGTGGGAACGCCGCGCCAGGTCAGCAGCAGGACCAGGGCGACCGAGGCCCCGGCGCCCGCCAGGAACACCAGTCGGGCGGCGCCGGGCGGACCCTCACCGAGGCGTCCGGTGAAGGTGCGGGCGACGGCTAGGCCGAAGATGTCCGGTCCCAGCCCGACCGCCAGGACGAGCAGCGCGAGGAGGAGCCCCGCCGAGCGGCTGCGGTGCCGTACGGCGAGCTCCAGCAGAGCACCGCCGTCGTTGGCTCCGCAGATGAAGACGAAGGCGACGGCGGTGACGCACAGGGCGACGGTGACGGTCACGCGGGGCCTCTCTCACGGCCGGACGCGGAGCGCGGCCGGCCCACGGGTCCGTGGCGGGGGGAGGAGTGGGCGGCGTCCGCCGCCCACCCCCGGGTGGGCCGTCCGGTCAGCGGACCCCGGCGGCGCGCAGCACGTCGGACAGGTCGACGAGCTTGTAGTTGGTGTCGGTGCGGTCGCCGTCGTCACCGGTCGCCGGGGCGTTGTAGCCGTCCTGCGCCACGAACAGGCCGTGCGGGAAGGCGGTCCCGAGCGCCTGGCCCGTGGCGGCGATGCCGTCTGTCTCCTCGGAGCCGTCGACGGACGGGCCGGAAGCGACCCGGAAGGCCCCGGTCCACCGGTCGCCGCGCGAGGTGTCGTAGACCGAGTAGGTGTAGTCGCCCTGGCTGGAGACGATCAGGTACTGCCGGCCCGAGGGCGCGCGGAACAGGGTGAGTCCCTCGGCGTCGGCGACGAGATGGTCGCCGCCGTAGCCGGGATCGGCTCCGGGCACGCACTCGTCGCTGACCGGGTCGTACACCGCGGGGACGCCGAACTGGTCGGTGCGGTCGACCAGTGCGGGTGTGCCCGTCAGGTTCGCGGATATCTTCCAGATGCCGACGTCCTCCTGGCCCAGGTAGGCCACGCCCCGGGCGGCGTCCACCGTCAGTCCCTCGATCTGCGGGCCGTTGCCGGGGTCCTCGCACGGGCTCCAGGTGCCGCCGGGGGTGTGGAAGGTGCTCGGCAGCGTGAGCGTGCGGACCTTCCGGTAGGTAACGGTGCCCGCGGGCGTCACCTGGATCTCGAACAGTCCCACGTCGGCGGTGTGGCGGCGGCTGGCGAGCAGGTACGAGCGGCCGGTGCGCGGGTCGCGCCAGGCGGCGGTGCCGTAGGCCGTGTACTGGTCGTCGACGTCGGCCTCGGACGCGGAGAAGGCGCGCGGGACGGCGGCGTCGGTGACCTCGGTCAGCGGTGCGGCCGGCCGTCTGGGATCGATCCGGTAGAAGTGGACGCGGTCGCGCCCGCGGTCGGTGACCACGGCGACGTCCGAGCGCCGGCCGTCGGGGAAGCGCACACCGGTGAGCACGTCCACGTTGTTGAAGCGGCCCGGAGCGGATCCGGCCGCGGGGGCGGACGGGGCCGGGAGGGACTGCACCAGCGAGCCGTCGAGGCGGTAGACGTCCAGGCCGCCCTGCTTGGCCGTGCCCAGCACCAGGCTGGAGCCGGGGTGCGCGGAGTTGTACCAGATCGCGGGGTCGTCGGCGTTGGAGTTGTTGCCGGCGTCGTCGTCGAAGAGTGCCGGGGTCTCGGCCTTGGCGTAGACCGGCGGAACGGAGTGGTTGCCGGGGAGCGGGGGCGTCGAAGCGGTGGCGGTCGTGGCGGTCAGCGCCGTCGCGAGCACGGCGAGGCCGGCGGCCAGGCGGGTACGTCTGTGCATGGTTCCTCCTTGACGGAAGTGGGTCACGCATCGATGGGGACGGACCTTACATAAGAATGTGCTGACAAATAAAGAGGCGCGTCAACGGTGCGTCATTCCTCTCCGGCCGGAGGGGAGATGGCCAACAGGTTGCCACGCGGTGAACACCGCGTGTTCTGTTTTCATGCTGATGTCTTGACATAGTCCTTCGGGCAGGTCGAAGCTGTCGGGCATCAGGTCGCCGAGCGGTGCTCGCTGGCCTCGGACCACGCCATTCGAGCCCGGAATCCCCCGGGACACCGCGGGAGGTCACACCATGCCCAGCTTTTCTTTCGGAGCCGTCGCCCGGTCCGGCGGCCGACGTCGGCGCATCGCCGTATCCCTCGCCCTCGCGGGTGCGCTCGGCGCCGCCGCGGCCTGCGCGCCGTCCAGCGCCCCGGCCGGTGGGGACGCCGAAGCCAAGGCGAGCGCGAAGCCGCAGATCGACGCCGACTTCGACCTGGACGCGCTCGTCGCCGAGGCGAAGAAGGAGGGCAGCGTCACCGTCTACGACAGCACCGGTGACATCACCAAGACCGCCGCGGCCTTCACCGCCGAGTACGGCATCAAGGCCACAGGAGTCAAGAGCAAGGTCGGCGACACCCTGGAGAAGATGACCCGGGAGAACCAGGCCGGAAACGTCACCATCGACGCCACCTTCTACGAGGACGGGCCCTCACTCGTCGGCCAGTTGCTGGCACAGAAGGTCGTCTACACCTGGATACCCGGCAGCCTCGCCCAGGACATCCCCGCCGCCCGGCAGAGCCCCCTGCAGATCCTGTCCAAGGGCAACATGTGGATCTACAACCCCAAGCTGTTCCCCAAGGGCTGTCCGGTGAACAACATCTGGGACCTGGCCGACCCCGCCTGGAAGGGCAAGGTCGCCATGCAGGACCCGCTGGGCAAGCCCAACATCGTCGAGTTCTTCAACCAGCTGAAGGCCGGCGGAGACACCCAGCTGCGGCAGGCGTACAAGACGAAGTACGGGAAGGAACTGCCCTCCGGGGACTCGGCCGGGGAAGCCTGGATCAAGGCACTGGCCAAGAACAACCCGATCCTCACCTCGTCCGACGACGACGCCGCAGCCGCGGTCGCCTCCCCGAACCAGACGAAGGACCGCGTCGCGCTCGTGTCCAACGCGAAGTTCCGTGACGTGAAGGACAAGAACTACAGCATGCGGGTCTGCGCCGGGATGCAGCCCTGGGCCGGATACCAGTACCCGAAGTACGCGGCCGTCGCCGCCAAGACCGAGCACCCCGCCGCGGCGAAGCTGTTCGTGTACTTCATGCTCACGCAGGACGGCGTGGACACCCAGCTGGGCACCGGCGGCGTCCCCGGCAACCCGACGCTGAAGCAGGGCTCCGTCATGCCGGAGGGCCTCACCGACTGGAACAAGCAGCTCTTCGTCTTCGATCCGGCCGGGCTCAGCAGCGACTTCGACAACCTCCAGCCGACGCAGGACCTCTGGCGCCTCAACCACGGCTGATCGACCGCCGGCCCGTCCGCCCGGACCGGGCCGGCCCGCACACGGACACGGACACGTTACGGAGAACCGCGTATGGCCGCCGCCACCCGTTCACCAGACACCGCCCCACCCGAAGAAGACGGGCCGGCGGGGACCCGGCTCAGCCGACTGCGCTACCGGCTGAGCGTCCTACGGCACGAGCCGACGCACCTTCTGGGCGTCCTGCTCGTCATCGCCCTCCTCTACCTGGTCCTCGCGCCGCTGATCGCGGTGCTCTCCGACTCCACGCAGGTGCAGTACGGCGACGAGAGCCAGGCCCGGCAGACACCCGGCAGCCTCACCAGCTACTACTTCTGGCGGGTCTTCCGCTCGCCGGTGGCCAAGATGCTGTTCTGGCAGCCCCTGCTGCACACCGTCGTGGTGGCACTCGGGGTCACGGTCGTGGCCGTGCTGCTCGGTGGTTCCATGGCCTGGCTGCTGACCCGCACCAACGTGGTGGGCCGCAAGTGGCTGTCCACCGCGCTCGTCGTGCCGTACATGCTGCCGTCCTGGACCTTCGCGCTGGCCTGGCTGGCGCTCTTCAAGAACGACTCCTCCGGCGGACAGATCGGCATCCTGGAGTCGTGGGGCGTACACACGCCCAACTGGCTGGCGTACGGCCAGGTACCGATCATCCTCTGCCTCGGCCTGCACTACTACCCGTTCGTCCTCCTGCTCTTCGGCAACGCGCTGCGCCGCATCGACAGCCAGCTGGAGGACTCCGCGCGCATCCTGGGTGCCGGCCGCCGCACGGTCGCCGGCCGGATCACCCTCCCGCTGATGCTGCCGTCGCTGTCCTCCTCGGTCCTGCTGGTCTTCGGCCGGATCCTCGGCACCTTCGGCACGCCCTACATCCTGGGCCTGCCCGTCGACTACAGCCTGCTCTCCACCTCGCTGTTCCGGGCCGTCAACAGCCACCAGCGCGGCGTCACCGCCGTGCTGACCGCGGTCATCGTGGTCATCGGGGTGCTGGTGATCCTCCTCGACACCCGGCTCGCCAGGGAGCAGAAACGGTTCATTACGGTGGGCGGGAAGGGCGCCATGGACCGGGTGGCCGCCCTCGGGCGCTGGCGCTGGCCCGCACTCGGCGCCGCGCTGGCCGTGTTCACCGCGGGCGTCGTCATACCGGTGGCCACCCTCGCCCTGTCGACGGTCACCAAGACGCCCGGCGTCTTCCGCGCCGACAACTTCACCCTCAAGTACTGGATCGGCTCCCACCTCTCGGGTGCCCCCGGCTTCCCGCACGGCGTGCTGCGCGGCAGCGAACTCTACGAAGCCGCGTGGAACAGTCTGCGCATCGTCGGCCTCGCCTCACTCATCTGCGGTGTCGTGGGACTCCTCGTCGGCTACGTCGTGGTCCGCGCCGGCGGCAGCAGAATCGGCTCGCTCCTGCGGCAGATCAGCTTTCTGCCGTACATGGTGCCGGGCATCGCCTTCGCGGCGGCCTTCCTCTCCCTGTTCGCCGTACGCCGCGGACCGATCCCCGCCCTGTACGGCTCGGTCAGCCTGCTGGTGCTCGTCCTGGCCGTCACCCACCTGCCCTACGCCTCGCGTTCGGGCATCAGCGCCATGACACAGCTCGGCCGGGAACCCGAGGAGGCCGCGCAGATATCCGGGGCCGGCTGGTTCACCCGGCTGCGCAAGATCATCATCCCGATCCAGCGCGGTGCCCTGACCACCGGCGTGATCCTGCCGTTCATCTCGGGCCTGAAGGAACTGAGCATCGTCATCATGCTCACCACCACCGGCACCCAGCTGCTGACCACCCTGTCGATCAACCTCGTCGACTACGCCTACGACCAGATGGCCAACGCGGTGGTGCTCGTCATCGCCCTGGTCTCCTTCCTCGCCACCTACCTCACCCAGCGCCTGACCAAGACCAACCTGTCGTCCGGACTCGGAGGCTGAAGACGTCATGCCGACCATCACACTCTCGGCGGTGCGCAAGAGCTACGGCTCCGGACCGCCCGCGGTCGACAACCTGGACCTGGAGATCCCCGACGGCTCGTTCACGTGCCTGCTCGGCCCCTCCGGGTGCGGCAAGACCACCACCCTGCGCATGATCTCCGGGCTGGAGTCGCTCAACGCCGGCACCATCACCGTCGGCGGACGCATCATGGACTCCACCATCGACGGCGTCTTCGTCCCGCCGGAGAAGCGCGGCATGGGCCTCGTCTTCCAGAACTACGCGCTCTGGCCGCACCTGACAGTCGCCAAGAACGTCGAGTTCGGCCTGCGGGTCCGCAAGGTCAAGGCGGCCGAGCGCACCGAACGCGCCGCCGCCGCGCTGAAGATGATGCAGATCGAGTGGGCCGCCGACCGCTACCCCGCCCAGCTCTCCGGCGGCCAGCAGCAGCGCGTGTCCCTCGCCCGCATGCTCGCCGTCAACCCGAACGTACTGCTGCTCGACGAACCGCTCTCCAATCTCGACGCCCAGCTCCGGCTGGACATGCGGGCCGAGCTCAAGCGCATCCACGACGAGACCGGCCACACCATCGTCTTCGTCACCCACGACCAGTTGGAGGCCATGACCATGGCCACCCACGTCGTGGTGATGAACAAGGGGCTCGTCCAGCAGATGGCCCCGCCCATGGAGGTCTACAACCGGCCGGCCAACACCTTCGTCGCCCGCTTCGTCGGCAGCCCCCCGATGAACCTCTTCGAGGCCGGGGGCGACGCCTTCACCGAGACCGCCCGCGACCGGGTCCTGGCCGAACGCCCCGACCTCACCGGCCGGCTCGCCACCATCGGCGCCCGCCCCGAGAACCTGCGGCTCCTGGACGAGGGGGACCGGCCGCCCGCGGGGGCCCTCGTCTTCGACGCCACCGTGAAGACCGCGCTGCCCACCGGATCCAGCTGGACCGTACTGGTGAGCGCCGGGGACACCGAGCTGTACCTCGTCTCGTACTCCGACGTGTGCGCCGCCCCGGGAACGGCCGTGCGCTGCGCTGTCCGCACGAGCGACCTGCACCTGTTCGACGCGTCGGGGGACCGGCTGCCCGACGAAGCGGCCGACGCCGCACTCACGAAGGAGAACACCGCCACATGGGCCAGCTGACCCGACCCACAGCCCTCCTGCTCGACTTCGGCGGGGTGGTCGTCGCCACGACCAACCGGCCCGCCTGGGCGCACGAACTCGCCACCGAACTGCACACCGCACTCAGCGCGGCCGGCTGCCACGAACTGAGCGTCGACCACATCGAGGCGGACCTCAGGGCGGGCTCGGCCGCCGACTCGCACTGGAAGAACGCGATGAGCCGGCCGGCCGCACCCGAGGAGATGACCCACCAGCGCTACTGGAGCGAATTCGTCGCCGCGGACTGGCCGCCCGCGGCACTCGCCTGGGTGACCGCGCACGCCGATCCGCTCTGCCACCGGCTCGGCGAACTCAAGCAGGACCGCGCCACCCGCTCCGGCATGTCCGAACTCCTCGACACCTGCGACGACCTCGGCATCGCCGTCGGCATCGTCTCCAACGCCCTCGCCGGATCGGTGCACCGCGACTACATGGCCGAACACGGCCTCGACAAGCGGGTGGCGGTGCAGGTCTACAGCGACGAGGTCGCCGTCCGCAAACCCAACCCCGAGATGATCCGCATCGCCGCCCGCGCCCTGAACACCGACCCGGCCGGCTGCTGGTACGTCGGCGACAACTACGACCGCGACGTGCTGTGCGGCAGGCGCGCCGGGGCCGGCGCCACCGTCCTGATGGAGGCCCGCGGCACCTACGACCGCCCCTACGTCGTCCAGGCCGAGCCCGACGCCGTCGTCGCCGACCCGGACGGACTGCGCGCACTGCTCCTCGGGGCAGCGGCCCCGCAGGCCCGATGACGGCAGCCGGCCCGTCGGCCCCCGGCACCGCCCGGGGGCGCGGGCCGGCCGGCCGTGCGCCGCGCATCCTTCCTGATCACCGAACCACCCGATGGGAGACCCCGTGACGACGCTCCGCCCCCCGCGGGCGCTACTGCTGGACCACGGCGGTGTGCTGATGCGGTCCGTCAAGCACCCCGAGCGGATGGCCGACTTCGCCGCCCGCGTACACGCGCTGACCGGCCCCTCGGCCGGCCTCGACCGCGACTGCGTGCTGTCCGACATCGAGGCAGGCAAGGCCGCCTACCGCACCTGGAAGAACGGGCACGTCCGCACTCCCGCGCCCCGCGAGATCGGCCACCGCGAGCTGTGGGAGGACTTCATAGCCGCCGACTGGCCACCCGCCGCGCGCGCCCTGGTCGGCGCGGAGGCGACCTGGCTGTGCCGGGAGCTGATCCTCGCCGAGAGCGACAAGACCGTGGCCCCGGGCATGCTGGAGACGCTGCGGCTCGCCCGTGGACACGGCGTGCGCACGGGCATCGTCTCCAACACCCTCGTAGGCTCGCTAAACCGCGACCTCGCCCGCCGCTTCGGCACCCACCCCCTGCTCGACGTGCAGGTCTACTCCGACGAGATCGGGCGGCGCAAACCCGACCCGGAGATGATCCACCTGGCCGCCCGCGCCCTGTCGGTCGACCCCGCCGACTGCTGGTACGTCGGCGACAACTACGACCGTGACGTGGTGTGCGGGATGCGCGCCGGGGCCGGCGCGACGATCCTGATGCGCCCGGCCGGCCGCCGCGACCCGAAGGCCCGTCCGCAGCCGGACGCCGAGGTCGCCGACGGCGGGGAACTGCTCGGCCTGCTGCGGGCCGCACTGACCCGCCACGACACGGGGCACACCGCCGGACAGGAGACCGCGGCATGAACGGAACGGACGAACTCTCGGTGCGGTTGCGCGAGGTGGCCACCGAGGCGGCACTGGCCGTCGCCCCCGACCTGGTCGCGGCCTTCCGCGGCGCCATGGAGGTCGACTTCAAACGCGACGAGCACGACCCCGTCACCGTGCACGACAGGCGCGCCGAGGAGCGGATCCGCGCGCTGCTGCTCAAGCGCGTGCCGGACAGCACGGTCGTCGGCGAGGAAGGCGGCCGCCGGGACGGCACCGGCCGCATCGCCTGGTACGTCGACCCCATCGACGGGACCGCCAACTTCGCGCGCGGTCTGGCCTTCTTCTGCACCTCCATCGGCGTCACGGTCGACGGCGAACCGGTGGCGGGCGCGATCGTCGACCCGGTGGCCGGACACGTCTTCACCGCCGACGCCACCGGCGCCTACCTCGGCGGCGAGCCGCTGCGCCCCGACGGAGTGCGCGAGGAGTCCCGCGGCCTGCTCATCACCGGTTTCCCCACCACCCGGGAACTGGCGTGGAACGACCCGCAGACGCTGCCCAGGTTCGGTGAACTCGTCGCCCGCTACGGCACCGTACGCCGCACCGGAAGCGCCGCGCTGACCCTGGCCCACGTCGCGGCCGGCTGGTGCGACGCGGCTCTGGGCACATCCGTCAACGCCTGGGACATCTGCGCCGCCCGGGTGCTGGTGCAGCGCTCCGGCGGTGTCTACCGGTCGTTCGCCGGGGAGGGCGGCTGGGACCAGCCCGGTTACCTCGCGCACGGGGCGAGCCTCGAAGCGCTCGCCGCAAGGGAGTTCGTGGACTGGTATCTCACCCGCCCGGCCGCGAGGAGCACCTCATGACACCGACCGCCGCGCACCTGCGCCACGCGTGGATCGTCACCGACCTCGACGGCACCCTGGTCGACCGCGACCTGCGGATCGTGCCCCGCAGCGCCGAAGCCCTCCGGCGCTACCAGGACCTGGGCGGCACCGTGGTCGTCGCCACCGGCCGCAACGAGGTGTCCGCGGGCCGCTACCACCGGGAACTCGGCCTGAGCACACCGCTGATCGTCTACAACGGCGCCCGGGTCGTCGATCCGGTGTCCGGGACCCGGCTGCTCGACCTGGACCTGGGCACCTCATGGCACGCCCTGTGCGAGAGCCTGCTCCCCGAACTGCCCGAAGGCGTGGGCGCGGTGGCCTTCGCCGGCGGGGACGCCCACGTCCTGCGGGCGGCCCCCTCACTGGCCGCGTACGCCGGACGCGACCGGATCGAACTGCGCGAGGACCCCGTACGGCAGGCGCCGACGAAGGTGATGCTGATCGCCGACCGGCCCGGCCTCGGCCCGCTGGAGCGGCTGGCCGCCCGGCACTGCCCGGCGGCCCGGCTCCTGCAGTCGGAGGACACCTATCTGGAGATCCTGCCGGGCAACGCCGGCAAGGAGGTGGCGGTACGCCGGCTCGCCGAGCGGGCGGGCATGCCCATGGACCGCGTCGCGGCCATCGGTGACAACCCCAACGACACCGCCATGGTGCGGGCGGCCGGCCTGGGCGCGGCGGTCGGCGACGGGCACAAGGAGGTCCGCGCCGCCGCGGACATCGTGGTGGGCCCGTGCGGGCTCGGCGCGGTGGCCGACCTCGTCGAGCACATCATCCAAGGCGGCGGGCGGTGATCGTCACCGTCCTCGGTTCCTCGGGTTCGGTGCCGGGACCGGGCAATCCGTGCTCGGGCTACCTGGTCGAGCACCGCGGGCACCGGCTGCTGCTCGACCTCGGCACGGGCGCGTTCGGCAATCTGCTGACGTACGCCCGGCCGGAGCTGATCGACACCGTCGTCGTCAGCCATCGGCACGGCGACCACTCGGCGGACCTGGCGGCGCTGGCGTACGCCCAGGACAAGGTGACCGCCCGCGCCGTGCCGACCCGGGTGATCGCACCGGCCGGGACCCGGACGAGGGTGGGCCGTTCGTCTCCGCTGGCCTTCGAGGACGCCCGCCCCGGCGAGCTGGAGTGCGGGCCGTTCCGGCTCCGCCTGGCGCCGGTCCGCCACTCGGTGGAGACGTACGCCGTGCGGGTCGAGGCCGGCGGAAGGTCGCTGACGTACACCGGCGACTCGGGGCCGTGCCGCGGGCTCGTGGACCTGGCCCGTGGCAGCGGGCTGCTGCTGGCCGAGGCGGCGCTGGGACCCGGCGACGAGCCCGGCGCACCACCGCACGGCTGGGACGGCGACGACACCGGACCGCCTCCGCACGGCTGGGACGGCGACGACACCGGACCGCCTCCGCACCATCTCACCGCCCGGCAGACCGGAGAGCTGGCCGCGGCGGCCGGCGCCGGTCTGCTGGTGGTGACCCATCTGCGTCCGTGGGAGGACGCCGGCCGGTCACTGGCCGCGGCGGCGGAGCGGTTCGCCGGACCCGTGGTGCCGGCCCGGCCGGGGCTGCGGCTGGCCCCCGGCGGCCCCGCACGCGCGCCGAACCCGAAGGAGGAGACATGAGACGCGACGAGAGGCTGTCGGCCGCGATCCGCATCGCCCGCGAGGCGGCCACGGTGATCAGAACGTCCGCCCGGCCGCTGCGGGTCCGCCTGAAGGCGTCGGTGGCGGACATCCAGACGAGCACCGACCGGCGGGTGGAGCGCCTGATCCGCGACCGGCTCGCCGCCCACTTTCCCGGGGAGGCGATCGTGGGGGAGGAGGGCGACGGACTGGTGCCCTTCGACCGCGACCGCCCGACCTGGTTCGTCGACCCGGTCGACGGCACCACCAACTACTTCCGCGGTATCCCCATGGTCGCCTGCAACCTGGCGTTCTGGGACGGCCGGAGGCTGGAGACGGCGGTCGTCGCCGACGTGGCGAACCGGCGGATGTACCTGGCGTCGGCCGGGTACGGGGCGTGGTGCGGGCGGCGCAGGCTGCGCGTCGGAGGGGAGCGGCTGCTGGAACGCGCGGTGCTCTCCACCGGCTTCCCCGGCGACCGCATGGTCAACGCCGACAACAACCTGGCCGAGTTCGCCGACCTCGTGCTGCGGGTGCGCGACATCCGCCGGTTCGGCGTCGCGGGCCTGGACATGAGCTACGTGTCGTCCGGGCTGCTCGACGCCTACTGGGAACGCGGTGACGGGCCGTGGGACTGGGCGGCCGGGGCGCTCCTGGTACGCGAGGCGGGAGGAGTGGCCACCACCTGGGAGGGCCGCGGCTGGCAGCCCGGCGACGACACGATGGTGGCGAGCAACGGCCTGGTCCACGACGCCGTACTGGCCCGGCTGGCGGCCGTCCGGTCGGCGGCCGGGGCGGTGGCGCGGTGAACCACGACGGGACCTCACTCGTCCACCTGGCGGTGGCGTTCGCGCTGTGCGCCGTCATCGGGATGGAGCGCGAGTACCGGCAGAAATCGGCGGGCCTGCGCACCCATGTGCTGGTCGGCCTCGGGTCCGCGCTGTTCATGCTGGTGTCGAAGTACGGCTTCGCCGACATGCTGGGACTGCCCGGCGTGGGCCTGGACCCCTCGCGGGTCGCCGCACAGATCGTGTCCGGCATCGGATTCATCGGCGGCGGACTGATCTTCGTGCGCAGGGACGCGGTGCGCGGTCTGACGACGGCGGCCAGCGTCTGGCTGGCGGCGTCCATCGGCGCGGCGGCCGGCGCGGGGCTGCTGGTGCTTGCCGCCGCCGTGACCGGGGCCTACCTCCTGGTGGCGTTCGCCTTCCCGGCGCTCGCACGGCAGTTGCCCCGCTCGCCCACGGAGTCGGTGCTGCTGCGCGTCAGTTACCTGGACGGGCGCGGACTGCTGCGCGACATCGTGCGGGAGTGTACGGGGGCGGGATTCCACGTGGCCGGGCTGCGTACGGCGGGCTGTCCGCCGACGGACGCGGTCCCCGTCCAGGTGGGCGTCCTGCTGGAGTTGTCCGGCAACGGGGTGCAGGACGAGCTGGTGCCCCGGCTCTCCGACCGCGAGGGGATCACCGAGGTGACGCTGTTGCAGGACGAGGTCGACTGAGGGGCGCCGCGTCCTCGTCGTACGCGACAACTCATCAGTCAGTATGTCAGGACAATAGGTTGACAGGTCGCTATGTGAGAGGGCAGGCTCGATCACGAGAGCCGGGCACCCGCACCGGCACACCGACGACAGACAGAGAAGAGGCACGGCATGCCGATGAGCTTGGCCCACGCCGTACACGTCGCCCGGGGAGGCAGGCCGTGACCGCACCCCTTACCCAGCGCATCGCGGGAGCACCCATCTCCTGGGGCGTCTGCGAGGTCCCGGGCTGGGGACACCAGCTCGCCCCGGACCTGGTCCTGCGGCAGATGCGCGAGGCCGGACTCACGGCCACCGAGTTCGGACCGGAGGGATTCCTGCCCGACGCCCCGGCCGCCAAGGCCGCGACACTCGCCTCGCACGGCCTGCGCGCCGTCGGCCAGTTCGTGCCGGTCGTCCTCCACGACCCGGACCACGACCCGCTCCCCGAGATCGAGGCGGCCCTGACCGGCCTCCTGGCAGCCGACGCCCGTACGGTCGTCGTCGCGGCGGCGACCGGGGCCGACGGCTACGACGACCGGCCGGCGCTCGACGCGGCGGGGTGGTCCGTCCTCCTGGCCAACCTCGACCGGATCTCCGCCGCCGCGGCCGGAGCCGGCGTCCTGGCGACCCTGCACCCCCACGTCGGGACGATGATCGAATCGGGCGAGGAGACACAGCGGGTGCTCGACGGATCGGGCATCGGACTCTGCCTGGACACCGGCCACCTGCTCATCGGCGGCGGCGACCCCCTCGGCCTCGCCGCCAGCCTGCCCGGCCGCATCGCCCACGTCCACCTCAAGGACGTACGCCTCGACCTCGCCGACCGTGTCCGGGCCGGCCGCACGACGTACACCCGGGCCGTCGCCGAGGGCATGTACGTACCCCTGGGCGCCGGCGACGTGGACATCGCCGCAATCGTCCGGCTGCTGGAAGCGGACGGGTACGCCGGGTGGTACGTGCTTGAGCAGGACACCATCCTGCGGGCCGCACCGGGCGAGGACGGCGGCGCCGACCCCCTGGACGACGTCCTCGCCTCGGTCGCACACCTGCGCTCCCTCGCCCCCGGCAACGGACCCGCCGCAGACGCCGTGGAGGGCTGATCCATGGCCCACGAGCTCGTCGCCGTCGGAAGGACCGGCGTCGACATCTACCCGCTCGACCACGGCGTCGGCCTCGAACACGTGCGCACGTTCGAGAAGTTCCTCGGCGGGAGCGCCACGAATGTCGCCGTCGCCGCGGCCCGCCACGGCCGCGACGCCGCCCTGATCACCCGGGTCGGCCGTGACCCCTTCGGCCGCTACGTCCAGCAGGAGGCCGCCCGCCTCGGCGTGGACGCCACCTACATCACACCCCTCACGACGCCGGACGGACCGCCCACCCCGGTCACCTTCTGCGAGGTCTTCCCGCCCGACGACTTCCCGCTCTACTTCTACCGGTACGCCGCCGCGCCCGACCTCATGATCGACCCCGCCACCCTGCCGCTGGAGGACATCCGGGAGGCGGCGGTCTTCTGGGCCACCGTCACCGGCCTGTCCGCCGAGCCCAGCCGGGCCGCCCACTTCGCGGCCTGGCAGGCCCGCGGCCGGCGCACCCGCACGGTCCTCGACCTCGACTACCGGCCGATGTTCTGGACCGGGGCCGATGAAGCCCGCCGCCAGGCCGGCCGCGCCCTCGACCACGTCACCGTCGCCATCGGAAACCGGGAGGAGTGCGAGATCGCCGTCGGCGAGACGGACCCGGACCGGGCGGCCGACGCCCTGCTCGCACGCGGCCTCGAACTCGCCGTCGTCAAGATGGGCCCGGCCGGTGTCCTGGCCGCCACCCCGGACGAACGGGTGCGGGTCGCGCCGTTCCCCGTCGAGGTCGTCAACGGCCTCGGCGCGGGCGACGCCTTCGGAGGCGCGCTCGTCCACGGCCTGCTCAGCGGCTGGGACCTGCGCCGCGTCACCGAATTCGCCAACATCGCGGGCGCCATCGTCGCCTCCCGCCTGGCCTGTTCCACCGCCATGCCGACCACGGCCGAGGTACAGGCCGTACTTGAGTCCCGGTCGCTGGCCCATGCCGAAGGGACCGCGTGATGGACGCCGCACACCTGACCGAGATCCGGGTCCGCGAACCAGGCCGCATCGAACGCTCCTGGCAGAAGCGCTCCCGCCGCCCGCTGACCGGCGAGGACGGGCGCCTGCTCATCGTCGCGGCCGACCACCCCGCCCGCGGAGCCCTGGGCGCGCGCGGCGACGAATCGGCCATGGCGAGCCGCAGCGCGCTGCTCGACCGCCTGGCGACCGCGCTGTCGCGCCCCGGAGTGGACGGCGTGCTCGGCACCCCCGACCTGCTCGACGACCTGCTGCTGATGGGCGCCCTGGAGGACCGGGTCGCCATCGGATCGATGAACCGGGGCGGTCTCCAGGGCGCGGCCTTCGAGTTCGACGACCGCTTCACCGCCTACACCACCGAGGCGATCGCCGCGCAGGGGCTGGAGGGCGGCAAGACACTCACCCGGATCTGCCTGGAGGACGCCGGCACCGTGGCGACCCTCCAGGCGACCGCCGAGGCCGTCACGAGCCTCGCCGAGCACAGCCTCATGGCCATGATCGAGCCCTTCCTCACCGTCCGCGAGGAAGGCCGCGCCCGCAACCTCCTCGACCCCGACAGCGTCATGAGGTCGATCCACATCGCGAGCGGACTCGGCGCGAGCAGCGCCTTCACCTGGCTGAAGCTGCCGGTCGTCGACGAACTGGAGCGCGTCCTGGACGCGACGACCCTGCCCACCCTGCTGCTCGGCGGTGATCCGCAGGGCGACCCGCACGACACCTACGCGTCCTGGGCGACCGCGATGTCGCTCCCGGCGGCGCGGGGACTGGTCGTCGGGCGCGCCCTGCTCTACCCGCCGGACGGCGATGTCGCCGGCGCCGTCGACATCGCGGCCGGCATCGTCCACGGGAGCACCGCATGAGCGACAACACGCGGTGGGTACGCCCCCTGGGCACGGCGGCGGCCGACGGATGGCAGACCGCAGTCGTCGCCACCGGCCAGGACTGGCAGCACACCAGCCTCCGTGTGACGACCCTGGCCGCCGGTGAGAGCCGGGTGCTGGACGCGGAGGACTGGGAGCACCTCGTCGTCCCGCTGTCGGGCGGCGCGCACGTCACCGCGGTGACGGCCGACGCACGCCCGCACCGGGCGGAACTCACCGGCCGGCCCGACGTGTTCGCCGGACCCACCGATACCGCCTACGTGCCCGCACGGTCCCGGATCACCCTGCGGGCCTCGTCGGGGCCGGCCCGTATCGCGGTGGCGGGAGCCCGGGTGACGGGAGGCACCGGGCCGGGCTCGCCCGGCGGCCACGCCTTCCGGCACCTGGCTGCGGCCGAGGTCCCGGTCGAACGGCGCGGGTCCGGCTCGGCCTCCCGGCAGGTACGCAACTTCGGCACCCCCGAGGTGCTCGCCGCCGACGCGATCATCGCGTGCGAGGTCATCACACCGGCCGGCAACTGGGGTTCGTGGCCGCCTCACAAGCACGACACCGCACGGCCGGGCGAGGAGAGCGAACTGGAGGAGATCTACTACTTCGAGACCCGGCCCACCGATCCCCGCTGCACCGATCCCGTCGGCTACCAGCGCGTCTACACCTCGGACACGGGCCGGCCCATCGACGTACTGGCCGAAGTACGCACCGGCGACGTCGTCCTGGTGCCCCACGGCTGGCACGGACCGGCGATGGCCGCACCCGACGCCCATCTGTACTACCTGAACGTCATGGCCGGCCCCGGCCCCGGGCGTGCCTGGCTCATCAGCGACGACCCCGCCCACGCCTGGGTCCGCGAGACCTGGCCGCACCTGCCCTTCGACGCCCGGCCCACGTCCCGCACCCCAGGAGGCGCCGCATGAACACCGCACAGTCCGCGACCGTCCGGCTCACGGTGTCGCAGGCGACCGTCAGGTTCCTCGCCGCCCAGTGGTCCGAGCGCGACGGGCAGCGCAGGCGGCTCTTCGCGGGCGTCCTCGGCATCTTCGGCCACGGCAACGTCGCGGGCATCGGCCAGGCGCTCCTGGAGCACGAACACGAAGCGGACGGCCACCCCGACCTCCCCTACATCCTGGCCCGCAACGAGCAGGCCATGGTCCACACCGCCGTCGCCTACGCCCGCCAGGAGGACCGCCTGCGGACCTGGGCCTGCACCGCGTCGGTCGGCCCCGGCTCCACGAACATGCTCACCGGCGCGGCACTGGCCACCATCAACCGGCTCCCGGTGCTGCTGCTGCCCTCCGACACCTTCGCCACCCGCCCCAGCGCACCCGTACTCCAGGAACTCGAACACCCCTGCGCCGCGGACATCACAGTCAACGACGCCTTCCGGCCGCTGTCGCGGTTCTTCGACCGGGTCGTCCGCCCCGAACAGCTCCCCTCGGCACTCCTGGGGGCCATGCGGGTGCTCACCGATCCCGCGGATACCGGCGCGGTGACCATCGCCCTGCCGCAGGACGTCCAGGCCGAGGCGTACGACTGGCCCGCCGAGCTGTTCCACGCCCGCACCTGGCACATCGCCAGACCGCCGGCCGAACCCGCCCGAGTCCAGGCCGCCGCCGGTCTCGTACGCCGGGCCCGGCGCCCGCTGATCGTCGCCGGGGGAGGCGTGCACCACTCCGGCGCGGAGGCGGCGCTGACCGCGTTCGCCGAGGCGTCCGGCATCCCGGTCGCCGAGACGCAGGGCGGCAAGGGCTCGCTGCCCCACGGGCACCCGCGGCAGATGGGAGGCATCGGCTCCACCGGTACGACCGCGGCGAACGCCCTCGCCCGGGACGCCGACGTCGTCATCGGCGTCGGCACGCGCTGGACCGACTTCACCACCGCGTCGCGGACCGCCTTCCAGGACGCGGGAGTCCGCTTCGTCAACATCAACATCGCCGGCTTCGACGCGGGCAAACACGCCGGTCTCCCGGTCGTGGCCGACGCCCGTGAGGCGCTCACCGCACTCACCGCCGCGCTGCACGGCCACCGCGTCGACGCCGCCTACGAGGAGCGGCAGAGCGAGCTGTGGCACAGCTGGAACGAGCGGGTCGAGGCCGCCTACAACCCACCCCCGGAGGTGACCGGCCGGCTCGCCGACGGAGTCCTCACCCAGGCGACCGTGCTCGGCCGGGTCAACGAACTCAGCGACCCCCGCGACGTCGTCCTGTGCGCGGCCGGTTCCATCCCCGGCGACCTGCACAAGCTGTGGCGCGTCCGCGACCGCAGGGCCTACCACGTCGAGTACGGCTACTCCTGCATGGGCTACGAGATCCCCGCCTCGCTCGGCATCCGGCTCGCCGACGACACCAGGGACGTCTTCGCCCTGGTCGGGGACGGCGGCTACCTCATGATGCCGACCGAACTGGCCACGGCCGTCCAGGAGCGGATCAAGGTCGTCGTCGTAGTCGTCCAGAACAATGGTTTCCACTCGATCGGCTCGCTGTCGCAAACGCTCGGCTCCCAGCGGTTCGGCACCCGTTACCGCTACCGCTCCGCCGGCGGACGCCTGGACGGCCCGAACCTGCCGACCGACCTCGCCGCCAACGCCCGCAGTCTCGGCGCCCACGTCGTCGAGGTGCGCTCCCGAGGCGACCTGGAGACCGCCATCGCGCAGGCCAAGGCATGGCCGGCCGACGGCGGCCCCTTCGTCATCCATGTCGAGACCGATCCGCACATCTCCGCCCCCGAGAGCGACAGCTGGTGGGACGTCCCGGTCAGCGAGGTCTCCCGGCTCGACACCACGCGGGCCGCCCACACCTCCTACGCCGGACACAAAGAGGCCCAGCGGCCGTTGCTCGCCCCGGCCGGACAGGACCAGGACGGCACACCCGCCCCGCACCGCAGGAAGCAGCCTTGACCACCTCGCAGAAGGAGCCCGCCGTGAGCGTGCCGACACGCATCACCCATTTCATCGACGGCCGTCCCTGGGACGGGCCGGCCGGCCGCACCAGCCCGGTCCACAACCCCGCCACCGGGGAGCGGACCGCGACGGTGGACCTCGCCTCGGCCGAACTCGTCGCCTCCGCCGTCGCCTCGGCGGAGGCGGCCTGGCGGGACTGGCGCGCGCAGTCCCTCGCCAAGCGGGTGCGGGTGCTCTTCACCTTCCGTGAACTGCTCAACGCACGCAAGGAGGAGATCGCCTCGCTGATCACCGCCGAGCACGGAAAGGTGCTGTCCGACGCCCTCGGCGAGGTCACCCGGGGCCTTGAGGTCGCCGAGTTCGCCTGCGGCATTCCGCACCTGCTCAAGGGGGACTACTCAGAGAACGCCTCGACACGGCTGGACGTCCACTCCGTGCGGCAGAGCCTCGGCGTCGTCGCGGTCATCTCGCCGTTCAACTTCCCGGCCATGGTGCCGATGTGGTTCGTCCCCATCGCGCTGGCCTGCGGCAACGCGGTGGTGCTCAAGCCCAGCGAGAAGGACCCCAGCGCCGCCCTGGCCCTGGCCGCCCTGTGGACGGAGGCCGGCCTGCCCGACGGCGTGCTCCAGGTCGTCAACGGCGACAAGGAGGCCGTGGACGCGCTGCTCCACCACGACGACGTCAAGGCCGTCTCGTTCGTTGGCTCGACGCCCATCGCGAAGTACGTCTACGAGACGGCGACCGCCCACGGCAAGCGCGTACAGGCCCTGGGCGGCGCGAAGAACCACATGCTGGTGCTGCCCGACGCCGACCTCGATCTCGCCGCGGACGCCGCCGTCAACGCGGGATTCGGTTCGGCCGGAGAGCGGTGCATGGCGATCTCCGTGCTCGTCGCCGTGGAGCCGGTCGCCGACGCACTCGTGGCCAGGATCGTCGAACGGATGCGCCGGCTGCGCACCGGCGACGGCACCCGCGGCTGCGACATGGGCCCCCTGGTCACCCGGGAGCACCGGGACAAGGTCGCCTCCTACCTCGACGCCGGCGTCAAGGCCGGCGCGGCCCTCCTCGTGGACGGCCGCGACGGCGCGTTCGACGCCGAAGGGGACGGCTTCTTCCTGGCCCCGACCCTCTTCGACCACGTCGGTGCCGGGATGCCGGTCTACACCGACGAGATCTTCGGCCCCGTGCTCAGCGTGGTGCGCGTGCGGTCCTACGACGAGGGCCTGGCGCTCATCAACGCCAACCCGTACGGCAACGGCACGGCGATCTACACCAACGACGGCGGAGCGGCCCGGCGGTTCCAGAACGAGGCCGAGGTGGGCATGGTCGGCATCAACGTCCCGATCCCCGTGCCCGTCTCGTACTTCTCCTTCGGCGGCTGGAAGAACAGCCTGTTCGGGGACACCCACGCGCACGGCAGCGAGGGGGTGCACTTCTTCACCCGCGGGAAGGTCGTCACCTCCCGCTGGGCCGACCCCAGTCACGGCGGCCTCGACCTCGGCTTCCCGCAGAACGGCTGAGCGTCATCTCACCCGCCGCGCCGGACGGCCGCCGGCGCGGACAACGACCGGGCAGCCTCCCCCAGAACTGTCGTCAGACGCCACGGGCTGATCCACGAAGATCCGCCGGACAGACCCTGGCCCGCCCCCGGCGCTCACCACCTGCCGCCACCCCCCGTCTCCCCCTCCGTGCTCTCCCGCAGCACCAGCCGGTGCGCCACGACACGGTCCTGCGGGCACACCGCGGAGGGCGGGACGGCGTCGTCCGGGCGGGTTGCCTCGTCGACGCGGCGCAGGAGCAGGTCCACCGCGACCCGGGCCACCGCCTCCTTGTCCGGGGCGACCGTGCTCAGGGACGGCACGCTGAAGCGGCCGCCCTCCACATCGTCGAAGCCGATCACCGCGACGTCCTCGGGCACCCGCGCCCCGTAACCGTGCAGCGCGCGCAACGCGCCGAGCGCCAGCTGGTCGTTGAGGCAGAGCAGGGCGTCCGGCCGGACCCCTTCGGCCAGCACCCGGCGCACCGCCTCGGCCCCGTCGCTCATGTGGAACGCCGCCACCGGCAGCAGGGACGCCGGGTCGTACGCGACGCCCGCCCCGGCCAGTGCGAGGCGGAAGCCGCGGGTGCGGGCCTGGGCGGTGCCGACGTGGCCGTCGTCCCGGCCACCGACGGTGAGGATGTGCCGGCGGCCCAGGGCGAGCAGGTGCTCGGTGGCCTCGCGGGCCGCGCGTTCGTTGTCGATCGCCACATGGTCCGCGCCCTCGTTGAGCAGCTCGCCGAGCAGGACGGTCGGCGGAGGCCCGGTGTGGGCGCGCAGGTCCTCCGGCGCGAGGGCGAGCGGGCTGAGGATGACGCCGTCCACGAAGTCCGAGCCGAAGCCGGCCAGCGCCGCCCGCTCCCGTTCCCGGTCGCCGCCGGACTGGTGGATCAGCACGGTCAGGGAGCGCTTTTCGGCCTCCCGGACGACATGGCGGGCCAGCTCGGCGAAGTACGGGACGTCGAGTTCCGGCACCACCAGGGCGATGATTCCGGTGCGTCCGCTGCGCAGATGACGGCCGGCGAGGTTGATCCGGTAGCCGAGGTGGTCGATGGCCTCCTGCACCACCCGCCGCGTCCGGTCGGACACGTGCACGTAGTCGTTGAGCACATTGGAGACCGTCTTCTCCGACACCCCCGCATGTCGTGCGACGTCCTTGATCCTCGGTCGTGCCACCCGCAACCCTCCCGCATCCGGTCCGCGCCGAGTCTATGTGGTGCCCTCCGGCGGACCGGGGGCCACTGGGGAGCGACGGACGGGTAACCCATCCGCACAGGAGATGACCCAGCTCTTTACAGCCAATGTACATCGATGTAAAAACAGGGTCACCGCACCGGGAGACCGGCGCGGATCACCCCGATGTGCACGGGCGGCCGACGGCTGCCGTGCCGATGGCGCCTGCCGTCGGCCGGGCACGTCGTCCGGCCGTCGAAAGGTCAGTGATGAACTCTGCACCTCCCGCCCGCGGGCTGCCCGGCGCCTTGGACCCCGACCGGCCGCCCGGCATCGGCCGCCGCGGGCTGCTGCGTTACGGGACGGCCGGAGCCGCCGCTCTGCTTGCGGCGGGCCCGCTGACCGGCTGCGCCTCGCCGGCCCGCGCGGGCGAGGCCTCCGCGCTGAAGGTCTGGGACCTCTTCCAGGGCGGCGACGGCATGCTGATGGACGAGATGATCGCGGCCGTCTCGCGGGGTGCCGAAGGATTCGACGTGGACCGGACGATCCTGGACTGGGGCCCGTCGTACTACACGAAACTCGCCATGTCGGCGGCCGGCGGCCGGGCCTCGGACGTCGCAGTGCTGCATCTGTCACGGCTGGCCGGATACGCCCCCGGCGGTCTGCTCGACCCGCTCGACCTGGACCTCCTCGCCGAATTCGGCGTGGGCGAGAAGGACTTCGCCCCCGCCGTGTGGAAGCGCGCCCGGCACCGGGACACGGTCTACGCGATCCCGCTGGACGTGCACCCCTTCATCGTTTTCTACGACAAGGACGCCGCCGACGAGGCCGGCCTGCTCGACCCGTCGGGCCACCTGGCGCCGATGGGCTCGCCCGAAGCGTTCCTGGACGCCGGGAAGAAGCTCGCCGAGGTCACCGGCAAGTCCGGTGTCCTGTTCGGACACGTCACCGACACCGCCCAGAGCTGGCGCCAGTTCGCCGCCCTGTACGCACAGACCGGCGCCTCCTTCACCCTGCCCGACGGCGGCCCGCCGAAGATCGACATCGATGCCGCCGTGAAGGCCGTGACCTTCATGAAGCAGCTCTTCGACGGCCGAACCAACCCCAACAACCTCGACTACAACGGGGCGATGGCCGCCTTCATGGACGGCCGCGGCGGCATGATCATGGCAGGGGAGTGGGAGCTGCCGACGTTCCGGAAGTCCGGTATCGAGCACCTGGGCGCGGCCCCCTTCCCGCAGGTCTTCGAGCGGCCGGCCGTCTACGCCGACTCGCACAGCTTCGTGCTGCCGCACCAGGACCACCCCGACCCCGCCCGGCGCCGCGAGGCCCACCGCTACATCGCCGAGATCGTCAAACAGAGCCTGACCTGGGCGAGCGCGGGCCACATCCCGGCCTACCTGCCGGTCCAGGCCGGCCCCGAGTACGCGAAGCTCGACCCCCAGTCGTCCTACGCGGCCGCGGGCGAGATCGCCGTGCTCGACCCGCCGAACTGGTTCGCCGGAGCCGGCGGCAACTTCCAGAACCGCATGTGCCAGCCGCTCCAGTCGGCGCTGCTGGGCAACATCTCCGCCGAGAAGGCGGTACGGCAGATGGTCCGTGAGGCGGACACCCTGCTGCGCCGGCCCAATCCGGTCGCCTGACGACAGCCGAAGGAGCCGCATCGTGTCCACCACCGCGCCCGCCGGAACCGCGGCGCCCCCGCAGCAGCCCCCCTCCACCGCACCGGCCGCGCCCCGGCGCCGCCGCTCCCTGACCCGGGGCGGCGGGCTGTTCGTCCTGCCCTTCCTGGTCCTCTTCGCGCTCTTCCTGGTCTGGCCCGTCGTCCAGGGCCTCTGGATGAGCCTCACCGACGCCTCCCTCAGCCTGCGCGACACCGAGTTCATCGGCTTCGCCAACTACACCGAGGCGTTCGGCGACCCGGACGTCTGGAGCAGCCTCGGCAACACCGTCTTCTTCACCGTCATCTCCTGCGTACCCCTCGTCCTGGTCGCCCTGGCCATGGCGCTGCTGGTGCACAGCGGACTCGCCGGCCAATGGGTCTGGCGGCTGGCCTACTTCGCCCCGTACCTGCTGCCGGTCACGGTGGTCACGCTCATCTGGACGTGGCTCTACCAGCCCGACATCGGCCTCGGCAACCAGCTGCTGACCTCGCTGGGCATGGAGCCCGTCGGCTGGCTCTCCGACGAATCGGTGGCGATGTGGTCCGTCGCCGCCCTCACCGTCTGGTGGACGGTCGGCTTCAACTTCCTGCTCTACCTCGCGGCCCTGCAATCCCTGCCCGCCACCTACGACGAGGCCGCCGCGCTCGACGGCGCGGGCGCCTGGCGGCGGCTGTGGTCCGTCACCCTGCCGCAGCTGCGCCACACCACCGTCCTGGTCGCCATGCTCCAAGTGCTCGCCTCGCTCAAGGTGTTCGACCAGATCTACATCCTCACCAAGGGCGGCCCCAACGGCTCCACCCGCCCGATCCTGGAGTACGTCTACGACGTCGGGTTCACCGGATACCGGCTGGGCTACGCCTCGGCGGTCAGCTACATCTTCTTCGCCATCGTCATCGTCGTCTCCGTCGTGCAACTCCGCCTCTTCCGCCAGGAGGGCTGACCGTGTCCGCCATCTCCACCCCCGCGCGCCGGCCGCGCCGGCCACGCCGCGAGGAGTCCGGATCGCCCCTGCTGCTCGGCCACGGACGACTGCCCCGGGTCCTCGCCGGGACCGCGCTGAGCGTCCTCGCCGTCGCCTGGCTGCTGCCCTTCCTGTGGGCGGTCGCCACCTCGCTGCAGAGCGAGCAGGACGTGATGAAGTCGGGCCTTTCGCCGTTCAAGGGCGCCTTCACGTTCTCCGCCTACCGGCAGATCCTGGACCGCGGGAACGTCCCCACCTGGGCCTTCAACAGCGTGCTCATAGCCGTCCTGGTCACCGTGCTGACCACGGCCGTCTCGACGCTCGCCGCGTACGGGTTCTCGCGCGGCACCTTCCGCGGGCGCCGCGCCCTCCTCGCCGTCACCGTCGCCGCGATCATGGTCCCGCCGCAGCTGCTGATCGTGCCGCTCTTCGAGCAGATGACGGTGTTCCACCTGGTCGACACCTACGCGGCGGTCATCCTGCCGCAGGTGGTGGCCCCGATGATGGTCTTCATCCTGAAGCGCTTCTTCGACGGGATACCCCGCGAACTGGAGGACGCCGCCCGTATCGACGGCGCCTCCGAACTGCGGGTCTTCCGCTCGATCGTGCTCCCGCTGTCCCGCCCGATCGTCGCCGCCGTCGCGATCTTCGTCTTCATCGGGGCGTGGAACAACTTCATGTGGCCCTTCGTCGTCACCAACGACCCGGACCTCATGACGCTCCCGGTCGGCCTCGCCACCGTCAAGGACGCCTACGGCATCCAGTACGCCCAGTCCATGGCGTCCGCCCTGCTGGCCGCGCTCCCGCTGATCGTGATGTTCCTCCTCTTCCAGCGGCGCATCGTCAACTCCGTGGCCACCACCGGCCTCGGCGGCGGCTGACCCCACCGACTCGTCCCTGCCCCGGCGCCGGCCTCCCGGCCGGCCGCCACCACGATCCACTGGAGTACCTGTGCACACCCCCTCCGTCCCCCGTCCGGAGTACCCGCGGCCGCAGTTCGTGCGCCGCGACTGGCTCAACCTCAACGGGACCTGGCAGTTCGAGACCGACCAGGGGGACAGCGGCCTCGAACGGGGTCTGCTCGGCCGCGACCTGACCGGCGAGATCCTCGTACCCTTCGCCCCGGAGTCCGAACTGTCCGGCGTCGGCGACACCGACTTCCTGGAAGCCGTCTGGTACCGGCGCCGGTTCACCCCGCCCGCCGAGTGGGCCGGCCGCCGGGTGCTGCTGCACTTCGGCGCCGTCGACCACGACACCACCGTCTGGGTGGACGGCACCGAAGTCGTACGCCACCGGGGCGGGTTCACCCCCTTCACCGCCGACCTCGGCGACCTCGCCCCGGCCGGCCGCGAGGTGGAGATCACCGTACGGGCCCGCGATCCGAAGGCCGGACCGCAGGCCCGCGGCAAACAGGCCGTCCAGTACGCCAACCACGACTGCAACTACACCCGTACGACCGGCATCTGGCAGACCGTCTGGGCCGAGCCGGTCCCCGAGACCCATCTGCGCCGCCCCCGCATCACCCCCGACCTGGCCGGCGGCGCCTTCTCCCTCGAACTGCCCCTGTCCGCCGGCCGGGCGGGCCAGCGCGTGCGCGCCGTCCTCAGCGACGACGCGGGCGAGGTCTGCCGCGCCGTGGGCCGCGCCGACCTCGACCTCGCGCCCCGCCTGCACCTGTCCCTCCCGCAGGACCGGCGCCGCGAGTGGAGCCCCGAGGACCCGTTCCTGTACGGGCTGCGGCTCGAACTCCTCGACGCGGACGGCCAGGTGGCCGACACCGTCGAGAGCTACGCGGGCCTGCGTGCCGTCGGTATCCGGGGCAGGGCGGTGCTCCTCAACGGCCGCCCGCGCTTCCAGCGCCTCGTCCTCGACCAGGGCTGGTACCGGGACGGCCTGATGACCGCCCCCACCGACGAGGCCCTGGTCCGTGACATCGAACTGGCCATGGAGGCCGGCTTCAACGGGGCCCGGCTCCACCAGAAGGTGTTCGAGGAGCGCTTCCTCTACCACGCGGACCGTCTCGGCTACCTGGTCTGGGGCGAGTTCGGCGACTGGGGCTGCGAGGTCGGAGGGTCCTCCGGCGACAACCAGCGGCCCGACGCCTCCTTCGTCGCCCAGTGGCTCGAAGCCGTGGAACGCGACTACTCCCACCCCTCGATCATCGGCTGGTGCCCGCTGAACGAGACGTACCAGAAGCTCCACGACCGGATCACCCAGCTCGACGATGTGACCCGGGCGATGTTCCTCGCCACCAAGGCCATGGACACCTCCCGGCCGGTGATCGACGCCTCCGGCTACTCCCACCGGGTCCTGGAGACCGACATCTACGACTCCCACTCCTACGAGCAGGACCCGGCGGCCTTCCGGCAGCTGGTCTCCGGACTCGCCGGCGGGGAGCCCTTCGTCAACGCCCACGAGAACGGCGCCGCCTACTCCCAGCCGTACCGGGGACAGCCCTACTTCGTCAGCGAGTTCGGCGGGATCTGGTGGGACCCGGAGGCCGCCGCCGAGCAGTCCGGCAGCGACCGCACGCTCTCCTGGGGGTACGGCGACCGGGTGCGCACCGAGGACGAGTTCCATGAGCGCTTCGCCGGTCTGACCGGTGCGCTGCTCCAGGATCCGGACATGTTCGGCTACTGCTACACCCAGCTCACCGACGTCTTCCAGGAGCAGAACGGCGTCTACCGCTTCGACCGGGGCACCAAGCTGGACGTCGCCCGCATCCGGGAGGCCCAGCTGCGGCCCGCCGCGATCGAGGAACCGGACGCCGGCTGAGGGGGAAGGCCGACGGGTGCCCGCTCCTGCCGGGGCGGGCACCCGTGTGGTGCGTCAGACCCGTTCGAGCCGCCAGAGCTGCGGCTGCCCGCCGTTGCAGGTCCACTGCTGTACGTTGGCGCCCGCGGTACGGGAGCCCTCGGAGACGTCCAGGCACTGCCCCGAGGACTCCACCACCAGGCGGTAGTAGCCCCGCCCCGCGTTCTCCAGCCGCCAGTCCTGGGCCGGCTGGGCGTTGCAGTACCACTGCCGGACGTTGGCGCCGGGGGCGGCGGAGCCGTTCTCCACATCCACGCAGTGGCCGCTGTTGACTCCGGTGAGCGTGAAGTCCCCGCCGCCGCGCGCCCGCAGTGTCCACTCCTGCGGACCGAGGCCGTTGCAGGTCCACTGCTGTACGTTGCCGCCCGCGTCCCGCGAGTCGGCCGCCACGTCCAGGCAGTGGCCGCTGTTGGCGTTCACCAGCCGGTAGCGCGCCGCGTCCACGACACCGGCCGCGTCACCGCTGCCGGTGACCGGTCCCGTGGCCACGTACGGGCGGCAGACATCGCCGTCCCAGTCCGTCGCGATCTCCAGGACGGTCCGGCCGTCCGCCGACGGCAGGAGCGGGGAGCTGTAGTTCGGGCAGTAGGTCGCGGTCGGGGCCTCGACCCGCACCGGGGCCTCGATCTCGTACCAGGGCCCGGTGCCGTTCTCGGTGTTGGCCAGGATCGTGCGCCCGCTGTCGGCGGCGGGCGTGCCGTCGCGGTTGAGGAGCTGCTGGCCGGTCAACAGGAGCCGGCCGTTCGGCCCGCCGTCCGGTGCGGGGGCCCAGGCGAGGGTGGGCGCGGCGCGGAAGTACTTGCCGTCCACGGTCTCCGGACGGAACCCGAGTGAGGTGGGATCGCCCCAGTCCCAGCCGTCCGGGGAGGTCCGGTAGTGCACGACGCACTGGTACTGGCCGCCCGGGTTGCAGATCTCGTAGCTCATGACGTACGTGCCGTTCGGCAGCCGGCGCACCATGGGCATGCCCGGCCGGTCCGGCTCCCAGCCACTGGCGACCGTGTCGCGCCGGTCCTGCCAGGTGACTCCGTCGTAGCTGCGGGCGGCGGCGAGCTTCTGGTTGTGCGCCGGGTCGGTCTCGTCGGCGTAGTGGCAGACGAGCGCCCCGTCGGCGGCCACCGAGAACTCCGGCTCCCACAGCCCGCCCGTTCCGTTCGCCGTGGCGCAGGTGGAGAGGTAGGACCAGGTGCGGCCCACGTCGTCGCTCCGCCAGACGCGCAGGGCCATCCGCCGGTCCGTCTCGTCCTGCCCGGAGGAGGCCGCCCACAGAAGTGTGCCGGGCGGCAGGGCGCCCACCTGCCGGGGCAGTTCGAACAGGGTGGAGCAGCACAGGCCCTGCCCGCCGGCCGACTCCGGGTCGGTGACGCTGCCCACCCGCTGGAAGGTGGCTCCGGCGTCGGTGCTCTCGTGGATGGCGCCGACGCCGTTGCCGCCGTCGAAGGTCACGACGCTCGCGAGTACCCGGCCGTTGGCGGCGCCGCTGTGTTCGAGCCGGATGGCACGGGGGTAGAGGCCGGTCCCGCTGCCCAGGGGAGTGCCGTTGGCCCGGACGGTGGCGGCGGACGTGGCGGGGGACGCGGGTGCGGGCGCGGGTGCGGCGGAGGCCGGTGTGAGCGACAGGCCCAGCAGCGCGGCCAGGACGGGCGCCACGGCACGTGCCGTCCAGCGGGTGAGCCGGCCCGTCGTCGTGGGGGAGGGGTGGGGTGCGGGGCGGGGTGGTCGGCGCAAGGAGAGCACAGGCTTCCTTCCTCGGGGCACGGAGGCGTGGGGGTTGCCGCTGCTGACGGCGAAACAGTAGAGCCGCATGTACATCGATGTAAACAGGCGTGCGGGCTCCGCTGTCCCGTGCCGGTCCCAAGTCCGCGCCCGGCTCAGGAAGCGGTCAGCGTCATCTCGAAGGAGTACCGGGACGCCCGGTAGAGGTGGGAGCCGAATTCCACTGGCCGGCCACCGTCGTCCAGGGCCGTGCGCTCCATGGTGAGCAGGGTGCCGCCGCGCGACTCCGTCAGCAGACGGGACTCCGCCGCCGTGGCCCTGCGCGCCCCGATGGTCTGCTCGGCG
Source organism: Streptomyces sp. ATexAB-D23 (assembly GCF_000373645.1). Classification (GTDB taxonomy): domain Bacteria; phylum Actinomycetota; class Actinomycetes; order Streptomycetales; family Streptomycetaceae; genus Streptomyces; species Streptomyces castrisilvae. The sequence continues at coordinate 121,201 of NZ_KB892013.1, read as the reverse complement.
GAGCGCAGCGCGATGCCGGCCTGCCGGAACAGGGCGTAGAGCCCGCGCTCGGCCAGGTTCTCCTCGGTGAGGTCCAGCAGATCCGCCGGCAGGTGGTTCTCCATGAGCGCGATCGGTTCGTCGTCCGCGTACCGCAGCCTGCGCAGCGCCACGGTGTCCGTCCCGGGTTCGACCCGGAGGGCCGCGGCCACCCGGCCGGCGGCGGGCGCGGTCCGCAGGGAGAGGACCTCGCTGCGCGGCCGGCGGTTCTCGCGCAGCAGGTCCTCGAAGAGGCTGGTCAGCTCGACCGGCCGACGCACCCGGCTGTTGACGACCTGGGTCCCCACGCCGCGCTTGCGGGCCAGCAGCCCCTTGTCCACCAGGTGCTGCATCGCCTGACGCATCGTCGGGCGGGAGAGGCCGAACCGGTCCGCGAGGGAGATCTCGTTCTCCAGGCGGGCGCCCGGCGCCAGCGTGCCGTCCTCGATGAGGCGTTGGAGCTGCTGCGCGAACTGGAAGTACAGCGGCACCGGGCTGCTTCGGTCGATGCTGATCAGCCTGGTGATCGGCTCCATGCCGGACTCCTCGGAAGGTTGTGCCACCCGCTCAGTATGCCGCATGTTCGACTCAAGCTCTGTACGTATATATGTCAGTACAAAATCTTGACTCTCCGTGCGCGGCGAGGATACAAAGACGATGCACGTCAGGGGCGGCAGCCACCCGGCCCTCTTCCCGAACCGGAGGCACTCACGCATGCGCATCGGACTCATCGGAACCGGCCGCATCGGCGCGTTCCATGCCGAGACCCTGACCGCGCTGCCGGCCGTCGACCGCCTCGTCCTCCATGACGCCGTCGAGCAGCAGGCCCGCGAACTCGCCGGAAAACTCGGCGCCGAGCACGCCGGGGACCTCGACGCGATGCTCGCCTCGGGCCTCGACGGTGTCGTGATCGCTGCCCCCACCGCTGCCCACGCCGACCTCGTGCGCGCCGCCGCTTTTGCCGGGGTGCCCGTCTTCTGCGAGAAGCCGATCGCCGCCACCCTCGCCGGGACCCGCGTCCTGCTGGCCGACCTCGCCGTCTCCGGCGTGCCGCTCCAGGTCGGCTTCCAGCGCCGTTTCGATGCCGGGTACACCGCCCTGCGGGACGCCGTCGCCGCCGGGGAGCTGGGCCGGCTGCACATCGTACGGGCCTGTACCGCCGACCCCGCCCCGCCGTCCGCCGGCTATCTGCGGCTGTCCGGCGGGATCTTCCGGGACTGCGCCGTGCACGACTTCGACATCGTGCGCTGGGTGACCGGCCGGGAGGTCGTCGAGGTCAGCGCCACCGGTGCCAACCGGGGCGACGCCTCCTTCGCCGCGGCGGACGACGTGGACACCGCCGTCGCCGTCCTCACCCTGGACGACGGGACGCTGGTCAGCTGCACCGCCACCCGCTACAACGGCGCCGGCTACGACGTGCGCATGGAGGTCGCCGGCTCCCTGGGCACCCTGGCCACCGGCTTCGATGCCCGCACCCCGCTGCGGACCACGGCCGGCGGACCCACGCCGGGATCCGGCCGGCACGACGGTTTCCTCAGCCGCTTCCGTACGGCGTACGTCGCCGAACTGACCGCGTTCACCGAGGTGGCCGCCGGTCTGCGGCCCAGCCCGTGCACCGGGGCCGACGCCCTGGCCGCGCTGCTGATCGCCGAGGCCGCCGACCGCTCCCGGCGTACCGGACGGCCGGTGCGGGTCGAGGAGGCGGGGTCCGAAGCGGGGTGAGCGCAGGAGGCGAGGCCGGTTCGATGATCAGAACAAGGTCTGGTTACCATATGAGCGCCTCCTAGCTCGAAAGATAAACCTGTGACTGTCAATGACGACGCGTTCACCAACTGGAAGAACCGCGAGGAAATCGCGGAGTCGATGATCCCGATCATCGGGAAGCTGCACCGGGAGCGGGACGTCACCGTCCTCCTGCACAGCCGCTCCCTGGTGAACAAGTCGGTGGTGAGCATCCTCAAGACCCACCGATTCGCCCGGCAGATCGACGGCGCCGAGCTCTCGGTCACCGAGACCCTGCCCTTCCTGCAGGCCCTCACCACACTGGACCTCGGCCCCTCCCAGATCGACATCGGCATGCTCGCCGCGACGTACAAGGCGGACGACCGCGGCCTCAGCGCCGCGGAGTTCACCGCCGAGGCCGTCGCCGGCGCCACCGGAGCCGACAGGGTCGAGCGCCGCGAGCCGCGCGATGTCGTCCTCTACGGCTTCGGCCGCATCGGCCGCCTCCTCGCCCGGCTGCTCATCGAGAAGGCCGGCTCCGGCAACGGCCTGCGGCTGCGCGCCATCGTCGTCCGCAAGGGTGCGGGCCAGGACATCGTCAAGCGCGCCTCGCTGCTGCGCCGGGACTCCATCCACGGCCAGTTCCAGGGCACGATCACCGTGGACGAGGCCAACAGCCGGATCATCGCCAACGGCAACGAGATCCAGGTCATCTACTCCGACGACCCGACGTCGGTGGACTACACGGCCTACGGCGTCAACGACGCGATCCTCATCGACAACACCGGCAAGTGGCGTGACCGCGAGGGGCTTTCGAAGCACCTGCGGCCGGGCATCGCCAAGGTCGTCCTGACCGCGCCGGGCAAGGGCGACGTCCTCAACGTCGTCCACGGCGTCAACCACGAGACGATCAAGCCGGACGAGCAGATCATCTCCTGCGCCTCCTGCACGACCAACGCGATCGTGCCTCCGCTGAAGGCGATGGCGGACGAGTACGGCGTGCTGCGCGGCCATGTGGAGACCATCCACTCGTTCACCAACGACCAGAACCTGCTGGACAATTACCACGGCTCCGACCGCCGGGGCCGCTCCGCGCCGCTCAACATGGTCATCACCGAGACGGGCGCCGCCTCCGCCGTCGCCAAGGCGCTGCCCGACCTGGAGGCGACGATCACGGGCAGTTCGATCCGGGTCCCCGTACCGGACGTCTCCATCGCGATCCTCAGCCTGAAGCTCGGCCGCGAGACCAACCGCGCCGAGGTGCTCGACTACCTCCGCGACGTGTCGCTGACCTCCCCGCTCAAGCGGCAGATCGACTTCACCACCGCCCCCGACGCGGTGTCGAGCGACTTCATCGGCTCACGCCACGCCTCCATCGTCGACGCGGGCCCCACCCAGGTCGACGGCGACAACGCGATCCTCTACCTCTGGTACGACAACGAGTTCGGCTACTCCTGCCAGGTCATCCGGGTCGTGCAGTACGTCTCCGGGGTCGAGTACCCGACCTACCCGGTGCCGGTCGCCTGACGGACGGCAGGTCCCGCCCGCTCCCGCGGGCGGGACCTGCCTCTAGGCGGTGCCGGAGACCGCCGCGGGCACGGGGGCGTACCCCGTCGCCCGGGTGGTGAACGTCCCCCGGCCCCGCGTCCGGCCGCGCAGCCGGGTCGCGTAACCGAACAGCTCGGCCAGCGGCACGGTCGCGGTGATCACCGCGGCGCCGGCCCGCGCGGTGGACCCGGACACCCGGCCGCGCCGGGCGGCCAGGTCACCGAGCACCCCGCCGACGGCGTCGTCGGGCACGGTGACCGTGACCTCGGCCACCGGCTCCAGCAGCACCATCGCACTGGCGCGCAGGGCCTCCCGGAGCGCGAACCTCCCTGCCGTACGGAACGCCATCTCCGAGGAGTCCTTGGAGTGGGTGGCGCCATCGGTCAGCGTCACCCGCACCCCGGTCACCGGATGCCCGCCGAGCGGGCCCTCCACCAGGGCGTCCCGGCAGCCTGCCTCGACCGCCCGCACGTACTCCTGCGGCACCCGGCCGCCGACGACCGCCGAACGGAACGCGAACTCCGCCTCCCCCTCGCCGCTCTCCCCGCCGGTCGGCTCCAGCGGTTCGACGTCGATGACGACGTGCGCGAACTGCCCGGCCCCGCCGTCCTGTTTGACATGCCGGTAGACCAGCCCGGAGATCCCGCGCACGAGCGTCTCGCGGTGGGCGACCTGCGGCCGGCCGACCCGCACATCGAGGCCGTGGTCGCGGCGGACCTTCTCCGCGGCCACCTCCAGATGCAGCTCGCCCATGCCGGACAGAAGGGTCTGACCGGTCTCCGGGTCCGACCGCACGGCCAGCGACGGGTCCTCGTCGGCCAGCCGCACCAGGGCCGCCATCAGCCGCTCCGTGTCCGTGCTCCGCCGCGCCTCCACCGCCACGGACACGACCGGGTCGGCCACCGTGGGCGGTTCGAGGACCAGCGGGGCACCGGGCGCGCACAGGGTGGCACCCGGGCGGACGGTCCTGGGGCCGATGACCGCGACGATGTCCCCGGCCACCGCCGTGTCCACATCGACATGCCGGTCCGCCTGGACCCGCAGGATGCGGCCGACGCGTTCGCGGCGCCCCGTGCCGGCGTCCAGCACCGTTTCCCCCTTCCCGACCGTCCCCGAGTACACGCGCAGATATGTCAGCCGGCCGGTCGCGGTCGCGTTCACCTTGAACGCCAGCGCGGCGAACGGCTCCGCCGGATCGGCGGCCCGCTCCTGCTCCGTCCCGCCGGACGTACCCCGTACCGGCGGCACGTCCGCGGGGGAGGGCAGGTACGCAACGACCGCCTCCAGCAACGGTTCCACGCCCCGGTTGCGGTACGCCGAACCGCACAGCACCACGACCCCCTCACCGGTCCGCGTCAGATCCCGCAGCGCCCCGGCCAGCGTCCGCTCCGCAAGGCCGGACCCCGCGCAGAACTCCTCCAGCGCGGCCGGGTGCAGCTCCGCCACCGCCTCCTCCAGCAGCCGCCGGCGCCGGCCGGCCTCCTCCCGCAGCCCGACGGGCACGTCGGTCTCCTCATACGTGTCACCGCCGTCGGCCCACACCAGGGCGCGCATGCGCAGCAGGTCCACGACCCCGCGGAAGCCGTCCTCCCGGCCGATGGGCAGCTGGACCACGAGCGGGACCGTGTGCAGCCGCTCCCGGATCGAGGCGACCGCGGTGTCGAGGTCGGCGCCCGCCCGGTCGAGCTTGTTGACGAAGGCGATGCGCGGGACGGCGTGCCGGTCGGCCTGGCGCCACACCGACTCGCTCTGCGGCTCCACCCCGGCGACCGCGTCGAACACCGCGATCGCCCCGTCGAGCACCCTCAGCGCACGTTCGACCTCGTCCGCGAAGTCGACGTGCCCCGGAGTGTCGATGAGGTTGATGCGGTGACCGGCCCAGGAACAGCTGACGGCCGCGGCGAAGATGGTGATGCCCCGGTCGCGTTCCTGCGGGTCGAAGTCCGTGACGGTCGTCCCGTCGTGGACCTCGCCGCGCTTGTGAGTGGTGCCGGTGGTGTAGAGGATGCGCTCGGTGACGGTGGTCTTGCCCGCGTCGACGTGGGCGAGGATGCCCAGGTTACGGACGGTGTCGAGCGCGGATTCGAGGGGACGGTGCTGTTCGGTACGCACGGCCGGTGGCCTTTCGGGATGATCCGGAAGAAGACGGCGCGATGCCCGGACGAGGCGGTGCCCCATGAGGGGGCGGGTCCGGTCCGTGAGCCCGCCGCCCCCGCGACAACGGGGGATGAGCGACGGGATGTCAGAAGAGGTGCGGGACCCGGGCGTTCGTCACGGGGTCCGGGGCCGGCCGCGCAGCCGGCTCCGGACCCCGTGAGACACCAGGATCACCTCGAACCGCGACGGGGGGACGACGGCGGCGGTGCGGTGGCGCACGGCGCTCTCCCCTCAACGGTCACGGCGGGCGCGGCGGCGGAGGGCCGGCGCGCGATGTGCGGCGAGTCTAGGGAGTCGGGTACGCACGGGGGAACCGGTTTTTCGGCCGGGGCCGCACCGTCACCGCCCCGCAGCGGTTCGGGGACCGTTCCGTACCGCACCGGGCGCGACCGGCAGGCGGCCCGGTGCGTCAGGCGCGGCCTCGCGGCGCACGGCCGGCGCGCCGGGTGAGGGGCTTCCACACGCCCCGGCACCGGCGGATCGCGCTCCGGCCGCAGCCGCGCCACTCGGCGGGCGACACACCCGCGCCCCGGCCGCCCCGCGTGATCAGGGCGTTCACGGGCGAGTGCGGGTCCAGGGCCATCGTGCGCGCCAGCAGGACGCCGACCACCAGCGGGGCGAGTGTGAGGGCCAGGGTGGTGCCGGCACTGGTGACATGCCGCATGCGCGGGCGCTGTGCGTCGGGAGCCATGACCCCATTTCAGCGCGCGTGGCCCGCCCCGGGATCGGCTGACGTACTCAGACCGTGACGCGGGACCGCACGACGTACTCAGACCGTACGTCCCGGGTACTCAGCAACCCGGGACGTATGGTCCGGCCTTCGCGGGGTCAGGCGTTGGTGCCGCGGTCCGAGCCCGCACCCGACGCCGCCTTGATGCCCTTGGTGATGTCGTCCAGGACGGACAGTTCCGGGGCCTTGGTGTTGATGTCGAACCCCGAGCGGACGACGACCAGCATGTCCTTGGACAGCGGCGAGGGGAAGGCGAGCGACTCGACGTAGCCGTCGTCGCCGTTCTTCGTCACCACCTTCCACCGCACCCGGTAGCCCTGCTGGCCGGCCACCGTGACCGCCTCGGACTTCAACTGCTGGTGCGAGGTGATGCCGCCGTAGATCTTCCCGCCGTAGGACTGCTCGGCGTTGTCCTCGATGTCCTTCTCGGCGGTCGCCTTCGCGGTCCTGGTGGTCAGTTCGAGCGCCTGGGCCGGGACGGAGAACACCCCGCCGCGCACGCACTTCTTGGCGGTGTCACCGGGGCAGGCGTACGAACCGGTGGTCACCCCGGCGCCCATGCCCGACTCGCCCTCCCAGCCGTCGGGGACCGGGATGCTGATGCCGCTGGCCAGGTCCGTCGCGAAGCCGTCCTCGGTCTGCGGCTGCTCCGGCGTCTCGCGCCCGCCGCCGCTTCCGCCGCTGTCGCCGTCCTCGCCGTTCCCGCCGCCGGGCCCGCCGCGCTGCCGGTCGGGGCCGGGGGAGGGGGAGTCGGAAGGCGCGGAGGCCGTGGTGTCGCTCTTGCCGCCCGAGTCGTCCGTCAGCAGATAGACACCGCCCCCGATGGCGGCGAGCACCACCACGGCGGCGGTGATGCCGGCGCCGACGCGTAGCCGGCGGCTGCGTACGGACGCCGGTGGCACGCGCAGGTGGTCGGTCCACTGGGTGCCGTCCCACCAGCGCTCCTGGCGGGGGCCAAATCCTGAATACCCGGGGTCTGGATGCCAGCCGGGCGGGCTCGTCTGGGTCACGCCGCACACCGTATCCGGGTTGCCTGAGAATCCTATGAACTGGGTGCGCCGATCCCTGGGACGATCCGGCCCGAAGCGGGCGAGGTGCCATGTCGAGCCCCGCTTGGCCCAGACAACTGGCGGGGTGCTCGCCGGCATCCGCCGACGAGGCGCGACGGGGCCGGCCGCCCGCCGCCCGCCCGATCGCGGCTGGGGGGAGAGCCCCGTGGAAGCGACCGCTCCCGACCGCCGTTTCGCCGAGGGTCACCGCCTCGCCGGGGAGATCCCGCGCGACGGGCTCACCGCCTGGCGGGCGGCCGTCGCGGCCGAGGTGGACCTCGCGCCGGGCGCGACCCTGCTGGACGTCGGCGCGGGTGCCGGCGACTTCTCCTCGGCGTACGCCGACTGGGTCGGCGTGCGGGTGCTCGCCGTGGGGCAGCCCGTACAGTCGGGCGCATGAGGCGAAGCGACGAGGAGGAGCAGGCCGTACGCGCCGCGACGCGCGGCGAGCTGCGGCTGCTCGAACCGGCGGTACGGGCATCACCCGAAGCGGTGCGCGCGCTTCTGGACCCGGAGTTCACCGAATTCGGCGCCTCCGGCCGCCGCTACGACCGCACTTCCATCCTGACGGTCACTTCCGCCGCCGGCGAGGACGACACCGGCCCGAGCGTCGCCACCGCGATGTCCGGCACGCTGCTCGCCCCCGGCCTGGTCCACCTGACGTACGTCAGCGAGCGCAACGGCCGCCTGTTCCGGCGCAGTTCGCTCTGGCGGCGGACCGGCGGGCGCTGGCGCTTGTACTTCCATCAGGGCACCCCGGCCGGTGGGCCGGAGCAGGCCGGGGAATATCCGGCGGACAGCCCGAGCAGCCCTGATTAGGCTCACGGGATGACGCCATCCCACTATCCGCCCAAGCCCCGCCCCGGCGACCGCGTCGCCGTGCTCTCCCCGTCGTCCGGGCTTCCCGGCATCCTCCCGCTCCCGTACGAACTGGGACTGCGCCGTCTTGGCGAGGACTTCGGGCTGGAGCCGGTGGAGTACCCGTCCACCCGGAAGATGGGCTCCACCCCGCAGGAGCGGGCCGCCGACCTCCACGCGGCGTTCGCCGACCCGGACATCAAGGCGGTCATCTCCAGCATCGGCGGCGACGATCAGATCACCGTACTGCCCCATCTGGACCGGGAACTGCTGCGTGCCCACCCCAAACCGTTCTTCGGCTACAGCGACTGCGTCAACCTGCTGGTGCTCCTCGACAACCTCGGCATCGTCGGCTACCACGGTGGTTCGGTGATGGTCGAGTTCGGGCGGCCCGGCGCGCTGCACCCGATGACGGCCGAGTCCCTGCGGGCCGCGCTCTTCACCCATGGCGACCACGAGCTGACTCCGGCGAAGGAGACCGGCAGCTTCGACCGGCCCTGGGAGGACCCGCGTACCTTCGACAGCGAATCCACGCTGCTCCCCGCCGGCGGCTGGACCTGGCACAACCCCGGGCGGGTGGTCCAGGGCGCGGGCTGGGGCGGCAACCTGGAGATCCTGTCCTGGCTGCTGATGGCCGACCGGGAGATCCTGCCGCCGGACGCGTACGAGGGCCGGGTGCTGTTCCTGGAGACGTCCGAGGAACTGCCGAGCGCCGACGAGGTGTACCGCATCCTGCGGAACATGGGGGAGCGGGGCCTGCTGCGGCGCTTCCCCGCCCTGCTGATGGGCCGGGCCAAGAACTGGTCCTTCGACCGGCCGCTCGACGCCGCGGCCGGTGAGCAGTACCGCGAGCAGCAACGGCAGGCGGTGCTGCGGGTGTTGGAGGAGTACGCCCCGGAGATGATGGCCGTCTTCGACGTCGACTTCGGGCACACCGACCCGCAGGTGATCATTCCGTACGGCGGCCGGATCCGGGTGGACGGGCGGGCCCGGCGCATCGTGGTCACGTACTGAGCGCGTTTTCGGCGGTGTGCGGTTCATTCTTCTGTGGTCCGACCACATGGCATGTGTGACATAGTCGAGATATGTGTACAGACCGGTACGGGGAGTGGGAGTAGCGGATGCCTGTCGAGTGGCAGCCCGTGCGGCAGGCCCGGACCCATGAACTCGTGCTGCAGAGCATCGAGGAGCAGGTCGTCGCGGGGAAGCTCAGGGCCGGTGACCGGCTGCCGCCCGAACGCGAACTGGCCCCCGTCTTCGGGGTGAGCCGTTCCGCGTTGCGTGAGGCGCTCCGGGTGCTGGAGACCATCGGGGTGCTGGTCGCGCAGCCCGGCCGGGGGCACGACTCCGGGGCCCGCATCGTCCGCAATCCGGACGACGCCCTCGGGCGGCTGCTGCGGCTCCATTTCGCCCTGGGCAGCTACAGCCTCCACGATGTGATGGAGGCCCGGGTCGCCCTGGAGCGCGCCAGCTTCGCCGCCGCCGCGGCGCACGCCTCCGGCACGGACCTGGACGCGGCGGGCGAGATCGTGCGCCGGATGTCGCGCGAGGGGATCGAGCCGGAGGAATTCAACGAGCTCGACACCGAGTTCCACGTCAAGGTGGCGAGCAGTTCGGGCAACGCGCTCACCTCGACGCTGACCGCCGCGGTGCGTGAGTCCGTACGCTCCCTCATCCTGAGGGCCCTCGAAGACGTGGACGACTGGCCGGCCACCCAGGCCCATCTCAACCGCCAGCACACCGAGATGCTGAGGCTGGTGCGCACCGGCCACGGCGCCGAGGCCGCCGACCTCGCCGAGCAGCACATCCGCGGCTTCCACGGCACGCTGGTCGACGAGGACCGGCCCGGCGCCACCGAGTAGCGCCCGCTCACCCACGGCGTGGGGCCGGTGCGTGGACCTGGTCCACGCACCGGCCCCTTTCCGTGTCGCGGCGGCCGTGCGGTGCGGCCGCGGCAGCGTCCAGGAGGTGGAGTGGCCGCCGAGCTGGTCGGCCCGCCGAACCTGGCCATCGCCGCGACGACGTCGCGATGCCCGGCTCGGAACGCATCCTGCCCGGCAGGGTCGGGGCGACCCCGTCCGGCAGGCGCTCCGGGTGCGTGTACATCCGCCGAAATCGGACGGAGGGTAGTATGGTCGGACCACAACTTGCGATCGGGGAGGCTCCATGCGTATCGGACTCTTCGCCACCTGTCTGGGAGACACGCTCTTCCCCGAGGCGGTGAAATCCACCGCGGTGCTGCTGGCCCGCCTGGGCCACGACGTGGTGTTCCCGCCGGGCCAGACCTGCTGCGGCCAGATGCACGTCAACACCGGCTACCAGCGCGAGCCCGTGCCCCTGGTGCGCAACTTCGCCGAACAGTTCGGCGACGCCTCCATCGACGCCGTCGTCATGCCGTCGGGCTCGTGTGCCGGCTCGGTCCGCCACCAGCACGAGATCATCGCCGAGCGCTACGGGGACGCGACCCTGCGCGCGGGCGTCGCCACCGTCAAGGCGAAGACGTACGAGCTCTCGGAGCTGCTCGTCGACGTGCTGGACGTGACCGACGTCGGCGCGTACTTCCCGCACCGCGTCACGTACCACCCCACCTGCCACTCGCTGCGCATGCTGCGCGTCGGTGACAAGCCACTGCGGCTGCTGCGGGCCGTCGACTCGATCGATCTGGCCGAGCTGCCCGAGGCGGACGCCTGCTGCGGGTTCGGCGGCACCTTCGCCGTGAAGAACGCCGAGACCTCGACGGCGATGCTCCAGGACAAGACGCGCAACGTCACCGCCACCGGCGCGGCCGTGTGCACCGCGGGCGACTCGTCCTGTCTGATGCACATCGGCGGCGGGCTCTCCCGGATCACGTCCGGCACCCGCACCCTGCACCTGGCGCAGATCCTCTCCTCCACCCGCACCTCGCCGCACGTCCTGACGGAGGCCGCCCGATGAGCGCAACCTTTCTCGGCATGCCCGCGACCCCGCCCCGGTCCCCCTACGGCACGGGCAACCTGCGCGGTGACCGGAAGTTCCCCGCCGCCGCCCACGACGAACTGCGCAACGAACAGCTGCGCGGCAACCTCGGCCGCGCCACCCGCACCATCCGCGCCAAACGGCTGACCGTCACCGGCGAGCTGCCCGACTGGGAGCAGCTGCGCGACGCCGGATCGGCCATCAAGACCGACACCATGAACCGCCTCCCCGAACTCCTGGAGGAGCTGGAGCGCAACGTCACCGCGCGCGGCGGCACCGTCCACTGGGCACGCGACGGCGTCGAGGCCAACGAGATCGTCGCCCGGCTGATCAAGGAGACGGGCAGCGAGGAGGTCATCAAGGTCAAGTCGATGGCCACCCAGGAGATCGGCCTCAACGAGCACCTCGAATCGCTCGGCATCACCGCGCACGAGACCGACCTCGCCGAACTCATCGTGCAGCTCGCCCACGACAAGCCCTCGCACATCCTGGTGCCCGCGATCCACCGCAACCGGGACGAGATCCGGCAGATCTTCCTCAAGGAGATCCCGGGCGTCGATCCGTCCCTGGACAACGTCCCCGCGCACCTGGCCGCCGCGGCCCGTGTCTATCTGCGCGAGAAGTTCATGACCACCCAGGTGGCCGTCTCCGGGGCCAACTTCGGCATCGCCGAGACCGGCACCCTGTCCGTCGTCGAGTCGGAGGGAAACGGCCGCATGTGCCTGACCCTGCCCGACACCCTGATCACCGTCATGGGCATCGAGAAGGTCCTGCCGCGCTACCAGGACCTGGAAGTCTTCCTCCAGCTCCTGCCGCGCTCGTCCACGGGCGAGCGGATGAACCCGTACACCTCGATGTGGACCGGCGTCACCCCCGGGGACGGGCCGCAGACCTTCCACCTGGTCCTCCTCGACAACGGCCGGACCGCGGCCCTCGCCGACCGGATCGGCCGCGAGGCGCTCAACTGCATCCGCTGCTCGGCCTGCCTCAACGTCTGCCCGGTGTACGAACGCACCGGCGGCCACGCCTACGGCTCGACCTACCCCGGACCCATCGGCGCCGTCCTCACCCCCCAGCTCGCCGGTATGGACGCGGCCAAGGGCGACCCCAACAGCTCGCTGCCGTACGCCTCCAGCCTCTGCGGCGCCTGCTTCGACGCCTGCCCCGTCAAGATCGACATCCCCTCCCTGCTGGTCGAGCTGCGCCACCAGCACACCGAGCAGTCCGGCACCACCGCCGAGAAGCTGGCCATGAAGGCAGCCGCCGGAGTGATGAGCAGGCCCAAGGTGTACACGGCGGCGCAGAAGGCATCAGGACTCGGCCGGGTCCTGGCCGGCCGCGACGGGAAGCTCTCGCACCTGCCGCCGCCGTTCTCCGGCTGGAGCGACAGCCGCGACACCCCGGCCCCGCCCAAACAGACCTTCCGGGCCTGGCTGGCCTCGGCGGAGGGCGCGGCGACCATGCGCGCGGCCGCCGACGAGCACACCCGCGGCGAACAGCCCGCCCACGACCAGCAGCAGGAGGAGGACAAGTGACGACCGCCCGTGAGACCGTCCTCGGCCGCGTCCGGGACGCACTCGCCCTCGCACCCGCCGCCGGCGGCGCCCCCGTCCCGCGTGCCTACCGCACCGGCCGCACCCTGCCCGACGAGGAACGCCTCGCGCTGTTCACCGACCGCCTGGTCGACTACAAGGCACGGGTCCACCCCTGCACCGCCGGCCGGACCGCCGAGGTCATCGCCGAAGTGCTGCGCGAACAGGGAGCCGAACGGATCGGCGTGCCCCCCGGCCTCGACCCGCGGTGGCTCGCCGCCCACGACGGCGAGGTCCAGCAGGACTCCGCGGACATCCCCGCGCCGGGCCTGGACGCCCTCGACGGCGTCGTCACCGCCTCCGCCGTCAGCTGCGCCGAGACCGGCACCATCTTCCTGGACGGCTCGCCCGACCAGGGACGGCGGGCGCTGTCCCTGGTGCCCGACCTCCATGTGTGCGTGGTCGACCTGTCGACCGTGGAGGTGGGCGTACCGGAGGCGGTGGCCCGGCTGGTACCGGAGCGCCCGACCACGCTGATCAGCGGCCCTTCGGCCACCTCCGACATCGAGCTGGAGCGCGTCGAGGGCGTCCACGGCCCGCGCACCCTGGCGGTCGTCATCCGCACGGACGCGTAGGACACGGGCGGGCGGGGCCGCACCGCCCCCGCCGCCGTGTCACCCGGCGGGTCGGGCGGGGCACCGCCGGGCGCCCTCCGGCAGCCCGTCGGCCGGGAGCCGGGGCAGCCGGCCCGGGTGCGGTGCGCTCAGGCGAGGAACGCCAGCCTTTCGCGTCGTACGGGATGGGCGAAGCCCTCGCCCGTGGCCCAGCGGCCGGCCTCGGTGGCGGCCAGATCGGCCAGGCGCTGCCACTCGTTGCCCTGGGAGCCCGCCAGATGGGGGGTGATCAGGGCGTTCTCGCACTCCCACAGTGGGTGTCCGGCCGGCAGGGTGTCCGGTTCCGTGACGTCCAGGACCGCCCGGATACGGTCCTGCCGCAACACGTCGACCAGGGCGTCCTGGTCGATGACGGCGCCTCGCGCGGTGTTGAGGAGCACCGCGTCCGGCCGCATGGACATCAGCAGTTCTCGGCCGACCAGACCGTGGGTCGCGGGCAGCAGCGGGGTGTGGACGCTCACCACGTCGCCGGCCGCGAAGAGCTCGCCGAGCCCCACCGGCCGGACGCCCAGCGCGGCGGCCTCCTCGTCGGAGACGTACGGGTCGTGCAGCAGCACCCGCAGGTCGTACGGGCGCAGCAGCTCGACCACCCGGCGGCCGATGAGCGAGGCGGACAGAATGCCCACGGTCCGCCGGTAGTTGCCCACCTCCGGGGAGCCGGTGAGCCAGTCGTCGCGGTGGCCGGCACGGTAGGAGCGGGCCCGCTCCAGGACCCGCTTGCCCGAGAGCAGGATCATCGCGACGGTGTATTCGGCGACCGGCAGCGCGTTGGCCGCGGCGGCGGACGACACCTCGATGCCGCGCTCCCAGCAGGCGTCCGTGATGTGTCCCCGCACGGAGCCCGCCGTGTGCACGACCGCCCGCAGCCGGGGCGCCGAGGCGAGTGCCGCGGAGTCCAGGGGCGGGCATCCCCAGCCGGTGACCAGGAGTTCGGTGTCCGCGAGCACGGTGCGGGCCCGGTCGGTGGTGAAGTCGTCGAGCACGGGCGGCGGCGCCAGGTCGCACATCTGGGAGAACGCCGCCAGGGTGCGTTCGTCCAGTATCGCTTCGGCGGTCTCGGATCCCATGGCGAAAGCGGCGCGCGGGCGGTGTCCGTCGGGCCGGTGGGCGGGTGTCGTGCTGGGCATCGGTCTCCAGGTGGCGAGGGCGGGCGGACGGTCCCGGCCGCCTGACGGCGCCGCGCGACTTCGGCGCAGCATAGCCAGCCCGTACCGGGGCCCGTTCAGGCCGGACCCCGGGCACGCGTGGTCGACCCGGGGATTAGGCTCTCCGTCCGGCATGGACACACTTACCCTCTGGCAACTGGCGGCACTGGCCGCGGCATCCGCGCTCGTCGGCTTCTCCAAGACGGCCGTCAGCGGTGCCAACACGATCAGCCTCGCGGTCTTCGCGGCGGTACTTCCCGCCCGCGAGTCGACCGGAGTGCTGCTCCCGATCCTGATCGTCGGCGATGTGCTCGCCGTCCTGGTCTACCGGCGCCACGCGCACTGGCCGACCCTGCTGCGGCTCTTCCCTGCCGTGGCCGTCGGCGTGGTGGCGGGGACGCTGTTCATGATGTGGGCCGACGACGCGACCGTACGGACCTCCATCGGCGCGATCCTCGTCTTCATGGCCGGTGTCACCATCTGGCGCCGGCGCCGGACGGAGGCGGGCGGGGAACCGGGCGAGCCGGACGGGCCGCCCACCGCTGCCGAGCGGCTCAAGGCCCGCTCGTACGGGGTGCTCGGCGGATTCACCACCATGGTCGCCAACGCGGGCGGCCCCGTGATGTCGCTCTATCTGCTCTCGGCCGGATTCCGCAAACTCGGCTTCCTGGGCACCTCGGCGCTGTTCTTCCTGATCGTGAACGTCTCGAAGGTGCCGTTCAGCGTCGGCCTCGGACTGATCGACGGGCAGACGCTGCTGCTGGACGCCTGCATGCTGCTGTTCGTGCTCCCGGGCGCCTGGCTCGGCCGCGTCTGCGTGGACCGGATCAACGAGCGGCTCTTCGAGCGGCTCGTGCTGGCCGCCACCGTCGTCGGTGGCCTCCAACTGCTCCTGGCCTGAGGGCGAACCGGGCCGGCCCCCGGCGG
The DNA here is from genome assembly GCF_000373645.1 of Streptomyces sp. ATexAB-D23. Classification (GTDB taxonomy): domain Bacteria; phylum Actinomycetota; class Actinomycetes; order Streptomycetales; family Streptomycetaceae; genus Streptomyces; species Streptomyces castrisilvae. The sequence goes on along the minus strand of NZ_KB892013.1, from coordinate 105,886 downwards.
ACGGGCGTCCGCCGGGGGCCGGGGCCCGAGGGACCGGTCAGATGATGCCTTCCTCGATCTCGGCCTGCTCGCGCGCGTTCCCGTACGCCGACGGCGTGCCGTACGAGCGTCGCGCGATGAACCACCAGACGGTGGCCAGGACCAGCACGGCGACCAGCGCGATCGACGCGTAGTTCATGGAGTCGATGGTCACCGGCGAGGACTGCGGCAGCAGGAACAGCACGGTCACGATCGCCACCCACGCCACCGCGATCCAGCCCACCGGCTTCGACCAGCGGCCCAGGTGCCACGGCCCGCGCTCGAACCGGCTGCCCGCGCGCAGCTTCAGGAAGATCGGTATCGCGTACGCCGGGGTGATGCCGATGACGTTGATCGCGGTCACCGCACCGTACGCGGTCTCCGAGTAGAGCGACGGCACGGCGAGCACCCCGGCGACGATCACCGAGAGCCACACCGCGGGGACGGGCGTCTGGGTGCGGGCGCTCACCTTGCGCCAGAGCGCGGAACCGGGCAGCGCGTTGTCGCGGCTGAAGGCGAACACCATCCGGCTGGCGGCGGCGACCTCGGCGTTCCCGCAGAACAGCTGTGCCGCGATCACGATCAGCAGCATCGCCGTGGCGCCCGAGGTGCCGAGCGCGTCGATCAGGATCTGTGCGGGCGGCACCCCGGTGGCGCTGGCCTGGGTTCCCGCGTAGTCCTGGATCGCGAAGGTGAGCCCGGCCAGCAGCACGAAACCGGCCACCCATGACACCCAGATCGCCCGGACGATGCCGCGCGCGGCCGAGACCGAGGCGTTCGACGTCTCCTCGGACAGGTGGGCGGAGGCGTCGTAGCCGCAGAACGTGTACTGCGCCAGCAGCAGCCCGATCGCCGCCACGTAGAGCGGGTTCTCCCAGCCGGTGTCGTTGACGAACTCGGTGAAGACGAAGGACGGCGACTGGTGGTGCGAGGGCACGATCGCCAGTACGGAGACGATCACCGCGACACCGGCCAGGTGCCACCACACGCTGATGGAGTTCAGGACGCTGACGAGCCGGACGCCGAAGAGGTTCAGCACGGCGTGGAGGAGCAGGATGCAGACAAAGATGATCATGGTCTTGCCGGGGGTGGGTGTGAAGCCCCACTGGAGGTTCATCAGCGCACCCGTGAACAGCGCGGCGCCGTAGTCGATGCCCGCGATCGCACCGAGCAGCCCGAGCAGGTTCAGCCAGCCGGTGTACCAGCCCCACTTGCGGCCGCCCAGCCGGTCCGCCATGTAGTACAGGGCGCCGGACGTCGGATACGCGCTCGTCACCTCGGCGAGCGCCATGCCGACGCAGAGCACGAACAGACCGACCCCCGCCCAGCCCCAGAGCATCACCGACGGCCCGCCCGTCGACATGCCGAAGCCGTACAGGGTCATGCACCCGGAGAGGATCGAGATGACGGAGAAGCTGATGGCGAAGTTGCCGAACCCGCCCATGCGGCGGGCCAGGACCGGCTGGTAGCCGAGTTCGCGGAGCCGTTGCTCCTCGTCCTTCGCCGTGGTCGTTCCGGCGCCCTTCCGGGGAGAGGTGGACACGGACATGGGGAACCTCCTGAGCGGTGGATGGGCAGGAAAAGAGAGCGGGGAAGGGCAGACGGAGCCGTGCTCAGCCCTGCCTGCCGGAGCCCCGGTCCGCCGCGAGGGCGCGGCTGCGGGCGCGGACGAACACTTCCTCGGCGCCGCCGGGGTCGTCGGACGTGCGGGAGCGGTAGGCCCAGGGGAGCGAGGTGAAGTACGGCCCCAGCTCCCTGAACACCGCTGCGGCCTCCGCGAACTGGAGCGCCCCCCACAAGGCGTGCGCCAGGTGGTTGAGGTCGAGCAGGGTGCGCGCGGCGGCGGGGGAGCGGTGGTACCAGATCTCCAGCGCGCGCAGGGCCTCGCGTTCCGCGTCCTCGGTGATCCAGTGCAGGTCGAGCGCCTTGCCGTGGTCGTGCTCGCGGCGGTAGCGCTCGACCCGGACGTACAGCGGGAGTACGTGGAGGGGGGAGCCGGCGGGGGCCGTGGAGGACGCCCACTGAACGAAGTTGACCGCCGCGGAGAGGGTGCCGCGGGTCTTGCAGGCGTACACGAACTGGAGCATCCGGTGGTACGCCTCGCGGTTGTGCGGGTCGCGCTGGTCGGCCTCGGCCAGCAGCCCCCAGGGGCCGGGGAAGAGCATCGGGCCGGGCGGCGGCAGCCGGTGCTCGGCCAGGCGCTGGTCGTCGTCGAGCTGGGCCAGGGCCAGCAGGCACACCCACGGCACCGGGTCGGCCGGCGAGGCGTGGGCCGCCGACCGGCACGCCTCCCAGGCCTCCTGCCAGAGCTCCTGACCGCTGGGGTGTCCCGCGCGGTTGGCCCGTACCGCCCGCTCCACGGCGACCCGGGCGCGCATCACGACCGCGGCGACGCTCCCGGGCTCCTCGGTCAGCCAGGCCTGCACCGCGTCCGAGCCCGCGGCGACCGCGCCGAGCACCTGGGTGCGCTGCGTCCACAGAGACCAGTCCGGGGTGCGGTCGAGGAGGTCGCGCATGGCGAGCCAGCGTCCGGTGCGTAAGTCCTGTAACGCCGCTCTGAGCTCATTGTCGTGGCCGGCCGGATGGTAAACCGGCCGGAATTCACCGTTGGCCATGGACGCGCTCGGGACTGGGTGCTGAATTCATCGATCCTCAGGAATATTGCGGCGAAGAAACTGTTGAACTGCGAACTGCTCTTGGGCGTCCGGTTGCTGCTCGGCGGTGAGTGTAGAGCCCTTTGCGCGGAACTCTCGAACGAATCCTGGATTTCATTGAAGTCTCTTGCTACCGGCCGGTGTTGGTGATCTCCGCACGGTTCCGGACATACAGGTGGCAGGCGCTTGACGTAACCCTTGGTCTGCACCACTCTGGGTTGCCGCGACCGTAGATCATGATTCCGTTCAAGCCTCCGGGCTTGCGTACCGCTGGAGAACCGATGACAGGCCCGGTGCTCGCAATCGACCAGGGCACTTCGGGAACGAAGGCGCTGGTGATCTGTCCCGAGCGTGGCGTGATCGGTTCCGGTTCCGCTCCCGTGCGTCCCCGATACGGTCCGGGCGGAGCGGTCGAGGCCGACCCCGCGGAATTGCTCGCATCGGTCATCGGGGCCGGAGAACGGGCGCTCGCCGAATCCGGCGGGACCGTTGACGCCGTGGGGCTCGCCAACCAGGGCGAGACCGTACTCGCCTGGGACCCGGACACCGGGCGCCCCCTCACCGAGGCGATCGTCTGGCAGGACCGGCGCGCCGAGACGGTCTGCACGGAACTCGCCCCCCACGGGGAAGAGCTGAAGCAGCTCACCGGACTTCCGCTCGACCCCTACTTCGCCGCCCCGAAAATGGCGTGGATCCGCCGCGAGCTGACCAGCGAGGGCGTCGTCACCACCAGCGACGCCTGGCTCGTCCACCAGCTCACCGGCGCCTTCGTCACGGACGCCGCCACCGCCGGGCGCACCCAGCTGCTCGACCTGGACCGCGCCGCCTGGTCACCGGCCGCCCTCGACGTCTTCGGGCTCGGCGGCGAACGCCTGCCGGACGTGGTCGACGCCGCCGGCCCCTTCGGCACGACCGGAGCGTTCGGCGGCGACCTCCCGCTCACCGGCCTCCTCGTCGACCAGCAGGCGGCCCTGCTCGCGCAGAGCGCCCTGGACCCGGGCACCGCCAAGTGCACCTACGGCACCGGAGCGTTCCTGCTGGCAGGGACCGGCTCCACGCCGGTCCGGGGCGGCAGCGGCCTCGTCAGCTGCGTGGCCTGGCGGTTCGGCGGGCACACCAGCTACTGCCTGGACGGGCAGGTCTACACCGCGGCCTCCGCGGTGCGCTGGCTCACCGACCTCAAGGTGATCTCCGGCGCCGCCGACCTCGACCCGGTCGGCTCCTCGGTGCCCGACTCCGCAGGCGTCACCTTCGTCCCCGCACTCGCGGGCCTCGCGGCCCCCTGGTGGCGCGGCGACCTGCGCGGCTCGCTCACCGGCCTCGGCCTCGACACCTCGGCCGGGCACCTGGTGCGGGCCCTGTGCGAGGGGATCGCCGCCCAGGTGGCCGAGCTGGCCGGCGCGGTCACGGCCGACCGGGGCACACCCCTGTCCGTGCTCCGCGTCGACGGCGGCCTGACCCGCTCGGCCCTCCTCATGCAGACCCAGGCCGACCTGCTGCAACGGCCCGTCGAGGTGTCCGCGCTGCCCGACGTCACCGCGCTCGGCGTCGGCGCGGTGGCCCGGATGGGCCACGACCCCACGCTCCCGCTCGACCGGGCCGTCCCCGACTGGAGACCGGCCGCGGTCTACGAACCACGCGTCGGCCCCGACGAGGCCGCCGAACGCCTCGGCACCTTCCGCGCGGCCGTGCACACCCTCCTGGAACGGTCATGAACCCCGCCGGGACCGCCCGGTGACACCCACCGTCACCAGGGCCGGTCAGCCGCTGCCCGGCGGCCCCCCGTACGACGTCACGGTCATCGGCGCCGGAGTGGTCGGCACCGCCATCGCCCGGGAACTGGCCCGTCACCCGCTGCGCACCGCCCTGGTCGAGGCCACGGACGACATCGCCAACGGCACCTCCAAGGCCAACACCGCGATCCTGCACACCGGCTTCGACGCCGTCCCCGGCACCCTGGAGGCCCGCCTCGTACGCGAGGGACAGCGCCTGCTGGCCGCCCACGCCGAACGGACCGGTATCCCCGTCGAACGCGTCGGCGCCCTCCTCGTCGCCTGGGACCAGGAACAACTGGACGCCCTGCCCGGCCTGTTGGCCAAGGCCGAACGCAACGGCTACCACGCCGCCCGGCTCCTGGACGCCGAGGAGACCGCCGCACGCGAACCCCACATCGGGCCGGGCGCGCTCGGCGCCCTGGAGATCCCCGACGAAGCCGTCATCTGCCCGTGGACCACCCCGCTCTCCTACGCCACCCAGGCGATCCGGGCCGGGGTCCACCTCCATCTGGACTGCCCCGTCCAGGACCTCGCGTACGCCGACGGCCTGCACACCCTCACCACCGGCCGGGGCACCCTGCGCACCGGCCTGCTGATCAACGCCGCCGGCCTGTACGCCGACGCGATCGACCGCCTGCTCGGCCACGACACCTTCACCGTGCGCCCGCGCCGCGGCCAGCTCATCGTCTTCGACAAGCTCGCCCGCGACCTGGTCGGCCACATCCTGCTCCCCGTCCCCACCGCGGCCGGCAAGGGCGTCCTGGTGGCCCCGACCGTCTTCGGCAACGTCCTGCTCGGCCCCAACGCCGAGGACCTGGACGACAAGACCGCCACCGAGTCCACCGCCGAAGGGCTCGCCCTGCTCCGGGAGAAGGGGCGCCGCATCCTGCCCCGGCTGCTCGACGAGGAGGTCACCGCCGTCTACGCGGGCCTGCGGGCGGCCACCGGCCAGGAGGACTACCGGATCACGGCCCGGCCCGAGCAGCGCTCCATCACCGTCGGCGGCATCCGCTCCACCGGCCTCACCGCCTCCATGGCCATCGCCGAGTACGTCGTCTCCCTCCTCCCCGGCACCGGACTCGACCCGGGCGAACCCGCCGAACTCGCCCCCCTGACCATGCCCGCCCTCGGCGAGGGGGCCGACCGCCCCTACCTCGACGCCGGCCTCATCGCCCGGGACCCCGCCTACGGCACCCTCGTCTGCCACTGCGAACGCGTCACCGAGGGCGAGATCCGTGACGCCCTCAACTCCACACTCCCGCCGCGCTCCACCGAAGGGCTCGCCCGCAGGACCCGGGCCGGCAACGGACGCTGCCAGGGCTTCCACTGCGGGGCCGCGATCCGCGCACGTATCGAGGGAGCCCGCTCATGACCCGACGCGAACGCGCCGTCGACGTCCTGGTCGTCGGAGCCGGGCCGGCCGGGCTCGCCGCCGCGGCCGGACTCGCCGCGGCCGGGCACCTCCACGTCGAGGTCCTGGAACGCGAACAGACCGCGGGCGGCATCCCCCGCCACTGCGCCCACGGCGGCTTCGGCACGCGCGAGACCGGCGACCTCAGCGGTCCCGCGTACGCCCTGCACTGCGCGGCCGAGGCCCGAGGGGCCGGTGCCACGCTGCGCACCGGCCTCACCGTCACCGGCTGGGCCGGGCCCCGCACCCTCGACGCCACCGGCCCCGGCGGCCTCGAACGGATCACCGCCCGGACCGTCGTCCTCGCCACCGGCGCCCGCGAACGCCCCCGCGCCGCCCGGCTCGTCCCCGGCACCCGCCCCGCCGGCGTCTACACCACCGGCGAACTCCAGCAGGCCGTCCACCTCCACCACCAGCACATCGGCACCCGGGCGGTGGTCATCGGCGACGAACCGGTCAGCGACGCGGCGGCCGACACCCTGCGCACCGCCGGAGTCCACCTCGTCGCCCGGGTCACCACCCACCCGCCCCGCCCCCTGGCCGCCGTGCGCGGGGGAGGCGGCGCACCGCTGCTCACCCGCACCACCGTCACCGCCCTGACCGGCCGCCCCCGGCTCACCGGTGTCCGGGTGCGTCACGAGGACGGCCGTGCGGCCACCCTGGCCTGCGACACCGTGGTGTTCACCGCCGACTGGATCCCGGACCACGAACTCGCGCGACGCGGCGGGCTGCCCATGGATCCCGGCACCCGGGGCCCCGCCCACGACCCCGCGTACCGCACCGGGCAGCCGGGAGTCTTCGCCGTGGGCAGCCTCCTGCACGGCGGGGAGAGCGCGGGCACCGCCGCCCGAGAGGGCCGGGCCGTCACCGCACCCGTACTGCGCCACCTGGCCACCGGCGCCTGGCCGGCGAGCGGGCCGCCGCTCACCGTCGAAGAACCCCTGGAATGGATCGCCCCCAACCTGGCCGGGCCCGGCGGCACCCGGCTCCTGCTGCGCACCGCCCGCCGGCTGACCGCGCCCCTGCTCGTCGCCCGGCAGGACGGGGCCGTGCTGCACCGGCACCGGGTGGCCAGGACCGTCCCGCCGGGCCGAGCCTTTCCCCTGGCCGCCGACTGGCTGGAGCGGGCCGACCCGCGGGGCGGGGCGGTGCACCTGACCATCGGCGGGTGACCGCTGACCCGGACGCCGGTGGCCCGGGGGACCGGCGGCTCAGTGACTCAGGGAATCAGCAGCCAGTCCGAGCCGATCGCGGCGATCAGGCCGAGTCCCAGCAGCCAACTGCCCAGCCGCGTACGGCCATTGCGGCTCAGCTCGATCACGACTCCGCACAGGATGAGCGCCAGCCCGTACACCCCGACGACCAGCACCGAGGACCGGCTCGCGATCCGCAGACCGAGCACCACGGCCATCGCCGCCATCCCCACCGACGAGAGCACGATGCGCAGCTGTCTCGCCTGGCGCGGAGTCAGCCGGTGCTCACCGCCGTCCCCGGCCACACCCTCGTCGTCCGCCGCCTCGTCCGTGACGTCCTCCACCACGTCCACGGCCGCCTCGTCGGCTATCGGGGCGTCCACGGTCCGGTCCTGGTCAGAAGTGCTCATGAGGCCGGATGGTAATGGCTCCGACCGCACCTGTTCCCCGCTGTCAACCAACACCGTCGAAACCAGGCCGAGTTCATCCGGCCCCGGACCCGTGTCCAGCCGCGGTCACGACGCGTCCGCCCGGAGCCTCGGCGCCTCGGCGGCCGCGTCGACGGGCCCCGTGTCCGTACGCTCCACCCGCGCCGCCAGCTCCCGGGCCCAGCCGGCCAGCGCACCGGCCCCGATCCCATGCGTCCCGGCCGTCCCGTACGCCTCCAGGGCCACCGCGCCACGCCGCAGCAGCCGTGCCCCGCCCGTGGCGTTGCCCCGGGCCGCGTGGGTCAGCCCCACGGCCAGCTGGGCGAGCCCGCGCCACAACTCCCGTTCCCCCTCGGGGCCCGACTTCCAGGCGTCCTCGAAAACCTCGTGGGCGTGGAAGGGCATGCCCGCGTCCAGCAGCCGCTGGGCCTCCCGCACCGTTTCGTCGGCGGTGCGCACGACCCCCTCAGGCTGCCTCTCCACCCCCGGTGTCCCGTACGGCAACGGGCGCCCCAGCCCGTCGCGGGGGCGCGCGTTGTGCGCCCTGCCCTCGGAGTCCCGGTCCCTGCGTGTCTCGTTCACACCACCGATTGTGCCTCGTACCTGCGGTGAACTGTCCGAACCACTGTCGGTCGGGCCCCGCGCACGACTAGGCTCGACCACCATGTTCACGACTTTGGGGGAGGCTAGGCATGAAGCCGTCCCGGCCGCTTTATGAGCGCGAACCGGAACTCGCCACTGCCGCGCAAGCCATCGACGCGCTCTGCGGTGCGCAGGCGACCGGCGGGCTGCTGATCTACAGCGGCGAAGCAGGCATCGGCAAGACCGCGCTCCTGGCCGAGGTCAGGGCCATGGCGCAGGACCGGTGCACCATCTGGTCCGCACGCGGCGGTGAGACCGTCACCTCTGTGCCGTTCCACGTCGTACGGCAGCTGCTCCAGCCCGCGCTGGACCAGTTCCCGGCGGACGACGTGCGGGCCCTGTTCGGCTCCTGGTTCGACATCGCGGCCCCGGCCCTCGGACTCGCCGAGCCCTCCGGCCCGCAGCCCGACCCCCAGGGTGTACGCGACGGCCTCGACTACGTCGTCAAGCGCCTCGCCTCCCGGCTGAGCCACCGCCCGCTGCTGCTCCTCATCGACGACGCCCACTGGGCGGACGGTGAATCCCTGGCCTGGCTCGCCTCGTTCACCGCCCGCCTCGGCGACCTGCGCGTGCTCGTCGTCCAGGCACACCGTCCCGAGGAGCTGGCGGCCCGCGAGGCCGCGCGCAACGCGGCGGGCGGCCACCCCGCGCAGATCCGCGTCGCGCTGCGCGCCCTCACCCCCGACGCCACCGCGGAACTGGTCCGCGCGGCCCTCGGAGAGCACGCCGACGACCCCTTCTGCCGCGAGGTCTGGGCCGTCACCGGCGGCAACCCCTACGAGGCGGTCGAGCTCGTCGCCAAGGTCCAGGACCGCGAGCTCGTCCCGCTGGAGGAGTCCGCCGGGCTGCTGCGCGAACTCGGCGCGTCCGCCCGGGGCAGCGGCCTCGTCGCCCGGCTCGAACGGCTCGGCACCAACGCCAACCGGTTCGCCTGGGCGGCCGCCGTCCTCGGCACCGAGATCTCCCAGGACCTCGCCGCCACCCTCGCCGGGATGAGCCCGGCCGAGGCGGCCGACTGCACCGCCCGGCTGCGCGAGGCCCGCATCGTCAGCGGCTTCGACCCGCTGGAGTTCGTGCACCCGCTGATCGCCTCCGCCGTGTACCGCTCCATCCCGCCGGCCACCCGCACCGCCATGCACGGCAGGGCCGCCTGGGCGATCACCCGGGCCGGGCTCGGCCCCGCCGCCGCCTCCCGCCACCTGCTCGAAGTCCACCCGGACGACGACCAGGAACTGGTCGAGCAACTGCGGGCGGCGGCGAAGCAGCACCTCGCCGTCGGCGCCCCCGAGGCCGCCCGCCGCTGCCTGGAGCGCGCCCTCCAGGAGCCGCCGCGCCACGACGTGCGCGCCACCCTGCTGTACGAGCTGGGGTGCGCGACACTCCTCAGCTCCCCGCCCACCACCGTGCAGCACCTGCGGGCCGCGCTCGACATGCCGGGTCTCGCCGACGACGTGCGGGTGGACGCCACCTTCCGGCTCGCCGCCGCGCTCTCCCACAACAACCAGCTCAAGGAAGCCGCCCTGGCTCTGGCGGCCGAGGCCGAGCGCACCGCGCCGGGTCCCGGCCTGATGCGCTTGCAGGCCGCGCACTTCCTCTGGGAGGGCATGCAGGCCACCGAGGAGGACGGCCCCGGAAGGTCGCGCCGGCTCGCCGCCAACACCGACCACCTCGCCGGCCGCGACAACGCCGAACGCGCCCTGCTCACCCTGCGGGCCTTCGACGCGATGCTGCGGGGCGAGAACGCCCAGATCGTCGGCGACTTCTGCGAACGCGCCCTGGTCGACGGCCACCCCGCACGCGGACTCGGCTGGACCGACACCGAGTGGGGCTTCGAGCTCCCGGCCCTGGTCGGCATCACCTACGCCTTCACCGACCGGCTCGACCGCGCCGAGGAGCTGTTCGGCGAAGCGGTCCGGGCCTTCGAGATCTCCGGCTGGAGCGGCGCCCACCTGGCCTTCGCGCACACCCTTCTGGGCCTGGTGCACCGCCGCCGCGGACGCCTCGCGGAGGCGGAGGGCTTCCTGCGCGAGGGACTGCGCCTCGCCGACCGGGTCGGCAGCGGACTGCCCGTCCACTGGGACGCCGCCTGCCTGCTGATCGACACCCTCCTGGCCCGAGGCCGGGTACCCGAGGCACGCAAGGTCGCCGACCAGTACAACTTCGGCCTGCCCTACCCCAGCGCCATGGTGCTGCCCGACGCCCCGTGCGTCCGCGGCCGCCTGCTCCTGGCCGAAGGCCGTACGAGGGAGGCCGTGACCGAGCTTGAGGCGGCCGGGCGGGCACTGGAACCGCGCGGCAGGTTCAACGGCATCTGGGGACCCTGGGCCGGTGACCTGGCCCGTGCCCTGGCCGAAGAGGACCCGGGCCGCGCCGCCCAGGTCGCCAACACCGCACGGGTGCACGCGGAGCGGTTCGGCACGGACACCGCCATCGGTGAGGCCCTGCGTTGCGTCGCCCTCTTCGCCCCGCCCGAGGAGGCCGTGCATCTCCTGGGCGAGGCCGTGCGCCATCTGGAGGCGTCCCCGTCCACGTACGAGTTGGCCCAGGCACTGGTGGACCTCGGCATCGCGACGCGCTCGCCCCGGGAGCTGGCCCGAGCCCACAAGCTGGCCACGGCCTGCGGCGCCGAAGGAGTGGCGGCCCGCGCCCAGCAGGCACGCGCGTCGATCCGGTCCGCCGAGTGAGGTAATGTTTGTCGTGCAGCAGCCGCCCGGCCCGACCGGGCGGACTCGCGGCGGGACGTGGCGCAGCTTGGTAGCGCACTTGACTGGGGGTCAAGGGGTCGCAGGTTCAAATCCTGTCGTCCCGACTGGAGACAGTCGTAGATCAGGGGCCGGTTTCGGAGAAATCCGAAACCGGCCCCTGATCATTTTTGGGGACCAGCTGGAGCTCCTGCGTCTATGACCGGGTCAGCGGGCCATGACGATGGGGCTCGGCAGTGAGCGCGGTGCGCGCACCACGTTGAAGTGGCCAGAGAGCGCCGCCCCGGCGGCCGTGATCCTGTGGACGTCCGGGTGAAGGCAGCGCTGGGTGGTGGTCGGCGAACCGTGGCCGGCGATCCTGCGGAGGACGTGTACTGGGAGGGCCGGCGGTGGCACGATCTGTGTGAACATCGGGCCCAGCCGCGATCCTCGACGCCTCACGGCCACCGTGCACGAGCTCGATATAGGAGACTCTCCCATCTTGGGGGCACCCGGCACCCGGCACCGGACAGACCCTACGCCCGTCCCATCAGGCGCAGTCGTTCCTGGATGGCGTCCGCCGCGTTCGTCACCTGCTGCTCCAGCAGGCGCCGTCCGTTGGCGGCATCGGCCGCCGCGGGGTCGCCGAAGTAGCCGAGTGGGGTCTTTACGCGGGCATGTCCGTACCCCTTCCGCCAGACGGCGAGATCCTCGGGGCCGTACTCGGTGCTCTTGAGTCCGGCCCGCACGTCGTTCCTGACGAGGGAGGGCTGGGCGGCCAGCATCTGCGACGTCTCCCAGTCGCCGGCGTGCACGTCGATGTGGGCGGGCGTCGCCGACGTGTCCGACTTCGACAGTGCCGCGCCGGTGGGGGACACATGGGGATCGTCGGGATCGAGTCCAAGCCGCTCGGCGAGCCCGCGGTCGATGACGAAGCTGATGTCCAGGCCGGTCAGTTGGCTGCCCAGCCTGATGCCCTCGTGGACGGTCCGGTTGTTCAGCGCGTCGCCGTGGCCGCTGAAACAGAAGACGTGGCGGAAGCCGTCCTTGCCGATCCCGGTCAGCACGTCGGCCATCAGTGCCTTCATCACCTCGGGGCGCACATTGTAGGAGGAGGGAAAGGACCCGGAGACGACGTTAACTCCCCAGTAGTACGGGGGCATGATGAGGGCCGGTACCCCGCGTCGGGCCAGTTCCCGGCGCACACCGCGAAGTTGGGCCGACGGGAGGTATACGTCGGTGCCGGCCGGCAGATGCGGACCGTGCTGTTCGATCACGCCGAAGGCCCACAGCAGGACCGCGCCGTCGTTCGCGGCCCGTTCCACCTCCTGCCAGGTCATCTCCGCGATGGTGTCGCGGAAGACGTCGCTGCCGACATCCTCGTGAGGCCTGTCCTCGCGCGGCCTGTCCTCGTGAGTTCCGTCCGTGTGCGAACTGTCGGCACCGTGCATGGGAGTACTCCGCTCTCGGGCCGGGCGACCGCCCGGCAGTCCGTGCCCTGTGGCTTGATCATGTGGGTGCGGCGTCTGTTCGCTGCGAGGAGTGTCAGTAACGCGGGGCGTCACGGTCAAGCCCCTTCGTATGTGATCGGCGCCGCTGCCGTCGTTGCCCTCGACCTGCGGTCGATTCCGGTGAATGCCTTGCTCAGGTGCGGTGTGTGAGGAGCGGGGTCGCGTCGGGCCGGGCCGGTGAAGGGGGCCTGCGGCACGCGGGGACGGTGCGAGCGGATCACGCGGGAAGTACGCATCTCTCGAGTGAAGACCACCAACCGACTATATTCAACCTATTGAATCCGGTGGTTCTGATGTGCATACTTCAAGCCATCGGAACACGGTCACTTCGACCGAGATGACCCGGTTGTCGATGTTCGAATCACGTGGACGCGATGAGACGGCCGGACAACCCGGCCCGGCCTCCGGCCCGGCTCAATGACCCCGCGTACTGACCTTCGTAGCGACTCCGCGTACCGATTTCCCGCCTGAATTTCCCGGTGCCGTACGCCTCACGCAGACGAGGAACCCGACTCACCCGGACGCCGCCGCGCGTAGACCACAAACCCGCTCGAGGGAGAAGAACACCAATGACTGACTGGACCATCGACCGGGCCGTCGAGGAACTCCTCCGGCGCGAGCGGGAACGGCAGGACGGCGGGAGGATCACCGACCAGTGGCCCGAGCTCGATCTGGCCACCGCCTACCGGGTCCAGGACGCGCTGATCGACCGCAAGCGCCGGGCCGGGGAGAACATCGTCGGCGTGAAGCTCGGGCTCACCTCGCAGGCCAAGCAGCAGCGCATGGGCATCGATTCGCCGCTGACCGGATGGCTCACGGACGCCATGACGCTCGCGACGGGGGAGGCGGTGCCCGTGGCCGAGATGATCCACCCACGCGTCGAACCCGAGATCGTGTTCGTCATGGGCCGGCGCCTCGAGGGCCCCGGAGTGACCTGGGAGCAGGCGCTGGCCGCCGTGGAGAGCGTGCACGCCGGGTTCGAGATCATCGACAGCCGCTACCGAGACTTCAGCTTCGCCCTGCCCGACGTCGTGGCGGACAACGCCTCGTCGTCACGGTTCGCGGTGAGCGCCGAAGGCTTCGCGCCCGACGGGCTCGACCTGGTCGGCGAGGCGTGCACGATCTCCGTGGACGGTGAGCTGATCCACTCGGCCACCGGGGCGGCCGTGCAGGGGCATCCCGCCCAGGCGCTGGCGCTCGCCGCCAACAGCCTGGCCCGGCGGGGGATCGCGGTCGAAGCGGGCTGGACCGTGCTGACCGGTGGGCTCACGGACGCGGTGTTCGTGGAGCCGGGACGCACGGTCTCGGTGGAGTTCGCCCACCTCGGCAGCCTGACGGTGACCTCCGGCCACCCGTAGTTCAAGGCGCGGACCACGCCCGCCGCGGGGCGCACCGGGCTTCCCCGGCCGCTACGGCTTCCCGCTTTCGCGGACGCGCACCGCGAACCGAGTTCCTCCGCGTCACCCCGCACGTGACGCGCGCCCGGCCTTCCGGCCGCCCCCAGCTGTCATCGGCCCCGGCCGTGGCGGATTGATCTTTCCCGAATCTCTGGAGCATGGAGCGTCGTATGTCCTTCATCGCGAGAAAACACCGGCTCATGATCGCCTCGTCGTGCGTCGTCCTGGGGCTGACAGCGGTCACCGCGTGCGGTGGCAGTCAGGGGGGAGCAGCAGCCTCTTCCGAGTCCGGTATCACCGAGATCAAACTCGGCACGATGCCCGTCATAGATGTAGCACCCGTGCGGCTCGGCATCGAGAAGGGTTTCTTCTCCAAGCGAGACCTGAAGATCACCATGCAGGACGCACAGGGTGGCGCCGTCATCGTTCCGGCGGTGGTGAGCGGCAGCTACCAGTTCGGCTACTCGAACATCGTCAGTCTGCTGGTGGCCCGTGCGGAGAAGCTGCCGGTGAAGATGGTCTCCGTCGGTGCCCGCGCCTCCGACGACGTATCGGAAGACGGCTCGGGTCAGTTGCTGACCAGTGACCCAGAGGTGAAGAAGGCCGGCGACCTGAAGGGCAAGAAGGTCGCGGTCAACACGCTCAAGGGACTCAGCGAAGTCGCCGTCCGCACCGGCCTGGAGAAGTACGGCGTCAAGGCCGGCGACATCGAGCTGGTCGAGGTGCCGATTCCCAACATGCAGACGGCGATCGAGAAGGGGCAGGTGTCCGCAGCACTGATCGGGGAGCCGTTCACCACGACGGCCAAGGCCGACGGCGCTCGCGCACTGCCGGTCAGCTACGCCAGCCTCGGAAAGCTGTCCCCGTTCGCCGGCTGGTTCACCTCCGAGCAGTACGCGGCCGCCAATCCCGAGGTCGTGTCCCGTTTCAAGGCCGCGCTCCAGGAGTCGCTGACCTACGCGGAGGACCACCCCGACGAGGCGAGGGCCGTCCTGAAGACCTACCTGAAGCTGAAGCCGGGTGTCAGCGAAAAGGTGACGCTGCCCGGATGGGACCCGGCGACGGACGCGGCGGAGATGAAGCCGCTGGCGCAATACACCGTCGACGCGGGGCTCATCAAGAACACCGACGCGCTGGACAGCCTCCTTGCGAAGTGAGGAACGCGCGGCTCCGTGAACTCAGCGTGCACCTGGGTCACTTGATGTCTGCAAGGAGGGAGACGACATGAAACTACAGCCGCACAGCGATGACGGACCGGCGACACCGTCCGCATCTGCTGCGGACGAACGGACCGCGGACGGTCCGGCGTCCGTGACGAAGAGCCGGACCTCCGACGTCCGTCCGGCACCGGCCCCCGACGGCCGGCCGCGGCGCCGGTCCGTACCCGACCCGGTGCTCGGGGCGGCCGGAGTGCTGATCTTCGCCGGTGTGGTGGAGGCGCTGCCCCGGCTCGGCCTGGTGAGCGACCGCCACCTGCCGCCGGTCAGCGACATGGCCCGTGCCCTGGCGGGCGAAGCCGGGGGCTCCGCCTTCTGGACGGCGCTGACGGACACCTTGCAGGGCTGGGGGATCGGACTGGCCATCGCCGTCGTGGCGGGGACGGCCCTCGGGCTGCTGCTCGGCAGCGTGGAGGTGCTGCGCAAGGCCACGGCCTCGACCATCGAGTTCCTGCGGCCGATCCCTTCGGTGGCACTCGTCCCGCTGGCGGTGCTTGTCTACGGCACCGGTCTGCGCTCCACCCTGCTCCTTGTCGTGTATGCCTCGTTCTGGCCCGTGCTCCTCCAAGTGCTCAGCGGGGTACGGGACATCGACCCGGTGGCCCGTGACACCGCGGCCTCCTACCGGCTGTCGCCACTGGCGCGCCTGCGCTACCTGCTGTGGCCCACCACGCTGCCGTACTTCATGACCGGATTGCGCCTTGCGGCCTCGGTGGCCCTGATCCTGGCTGTCAGCGCCGAGCTGATCATCGGCGGTTCCGGGCTCGGCAGCCTGATCGCGTCGGCGCAGGCCGCCGACGCCGTACCGGAGACCTATGCGCTGGTCGCGGTGACCGGGCTGCTCGGACTCTGCGTCAACATCGTCTTCCGGGTACTGGAGCGGACCTTGCTGTCCTGGCACACCTCGGTACGGAAGGAGGGCACGGCGTGAGCGTCCTCGGCGTATGGACCCGCAAGGCGGCCTACCTGCTCGCACTGCCGGCGGTGCTGGTGGCTTCATGGGCGGTGCTCGGCGGCCGGACCACCAGCTTCTACTACCCCTCGCTCGGCACGATCCTGTCCGCGTTCGGCGACACCTGGGGGTGGGAACGCGTCACCGGTGATGTGCTGCCGAGCCTGGCCCGCCTTGCCGCCGGTTACGCGGGCGCCGTCTGCGTGGGCGTGGCCCTCGGCACGCTCCTGGGCTCCCTGCCCCGGCTGCGGGCCCTGACCGAGCCGATCCTCGAGTTCTTCCGGGCCATCCCGCCCACGGTGCTGATCCCGATCCTGATGCTCTTCAGCGGTGTCGGCGACGGAATGAAGATTCTCGTCATCATCTCGGGCGCCGTCTGGCCGGTCCTGCTCAACACGGTGGAAGGCGTACGGGCCGTCGACAATGTGCTGTCGGACAGCGCGCGGTGCTACGGCATCACCGGCTTCGCCCGGCTGCGGCACCTGGTCCTGCCCGCGGCGAGTCCGCAGATCGTCGCGGGCATGCGGCAGGCCCTGTCCATCTCGATCATCCTGATGGTGATCAGCGAGATGTTCGCCAGCTCGAACGGACTCGGCTTCACCATCGTCCAGTTCCAGCGCAGCTTCGCGGTCCCCGCCATGTGGAGCGGGATCATCCTGCTCGGCCTGCTCGGGTTCGCCCTCTCACTGCTCTTCGACCGCTTCGACTCCCGAGTTCTCGGTTGGTACCACGGCCTGCGGCGTTCCCAAAGGGGAGAGAAATGACCATGACGCATATTGACTCCGCCCTGTCCACGGGTGCGGGCCATGCCCGTCTCGACGTGCGGGGGGTGCAGAAGATCTACCGGGGTGCCGGCCGGAGCGTCGAGGCGGTACGCGACCTCACCTTCAGTCTCGGCGAGGGAGAGCTGGTCTGCATAGTCGGCCCCTCCGGGGCGGGCAAGACCACACTCCTGAAGTGTGTCGCCGGCCTGCTTGCCCCCACCTCCGGCGAGGTGCGGCTCGGTGACGAGCGGGTGGTGGAGCCGCCGCCGGGCATGGCCGTGGTCTTCCAGGAGTACGGCCGCAGCCTGTTTCCGTGGATGACGGTCCAGGGCAACATCGACCTGCCGCTGAGGCAGAAGAAGCTGTCCAAGGGGCGCCGTGCCGAACTGGTGGCCCAGGCGCTGGAGGCGGTCGGCCTGACCGATGTGGCCGACGCCCACCCCTGGCAGCTGTCGGGTGGCATGCAGCAGCGCGTCGCCATCGCCCGGGCCGTCGCCTACGAGCCGGCCGTGCTGCTCATGGACGAGCCGTTCGCCGCCGTGGACGCGCAGACCCGGGCCGAACTGGAGGACCTCACACGGTCGTTGTGGCAGCGACTGGGGATGACGCTGCTGTTCGTCACCCACGACATCGACGAAGCGGTGTACCTGGGGCAGCGCGTCCTGGTGCTGTCCGCGTCACCCACGGTGGTCATGGAGGACATCACCGTCGACCTGCCCGCCGAGCGGGACCAGATAACCACCCGCTCCGCGCCCCGCTTCGGGGAACTGCGGGCCCACGTCCACGAGCAGGTGCAGCGGGCGAAGACGTACCACACCACCACGTCAAGCGACGGCTCCGCCGCCGGCAAGGCCGACCGAGGCTGAAGCAGCCCAAGGAAACCGGCGTAGCCAACTACGGCGGTATCTGAATCCGGAGGAATGATGGCAGAGATATCTTTGGCGATGGCCGCCAGTCACGCTCCTGGCCTGGCCGGCTGGTTCGACAAGGCCCCCGAGGCGGACCGGGCGACGGTCCGCAAGGCTTACGACGCGATCCACGACGCCGTGGTCGAGTCGCGCACGGACGTACTCCTCGTCATCGGCAACGACCACGTGGCCAACGCCCGGCTCAACGACTACGCCGACTTCACCTTCGGCCAGGCCCCCCGGCACACCGGCCCCGACGACTGGTTCAAGCCGTGGCTGCGCATGGCCGACTACGACCTGCCGGGCTCACCCGAGAGCGCCGCGATTCTCCACGAGGCCGTACGCGACACCGGACTGAACGTCAGGGGTGTCGAGCACAACCTCCGCTTCGACGACAACCTTTCGGTCCCGGTCCACATGGCGCGCCTGGAGTCCGCCGGGGTGGCGATCGTGCCGGTGCTGCAGAACTGCACCGTCCCCCCGGTCCCGGACGAACGCGCCTGCTACAGCTTTGGCCAGACGCTCGGCGACGCCATCAGGACCCAACTGCCCGACGGACTGCGGGTCGGCCTGCTGGGGTCCGGCGGACTCAGCCACGAACCGGGCGGGCCGCGCTACCTGGAGATCGATGAGAAGTTCGACCGCTGGTACCTCGACCTTCTGGAGGCCGGCGACCACGAGCAGGTTCTGTCGCAGGCCACCTTCGAGCGCATGGAGGAAGCCGGCTCCGGAGGCACCGCCGAACTCCTGTCCTGGACGGTCGTCATGGGAGCCGTCGGACCACGGCCGTGCATGTCGCTGGGATACGCCGCGGTCGACCAGTGGCGTTGCGGCGTCGGCGCGGTGCGGTGGCACCTGTGACCCTCGCGGTGGCCGACCGGCCACCACCACGACGATCGGCTCCCTCCCCGACGACCGGATGACGGAAGGACCAGTGACATGGCGCTCGACCGATTCAATCCGCTGCTGCGGACCAACGACCTGGTGCAGGACCTGAAATGGGACACCGAGCTGCGCAAGCGGTTCGAGTCCGACGAGCAGCGAGTGCTGGCCGACTACCCGCTGACCGACGAGGAGCGCACGGCCATCAGCACCCGCGACTACCGCGCGCTGCACGAGCTGGGCCTGCACCCTTATCTGCTCTCCCAGCTCGCCCGCCTCGTGCACGGCAACGGTGAGAAGGCCGGGACCTCCGACGCCGCCACCGCACTCATCCGCTCACTGCTCGGCGACGAGTTCGAGACGTACATGGCGGAGCGCGATGAGTGAACAGCTGATGAGTGCTCGGGCCGCGAGAGACCGGCCCGTCATCGACATCCACACGCACGCCCTGCCGATGCCTTTGCTGCGACAGCTGGAACGCCGCGACCTCGCGGACCTGTCGGGCATGGCCGATCACGTACTTCGGCTCGACCCCGACCTGTGCGGCCTGGCCCCCGGCGCGGCCATCCCGTTCCCGCCCGAGCAGTACGACCTGGAACTGCGCCTGGCGTCACTGGAGAGCATGGGTGTGACCCACCAGGCGGTCGCGGCACCGCCGTTCGTCTTCGCCTCCGAGTCACCGGACGCCTCGCTCGTCATGGACGTCACCCGCCGGGCGAACGACGCCCTCGCGGAGTTCGTCGCGGCGTCGTCCGGCCGCCTGGTGGGCCTGGCAACGGTCCCCGTCGGACTGCCCGACGCGGCCGAGGAGCTGGCCCGGTGCATGGACGAACTAGGCTTCGCGGGTGCGACCGTGGGCAGCTACGGGGCGGGCCGGGAGCTGGACGACCCGGTCAACGAGGACCTGTGGTCGGCGCTCGCCGAGCGCAGGTGCTTCACCCTCCTGCACCCGAGCCGGGTGTCCTCGCGCGACCGGCTGGCCGACTACCACCTGGTGCAGCTCCTGGGATACCCGATGGAGACCGCACTGGCCGTATCGCGGCTGATCTTCGGCGGCGTCCTGGGCCGGCACGACCTGGTGCTCTGCCTGACGCACGGCGGCGGCTGCGTGCCGGGCGTCGCACCCCGCCTCGACCTCGGCTGGCACCGCAAACCGGTGGCCCGGGTCATCGAGCGGGTGCCGACGGAGTACCTGCGGCGCCTGTTCTACGACACGGCGGTGTTCGACACCAAGACGCTGGCGAGGCTGGTGGAGGACATGACCGCGCAGCACGTTCTCCTCGGCACGGACGCGCCGTTCGACCTGAGGGACCAGCAGCCCGTGGCGACGGTTCGTGCGCTGGGCCTGGAGGTGTCGCAGGAGAACGCGGTCCTCGGCGGCAACGCCGCGGCACTGCTGCGCGGCCTCTCCCCCGGGGTCGCCGGGGCTACGGTGAGCGGGGCAGGCTCACCGGTTCCCGACCTCCGAGCGCGGAGGCGGCGCTCGGACATCGGGGCCGGTCTCGCTACGCTCGAGATCGAATCCACCGCAGTCGAAGGGCATGGACCATGAACGCAGATGGCGACGTCATCCAGCTCCTCCGGGCCTCGTCCCGGGCCGAAACGGTGGCCAAGGCCATCGAGGAGCGGATTTCGGCACAGAGCCTGCCCAGTGGCCACCGCCTCGGTACGAAGGACACCCTGCGGCAGGAGTTCAACGTGGCGGCGGCCACCCTCACCGAAGCGGTGCGGCTGCTCAGCTCACGGGGCACCATCTCCGTCCGTCCCGGTGCCAAGGGCGGCATCTTCGTCTCCTCGCCGCCGGCCCTGGTCCGCCTCGGCCGCAAGATGCTCGAACTGAGCGGGGACTCGGTACCCGTCTCCGACGCCCTCGCCATGCGACATGCCCTCGAACCGCTGGTCACCCTTGAGGCCATGCGGCACCGGAACCCCGCGGACCTCGAAGAACTGAACGCCCTGGTGCGGCAGATGACGGAGGCCGGCTCGGACATGGCGGCCTACCTGGCCATCAACTGGTCGCTGCACAAACGCATCGCGGCCATCACCCCGAACGAGATCCTGCGGCACACCTACGTATCTCTCCTGGACTTCGTCGAGAGCCGGCTGCGCCGGGTGACCCCCGCGGCCGAGTCCACATCGACCCTGGAGGGAGCGGAGGTGCACCAACGCCTGGTGGACGCCATCGGTGGGGGAGACCAGGCCGTTCTCGACGAGGTGCTGGCGGCCCACGCGGCGCTGACGGCCGACCCGTGAGGAGAGTGGAATGAATACAGAACGCACCACGGTCCCGGACAGCCGGGACGGCACCACGAGGACGGCCCTGGTCGTGGTGGACATGCAGAACGACTTCTGCGACCCCTCGGGCGTCTTCGCCCGGGCCGGCCTGCGCGTCGACGCACTCGACACCCTCACCGCGCACATCAACACACTGATCGCCGCGGCCCGCGCGGCCGGACAGCCGGTGATCTGGGTGCGGATGCAGTGGGCGGACGACGCGGCGGTGGGGCTGCTCGCGCAGCGCAGCCCCTTCCTGCGCACCGAGGGCCTGCGCGAAGGGACGTGGGGCGCCGCCGTCGTGCCCGGCCTGGACCAGCTGCCCGACGACACCGTCGTGGTCAAGGCCCGCTTCAGCGCCTTCCACCGCACCGCGCTGGCCGACGTACTGGAGCGGCTCGGCGTCGGCACCGTGGTCGTGGCCGGCGTGCGCACCGACTTCTGCATCGAGTCGACCGTCCGGGACGCCTTCTTCCGCGACCTGCACGCGATCGTGCCCGAGGAGGCCGTCGCCGGCTACTTCGAGGAACTGCACCACAACAGCCTGAGACTGATGGGCACGGTCTTCGCCGAGGTCGTTCCCCTGGAGGCGGCTGCCGGGGCGTTCGCCCCCGCCGCGGTGGAGTCCGGACAGCGATGCCCCTGATCGAGGTGACGCTCGTGGAGGGCAGGTCGCCGCAACAACTGCGCGCCCTCATTACCTCGGTGACAGACGCGGTGGAGACCTCCGTCGGCGCGCCGAGAGACAGCATCCGGGTCATCGTCCGCGAAGTGCCGCCCACGCACTGGGCGGCGGGAGACGTGACCATCGAAGAGAGAAGAGGGCAATGATGAAGGACTTCATTCCGCACATCATTGGCGGCAAGGAGCAGGAGTCCCGCGATGGGGCGCGGTTCGACACGGTCGACCCGTGGACCCGGCAGCCGTGGTCCGAGGTGGCCCTCGGCGGAGCGGAGGAAGCCGGTGAGGCCGTCGGCGCCGCACGCGACGCCTTCGACAAGGGCCCGTGGCCACGGATGGGCTTCGCCGAACGGGGCGCGGTCCTGCACCGGCTCGCGGACCTGATCGACGTGCACCGCGACGAGCTCGCCATGGCCGACACCACCGACATGGGCAAGCCCATCGCGGACAGCACGGCCAAGGACGTCCCGCGGTCCGCGATGAACTTCCGCTTCTTCGCCGACCACGCCCGGATGTCGGCCGGCGAGGCCCTGCCGATGGACAGCGGCCACCACACCTACACCCGCTTCGAACCGGCCGGCGTCGTCACCGCCATCGCGCCGTGGAACTTCCCACTCATGCTGGAGACTTGGAAGATCGCGCCCGCCCTGGCCTGGGGCAACACGGTCGTCCTGAAGCCGGCCGAGGACACCCCTGCTTCCGCGACCATCCTGGCGCGCCTCGCCCTGGAGGCCGGAATGCCTCCCGGCGTGCTCAACGTCGTCCACGGTTACGGGCCCGACTCGGCCGGGGAGGCACTGACCCAGGACCCCCGGGTGGACCGCATCACCTTCACCGGGGAGTCCGGCACGGGACGGATCATCGGCCGCGCCGCAGCCGGGAACCTCACCCCGGTCAGCCTCGAACTGGGCGGCAAGGGCGCCAACCTGGTGTTCGCCGACGCCGACCTCGACCTGGCCGTCGACTGGTCGGTGAAGGCCATCTTCAGCAACGCCGGGCAGGTGTGCCTGGCGGGCAGCCGGCTGTTCGTCCAGCGCGAGGTGTACGACGAGTTCCTCCGGAGGTTCTGCGCCGCCGCCGAGGAACTGGTGATCGGCGACCCCAAGTCCCCGTTGACCCAGCTCGGTCCGCTGGCGTCGAGGACCCACTACGACAAGGTGCGTTCGTACATCGACACGGTGGAGGCGGACGGCGGGACCGTGGCCCTCGGCGGTCTCGGTGACGGCTGGACAGTACGGCCGACCGTCGTCACCGGGGCACCCGCCTCGGCGCGTGTCGCCCAGGAGGAGATCTTCGGCCCGGTCGTGGTGGTCACACCGTTCGACACGGAGGAGGAAGCGGTGGCGGCCGCCAACGGCACCCGGTTCGGCCTCAACGCCATGGTCTTCACAGAGAACCTGTCCCGCGCCCACCGCGTCTCCGCGGCACTGCGCGCGGGCACGGTGTGGACCAACTGCTTCTTCGTCCGGGACCTGCGCGCCCCCTTCGGCGGATTCGGCGACTCGGGCATCGGACGTGAAGGCGGCACCTTCAGCCGGGAGTTCTTCACCGAGCCGAAGGCCGTGACGATGGCCATCAGTCCGGGCTGAGCCACGAGCGTCCGTTGTCCGGAGCGGCGCGGGGGGCAGGGCGGTGGGAGGACGCCGGTACGCGGCGTCCGGGCCGTACCGGAAGGGCCGGCACGACAGCAGGCGTGCCGGCCACGGCGCATCCGACCTGACCGACGAGGTGCTGCTCGACATCGGTGTGGAGCAGGCCGCCGCCCGAACTGATCGAACACCACGGCCGTAGCGCGACGCTGACCAGGTCGAACGCGCAGTCGTCCAGTGGGTCGGCTGGTACAACACCGAGCGCCTGCGCTCCGCCCTCGACTACCTCCCACCCGAGGAATTCGAGGCCCAGCACGGCCCCTGACGTTTGTCCGCATCGTATGGCCGCGGTGGCTGTGCTTCCGGAGACGTGCCGGCATACGGCCGCGTGAACGCGGGAGAGCCGCACGTGAACGCGGGAGAGCCGCAACCCTGACCGGTTGCGGCTCTCTCACGTGAAGGTGACTGCGGGCTGCCCCTGGCGGGGCAGCCCGCTGCTTACTTCTTTACTTCTGCCAGCCGATCAGCTCGGGGGCACCCATGTTGCCGTAGTGGCCGTAGAACTGGGCGGCACCGAAGTTGGCGAGGCCCTTCTTGACGGCCCAGATGGTGGGGCCGTTGTGGAGCGGCATGATGCCGTAGGTCTCCATGGCCTTCAGCTCGGCCTCGTTGCCGGCCTTGATCTGCTCGTCGAGCGTCGGCAGGTTGCTGACGGCCTTGACTTCCTTGTCCATGCTCTTCGGCACCGAGCGGGAGACGTTGAGCGAGGAGTCGGAGCAGTACATCTGGCAGATGTAGAGCAGACCGTTCGGGTCACTCGAAATGAAGCCCATGCCGAAGATGTCGAACGAGCGCTCGGTGAACACCTTGTTGAAGTCGGCGGACGGGTGCGCCTTGATGTCGACCTTGACGCCGATGTTCTTCATCATCTGAGCGACCGCGGTGGCACGGGCCTTGACGGTGGAGCTGTCACCGATGGTGGGGAAGCTCAGTTCGAGCTTCTTGCCGTCCTTGGCGCGCACACCGTCCGAGCCGGCCTTCCAGCCCGCGGCGTCCAGCTCCTTCTTCGCCGTCTCGGCGTCGAACTTCACGAGCTTGCCGAAGTTGTCCTGGTACCCCTTCTGGAAGGGGTACAGGTTGAAGGAGCCGGGCAGCGGCTCCGTGTAGCCCATGCCCTGGAAGGTGATCTTCGCGAGCTGGGAGCGGTCGATGCCCTCCATCACGGCCTTGCGCACCGCCGGGTCCTTCAGCTGCGGCGAGGTGCTGTTGAAGACGAGGAGGTTGTTGGAGGTGGTGGAGCCACGGCGGAGCTCGGAGCCCTTCACCGACTTCACCTGGTTGAGCTCCTCGGCGTTGGCCGCCTGCACCCCGTCGATCTGGCCGTTCTTGAACGCGTTGATGCTGGCGCTCGACTCCATCTGCACGAAGGTCAGCTCGTCCAGATGCGGCTTGTCACCCCACCACTTCGGGTTGGGCTTGTAGGAGACGGTGCCGCCCTTGGCGTCGAACTTGGAGATGGTGTACGGACCGGCACCCCACTCGGCGTGCGGGTTGCTCACGTACTTCTTGTCGAAGTCGTCGACCTTGGCGATGTGCGGGTTGACGAGCCCGGCGAAGAGGGACTTCCAGTAGACGAACGGCCCGTCGAAGGTGATGACCGCCTCCTTGGCGTCCTTACCCTTCTTGACCGAGGAGATGCTGGAGTATCCGTCGGTCGAGCCGACGTTGTATCCCTTGTTCTTGCCGTTGAGCGCGGTCCAGGTGTCCCGGAACGAGGTCCAGTCGATGTCCTGGCCGTCGTTCCACTTGGCCTTCGGGTTGATGCTGTACGTGACCTGGGTGTTGCCGCCCACCGTCTCCTGCTTGACGTCGGTGAGGTAGTCCTTGTTGTAGGTGATGTTGCCCTTGGGGTCGTTGAAGGACAGCACCGGCTGGTAGAACCAGGCGATCTTCGACGTGTACAGCGACGCGTTGCCGTGGAAGTTGTTGAGCTGGTCGGGAATCTCCACGATGGGCAGCGTCAGCTTGCCGCCCTCCTTCAGATTGCTCGCGGGCTGCGGGTTGTACGAGGTCAGGACCTCGCTCTCCGAGGTGGCGCCCTTGGACTTCTCCTTGCTGGAGTCGTCGGAGTCGCTGCTGCTGCACCCGGTGAGGACGAGGGAGGTGGTGGCGGCGAGCGCCACCAGGCTCAGAGAGATCTTTCTCATGACGGCCTTGGCCTTTCAGCTTAGTTGTCGACAGACGTGGTCGTGCCCGCGAAATGGCATGCGTCGCGGTGGTCCGGGTCCCCCCTCTCGGTGAGCAGAGGAGTGATACCGCGACACTGCTCCTTCTGCGGCTCCGACAGCGTTGTGTGGAGCGGACACCTGGAGACGAACCGGCAACCGGGCTGTTCGTCGGTGGGACTGGGAAGGTCGCCCTCTAGCAGGACTCGTTCCCGGGTGCGTTCGGCGACCGGGTCGGGCAGGGGAATCGCGGAGAGGAGCGCCTTGGTGTAGGGGTGCCTGGGGTTGTCGAAGACGGAGTCCGTGGCTCCGATCTCGACGATCCGCCCCAGGTACATCACCGCCACACGGTCGGAGATGTGGCACACCACCGACAGGTCGTGGGCGACGAAGAGGTAGGACAGGCCCAGTTCGGCCTTGAGGTCGTTGAGCAGGTTGATGACGCCGGCCTGAACCGAGACGTCGAGGGCCGAGACCGGCTCGTCGAGCACCAGCAGCTGGGGCTTCGTGGAGAGGGCGCGGGCGATGCCGATGCGCTGCCGCTGCCCGCCGGAGAAGGCCGAGGGGAAGCGGTCGCGGTGCTCGGGGTCGAGGCCCACCAGCTCCATCAGCTCGGAGACCTTGGTGCTGAGCACCTTCTTGTCGCCCTCGCCCACCGCGCGCAGCGGCTCCGCGAGGATGTCGAAGACCGTCATCCGGGGGTCCAGCGCGCCCATGGGGTCCTGGAACACCATCTGGATGTTGCGGCGGACTGCGCTGACGTCCTGCCTGCGCTTCAGGTCCGCCGTGTCCCGGCCGCAGACGGCGATGCTGCCCTGCTCGGGCGGCTTCAGCCCCATGATCTCCAGCAGCGTGGTGGTCTTGCCGCACCCCGACTCGCCGACCAGACCGAGCGTCTCGCCCTCGCGGATGTCCAGGTCGATGCCGTTGACGGCGAAGACCGTGCCCACCTTGCGCTTGAGCAGGCCGCCCTTGGTGAGCGGGAAGGTCTTGGTGACACCGGAGAGTTCCAGGACCTTCGGCCGGTCCTCGCGGGGGACGGCTGCGACGCGGTCCTCCCGGTCGGCCGGGACGGGGAAGATCGGCTCGCCGCCGATGGCGCCGTCGCTGATCTCGGCGGCGCGCCGGCAGGCGGTCGAGTGGCCGGTAACGGAGTCGTCCCCGGAGACCGCCAGCAGGGGCGGCTCGGCCTCCCGGCAGGCGTCCTGGACCGCCGGGCAACGCGCCGCGAAGGGGCAGGCGTCGGGCAGGTCCACCAGGAGCGGCGGAGTCCCCGGGACCGGGGTCAGCGCCTCCCTGGCACGGTCGTCCAGGCGGGGGATCGCGCCCATCAGGCCGATGGTGTACGGCATCCGGGGCTGAGCGAAGAGCTCGTCCACCCCGGCATGCTCGACCGGACGGCCGGCGTACATCACCATGACGTCGTCGGCGGAGCCGGCCACCACCCCGAGGTCGTGGGTGATCATGATGACCGCGGCGCCGGTCTCACGCTGGGCCGTCTTGAGGACTTCGAGGATCTGCGCCTGGACGGTGACGTCCAGTGCGGTCGTCGGCTCGTCGGCGATGATCAGGTCGGGGTTGTTCGCGATGGCCATGGCGATGACGGCCCGCTGCCGCATGCCGCCCGAGAACTCGTGCGGGAACCCCTTGGCGCGGCGGTCGGGGTTGGGGATGCCGACCAGGTCCAGCAGCTCGACGGCCCGCTTCCAGGCCGCCGCGGACGACATCTCCTGGTGGATCTGGAGGGACTCGACGATCTGGGCCCCGATGCTGAAGATCGGGGTGAGCGACGAGAGCGGGTCCTGGAAGATCATGCCGATCTGCTGACCGCGGACCTTGGACATCCGCCGGTCGTCCAGGTCCAGGAGGTTCTTCCCGTCGAGCATGATCTCGCCGGTGACCGAGGCGTACTCGGGGAGCAGCCCCATGATGGCCATCGACGTGACGGACTTGCCCGAACCCGATTCGCCCACGATGCCGAGGGTCTTGCCGCGGTGCAGGTCGAAGGAGACGCCGCGGACGGCTTCCACCCGGCCGGCCTCCGAGGGGAAGGCCACCTTCAGGTCGCGTACGGACAGCAGTGCCCGCTTGGTACCGGGCTCGGTCGTGACTGCGCGCTGCTCGATCATGCGCGGCCTCCAGACTGCGATGTGGGGTCCAGGGCGTCGCGCAGACCGTCACCGATGAGGGCCATGGCCACGGTGAGCAGCACCACCAGCGCCGCGGGCATGTAGAACAGCCAGGGAGCGGTGGACAGGGTGTTCTGCCCGTCGGCGAGCATGGAGCCCAGGGACACGTCGGGCTGCTTGACGCCGAAACCGATGAAGGAGAGCGCCGTCTCGGACTGCACGGTCGAGGCGACACCGAGGGTGAACGTCACGATCAGCAGGGACCCGATGTTCGGCACCAGGTGGCGGATGATGGTACGGATCGCGCTGACGCCCATGAAACGGGCCGCCATCACGTACTCGCGCTCCCGCAGGGAAGTGGCCAGGGACCAGATCACCCGGGCGGTGAGCATCCAGCCGAACAGCGTGAGGACCACGACCAGAACCTGCCACTCACCCCGGAAGTGCGTACCGACCAGGGCGATGATGAGGAACGAGGGCAGGATGAGCAGGAAGTGCACGAAGCCGAGCATCGCCCGCTCGATCTTGCCGCCGAAGTAGGCGGCGGTGGTACCGAAGAGACCGGCGATGGCGGTGGTCAGGAGCGACACCACCACGGCGATGATCAGCGACCTGCCGAGGCCGTGCACGAGCTGGGCGTAGGTGTCGTTGCCCGCGCTGTTGGTACCCAGCAGATGGCCGTCGACTCCGGGGGCGACGGAGAGCGCGGTGAAGTCCGCCTCCATGTGGTCCCACTGGGTCAGATACCGGCCGAAAAGCGAGAAGAGCACGAGCAGGACGAAGAGGACCAGACCGAGGAGCGCGGGCTTGTTGCGTGCGAAGCGCCGCATGTAGAGCCTGGACGGGGAGAGGCGCTTGCCACCGGGCGCGGGCTTCCCCGGCTCCAGGGCTTCGGCGTTCTCGGGACGCGCCTCTTCTGCGGCGGGTCCGGCACCGGGCATGTTGATGGCCACGTCAGCTCACCCTGATCCTGGGGTCGAGAGCCACGACGACGAGGTCGGCCAGGATCGCGCCGACGGCCGTCATGAGGGCGCCGAAGGCTGCGACGGCGACGACGCCGTGCACGTCGTTCGTACTGATGGTTCTGGTGAAGTACTCACCCATTCCGTGCCAGGCGAAGACCGTCTCCGTGATCACCGCACCGGTGAACAGGGCCGGCATCGCGAACGCGACCTGGGTGGCGACGGGAATGATCGAGGTCCGCAGTCCGTGCCGGTAGATCGCCTGCTTCCGGGTCAGCCCCTTGGACCGTGCCGTACGGACGTAGTCGGAGTTGATGTGGTCCAGCAGGAGTGAACGCTGCAACAGGTGGTATCCGGCGTACGAGATGAACGTCAGCGAAATGGTCGGCAGGATCGCGTGCATGGCTCTGGACCCGAGGACCGCCCAGAACCCGACCACGTCGGGGCTCTGCGCTCCGGCCACCGGCAGCAGCGTGCTGCCCAGGGACTGGTTCAGCGCGATGGCCGCGAGCACCACTCCGAGGGAGGCCACCGCGGAGGGGGTGTTGAAGGAGATCACGGAGATTCCCTGCCACGCCCGGTCGGCGGCCTTGTACTGACGCGACGCGGTGTAGACACCCAGCCCGACCCCGATGACGATGGAGAGGATCGTCGAGGCCAGAACCAGCTGGCCGCTGACGAAGATCCGGTAGGAGACCTGGTCGTTGACGCTGCCCCCGGTCGGCGACTGGCCCCAGTCGAAGCGGGTCACGACCCCGGAGATCCAGTGCCACCACCGATCCATGATCGGTTTGTCCGGATTGAGGTTGTAAAGCGCCAGCGATTGGTTGATCTGGGCTGGAGTTCGAGGCGGTCGCAACGCGGTGTAGTTCGACGCTGGCTTGAGGAAGGCATTAGCGAGGAAGTACGTGAGGTTGGTTGCGATGGCGATCATCAAAAACCAGCCGACTGCTTTGCGGGCGATGTAACGCAGCACTGTGAGCCGGCCTTTCTTGACATGGGACGAATCGGCCCGCAGTTCCGGTGAGTGACAGGACGCTTGGCCGCGTTGACCGGGCACCGGGTTGCGAGCGCTCGGACAGGACGTGCGGACTCTCGGGTTCAGAAAATGATTGGTGCGAGAGGGGTCCGGTGTAGGAGCCTGGGACGTGCTGGCGGTCCTGCACAGGTGGGGTGAACGGGCGGTGCGCCGGGCATGAAGCGACAACCTTGCGTCGGATTGGGTCAATTCAAGGCGACCACCCGATTCGGCAGTGCCGATGCTGACGATTCCAACTGCCTGTGGGCACGTCAAGGCTGGTCAGGTCGCGATCCGGTTAAGCCGAAGCCGCATAACGGACATACTTCGCGAAAGTTTTCAACGCCATGGTGGACGCGCGGAGAACGGAGAATCTGCAAGGTTCCAAAAGGTGCGGAACGAAACATCCGTTCCTATCCGCCTTTTACGGTCACTTCGAGGCGCCGGCGGGGGCGGGCCGAAGGGTGGGCCCGGTGCGGCCGAGCCGGATTGCGGTGGTGCTGCGGGCCTCGGACGCGCGGGGTGCGCGCCAGGTGCTCGTTGATTACTAGGACGTCCGACTATATAGAGTGAAAGTCGCCGTGTGGCTTCCGGCCCGGCAGGCGTGCCGCCGCCGCACGTATCGGCGTCGGACGGTCGAAATGGTCGGCGCGCGTCGCTACTTGCGGACCGCGCGAACCGGCGCGCCGCCCCCGGTGGCCGGCCGTGGGGCGCGTCCGTCATGGGAACGGCGCGGTGCGGGGCCCCGGCGTCGCCGTGGCCCCGCACCCGTGTCGTGCCGCCGTACGGTCAGCTGGTGGGGAAGCTGTCCGGAGTGCTGATCCGGCTCTTGATCAGTGCGCCCGATTCGGTCAGCACGCCGGCGCCGCTGTAGTCGCCGCCGTCGCAGGTGCCGGGCCGGAACGCGGCGCTGCTCTCGTCGGCGTCGGAGTAGGTCCAGTTCGCGTAGCCGATCTTCAGCTGATCGAGCAGGTTCAGCCAGGCCGTGGTGCTCTCGCGGTCCATCGCGCCACCGCCGGTCGCGCTCACCGTGCCGAACTCGGTGACGAACATGGGCAGTCGGGAGGCCGCCCGGCTCAGCGTGGCGCGGTAGTTGTCCTTGTGGCTCGCGGCGTAGAAGTGGAACGCGTACATGATGTTGTCGGCGTTGACGGGGCTGTTGACGATCTCGTTCTCGTCGGAGCCGTCCGAGACGCCCAGCGAGGACCAGCCGCGGGTGCCGACGATGACGACCGCGTCCGGGTCGGCGGCCCGGATCACCGGGATGACCTGCTCGGCGTAGCTCTTGATGCCGGCCCAGCTCACCCCGTTGGGCTCATTGGCGATCTCGTAGATCACGTTCGTCCTGCCGGCGTTGCGGGCCGCGACGGACGCGAAGAACGTCTTCGCGCGGTCGAGGTTGAAGTTCGGGTCGCCCGGCGTCAGGGTGTGGAAATCGATCAACGCGTACAGGCCCCGCGCCTCGGCCTGGTCGACGAGGCCGTTCACCCGGTTGGTGAAGCCCTCCGGGTCGGTCTCATAACCGTCCTCCTGGACGTACATGGAGATGCGCAGCAGGTCGGCCTTCCAGTCGTCCGCCAGCGCGTCCAGGGACGCGTCGTTGTAGCACTGGTCGAACCACTGGATGCCGTGCGTGCTCATGCCGCGCAGCTGTACGGGGCGGTCGTACTGGTTGCAGAGGTTCACGCCGCACACGTGGACCTGCCCGTTGATGCCCACGGGGGTGCCGGACGGGGTGCCGTCGCCCGGGTCGGGCGGTGTGGTTTCGTCGTCCACGGAGCCCGTGCACGCGACGCCGTTGAGCGTGAACGCCGTGGGCTTCGGGTTGGCGCCCGTGAACGAACCCACCAGGCCCAGGTCGGCGGAAGCGCCGGTGGCCAGCGCGCGGTTCCAGTCGATGCCCGCGGCGCTGACCGCGGAGCCGGACTGCGACCAAGTGGCGTTCCAGCCCTGGACGAGCTTCTGGCCCGGGTCCGGCAGGGTGAAGCCGAGGGTCCAGCCGTCGACGGGGGCGCCGAGGTTGGTGACCTTGACCCCGGCCTGGAAGCCGCCCTGCCACTCGCTGGTGACCGTGTAGTCGACCTTGCATCCCGCGGCGGCCACCGCGTGCGGGCTGAACGCGACGGTGAGACCCACCACCGTCGCGCAGGTCGACAGCAGAGCCAGTAGGCGTTTCACAGCATTCCTCCATGTATGAAGCGGGGACGATGCGGTGGGAGCGCTCCCGACGGCCGGTGGTGCGAGAGCGGCCGGACTTCGCCAGGTGAGCGGATGGAACGTCGGCGCAGTCCGGCGCCGACATGGGCCGAGGGGGCACCGCAGTGATGGGAGCGCTCCCAATCTCGGGGCTCTCCGACGCGCCGTCAAGCGGTTGGACAGGATTGGCCGTTGCTTGCCCGGTGACGGGCGGGCCGGGGTCCGGCCCCGGCCGCCGGTCGAGCGGCCCCGGGCGGCCGTGTGATCCAGGCGCTCGCGGACGGTCCGCCGGAAGCCCCGCCCGCGCCCCCGGCGGGCCGTAGGATCAAGGGTTCTTGGGGGTGGGAGCATGTCGAAACGGGGTTCCGGGACGCCGACGCTGGAGGAAGTGGCCGCCCTGGCCGGAGTGGGGCGGGGCACGGTCTCCCGGGTGATCAACAACGCTTCGGGCGTCAAGGCGTCCACGCGCCGCGCGGTGCAGCGTGCCATCGACGAACTCGACTACGTGCCCAATCTGGCCGCGCGCTCACTGGCCGGGCGGCGCGCGGGCGCCGTCGCGCTGGTGATGACGAAGTCGGACTGGCGGCTGTTCGGGGAGCCGTTCTTCTCGGAGGTCGCGCGGGCGGTGGGGGACGCCCTGACGGAGGCGGGCGTGCAGCTGCTGCTCACGCTGGTGCACACGGACACCGAACGGCAGCGGCTCGTGGAGTACGTGCGGGGCGGCCGGGTCGACGGGGCCCTGCTGATGTCCGTACCGGCGGGGGACCGGTTGCCCGACATGCTCGCCGACGCCGGGCTGCCCACGGTGCTGCTGGGCAGGCGCTCGGGCGAGGAGCGGGTGACCTATGTGGACGCGGACAACGTCGGTGGGGCGCGGGCAGCGGTCGGACACCTGGTGAGCGGCGGGCGACGCGCCATCGCCGCGATCACGGGTCCGCCCGAGATGTACGTCGCCCGGTGCAGGCTGCTCGGCTACCGGGAAGCGCTGCGCGACGCGGGGCTCGGCGAGATGCCGTCCCTGGTCGCCCAGGGCGATTTCACCGAGGCCAGCGGGCGGCGGGCGATGGCCGGGCTCATCGAGCGGCACCCGGAGGTGGACGCCGTCTTCGCGGCGTCGGACAGCATGGCGGCCGGGGCGCTGGCGGCCCTGCACGGGGCCGGCCGGCGGGTGCCGCAGGACGTGGCGGTGGTCGGCTTCGACGACTTCGAGCTGGCCGAGCAGACCGAGCCGGCGCTGACCACGGTCCGTCAGCCGATGGAGGAGATCGGCCGGACCATGGTGAGGCTGCTCCTTGAGGAGATCGACCAGCCCGAGGTGGCCTGGCGCCATGTGATCCTGCGGACCCGGCTGGTGGTGCGCGAGTCGGCCTGAGGCGGCGCCCGCGCGCATCGCTGCGACCACGCCGCGCCGGTTCGGCCGGTGCGCGCCGCATGGGCCGGTGCGCACCGCTTGGGCCGGTGCGCGCGGCTTCGGTCCGGTCGGTGAGGTGCGGCTTCTGACACTCCTCCGTGCTCCGTGCTCCGTGCTCCGTGCTCCGTGCGGCTGCGGACTGCGCGCCGCGCGCTGCCGCCCGGCCTGAGCCGCTGTCGTCGTCGGGCCGCCGACTCCCGCCCCCCCCATCGGTCCCGGAGCCGTCCCGGCGGGCTTGTGCGACGGTTTCCGCCGCGAGGGTTGTCAGGGGCATGGCTAGCTCCTACAGTCCCTACGAACCATTGAGTGGGAGCGCTCCCAAGCTTGGCGGTCGGCGCTTCCGATGCCCCTTGCCACCCCACCCGGTCCTTCCTGAATCGTCCCGGGCGCCCCACTCGCCCTATCCCGCAGACCGTCCCGGAACCACGCGCTCCCACCCCGGCGCGCGGGCCCGGGGCGGACGAAGGTTTCGTTCACGAACGGTGTGACCGCAGGAGAGGAGAAAGGTCCGGCCGGAAGGCAGTCCTCACACAGGCACAGGAGACACCATGGCTCGACGCAGGAAACAACTCGCTTCCCTGATCGTGGCGTTCGCGACGATGCTCGGCGGGATCGCTCTGACCTTTCTGGGCCAGGGCAGCGCGCAGGCGCACGGCGTGACGATGATGCCGGGATCGCGCACCTACCTCTGCTACCTGGACGCCCAGACCAGCACGGGTGCCCTCGATCCGACCAACCCGGCGTGCAAGGCCGCGCTCGCCGAGAGCGGCCCGACCGCGCTGTACAACTGGTTCGCCGTACTCGACTCCAACGCGGGTGGACGCGGTGAGGGTTATGTGCCGGACGGGAAACTGTGCAGCGCCGGTGACCGGTCGCCGTACGACTTCACCGGATACAACGCCGCGCGCGACGACTGGCCCCTGACCCACCTGACGTCCGGGAGCACGATCGAGGTCAAGCACAGCAACTGGGCCGCGCACCCCGGCTCGTTCCGCGTGTACCTCACCAAGCCCGGCTACTCGCCCACCAACGAACTGGGCTGGGACGACCTGGAGCTGATCGACACCGTCACCGACCCGCCGCAGGTCGGATCGCCGGGCACGGACGGCGGGCACTACTACTGGAATCTGGACCTGCCGGCGGGCCGCTCGGGTGACGCGCTGATGTTCATCCAGTGGGTGCGCTCGGACAGTCAGGAGAACTTCTTCTCCTGCTCCGACATCGTCTTCGACGGCGGCAACGGCGAGGTGACCGGCGTTCGTGGGTCGGGCGAGACGCCGACCGACCCCACGGACCCGACCGACCCGACCGACCCGACCGACCCGACGGACCCGACGGACCCGACGGACCCGACCGATCCCACGGACCCGACGGACCCGACGGACCCGCACACCGGGTGCATGGCCGTGTACAGCGTGACCAGCTCCTGGAGCGGTGGTTTCCAGGGCTCCGTCGAGGTCATGAACCACGACGCGACGGCACGTGACGGCTGGGCGGTGCAGTGGGCGCCCGGCGCGGGCACGGAGATCAACAGCGTGTGGAGCGGAGTGCTGACCTCGGGGTCGGACGGCACGGTCACGGTCAAGAACGCCGACTACAACCGGACCATCCCGCCGGACGGCAGCGTGACCTTCGGATTCACGGCGACATCGACCGGTAACGACTTCCCGGTCGGCTCGATCGGCTGCGTCACCCCGTAGCCGCGGAAGGCGGCGGCGCCGGCTCCCGCGTCCCACGGGGAGCCGGCGCCGCCGCGCACCATCGGTGGCAGGTCGTCGGGGAAGGGTCTCAGCAGCCGGTGGTCCAGGTGTGGGAGCTGCCGCGGTCGTTCGCGCCCGCGTTGTAGCCGACCTCCTGGCCGGGGGCGAGACAGAGCGTGACCCCGCCGGTCAGCTCGCGGCCGTCGTAGATCTTGACGTGGTCGGGCACGCCCGGTCCGGAGACGCCGTGGTTGGCCCAGGAGGAGTCCTGGTTCGACATGTCGCCCTCCCACCAGTGGTCGTCGCCGGAGTGCTCGATCTTCATGCCGTTGAAGTTGGCGTCGGTCCAGACGCAGAAGTAGCCGCTGCGGCAGCTGGCCGCCTCGGCGGAGGCGGAGGTGGCCAGCAGGCCGGTGACGGAGACCACGAGGGCTGCGAGGAGGGTGATGAGGCGCTTCATGCGGATGGATTTCCCTTCGGTGGCGTGTTGTTCAGAACGGTGGTGGCTTCGGCGAGGGCGTGCGCGCGCAGGCGCTGCCAGTCGGCGATCTCGGTGTGGTGGCGGGCCCGGACCTCGGCGAGTGTCCGGTGGGTGTGATCGGCCTCCGGCCGGAGGTTGTTGACGACGACCGACGCCCGGAACCAGCCGGGCTGGTCCCCGTAGAGTCGCCGCTGCGCCGCGGCCAGGCACCCGTCCGTATGGCCGCGTACGACGTAGCCCGTGGGCAGTGACACGGACAGTTCGGCCCGGCCCGTCCCGAAGAGAGCCGCGTCGACCCGGTCGTCCTCGTCCCCGGACGGCCGGCTGCCCGGCCCGCCGCGGGGCGGTACGAGTCCCTGCCGGGTCAGGCACGCGTCCGTCAGGCGCTGCGTGGCCGCCTTGATCACCTCGTCCGGGTCATCGGCGGGCCCGGACGCCCCGGCGGCGCAACCGGCCAGGACGGTGCAGGCGGTCATGACCGCGCAGACCAGGGCAGCGGCCGGGGTCGGCCTGCCGGCCCGGCATGAGCGACGGCGTGTCCCCGCCGTGAGAAGCACGTTGATCACAGCCATGGTGTCTAGTGGCCGCGGGCCTCACCGCAACAGGGGCCGGGGCGGGAACTCACCCGTGTGGGTGCGGATTTCACCCGGGGAAACGTTGCGGCAGGCCCGTACAAACGTTGCGGCAGGCCCGTACTCCGACGGCGTCCCCGTGCACCCCTACCAAGACGTCCGCCCCGGGCCTCTGGTGGATCAGCCAAGAGCTGTTTTACGTCGTCGGCTGTGCATCTACGATGCGATGACTCGTATTCGCCTCGTGAATGCGAGGGCGGGTTCCGTCCCGTGTGCGCGCAAGGAGTCTCGTATGCACGTCCGCCAGGACCTCGACCGGGCGTTGGAGAGCGGCGCGGCGGCGGGCGAACTGCTCGACCGCGCCTTCGCCCGCCTCGGGGCGCCCGACTGCCATCTGCTCACCGGCAGCGGCCGGACCGTCGCCCGCACCGGGGGCGCGGATCCGCTGCCCGCCCGGCGGGCCGTGGAGATCCTGCGCGAGGGGCGGGGCACGACCGTGCGGGTCGGGTCCGGGGGCGCGGTCTTCGATGCCTGGTACCTGCACCTTCCCGAGGGGAGCCGGGTGCCGTCAGGGGATCTGGAGGAGATATCCGGACTCCTCGGCCGGTACCGCCGCCGCGTGGACCGTGACCTGGCGGCCCGTACGTCCGTGGCCGCCCGCCTTCTGGAAGCCGTTGGCGCACCGCGTGCCGACCCCGGCCGGCTGGGCGCCGCGCTGGAGTCCTGCGGACTGGCCGGCCGGGCCGCGTACACCGTGGTCACCGCCGCGCCGGAGACGCGCGGGGGCAGGGGAGAGGACGGAACCGCCGCGCTCACCGAAGCCCTGGGCCATGTGCCGTCCGTCGTCTTCGCCGCCGCCCGGGGTGTCGACGGCGAGGCGACAGCGGTCCTCGCGCACCAGGAATGCGCGGCGGGCGCCGTGGCGGAGCGGCTGCGCGAGGTGTGGCCGCTGATCCGGAGCTGCTGCCCGGAGAGCGTCTGGCGGATCGGTCTGAGCGCAGCGGTCGCCACGCCCGCCGAGCTGAACGCCGCGCTGAAGCAGGCTCGTTACTCCCTCGCGGCAGCGCACGCCGCTGCCGCGACGCCCCCTGCGGTCACCGGTCCGCGCGCATCCGGAGGAGTGGCTCTGCTGCTGGCCGGGGTCCCCGCCGAGGTGCGGAGCGTCTACCGCGAGACGGTCCTCGGTCCGCTGCTGAAGGCCGGGGCGAAACCGGGCGGCGTGCTCCTGGAGACCCTGGAGCTCTTCCTCGCGCACGACTGCTCCTGGGCGAGGACGGCCCAGGCCCTGCACGTGCACGTCAACACGGTCCACTACCGTGTCCGGCGCATCGAGATCCTCACCGGACGCGACCTGTCCCGTCTCGATCACCGGCTCGACCTGCGTGCCGCCCTGCTCTGCTGACGGTGTCCGGCGCGGCGTCCGCCGGCCAGGGGTCGGTCCGCACGCCCAGCGTGGGCAGGGCCAGACGGACGCCCGTACGGTCCGCCGCGCGGGTCAGGAAGTCCATGGTGGCCGGGAAGTCGTCGAGGAACGCGCGGAACGGGCGAAGGGGCCGGTCGAGCGGGCGGAAGAAGTCGTCCCAGTGGATGGGGACGACGCGCCGGGCGCCCGTCCCGGTGACCAGGCGGTGCCAGTACTCCTCCCGGAACGCCTCGCTCTGATGGCCGAGCGCGCCGATCCCCAGGTAGACGGTCTCGGCGCGGTGGCCGTCGAGGGCGCCGGGGAGGGTGTGGGCGCTGGCGTGGATCAGGAGTTCACGCGCGCCGTGGCTCACGTGGAGGGTGTAGCAGTCGCCGGTCCTGTAGTCGGTGGCCCGGGCCGGGGGCCGTAGCGGCCGGTCGATCCGTCCGGGGGCCAGGTCGCCCGGACTGTGCCGGGCGGGCAGGGCGGTCAGCGTGAAGGCGCCGACCGCGAACGGCTCGCCGGTGGCCGCGAGTTGGAACCGGTCGTCGGGAAAGCCCTGGCCCCGGGCGATGTTGCGGGTGGACGGGGAGCCGATGAGCCGGGCGCCCGTGGCGGCGGCCACCTGGGGCGAGTCCAGGGCGTGGTCGTAGTGCGAGTGGACCACGAACACGGCGTCGAGCCGGTCGATCCCGCCCCTGCGCAGA
Organism: Streptomyces sp. ATexAB-D23; assembly: GCF_000373645.1. Classification (GTDB taxonomy): domain Bacteria; phylum Actinomycetota; class Actinomycetes; order Streptomycetales; family Streptomycetaceae; genus Streptomyces; species Streptomyces castrisilvae. The sequence continues at coordinate 68,106 of NZ_KB892013.1, read as the reverse complement.
CCTGCCGCGACGCGTGCGGGATCGGGGCGCAGCCGGCCGAACCGCATCCGCAGGAGGCCGGGGCGGCTGAAGAACCCGTCCGTGAGGATCGCGGTTTCGCCGTCGTCCAGCAGAAGCGTCGACACACCCAGGAACACGGCGCGCGGCGCACCCGGCAGGGACGGCGCCGGCGGCTCGTACAGATGGGCCCAGGGGGCGATTCCAGGTGCGCGAAGGCCCCGCAGTACGGACGTCACGCGCGGGCCACGGTGTCCGGTGTCGGTGTCCATGCGGCGTCCTCGTTCCAGGAAGCGTGCGGGCATCCTCCATGATGCCTCGTCCACACGCCCTCGGTCACCACCATTGCCGAGGGCAACGCACCTCGCTATGTTAATCAGAAATCACATCTGCGTGACAAGATCCACAGCGCGTCGGTCGCGCAATCAGCAAGTCTGAGAAGGCGCCTGGAACTGTCTGGTCCCTCACGGAAGCAGGTAAGTCAATGGAAAATCTCAGCAGGCGAAAGCTCCTGACGCTCGGTGCCGCACTCGGCATCGCGGGTGTGGCGGTCCCGGCCCAGGCGTGGGCGTCCGCGGGCCCGGTGACCGCCGTCGACGCCGGGACCGGCCCGCAGTGGATCTGGGACGACACGGCGGACCCGCTGATGGTGTCGATGCTGGAGAACGGCCAGGTACCCGCCATCAACACCGCGTGGGCGTCGTGGGTGAACAACAACGACCCGCTGCCCACGGGGCTGCCGGCCGAGTTCAGCGCCTACCTCCAGCAGGTCAACCGGTTGCCCTCCTGGGCCGACCAGGCCAAGCTGGACCGCGCCGCCGACTTCAACCGCCGCAAGGACACGTACCTGTTCATGCTGTACGGCCTCGGCAGCGGGATCATGAGCACCGTCATCCCCCGCGAGGCCAGGAGCGTCTACTGGTCCGCGGGCGGCGCCGACATGCAGGACCGGGCGGCCAAGACGTTCACCTTCGGCTACGACCTGTCCCAGCTGGGGGCCTTCCGGCCGCAGGGGCAGTTCGTCGTCACCGCCAACAAGACCCGCGTGGTGCACGCGGCGGTGCGCCACCTGCTGCCGCAGTCGCCGCACTGGCGGGCCGTCGCCGACGAGTCCATCCCGATCAGCGCCGCCGACATCCTGGTCACCTTCCACAGCCTGGGCACCTACGTGCACCGCAAGCTGCTCGACTGGAAGGTGCCCTTCCCGGCGGCGGACCAGGACGCCTTCCTGCACTCCTGGCAGGTCGCCATCCACCTGCTCGGCGTGCCGGACGAGTACATCCCGCAGACCTGGGCGGAGGCGGAGGCGCAGTCGGCGCAGGTACTCACCCCGATCCTCACCCCGACGACCGAGGGCATCGATCTGGCCAGGGAACTGCTGGGCCTGACCGCGCAGATCGACCTCGGCGTCACCCGGGGGTTCCTCAACGAGTTCGTGCGCTACGTCCTGAGCGACGACGTCGGCGACTGGCTCGGCCTGAAGCGCGACTACGTGGCGGCGGCGCTGGTCCGCACCGCGTGGCCCGCGTACATCCTGTTCCGCGAGGGGCTCTCGCCCATCATGCCGGGAACGTTCTACGCGGTCGACCAGATGGTCCGCGGTCTCGCGATGCTCTTCCTCAACAAGGGCTCCTCCGGGACCACCACGCCCATCACCATCCCCACCGGGAACAGGGCGGCCTGAGCGTACCGGCCCCTCCGCGCCCCGGGCGCGGGGCGCGGAGAGGTCCGGAACCACCGTGGGGGGAAGGGCCGTTCAAAGACCCAGCGCGCTCACGACCAGCGCGGTCACGGCCTGGCGGTGACCGTGACTGTCCCGCCATCGCAGTCCGCGTCCCGCCTCGACCGCCACCCCGAACCCCGCGTGCACCAGCACCCTGGCCTGGCGCGGATCCAGCTCCGGGCGGGCCAGGCGCAACTGCTGCTCCCAGACGGCGATGTGCTCGCGCTGGGCGAGGACCAGGGGCCGCCGCAGATCAGCCGGAAGGCCGGCCACCTCCGCCTCGGCGACGCTGTTGAGCTCGGTGTGCTCGAAGCTGTAGGCCACGTACGTCGCCGCCAGCGCGACGATGGCCTCGTGCGGGCCCGCCACCCCCCGCAGACTCTGCTCCACGCCCTGGGCCAGCAGCCCCGCCGCCTGGAGGCACGCCGCCGCCAGGATGTCGATCTTGCCGGGGTAATGGCGGTAGAGCGCGGACGGGGTCAGCCCCACCGCCTGCGCGATCTGCCCGTTCGTGACGCTGGCGAAGCCGTCCCGGGCGAACAGTGGCACGGACGCCGCGAGGATCTGCGCGCGCCGGGTGCGCGGCACCGGCTGCACGGGCAGTTCGACCGGGCGCGCGGCGGGCCGGCCCGCCGAGGGATCGCAGGAGGCCACGTCCAGCGCCGACGCCAGCAGCAGGTCCTCGGCCCGGCGCTGCGCGATGGAGGTGTGATGCATGGTGATCGAGGCGATCGCACCGAGGGCGGCCAAGGCCCGCAGGCGGTCGTCGGGCAGCGGGTGCTCGCGCCGTACCGCCTCGTCCACCCGCTCGACCAGGCGGCCGAACTTCGCCGCGAGACGCCGCCGGTCCTCGCGGCTGAGGTAGCGGGCCTCCCAGCGGTACACCCCGCCCGACGCGCGATGTGCGACGGTGATCCGGGCGAGCGGCAGCAGTACGTCGGTCAGGGCCGCCCCGGGCGGCACCTCGTCCAGTGCGGCGACCAGCCCGTCCACCATGACGTCGGCGCACTCGGCGAACAGGGCGTACTTGTTCGGGAAGTGCCGGTACAGGGCGGCGGCGGTGATCCCCACCGCGGAGGCCACCTCCTCCATGGACGCCGTGTGGTAGCCGCGCTCGCTGAAGACGCGCCCGGCCGCCTCGACGATCAGCTGCCTGCGGTTGCGGGGGCGGGTCGCCGTCGCCCGGTCGCCGGTCGCGGCCCGGCGGGCGGAGCGGGGGGCTGGGACCATGCGGATCAGTCAATCACACAGGGTCAGAGGGCCGGCCCGCCGTGACGCCCCGGACGGTGGGCGCCGGCTCACCCACGCCGCCGTTCAGAAGGTGAGGACCGGTTTGACCACGCTGCCGTCCCGCATGGCGGCCACCGCCCTGCCGATCTCCTCGAACGGGAACGTGGTGACCAGCCGGTCGAGCGGGAAGAGACCGCGCCCGTGCAGGGCGATCAGCTCCGGGATGAAGCGTCCGGGGTCGGAGTCGCCCTCGACGACCCCGTGCACCCTGACCCCCTTGGCGAGCAGCCCCATCACGTCGAACGTCACCTCGCCGCCGAGGCCGAGCAGGGCGAGCGCGCCGCGCGGGCGCAGCGCGCCGACCGCCCGGCGGACCGTCTCCGGGCGGCCGGTCGTCTCCACGACGTGATGCGCGCCGCCCCCGGTCAGTTCGCGCAGCGCCGCCGCCAGGCCGCCCCCGGGGGCCAGCGCCGCCGCCGCGCCGAGCGAGAGCGCCAGCTCCCGGCGGGAGGCGACCGGATCGACCGCCACCACCGGATCGCAGCCCACGGCGACGGCGGCCATCAGCGCGCTCAGGCCGACCCCGCCGGCGCCCAGGACGACCAGCGAGGAGCCGGGCTCCGGCCGCAGCCGGTTGAGCACCGTCCCGGCGCCCGTCTGGCCACCGCACCCCAGCGGGGCCGCGACCGAGGGCGGAAGGCCGGAGGGCACCTTGACCGCACCGCGCTCGTGGACGACGGCGTACGTGGCGAAGCTGGACTGGCCGAAGAAGCCGGCGTACAGCGGCGCGCCGTCCATGGACAGGGGCGAGGTGGCGTCGTCGCGGCCCCCGGAGAGGTTCAGGGTCCGCGCGGCGAGGCAGTAGGCCGGGTGGTCCGCCGCGCACTGTTCGCAGGCCCCGCAGCTGGCGAACGTCAGACAGACGTGGTCGCCCGCCGAGAGTCCGGTCACCCGCGCACCCACCGCCTCGACCCGGCCGGCGCCCTCGTGGCCGAAGACCATCGGCGTGAGGCGGGGCGGCCAGGTGCCCGCCATCGCGAGGTCGGTGTGGCACAGGCCCGCCGCGGTCATCCGCACCAGCACCTCGTGCGGGCGGGGGTCTTCGAGGTCCGCGTCCCGGACGGTGAACGGGGCGCCGGGGGCGTCGGTGACCGCCGCGCGGACGCGCCTCACGCGTCCTCTCCGGCGGCGGGCGCCGCCTCGGGGGCCCGTTCCAGGAAGAAGTAGTAGAAGGGGCCGTCGGCGGGCACCCCCTTGGCGTTCATGATCCCCATCAGCGTGACTCCGTCCACCCGCTTGAAGTGGTCGAGGACCGGCCTGCCGTCGTAGACCATGGTGGCCGTCGCCTCGCCGCGGAACTCGACCGTCCAGAGGCTGGCCTCGCCCTGGCCCAGCTCCAGGTTGGAGTACAGCGCGCCCGACTCGTCACGGCAGATCAGCGGCTTGGCGTCGTGCACCGAGGCGAACGTCTTGCCGTACCAGCCGGCCTTGGCCAGCATGCCTTCGAGCGGGTGGCCGGTGCGGAACTCGCCGCCCTTCCACGCGCCGAGTATGTCCTGCGGGCGTACGGTGTCCAGCACGGCCCAGACGGCGTCGAGTTCGAGCGGATCGACCGGGCCGTCCTGCTCCCGAAGCTCCTGGAACCGGGCGCGGGCGTCGAGCACGTTCATGGGGGAGTCCTCTCGTCGGTACGGCCACGTCGGAGCGGGCCGAGGGAGCGGGGGATCGGTCAGGACGCCGGCGCCGGGGGGTGGCCCACGGTGCCGAGGCTCAGCAGGACGTGCCGTTCCGCGACCTGCTCGGCGGTGAGCGGGCCGTCCGCGCGGAACCAGTTGGCGACCCCCTGGCACATGATGAGCACCGCGCGCACCGCGTCGGCGGGGATCGGCGTGGCGAACACCCCCCGGGCGCGCCCCGCCTCCACGGTGTCCAGAAGCATGTGTTCGAGGTAGTCGCGCAGCGCGACGTAACGTGCCCGGTTCTCCGGCTCCAGGCTCCGGATCTCCGTGTCCAGGAAGGCCAGTTGGCGGCGGTGGGCCATGGAGAGCACGATCGACTCGACCATGCCGCCGAACCGCGCCAGCGGATCGTCCCCGGCCTCGGCCGCCGCCGCCCGGCACCGGTCCAGGACGTCCTTGATGGAGGTCTCCAGCAAGGTGGCCAGCAGGGCCTGCTTGTTCGCGTAGTGGTAGTAGAGCGCGGGCACGGTGACACCCACCCGGCCCGCGATGTCCCGGACCGAGGTCCCGTGGTAGCCGTGCTCGTTGAACGCCTCCATGGCGTGCAACAGGATCGGGTGCAGGTCGAGCGGGCGGTAGGAGCGCCAGTGCTCCGCCGGTGCCGCGATGTCCTGGCTGGTCTCGGTGCTCAACTGCTCTCCTCGGGACGGGCGGCGACCGGCGGCCTCGTGCGGCCCGTGCGTCGCGGGTGCCTCATTCCTGTTACTTAGCGATCGATCAGGAAACTTCGGCGGTCAGCGTACCGCCTGCGCGCGCCTTGCCGGTAGATGCCCGTAAAAACTGGTGACGTACGGGGAGTTGACCACCCGACTCCGCACTTCTACGTTCTTAGCGAACGCTCAGTAGATCCCGGCCGGGCTGAGGCGGGCCCTGAGCGCGCCGAGAGAGGAATCCATGGAACTGTCCTCACCCCTGACGTATGCCGGCGATCCGCGTGCCGCCGCCGACCGGGCCGCCGCCCTGGAGTCGGCGGGACTCGATGCCGTCTGGGTGGCGGAGGCGTACGGCTTCGACTCCCCTACGGTCATGGGATATCTGGCCGCGAGGACCGACCGGATGCGGATCGGCTCGGCCATCGTCAACGTCTACTCCCGCACCCCCGCCCTGATCGCCCAGACCGCCGCCGGCCTGGACGCGGTCAGCGGTGGCCAGGCCCTCCTCGGGGTCGGCGCGTCCGGGCCCCAGGTGGTCGAGGGCTGGCACGGCCGCCGCTACGACCGCCCGCTCGGCCGCACCCGCGAGGTCATCGAGCTGTCCCGGCGGATCTGGCGGCGCGAGGTGATCGAGCACCACGGGATCACCGACCTGCCCCTGCCGCCCGAGAAGGGCGGCACCCTCGGCAAGCCGCTGAAGCTGCTGAACCACCCGGTGCGCGACACGATTCCCGTGTACGTCGCCGCGCTGGGCCCGGCCAACGTCCGTATGACCGCCGAGATCGCGGACGGCTGGCTGCCCTTCCTGTACGTACCCGAGCGCGCCGCCGAGGTCTGGGGCGGCGCCCTGTCCGAGGGCGCCGCCCGGCGCGATCCCTCGCTCGGCCCGCTCCAGGTCGTGGCGGGCGGCCTGCTGGCCATCGGGGACGACGCCGAGCAGGTCCGCGACCACCTGCGGCCCACCGTCGCCCTGTACGTCGGCGGGATGGGCGCGCCCGGCCGCAACTTCTACCACGACCTCGTCCGCTCCTACGGCTACGAGCGCGAGGCGGCGGCCATCCAGGAGCACTACCTCGCGGGCCGTAAGAAGGAGGCGGAGGCCGCCGTCCCGGCCGAACTGCTGGAGCGCCTCTGCCTGGCCGGCCCCGAGGGATACGTCCGCGACCGCGTCGAGGTCTTCCGCGAGGCGGGCGTGACCATGCTCAACGTCACCCCGGTCGGCCCCGACCCGGCCCGGCTGATCGAACGCGTGAGGAGCTGGCTGTGACCGAGCAGGACACCACCGCACCGCCCGCCGCCACCCGCAAGGAGGCCCCGATGACACCGGCACCCCGCACCACGGGCGGCCTGCCCGAAGCCCCGGCCGACCGCACGCTGCCCCAGCTGCTGGCCCGCAACGCCCGTACGTACCCGCATCTGCCCGCGCTCTCCTGGCAGTCGGCGGACACCGGCGGCTGGTCCACGTACGACTGGGCCGAGGTCGATGAGCACACCCGTCACCTCGCCGCCGGCTACCGGGCCCTCGGGGTCGGCCGCGGCGACCGCGTCCTGCTGATGATGCCCAACCGGCCCGAACACTGGCTGTCCGACCTGGCCCTCGTCCGGCTCGGCGCGGTGCCGGTCAGCGTCTACGGCACCGCGGCCCCCGAGCAGATCACCCACATCGCCCGCAACTGCCGGGCCCGCCTCGCCGTGGTGGACGGGGCCGCCCAGGCGGCGGTGTGGGAGCCGCTGCTGAGCGACGGCGAAACGCCGCTGGAGACCCTGGTGGTGGCCGAGCCGGGCGCGGAGGGCGGGCGCTTCCCCTACGCCGCCCTGCTCCGGGAGCCGGCGCCGGACGGGTTCGCCGGGGAACTCGACACGGCGCGCCCCGAGGACCCGCTGACCGTCGTCTACACCTCCGGCACCAGCGGCGACCCCAAAGGCGTCGTCCTGACCCACCGCCAGGTGCTGTCCAACGCGCTCGCGCTGGACGCCGTGGTGGAGCTGCCGCCGCACGTCGAGCACATCTGCTACCTGCCGTTCGCCCACATCGCCGAACGGATGCTCGGCATCTACCTGCCCTGCCACCGGGCCTCGCACGTCCACCTCTGCGCCGACCCGGCCGGCGTGGCCGCAGTGGTGCGGAAGGTGCGCCCCGCGCAGTTCTTCGGGGTGCCGAGGATCTGGGAGAAGCTGTCCGCCACCGTGCGCGGCATCCTCGCGCTGATGCCGGCGGAGCAGCGGAAGGTCATCGACGAGGCGTTCGAGGTCGGGCGCGAGCACGTCGGTTACCGGGAGCGCGGCGAGACACCGCCCGCCGCACTGGAGGAGCGCTACGCCCGGGTGCGCGAGGACGTGCTGCTGCCGATGCTGGCCGCGGGCGGCCTGGACCGGGTGACCTGGGCGGCGAGCGCGTCGGCGCCGATGCCGCTCGACGTGGTGCGGTTCTGGGCCGGTTTCGGCATCGTCATCATGGATGCCTGGGGGCTGACCGAGACGACGGGGGTCGCCACCAGCAACAGCCCCCGGGCCGGGTTCCGGCTCGGCTCGGTGGGGCGCCCGGTGGAGTCCGTGGAGGTCCGGGTCGCCGAGGACGGGGAGATCCTGGTGCGGGGCGCCTCGGTCTGCTCCGGCTACCTCCGGCCGGACGGTTCGGTGCTGCCCGCCACGGACGACGACGGCTGGCTGGCCACCGGCGACATCGGGCGGATGGACGAGGACGGCTACCTCTGGCTCACCGACCGCAAGAAGGAGATGATCATCACCTCCACCGGCAAGAACGTCTCACCGGCCCTGGTCGAGAACGCGCTCAAGGAACACCCGCTGATCGGCCAGGCCATGGTGCACGGCGACAACCGGTCCTACCTCGTCGCCCTGCTGGTCCTCGACGCCGAGGCCGCCCCCGCCTGGGCCGAGGCCAACGGCGTCCCCGTGGACGGCGGACCGGCCGGGCTCGTCCGGCACCCGGCCGTCCTGGCGGAGACGGACCGGGCCGTCGCCGCAGCCAACGCCCGGCTCAACCGCAGCGAGCAGGTCAAGCGGTACGAGCTGCTGGCCGAGGAATGGGGTCCGGAGACCGGCGAGCTGACGCCGTCGCTCAAGATGCGGCGCCGGATCATCCGGGACAGGTACGCCGACTCGCTGTCGGGGCTCTACCAGGACTGACCCGGGAGACCAGGGGCGCGGCGGGTGGCTTCCCCGCCGCGCCCCCGGCCGGCTCAGAGCCCGTAGGACTTGCCGATGACGTCCCGCTGGATCTCGCTGGTCCCACCGTAGACCGTGGAGACCACCGCGGCCCGCAGATGGCGTTCCATGTCGAACTCCGTGGTGTAGCCGTAGCCGCCCATCATCTGCATGCCCTCCAGGGTGGCCCTCTTGGCGGTCTCGGTCGCCTTCAGCTTGGCCATCGACGCCTCGCGCGGAAACAGCTTGTCGGGCCGCGCGTCGCAGTCCAGAGCCACTTCCCGCACCAGCAGCCGGGCACACTCGATCTCGGTGGCGAGGTCGGCGATCCGGTGCCGCAGCGCCTGGAAGGAGCCGACGGGCCGGCCGAACTGCTCCCGCTCGCGCACATAGCCGACCGTGTCGTCGAAGGCGCGGCGCGCCAGACCCAGCATGTTCGACGCGAGGAACAGCCGCTCGTGGTTCAGCCCGGCCATCAGCTGCCGCCAGCCGTTGTCCACCTGCCCGACGACCGCGTCCGCCGGCAGGCGCACACCGCTGAGGAAGACGTCGTTGACCTCACGGCCACCCATGGTGTCGATGCGCCGGATCTCCACGCCGGGGGTGCGGGCGGGCAGATGGAACATGGTCAGGCCGCCGTGCTTGTCCTCGCCGGTCCGGGCCACCAGCAGGATGTGCTCGGCGCAGTGCGCGTTGGAGATCCAGGTCTTCTGGCCGTCCACCACCCACGTGCCGTCCGCCTCCCGCCGGGCCCGGCAGCGCAGCGCGCCGACGTCCGACCCGGCCCCGGGCTCCGACATGGCGATGGACAGCACCTCACCGCGCACGACCCCGGACAGCACCTTCCGCCGCTGTTCCCCGGTGCCGAACTTCTCGTACGCCTTCGCGGCGATGACGGTGGTGATGAAGCCGCCCGCCGGGACCATCCCGTACGAGGTCTCCTCCAGGAAGAGGCACGCGTCGGCCAGCCCGCCGCCGGCGCCCCCGTACGCCTCGGGCAGGCAGACCCCCAGCCAGCCCAACTCGGCGAGCCGCCCGTACAGCCCGGGGTTGTGGGCCTCACGGCCGCCGGAGGTCAGCGCGTCGCGCTGCTCCCGGGTGCCGCACTCCCGCTTGGCGAAATCGCGGATGGCCGCGACGAAACCGGCCTGTTCCTCGGTGAGGCGACTGCCCATCAGGTCCTCCTGGATCAGAAGCGTGTTACTGAGTGATGCTAATCGTTTCATCGGCTCATCGGGAGGGGTTCGCCGGTATCGTGAGCGGTATGAGAACTGACACGAACGACGCGGCGCTCACCCGGGCCATCGCCGAGTCGCAGACGCAGGACCCGACGGCGCGGCGGATTCTCGACGCCGCGCTGGAGCAGTTCACCCTGCTGGGCCTGCGCCGCTCCTCCGTGGACGACGTCGCCAAGCGGGCCGGAGTCTCCCGGGTCACCGTCTTCCGGCGCTTCCAGACCAAGGACAACCTGGTCATGGCCACCCTGCTGCGTGAACACGGCCGGTTCTTCCAGCGGCTGGACGCCGCGGTGGCCGCGCTGCCCACCATGGAGGAGCGGGTCGTCGAGGGCTTCGTGGTCGCCCTCCGCCACACCCGTGCCCACCCGCTCTTCGGCGGGCTGCTGCGGCTGGAGCCCGAGGTGGTGCTCCCGTACATGACCGTACGGGGCGGCTCCACGCTCTCCGCCACCGTCGCCTACCTGACGGGCCATCTGCGCCGCGCCCAGCAGGCCGAGGGCCGCCCCGACGAGGACCCGCGCCCGGTCGCCGAGCTCATGGTGCGGGTGGCCGTGTCCTTCCTGCTCAACCCCGCCAGCTGCATTGAGATGGAGGACGAGGAGCAGGCCAGGGAGTTCGCCCGCCGCTACCTGGCCCCGCTCCTGGACGCCTGACGGACCGGCCGCCCCCCGGCCGGCCCGCTCCGGCCGTTCAGCGGCGCCGGTGCAGCGCCCGCGCCATCCGGATCGCGCGCTCCCGTGTCGCGGCCGGCACGTCGAAGGAGGTCAGCGCGATCGGCGGAGCGAACCGCTGCACCGTCATCGACTGCACGGAGGTGAACGCGCGCAGCCCCTCCGCACCGTGGATCCGCCCGAACCCGGAGTCCCGCGAGCCGCCGAACGGCAGCGCCGGAACCGCCGCGAAGCCCAGCACCGAGTTCACCGAAACCGCCCCCGCCCGCAGCCGCGCCGCGATGGCCGCACCGGCGCGTCCGCCGCGGCAGAACACCGCTGCCCCGAGCGCGTAACGGGAGGCGTTGGCCCGTTCCACCGCCTCGTCCACGTCCGCCACCGCGTTGATCGCCACGACCGGCCCGAAGGTCTCCTCCGTCATCGCCGCCGCGTCCTCCGGCACCCCCGTCAGCACGACCGGCGCGACGTACGGGGCGCGCACCGAACCGGGCCCGCCCAGAAGGGCCCGCGCGCCCGCCGAGACCGCCCCGGTCACCTGGCCCTCCACGATCGCCACCTGGCCCGGCAGCGTCATCGGGCCGTACGCGGCGTCCGTCCCGGCACCGGGCCGCAGCTTCTGCGCCCGCTCGACCACGCGTTCGCACAGGGCCGTGTGGATCTCGCGCACCGCGTAGACGCGTTCCACGCCCGCGCAGGTCTGGCCCGCGTTGCTCAGCGCGCCCCAGACGATGGCGTCCGCCGCCGCATCCAGGTCGGCGTCCGCGGTCACGATCACCGCGTCCTTCCCGCCGCATTCGGCGAGGAACGGCGTCAGCGTCCCGGCGCACACCGCCATCACCTTGCGGGCCGTCCCCGGCGAACCGGTGAACGCGAGCTTGTCGACCCCGGACCTGGCGAGCGCGTCCCCGGTGGACGCGGGCCCGGTGACCGTGGTGAGCAGCCCAGCGTACTCGGGCACGGCGGCGTCGAAGAGCCCGCTCAGCAGGAGGCCGGTGGCCGGGGTCAGTTCGGACGGTTTGAAGACCACGGCGTTGCCCGCCGCCAGGGCGTAACCGATGGAGCCCATCGGCGTGTACAGGGGGTAGTTCCAGGGGCCGATCACGCCGATCACGCCGAGCGGCCGGTGCACCAGCGAGGCCCGCTGGTGGACGGTGAACAGTCCGGTGCCCACCTTCCGCCGCCGCAGTACGCGTTCCGCGTTGCGGGCGGCCCATGCCAGGTGTTCCAGCGTGAGTACGACCTCCAGCGCGGCGTCGCCGGCCGGCTTGCCGGTCTCCTCGGCGATGGTCCTCGCCACCGTGTCCAGATCGGTGGCGAGGGCCTTCTTCCAGCGCAGCAGATGGTCACGACGCCGCGAGGCAGGCAGCGCCGCCCAGCCCGCCTGGACCGTCCGGGCCCGGGTCAGGGCGCGGGCGATCTCCTGCGGCCCGTCCACCGGGTGTTCGGCGATCCGCTCGCCGGTCGCGGGGGAGCGTGTGGTGAAGGTCGCCGTGCGTGGGGTGGTGTCGGTCATCGGGTCTCCTGACGCGGAACACGAGGGGTGAACGGCCGGGCCCGCGCGAGGGAGCGCGCCGGACCCGGGCCGTGGTGGTGCCGACTGGTCCCTGCCTCACGGGGAACGCCCTGTGAGTCGAAGATACTGAAAGTATTGACCCGTATCATCAGCCGTCAATACTCCGGGCGCGACGGAGGCGCGGAACGCGCCGTGACCCGCCCTCCGCGCCTGCCCGCCCGCCCCTCGCCCGGCCGGTCCCTCAGCCCGCCAGATCCCCCAGCAGTTCCCACGTGCGGCGCCGGTCGGCTTCCCCGGCGAGGTCCGTCCCCGCGAACACCACCTCCGTCGCTCCGGCGTCCCGGTAGCGCCGCACCTCGGCGGCGACCGCCTTCTCGTCGCCGATCACGGACACGTCGCCGGCCCGGGTGGCGCCCGCGAGTTCGATGACCCGCGCGTACGACGGGAACTGTTCGTAGAACGCGAGCTGTTCGGTGGCCGCCCTGCGCGCGGATTCGGGGTCGCCGGTGACGACGCCGTGCACCAGGGCCACGATCCGGGGTGCCGGGCGGCCCGCGGCCTCGGCGGCGGCGGTGACCGCCGGGACGATGTGCTCGGCCAGGACCCGGGGGCCCGCGAGGTAGGGCAGGATCCCGTCCGCCAGTTCCCCGCTGACCCGGAGCGCCTGCGGACCCATGGCTGCCACGAGGAGGGGTACGCCGCCCTCCGCCCCGGGCACGCGGGCGGGGAGCGGGGTGACCGCGGTGACGAGTTCGCCCCGGAAGTCGGCGCTGCCGGTCTCCGTGAGCTGCCGCAGGGCGGTGAGGAACTCGCGCAGGCGGGCGATGGGCCGCTCGTAGGGGATGCCGAAGCCCGACTCCGTCAGCGGTTTCGTGCCGAGGGCGAGTCCGAGGTGATAGCGGCCGTGCGTGGCCGCCTGTGCCGTCTGGGCCTGGCTGGAGACGATCAGCGGGTGGCGTCCGAAGACGGGGATCGCGGACGTGCCCACCTGTAGCTCGGGCACCTCACGGCCGACGATCGCCGCGAGCTGGGGGGAATCGGCGCCGAAGGTCTGGCCGAACCAGGCGGACCGCAGCCCTGCGGCGGCGGCCTCCTGGGCGAGGTGCACGGTGGCGTCGATCTGGTTGGCGGATTCGGTTGCGCTGAGCGCTACTCCCACAGTCATGACAGGTGGGAACGCGAGGAGTTGACCGCACATTCCGGTCTTTCCGTGACAGTCCCGTGACGGCTGTGTGTCCCCGGACCGAGGGCCCGGCGCCAGGGAACGACGCCGGGGAGCCCGGTCTCAGGCGTCCACCGACACCGCGCAGCGGAACCCGCCGTGCCCCGTGGTGCTGTCGGGGGTGTTGGAGGTACGGGCGGCGACCCGGTAGCGGTTGCAGTACGAGCGGTGGCACAGGTGCGAGCCGCCGCGCAGCACCCGGCCCGTGCCGTCCGGCGGTCCGACGGGGTCGACGCGGGTCTCCGGCCGGTCCGGGACGTGCCAGTCGGCGCTGAACCGGTCGGCGCACCACTCCCACACGTTGCCCGCGACGTTGTGGAGCCCGTAGCCGTTGGGGGCGTAGGCCTTGACGGGGGCGGTGCCCGCGTAGCCGTCCTCCCGGGTGTTGCGGACCGGGAAGTCGCCCTGCCAGATGTTGCAGCGGTGCCGGCCCTTCGGGGTGAGCTCGTCGCCCCAGGGGAAGCGGGCGCGGGCGAGTCCGCCGCGGGCCGCCTTCTCCCACTCGGCCTCGGTGGGCAGCCGCTTGCCGGCCCAGCGGGCGTAGGCCGAGGCGTCGTGCCACGACACATGGACCACCGGGTGGTCCCGGCGGTCCCCGATCGAGGTGCCGGGCCCCTCGGGCGCCCGCCAGCTCGCCCCGGCCACCGCGTTCCACCAGGGCGCGCCGGGCACGGTCCCGGGAAGCACGGCGTGGCGTGCCCCCGGGGGGACGAAGGGGCCGAAGACGTAGGACCAGCCGATGAGTTCGGCCTCGGTGCGGTAGCCGGTGGCCTTGACGAAGCGGGCGAAGGCGGCGTTGGTCACGCAGGCCGCGTCGATCCGGAACGGGGCGAGGACCACCTCGCGGACCGGGCCCTCCCCGTCGGCGGGGAACGCGTCCTCGTCGGCGCCGCCCATCAGGAACGGCCCCCCGGGAACGGCGACCGTGCCCCGCAGGAGGTCGGCGGTGCTGCGGGCCGGCACGGCGAAGTCGGCCGGGGGAGTGGTGCTTTCGACGACCGCTGCGGGGGCGGCGCTCCCACGGCCCGGCCCGCAGCAGGCGCTCATCGGGCAGCCCCCTCGCCGTGGCCGCCCGCCGGGGCCGGGCGGTCGAGCAGTTCCGCCAGGTCCTGGCCCGTGGTGCGCAGCAGCAGCGCCACGCCGCCGAGCGCGGCCGCGTCGCCGCCGAGGGTGGAGCCGCGGACCTCGATGGAGCGGGGCGCGGACGGCAGGGAGAGCGCGGCGATCTGCTCCCGGATCGGGGTGAGGACGAGGTCGTCCAGGGCCGCCGGCTCGCCGTAGACGACGACGCACTCCGGATCGACCTGGGCGGCGAGCGCGGCCAGCACCCGCCCGGCGGTGACGGCCGCGCCGCGGAGCACGTCGGACACCTCCGGCCGGCCGGCGGCGGCGAGGCCGATCAGCTCCTCGGCGTCCCTCGCGTCCACCCCGCGGTCGGCGCAGGCGGCGAGCAGGGCCGGGACGGAGATGAGGCCCTCCAGGCAGCCCCGGCCGCCGCAGTGACAGGGCTTGCCCTCCGGGTCGCAGCTGGTGTGCCCGATCTCGCCGGCCGCGCCGTGGGCGCCGTGCACCAGCGAGCCGTTGACGACGAGTCCGCCACCGACACCCTGGGACCAGCGCAGGTACACGGCGTTGTCGAAGCCGCGCGCGGCGCCCCAGGTGACCTCGGCGAGCGCGGCCAGCCGGGAGTTGTTGTCGGTGAGCACCGGGGCGCCGAAGTGCCGGCCGAGTTCGGCGGCGACGTGCCCGGCGAACGGGGTCATCGTGTGCCGGTCGGCGGAGGCCGGATTCTGCACGAAGCCGGGCAGGCCCAGGCCGATGCCCTGCACCGGGGCCAGGCTGATGTTCTCGCTCCGCACCAGCTCCTCCACGGCACGGATCGCCTGCGCGGCCCGCTCCGCGGCCTGGCTGTCGGCCGGGACGGGTGCGCCGTAGCGGCCGACGATCTCGTGGGCGCAGTTGGCGACGACCACGTGGATGTGGTGGCGCTGGAGGTCGATGCCGATCAGTTCGGCGCCCCGCGAGTTGAGCGAGATCTCCAGGGCCGGGCGGCCGCGGCCCCTGGGCTGCCCGGCGTCGGGGGCCGGCTGCTCGACCACCGCGTTGCGTTCCAGCAGGTCGGACACGATCGCGAACAGGGTCGTACGGGACAGACCGACCCGGTCCTTCAGCTCGCCCCGGCTCAGCGCTCCGGACCTGCGCAACTCGCCCAGTACGGCGGCTTCATTGGCTCTGCGCAGGCGCTGGAGGGCATCGGTGCGTTCGGTCATGGAGGCATGGTCGATCGGTCGAGGGGTTTCTGTCAACGCACCGGACGAATTCACACAATGTTTATTCCCGAGGGTTGACGTAAAAAACTGGTCCTCCCTACAGTTCCCGTCAATCGCCGGAGCCGGCCTGCGTCGAGCACCCCCGCAACACGCCCCGGCCGGCCCCCGCCACCACCATGAGCGACCACCGAAAGGGCGGCCCGAGTGGCTCCGCGCAACATCCTGTTCCTGATGACCGACCAGCACCGGACCGACACCCTGGGGTGTTACGGCAACCCGCTCGTCGACACCCCCGCCCTGGACGCCCTGGCGGCCGAAGGGACCCGTTTCGACCGCTTCTACACCCCGACCGCCATCTGCACCCCGGCCCGCGCCTCCCTGGCCACCGGCCTGCACCCGTTCCGCCACGGCATGCTCAACAACCCCGAGCGCAACGGCGGCAGCAAGGACGAGCTGTCCGACGACAGCCCCATGCTCTGGCGCCAGCTGACGGACCGGGGCTACGCGGTCGGCCACGTCGGCAAATGGCACATCGGCCGCGAGCGCGGCCCCGAGTTCTACGGCCTGGACGGCGAGCACCTGCCCGGCGCGCTCAACCCCGTACACCACCCCTCGTACGAGAAGTGGCTCGACGACAACGGCTTCCCGCCCTTCGCGGTACGCGAACCCGTCTTCGGGACCGCCGCCAACGGCACCGGACGCGGCCACCTCATCGCCGGACGGCTCCAGCAGCCCGCCGAAGCCACCATCGAGGCGTTCCTCACCGACCGCACACTCGGCCTGCTGGACCGCTACGCCGCCGACTGGAAGGCGACCGGCAAGCCGTTCATGCTCTCCTGCCACTGGTACGGCCCGCACCTGCCCTACCTGATCCCCGACCACTACTACGACCTCTACGACCCCGACGACGTGCCCCTGCCCGCGTCCATGGCCGAGACCTTCGCGGGCAAGCCCGAGGTGCAGCGCCAGTACAGCGCCTACTGGTCGTCCGACGCCTTCGACGCCGCCGCCTGGCGCAAGCTCATCGCCGTCTACTGGGGCTACGTCACGATGATCGACCACCAGGTCGGACGACTCGTCGAGGCGCTCAAGGGCCACGGCCTGTGGGACGACACGGCGGTCTTCTTCACCGCGGACCACGGCGAGTTCACCGGCGCCCACCGGCTCAACGACAAGGGCCCCGCGATGTACGAGGACATCTACAACATCCCCGGCATCGCCCGCGTCCCCGGCGCCCCCGCCCAGGTCAACGACGACTTCGCCACCCTCATCGACCTCAACCCGACCATCCTCGAACTGGTCGGCGCGCCCGTGCCCGAACCCTGCGACGGCACCAGCCTGCTGCCGCTGCTGCACGGCGAGAAGGCCGGCGACGCCCGCGACCAGGTCGTCACCGAATTCCACGGCCACCACTTCCCGTACTCCCAGCGCATGATCCGCGACCGGCGCCACAAGCTGGTCCACAACCCGGAGAGCGTGCACGAGCTGTACGACCTGGAGACCGACCCCCACGAACTGCGCAACGTGTACGAGGCGCCCGCCTACGCCCAGGTCAGGCGCGACCTCACCGTCCGCCTCTACCGCGAACTGCTGCGCCGCGGCGACCCCGCCTACACCTGGATGAGCTACATGGCCGACATCGGCGGCGGCCGGGCGGCCGACGTCGACGGGGTCGCGGAGGAAGTGGCATGAGCGTGCAGGACAAGACCCGCGCACCGGACCCGACGAAACCACCCGGCCCGCCGGTCACCGAGCCGTCGGCCGCCCGACGCCCGCCAGGCAGGGCCACGAGGAAACGCGGCACGGGCCGGCTCACCTCCGTACTCCTCGGCCTCGCCTCCGCGGCACTCGGGCTGCTCGCCTGGACCGTCCTCGCGAACAGCGGCGTCGACGGCTTCCCCGGACCCGTCGCCGTGGGCCGCCGCGCCGGTGAACTCATCGCGAACGGCACGCTCTTCGAGGACGCGGGCGCCAGCCTCGAACGCGTCCTCATCGGCTACGTCCTCGGCGTCGCCCTCGCGATACCCGTCGGATTCGTCATGGGCTGGTACCCGGTCGTCCGCAGACTGATCGAGCCCTGGCTGCAGTTCTTCCGCATGGTGCCGCCGCTCGCGATCATCCCGCTGGCCATCGTGCTCATGGGCATCGACGAGACGCCCAAGATCTTCGTGATCTTCCTGGCCTCGTTCCTGTCCTGCGTCGTCTCCACCTTCCAGGGCGTCGTCGCCGTCGACGTCACCCTCGTCAACGCGGCCCGGGTCCTCGGCGCCCGCGACCCACAGGTCTTCCTCGGCGTCGTCGTGCCCGCGTCCACCCCGTTCATCCTGGTCGGCATGCGGATCGGCCTCGGCGCCTCGTGGGCGACCGTCGTCGCCGCCGAACTCATCGCCGCCCAGGGCGGCCTCGGTTTCCGGATGCAGCAGGCGCAGCTCTACTACGACCTGCCGACCATCTTCGTCCAGCTCATCGCCATCGGGGCGATCGGACTCGCCATGGACCGGCTGCTGCTCCTCACCGAGCGCCGGCTCACCCACTGGCAGGAACGGCGGTAACCCATGCCCACCATCAACTTCCTCGACGTCACGAAGGACTTCGCGGTCAAGGACGGCGGATTCCTCGCCCTGGACCATGTCGCCCTGGACATCGAGGACGGCGAATTCGTCACCGTCGTCGGCCCCTCCGGCTGCGGCAAGAGCACCCTGATGAACATCGCCGCCGGACTCCTCGACGCCACGGGCGGCGAAGTCCTGGTCGACGGCGTCCCGGTCGGCGGGCCCTCCCCCGAACGGGGCGTCATCTTCCAGCAGTACGCGCTCTTCCCCTGGATGACCGTCGCCGCCAACGTCGAGTACGGACTGAAGGTCGCCGGGGTCAGGAAGGAGGAACGCCGCCGCCGCGCCCGCGAGGTCATCGAACTCGTCGGCCTCACCGACTTCGCCGACTCGCTGCCCAAGACCCTCTCCGGCGGCATGAAACAGCGCTGCGCCATCGCCCGCGCCTACGCCGTGGACCCCAAGGTCCTCCTGATGGACGAACCCTTCGGCGCCCTCGACTCCCTCACCCGGGTCCGGATGCAGGAATCGCTCCTGGACACCTGGGGCCGCGACCGGCGCACCGTCATGTTCATCACCCACGACGTGGACGAGGCGGTCTTCCTCGCGAACCGCGTCGTCGTCATGGCGGCCCGCCCCGGCCGCATCCACACCGTCATCCCGGTCACGCTGCCCTACCCGCGGACCGAGGAGATGCGCCTGTCGCCCGAGTTCGCCGCCCTGCGCGCCCAGGTGTGGCACGCCGTGCACCACCAGCCCGCCCCGCTCGAAGGAATCGCGTCATGAAGCCGATCCGTACCGTCCGCCGCCGCGCGGCCGGCCTGCTCCTCGCCCTCGCCCTCGTCTCCACCGCCGCCGGCTGCGGGGACGATTCCTCGGACTCCGCCGGCGGCCCGAGGAAGGTGAGCTTCGGCTACATCGCCGACTACAGCGGCTCCGTCGCCCTGGCCGTCGCCCAGAAGCAGGGGCTGTGGAAGAAGGCCGGCATCGACCCCCAGCTGAAGGTCTTCACCAACGGCCCGCTCCAGGTCCAGGCCCTGGGCACCGGCAACCTGGACTTCGGCTACCTCGGCCCCGGCGCCCTGTGGCTGCCCGCCTCCGGCAAGGCATCCATCGTCTCCGTCAACATGCTGGGCCTCGCCGACCGGGTCATCGCCCGGCCCGGCTCCGGCATCGAGAAGCCCGCCGACTTGAAGGGCAAGAAGGTCGCCGTCGCCGAGGGAACCTCCGGCGACATGATCCTCAACCTGGCGCTCAGCAAGGCCGGGCTGAAGGCCGACGACATCACCAAGGTCGCCATGGACGCCTCGACCGTCGTCACGGCGTTCTCCTCCGGCCAGGTGGACGCGGCCGCCACCTGGTACCCGCTGATCGACACGATGAAGAAGAAGGTCCCCGACCTCAAGGAGATCAGCAGGACCGAGGACTACTACCCCGAGCTGACCTTCCCGAATGTCTTCGTCACCCAGCCGAAGCTCGCCTCCGGCGACCCCGGACTCGTGAAGAAGGTGACCGGCGTCCTCAAGTCGGCCGGTGACTGGATCGCGGCCCACCCCGAGGAGTCGGAGACCGTCACCGCCGACTTCCTGAAGCTGCCGGCCGGCGGGCTCAAGGGCTCCACGAAGTACGTCAGGATCCTGCCTTCCGCCGAGCTGACGAAGCTCACCCAGGACGGCACGGTCGACGGCTGGTTCGACGAACTGGCCGCCAACTTCAACCGGATGGGCAAGCTGCCCGACCCGGGCAAGGCCAAGGACTACTACCTCGGCGACCTCTACGCCGCAGCCGGAAAGGCGGACCGCTCATGAACGACTCGCCGCGCACCGACACCACCAGCCCGGCGGAAGGGGTGAGACGGCGCGGCTTCCTCGTCGGAGCGGCCGGCCTCGCCGGAGCGGCCCTCGTCGCCGGGACCACCGCCACCGGGGCGGCAGCGTCCGGCGGCCCGCTCCGGGTGGCATCCGGCGGCCGGGCCCGCGCCTCGGTCCTGTGGTGGGGCGGCGGCAGCGCCCGGTTCGCCGCGGCCGAACTGCGCGACTACCTCCGCGCGATCACCGGCGTCCGCCTCCCGCTGCGCGCCGTCCCCGCCCCCGCCGCCGCACCCGAGGGCGTCACCGGCCTGGTGGCCCTGCACACCGGGACCGGCGGCGGCCGGATCACCGCGAGCCGCCTCGCCGACGCCGGACACGAACTCGCCGGCGCCCCCGAGGACTCCTTCACCCTGCTCGGCGACGCCACCTGCCTCCTGCTGACCGGTCTCGGCGACCGGGCCCCGCTGTACGCGGTGTACGCACTCCTGGAGCTGGCCGGCGTCCGCTTCTTCGCCCCCGCCTTCCCCGCGTACGAGGGCCACCACGAACACGTACCCGCCACCCGTGACCTCGCCCTGCCGGCCGTACGCCACACCGACCGGCCCGCCACGGGGCTGCGGCGGCAGTACGCCGAGGAGGGGTTCAGCCACACCGCCGCGAGCCTTCCGCCGCTGCTCGACTGGATGGCCAAGAACCGGCTCAACACCTTCGTCTACCCGACCGACTACCTGGGCCTCGGCGTCACCGCGTACGACAAGGTGCGCGACGTACTGGCCCGGGAGGCGGGCAAGCGGGGACTGCGGATCGAGACCGGCGGGCACGGCTACGACAGCTTCCTGCCGAAGGCCGACCACCCGCAGTTCTACGAGTCCGGCGGCCCGGTCTTCGACATCTACAACCCCGAGGCGCTCGACGCCTACGTCGGCAAGGTCGTCGCCTTCCTCCGGGAGCGCCCGGAGATCACGGTGTTCGACTGCTGGCCCCCGGACGTCGGCGCCTTCCAGAAGCCCGTCCTCGACCGGTACGGCACCGCCTCCAACGCCGAGTCGGTGGTGGTCAACGAACTGGCCGAGGTGCTGCGCCGGGAGCTGCCCGGGGTCCGGGTCGAACGGATCGCGTACGCCTCCACGGTGCGTCCGCCCGCCGCCGAGTACGCGAGCGACCCCGAGGTCATCGTGGACTTCGCCGCCTACTCCCGGAACTACGACGGCCACCTCGGCGACCCGGCCATCGGGGCCAACGTCCCTTTCGCGGACGCGCTGCGCGCCTGGCGGACCACGCACAGCGGCCCGCTCGCCATGTACGAGTACTACCGGCGCTACCGCTGGCGGAGCCTGCCCGTGCACCCGCTGGCCACCATCGCGGGCGACGCCGCCTTCGAGGCGGGGCTCGGGCTCGACGGCATCGGCATGTACAGCGAGCCCGGCGACTGGATCACGTACGAGCACGTACAGAGCCTGGTCGCCGCGCTGGCCTGGGACAGCTCCCTGGACGCGGAGGAGTTCCTGGACGGGTACCTGCACGCCCGCTTCGGGGACCGGGCGGTGCCCGCCATGCGCCGCTACTACGACCTGACGCGTCTGGACCCGGACACGCACGCCGCCGGCGCGCTCAGCACCGCGTACGGGCAGGCCCGAGCGGCGCTGCGGGAGGCGGCGGGGCAGGTGACAAGCGCGGCGCCCCGCACGGTCCTGGACCGGCTGGTCCGCAACGCCGAGGTGGCACTGGCCGACATGCGGATCGGCCTGGCCCCGGCGGACGGCGCCGAACTCGACGCGGCCCGCCGGGAGTACCGCGCGCTCGTGCACCGCAACCGGTTCAACGGGATCTGCCTGCCCAACATGCAGGCGTGGTGGCGCTGGAACGGGCCCGATGGCCAGGCCCCCTACGACGACGCGAGGATCCGGCAGGACGTCGTCGACAGCTACGCGGGCCCGGCCGCCGGGTTCGCCGACCCCGGGGTCCTGGTGCTGGAACGGGGCGGCGACGCGGTCCGGCTCGACGTCGAGGCCCAGGACGCCGACTTCACCGGCCACACCGTGCACTGGACGGCCACCGCACCGGACGGCGTCCTCGTACGGCCGTCCCACGGCACGCTGAAGGTGCGCGGGACCCGGGGCGACGCCCAGCGGGTCGCCGTGAGCGCCGCGGCCGACGCGGCGGCCGGCACCCATCCGGTCACGCTGGACTTCCACCTCGCCGACGGTACCCGGCTCGTCGCCTCCCAGGTGGTCGCCGACATCCGCTGACCCGTACCGCCGCACGGCCCACGGACCCGCACCACGAGCACACCAGCGAAAGGGCGTCCATGACACAGCACTCCCACCCGCCGAGGACACGCCCGCGCCGCTTACGGCGCCGCGTGGTCGTCGGCGGCCTGGCCACCGGACTCGCGCTGTCCCTGTTCTCCCCCTCCCCGGTCTCCGCCCACCCGGCTCCCGAGGCCGGGCGGGCGGCCGCCGCCGAGGCCACCACCCACCGCTTCCCGGGCAACGACCACCGCCCCCACACCGTCACCTGGGACGAGAAGTCACTCAAGATCGACGGGGAGCGGCTGGTCGTCTGGTCCGGAGAGTTCCACTACTGGCGACTGCCCAGCCCCGACCAGTGGCGCGACGTCCTGCAGAAGCTCAAGGCGTCGGGCTTCAACGCCGTCTCGCTGTACTTCTTCTGGGGCTACCACTCGCAGCGGCCCGGCTCCTACGACTTCAGCGGCATCCGCGACATCGACCGGCTCCTGACCATGGCCGAGGAGGAGGGCCTGTACGTCATCGCCCGCCCCGGCCCGTACATCAACGCCGAAGCGAGCATGGGCGGACTGCCGCCGTACATGAGCACCTACGGCGGCGAGCAGCGCACCGCCGACCCGCAGAACCTGGCGGCCGACCTGGAGTGGCTGAAGGCCGTCAACGGCATCATCGGCCGGCACCAGATCACCGACGGCGGCGGCAGCGTCCTTGTCTACCAGGTCGAGAACGAACAGATCGACAACTCCGCGGAGCACATCGACTACATCGAGAAACTCCAGAGCGCGGTCGTCGAGCAGGGCATCACCGTCCCGCTGTTCCACAACGACTACGGCAACGGCCACGGCTGGAACGTGCCCGGCGGCCCCGGAGGTTCCAGGCTCGGCCTCTACGCCTTCGACACCTACCCGCTGGGCTTCGACTGCGCCGGCGGCCGGGGCGGGCTCACCGACTACGAGTCCCGCGTCCGCGGCTACTCGCCCGGCACCCCGGTCTTCATCGCCGAGGGCCAGGGCGGGGCGTTCACCGCGTGGGGCCGCGACTTCCAGTCCGATGAGTGCGCGAAGTTCACGGACGAGGCGTTCACCCGCCAGTTCGCCGTGAACAACCTCGCCAACGGGGCCACCCTCTCCAACACCTACATGGAGTACGGCGGCACCAACTGGGGCTGGACCGGCGACCCCGGCTCCGGCTTCACCTCGTACGACTACGGGGCGGCCATCTCCGAGAACCGCGCGATCACGCCGAAGCTCGCCGTCCAGAAGGAGTTCGGCTACCTGCAGAGCGCCGTGAAGCCGATCGCCTCCGCCGCGCCCGACACCGCGCCCGGCCTCACCGTCACGGGCGGCGGCCCGGTGAGCGCCCAGCAGCGCCGGTCCACCGAGCGGGCGGACGAGACCTCCGTGTCCGGCAACGGCATGCGGCTCATCACGCTGCGCCACCCCGACTCCAACGACACCACGACCAGCCGTGTCACCTTCCCCCTGGACCTGAGCGGCGACGGCGGCTACGCGCGGGTCCCGCAGAAACCGGACACCGCGATCACGGTGGACGGACGGGACGCCACCACCCTCGTGGCGGACTACGCCTTCGGATCGCACCGGCTCGTCTACTCCACCTCCCAGCTCCTCACCCAGCTGAACGCCGGACGCGATCTGCTCGTACTCGACGGGGCGAGGGGCACGGACGGCGAGACCGTCCTGCGCTACGCGAAGCAGCCGGAGGTCACCACCGTGGACGGGGCACCCGTGGAGAGCGTCTGGGACCCGGTACGCAAGGACCTGCGACTCGACTACGAGCACGGCGGCAGCCGCACCGTACGCATCTCGGGCGGCGGCGGCCGTGACCTCACCGTCGTGATCGGCGACCGGGAAGGCGTCGCCGGCACCTGGCAGCTCGACGCGGGCGGCGGCCAGGTGCTGGTCCTCGGCCCGGAACTCGCCCGGACCGCCCGGGTGAAGGGGACCGCGCTCGACCTCACCGGCGACACCCGCGAGGCCGGGACGCTGCGGGTCTTCGCACCGGCCGGGGTGAAGACCCTGACGTGGAACAACCGGGCCGTCCGCGCCGAGCGTGACGCCTCTGGGGCGCTCGTCGCCCGGCTGCCCGGACCGGCCGGGGTCCCGGTGCCGCCCCTGGACACCTGGCGCACCTCCGCGTCCGATCCCGAGCGCACGGCTGACTTCGACGACTCGGCGTGGACGAAGGCGGACCGCACCACCGCCGCGAACCCCCGGCACGGTCCCGGCGCGGCCGCCGGAGTCGTGCTCGACACGGACGAGTACGGCTTCCACGAGGGCGACACCTGGTACCGCGGCCACTACACACCCACCGAGGCCGGCAGCACGGTGAAGGTCACGGTGAAGACCGGAACCGCCGGCCACGCCCTGGTCTGGCTCGACGGCCACTACCTCGGCGCCCAGGGCGACGGCAGCGCCGCCTACACCGTCCCCGAGGGCCTGACCGAGCCGGGGAAGCCCGCCGTGCTGGCGGTGCTGGTGCGGAACATGGGCCAGTACGAGGACTGGAGTTCCGACGGCCGGTCCAAGAGCGGCCGCGGACTGGCCGACGTGGACATCGCCGGCGCCGGAAGGACCGAATGGCGCGTCCAGGGCGCCGAGGGCGGCGACGACCCCGCCGACACCGCGCGCGGGCTCTACAACAACGGAGGTCTGTACGGGGAGCGCCGGGGCTGGCATCTGCCGGGCGCGCCGGACGCGTCGTGGGCGAGCACCGGCTCGCTCAAGAGCGACCGGCCCGGCGTGCGGTGGTATCGCACCACGGCCCGGCTCGACCTGCCGAAGGGCGCCGACACCGCGCTCGCGCTGCGGATCGAGGACGCGGGCGGCCGGACGGACAAGTACCGCGTCCAGCTCTTCGTCAACGGCTGGAACACCGGCCAGTACGTCAACAACGTGGGCCCGCAGCAGGAGTTCGTCATCCCGTCCGGCTTCCTGGAGCCGGACGGCGAGAACACCGTCGCGCTCGCGGTCACCGCCGAGCAGAGCGGCGTCGGCCCCGACTCGGTCCGGCTGGTCAACCAGGGCACCGTCCTCGGGGGCGTCGCCGGCCGGCCGAACGCGGCCCCGGACTACGCGGCCCTCGCCGCCCGGTAACGAAGGGGTGAGCGCCCCGGCGGTCGGCCGGGGCGCTCACGGCCGCACCCGGACCGCGCTCAGCCGGAGAGCTTCGTCACGAACGCGGAGAGGTTGGCGACCGTACGGGCGATCTGCTCCTGTGTGGTCAGCGTCTCCTTGAAGCGCCCGCCGGAGGCCACGGCCTTCTTGCCGCGTACGTACAGCGAGCAGGCCAGGTCGGTGCACATGTACAGGCCGACCGAATTGCCCTCGCGCCCGGCGGGCCCGGTCTTGCGGGCGGTCATCAGCGAGACCCCGCTGCCCGGGTGCGTGGTCAGGCAGAGCGAGCACATGCTCCGGTGGAGGAACCCGCGCTGCTGGGAGGGGAAGCGCAGCGAGATCCCGGTCAGCTCGCCCGCGTGCTCGGTGACGATGTAGCTGCGTCCCGGCGCGGACAGATCGCGCCATCCCAGGAAGTCGAGATCGTCCCACGGCAGCTCCGCGAAATCGCGGGGCAGCGGCAGGCGCTTGGCTTCCCCCTTGGAGCAATTCACGAACGATGTGCGGATGTCCTGCTCGGTCACGGCCTTCATACCCACGAAGCTAACTCTGCCTATGCCCCCTAGGCAAACCATTAATGTGCTTAGGGCTTCACCTGGGAGTCTTCGGCCGTGAGCGCGAGGCGGTGCACGGGCGGGTGCCCGATGGCGAGGTCCGGGCGCCAGGTCGCGAGGATCTGGGCCGAGGGGTCGAACAGCGGTGTGGGCAGCGCGTCGGGCGGGGTCCACTCCCAGGTGCTGATGAGGTGCGGCTCGGTCACCCGCGCGGTGCCGGAGCCGACGCGCACCAGGGCGGCCATCGTGACGCGGTTGATGCCGGCGACCGCGTCGTGCAGCATCGCGAAGACGCTCACCCCGTCCTCGGCGACCGTCAGCCCCGTCTCCTCCCGCAGTTCGCGCACGGCCGCCGCCGCGACGGACTCGGGCGGATCGACCTTGCCCCCGGGCAGTTCCCAGGTGCCGCTGTGGTGCCGGCCGAGCAGCACCCGGCCCTGTGCGTCCTGCACGATCACACCGACCCCCAGCGCTGCCTGCGCCTGCGGGGGACGGGAGTTGCGGGAGGGGACGAGAGGGCTCTCGGTGTCCATGGGGTCTCCTGACGGGGCCGGTCCGGTTCGGGCGTCGAGCCTACGGGGCGGCCGGGACCGGTTTTCGCGCTCAGAGAGCCAGCCGCAGCGCGGTGTCCGAAACGCCGAGCCGTACGCTCTGCCCCCAGGTCAGCTCCAGCGCGTCCGCCTCCATGCCGTCACCGAAGACCACCACCCGGTCGGACTCCGAGGTCAGCCGCAGCCCCTGCCCCGGGCCCAGCTCGCCCGAGACGAACGAGGTGCCGGTCGCGGGCGACGGCCACGCCTCCCGGACGAACCAGAGCAGCCGGGGATCGGTGGGTCCCGGCAGGGCGAGGGGGCTGCGGCGCTCCTGCCACAGCGAGCGCAGCCAGCCGGTGGCCCCGGTGCCGGTCCCGACCAGGACACCGGAGGAGGCCTGCGGTTCGCCGGGGGAGTCCGCCGGGTCGGGGCCGAGCCGGTAGCGGGCCGTCTGGTGGCCGGGCGGACCGAGGTAGATCTCGTTGAGGGCGAGCAGCCGCTGCGTGTCGTCGGCCACCGCCTCGACCATCGTCAGCTCCTCGGCCCGCCCGCCGGCCGCCACGGCCGCCCGCATGAGCGCCGCCGCGTCGGCCGGCCGGTGGCGCACCAGGACGCCGGGGTTGCGGCCCGGGTCGGAGTCGATGCCGATGACCGGCTGGCCGGAGAGGTACTTGGCGGCGTTGGCGACCAGACCGTCCTGCCCGATGACGACCACCACGTCCTCGGGCGCGAACAGGAACCGGTCCAGATCCGCCCGCTCCACCCGGCTGTGGCGCCACTGGAGCGGAACGGCCGCCGCCACGTCGGCCAGCGCCTGCCGGGTCCGCTCATGCCTGCGGGCCACCTCCTCGATGGACCGGCCCCGCCCGGCCAGGACGAACGCCGCCTGGCCGTGCGTGCCGTGCCGGGCGAGCAGCTCCTCGTACTCGGTGGTGCGGTGGACCAGCACCGCCCGCGGGGCCAGGCTCACGCCTGCGCCCCGGGTGCCGGGCGGCCGAGCTTGGTGAGCAGGCCGGTGAGGACGTCGGGCGAGAGGGTCAGGCTCTCGATGTGCGGCAGGTTCTCCGCGAGCCGGGTGGCCGCCAGCGCGTGCAGGGTCCCGGCCTCCACCTCGCCGTGCGCCCGCAGCCAGGCCGCCTGCGCCTCGGCGCGCGCCGCGCCCACCGTGCGGGCCGCCTCGGCCTCGGCGCCGGCCAGCCGCACCGTGCGGGCGGCCTCCGCCTCGGCGCGTACGCCGTCGGCCGCCGCGCCCTCCTCGGCCTCGCGCCGGGCGTTGGTGCCGCGCTGCTCGACGAGCTGCTCCTCGCGGCGGGCCAGTTCGATCCGGCTGGCCAGCTCGTTCTCGGCGATGGTCCGCTCGCGCTCGACGGCAACGGCGCGCCGTTCGTACGTCGCCCGGTCGGCCTCCTGCTGGATCTGCTCGCGGGCCGGGGTGCGCAGGGCGCGCTCCACCTCGGCCTCGGGGCGGATGGCGACGACGCGCACGGCCACCACGTCGATGCCGGTGGCGGGCAGCCTGGGCTCGTCGGTGAGACCGGCCGCCACCCGCTCGCGGACGGCGGCGACCCCGTCCACCAGGGCGCCGGCCAGCGGGGTCCTGGCGAGCACGTCGAGGGTGTGCTGCTGGGCGGTCTCGGTGAGGAGGGTCGCGATCTGCTCCAGGGGTGCGCCGCGCCAGGCGCCGGTGTCCGGGTCGACGGAGAAGTCGAGGCGGGCGGCGGCCTCGGCGGGGTCGCTGATGCGGTAGGTCACCGTGGCCTGCACGGTGACGTCCTGGAAGTCGGAGGTGCGCGCGTGGAACGCCATGGCCAGCTCCCGGTCGTTGACCGGAACCTCGGAGAGCGCGGCGCTCAGCGACCGGTACCAGAAGCTCAGTCCCGCCCCGTCGTGGGCGAGCCGGCCGCGCTTGTGGTGGCGGATGTGCGCGGTGGGCGCGGAGCGCAGATGGCGCCAGCCGAAGCGGCGGGTGATGTCGGCCATGGTGACCCCCTCGATCTTTTCTCGTCATGAAGACGATAAGGGGTCCTCCCGCTTATCGTCAAGAGGATGAAAATGGGGGCGTCGGAATACGCGAACGGCCGGTGACTCCGGAAGGAGTCGCCGGCCGTTCGGGTTGCGCGCCGCCCCCGTCCCCACGGTGCGGCGCGGGCGGGCCGCCGTCATCCGCTGGAACGACGGCCCACGTCTGTCAGGACCCGGGCGCCGGAGCGTCCAGGCCGAGTGCGGGAAGGACCGAGCCCGCCACGAAGCGGACGAGGTAGGTCTCGTCCGCGTAGGCACCCGTGAGCATTGGGCGGGCCCGCATCACGCCCAGCAGCTGAGCCGGGACGAACTCCGCCGCCGGGTTGTCCGCCGCCACCTCGCCGCGCTCCACTCCGCGCCGCACGAGCGCCTCGATCGCCGCCAGCTCCGGCAGGATCAGCGACTCGCGCAACGCGCACAGCAGCTCCGGGTTCTGGAGCGCCGCGTGGCTCAGCGCCAGCATCAGGGGCGTGTCGCGGCCCGAGCCCTCGCCGATGGCCCGTGCCGCCTCCAGCAGGTCACCCGCCAGCGAACCGGTGTCGATCTTCCGCAGGGCGCCGCGCCGGGTGCCGTGCAGGGCGGCCACGACCAGCTCGGGCTTGGACCCCCACTGGCGGTAGAGCGTGGACTTGCCGCAGCGGGAGCGGGAGGCGACGCCCTCCATGGTCAGCGACTCGTAGCCGCTCTCCCTCAGCATGTCGAGCACGGCGGCGTAGAGCTCCTGGGCCCGCTCCGGAGTGATCTTCGAGCGGCGCTGCGCGGGGGCTTGCTCCGGCTCGGTCTCCTGCGACGGCATGCGCTTTCCCTCTCTGCGACTCTGCGACGAGGTCCATCGATACGCCAGTGTACCGATACGCGAGTGTTCCGATACGGTCGCGTATCGGTACACTGGCGTATCGATAAAGCGGGTCCGCCCCGCGACCGAGACACCGCATCGCGGCAAACGCGACCGGGACACCGCATCGTCAGCAAAGGGGCACCGGGTGAAGCACACCGGCAGCAAGCCCGCCGACCGGGAGCCGGACACCACAGCCCGACCGCCTTTCGTCCGCGAGCTGCTACTTGTCGCAGGGCTCTTCGTGATCTACAAGCTCGGCCGCCGGGCCGCGAACGGTCACGTCGACGAGGCGTTCCACAACGCCGCCCGTGTCTGGGACCTGGAACGCGCCGCGCGGCTGCCCGGTGAAGGCGCCGTCCAGGGCCTGCTCCTGCACGACGAGACCGTGATCCACCTCGCGAACACCTACTACGCGACCGTGCACTTCCCGGCCACGCTGCTCTTCCTGGCCTGGCTGTACTGGCGCCGCCCCCGCCACTACGTCTGGTCGCGCCGCATCCTCGCCGTGCTCACCGGCACCGCGCTCGCCCTGCACCTGGTCTTCCCCCTGGCCCCGCCCCGGCTGCTCGCCGCCACCGGCCTCGTCGACACCGGCCAGGTCTACGGACCGACGGTGTACGGGGCTGCTCCCGCCACCGACTCCATGGCCAACCAGTTCGCCGCGATGCCCTCGCTGCACTTCGGCTGGGCGGTCATGGTCGGCGTCGGCCTCGTCGTCGCCACCCGCTCCCGGTGGCGCTGGTTGTGGCTGCTGCACCCGGCGGTCACCCTGCTCGTCATCGTCGGCACCGCCAACCACTACTGGCTCGACTCGATCGTGGTGACCGCCCTGCTCTCGGTGGCGTTCGCCGCGCTGCGGCTGCCGCGCGCCGAACCGGTCCGCCCGCCGCTCCCGTGGCCGTCCGTCGTGGCGCAGCGGGAACCCGCCGGGCCCTACGCCTGTCTGGAAGCGCGCCGGTGAACGCCACCCCGGCCGCCGTCGCGCTGTCCCTCGTCTCCGCGGCCGCCTACGCGGCGGCCGCGGTGGCCCAGGCACGGCTGGCCGGCCGCACCGCACCGGACACCGGGACGCTCCGGCTGCTCGGGCGCGGTGCCTGGTGGTGCGCGGTCGGCCTGAACGCGGGCGGCGCCCTCCTGCACGTGGCCGCCCTGAAGTACGGGCCGCTCACCCTGGTCCAGCCGCTCGGGGCGCTCACCCTGGTGGCGGCCGTCCCGCTGGGCGCCAGGACCGCGGGCCGCCGGGTCACCCGCACCGAGTGGCGCGGCACCCTGCTCACCCTGCTCGGCCTCGGGGCCCTGCTGCTGGCGGCCGGCGGGAGCGCCCCGCACGAGACGCTGACCCTGACCGAGGCACTGGCCGTCGGAGCCGGGACCATGGTCCTCGTCACCGGCCTCAGCCGTCCGGGCGCCCGCCCCGGCCTCCGGCACGCGGCGGCCTCCGGCATCACATCCGGCGTCGCCTCCGCGCTCACCCAGACCCTGACCGTCGCCGTCACCGACCACACGGGACCGCTGCTCAGCACACGCGTGGTGATCGTCGCCGTGCTCGTGTCCGCGTTCGCGATGGGCGGGCTGCTCCTCGCCCAGACGGCCTACCGGGGCGGCCTCGGTGCCCCGCTCGCCGTCGTCACCCTCGCCAACCCGGTCGCCGCCGCGGCCATCGGCCTGGCCCTGCTGGGGGAGCGGATCCAGGGCGGCCCGGCCGGACTCGTCCCGGCGCTGCTCGGCGCGGCGGCCGCCGTGAGGGGCGTGATCCTGCTCAGCCGCGCCCAGTCCCAGCCGGCGCCCGCCCCCGCCCCGGCGGGTACCCCGTCGAGGGTGGTCATCAGGAGCCCTGGGGCCGCTCGTCCTCAGCAGCCGCGCAGGATCAGGGCCGGCCGCTTCTGACCTCGCGGGACACGGCCTGGTCGGGATCAGAAGCCGGGACGGGAAGGTCCGCGAGTGCGCGGGTCAGCCACCCGATCCAGAAGTTCTCCAGGTCGATGCCGCCGCGCAGCACCAGATGCCGCAGCCGGTCCTCCGGCGCGTCCCGGCCCGGCGGGAAGTCCCGGGTCTCGATCTCCAGGTACTCCGCCAGCTGCCGCCGGTGCAGCGCCAGATGGCGGCGCAGCTCCCCGTCGAGTCCGGGCGCTCCGACGACCGCCGCCGCCCGCATCCGCAGCAGCAGCGGATCACGCACCTGCTTGGGGTCCTCCCGCCGGGCCACCCAGGCGGACAGCGCCTCGCGGCCCGCCGGCAGCACCTCGTACTCCTTCTTCCGGCCCCGGGCGGGCTGCGCCGGGGTCAGCGCCCTGATCTGCCCGGCCTGCTCCAGCTTGCCCAGCTCGCGGTAGATCTGCTGGTGGGTGGCCGACCAGAAGTAGCCGATCGACCGGTCGAACCTGCGGGTCAGCTCAAGACCCGACGAGGGCTTTTCCAGCAGGGCGGTGAGGATCGCGTGCGGCAGTGACATGGGGTGCATCCTAGGGACGGCCGGACGGTCCGGAGGCCGCCCGGCCGTCCGGGTCAGAGCGAGCCGGCGAGTTCCGTGCCCTGCCGGATCGCTCGCTTCGCGTCCAGCTCGGCCGCGACATCCGCGCCGCCGATCAGATGCGCGGCGCGGCCCTCGGCGAGCAGCTCCTCGTACAGCTCCCGGCGGGGCTCCTGGCCCGCGCACAGTACGACCGTGTCGACCGGCAGCAGGTGCTGCTCGCCGCCGACCGTGATGTGCAGCCCCTCGTCGTCGATCCGGTCGTAGGTGACACCCGCGGTCATGGTGACCCCCCGGTGCCGCAGTTCGGTGCGGTGGATCCAGCCCGTCGTCCGGCCGAGTCCGGCGCCGACCTTGCTCTCCTTGCGCTGGAGCAGGTGCACGGTCCGGGTGGTCTTCGGGCGCTCCGGGGCCGTGAGGCCGCCGCGCTCGCGGTACTCGGTGTCGACCCCCCACTGCCGGAAGAACACCTCGGGGTCCAGGCTCGCCGCCTGCCCGCCGTCCGTCAGGAACTCGGCCACGTCGAAGCCGATCCCGCCCGCCCCGACGAGGGCGACCCGGTCACCGACCGGCGCGCCGTGCCGCAGCACATCGAGGTAGCTGACCACGCTGGGGTGGTCGGCCCCGGGGATCGCCGGGGTCCGGGGGGTGACCCCGGTGGCCAGGACGATCTCGTCGTACCCGCCGAGGTCCCCGGCGCCGACCGGGGTGCCGAGCCGCAGCTCGACGTTCTCCTCGGCGAGCCGGGTGCGGAAGTAGCGCAGCGTCTCGTTGAACTCCTCCTTGCCGGGCACCCGGCGGGCCACGTTCAGCTGCCCGCCGATCTCGTCGGCCGCGTCGAAGAGCGTCACCGTATGGCCGCGCTCGGACGCCGTGACGGCGCAGGCGAGCCCGGCGGGCCCGGCGCCGACGACGGCGACGCGCTTGCGGGTGCGGGTCGGCGACAGGACGAGCTCCGTCTCGTGGCAGGCGCGCGGATTGACCAGGCAGGAGGTCACCTGCCCGCTGAAGACGTGGTCCAGGCAGGCCTGGTTGCAGCCGATGCAGGTGTTGATCGCGTCCGCGCGGCCCTCACTCGCCTTCGCGACGAAGTCGGGGTCGGCCAGGAACGGCCGGGCCATCGACACCATGTCCGCGCGGCCCGCCGCGAGGACCTGCTCGGCGACCTCGGGGGTGTTGATCCGGTTGCTCGTCACCAGCGGTACGCGGACGGCGCCGCGCACCTTCTCGGTGACCCAGGTGAAGGCACCCCGGGGGACCGAGGTGGCGATGGTGGGGATGCGGGCCTCGTGCCAGCCGATGCCCGTGTTGATGATGGTGGCGCCGGCCGCCTCGATCTCCCGGGCGAGCCGCACGACCTCGTCCAGCGACGAGCCGCCGGGCACCAGGTCCAGCATCGAGAGCCGGTAGATGAGGATGAAGTCGCTGCCGACCCGCTCACGCACCCGGCGCACGATCTCTACGGGGAAGCGCACACGGTTCTCGTACGAGCCGCCCCACCGGTCCTCGCGGTGGTTGGTCGCCGAGGCGATGAACTCGTTGATGAGATAGCCCTCGGAGCCCATGATCTCGACGCCGTCGTAACCGGCGCCGCGCGCCAGCGCGGCCGCCGTGACGAAGTCCTCGATCGTCGCCTCGACCTCGTCGTCGGTCAGCGCGTGCGGGGTGAACGCGCTGATCGGCGCCTGGATCGCGCTCGGCGCCACCAGGCCCGGGTGGTGGGCGTAGCGGCCGAAGTGCAGGATCTGCATGGCGATCCGCCCGCCGGCCGCGTGCACGGCCGAGGTCACCCGGGCATGCTCCGCCGCCTCCGCC
This sequence comes from Streptomyces sp. ATexAB-D23, assembly GCF_000373645.1. Classification (GTDB taxonomy): domain Bacteria; phylum Actinomycetota; class Actinomycetes; order Streptomycetales; family Streptomycetaceae; genus Streptomyces; species Streptomyces castrisilvae. Next base: position 34,707 of record NZ_KB892013.1, on the reverse strand, counting down.
TCGGTGGTCATCTTCGCCCCGCCCGGGAACGAGCAGCCCCGTTCGTTGGGCGCGATGCCGCCGGTGACCATGAGGCCCACCCCGCCGCGGGCCCGCTCGGCGTAGAAGGCGGCCATGCGCTCGAAGCCGTTCTCGACCTCTTCCAGGCCGACGTGCATCGACCCCATCAGGACCCTGTTCGGCAGGGTGGTGAACCCGAGGTCGAGCGGGCTCAGCAGATGCGGATACGGGCTCATGCGGCGGCTCCTCGCTGTGGCGTCGCCCCAGTTCTAGACCACCGGAACGCCATTGTGCAACAAGTTGCACAATGGCGTTCGTCGCACTGTGTCACGGGTCACGCCCCGTTGTGGGCCGCCCGGACGGCGTAACAACGCGGTCCGCGCACGGCGCGGGGCACGGAGAGTGGTGACGTACGGCATCCAGGGACCCGCGCCGTCCGGGCGGGGCCCCGAAACCCACCGGAGGCCCCCATGGGCTGTGTCAACCGTCACGACCTCGGTCTGCTCGTCCTGCGCGTGGGCACGGGAGCGGTGCTCGCCGCGCACGGCAGCCAGAAGCTCGCCGGCTGGTTCGGCGGCGGGGGAGTAGAGGGCACCACCGCGGCCATGGAGGCCATGGGCTTCCGTCCGCCGAAGCACAGCGCCATCGCGGCCGGGCTCGGCGAGGCGGGCGGAGGCGCGCTGCTCGCTCTGGGCCTCGCCACCCCGGCGGCCGGGGCGGCGGCGGCCGGCGCCATGGCCGGAGCGGTGGCCGTCCACGCGCCCGCGGGCTTCTTCGCGCAGGGCGGCGGCTACGAGTACCCGGCGTTCCTCGGCTTCACCGCCGCCGCGATCGGCCTGACCGGCCCCGGCCGCTACTCCGTCGACCACGCCACCGGCCACGCGTTCAACCAGCCCTGGATGGTCGCCCTCGCCTTCGCCGGCAGCGCGGTCGCGGCCGCCGCCGTGGTCGGCAAGCGATCCAGGGCGCGGGTCCCGGAGCCGGAGGAGTTCTGACCGGCCGGCCGCGCCGACGTGGGTCCATGATGGGGCGGGCCACGGCGGTTGTCGGGGCCGGAGGAGTTCTGACCGGCCGGCCGCGCCGACGGCGTGGCCGGCGCGGAATCAGCCCGCGGCCCGGCGGCGCCCCCTCGCCGCCGCGACCAGCTCGGGCACCGTGGCGAACTTGACCCTCGGCCGCCCGCCGTCCCGGCCGCGCGCCCGCTCGGCCCGGTCGATGGCGGCCAGACCCCGGGCGTCGACCACCTGGCGGCTCCGGCCGCGCACCAGGCGGCCGAACGCCCTGGCCGGGTGGGCGGGGGCGGGAAGCGCCCCGGCGACCGCGTCCGCCAGCAGCGTGCCGACGGTCTCGGCCGCGCAGGTGCGGTTGGCGCCGATGCCGCCCGAGGGGCCGCGCTTGATCCAGCCGACGACATACGTCCCGGGCAGGCCCGCCACCCGGCCGCCCTCGTGCGGCACCGTGCCGCTCGCCTCGTCGAAGGGCAGGCCCGGGAGCGCCAGGCCCCGGTAGCCGATCGCCCGCAGGAACAGCTGCGCCGGCAGCCGCGCCTCGCCCTCCCCGGCCGTGACCCGGACGGCTTCCACGGCGTCCCGGCCGACGATCTCGACGGGTGCGGAGTGGAAGCGGAGCACGATGCGCCGCCCGTCCGCCGGCGGGCGCGACCAGTCCACGTGCTCCCGGTGTACGCCCCGCAGCACGGCGGCCGCACTGCCGTACGCCGCGCCCTCGATCGCGGGGCCGATGCGCGGATCGTGGTCGTCCACCACCAGCTCCACGCCCGGCAGATGGCTGAGCGCGAGCAGCTCGGACGAGGTGCAGGCGGCGTCCTCGGGGCCGCGCCGCCCCAGCAGCAAGACCTCGCGCACCGCCGAGCCGCGCAGCGCCGCGAGCGCGTGATCGGCGATGTCGGTGCCCGCCAGCGAGGCCGCGTCCGTGACCAGCAGGCGTGCCACATCGAGCGCCACGTTGCCGTTCCCGGCGACGACCACGCGTTCGGCGCCGGACAGGTCCACGGCCTCCGGCGCCACCTCGGGGTGCGCGTTGTACCAGGAGACGAACGAGGTCGCCGCGATGCTGGAGGGCAGGTCCTCGCCCGGGATGCCGAGCCGGCGGTCGGCGCCGGCGCCGACCGCGTAGATCACCGCGTCGTGGTGCGCGGCCAGCTCATCGGCGGTGATGTCCTTGCCCACCTCGACCCCGAGATGCATCCGCACCCGGGGGTGGGAGTGGAAGCGCGCGAAGGTCTCGCCCACCCCCTTCGTGCCCGGGTGGTCCGGTGCCACTCCGTACCGGACGAGGCCGCCCGCCACCGGCAGCCGGTCGACCAGGGTCACCTCGGCGTTGGTGTGCAGCAGCAGGTCCTCGGCGGCGTACATCCCGGCGGGGCCGGTGCCGACGACCGCCACCCGGATCGGCGCGAAGTCCGACGGCAGGCTGCGCGCGAAGGAAGGGGCGCCCCAGGCGTGGAAGTTGGGCCCGGAGGCCGGCTCCGGCTCCCGGTCCGCGTAGTAGGCCGCGTTGATGGCGGCGTACTCCTCGCGTGCCCCGAAGAGGCTGTCCACCGGGAAGATCGCGTCCACCGGGCAGGCATCGGCGCAGGCACCGCAGTCGATGCAGGTCCGCGGGTCGACGTACAGCATCTCCGTGCTGCCGAAGTCCCTTTCCTCCGGTGTCGGGTGGATGCAGTTGACGGGGCACACGGAGACACAGGTGGCGTCGCTGCAGCAGGTCTGGGTGATGGCGTAGGTCATGGTCGGCTCGGGCTCTCGGCTCGGGTCAGATCAGGTCGGCGCGCTTGTAGAAGAACAGGGCCGGCTTCGTCAGCAGGCGGGCCGAGGCCAGGAACTCCATCAGCCCCGAACAGCTCGACCGCATCAGGGACTTGTGGTGCTCGTTGGTCTTCGCCTCGGCGCGCGCCCGCGCGGCGTCCAGGCCCGCGTTCGCGTACACGTCACGGTTCACCATGCTGGTGACGATGTAGTACGAGGCGATGGCGACCACGAGCGCGTTGAGGTGCCTGCGGACCGGGCCCGCGCCGCGCAGCCGTTTACGGGTCTCGTCCCGGGCGAACTTCATGTGGCGCGACTCCTCCACCACATGGATGTTGTTGATCGTGCGGACGAACGGGGCGACGCGCTCGTCCCGCATCCAGTCGCGCTGCATCACGTCGAGCACCTCCTCCGCCACGAGGATCGCCGCGTAGGCGGCCTCGCCGAAGGCAAGTGTCTTGAAGGCGCGGCCCAGTTCGATCACGGGCCGGCGCGGCCGGTAGGCGGGTGCGCCGAGCTTCGCGGCGCCCCGCGCGAACATGATCGAGTGCCGGCACTCGTCGGCGACCTCGGTCAGGGCCCACTGGAAACGCGGATCGGTCGGGTCCTTGGCGTACATGTCGCGCAGCACCATCTGTTGGAGGATCATCTCGAACCAGATGCCGGTGCTGGCGACCGACGCGGCCTCCTGGCGTGTCAGCGCCTTGCGCTGAGGCTCCGTCAACTCCGCCCAGTACGAGGTGGAGTAGAGCGTGCTCCACTCGGGGCTCGCGCCGTGGTGGTCCGTGTCCAGAGGGGTGTTCCAGTCCACCTCGGTGGCCGGATCGTACGAGAGCTTCGCGGACGAATCCAGCAGGCGCCGGGCGACGTCCTGCTCGGCGGCCCGGTCCTGGTCCTCCGCCCGGACGGTGCTGCTTGCCATGCTGCGGCTCCTTGACTCGTGGGATCGGCCCGTCGCCGCCCGGCCCCCTCATCCCGCGTGGGCCGATGAGGTCGATGGCTGCCGGGCGCCGCCCCGCTTGTTAGACGCGGTGTCTAGCAAGCTGTTAGACGGAAGGTATAGCAAGAGCGGCGCGCTCACTACCCCCGCGTAGGGAATTCGTACGTTCTCTCCACGGCGCGGGCGCGCGCGTGGTGTTGGTGTGTCCCGGGGCGGAGGCCGGGGGCCTTGTCGGCGGGCGCCGCGCGGGAGACCATGACGGTCCGCCGTGGCCCCGGCGCCCGGATGGTGCCGGCCGGGGGGCCGCCGAATCCGGGAGAGTCATGGTCATCGCCGCCGTCTACTTCGTCCTCGCCGCGGCCGGGGCCGTGAACTTCGCGAGGATCGTGGACCGGCAGTTGCAGGGGCCGAGGCTGCGGGCCGCCTGGGCCGGGCGCAGCGCCGAGGCGCGGTGCACGGCTGTGCGCACCGAGGAGACGGTGGACGTCGAGGGCGTCCCGACCACCCATTCGCAACCGACTCTGAGGTTCCGTACGGCCGACGGCCGGACCGTCTCGTTCGAGGAGCGCCAGCGCCCGCTGGATGTGGCGGTGGGCGACATCGTGACCGTGTACTACGCGGAGGACGCCCCCGAGGACGCGACCGCCCGCACCCCCTCCTTCGGGGCGCGGCGCGTCAGGGAACTGACCGCCGGTCTCGGCTGCGTCCTGGCCCTTGTCTCCGCCGGCGCGCTGGCCGCGCTGCTCTGATCCGTCAGCCCCCCCCGTCCGGCGGTCCGGCCCCTTCGGGGGCGGGCGGCCCGATCCGTCATGCCGCCGCGCCGTACCGGGACGGCCGCCCGCGCCGTGCCCATCACCCCGCCGCGGACGGGCAGTTGGGTCCGTTAGCCGGCCTGCGTGCCGGACGGGTGAAGGGTTTCGCGGCCGTTACGACCCGGTTACGCCCCGATCGCACACCGGTTTGACGTGTCCCTGAAAAGAGAGCGCATTCTGTGGTGCTCACAGCCTTGTCAGTGCAACCTTGGCGGCTCTATTCTCGGCGACCAGAAAGCGCTTTCCACCTGATTCAAGCCTCGTTACGGCGGGCGTCACACCGCGGCGACTTCTGCGGTCCGCCCGCACCACTGCGGTACGCGGCTCCTGCACGTCCGGCACGACCGCACCACGCGGCTTCCCCACCCGTGATCCGACGACGAATGAGGACGAACATGAGGCGACCAGTCGCGCTGCGACTCTCCGCGGCGCTGTCCACGATGGCCCTGGCGGCCGCGACCGGCGCGGTCCTGACCATGCCCGAGGCCTCGGCGGCGACCGGAGGCGCCACCGGCTACGCGAGCCAGAACGGCGGGACCACCGGCGGCGCCGGCGGCCAGACCGTACGCGCCACCACCGGGACCCAGATCCATGAGGCCCTGTGCGGCCGGGCCAGCAGCAGCACCCCGATCACCATCGAGGTCGAGGGGACCATCAACCACGCCAACACCGCCAAGGTGTCGGGCAGCAGCTGCAACACGGCGGCCGGAGTGATCGAGCTCAAACAGATCAGCAACGTCACGCTCGTCGGCGTCGGCAACGGCGCCGTCTTCGACCAACTGGGCATCCACATACGCCAGTCCAGCAACATCATCATCCAGAACGTGACCGTCAAGAACGTCAAGAAGTCCGGCTCGCCCACCTCCAACGGCGGCGACGCCATCGGCATGGAGAGCGACGTCCGCAACGTGTGGGTCGACCACGCCACGCTGGAGGCCTCCGGCGGAGAGTCGGAGGGCTTCGACGGCCTCTTCGACATGAAGGCCAACACCCAGTACGTGACCCTGTCCTACAGCACCCTGCGCAACTCCGGCCGGGGCGGCCTCATCGGGTCGAGCGAGACCCAGCTCAACAACGGCTATGTCACGTTCCACCACAACCTGTACGAGAACGTCGACTCCCGCACGCCCCTGCTGCGCGGCGGCATCGCCCACATCTACAACAACTACTACGTGAAGCTGAACAAGTCCGGGATCAACTCCCGGGCCGGTGCCCACGCCAAGGTGGACAACAACTACTTCAAGGACTCCAAGGACGTCCTGGGCACCTTCTACACCGACACGACCGGGTACTGGCAGGTCAGCGGCAACACCTTCGACAACGTGACCTGGTCCACGCCCAGCAGCGACAACCACCCTGCAGGCCCGGACCCCCAGTCCAACACCACCGTCAGCATCCCCTACGCCTACGACCTCGACACCGCCTCCTGCGTGCCCGACATCGTGACCCGGACGGCGGGCGCCAACAAGGGCCTGAAGGTCTCGGACGGCAACTGCACCCCGACGAACCCGACCGACCCGACCGACCCGACGGACCCCACCGACCCGACCGATCCCACCGACCCGACGGACCCGACCACGCCCGGCGGGACCAACCTCAGCCTCGGCGCCGGCGCCGACGGCTCCAGCAAGGCGAGCGGGACGAGCTACGGCAACGTACGCGACGGTGACCTGAACACCTACTGGTCCCCGTCCGGCTCGACCGGCTCCGTCTCCATCAAGTGGCCCTCCGCCACCACGGTCTCCTCGCTCGACATCCGCGAGGCCGCGGGCGCCCAGGGTGCCATCGGCTCCTGGCGGGTCCTCGACGCCGACACCGGAGCGGTCCTGAAGACCGGCAGCGGTGCCGGTGCCATCACGATCCCCACCACCTCCCTGCGCAAGATCACCTTCGAGATCACCGGCTCCAGCGGCACGCCGAGGATCGCGGAGTTCGAGACGTACGCCGGCTAAAGCCTGTCGGCGAAGCCGCGGCCGGGTGGACCGGCCGGTGGGCCGGCCCGGGGAGCACCGCACCCCCGGGCCGGCCCACCGCCGTCTCACCCGCGCGGGGCACGGCGCCCCGCCGCCGGGCGGGCGAACCCGGCGGTCATCGGGGAACGTGGAAGCCATGACCTCTTCGCAGACCCCGGACCCCGATCCTCAACCCCGCAGGACCCCAGGCCTGGAACCCGGCAGGGGTGTCCCGCCGGGCGAGACCCCGCCCCCCGAGAGCGGCATGTCGGAGACGGGGCCCCAGGACACCGTCTACAACCCGCCCAAGGGCTGGGCGAAGGCCCCGATGGCGCTGATCATCGGCCTGACGCTGGTCATCGCGGCGTTCTTCCTGGTCTACGCGATCATCCTGCTGCTCTGAGGAACGGGGGAGCGGCGACCCGAACAGCCGAACCGGACAGGACCGACGGGACCACGACGGTTCGGCGTGCCCCCGACGGCCGTCCGCCGCACGGACCGCTCCATCCAGCCGTGTACGCAAACCTCGCATAGCTTGGTGAAACGGAGCATTCGTACACGGTTCGAAGGAGTCGACGCACGTGACGGACGTATCGAGCAGGGGCCCCGCCTCCGGCGACGAACGCGGGACGCTCACCAACCGGCAGGGCCACCCCGTCTACGACAACCAGAACCAGCGCACCGTCGGCGCCCGGGGCCCGGCCACGCTGGAGAACTACCAGTTCCTGGAGAAGATCAGCCACTTCGACCGGGAGCGCATCCCCGAGCGCGTCGTCCACGCCCGGGGCGTGACCGCGTACGGCTACTTCGAGGCGTACGGAGCCTTCGGCGACGAGCCCATCAGCCGCTTCACCCGCGCCAAGCTCTTCCAGGAGCGCGGCAAGCGTACGGACCTCGCCGTGCGCTTCTCGACCGTGATCGGCGGCCGCGACTCGTCCGAGGCGGCCCGCGACCCGCGCGGCTTCGCGGTGAAGTTCTACACCGAGGACGGCAACTGGGACCTCGTCGGCAACAACCTGGGGATCTTCTTCATCCGGGACGCCATCAAGTTCCCCGACGTCATCCACGCGCTCAAGCCGGACCCCGTCACGTTCGAGCAGCAGCCGAGGCGCATCTTCGACTTCATGTCGCAGACGCCCGAGTCCATGCACATGCTGGTCAACCTGTTCAGCCCGCGCGGTATCCCGGCGGACTACCGCCACATGCAGGGCTTCGGCGTCAACACCTACAAGTGGGTCAACGCCGAGGGAGAGTCCTTCCTGGTCAAATACCACTGGATGCCCAAGGCGGGCGTCCGCAGCATGACCGAGCAGGACGCGGCGAACGTCCAGGCGGACGGTCTCGGCCACGCGACCAAGGACCTGTACGAGTCGATCGCGCGCGGCGAACACCCGGAGTGGGAGCTGCTCGTCCAGCTGATGGACGACCACGACCACCCCGAGCTGGACTTCGACCCGCTCGACGACACCAAGACCTGGCCCGAGCAGCAGTTCCCGCCCAGGACGGTCGGCCGGATGGTGCTCGACCGGATGCCGGAGAACTACTTCGCGGAGAACGACCAGATCTCCTTCGGCACCGGTGTGCTGGTGGACGGGCTCGACTTCTCCGACGACAAGATGCTGGTGGGCCGCACCTTCTCCTACAGCGACACCCAGCGCTACCGCGTCGGCCCCAACTATCTGCAACTGCCGGTCAACCGGGCCAAGCACGCGGAGGTGCGCACCAACCAGCGCGACGGTCTGATGGCCTATCACGTCGACGGCGGCGGCGAGAACCCCATCGTCAACTACGAGCCGTCGATCACCGGCGGTCTGCGGGAGGCGCAGTACCCGACGCACGACGACGTGGGGCCGGAGATCCGCGGCAGGCTCACGCGCAAGCGCATCCCGCGCACCAACGACTACGTCCAGGCGGGCCAGCGCTACCTGCTGATGGAGCAGTGGGAGCGGGACGACCTCGTCCACAACTTCATCGACCTGCTCTCCCAGTGCGACCGGCAGGTCCAGGAGCGGATGGTCTGGCACTTCCTGCTCGTGGAGAACGAGCTGGGCCTCAAGGTCGGCGAGGGCCTCGGCATCGGCGCGGGTGACGTCAAGGGCCTGGAGCCGCTGGCCGGCCAGGACCTGACCGATGAGGACCGGCAGCGGCTCTCCCGCCTGGGCGACAATCCGCCGCGCGACGTGAGCGGACTGACGATGACCCACTGCGTACCGAACGAGCGGCACGTGGTCACACGCTGACGCACCCGGTCGTCACTCGGTCCCCCCGCGGCTGCCGCGGGGGGACCGATGTCGTTGACGAGGAGGGTGCCGGCCCGGCACCGCCCGGCCCTACGGCGTGGGTGGTGTCACCGAGGCCAGATAGGTCGCGACCGAGTCTCCGCGATTGCTGTAGCGATGGGGCAGCGCCGCGTCGAAGGTCAGCGCCTCACCCGCCCGGACGTCGAAAATCTGGTCGGCGACGTGCACTTCGACCGTGCCGGAGATGACGTAGGCGCACTCGACCGCGACGTGGCTCCACTGCTCGTAGTCGGAGGACTGCCCCGGTTCGAGCGTGCCCAGGAGGACTTCGAGCTGGCCGTTGCTGGGTGTCAGACGCTCGTACTGCACCAGACCCTTCGGCATCAGCAGGCGGGACCGCTCGCTCGGACGGCTGTGGTGGGCCGTGAGCGGGGCCTGTTCGTGGAACAGGGAGGCGGTCGAGGAGCCGAATGCGGCGCTCAGGGCCCGGAGCGTCTTGAGGCTCGGCTCGCGGACCCCCCGCTCGACCTGGCTGAGCAGGGTCGCGGACAGGCCGGTCTGTGCCGCCAGATCGCGCAGGCTGAGTCCCGCTTCCGTCCGGAGGGTGCGTAGCTGATCTCCCATCACAGCCTCAGCTTAACGGAACAGTGCGCACTCTTGTGCACTTTTCTGCACACCCCGAAGTGGTTCGGTGGCGCATATTTCCGATTGTGTTCCGTATTGCACCCCCCAGGGGGCCTTGACAACCGCAGCGCTGTGCACTCTTGTATACATACGTAAATAAGTGCACAGCTGGGAACTTCTCAGTGCTGCGGAGATGAGGTTCACCGCCATGACCGCCGACAAGGATCTGGTCTTCCGCGGAGGAAGGACACTGGCGTTCCTGCCGGTCGTCGTGTTCCTCGCGTTCTGCATCGTCTTCTTCGTCGTGTTCAAGACGTTCGACATGACCGCGCTGGCCGCCGGAGGCGTCGTGGCGCTGCTGGTCGGCGCCGTGTGCGCCAAGCCGTACACGGCGTACTGGTCCGCCGTGACACGGGGGATCGGCTCACCCACGGCGGTGACGATCGTGATGATCCTGTTCTGCGTGGGGCTGATGTCCGCACTGATCAAGGAGACCAACGTGTCGGGCGGGTTCGTCTGGCTCGCCGGGTTGCTCGGTGTCAGCGGAGGCACCTTCACCCTCTTCGCGTTCGCCGCGGTCTGCGTCATCTCGATGGCGACGGCGTCGTCCATCGGGACCATGTTCACCGCGTTCCCGATCTTCTACCCCGCCGGGGTGCTCCTCGGGGCCTCGCCGGCCTTCCTCGCCGCCGCGATCATCTCCGGCGCGATCTTCGGGGACAACGTGGCCCCCATCTCCGACACGACCGTCATCTCCTCCTCGACGCAGACGTTCCGCCGGAAGGCCGGTACCGCCGACATCGCCGGAGTCGTGCGCAGCCGCGCCCGCTTCGCCTTCACCACGGCGGGCCTGGCGGCCGCGGGATTCCTCCTCCTGGGAGCATCCGGCCACTCCGGCGACTCGGGCCACTCCCAGCGCCTGCTGGAACAGGCATCGGACCCGCTGGCCCTCGTGATGCTCATCCCGGTCGCCCTCATGCTCGCCGTGGCACTGCTCACCCGCGACATCTTCAAGGCGGTCACGGTCGGGCTGGGAACCGGCATCGTCACCGGCCTCGCCTCGGGTCTGCTGACCATGCAGGGGATCATCGGCGTCTCGGACGGGGCGCCCACCGGCTTCCTGGTCTCCGGCGTCGCCGACATGCTCAGCGTGATCGCGCTGGTGGTGAGCGTGTTCGGCATCATGGGCGTACTCACCGCCGCGGGCGTCCTGGACTGGCTGGTGAGCGCCCTCACCGACGGGCCGCTCTCGCGCACCCCGCGCGGCGCGGAGTTCGCCATCGGCATCGGCATATCGGCCACCACCCTGCTGTTCGGCGGTGTGAACTCGGCCGCCCTGCTCACCTTCGGCCCGGTCGCCGACGAGATCGGCTCACGCGTGGGCCTCCACCCGTACCGCCGCGCGGTCGTCATGGACTGCTTCGCGATGGGCATCGCCTCGATCGTCCCCGTGCTCAGCGCCTACCTCTTCATCGGCGCACAGCTGACGTCGGGGATCAAGGGCGTGCCCGCCCTGTCCACGACGGAGATCTTCACCGCGATGCTCTACCCGCTCATCCTCACCGTCGTCATGGTCGCCTCCGCCGCGACCGGCTGGGGCCGCCGCTTCGAGGGCATGGACGGCGCCGAGCTGAAGCGCCCCGAACGCGCGCCGGCCCTGGTCTGAACAGCCGCCCCCCCCACCACCGCAGAAACCATTCCGAACCCTCTGGAGCACCCATGGACCGCACGACCGTCGACTGGCGCGGCTACATCCCGGCCATCACCACCCCCTTCACCCGCGCGGGCGCGCTCGACATCGACGCCCTGCACGTCCAGATGTCCTGGCTCGTCGACGAGGGCATCCACGGCGCGATCCTGGCCGGCACCAGCGGGGAGTGGTTCTCCATGTCCCCGGAGGAACGCGCGCGGCTGTTCGCGGCCGGTGCCGAGCACCGCGGCGACGCGTTCCCCGTCCTCGGTGCCTGCAACGCGTTCACCCCGGACGAGGCGATCGCCCACGCCCGCGCCGCGGAGGCCGCCGGCCTCGACGGCATTCTCCTCACGCCGCCGCCCTACATCGTGCCCAACCGCAACGAGATCGTCGCGTTCTACCGGGCGGTGAGCGACGCCACGGACATCCCGATGACCGTCTACAACTGGCCGCGCGGCTGCGTCGTGGACATGGACGTCGATCTGCTCACGGAGCTCGCGCGGATCGAGAACGTCGTCGCGATCAAGAACTCCACGGGCGACTTCGCGGGTTTCCTCACCGCGATGTACGCGCTGGAGAGCCAGGTCCGCTACTTCGGCCTGCCCACCAACGCCATGGGCGCCGACCTCGCGATGCTCGGCCACGGCGACGGCCTGATGGGGACCGGGGGCATCCTCGGCCGCGACCAGGCCGGGTTCTGGAACGCCGTCGACGCGGGGGACCGGGAGGCGGCGATCCGGCTGGGAGGGAAGGACCGTGTGTACATGGACGCGTGGTTCCGCCCCGACTACGGCGTCCGCTTCGGCAACCAGCAGGCGATCATCAAGACCGCGCTCCGGCTGCGCGGCATACCCGCGGGGTTCGTACGGGCGCCGCTCCTTGAGCTCACGCCGCAGGAGGTCGCCCGCGTCGAGGCGACCCTGCACGAGCTCGGCATCGAGACGGGCCCCCTCTGCGATGACTGAGCACTACGACACCGTGGTCGTCGGCGGCGGCCTGCTCGGCTGCCTCACCGCGTGGATGGCCGCCCGTGACGGGGCGCGGGTGCTGCTCGTCGACAAGGACCAGGTCAACCAGCACGCATCGGGCCAGAACGCGGGCAGTCTGCACTTCCAGCTCGAGTACCGGATGGTCGAGGCGGGAGCGGAGGCCGCCCGCGTCGCGGCGGAGGCCATGCCGCTGCACCTGGACGCCGCCCACAGGTGGGCGTGCATGGAGGAGGAGATCAAGGAGCCCCTCGGTGTGCGGCAGACGGGCGGGCTCATGGTCGCAGAGAACGCCGACCAGGTCGGAGTGCTCGAATTCAAGGCGGAGCTGGAACGTTCCTGGGGCCTCGACGTGCGCACGCTCGACCGCACCGAGCTGGACACCGTCGCCCCGTACCTCTCGCCCGGCATCGTCGCGGCCAACTTCAGCCCTCTGGAGGGAAAGGCGGACGCCCGCACCGCCGCCCCCGCCGTCGGCCGGGCCGCCATCGCGGCCGGTGCGACCGTGCGCACCCGCTCCCGCCTGGTCGGCGCACACCGCGCGACGAAGGGGTGGGACCTCACCCTGCGGCAGACGGACCACGCGGGAACAGAACGGACCCACACCGTCCGCACGGCAGCCGTGGTGATAGCCGCCGGCATCTGGACCACCGCGATCGGGCGGCTCTTCGACGCCGTGCTGCCCACCGTCCCGCTCGCGCTGGTGATGACGGTCACCTCGAAGGTCCCCCGGTTCATCCCGCACCTCGTCCAGCACGCGGGCGCGCGACTGTCGCTCAAACAGTCGCTCGACAACACGGTCCTGATCGGCGGCGGCTGGCCGGCCCGGCTGATGAGCGACGCGCACGGCGCCCCGGACCTCGACCTCAAGCCCCGGCTCGTCCCCGCCTCGATCGCCGGCAACGCCCGAGCCGCGGTCGCCACCGTCCCCGCGCTCGCGCGGGTCCCCGCCGTGCGCAGCTGGGCCGGCGCGACCACGGTGGCATCCGACCAGCTCCCCCTCGTCGGCCCGGTCGGGGGAGCCCCGGGCGTGTTCGTCGCCACCGGCGGATCGGCGTTCACCCTCGGGCCGAGCTTCGCGCGGGTCCTGGCCGGCCTCCTCGCCGGAGCCACCCCGGACATCGACCTGACCCCGTACGACCCCGCCCGCTTCGCGTGAAGGAGCCCTCCATGAACCAGGCCAACACCTGGCGCCGCACCGTGAACGAACGCGCGGCCGCCGTCACCATCACCGTGGACGGCCGGCCGCTGCGTGCCCGCACCGGCGAGACGGTGGCGACGGCGATGCTCGCCCACGGAGCCGCGTTCGACCGTGACCGCACGGGGGCCCGCCGGGCGCCGCTGTGCAACATGGGGACGTGCTTCGAATGCGCCGCCACCGTCGACGGCCGGCCGCTGACCCGCACCTGCCTCGTTCCGGCACGTGAGGACATGGCCGTGCGGACACAGGGCAGGCTGTGATGTTCGACCTCGCGATCATCGGCGCCGGTCCCGCCGGCATGGCGGCGGCGCTCACCGCCGCGGACCACGGGCTGAGGGTCGTCGTCATCGACGAGCAGCGGCGCGCGGGCGGACAGATCTTCCGCCAGCCCCCCGAGACCTTCACCGGCAGCGAGTTCCGGCCCACCGCCGGCTACGAGTGGGCCACCGCCCTCATCCGGCGCTTCGAAGCCGACACCCGGGTGGTCGGACGGTTCGGCTGGTCGGCGATCGGCATCCTGCACGAGGACACCGATCCGGACACCCTGTGCGTGGCCGTCAACCACCCGGCCCGCGGCACCGGCATGATCACCGCGCGCCGGCTGCTGATCGCCACGGGCGCCTACGACCTGCCCGTCGCCTTCCCGGGGTGGACCCTGCCCGGCGTCATGGCCGCGGGCGGCGTCCAGACCCTCGTCAAGGCCCAGAAGGTCGCGCCCGCCGGCGATGTGGTGCTGGCCGGTGCCCACCCCCTGCTGCTGCTCGTGGCCGACCTGCTCGTCGGCAACGGGGTGCCGGTTCGCGAGGTCGCGTTCGCACAGAGCATTCCGGCCCCGGCCGAGATGCTGCGTGCCCTGAACGCCGTCCCCGGCCACCTGAGGATGCTGGCCGAGACGGGCACCGTCCTGACCCGGCTCCTGCGCCGTGGCGTACGCGTCTCACCCCGTACGGTCGTGACCGCCGCGCACGGCACGGAACACGTCTCGCGGGTCACGCTCACCCGCGTCGACCGGCGGTGGCAGGCGAAGGGCGCCCCACGCGACGTCGACGCATCGCACCTCGTCGTCGGATACGGTTTCGTCGCCTCCACCGAACTCGCCCGCCAGGCGGGATGCGAACTCACCTTTGACTCACCCAGGGGCGGATGGGTGGTCGCCCACGACGGACGGCTGCGGACGTCCGTCCCCGGGGTGTCCGTCGCCGGAGAACCCTCGGGAGTCGCCGGAGCCGACGCGTCCCGCGCAGAGGGCACACTTGCGGCCCTCGCACTCGCCGCCGACCTCGGACGCCCCGTTCCGGCCGCCGCGTTCACCGAAGCCGAGCGTGCGGTGGCCCGTGCCGCACGCTTCTCCACCGTGGTGCAGCGCGTCTTCGAGCCCGGCCGCGAGGCCCTGGGGCGACTCGCGACCCAGGAAACGATCATGTGCAGGTGTGAAATGGTCAGCCGCGGAAACGTGGACGACTTCCTGGCGTCGGCGCCGTTCGTCACCGACGTCAACGCCGTCAAACTCTCCTGCCGCACCGGCATGGGGCCCTGCCAGGGCCGCTACTGCGAGAACACCGTCGCCGGCGTGCTCGCGGCGGCCCGCGACCAGCCCATCGGCCTCGGCGGCCGCTTCTCCGCCCATCTTCCGGTCAAACCCGTACCCGTCGGCGACCTGTGTGCGCTCGATACACCGCCCCGAGAGGACCGCGCAACCCCGCGCGACATCAATTGACCGACGCGGTCGGCAACGGCGGCGCGCGTGGTCGCTGAAGAGGGCAGAGCCGCACCCTGAAGCACGAACTCCGGCCCCGGCTGGAGGCCGGGGCCGGAGCGGGGCGCCTACGTGAAGTGGGCTCCGGTCGTCACTGACGGGGACCTCGCACTGGAGACGGAGACCGTCCGTCGTTGATCCGCCCTCCGGCGCAGTGTGACGTCCGCGGAGGCGGTGACGGCAGACGTCACCAACTGGTGTTGTTGGGCGCGAGGTTCCAGAGCCGGTCGTCGCTGGGGTAGGCGGTGTCCAGGTACAGGGTGTTCCAACTGCCGTCGTTGTAGCGGTTGAGCGCAACGGCGAGCTTCGTGTTCACCTTGGGCTCCCACAGCCACCAGCGGGAGTTCTCGCCGTACTCCGGGCGCAGGACCCAGCGCTGGAGGTCGGAACCGTCACAGGTGCGCACCACGATGGTGGTGCCGCGGACAGGAGTGGCCGAGGACGGCTGCAGGCAGCGGTTGGCGGCCTGGTTCCTGAGGGTGACGGTGTAACCGCCGCTCTCCCAGCGGCCGTTGACCTGGTCCCAGGCCTCGGTCTTGTGAGTCCAGGCGGGGTCGCGCAGGCTGACGGCAGTGGCACCCTCGGCGACGGAGTCGCCGTACAGCGCCAAGCGGCTGCCGTCGGACTTGTTGATCAGGTCCTGCCCGGTGTTGTCCGCCGCCGAGACGTTCCCGGCGCAGAATCCGCCGGCCAGCGCTGCGGCGGCAGCCGCGCAGGCTGCGGTACGGGCGAGACGAAGCTTGGACATTGAGTTCCCTGTTCTCTCCAGCGCACCCGCACCGGAGCGTGTGACGCACCGCTCCGGCACGGACACGTCACGTGCTGTCTTCCCGGAGAGCATGGCGGCGCTCGGGTGGGAATATCTCTAATGCGTCGATCATGGCGCAAACCAGACTCCGTCATTCCGGGTCTCGCATCCGCTGATCGCGCGGCGACGACTCGCCGCTGGACACACGCGGAAACGTTCCGGCCGCCGGTCGGACGCGTCCCCGGGATGCGAATGGGGCGACTGAAAAGCATTCAGCCTTACAGGTGATGGAGGTCACACCGATCTTGCGGCCGACCAGGCGGCGGCCCACGGCGATGGTCCTGTCGCGCCACGCGCCCGGATCGCGTAGGAGTCCTCGACCGTCGCCTCGGGATGGCGGGCCGTGGGGCGCGGGATGACTCCGCGTTCGCGCTCCGTGTCGGCGAGCTCCTCAGCGAGTGCCGCGATGGTCTCGGCGGGCAGCATCCGTGCTCCCTCGTCGTGAGGCCGCGGGCGGTACGTCGCCCTTCGTGAGGCCGCGGGCGGTACGTCGTACGTCGCCGGTCCGCGGCCGTCGGGGTCTCACAGTGCCGGGAAACCGGCTGCCTCGTCCGTGTGTTCGTGTTCGGCGAAGGCCGAGAGCGGGCATCGGCGCCCTCCTGATCACCACCTTCGGCCCGTCGAGCGGCGCCCTCGCCGTCGCGGCCGTCATCGGCGTCCTCGGTATCGGCATCGCTCTCGCCACCGCCCCCATCACCACTATCGCCGTGAACAGCCTGCCGCCCCGGCTCGCCCCCACCGCGGGCGCCGCCAGTAACGCCCTTCGCCAGATAGGCAGCGCGCTCGGCCCCGCGGTTTTCGGTGTTCTGCTCACCCGCAGCACCCTGAACGCCCTGCCGGACCACCTCGCCGCATCCAGCCTGGGCGCGGCCGACAAGGGGCAAGTGCTGGGCGTGGTCTCCGACGCCGGCATCCAGGCCGGCGCCTTCCTCCGCCTCTCCAGCCCCTCGACCACGGCACAGGCCCAGTCGGTCTACGCGGCGAGCTTCACCGACGCACTCCACGCCTGCGCCCTCGTCGGCGGAATCGGGTTGCTGGCCGGCGCCGTCATAGCACTGGTCACCGTCGGCGTCCGCAAAGCCGCACACAACGCCGCCGCCGGCTCCTGACGGTACGGGGCTTGGTCGTGATCGGGTCAGGGCCTGAACCCGGCCGATGCCGACGGCCGGTCGTTCGATGGCAGCGCCCGCATCCTCAGAACACCCGCGCCGGCCCGTCGCTCCCGAGACGGACAAGCCTCGGGCGGACGGCCAATGGCCACACGCGAAGGGGCAATGCCCATCTGCTGCGGCCTCACGGCACGGGCCGCATCACGTGCGGGCCGGCCGCTGCTCAGGCAGCAGTCCCTGGTTCCTTCCTCGACCCGGTCGGTAGCCCTTCGAGCCCAGCTTCGATGCCTCCCCATGGACCCAACTCGTTGGCATGCTCAGCACCGTGGCGGCCTCCAGGGTGTCCATCGGGACAGGCTCGACAGGCTGGCGCCTGCCGAATCGATCGGGTTCGGGAGGGGGTGACAGTTCCCAGGAAGGAACCTCCTCGTGGCTGGTACGCGGAGGGGCCTTCCGCGGTACTCCGGATGTGCGCTCGTGGCGTCGAGAGGAGACGGCCGGACGGGTCGTCTCATGGCCGCGAGGGTCGCCGACTTGGTGGTGCGGCGCATCGCTGGTGAGCGATCGCGCCGGGGCGAGGGTTGTTCGGAGGCCAGGCCCCCTGGCGTATGTGGCTCGGCGTAGCGCCTACGGGGTGACGACGATCACCCCGGCACCTGGAGGGGTGCTACGTAGGATTGCGGGGCGTCGCGGTGAACGACGGCGAGCGGAGGCTTTCCGGACATCACCTGATGAGGTATCAGGAAAGTCGGCAAGGGGTCGGCATCAGTCCTGAAGAACCCGGGGACCGCTGCCCGTGCCCGCGACTCGTTGTAGAGTGGTCAACCAGCCCTTGACCTGCAAAAACGCAGGCAGGGAGCCTAAGTCCAGGAGTGCCTCGATGCTGCGAACCATGTTCAAGTCCAAGATCCACCGCGCCACCGTCACCCAGGCCGACCTGCACTATGTCGGGTCTGTCACGGTCGATGCCGAGCTCATGGAGGCCGCGGATCTGCTGCCCGGCGAGCTGGTCCACATCGTGGACATCGACAACGGCGCCCGCCTGGAGACGTACGTCATCGAGGGGGAGCGCGGCTCCGGGGTGATCGGGATCAATGGTGCCGCCGCCCACCTCGTGCACCCGGGTGATCTGGTCATCCTCATCAGCTACGCCCAGGTCGAGGATGCCGAGGCGCGTGCCCTCGTTCCGCGTATCGTTCACGTCGACGCGGACAACCGCATCGTCGCACTCGGCGCCGACGCCTCCGCGCCCGTGCCGGGCAGCGAGACCGAGCGCAGCCCGCACGCGGTGCCCGCGGCGCGCTGAAGCGTCTCCTCCAGCTAGGGGTATCTCGTCATGGCAGAGCAGACCGGGCCCGAGATCCGTGACGACCGGGCAGCGGGCAAGCTGCTGGCGTACGAGGACGGCGGGGTCGCCGGGACCATCGCGTACTTCGTGATGGACGGCGAGCCCGCCGCCCTCGTCGCCGTGCACACGGTCGTCGAGTCCGGGCACGAGGGCAAGGGCCTCGCGGGCGCGCTGGTCGCGGAGTTCTACGCCATGGCGGGCCGTGAGGGTGTGCCCGTCGTTCCGCTGTGCCCGTACGCCGCCAAGTGGGCCTCGCGCCATCCCGAGCAGGCTCCCGAGGCGCCGGCCGGGCTGGTGGAGCGTGCGAAGGTGCAGCTCGCCTCGCACCCCGAGCTGTACTGACGGCGGAGGTCCGGCGTGTCACCGATGACGCTCGCGCTGCTGCACACCTCGCCCGTCCATGTCCCGGTCTTCGACGCCCTGCGTGACGCCGACCACCCGGGGCTCGTCCTGCGTCATGTCGTGCGCGAGGAACTGCTCACCCGGGCCGTGGCCCTGGGCCCCGAGGTGGTGGCGGACGAGGTGGAGGCGCTGGTCGCCGAGGCGGTCGCCGCGGGGGCGGACGCGGTGCTCTGCACCTGTTCCACCATCGGCGCCGTGGCCGAGTCCGCCGGTCCCGCGCTGGGTGCCCCGGTCCTGCGCGTCGACCGGCCGATGGCGGCCACTGCCGTCCGCGCGGGGCGGGTCACCGTCCTCGCCACCCTCGCCTCCACCCTGGCACCGACCCGCGCACTGCTCGCCGAGGAGGCGCTCAGGGCCGGGCTGCCCGCGGCGGATGTGCGCACCGTGCTGGTGGCGGGCGCCTGGGAGCGCTTCGCGGCCGGTGACGGGGACGGCTGCCTGGACCTCGTCGCCGCCGAGGCCGACGCGGTGACGGACGCCGATGTGATCGTGCTCGCGCAGGGCTCCATGGCCGGGGCGGCCGACCGTACGGCGACCCGGGTCCCGGTGCTGTCCAGCCCGCGCCCCGGGCTGGCCGCCGCCGTGGCGGCGGCCGGGCGCTGAGCCGGCCGGGCGCTGAGCCGGCCGGGGCAGCGCCCTTGGTCCGTACGTATGGGCTCGCCGGGCGCGGGAAGCCGCTCCGGGAGACGGTGGAAGAGAGCCACCCCCGACCGTTCGGAGGCCCGAGATGACTCATCCGTTCCCCGACCCCGTACCGCCGGCACCCACCCCCGGGCCGATTCCGGGACCGCCGCAGCCGCTGCCCGAGCCGACGCCGACCCCGCCGGGACCCGCGCCCACCCCGCCCTCGCCCACCCCGCCGGGGCCCGCGCCCGACCCGATCCCGCAGCCGCCGGCGCCGGACCCCGAGCCGGTGCCGCCGCCCGAGCCGGAGCCGTCACCGGTCGGCTGAGCCGCCGGGTCGCGTTCTTCGAGCGTACGACGGGATTTTCCGGACACGGCCCGGGAGCGGTCAGCCCGTGGCCAGCACCGCGTTCGCCCGCGCGGTCACCTCGGTCAGTACCCGGCCCGCCGCTGCCAGGTCCTCGGCCGGCAGGTCCCCGTACAGCGTGGCCGTGACCGCGGCGACGCCTGCGCGGTGTGAACGCTCCAGCGCCTCGCCCTCGGCGGTCAGGGCCAGCAGGGGGCGCTCGCCGGGCCGCTCCTCCAGCAGTCCGGCCGACGTCAGCTCCGACAGGGTCCGTTCCACCACGGCCACGTCCAGCTTCACCGCCCCGGTCATGCGCTCGACCAGCTGCCGGCGCTCGACGGTCCCGCCCCTGTCGGCGGTTGCGGTCAGCGCGACGGACTGGTGGAAGGTGGTGCCGGTGGTCGCGAGCAGCCGTTCAAGGACGGCCCGGGTGGCGTAGTGCGCCATGCCGATGATCTGGCCGTTGACAGGGGGTGCGGTAGCCATGGTCACTCCTCGGGAGAACTGGTGACGGCGGGAACGGGCACGTCGAGCAGTGCCGTCAGTGTCCGGGTGAACGCCTCGGTGGCCGGTCCGCCGAGCCCGCCGAGGGGTGCCAGCAGCTCATCGATCAGCTGCCGCACCACCTCGACCGCGCGGCTCGCCGCCGCGCGACCCTCCTCGGTCAGCGACAGCTGGACCGCCCTGCTGTCCGAGGGGTCGGCGGCGCGCTCGACGAGCCCCGCGGCCGCCAGGCCGCGGGCCAGTTTCGAGACGTAGAGCGCTTCGAGTCCGGTGTGCTCGGCGAGTGCGCGCTGACTCGGCCGCAGCCCCGCCCGCTCCATCCCCAGCAGGGACGCCACCAGCGAGTACTGCGCGTGGGTCAGGCCCACCGGAGCCAGCGCCCGGTCGAGTGCCACTCGCCATTTCATGGACAGGCGCCAGACCAGGAAACCCGGCGTCGCGCCTTCGATCGCGTTGCTCATGAGGGATACCGTACATAGCTACTATGTACATGGCTACTAAATTCTGTCCGTTCCCCGGCCCGCCTTCGGTCGTGTCCTCCCGGGTCGGCGCGGCCCGCCTCAGCCGTGCAGGGCGAGCAGCGCGTCCGCGTGTGCGAGGCCGCTCTCGGCGGAGACCGAGTCGAGCGTCTGGGCGTCGCGCACGGGCGCGAAGCGGACCGCGGGCTCCTCCTGCCCGGCCCGTTCCGCCACGTCGAACCCGTACACCGCCGGGCGCGGCAGGCTGTTGTACGACCACGGCGTGGAGAAGTAGTACGCGCCCGTGTCGTACAGCACCACATAGTCCCCGGCCCGCAGTTCGGGCAGTTCCCTGGCGTGCGCGACGACGTCCCCGGCGAAGCAGCACGGGCCGGCGACGTCCTGGACCAGCGCGGGCCCGTCCTTGGGCCGTCCCTCGGCGTCGAAGGCGCCGACCCGCAGCGGCCACGCCTCCGGCATGAAGACGGTACGCGTGGCGGTCTGGGCGCCCGCGTGGGTGAGCGCTATGCGGCGACCGCCCGCGTCCTTCGTGTACTCGACCAGCGCCCCGATGAACCCGTTCTTCGCGAGGAGCGAGCGGCCGAACTCGGTGACCAGTTCGTACCGGCCGTCGAAGAGGCCGGGCACCGCCGCACGCAGCGCCGTCGCGTACGCGGCGAAGCTGGGGCGGACCTCGTCGTCGGCGAAGTTGACCGGGAGCCCGCCGCCGATGTCGAGCCCGGTGATCTGCCGGCGGCCGAGCGCGGTGTTGATCTCCTCGGCCAGCCGGTACGTCTCGGCGATCCCGGCCGTGATCAGCTCCAGGGAGCAGCCCTGCGAACCGACGTGCGCGTGCAGGCGGGTCAGCCACGGGTGCGCGGCGAACGCCTTCACGACCCGCTCGCGCGCGCCGGGGTCGCGCAGCGCCACGCCGAACTTCGACGTGGCCGTCGCCGTGCTCATCGCGCCGATGGAGCCGCCGCCGACCTGCGGGTTGACCCGCAGGCCGATGGCGGACACCGCGTCGGACGGGCGCAGCGACGCGATCCGGTCCACCTCGTCGAGGTTGTCGGCGTTGACCGCCACACCGACCGCCAGGGCGCGGCGGATCTCGTCCCGTGTCTTGGCGGGGGAGTCCAGCACGATCTTCGACGGAGCGAACCCGGCGTCCAGCGCGAGCCTCAGCTCACCCGGGCTCGCGACCTCGCAGCCCATCCCGCACCGGGCGAGCAGCCGCAGCACGGGCACCAGCGAGGAGGCCTTCGCGGCGAAGGTGTGCAGCACGGACGGCACCCCGGGGAACGCCTCGTGCAGGGCGGCGACCGACGCGCGCACGCCGTCCGTGTCGATGAAGCCGGCGACCGGGCTGGACTCGCCGAGCAGCCCGGTGGCCACGGCGTGGCGGACCGCTGCCGCGACACGCGCGGACGAGGCCGGCGCCGGCGGGACGGAGGTGGAGGCGGAGGGGGACAGGGAGGAAGGCGACGATGAGGGGCTCATGGAGCCAGATTCGTTGATGGGTGCCCCCAGGTCTCTGTCCAGGCGGCCAACAATGAAGCACGGCCTTGGCCGGGAAACCAATGGCCCCGGTGGTCGGGAGCCGTACGGGACGACGGACGCGGCCCGCCCGCCGCAGCCGCGCGAACAGACGGCAACCTACCCGCTGAGACGGACGGCGAGGGTCACCAGCAGCCGGGTGTCGGGGTCGTCCAGGTCCACGCCGAACCGCTCCCGGGCGCGCCGCAGCCGGTAGCGCAGCGTGTTCGGGTGGACGACCAGCCGGGCCGCCGCGCGGGCGACGTCGCCCGACGCGTCGAGGTAGGCCGCCAGTGAACGGACCAGCTCACCGCCCGCCGCCAGATCGGCGCGCACGAGGTCGTGCACGGGACCGTTCCCCGCCTCCCAGACCGGGCGGGCGGCGTCCAGGACACGGGCGACGTCCAGCGAAGGACCCACGCCCGCGGC
The DNA here is from genome assembly GCF_000373645.1 of Streptomyces sp. ATexAB-D23. Taxonomy (GTDB): domain Bacteria; phylum Actinomycetota; class Actinomycetes; order Streptomycetales; family Streptomycetaceae; genus Streptomyces; species Streptomyces castrisilvae. The sequence goes on along the minus strand of NZ_KB892013.1, from coordinate 12,171 downwards.
ATCCGCGTAGGGCTTGCCGGCCCGCGTGCTGTCGGCCTCCGTCTCCGCGCCCGCCCGCTCGCGCAGCACCCGCACGATCAGCAGCGCCTCCTCGCACGAGGCCCGCACCCCGGGGGCGCCGGAGGCCACCGGACCGGCACCCGCCAGTACCCCGGCGCCCCCGGGCGCGGCCGAGACCGCCAGCTCCCGGGCCAGCGCGAGGGCGCCGCGCTCCGGCCCGGCCTCCACGGGCAGCAGCACCAGCAGCCGCTCACCGTCGCGCAGCACCCGGACCGACGGCCGGTAGGCGACCGCCTGGAGCGCGAGCGCGTCGAGGGTGCGGTCGCCCGGGGCCGGTGCGGCGGCGCGGCGCTCGGCGACCACGACCGCGCACGCCGCGTCGGGGGACAGGCCGAGCGACCAGGCATGGGTGCGGGCGTCGCCGTCCCCGTACAGCAGGCCGCGCAGCGCGAGTTCGCTGCGGCGGGCTGCCCCGCTCTCGCGCAGCCGGTGCCGTACCAGCAGGGGAGCGGCGACATCGGCGGCCCGGCGCAGGGCGTCCGCCGCGCCCGCGCGCAGGGGGCGCCCGTCACCCGCCACCCAGATCGAGCCGAGCACTTCGGGGCCGCTGCGGACCGCGATGATCAGGCGCTCGGGTCCCTCCGCGTCGGCCGCGCGGTGGATCACGTCCCGGGACGTCCACAGCGCCCGGAGCATGCCGCTGCGGCGCAGCTCCGCGACCCGCCAGTCCGGCACCCGGCCGCCCAGGATGGTGGACCGGCGCAGCACGTCGGCGTCCGGCCCGGTGGCGGAGTGGGCCAGCACCCGCAGCCGGGTGTCCTCGATGGTGATCGAACCGCCGGTGTACTCGGCCACGGCCGCGGCGATTTCGGACAGGCTCTCCGCGCCGCCGGCCGCCGGCCCCGGGACCTCGTCGCCCCGGCCCGCCCGCGCGCAGGCCAGCGCGGACCGCAGCAGCGCCGCGGTGTCCGTCCAGTCGGCCCACTCCGCGCGGGTCAGCAGGGCGACCCCCGCCTCCTCGGCCGCGGCGAGCACCTGCGGAGCGGCGGCCACCCCTTCCACCTCCCGCAGCACCACACCGGACGCGCCGCGGTCGGCCGCCGCCCGTACCGGGTCGGCGGCACCGGGGGAGGCGGAGGGCGGGCCGGTCAGCAGTACCAGGCAGCCGTCGAGCGGCAGGGCCGGGCCCTCGTCGCCCACGGCCACACCCCGTACACCGACGTCGTGCCCGGCCGGTGCCAGCAGCAGCCGCAGGCTCCCGCCGTCGTCGAAGGCGAGGATCTCGCGCAGCGCGACGGACGGCTGCGCCGGGGCGGGCGTACGTCTCGTCATGGCAGCCGAGCATACGAGCGCACGGGCAGGCGGGAGCGGCCCTCGCGCCGCCCGTCCACGCTCACTCGTCGGCGAGGTCGCTGCGGCTGCACGCCAGGACCCCCGCCGTGCCCGCCAGCCGTGCCGTCAGGGCGTCCAGGTCGCCGCGTCCCTGCACGCTCAGCGCGACTTCGACGGTCCGCTCGGCGTCCGGCTGCGAGCGGCGGCGCCGGAACATGCCCGAGCCGTCGGCGGAGAGCGTGGTCAGCTCCGAGACGGCGAACCCGGTCTCCGTGCAGTGGTTGACGAGTTCCCGCAGCGCGCCGACGCCCTCGGTATAGGTGATCCGGTAGCCGATCGAGGCATTGCGCAGGGCGGGGAGCCGGTGGGCGAGGGGACGGACGCCGTAGGACACCAGGAAGTACGCGAGGGTGGCCAGCGTCGCGAGGACGGGCAGCCCCGCCCCGGCCGCGCAGCCCACGGCGGCGGTGAGCCAGATCGAGGCCGCCGTGGTCAGGCCGCGTACCGAGCCGCGGTGGACGAAGATGACGCCGCCGCCGATGAACCCGAGCCCGGAGACGATCTGCGCCGCGACCCGGGACGGATCCAGCTCGACCTGCCCTGTGACCACGACGTCGGAGAAGCCGAATTTGCTGACCAGTGTGAAGAGCGCGGCGCCGAGGCCGACGATCGTGTACGTGCGCAGTCCTGCCGCCTTCTGGCGGATCTCACGCTCGATACCGATCGCACACGACAGGCCGAACGCGATGCCGAACTGCGCCGCGTGCGTCCAGTTCTGGCCGAACGGTTCGTTGATGTCGAGTGCCACGAGACCTCCGATGCCCGTCGGGCCGGTCCGGCGCGTCGTGCCGGACGGCCACCCCTCGTCCTTCCGGGCGGCCGGCCCCCGGAAGGGGAAGCGCCGGGGCTCCACCGGGCCGGGCGGTGCGCTGGTGCGGCGGCGCGATCACCACCGTACCCGTCCCGACGGCGGTGACTCCCGCACCGGGGCCGCCGGGGGATGACGCGGTTTCACCCCGCCCGGCCCGGGAAGGCGTCGGCGGGGCCGGGGACCGCCGTCTGCTTCATCACCGTCATCCCATGGGATGCACCGCCGTTCCCACGCGGCGGCCCGCGTATGCCTCGCACGGCAGCGGCCGTACGGTCTGCCTCCCGGCGTGACGGCGCCCCCTTTCCGGATCGCCGTCACGCGAAACCCTCCCGGGCGGTGACGCCCCGGCTCTGCGGAAGACGTGACGTGGCAAAGATTCTGTTCGTTGTGACCGGCGCCGACCATTGGACGCTCGCCGACGGGACCGAACATCCGACCGGCTTCTGGGCGGAGGAGATCGTCGCCCCCTACGAGGCGTTCGAAGCGGCGGGGCACGAGATCGTCGTCGCCACCCCCGGCGGCGTGGTGCCCACTGTCGACCGGGGCAGCCTTGCTCCCGAGTTCAACGACGGCCAGGAGAACGCCGACCGGATGGCCGCGGCCGTCGCCGGCATGACCGAACTCGAACACCCGCTCAGGGTGGAGGACATCGACCCCGCGGATTACGCGGCGGTGTTCTACCCCGGCGGACACGGCCCCATGGAGGACCTGGCGGTGAACGCCGACTCCGGCCGGCTGCTGAACCGGGCCCTGGAGTCGGGCATGCCCCTGGGCATCGTCTGCCACGCCCCGGCCGCCGTGCTCGCCGCAACCGACGACGGCGGCGGCCACACCTTCGCCGGATACCGGCTCACCGGCTTCACCAACGCTGAGGAGAGCCAGGCGGGATTCGCCGACAGGGCCAAGTGGCTGCTCCAGGACCGCCTCGTGGAGATCGGGGCCGATTTCCAGGAGGGCGAGCCGTGGGCCCCGCACGTGGTCGTGGACCGCAACCTGGTCACCGGCCAGAACCCCGCATCGGCCGGTCCGCTCGCCGGTGAACTGCTCAAGCGACTGCGCTGAGGGACCGCCGCAGAGCCCCGGGCGCCCCCGCTCAGCCGGCCTCGACCTCAGTCCTGTCCCCGCCCCAGAGGGTGTGGAAGGAGCCCTCGCGGTCGGTCCGCCGGTAGGTGTGCGCGCCGAAGAAGTCCCGCTGCCCCTGGGTGAGCGCCGCCGGCAGCCGGTCGGCGCGCAGACCGTCGTAGTACGAGAGCGCCGCGGCGAACCCGGGGGTCGGCACCCCCTGCCGCACCGCCTCGGCCACCACCGAGCGCCAGTCGTCCTGCGCCGCGCCGATCTCCTCGGCGAACTGCTCGTCGGACAGCAGGCTCAGCAGCCCCGGCTGTGCGTCGTAGGCCGCGCGGATGCGGTCGAGGAACGCCGCCCGGATGATGCAGCCGGCCCGCCAGATCGAGGCCACCGAGCCCAGATCGATGTTCCAGCCGTACGCCTCGCTGCCCGCCCGGATCTGGTGGAACCCCTGCGTGTACGAGACGATCTTGGACGCGTACAGCGCCTGCTCGACCCGGTCGGCGAAGGCAGCGGCCTCACGCTCGCCGAGCGGGGTGGCCGTGGGACCCGCGAGACCCCGTGCCGCCTCGCGCAGATCGCTGTGCCCGGACAGCGAACGGGCGAAGACCGCCTCCGCGATGCCGGAGACGGGCACACCCAGATCGAGGGCGATCTGCACCGTCCAGCGTCCGGTGCCCTTCTGCTCCGCCCGGTCCTGCACGATGTCCACGAACGGCCTGCCGGTGGCCGCGTCGGTGTGGGCCAGCACCTCGGCCGTGATCTCGATCAGATACGAGTCGAGGCGGCCGGTGTTCCAGCCGCGGAACGTCTCGGCGATCCTCGCCGGGGAGTAGCCGGCCACCGTGCGCAGCAGGTCGTACGCCTCGGCGATCAGCTGCATGTCGGCGTACTCGATGCCGTTGTGCACCATCTTGACGAAGTGGCCGGCGCCGTCCGGTCCGATGTGCGCCGTGCAGGGCGTGCCGTCCTCGGCCTTCGCCGCGATCCTCTCCAGCATCGGGCCCAGCGACTCGTACGACTCGGAGGAGCCGCCCGGCATGATGCTCGGGCCGTTCAGCGCGCCCTCCTCACCGCCGGAGATGCCCGCGCCCACGAAGTGGATGCCGCGCTCGCGCAGCTCCTTCTCCCGGCGCCGGGTGTCCTCGAAGTGGGCGTTGCCGCCGTCGATGATGACGTCGCCCTCGTCGAGCAGCGCGGCGAACTCCTGGATGACCGCGTCCGTCGGCTCGCCCGCCTTCACCATGACGACCAGGCGGCGTGGCCGCTCCAGGGACCGGACGAACTCCTCGGGACTGTGCGCGGCGACGAAGGAACCCTCGCCGCCGAATTCCTCGACCAGGGCGTCGGTCCTGCTCTCCGTGCGGTTGTGCACGGCGACCGTGAAGCCGTTGCGGGCGAAGTTGCGAGCCAGGTTGCGGCCCATCACCGCGAGCCCGGTGACGCCGATCTGCGCCGTTGCGCTCATCTGTCTGCTCCTGCGGTAGGGGGAAGCCGGGAGCCGGGGCTGCGGCAGCCGGCGTTGTCCAGTATGGATACGGGGGCGGGGGACGGCCTGTTCAACGGGCGGACGGTAGCGGCCCCCCTGGAACCGGGCTGGACCGGCGGGGCCGGGCGCCCGCGGCCCTAGCCTGTCGCTCGGCGGGACCGGTGACGGTGCCGAACCGCGGCTGGCCCACCAGGCGTCCTTCCCGGTGCACGTCTGAGCAAGGCCGTTCCACGCCAACTCTTGACACTCCGTCGACAGCGGCGCAACACTGACAACGCACATGGGAGAGCGCTCTCCCGGCTGCTCCGGACCACCGTGCCGGCCCACTCCCCGCTGTCGGCACGGTACGGAAGCCCGCAGTGGTCACGGTGATCCGTGACCACTGCGGGCTCCTGTGTATATTCGGGAAAGCTAAGGGTCCTAGGAAATGCGACGGCGGGGGTGGGGATGGTTCGCGCGGGGCTCACCACCGAGCGGGTCGTGGCGGCTGCGGCCGACCTGGCCGACTCGGCCGGCTTCGACAAGGTCACCATCTCGGCGCTGGCCCGCGGCTTCGGCGTCAAGGACGCCAGCCTCTACTCCCACGTCAAGAACCTGAACGACCTGCGGACCCGGGTCGCGCTGCTGGCCGCCGAGGAGTTCATCGACCGGATCGAGGCGGCGGTGGCCGGCCGGGCCGGAAAGGACGCGCTGATCGCGTTCGCCGACGCCTACCGCACCTTCGCGCTGGAGTGCCCCGGCCGGTACGAGGCCACGCAGATGCGGGTCGACCCGGCGATCGTCGCCGAGGCACCCGCGTACCACCGCACCCTGCGCACCACGTCGGCGATGCTGCGCGCGTACGGTCTGACCGAACCCGCCCTCACCGACGCGGTACGGCTGCTGCGCAGCACCTTCCACGGGTTCACCGCCCTGGAGGCCGACGGCGGCTTCGAGGCGCCGCGGCCCGTGCAGACCTCCTGGGAGCATGCGGTGGAGGGGCTGCACTTCCTTCTGACGAACTGGGCGTCGGCGACCGGCGGACAGTGAGTACACGGCGCGAAACCTCCGGCGGCGACGGTAGTCCGCCGCGGCCGGAGGCTGCTGGGGGCAGGGCGCCGGGTCAGGCGGCCTTGCCGTCGCGGTCGGCCGCCGCTTCGCGGATCAGTTCGGCGTAGCGCCGGCCGCTGCTCTTGACCGTGCGGCGCTGGGTCGCGTAGTCGACGTGGACCAGGCCGAACCGCTTGTCGTAGCCGTACGCCCACTCGAAGTTGTCCAGGAGGGACCAGGCGAAGTAACCGGCCAGCGGGGCGCCCTTGCGGACGGCGCGGGCGCAGGCCGCGAGGTGTTCCTCCAGGTACTGGGTCCGCTCGGGGTCGTGCACCGAGCCGTCGGCGAGTACGACGTCCTGGTAGGCCGAGCCGTTCTCGGTGACGTACACGCGCTCGACGCCGTACTCCTCGGTCAGGCGCAGGAGCAGCTGCTCCAGGCCCTGGGCGTGCACCTCCCAGTCCATGTGGGTGTGGCGGGAGCCGGGCAGGTAGACCTGCTTGGCGTGCGGGACGGGACCGGCCGGGTCGGCGGTGACGACCTGGCGGAAGTAGTAGTTCACGCCCAGCCAGTCCAGCGGCGCCGAGATCAGCTCCATGTCGCCGTCCCGCACGGGGAGTTCGACCCCGTACAGGTCGACCATGTCCTGCGGGTAGCCGCGTCCCAGGATCGGGTCGAGCCACCAGCGGTTGATGTGTCCGTCGCCGCGCACCGCGGCCGCCCGGTCGGCCTCGCGGTCGGTGGCCGCCTCCACCGGGCTCAGGTTGTTGACGATGCCGACGCGGGCGTCGGGGGTCAGGCTCCGGATCGCCCGGACGGCGAGGCCGTGCCCGAGGTGCAGGTGGTAGGAGGCCCGCACGGCGGCGGTCAGGTCGGTGAGACCCGGCGCCATCGTGCCCTCCAGATGGCCGATCCAGGCCGAGCAGAGGGGCTCGTTCAGGGTCGCCCAGTCCTTGACCCGGTCGCCGAGCCGTTCCACGACCACCGAGGTGTACGCGGCGAAGTGCTCCGCGGTCTCCCGTACGGTCCAGCCGCCCCGGTCCTGGAGGGCCTGCGGGAGGTCCCAGTGGTAGAGCGTGGCGAACGGGGTGATCCCGGCGTCCAGGAGGCCGTCGACCAGCCGGTCGTAGAAGTCGAGGCCGGCCGCGTTGACCGGCCCGTCGCCGCCGGGCACGATCCGCGGCCAGGCGAGCGAGAAGCGGTACGCGTTCGCGCCGACCTCCTTGATCAGGCCGATGTCCTCCGGCACCCGGTGGTAGTGGTCGCAGGCCACGTCACCGGTGTCGCCGCCGGCCACCTTGCCCGGAGTGTGGGAGAACGTGTCCCAGATGGAGGGGGCGCGGCCGTCCTCGGCCACGGCTCCCTCGATCTGGTACGCGGCTGTGGCGACGCCCCAGGTGAAGTCGGCCGGGAGGGCGCTGAGGTCGTTCACGGACTTCCTTTCCTTGGCGGTCACTTGACGGCTCCCGCGGTGAGGCCGGCGACCAGATAGCGCTGCAGGAGCAGGAAGCCGGCGACGATCGGGACGCTGACGACGAGGGAGGCGGCCATGACCTGGTTCCAGTAGACGTCGTTCTGTGTGGCGTAGCCCTGGAGGCCGACGGCCAGCGTGCGGGTGGTGTCGTTGGTCATGACGGAGGCGAAGAGCACTTCGCCCCAGGCCGTCATGAACGCGTACACCGCGACGGCGACGATGCCGGGCACCGCGGCCGGCACGACGACCCGGAACAGGGCGCCGATCGGCCCGCAGCCGTCGACGAGGGCTGCCTCGTCCAGGTCCCGGGGGATCGAGTCGAAGTAGCCGATCAGCATCCAGATGGAGAACGGCAGCGAGAACGTCAGATAGGTGAGGATCAGCCCGCCGCGCGAGCCGTACAGGGCGATGCCCGTGCTGTTGCCGATGTTGACGAAGATGAGGAACAGCGGGAGCAGGAAGAGGATGCCCGGGAACATCTGCGTGGAGAGCACCGTGACGGTGAAGACCCGCTTGCCGCGGAACTTGTAGCGGCTGACCGCGTAGGCCGAGAACACCGCGATGATCACCGAGAGGACCGTCGCCGTACCCGCCACGATCAGCGAGTTCACGAAGTACCGGGCGAGCGGGACGGTGTCCCAGATGTCGAAGTAGGGCTTGATGGTCAGCCCTGAGGGTATCCAGTGGAACTTCCCAGAGACGTCCTGGAGCGGCTTGAGCGAGCTGCTGACCATCACATAGACGGGCAGCAGGGCGAACACGGCCAGGAACGTCAGGATGACGCGGCGGGTCCAGAGGAAGGACTGCGGCGCGGCCATCGGGGAACGGGGGCGCGAACGCCCTCCCGTCTTCGCCGGCAGCGCGGACGGCTGGGCATGGCTAGGCATCGGCACCCTTCCTTCCGCGTGAGGTGATGAGCAGGTAGACGGCCGTCACGACGAGCAGGAACAGCAGCAGGAGCACGGACATCGCGGAGCCGGTGCCGAAGTTCCAGGTGACGAACGAGGACTGGTAGATGTGGATCGAGATGAGGTCCGCGTTCTCCGGGGCGGCCTTCCCGAACAGCACGTACGGCGTGTTGAAGTCGTTGAACGTCCAGAGGAACAGCACCAGCACCAGCACCTGGTTGACCGGGCGCAGCGAAGGCAGCGTGATCTTGCGGATCTGCTGCCAGATGCCGGCGCCGTCGATCGAGGCGGCCTCGTACAGCTCGCGCGGGATGTTCTGGAGCCCCGCCATCACGATCAGGAAGGCGAAGGGCCAGCCCTTCCAGACCGAGACGATGATCAGCGCGTAGATGCTGTTGTCGCCGATCAGCCAGAACGACGGCTGGTCGGTGATGCCGAGCTGGTCGTGCAGCACGTGGTTGATCAGGCCGTTGTCCCGCTGGAACATGAAGGCCCAGGTGATGACGGCCGCGTAGACCGGCAGGGCGTACGGGACGAGGAAGATCGCCCGCAGGAAGCCCCTGCCGCGGAAGTTCTCCTGGAGCATGATCGCCGCCGCGACCCCGAACAGCCACGCCAGGCCGACGGCGAAGAACGTGAAGACGCAAGTGACGAGGAACGAGTGGAGCAGTGCCTCGCCGATCGGGGCGTTGAAGTCGACGGCGATCTTGTAGTTGTCGAAGCCGCTCCAGGGCGCCCCGCCCCAGTTGTTGATGTAGAACTGCGTGAACTGGCGGAAGCTCATCACGATTCCGATGATCATCGGAATCACGTGGACGAGGAGTTCGAGCAGGACGGCCGGCAGGAGCAGGAGATAGGGCAGTCCGCCCTGGCGGATCCGGTCGGGGATGCGCGGCAGTCTCCTGCGCGCACCCCCGCTGCCCCGGCTCGTCACCCTGTCCGACTTTTCCGTCAGGCTGTCGGTGGTCACGGTGGCGGTCATGAAGGGTGCCTTACTGCTGCATCGTCTGCTGGGCCTTTTCCAGGCGCGCCTTGACGGATTCGGTGGTCACGGGGCGTCCTGCCGCGGCGTCGGCCCACAGCTCCTTGACCGCCGTACCGACGGCCGTCTCGAACTGCGACTCGTTCGGCACCTGCGGCAGCGGGGCCGCGCTCTTGGCCAGCGTGTCGCGCAGGACCGCGAGGTCGGGCGCCGAGAACGCCTCGTCCGCCTGGGCGGTCTTGACCGGCGGGATCGACCCGTAGGTCTTGTTGAGCAGCTTCTGCTCGGCGTCGCTCGTCATGAACTTCACGAACTTCTTGGCGCCGTCGATGTTCTTGGTGTTCTTGAACACCGCCATGTTGATGCCGGCGACCATGGAGTTGACGTTCTTGCCCTCGCCGGGCGTGCCGGAGGCGACGGGGACGGGGGCCGCTCCCCAGTCCTCGGGCTTCATGCCCTGGGAGGCGAAGGTGGAGGCGGCGGCCTGCCACAGCACCATCGCGGTCTTGCCCTTGGCGAAGTCCGTGAGGGACTGGTTCTGGGCGTACTCCGCGTTGCCCGGAGCGATGATCTTGTCCTTGGCCATGAAGTCGATGTACTGCTTCACGGCCGCGACCGCGCCGTCCGATGTGAAGGTCGGCTTGCCGTCGCCGTCGAAGAAGTCCGCGCCGTGCTGCTGGCCCAGGACGAAGGTCTGGTGGATGTTGTTGGAGAGGTTGGCGCCCTCGGCACCGAGCCCCCACTTGCCGTCCTTGGACAGCTTCTTGCCGTCCGCGACCAGCTCGTCCCAGGTGGCCGGGGGCTTTTCGATGCCGGCCTCGGCGAAGCTCTTCTTGTTGTAGTAGAGGGCGTACGCGAGCGAGTACAGCGGCACCGCGGCGGGGTCCTGGCCCTCCGCGCCGGCCGAGGCCACCGCCGAGTCGACGAAGCGGTCACGGCCGCCGATCGCGTCGAAGTTCTCCTTGCTCCAGGGGAGCAGCGCGCCCGTCGCCTGGAGCGAGGCCGACCAGGTGTTGCCGATGTTCAGCACGTCCGGGCCCTGACCGGACGTGGTGGCGGCGAGGATCCGGTTGAGCAGGTCGGCCCACGGCACGACCTCCAGCTTGACCTTGATACCCGTCTGCTCCTCGAACTTCTTCAGCTCGGGCGCCAGGATCTTCTTGTCGGCCTCGATGCTGGGGCCCTGGTTGGAGGCCCAGTACGTGAGGGTCTTCGGCGAATCGTTGCTGCCGCCGCTCGTGGAACCCCCTCCGCAGCCGGTGACTCCGGCGGCTATGGAGATCGCGAGGGTGACGGCTGCCGCGGCTCTGATGTTGCGCATGCTGGGTGGCCCCTTTCCGGGGGAGAAGGCCGGTCCGGGAGCCGGGCGACCTTCAGGGCTTAATTTATGACGTGATTTAAGAGGTGAGAGAAGGTCGCGTCAAGTCCCGGGGTCGCGGTATGTTGCGGGCAGGGAAGGAGCCACATGGCTGAGCGCAACAGACGGACCGTGCGTGACCTGCGACGGGGCAACCGGGCGAGGGTATTGCAACGGTTGTATTTCGACGGCCCGCTGAGCCGCCAGGAGCTGGGTCCCGCCACCGGGCTGAGCTCGGGTTCCATCAGCAACGTCGTTGCGGAACTCGCCGCCGAGAGCCTCCTGGAGGAGGCCGGTGTCGTCGATTCCGACGGCGGCCGCCCGCGCACCTTGCTGCGTGTCGCCCCCGGCGGCGGTCTCCTCATCGGCATCGACATCGGTGAGACCCGGATCAGGGTGGAGCTCTTCGACCTCTCCCTGACCGAACTCGCCCGTACCGAGCGGCTGCTCGCCCAGCACGGCTACGACGTCGCCCGCATCGTCGGCCATGTCCGCAGCGGCGTCGCCGACGTGCTGCGGGACGCCGGCGCCGACCCGCACCGGCTGCTCGGCATCGGGATCGGCGTCCCCGGCATCATCGAGCGCGACGCGCCGGACGGCGTCATCGGCGACGTGGGCTCCGTCGTGCACGGGCAGACCATCGACTGGAGCGCCGTGCCCTTCGAGCAGCTGCTCCGGGGCGCCGTGCGGGTCCCGCCCGAGGTCCCGTTCTTCATCGACAACGGAGCCAAGACGCTCGGGCAGGCCGAGATGTGGTTCGGCGGCGGGCGTGGCGCGGGCGCCTCGGCCATCGCGCTCATCGGCTCCGGCGTCGGCGCCTGCGTGAACCACGGCGACCTCCTCGACGAGGACCGCAGCAGCCAGGCCCTGGAGTGGGGCCACAGCACGGTGCAGCTGCGCGGCCGGCGCTGCCGCTGCGGATCGATCGGCTGCCTGGAGGCGTACGCGGGCGCCGAGGCGATGCGCGAGCGCTGGCACGAGGCGGGCGGCCCGCTGCCCGCCGACGCCGACGACGAGACCGCGCTCGCCGCGCTGCTCGCCGCCGCCTACCCGGACGTCGGGGGTGAACCCGACCCCGTGGCGGTCGCGCTGCTGGACGAGACGGCCGAGTGCCTGGGCGCGGCGCTGGGCGACCTGATCAACCTCTTCCTGCCCGAGCGCATCCTGCTCGGCGGCTGGGCGGGGCTGCTGATCGGCCCCCATCTGCTGCCGGACATCCGCAGGTACGCCCAGGAGTACGCGCTGAAGCACGCGGCGGCCCGCACCACCATCGAGATGGGCCGCCTCGGGCCCGACGCGGTCACGGTCGGCGCGGCGACGCTTCCCCTGGCCGACTTCCTGGCCCGCGGCGGCAGCCGCCCGTCACCCGCGCCCCGGGCCGACGCCTCGGCCTCGGCGCCGCGCACCCCGGCGGACGCCGTACGGAGAAGGGAGCGCTCCCGGACCACGTCGGAGGCGGGCTGAGGGGAGCCGTGCGCCTTGCCGTGCGGGGTGCGTGCTCGCGGGTACGCGCGGCTCCGGGCCTCGGGACCCGGTCCAGGACTTCCGGGCGGCCCCGCCCTCCCGTCCCAGGCGCGGCCCACATGGCCTGGCCCCGGCGTGCCGGTCCCGCGCGCCGCGTGCCGGTCCCGCGCGCCGCGTGCCGGTCCCGCGCGCCGCGT
>NZ_KB892012.1 GCF_000373645.1 Streptomyces sp. ATexAB-D23 | reverse complement strand
AGCTGACTGGTACTAATAGGCCGAGGGCTTGTCCTCAGTTGCTCGCGTCCACTGTGTTGGTTCTGAAATAACGAACTGCCGTGTTGTTGTCCGGTGTTGTTTATTTCATAGTGTTTCGGTGGTCATTGCGTTAGGGAAACGCCCGGTTACATTCCGAACCCGGAAGCTAAGCCTTTCAGCGCCGATGGTACTGCAGGGGGGACCCTGTGGGAGAGTAGGACGCCGCCGAACTCCTTTTAGGAAGAGCCCCGTGCCCTTGTGGCACGGGGCTTTTCTGCGTTCTGAACGTTTAAGGTCGTGCCATGCGCTACGAACTTGTCATCTTCGACAACGACGGTGTGCTCGTGGACAGCGAGCCGATCTCCAACACCATCCTGGCCGGCTACCTGACGGAGCTGGGCCACCCCACCTCGTACGAGGAATCCCTGCGGGACTACATGGGGTCCGCCGTCCACCGGGTGCACGACCTCGTGGAGGAGCGGACCGGGGCGAAGCTGCCGGACGACTTCGACGTCACGCTCCACTCGCGGGTCTTCGCCGCGTTCGAGCAGGAGCTGGAGCCGGTGCCCGGGGTCGATGACCTGCTGGGCAAGCTCGTCGCGGACGGCATTCCGTACTGTGTCGCGTCCTCCAGCAGCCACCAGCGCATCCGGGTCAGCCACCGCAGGACGGGGCTCGACCAGTGGTTCGAGGAAGAGTGGATCTTCAGCGCGGAGGACGTGGGCCGGGGGAAGCCGGCGCCCGATCTCTTCCTGCACGCGGCCGAGCGCATGGGGGTCGCGCCCGAGCGCTGCGTGGTCATCGAGGACAGCCCGCTCGGGGTCGAGGCGGCACGGGCGGCCGGCATGGACGTGTACGGGTTCACATCGATGATGCCCGCGGACCGGCTGACCGGGGTGACCGGCTACTTCTCCGACATGGGACAGCTGCCGGAATTGCTCGCCTGACGTGTCTACCCATGGGTAGAAACTGGCTCTACGCTCGCGGCCATGACAGATGCACGGTTGCGGCACGGCAGGGCGTCCCTCGCGTTGAGCTTCTTCGTGCAGGGGGTCACCTTCGCCCTTCTGGTGACGCGGATTCCCGCCATTCAGGACCGGTACGGGATATCCGACGGCCTGCTGCCGGTGTTCCTCGCCGCCGTGCCGATCCTGGCCGGAGTGGGCAGTGTCCTCACCGAGAAGGTGGTCGCGCGGGTGCGGCCGCGGGTGGTCCTGCGGTGGGCGCAGCCCGTCGTCCTGCTCGCGCTCCTCGGGGTCGGGGCCGGCAGCGAGGTGTGGGAGGCCGCCGTCGCGCTCGGGGCGTTCGGGCTGGCCGTCGGGGCGCTGGACGCCTCCATGAACATGATGGGCGTCAGCCTCCAGCGGGCGTACGGACGTTCCATCATGCTGGGGTTCCACGCGGCCTACAGCCTGGGCGGGATCGCCGGGGCTTCGATGGCGTGGGCCGGGGCGCACTGGGACCTGTCGTTGCTGGTGTCGTATCTGCCGGCGGTCGTGGTGCTGCTGCCCGTCGCGCTGGCCGGGAGCCGGTGGTACGTCGAGGGGAGCGAGGGCGAGGAGCGGGTGGAGCGGAGCGCCGGGGGCGGGAAGGCCGCTTCGGTGTCGTTCCGGCTGCTGATGCCGCTCTGCCTGGTGATGTGTTTCGCGTACATCGGGGATTCGACGGTCTCCAACTGGAGCGCGAAGTACCTCCAGGACGTGCTGGGGAGCTCGGAGCAGCTGTCGACCGTTCCGTACAACGTCTACATGGTGACGACGCTGCTGGGGCGGGCCGTCGGGGACTTCGGAGTGAGGCGGTTCGGGGCGGTGGCCGTGGTGCGGGCCGGGACCGTGCTGGCGGCGGCCGGGTTCGGTGTGGTGGCCGTCGCGGGCGGGGCGTGGACGGGGATGCTCGGGTTCACGATGCTGGGGCTCGGGCTGTGCGTGATCGTGCCGCAGACGTTCGCCGCGGCCGGGCGGATGTTCCCCGGGGCGAGCGACACCGCGATCGCCCGGCTGAACATCTTCAACTACGTGGGTTTCCTGGTCGGCTCGCCGCTCGTGGGGGCGCTGGGGGACGCCTGGAGCTACCGGGGCGCGATGCTGGTGCCGATGGTGCTGGTGCTCGCGACGCTCGTGTACGCCAAGTCGTTCGGGACGGAACCCGCCCGATACGGTGGCGGGCATGAGCGGCCGCGCACAGCTGATGTGGGATGACGCAGTAACGGGATACGACTTCGGGGACAGTCATCCGATGGACCCGGTCAGGCTTGCCCTGACGATGGGCCTGGTGCGCGCGTTCGGTCTTGACCGGGCGGTGGACCTGGTGGCGGCCAAGCCGGCCGGGGACTCCACGCTGCGGCTCGTGCACCGGCCGGACTACGTGTCGGCCGTGAAGGCCGCGTCGGCCGATCCCCGCGCGGCGGACCAGAAGTACGGGCTCGGGACCGTGGACGATCCGGCGTTCGCCGGGATGCACGAGGTGTCGGCGCTGATCGCCGGCCAGTCCGTGGCGGCCGCCGAGGCGGTGTGGCGGGGCGAGACCCCGCACGCGGTGAACTTCACCGGCGGGCTGCACCACGCGATGCCCGGAGGCGCGGCCGGATTCTGCATCTACAACGACCCGGCCCTCGCCATCGCGCGGCTCCTGGAACTCGGCGCCGAGCGCGTCGCGTACGTCGATGTGGACGTGCACCACGGGGACGGTGTGCAGACGGCCTTCTGGGAGGACCCGAGGGTCCTGACCGTCTCCCTGCACGAGCACCCCCGGACGCTGTTCCCGCAGACGGGGTGGCCGGAGGAGACCGGGGCGGGGGCCGGTGAGGGCGGTGCGGTCAATGTGGCGCTGCCGGCCGGTACGGGGGACGCGGGCTGGCTGCGGGCGTTCCACGCGGTGGTGCCGGAGCTGCTGGCGGACTTCCGGCCGCAGGTGCTGGTGACGCAGCACGGGGCGGACACGCACTTCGAGGACCCGTTGGCGCATCTCGCGGTGTCGCTGGACGCGCAGCGGTCCGTGATGGCGGCCTGTCACGACCTGGCGCACAGCTACGCGGACGACGGGCGGTGGGTGGCGCTCGGCGGGGGCGGTTACGCGGTGGTGGACGTGGTGCCGCGGTCCTGGACGCATCTGGTGGGCATCGCCGCGCACGCTCCGGTGGACCCGGAGTCGGTGATCCCGTCGTCCTGGCGGGAGGAGGTGTACGCGCGGACGCGGCAGCCGGGTCCGGTACGGATGACGGACGGGCGTACGCCTTCGTGGGCGTCGTGGGACGACGGGTACGACCCGGCGGACCGGCTGGACCAGGCGGTGCTCGCGACGCGGCGGTCGGCGTTCCCGTTGCGGGGGATGCTGGCCTGAATCCGTACGGGATGTGAGTACGGGTTACGCCGACTGTGGGGCGAAATCCGGCTTTTGGTCCCTGAGGGGTGCGGGTGGGGCAGCATCGGTGGGGTGTTGAGCACCGGAGCGCTGCGTGCGCATCTGCTGGCGGCCCGGCTGGCCGGGCCCGTGGCGACCTCGCGTGAGGTGAGTCTGCGGAGTTATCGGCTGTTCGCGGCCAGGGACCCGCGGGTGACGCTCGGCCTCGACCCCGGTCGGGGCTGGGGCGAGCGGGAGCTGTTGCGGCTGATGGCGGACAGGTGCGGGGTCTCGGACGACCCCGCGCATGTGTCGGGTCCCGATGTGATCGACCCGGAGCGGACGGTGGCGGGGCTCGACGCGTTCGCCGCGCGGCTGGCGCAGGCGGCGGTGCGGCGGGCGCCGGTGCTCTTCGGGACGGGGCATCCGCACCGTCTGCTCGGTTTCTACGCGGCGCTGGCAGACGCTTTGTCGGCGGTGGGATGCCCTGTTCTCACCCCGGCGCAGGGGCGATGTATCGACATAACGACTCGGTTTGGCGTACGCACGTACAACCTCGACTACGTACGGGGAGTCGCGCTGGTGTGTGAACCCGGCGTGGGGGCTTCCGGTGGTGGCACCGGCGCACACTCCCATTCGCCGCTGCCGGTGAGGGTCGCGCTGGAGGCGGCGGCGGCCGGCCGGGGGCCGTTGCCGGAACTGGTCGTCGGGGACCACGGCTGGGTCTGCGGGGCAGGTCAGCTGGGGATCGAGGCGATCGGTCTGGCCGATACGGACGATCCGGCGCTGTTCGTCGGGGAGGCCGAGGGGCGGGTGGCGGTCGCCGTTCCGCTGGACGACGCCGTGCGGTCCGCGTACTACCTGCCGCTCACGCGCTATGTACTCAATCGGGCGTGTCTGTCACAGTAGCGGCCGATCGTCTCTCCTCTTCCCCACTCGTATCACCCGCCCCTAACCTGGGGAGTGAGCGCACAACGACGAAGAGCCACCGGAGGGGAAGCCGGTGCGCGTCTCGTGCGGAAGGTACAGGTGAGTCATGGCTGCTGACAGCGAGAGGCCTCTCAACGAGGTCAAATTTCTGACCGTGGCGGAAGTCGCCTCGGTCATGCGGGTGTCGAAGATGACCGTGTACCGCCTGGTGCACAGCGGTCATCTGCCGGCGATCCGGGTGGGCAGGTCCTTCCGGGTGCCGGAGCAAGCGGTTCACGAGTATCTCCGCGAGTCCTTCGTGGGGGTGGCATCTGCCTGACATTCCCCTCGGATTACGTCCCTCACGCGGTGGCGGGTAGGCTAGGCCGACGTAGGTCGTGTGGGCCCAGACGCCCCGCACCAGTGAAGAAGAAGTGAGCGAGGGTAGTCGTGGGCTCTGTTATCAAGAAGCGGCGTAAGCGGATGGCCAAGAAGAAGCACCGCAAGCTGCTCAAGCGCACGCGCGTTCAGCGTCGCAACAAGAAGTAGGCGAACGCAGTTCGTGAATCCGCAGCCCTTCCGCCGTCCTGGCGGGAGGGCTGCGGTGCTGTGTGCGGGGGGTGTCCACCCGCTACGGTGACGTCCTGGGGTACTTCACCTCTCGCCGGGGTGACGCTCGCACGGGAGACCGACGGAAGGCGCTGATCTTGGGGAAGGTCGTGCTCGTCACAGGGGCGGCCCGGCAGCTGGGCGGCCGTTTCGTGCGGCGTGTGCAGCGTGATCCGGACGTGGAGCGGGTGATCGCCGTCGACGCGGTCGCGCCGGGGCACGAGCTGGGCGACGCCGTCTTCGTCCGCGCGGACATCCGCCAGCCCGCCATCGCCCGGGTGCTCGCCGAGCACGCGGTGGACACCGTCGTGCATCTGGACGTCAGCGGCATGGCGCTCGGGGCGCAGGGGCGTACGGCGGTCAAGGAGACCAACGTCATCGGCACCATGCAGCTGCTCGGCGCCTGCCAGAAGGCGCCCGCCGTGCAGCGGCTGGTGGTGAAGTCCAGTACCGGTGTGTACGGGTCGGCGCCCCGCGATCCGGCGGTCTTCCACGAGACGACCCCGCCCAAGTCCCTGCCCGGCGGCGGCTTCGCGAAGGACGCGTCGGAGGTCGAGGGGTACGTACGGGGCTTCGCGCGCCGCCGGCCGGACGTGGCCGTGTGCGTGCTGAGGTTCGCGAACATCCTGGGGCCCGACGCGGATTCGCCGCTCGCGGACTATCTGTCGCTGCCGGTGCTTCCGACGGTCTTCGGGTACGACCCGAGGCTCCAGTTCGTCCATGAGGACGACGTCATCGACGTGCTGGGCATCGCGGCGAGCGAGCCGAGGCGCGGGACGCTGAACAGCGGCACGTTCAACATCGCGGGGGACGGGGTGCTGCTGCTCTCGCAGTGTGCGCGGCGGCTGGGGCGGCCGACGGTGCCGATGCTGCTGCCCGCGGTCACCTGGGTCGGGCAGGCGCTGCGGTCGGTCGGCATGGCGGACTTCTCGCCGGAGCAGATCCGGCTGCTCACCCATGGCAGGGTGGTCTCCACGGTCCAGATGCGCGAGACGCTGGGGTTCGCCCCGCGTTACTCCACGGCGGAGGCGTTCGCGGACTTCGCGCGCAGCCGGGCGCCGGGGCTGCTGCCGCCCGAGGCGGTGGGCCGTGCCGTGGACCGGGTGGCCGCGGCCGTGGACCGGGGCGGCGACACCCACCCGACTCCGAGCGCCAGGTAGAGGAGCGCAGCGACGATGGCGGATGCCAAGGTCATTCCGTTCGACGACGACCGTTCGCGGTCGGGAGGTCTGCCGCGCGCCGCGCGCCGGCGGCCTCCGGTACGCGGCACCGGGTCGGTGAGCGCGCTTCCGGGACAGCCCGACGCCCCGCCGACCCCCGGGGAGCCCCAGGAGGGCCCGCGGGAGGCCGGGGCGGGGCCCGTGGGCGCGGAGCGGGGCGGCTGGGACCGGCGGATCGCGGGCGGGCTCGCCTTCCTGCGGCGGCGGGTCACGGGCGAGTACGACGTGGACGAGTTCGGCTACGACGAGGAGCTGACCGACCAGGTCCTGATGTCGTTGCTGCGGCCGGTGTACGAGAAGTACTTCCGGGTCGAGGTGAAGGGCGTCGAGAACATCCCGGCCGAGGGCGGGGCGCTCATCGTGTCCAACCACTCCGGGGCGCTGCCGCTGGACGGGCTGATGCTCCAGGTCGCGGTGCACGACCACCATCCGGCGGGGCGGCATCTGCGGCTGCTCGCGGCGGACCTGGTCTTCATGCTGCCGGTGGTCAACGAGCTGGCCCGGAAGGCGGGGCACACGCTGGCGTGCGCGGAGGAC
Source organism: Streptomyces sp. ATexAB-D23 (assembly GCF_000373645.1). Lineage (GTDB taxonomy): Bacteria > Actinomycetota > Actinomycetes > Streptomycetales > Streptomycetaceae > Streptomyces > Streptomyces castrisilvae. The sequence continues at coordinate 131,174 of NZ_KB892012.1, read as the reverse complement.
GCGGAGCGGCTGCTGCGCAACGGCGAGGTCGTCGGGGTGATGCCGGAGGGCTTCAAGGGGCTCGGCAAGCCGTTCGGTGAGCGGTACAAGCTCCAGCGCTTCGGGCGGGGCGGTTTCGTGTCGACGGCGCTGAAGGCCGGGGTGCCGATCGTGCCGTGCTCGATCGTGGGCGCGGAGGAGATCTATCCGATGGTCGGGAACTCCAAGACGCTGGCGCGGCTGCTGGGCTTCCCGTACTTCCCGATCACGCCGACGTTTCCGTGGCTGGGGCCGCTGGGGGCGGTGCCGTTGCCGACGAAGTGGACGATCCAGTTCGGGGAGCCGATTCCGACGGACGGCTATCCGCTGGAGGCGGCCGAGGACCCGATGCTGATGTTCAATCTGACGGATCAGGTGCGGGAGCAGATCCAGCACACGCTGTACAAGCTGCTGGTGCAGCGGCGGTCGGTGTTCTTCTGACGGCCGCCGCCGCACCAGCGGGGTGAGGTCAGCCCTTGTCGTCCTCGGCGTTGATCCCGAGGCCGCCGATGAGGCCGGGGATCAGCGGCGGCAGCGTGACGTCCGGGGTCGGGGGCGTGCTCGGGGTGTCCTTCGGCGGGGTGGTCGCGTCGGGGGAGGGCGGGTCGAAGAGGCCGCCCGTGCCGCCGCCGAGAAGGCCCTCGGCGGGGCTGCTGCCGGTGTCCGAGGGGCGCGGTGACGAGCTGGTGTCCGTACCGCCGTCGTCGTCGTGGCGGGCGGACGAGGACGGCGACGGGGCGCGGGTGTCGGTGGACGGGTCCGTGCCGGTGCCGGTGCCGGTGGTGCCGGTGCGCTGGGAGTCGCCGTTCTTCGCCGGGGGGCGGGGGAGCAGGGACTGGAGCGGCGCGACTTCTTCGTCTATGGCGGCGAAGACGGAGCTGACCTGGTCGCCGACGTCGGTGAGCTGGACGGGGAGGCGGTCGCGGAGGCTGGTCCAGCTTTCGCGGTGGGACCGGGAGAAGCTGTCCAGGGTCTGGATCGGGCCGAGGGCGCCGTCCCGTTCGTACGCGGCGTGGAGGAGGCGGTGGCCCTCGGTGGCGTCGTGGGTCATGCCGTTGAGCGTGCGCCTGATCTCGCCGAGCTGCTCGTGGTCGAGGTGGCCCGAGCGGGCGCGCTCCATGAGGCGGCGGGCCTCGCTGAGCCTGGTCGACGCCTGGTCGAGGTAGATCTCGCCGCGGTCGGTGTCGTTGTTGGTGAGCCCGAGGTGGATGTCCTCCATCCCGCGCTTCAGGCCGTAGAGCGAGTCACCCGGGAGGGCGTCGGAGCTGGCAGCGGCCACTCCGCCGAAGGCTCCCGCGGCCACACCGACCGTGAGCCCGCCGGCGGCGAGCCCCTTTCCCCAGCGGGATCTCGGGCGCAGCTTGCGGAGCGGGGAGGCACGGTGGCTGCCCCTGCTCCGTTGCTCGGGCACCGTAGGGTCCGCGGATGCACCCCCCTCGGCGAGCATGGCCTCCATGGCGGCGACGAGCTGGGCTCGCTGCACCACTTTGACCTCGGGGTCCATCTGCGGCTTCGGTAGCTCACCGAGGCCGTTCGCCAGGGCCAACAGCGGTCCTCGGTCGGCCTGTTCGGCCGGGTCCTCGGGCTGTACGGCCGCCGCCCCGGAGAGCGACTGCTCCTCCAGGGCCTGGGCGAAGGCGTTCGCCCGCCGGTGTGCCGAAACGTTTGCGATCACTGGCGGCACCTCCTCTCGTCATGACGGTCGACTCCCCTGGGAATCCGGAAGGTTGCACACCTTGAGCGCTTCCACACGATCGAGTGAGCGTCCGCGGACATGGTGTGACGACAGGGGGCCTGCATCCGGCACAACGAGTGGCGCGGCACTTGGGTTACGCACGAAAGATGATCGGACCAGTGCGTGATGAACATATCGCCGGGGCGGGTCCGGTCGGGGGAGGTGGGGTCAGCGGGCATCGTCCGGGAGGAGCCGGGCGAGGGTGCGGACGGCCCGGTACTGGAGGGTCTTGATCGCGCCCTCGTTCTTGCCCATCACGCGGGCGGTCTCGGCGACCGAGAGGCCTTGGAGGAAGCGCAGGGTCACGCACTCCTGCTGCTGGGGGTTGAGCCTGCGCACGGCGTCGAGCAGCGCGGCGTTGGAGAGGGACTCCAGGACGGAGTCCTCGGGACTGCGCTCGACCTCGTTGGCATCGAGCATTTCGCCGGTGGTCACTTCCAGTCGGAAACGACTGGATTTGAAGTGGTCGGCGACCAGGTTGCGAGCGATCGTGACCAGCCAGGCGCCGAAGTCGCGGCCCTGCCAGGTGAAGGTGGAGATGCGGCGCAGGGCGCGCAGGAAGGTCTCGCTGGTGAGGTCCTCCGCCGTCGCCTTGCTGCCCACGCGGTAGTAGATGTAGCGGTAGACGGTGTCGCTGTACTGGTCGTAGAGGCGGCCGAAGGCGTCGGCCTCGCCGGCCTGGGCGCGCTCGACGAGCTCCATCATGCGCGCGCTGTCGCTGTCGGCGGTGGGCCGTCGGACGGTGGTAGTGGACGTGGCGCCGCGGTTGCCGCGTCTTCCGACCGCCGCACTGCGTTCGGCCAGGGCGTAGCAGGGGCCGGCAGGTGCAGGGGTGGCAAATGCGGGTGCGGCGTACGCGGTGGGGACGAAGCCGCGCAGGCGGTCGGCGACCGATGCGCGCAGCGTAGCCAGGCCCGAGGCGTCAACCCCGACGTGTGGGTACACGGGACTCCCAGAGGCAGAGCTTCCATCACGAGCAGTGCGAATCCGTCACTCGTCGTAGTGAGTGACAGGTCCGGAATGCGTCTGAGGAGAATAACGCTTCGTACAGGCTGTGCTACACCCAGTTGCTCAAATCACCGATTACGTCGCTTCCATGCCTACTTTTCGATGCATCAGGCAGCGCAAAGTGATCGCTTCTTGATCGGATTACTTCCGGATCTGTCTGCGGGTGCGACGGGTTGTGGTCGGCGGCAGGGTGCCGAAGAGCGGTCCGCCGGGGTCAGCGGCGGCGGCGGTGCAGGGCGACGGCCGCCGCGGTGCCGCCCGCGAGAGCGCCGACGCCGGCCGCGGCCGGGATGCCGACCTTGGCCGCCTTGCGGCCCGTGCGGTAGTCGCGCAGCCGCCAGTCCAGGGCGCGGGCGTGCTTGCGGAGCTTGCTGTCCGGGTTGATCGCGTACGGGTGGCCGACCAGCGACAGCATCGGGATGTCGTTGTGGGAGTCGCTGTACGCGGCGCAGCGCGCCAGGTCCAGGCCCTCCGCCGCCGCCAGCGCGCGTACCGCCTCGGCCTTCGCCGGTCCGTGCAGGGGTTCGCCGACCAGGCGTCCGGTGTACACACCGTCGACCGATTCGGCGACCGTGCCGAGCGCTCCGGTCAGGCCGAGGCGGCGGGCGATGATCGTGGCCGTCTCCACCGGGGCGGCGGTGACCAGCCAGACCTTCTGCCCCGCGTCGAGGTGGGCCTGGGCGAGGGCGCGGGTGCCGGGCCAGATGCGGTCGGCCATGTACTCGTCGTAGATCTCCTCGCCGATCGACATCAGCTCGGAGACGCGGTGGCCCTTGACGATGGACAGGGCGCTGTCGCGGGCGTCCTGCATGTGTTCGGGGTCCTCGACGCCGGCCAGCCGGAACCAGGCCTGCTGCCAGGCGAACCGGGTGAGTTCGCGGCGTTCGAAGAACTTGCGCTTGTAGAGGCCGCGGCCGAAGTGGAAGATCGCGGCGCCCTGCATCACGGTGTTGTCGAGGTCGAAGAAGGCGGCGGCCCGTTCGTCGCCGACGACGGGGAACTCGGGCTCCTCCGGCTCGGCGCCCTTCTTCTCCTCGGCGGAATCGGCGGACCCGGCTTCGAGCGAGGACTTCCGTGCGGCCTCCGCCGCCGCTTCGCCTGCCAGCACGCTGCGTGCGGTCGCGGAGCGCCTGCGGGGGGTGAGCCATCCAAGAGCGGCCATGCGGTGAGCATAGCCAGTCGGCCCGGCCCTTCCGGTCCCGCCGTGATGCCGTGGGGTGAACTCCTCGTGTCCCGGCGGCTCGGGAGGGGCCGCAGAATGAAGGCATGAGTGCCCTGCTGCGTCGTAGGAAGAAGAACCCCGCCGAGCGAGTGGTGACCCTGGTGGGGAAGCCGGGCTGTCACCTCTGTGACGACGCCCGCGCGGTGGTGCGGTCGGTGTGCGAGGAGACCGGCGCGTCCTGGGAGGAGAAGGACATCACCCAGGACGAGGAGCTGTACCGGGAGTACTGGGAGCAGATCCCCGTGGTGCTCGTAGATAACGAACAGCACACGTTCTGGCGGGTCGACCCCGCAAGACTGCGCAGCGCGCTGCTTTCCTGAGTGAAACCCGGTTACCATCGTGGGCGTTTTGAGTGGTCTCGGGGGCGTGGCTGTGAGGAGTGTGTTCCGCTTTGCCCCCTTCGGGCCTGCAACGGGCTGATGCGATCCGTGGTTCCTGGATCGCGCGACGGATGTGCGTGACCCCGGTCACTTTGACCGGACAAACCGGACACAATCTTTGTGCACGCGTTCACAAAGACATAGCCTGCATTCGACGGGGCGGTCCTGGGACATACGGCCGCCTGCAGCCCCGCTCATCCCGCAGGAGCACCGTGGCAACTGGCCGAAATCACCGACCGGCGACCCGTAGCCGAGGAATTCCCGAGGCCACCGTCGCCCGACTTCCGTTGTATCTCCGCGCGCTGACCGCGCTCTCCGAGCGCTCGGTCCCCACGGTCTCCTCCGAGGAGCTGGCCGCGGCGGCAGGGGTCAACTCCGCGAAGCTGCGCAAGGACTTCAGCTATCTCGGCTCGTACGGGACGCGCGGCGTCGGCTACGACGTCGAGTACCTCGTCTACCAGATCTCGCGTGAGCTGGGCCTCACCCAGGACTGGCCGGTCGCGATCGTCGGCATCGGTAACCTCGGCGCCGCCCTCGCCAACTACGGCGGCTTCGCCTCGCGCGGGTTCCGCGTCGCCGCGCTGATCGACGCCGATCCGGCGATGGCGGGTACGCCCGTCGCCGGCATCCCCGTCCAGCACGCGGACGACCTGGACCGCATCATCAGCGAGAACGGCGTCTCGATCGGTGTGATCACCACCCCGCCCGGCGCCGCCCAGCAGGTCTGCGACCGGCTCGTCGCCGCAGGCGTCACCTCGATCCTGAACTTCGCCCCGACCGTCCTCTCGGTGCCCGACGGCGTCGACGTGCGCAAGGTCGACCTCTCCATCGAGTTGCAGATCCTCGCCTTCCACGAGCAGCGCAAGGCCGGTGAGGAAGGCGTCGACGCCGGTCCCGACCCGGCCGCGCCGCCCGTGCGCGCCACCAGCACCAACACCACCACCAGCACGAACACCGGCCGGAAGGGACCCGACGGGGACATGCCCGCCGTGATGCCGGCATGAGCCTGCTCCTCGTGGGTCTGAGCCACCGCAGCGCCCCCGTCTCCGTACTGGAGCGGGCCTCGCTGGCCGCCGACACCCAGGCCAAGCTGCTCCAGGACACCCTGGCCGCCGAGCCCGCGGCCGAGGCCGCCGTCCTCGCGACCTGCAACCGCATCGAGCTGTACGCCGACGTGGACAAGTTCCACGCGGGCGTCGCCGAGCTGTCCACCCTGCTCGCCCAGCACAGCGGCGTCGGGCTGGACGAGCTGACTCCGTATCTCTATGTGCACTACGAGGACCGGGCCGTCCACCACCTCTTCTCGGTGGCCTGCGGGCTGGACTCGATGGTCGTGGGCGAGGGGCAGATCCTCGGCCAGATCAAGGACGCGCTGGCCCTGGGCCAGGAGCTGCACACCGCGGGCCGGCTGCTCAACGACCTGTTCCAGCAGGCCCTGCGGGTCGGCAAGCGCGCCCACAGCGAGACCGGGATCGACCGGGCCGGGCAGTCGCTCGTCACCTTCGGCCTGGAACAGCTCGCCGACGGCGGCGACACCGCCGCCTGGGCCAAGGGCAAGCGCGCCCTGGTCATCGGCGCCGGCTCGATGTCCTCGCTGGCCGCCGCGACCCTGGCCCGCACGGGCGTCGCCGAGATCGTCGTCGCCAACCGCACCCGGGCCCGCGCCGACCGCCTCGCCGAGATCCTGAACCAGCCCATCTCCACGGGCACGCGCGCGCACGCCGTGGAGATGGCCGAGGTTCCCGGTGAACTTACACGTGCCGACATCGTCGTCTCCTGCACCGGCGCCACCGGCCTCGTGCTCACCGCCGAGGCCGTCGCCGGGGCGCTCGGCGCGGACCGCGTACCCGCCGGGGGCGAGGCGTCCGGCCTGATCCCGGCGCAGTCCACCGGGCCGGTGCGGCTGGCCCTGCTGGACCTCGCCATGCCGCGCGACATCGACGGGGGCGCCGCCCGCCTCGACGGTGTGCGCCTCGTCGACATCGAGTCGCTCGCGGAGGCGTCCGCCGACGCCCCGATGGCCGCCGATGTGGACCAGGTGCGCACCATCGTGGCCGACGAGGTCGCCGCTTTCGGTGCCGCCCAGCGCGCCGCCCACATCACCCCGACCGTCGTCGCCCTGCGCACGATGGCCGCAGGCGTGGTGGCGGACGAGATCGCACGGCTGGACGGACGCCTCCCCGACCTGGACGAGAAGCAGCGCGCCGAGATCACCCAGACCGTGCGCCGCGTGGTCGACAAGCTCCTGCACGCGCCCACCGTGCGGGTCAAGCAGCTCGCCAGCGAGCCCGGCGGCGCCGGGTACGCGGACGCGCTGCGTGAACTCTTCGACCTCGACCCGCAGACGGTCGCCGCCGTCTCCCGGGCAGACCTGAACGACCCGAATCGAGGGCGGTCATGACCGACAACTCACCCCTGAGGCTGGGGACCAGGCGCAGCAAGCTCGCCATGGCGCAGTCCGGCCACGTCGCCGAGGCGGTCCGCGAGGTGACCGGGCGCGCCGTCGAACTCGTGGAGATCACCACCTACGGCGACATCTCCCGGGAGCACCTGGCGCAGATCGGCGGGACCGGCGTGTTCGTCGCCGCGCTGCGCGACGCGCTGCTGCGCGGCGAGGTGGACTTCGCGGTCCACTCGCTGAAGGACCTGCCGACCACGCAGCCCGAGGGCCTGGTCCTGGCGGCCGTGCCGGTGCGCGAGGACCCGCGTGACGTGCTGGTGGCGCGGGACGGGCTGACGTTCGCGCAGCTGCCGTCCGGCTCCCGCATCGGCACCGGTTCGCCGCGCCGCATGGCCCAGCTCAACGCGTACGCCCGCAGCCACGGCCTCGACATCGAGACCGTCCCGATCCGGGGCAACGTCGATACGCGCATCGGTTTCGTACGCGACGGTGAGCTGGACGCGGTGGTTCTCGCCGCCGCCGGGCTCAACCGTCTGGGCCGCGGCGGTGAGGTGACCGACCATCTGTCGGTCGACACCGTGCTGCCCGCTCCCGGTCAGGGAGCACTGGCGATCGAGTGCGCTGCCTCCGGCACCGAACTCGCCGCCGCGCTCGCCGAGCTCGACGACCCGTACACCCGGGCCGCCGTGACCGCCGAGCGTGCCCTGCTCGCCGCCCTGGAGGCCGGCTGCTCCGCACCTGTGGGTGCGCTGGCCGACCTTCTCGCCGACGGTCAGGCTGTCAACGAACTGCGCCTGCGCGGTGTCGTCGGTTCCACCGACGGTTCCTCGCTGGTGCAGCTGTCCACCACCGGTCCCGTTCCCACGTCGCACGACGACGCGGCGGCTATCGGTCGCGAACTCGCGGCCGAGATGCTTGCCAAGGGCGCGGCCGGTCTTATGGGGGAGCGAGCACAGTGAGCCCCACCGGCCCCGCCGCATCCGATTTCCCGGTCCTGTCCGCAGGGCACGTCACCTTCCTCGGCGCCGGTCCCGGCGACCCGGGACTGCTGACTCTGCGCGCCGTCGAGGCGCTGGCGAGCGCGGACGTTCTTGTCGCCGAGCCGGACGTTCTCGGCGTCGTTCGCTGCCATGCGCGGGCAGGGGTAAGCACCCCTGAGCTGGCGGTTGTTGACGCGCAGTCAACGGCCGCCGGGGTACCCGTTCTCAGGGACGCGGCCAATCTTGTCATGGAGGCCGCGAAGGGCGGCAGGCGGGTCGTGCGCGCCGTCGCCGGGGACCCCGGCATGGACGGGAACGCGGCCGGCGAGATGCTGGCCTGCGCCACGGCCGGTATCCCCTTCGAGGTCGTCCCGGGCATCGCCAACGCCGTGGGGGTGCCCGCGTACGCCGGGGTGCCGCTGCGGGACGCCCAGGGCGCGGACGTGCGGTTCATCGACGCGCGTACGGCGAGCGACCGCTGCTGGAGCGAGGTCGGTACGAGCGACGCCACGTGCGTCCTGTCGACGTCGCTCGACGCGGTGGCCTCGGCCGCCGGTGAGCTGGTCTCGGCGGGCCGCAAGCCCGACACCCCGCTGACCGTGACGGCGGCCGGTACGACGACGCGCCAGCGCACCTGGACGGCGACCCTCGGGACGATCGCCCAGGTCTTCAAGCAGGGCAAGGTGCTGCCGTCGCCCGAGGGGCACCAGCCGGTCATAGCCGTGGTCGGGGAGCGCAGCTCCGCCGCCCAGCGCGACCAGCTCTCGTGGTTCGAGTCCAAGCCGATGTTCGGCTGGAAGGTCCTCGTGCCGCGTACGAAGGAGCAGGCGGCCTCGCTCTCCGACCAGCTGCGTTCCTACGGTGCGGTGCCGCACGAGGTGCCGACGATCGCCGTCGAGCCGCCGCGTACGCCCCAGCAGATGGAGCGGGCGGTCAAGGGCCTGGTCACGGGCCGGTACGAGTGGATCGCCTTCACCAGCGTGAACGCCGTGAAGGCGGTGCGGGAGAAGTTCGAGGAGTACGGGCTCGATGCCCGTGCCTTCGCCGGGATCAAGGTCGCGGCCGTCGGCGAGCAGACCGCCGCCGCGCTCATCGACTTCGGTGTGAAGCCGGATCTGGTGCCCTCGGGCGAGCAGTCGGCGGCCGGGCTGCTGGAGGACTGGCCGCCGTACGACCCGGTCTTCGACCCGATCGACCGGGTCTTCCTGCCGCGCGCCGACATCGCCACCGAGACGCTGGTGGCCGGGCTGATCGAGCTGGGCTGGGAGGTGGACGACGTCACCGCGTACCGCACGGTCCGCGCCTCGCCGCCGCCGGCCGAGACGCGTGAGGCGATCAAGGGCGGCGGGTTCGACGCGGTGCTGTTCACCTCGTCCTCGACCGTGCGCAACCTGGTCGGCATCGCGGGCAAGCCGCACAACGTGACGGTCATCGCGTGTATCGGCCCCGCCACGGCGAAGACCGCCGAGGAGCACGGGCTGCGCGTGGACGTCCTGTCACCGGAGCCTTCGGTGCACAAGCTGGCCGAGGCGCTGGCGGATTTCGGTGCGCGGCGCCGGGACGCGGCGCGGGAGGCCGGTGACCCGGTGACCCGGCCGAGCGAGCGGCGTCCGGGTGCGCGGAGGCGTCGTACGACGACCTGACCGCGGAGCTGTGTGCGGGGCCCGGCCGCTTCGGGAAGAAGCGGCCGGGCCCCGCCGTGTTCCGGCTGCTTTTCCCGGCAGAGGTGTCGGCAAGAGCGTGATGTGTACGGGTCTAGTCTCGAAGGATGACTGTGTACGGAAACTTCCCCGGCTCCCGCCCCCGGCGGCTGCGGACGACCCCCGTGATGCGGCGGATGGTCGCCGAGACACGGCTCGACCCGGCGAACCTGATCCTGCCCGCGTTCGTGCGCGAGGGCATCGACGCCCCGGTCGCCATCTCGGCCATGCCCGGCGTGCAGCAGCACACCCTGGACACCCTGCGGAAGGCCGCCGTGGACGCGGTGTCGGCCGGCGTCTCGGGGATCATGCTGTTCGGTGTGCCGCTGGACGAGAAGAAGGACGGCCGGGGCACGGCGGGCACCGACCCGGACGGCATCCTCCAGGTCGCGCTGCGCGCGGTGCGCGAGGAGGTCGGCGACGATCTCCTCGTCATGTCGGACCTGTGCCTGGACGAGTTCACCGACCACGGCCACTGCGGTGTGCTGACCGAGGACGGCCGTGTCGACAACGACGCGACGCTGGAGCGGTACGCGGAGATGGCCCAGGTCCAGGCCGACGCGGGCGCCCATGTGGTCGGCCCCAGCGGCATGATGGACGGCCAGGTCGGCGTCATCCGTGACGCGCTGGACCAGACGGGCCACGAGGACGTGTCGGTCCTCGCGTACACCGTGAAGTACTCCTCCGCGTTCTACGGCCCGTTCCGCGAGGCCGTCGGCTCCTCGCTCAGGGGCGACCGCAAGACCTACCAGCAGGACCCGGCCAACGTCCGCGAGTCGCTGCGCGAGCTGGCGCTCGACCTCGAAGAGGGCGCGGACATGGTCATGGTCAAGCCGGCCGGCCCGTACCTGGACATCCTGGCGAAGGTCGCCGAGGCGTCGGACGTGCCGGTCGCCGCGTACCAGATCAGCGGCGAGTACGCGATGATCGAGGCCGCGGCGGAGAGGGGCTGGATCGACCGGGACGCGGCGATCCTGGAGAGCCTGACCGGCATCCGCCGGGCGGGTGCGCAGATGATCCTCACGTACTGGGCGACGGAGGTCGCGCAGCGGCTGCGGGGCTGAGGCCGGAGGCCCTACGGCCAGTCGATGAGGCCGATGAAGAGCAGCCAGGTCAGCAGGACGGTGACGGGGGCGGCCACGGCGAGGAGGATCGCGGCCGCCGGCTTGCGCCCAAGGCATACCCAGCTCGCGATCAGTGCGACGAGGGCCAGCACCAGGCCGCAGCAGAACACCGTCCAGGCCGGGAGGAAGCTCGCCTCGAACCGGTCGCCGTCCGCCTCGGAGCACGAGTCGCAGATCATCGGCGTGAACATGGTGTAGATGAGGGCGAGGAACGCGAGCGGCAGCGTGATGACCGCGGAGATCAGCGTGGCGACCCAGGTGTGGCGGGGCCGGTCGTCCGTGTCGAGGTCTTGGGACATGCGTGCGATTCCACCAGGTGTGGCGCCCCAACGCATGAGTTGTCGTACCCAAGGGCTGTCCCGGCCCCGGTGTCAGAGCCTCCCGGTAGCGTGCGGGCAGCCAGTTCTGACGACTCTCCGGGAGAACCACTGTGGACATCCTGCTCATCGGCGGCTTGTGGCTCGACGGATCAGCGTGGGACGACGTCGTGCCCGAACTCACCCGGCTCGGCCACCGTCCCGTGCCGCTCACGCTGCCGGGGCAGGGTGACGGCGCTGCCTCGGCGACGCTCGACGACCAGTTGGCAGCGGTGCTCGCCGCGGTGGACGCGGCGCCCGGGAAGCCTCTGGTGGTGGGGCACTCCGCCGCATCGACCCTGGCCTGGATGGCCGGTGACGCACGGCCGGACAAGGTGGCCAAGGTCGCTCTGATCGGCGGCTTCCCGGCCGCCGACGGGCGGGCCTACGCCGATTTCTTCGCGATCGAGGGCGGCGTCATGCCCTTCCCGGGGTGGGACCCCTTCGAGGGTCCGGACGCCGCTGACCTGGACCAGCCGGCCCGGGACCGTTTCGCTGCCGCCGCCGTTCCCGTCCCCGAGGCCGTCGCCAGGGGCGTCGTGCGGCTGACCGACGAGCGCCGCTTCGACATCCCCGTCGTGGTGGTCTGCCCCGAGTTCACCCCGGCCCAGGCCGAGGAGTGGATCGCGGCCGGTGAGATTCCTGAGCTGGCCCGCGCCACCCGGGTGGAGTACGTGGACCTCGACTCCGGCCACTGGCCGATGGCCACCCGCCCCGGCGAACTCGCCCGGGTCCTGGGCGAGGCTGCCAAGTCGTAGGGCCTGTTGTCAGACCCGGTCCCTACGATCGGAAGCATGAAAGCTTCCGGAACGTTCACCGTCAGCTCCTTCGTCCCGTCCGAGCTGAAGCCCGAGCCCGAGGTCTCCACCGCGCTGCCCGTCGGGGTCGCGACCATCGTGAAGGTCTTCGAGGGCGAGGTCGCGGGGCGGTCGACCACCTTGTTCACGGCTGCCTTCGACCAGGAGTCGGGCGTGGGTACGTACATCGCCATGGAGTCCTTCGAGGGGGCGCTCGCCGGGCGGGAGGGCACGTTCAACTTCGTGCACTCGGCCGCGACGAGCGGCAGCGACCGTACGAACGAGTTCTTCACGATCGTGCCGTCGAGCGGGACCGCCGCCCTCGCCGGGATCAGCGGGGGCGGCGGACTCGCGGTGGACGCGGACGGTACGCACCGGGTCTGGTTCGAATTCGAGCTGGCCGGTCAGTAGGTGAGCGCGTCGTCCATCTCGCTCTGCCAGTAGGTGACGAAGCCGTTGTCGTCCCAGTACGTCGTGCCGGGCAGCGTCAGCTCGGCCGGCGAGGAGTTGACCGGGCCGTTGCTCCGGTCGGCGAAGATGACCCCGAGGTGCTTGCTCGTGTACGGCTTCGAGCCGTTCGGCTCGCCGGTCAGGCTGATCGCCGCGTACGCCGACTGGCCCGGGTCGAGCGTCACCACGGCCTGCGGCTTGCTGTCCTGGTTGACCTGGAACACGGCCTGCGCGCCGTCGAAGCGGAGCATCGGCGCGTGGTACGCGTAGCAGGGGCGGTCACCGGTGTTGGTGGCCGTGAGCAGCAGGTGGTTGACCGGGCGGCTCACCTTCGTGACGGTGACCTTCGTGTTCGAGCCGTCGCAGGTGACGGCGGTCTTCGGCTTGCTGTCGGTGGCCGGGGCCTTGGTCTTCGTAGCCGGGTCCGCGGTAGGGACCTTCGGCTTGGCGTCGGCGGCCGGTTCGGACTCGGTGTCGGTCGGGGACGTCGAGTCCTTGGCCGGTGCCGAGGGCTCCTTCGACCGGCCGCCGTCCTGGTCCGCCGTCGGGCTCGCGGCCGGCTTGCCGGTGTCGGTGACGTCGTCCCCGTTGCACGCCGTGAGCGAGAGCGCCGCGAGCAGGGCGGTGGCCGCGAGAACGGTGGTGCGGATGCGGTTGCTGCGCATGGTGGATCTCCCCGTAGGTGGTCTTGTGTGTGGTGCGGGCTGAGCTGAGCTCTGGTCAGTTGTGGCAGATCAGGAGCAGGACGATCGCTGTCGTCACGATCACCACTCCGATCGCCAGCGCATCGGTCAACTCGATGCGGAAGAGCGTTCGCACTGCGTCGGTCCCCCGGTCGCTGTGGTGTGGTTCGAGCTTGCGGCACGGCGGATTCCGGCCGCAACGCCCGCCACACCATTGGGGATGCTGGAATGCCTGCGCGTACTGTGACCTGGGCAGATTCCACGTCCCTGGAACGGTGATCCGGGACGACCAGGAGGGGGAACGCCGTAGTGGCGACGCCGGAGGCCGAGGATTTCGCGGGCCTGCTGAAGAAACTGAAGGACCGTTCGGGACGCAGTTACGGCGTGCTGGCGGGAAGGCTGCACGTCAGCACGTCGACGCTCCACCGGTACTGCAACGGGGACGCGGTCCCCAGTGAGTACGCCTCCGTGGACCGGTTCGCCCGTCTCTGCGGGGCCACGGACGACGAACTCGTGGACCTGCACCGCCGGTGGATCCTCGCCGACGCGGCCCGGCGGCGGGGGAAGCCGGACACCGCCCCCGCGCCGGACGCGCCCGTCGCGGAGCCGGAGCCGGTGCCACAACCGGAGCCGGTGCCACAACCGGAGCCGGTGGCACAGCCGGTGCCGGTACCGGAATCGGAGCGGGTGCCGGAATCAGAAGCTCCGGTACCGGTCGAGCCCCCGCCTGCCGCGCACACGACCGAACCGGCCCCCGAGGTCACCCCCGAACGCCCCGCCCCCGAGCGCTCCTCGCGTTGGCGCCGCGCCTCCGCCCGTACGCGGGTGCTGCTCGCCGCAGCGGCGGTCGTCGCGCTCACCGTGCCCACCGCCGTCGTCGTCGGGCAGCTCAAGGAGACCGGCTCGGACGCCGCCGTCGAGATGCCCGGCGGCCGGAGCACGGAGGAGGGCAAGGGGGCGGACGCCGTCTCCGAGTTGCCGCAGAGCCCGTCGGCGTCGACGTCCGCCTCCGCGTCGGCGAAGGCCAGTGAATCCGCGAGCAGCACCGAGGCGGCCGGCCCGACCGCGCGGTCCTCCGTCTCCGCCTCGGCCACCACCGGGACCGGCACCGGGGCCCCGCCGACCGTGACCATCAGCTCGTACAACTGGGAGGAGCCCTGCGGGCAGTTCTATCTGCTCACCCAGGACCCGGGCACCGTGCCGCCTCCGCCCTCGCCCACCAGCACCCGGGGCTGGGCGCGTTCGCTCGGCGGGGTGGAGGGCGGCGCCATGAAGCTGGAGCTGACCGTGCAGGGCACCTCGCAGGAGGCCGTCGTCCTGACCGACCTGCATGTGCGCGTACTGAGTCAGCGGGCGCCCCTGCAACGGCCCGCGTTCTCCATGGGCGAGGGCTGCGGAAGTGGTATCGAGCCGCAGTCCTTCGACATCGACCTGGACAGCAACCGGCCCACGCTGACCCCGGTGGCGGGCACCCAGGGCGACCAGGTCGTGCCGGCGAAGGACTTCCCGTTCCAGGTCTCGTCCCGCGATGTGGAGGTCTTCGACCTGGACGCGCATGTGGAGGGCCACGACGTCAGCTGGTACCTGGAGCTGGAGTGGAGCAGCGGCGGCCGTAAGGGGACCCTGCGCATCGACGACGGCGGCAAGCCGTTCCGCACGAGCAGCATCGCGGGGCGGCCGGAGTACTACTACCGCTACGACACCTCGGTCTGGGAGAAGCGCTGAGCGTCCGGGGCTGCCCGGCGGGTCGCGATCTCGCGGACGCAGTACACCGCGACGGCCAGGACGGCCACGCCGGCCGAGACCGGTTGCGGGGCGACGAAGGTGATGTGCGGGGAGACCGTGACGGCGATGCCCGTCTGCTGGAAGACGGTGTCGAGGACGGCGATGGTGTTGAGGGCCGCAAGGGTGTAGCCCGCCCTGCGGAGTCCGTGCCCGGTTCGGTCGGTCAGAGCGGCGGAGAACGCCAGAAGGCTCGTCAGGGCGGCCGTCGAGATGCTCATGGCCACCCAGTAGGGCCCGTGAGGCCAGGGGTCTTCGGCATTGCTCGTGACCGCCACGGCGTAGACGGCCAGCAGGAGCAGGGGCAGGGCGAAGCGGGTCACTTTTGTCACGGTCGTACGCCATGCCGGCCGTGACATGACGACGAAATGGCCGACGAGCCAGGCCGTGGCGAGGCCGACGACGAGGGCGCCGCTCGCCGCGTCTCCGTCGTCTCCGTGGCCGTCGATGTTGACCGAGACCAGGATGGCTGTCGCCACCACGGTCAATAGCCAGACCCCGCCCGGCAGCCAGGGCCCGCCCACGGGTGTGTGTTTGGCGGCGGTGGGCGGCGGCCTGCGCGGTGCGTCCCGAGGTGGCGGCAGCACCTTCGTGGGTGCCGCCGCGGCGAGCCGCCGCAGGGCCCGGGAGGCGTCGGCGGCCGTGGTGTGGCGCTCGGACGGGTCCTTGCTGAGGAGCTTCAGTACGAGCGTGTCCCAGGAGGAGGGGAGGCCCGGCCGGATCGAGCTGGGCGCGGGGGGTTCGTCGGTGAGGTGGGCCGTCAGGTAGCCGATGCTGTCGGGGGCCTGGAACGGCAGGCGGGCGGTGAGCAGTTCGAAGAGCAGGCAGCCCAGCGCGTAGAGGTCGCTACCCGGTTCCGGGTGGCCGCGTGCCTGCTCGGGAGCCATGTACGGGGGCGTGCCGACGATGAACCCGGTCTGGGTGAGGCGGTCGGCGGTGGCGTACGGGTCGGCCGCGCGTGCTACGCCGAAGTCGAGGACCTTCACCGTGCCGGTGTGCGTGATGAAGATGTTGGACGGCTTGATGTCGCGGTGCAGGACGCCCGCCGCGTGTGCCTCCGCCAGGGCCTCGCCGATTTCGGCGCCCCAGCGGGCCGCGTCCTGCGGGTCGATGGCGCCCCGCTCCAGCTTGGCATCCAGCCCTTCGCCCCTGACCAGTTCCATCACCAGGAACGGGGCGTTGCCGGTCTCGGGGCCGCTCTCGCCGAGATCGTGGACGGTCACGATGTGCGAGTGCTGGAGGCGGGCCGTGAGCCGGGCCTCGCGCAGGAACCGGGCGCGCGCCTCTCTGCCCCGGCTTCCGCCTCCCGCGAGTAACGAGATCAGCTTGACCGCGACCCGCCGGTCCAGCTTCTCGTCCTGCGCCTCCCAGACCTCACCCATGCCGCCCTCACCGAGCCGCCGCACCAACCGGTAGCGATTTCCAAGGAGTTGATCCCGCACTGTGGCCCCCTCGTGGGTGTATTGCGTGGGTGTCCTGCTCTCGGATCCGGCTCGCTTCGATCATGTCACTCCGCCCGGGGCTCGGGGCTCGGGTCTCGGGACCGTGGACCGGGGTGGGCGGTTCACTCGTTCGAGCGTACGAGGGGTGTGGGCGGCCCGAGGCTTGAGGCTCGGGACTCGGGCTTCGAGATGCGGGACCCGAGGTTCGAGCGCCTTCTTTTGATGGGTGGGTAGAGACGGGGTTGGGGAAACCCTCCCGACCTCCCTGACCCGTCACGGTCTGCATGTATGACTAATGGTGACGGCTTGCGACGCAGCGTGGCCACTGCTTACGGTGCGGGAAATCAAACGACCCCGACGAGGCCTCTCAAGCCTTGCCGGGGTCTGGCCAGAGCTCGACCACCACAGAAAGAGCCGATCTCGTGGTTGTTCAGAACCTTAGTCCCACCCCGTGCCCCATGGCCCAGACCGGCTACGGCAAGCGTGCCGTGCCCGGTCAACATCCGGCCCGCCCCGATGACTTCGCCTCGCTGCCGCTGCGCGAGCGCTACATCGCCGCCTTCGTCGAGCGGCTGCCCGAAGGGGCCGTGATGAGCGTCAAGGCTCTCGCCAAGCAGATCCCGCTGTACGGGCAGCAGGCCGTGGCCTCCGCGATGACCGCGCTGTCCGTGGCCGGGCATCTGCGGCGCGTGCGGTGCGCCTTGGTGGACGGGCAGGGCCAAGTGCGGTGGGTGTTCCGGACGTTCTGGTCGCGGACCGCTCACGACAACGAGTGGTGGGCGGATTTTCTGGGCTCGTTGACGGTGGTCGCGCCGGAGGCCGAGTCCGTGGTCGCGGCGCCCGCCCCCGCACCCGCGCCGGAGTCCGCGCCCTCGGAGGCTCCGGCCGCTTCCGCCGTGCCCGCGCAGCGGGTCGCCGATCCGGAGGAGGGCGGGCGTTCGACCGCGTACCTCGCCCTGGCCGAACTCGGGCGTGTCGATACGCGGCTCGCGCTCTCCCACGCCCACTGCGCCGCCCTGGAACCCCTCGCCGAGCAGTGGTTCGCCCGTGGCGTGGACGTCGGCTACTTCGTTCGTACGCTCACCGCCGGGCTGCCCGCCTCGGTCGAGTCGCCCTTCGGGTTCGTCCGCCGTCGCCTGGGCGACAAGCTTCCGCCCGTCTACCGCCCCGCCCCGGAGCGGGCCGGTGGCGTCACGCATCCGGCCAAGGTGGAGTGCGTGGAGTGCGGCGTCCCGGGGCCGGTCGACGCGCTGCCGGACGGGCTGTGCCGGGGCTGCCGGGAGCCCGCCGGGGGCGCACCTCAGGCCGTTGCGCACGGCCCCCGGGTCCGCGACCGGATCGCGGCCCTCAAGGATCTCGTGAAGTCGTCCTGAGGGCCGCGTCCCGCCCGGGGTCAGGCGCGCTTGCGGCGGCGGGCCATGACGACCAGGCCCGCACCCGCGGCGACGACTGCGGCGCCGCCGATGGTGATCGGGATCATGTTGCTGCTGCCGGTCGTCGCCAGATCGCCTTCACCCGGCTGCGAGGGGCTGGCGGACGGGGCCGGGGCGCCCGGTGTCGCTGAGCCCGACGGGGTGTCGGACGGGGTGGCGCTGCCGGACGGCGGGGGCACCGAGGCCGACGGCGTGCCGGTCGCCGGGGGGGTCGTCCCGGGCGTACCGCTCGGGGGCGTGCTGGGCGACGGGGTCTCCGTTCCAGGGGCCTCGGGCAGGCAGCCCGTGAACGGGAAGTGGTGCGTCTCCGCACCGCCCGAGCCGTGCAGCGAGGCCACCCACACCGAGCCGTTGACCGGCGCGGCCGTGCCCAGCTCCAGGTGGGCGTGGGGCGCGAGCACGCTGCCCGGCCAGGCGGCCTGACTGTTCTTGACGACCTTCGTGGCGTCCGGGAAGTTCCACAGGAGCTTGGCCCGGACCGCGCCGCCGGACGCGCTCTGGAGCTTGTCGTCCAGGACGAAGTCCTGGCCGCCGGAGAGGAAGAAGCCCGTCGTGCGGGCCGTCGCCATGTCGTACTCCCGGCCGCTGACGTTGACGATCGTCGTCGCCCCGGCCGGGACCTTGATGAAGACCTCCTTCGCCTTCTCCAACCGGTCCGCCGGTACGGAGAAGACGTTGCGGGCGCCGTCCGTGCCGGTCAGCGTCAGCCGGTCCCCGTCGAGCCGCACCTCGGCGCCCGCCGTCGCGGACTCCCCGGCCAGCGCCGCGGAGTAGGACCGCAGCTTGGCGAACTCACCGTCGAAGTCGATCAGATCGGCCTTCTGGCTGAAGCTGCCGTTGTGCAGCTCGACGGCACGGTCCTTCACCTGGCCGCCGACCACCGCGTTGCCCTTCATCACGACGGTCGCGGAACCGCCGTTGAGCAGGTCACCGCGCACGACGAGCGACGCCCGGCCGGGCAGCGCGTCGACCTCGGCGGCCGACAGCTCGTTGGCCACGCTGAACCCGCCCCGGAAGTCCGCGTTGCCGCCGACGGCCACCGCGCCCTCCGCGTCGGGCGAGTGGACGTCGTCCCCGAGGACGAACTCGCCGTACTTGCCGGCGATCCCGAAGGCGTCCGTGGTGCAGTCCGCCGGGGCGGGGGTGGCCTGGGCGGCCGGAGCGACGGTGAGCCCGAGGACGAGGGCACCGCCGAGCGCCGCGAGGGCGGCAGTGGTGGGTATGCGCATAGTGCGTGGTTCTCCCGCGGAGCAGTTATGAAGGTTCTGTGGCGACTCCGGTCATCATTCCCATACTCGCGAAAATTGGTCAAGACCAATGCGGGATCTGGTCCATGGTGCTGAGGGGCGGGGCGGCCCGGCTCAGTCCCACCAGAACGCCCAGGTCTCCTGCTTGAGGAGCGCTGTCTCCGCGTACGCGCGGAGCGTGTTGAGGCTGGACTGCTGGATGTTGTCCGGGCAGAACGCGAAGTGCTCCGCCGCCAGCGCCTCCGCCTCGGCGAGCGTCGTGGGCGGGCGGCTCACGGAGAGCACCAGGGTGTCGAACCCGAGCACGAGGACGCGTGCCCCGTACCGGTCCTCCCAGGAGCGCAGCACCGCGCTGAGCCTCGCCACGTCGTTCTCATGATTCGCCGGGCCGGACCAGCCGATCGCCGCCGGTATGTCCGCGCTGCGGCGCGCGGGGACCAGCGCGATCCGTATCCCCGCCATCGGGCTCCCCGGAGCGGTCAGTTGGTCCGCGATCTCCGCCGCGAGGGCGTCCGGCTCGTCCGGTCCCGCCTCGGCCGGGCTCGGCGCGAGGCCCGGCCACGCGCCGTCCGAGTCCACGAGACCCAACTCGTCGCTCTCGTGAGCCTCCCATGCCTCGGTCAGCACGGTCTCGGCGTCATGATCGCCCGGATACGACGTACTCGCCGGGTCCAGGTCCCAGTCCTCCGGCCACGCGGCACGCCTGCCGCCGTCGACCAGGACCGGCAGCAGACCGGCCGGCCGCCCGGCGGTGCGCAGCCCGGCCCAGACCCCGGGGGTCGCGGGCCGGTCCGCGTACCAGAGGAGGGGTTCGTGCCAGGTCTCGTCGATCGTGGTGTCCACGAGCGTGCCGGGCGGGAGTTCCAGCCCGGCATCGGCCGTTGAACGAAGTGCATTCGGGAGCGTCGCCATATCGGTGACTCTAAGTGCCCCCACTGACAGTGGACTTCTCAGCGCCCCACATGCCCGGTGAACGCGGCCCAGGCGGCGGGCGCGACGGTGAGGGCGGGGCCCTCCAGGTTCTTGGAGTCACGTACGTGCACGGCGGTAGGGTGCGCGGCGACCTCGACGCAGGCGCCGCCCTCGTCGCCGCTGTGGCTGGACTTGACCCAGTCGTAGGCGACTTCGAGGCACTCGCCGCCGTCGCTGCCGCTGTAGCTCGACTTGAACCACGTATGTGCAGTGCTCATTGCTCTCCCAGCAGACGGTCTAGCAGGCGCCTGGATTCCTCGGGTGTGAGGGCCTGCGACCGCAGCATTGCATACCTCTGCCCCAGGATGCTGATCTCATCGGGGTCAGTGATGAGCTGGCTGCCGCGCTGAGTTTCGGTGTACGCGAGGCGTTGGAAGTCCGGTGTCTCCAGCAGGATGAACGGCCCGTCGAGGGCGGCGTGGGTGGTCCGGGCGAGCGGCATGATCTGGAGCGCGACGCCGGGAAGGTCCGCGCACGCACGGAGGTGGCGCAGTGTCTCCCGGTGCACCTCGGCTCCGCCGAGGGGGGCGAGCAGAATCGCCTCGGAGATGATGAAGCTCATGGTCGGCGGGTTCTTGCGGCGCAGGATCTCCTGCCGTTCGAGCCGACTGACCACGTGGGCGTCGATCTCTTCCTGGCTGAAGGCCGGAACCCGGCTTTCGAAGACGGCTCGCGCGTAGTTCTCGGTCTGCAACAGCCCTGGCAGGACCTGGTTCGCGAAGAACGACAGCGCCAGCGCCTCCCGCTCCAGGTCCATGTACGCCTCCGCCCAGACCGGAATCAGGTCCACCTCGGGCAGGTGGTCCAGGGCCGTGATCAGGGCGCCCTTCGTGTCCATGATCGCGTCCAGGACCCTGGCCAGCGCGGGAACCAGGCTCCGGCGGCCCTGCTCGACGGACGCGATGGTTTCCGGCTGGACATTGGCCTGGCCCGCGAGCTGGTGCTGAGTCAGCCCGGCCGCTCGACGGAAATGGGCAACCAGTGCGCCCATCATCTTCATGATCGACGCGTCTTTGCGACGACGGCTCTTGTTGTGCATAAGGTGCCCACTCCCCACCCGGGCCCCTGCTTCACGCGCGCCCGACCCGTACAAGATATGTGTACGGGTGGTTACAGTGCGCGATCACCGTGAAGCAGAGCCGCGTCCAGGGCCGTGCGGACGGCCTCCGTGGCGGTCTCGTGGTCGAGACCGGGCTCGTTCATGACGACCGTGCCGTAACTGCCGTTGTCCACCCAGCTGCACGCCACGCGGGAGCCGGGGGTCTCCGAGTCGTCCGCGTACGAGACGCAGCGGAGCCGGCGGCCGTCCGGACCCGGGTCCGGCTTCCAGAGGCCGTCGATGGTCGAATCCGACTCGGCGAGCCCCAGTTCGTAGCCCTTGAGGGCTCTGTCGGGGGTGTTGCGGAAGTCGCCCACCGCGCCGAAGACGAGGGCGGCCGGGCCGATGGGGCCATCCGGGTCCGCGAGGTCGCCGTAGACGTAGGCGAACGCGCCCTCGGCGTTCAGGGTCTGGGTCCACAGCGAGGCCATGTCCGAGTTGACGCCGTCCACCACCGGGACGGCGGAGAACAGCGAGGCGCCCCGGAACGTCTTCGGTGCCGTCACCGTGTAGTGCGGATAGCTCGTGTCCGCCGGGCCCTTGAGCGCCAGCGGCGAGACCACCGCGAACACCGCCAGGGTGAGGGCCGTGCCCAGCAGCACGAAGTCCCGGGCGCCGGGCGGGGGCGGCGGGGGCAGGGGACTCGCCGGTTCGGGCGCGCCCTCCGGGAGCGGCGGTGTGCGGTGGACGGCGCGGGAACGGGCGCCGCTCTCCAGGACGGCGAGCAGGCGGTACGGGACGAGGGTGAGGAGCGCGGCGGCCCCCGCCCACATCGACCAGGGCGCGGCCGAATCGGGGACGAGGGCCACGGCGCCCACGGCCAGGACGGCGAGCACGCTCAGATACGGGGCCCTGACCTGGCCCAGGAGCAGCCTCCGGCCGGGGCGGAGGAACGCGGTGAGCGTCTCGGCGCGGATGGCCAGACGCAGGTCGTACGGGTGCTGCCCCGCCTCCTCGTCGGCTCGGCGGGCCGCCTCCGCCAGGTTCGGAGCGGCGGCCAGGGCGCCGCGGACGTCGTGGCGCTGGGTGTGGGAGACGGAGAGGCGGGGCGCCGTGGGCTGTGCGGCCCAGACCGGGGCCGGGTCGCTGAGCCGGAGCGCTTCCGGTGAGCCGGGGGCCAGTTCGGCGACGCGCGCCACGAGGCGGTCGGCGCGGGCGTGGCGGCCGGGGCGGTCCAGCGCGTCGGCCGCCCGGCAGAGTTAGGCGTAGGCGGTGAGCAGGGCCAGGTGGTCGGGAAAGGCGTCGAGCCCCCGGCGGTAGGCGCGTTCGGCCTCGGGCCTGTCCGGCGGATCTTCGCGGCCCGCGACGCCTGGCACGCACTCTCGCCGCACGCCCGCATCACCCGAGTACGTCCAGTACGAGGGCGATTCGGGCGCACGCCGATAGCACGCACCAGACGCCGCGGGCTGATCCACGAAGATCCGCCGGACAGGCCCTCGTCGTCGTGGTCGTCCTCGTCCTCGGCGACGTGCGCCTGGCCCAGCAGGAGGTACAGGTCGGGGCGGGGCCGTACGTCTCCAGCGCGGCGGCGGCCTGCTCGCGGGCGGCGGCCGGGCGCTTGCTCCGGAGGGCTTCCCGGACGGCTGCCGCGGCTGCCTCGGACGCGGCCCGTGCCCCCGGCTCCGGTCTCGGTTCCTCCGGCGGCCGTGCCGTTTCGGGCATGTTCGTCTGCCCGGTGTCCCGCATGTGATCCCCACCCCTGGTGACGCGTCCGGTGCTCACCGGACGCGCCACCATCCCCTGCGGCGGGGCGCGCGGTCAACGCCATTTGGGTGATGATGCCCGGGGGTGCGCCTTTCGTTTTCCCCGGAAAGCGAGTGGAGGGTCAGCGGGCCATTGTCGCGCTGATGATCTTTCCCTGGCCCATGTGGTTCCGGACGGTGACTTTCCTGGCCAATTTCAGGACCAGCGGCCAGCCGAAACCGCCGGCCGCGCCCGTCATATCCGGGACGCGCTGTCGCGGGCGGTCCGGGCTGGGGTCCGCGACCTGTACGTACAGCGCCTTCTCGTCCGCTCCGAACGCCAGGGCCGTGACGGCTCCCGCGTGGCGCACCGCGTTCGTGACCAGTTCCGAGGCGAGCAGCAGCAGGTCCTGGACGGCCGAGGGGGAGGGCGGGGGGTCGAGCGCCTCCACGAACGCGGCGGCCGCCGCGCGGGCGTCGGCCGCTTTCGCCGGTGGGGGCACGGCCTCGGTAATGGCCTCGGGCGAAGGCGGGTCAGGCGCTGTGCAATGGTCACTCATCTTTCGCCCCCAGAGAAAGGTTCGTCCAACGGTCTGAATTCTCTTTTGCCCCCGAGACCGTTGTGTACCCGAATCATTTCGGGGGCAGCCGAGAAAAGCGGGGCCCGGCGCCACCGAAGTGCCGCCGGGCCCCGCCGCCTTCCGCTCGCGCGGGCCGTGCCGTGTGCTCAGAGCCGCTCGGGCGTCCGGATGCCGAGCAGCGCCATGCCCTTGTGCAGGGTGCGGGCGGTGAGGTCGCAGAGGAACAGCCGGTTCTCCACGACCTCGGCCGGGTTGTCCTCGCTCAGGACGTGGCACTGGTCGTAGAACGTCGTGAAGTGCGACGCCAGCTGGTAGAGGTACGCGGCCAGCTTGTGCGGCTCGTAGTTCGCGGCGACCTCGGCCAGCACCTCGCCGAACTGGTCCAGGTGCAGGCCGAGCGCCCGCTCGGCCGGGGCCAGCTCCAGCTCCGGGTGCGCGGCCGGCTTCGCGTCGCCCGCCCTGCGCAGGATCGACCGGATGCGCGCGTACGCGTACTGGAGGTACACCGACGTGTCGCCGTTCAGCGACACCATCTGGTCCAGGTCGAACTTGTAGTCCCGCACGGCGGAGGTCGACAGGTCCGCGTACTTCACGGCGCCCACGCCCACGTACCGGCCGTTCTCGACGATCTCCTCCTCGGACAGGCCCACCTTCCCGGCCTTCTCCCGGACCACGGCCGTCGCCCGCTCGACCGCCTCGTCCAGCAGGTCCTCCAGCCGGACCGTGACGCCCTCACGGGTCTTGAACGGCTTGCCGTCCTTGCCGAGCACCGTGCCGAACGCGAGTTGGTGCGCCTTCACGTCGTCGTTCAGCCAGCCGGCCCGCCGGGCCGTCTCGAAGACCATCTTGAAGTGCAGCGACTGCCGCGCGTCCACCACGTACAGCAGGGTGTCCGCCTTGAGGTTCCGCACCCGGTCGCGGATCGCGGAGAGGTCGGTCGCCGCGTAGCCGTAGCCGCCGTTGGTCTTCTTGACGATCAGCGGGACCTTGTTGCCGTCGGGGCCCAGCACGTCGTCGAAGAAGACGCAGAGCGCACCCTCGGAGCGGACGGCGACGCCCGTCTCCTCCAGGATGCGGCAGGTCTCCTCCAGCATGTCGTTGTACCCGGACTCGCCGACGATGTCGGGGTCGCTGATCTCCATGTCGAGCTTGTCGAAGACCGAGTAGAAGTAGATCTTCGACTCGTCCACGAACCGCTGCCACATGGCCAGCGTCTCCGCGTCCCCGGCCTGGAGCGCGACCACCCGGTCCCGGGAGCGGGCCTTGAACTCCTCGTCCGAGTCGAACAGGGCCCTGGACGCCTTGTAGAGCCGGTTGAGCGAGGACATGGCGGCCTCGCCGTCCTCCTTGCCGCCCTCGTGGTCCAGCTGGTCCGGGTGCTCGGTGAGGTACTGGATGAGCATGCCGAACTGGGTGCCCCAGTCACCGATGTGGTGGCGCCGGACCACGGACTCGCCGGTGAACTCCAGGATCCGCACCATCGCGTCACCGATCACGGCGGACCGCAGATGGCCCACGTGCATCTCCTTGGCCACGTTCGGCTGGGCGTAGTCGATGACGGTGGTGCCCGCCGCGTCGTTCGCCGGGATGCCGAGCCGGTCGCCGTCGGCGGCGCGCGCCGCGAGGGTCTCGGTGATCGCCCGGTCGGCGAGCGTGACGTTCAGGAAGCCGGGACCGGAGACCTCGATGTCCTTGATCAGCTCGGAGGCCGGGAGAGCGGCCGTGACCCGGTCGGCCAGCTCGCGCGGATTGCCCTTGAGCTTCTTGGCGAGCGCCAGGATGCCGTTGGCCTGGAAGTCGGCCCGGTCGCTTCGGCGCAGCAGCGGGTCCGCGGTGCCGGCCTCCGGCAGTGCTGCCGTCAGGGCGTCCGCCAGCTGCTGCTGGAGCGTGGAAGCGAGGGAATTGACCGAGGCCATGAGCTGGCTGCCGTTTCCGTAGGGGTACAAGGGATGACCTCAAGTATCCCACGGCGTGTAAACGGGTTTTCCGCCCGTGCCGCGGGGCCCCGTAAAGCCGTTTTCGCGCTGCGGGCCGCACCTGGGAGAATGGGCGGTGCCCCTATGAGTCCTACCCGAGAGAAGGACGTGCCGACCGTGGCTCAGAGTCAGAGCAGCACCGAGACCGACTGGGTCTCCCGCTTCGCGGACGAGGTCATCGCCGAATCGGAGCGTCGTGCGCCTGGCAAACCGGTCGTCGTCGCCTCCGGCCTCTCCCCGTCGGGCCCGATCCACCTGGGCAACCTCCGCGAGGTCATGACCCCGCACCTGGTCGCCGACGAGATCCGCCGCCGCGGATACACCGTGCGGCACCTGATCTCCTGGGACGACTACGACCGCTACCGCAAGGTGCCGAACGGCGTCCCGGGCGTGGACGAGACCTGGGCCGAGCACATCGGCAAGCCGCTGACCTCGGTGCCCGCGCCCGCCGGGTCCCCGTATCCGAACTGGGCCGAGCACTTCAAGGCCGCGATGACCGCGTCCCTGGACGAGCTGGGCGTCGAGTACGACGGCATCAGCCAGACCGAGCAGTACCTCGCGGGCACCTACCGCGAGCAGATCCTGCACGCGATGCGCCACCGCGCCGACATCGACGCCGTCCTCGACCGCTACCGCACCAAGAAGGACCCGGCGGCCGGCGGTGCCAAGGGCGGCAAGAAGCCGCAGCAGCAGAAGAAGGTGGACGAAGCCGAGCTGGAGGCCGAGGCCGGTTCCGGCGCGGCGAGCGAGGACGACGGCAGCGGCGGCTCCGCCGGTTACTTCCCGTACAAGCCCTACTGCGGCAACTGCGAGAAGGACCTCACCACCGTCACCTCGTACGACGACGACTCCACCGAGCTGAACTACACCTGCTCGGCCTGTGGCTTCGCCGAAACGGTCCGCCTGAGCGAGTTCAACCGCGGCAAGCTGGTCTGGAAGGTCGACTGGCCGATGCGCTGGGCGTACGAGGGCGTGATCTTCGAGCCCTCCGGCGTCGACCACTCCTCGCCCGGCTCCTCCTTCGTCGTCGGCGGCCAGATCGTCCGCGAGATCTTCGACGGCGTCCAGCCGATCGGCCCGATGTACGCCTTCGTCGGCATCTCCGGCATGGCCAAGATGTCCTCCAGCAAGGGCGGCGTGCCGACCCCGGCCGACGCGCTGAAGATCATGGAGGCGCCGCTGCTGCGCTGGCTCTACGCCCGCCGCAAGCCCAACCAGTCCTTCAAGATCGCCTTCGACCAGGAGATCCAGCGGCTCTACGACGAGTGGGACTCGCTGGGCCGCAAGGTCGCCGACGGCTCCGTGCTGCCGGCCGACGCCGCCGCGTACGCCCGCGCGATCGGCACCGCGGCCGGTCAGCTGCCGAGCACGCCGCGCCCGCTGCCGTACCGCACGCTCGCCTCGGTCGCCGACATCACGGCCGGTGCGCAGGACCAGACGCTGCGCATCCTCAGCGAGCTTGACCCGGCGAACCCGCTGACCTCGCTGGACGAGGCCCGGCCGCGTCTCGACCGCGCCGAGTCCTGGATCACCACCCAGGTCCCGGCCGAGGCCCGCACCGTCGTCCGCGACGAGCCGGACAAGGACCTGCTGGGCTCGCTCGACGAGCAGGGCCGCGAGTCGCTGCGGCTGCTGATCGAGGGGCTGGACACGCACTGGTCCCTGGACGGGCTGACCACGCTCGTCTACGGCGTGCCGAAGGTCCTCGCCGGACTGGAGCCCGACGCCAAGCCGACGCCCGAGCTGAAGACCGCCCAGCGGTCCTTCTTCGCCCTGCTCTACCGGCTGCTCGTCAGCCGTGACACGGGGCCCCGCCTGCCCACGCTGCTGCTCGCGGTGGGGGCGGACCGGGTGCGCAGGCTGCTCGGCGCGTAAGCGGATGTGTGGAAGGGCCGCTCCCCCGGTGGGGGGCGGCCCTTCGGTCTGCTTGGTGCTTGGTGCCTGGTGCCTGGTGCTTGGTGCTTGGTGCCTGGTGTTTCGTGCTTACGCGATGTGGTCGGCTTCGAGTTCGGCCTGCTCCGCCGCGTAGCGCTCCTTGAACAGCGGCATCAGCTGCCGGATCAGCGCCTCGCTGCGCGGGTGCCGCACGTTGTGCCCGTCCGACAGGTGTATGTCCAGCACCGCGATGCTCGGGTAGTCGTTGTTCTCGGTCACGAACGCCGCGAACACCTCGTACGCGATCTCGCTGAACTCCGCGTCCTCCTGCGCCCATTCCTCGGCCCACTCCTCGGCGGCCTCGGCGACGGGCTGCTCCGCGAGCTGCTGCTGCGGGAGCTGCTGCTGCGGGAGCTGGTCCGGGAGTTGCCCCGGGAGTTGTTCCGGGAAGGGGAGCTGCTGTTCGGGGATGGTGCTGCCGACCGTGCCCACGTTGCCCAGGGGACGGGTGCGGCCGCCCGGACCCGAGGGGACCTGGAGCGGGGTGGGCCCGGGGCCTTCGTAGTCGGGGTCGTACGTGCCCTCGTAGACCTTGGCGGTCGCCTGCGCGGGGAACCAGGGGTTCTCGTCGTTCTGCGCGGGGGCGGGCTGCTGGGGGTGCTCCTGGGGCTGCTGAGGGTCGGCCGGCTGCTGCTGGTGCTGCGGCTGCGGCTGGTGTGCGGCCTGGGGGAGTTCGGGGTGCTGCTGGGCCGTCTCCACCGCGGGGGCCGCGGCGGCCGGGGCCGGGGCCGGGGGGAGGAGGGCCGGTTCGATGCCGGCGGCGGCCAGACCCGCGGGGCCGGTCTCGGCCAGCGGCACGCCGTACTTCGCGAGGCGGAGCGGCATCAGGGACTCGACGGGCGCCTTGCGGCGCCAGTTGCGGCCGTAGCGGGCCTGGAGGCGGGCCTGATAGATCAGCCGGTCCTGTTCGAGCTTGATGACCTGCTCGTAACTGCGCAGCTCCCACAGCTTCATGCGGCGCCAGAGGCGGAAGGTGGGGACGGGGGAGAGGAGCCAGCGGGTGAGGCGGACGCCTTCCATGTGCTTGTCGGCGGTGATGTCCGCGATCCGGCCCACCGCGTGGCGGGCGGCCTCGACGGAGACCACGAAGAGCACCGGGATCACGGCGTGCATGCCGACGCCGAGCGGGTCGGGCCAGGCGGCGGCGCCGTTGAACGCGATCGTCGCGGCCGTCAGGAGCCAGGCCGTCTGGCGCAGCAGCGGGAAGGGGATGCGCAGCCACGTCAGCAGCAGGTCCAGGGCCAGCAGGACGCAGATGCCCGCGTCGATGCCGATCGGGAAGACCAGCGAGAAGTCCCCGAACCCCTTCTGAAGGGCCAGTTCGCGCACCGCCGCGTAGGAACCGGCGAAGCCGATCGCGGCGATCAGGACCGCACCGGCCACCACCAACCCGATCAGCACGCGATGCGTGCGCGTCAGCTGCATCGCAGCCACCCCCCATCCCCTCCCTGTTCCCTTGTCCTGTGCTCTCGCCGGCTGCTGTGGCCTGTTGCCGTGGCTTGTTTCCGGCGGGCACAGCCTGGCACATGTGTGCGAGAGGTGTCGCGGGGGGAGGGGAGAAGGCCCGTCAGTCCGACTTCTTGGTGGTGGCCGAGGAACTGGGGGAGTTGGAGGTCTTCGTCTCGGGCGAGGCGCCGGTCTCCTTGCTCCCGTTGGCGTCGGCGACGGCGGCGACCGCGTCCCTGACCGCCATCGTGGCGCCCTTCAGGATCGTCTCCGCGGTGGGCGTCTTCGAACCGGCGTAACCCGCGCCGTTGTAGTTGACGACGACCACGACGTTCCCCGTGCGGGCGACGATCGTCGTGTACCTGAAGTCCTCGTCCGCCTTGGACTGGTCGTACGTGACCTTGGTCGCCTGGTCGCCGATGCCGGTGACGGGCTCGGACTTGACGTTCTTCGCGCCGTCCGTCGCCTCGGTCTTGCCGACCTGCTTGGTGAAGTCCTCGCCGGCGCGCGCGGCGCCGCTGCCCAGGGTCTGGTCCGAGGTGAAGCGGGTGAAGCCGACGTCGAGCCAGCGGTACTGGGAGCCCTTGACGCCCTTGTCGGCCAGGCCGTTCCAGGAGCAGCTGCCCCGGGCGGAGGAGTCGCTGGACTTGCCGCGGGTGCCGTTCTTGCTCTTGGCCGAGGGGACCAGGGACTTGACGGTCTTCGCCGCGACCGACGAGCAGGGGTCCGGCAGCTCGGCGAACTTCGCGGCCTCGACGGTCGGTTCCGACTTCGTCACCTGCGGCGACGCGGAGGCGGACGCGTCGGCGTCCTTCTTGCCGTCGGAGTCCGACGAGCAGCCGGCGACGACGAGCATCACCGGGACGGCTGCGCAGGCGAGTATGCGGGTGAGTCGCGGGGCTGATCGGTGCATGGTTCCTTCAGTCGGTGGCGCGGCGGTCGGGGGACGGTTGCGCGGCGGTAGCCGTGCGGAGCGGCGGGCGGCGGGCGGCCGCCGGTGGCTCCGAGGGGCCACGGTACGACGGACGGCGGGCGGATGCCGCCTCGGCCGGGCGGCCCGGAGAGCGGTCCGGGCCGGGTTCCGGCGGGGTCAGGCGTTGAACGATTCGACCAGCTTCCGGGCCAGGGCCTGCGCCTTCTCCTGGAGTTCCTTGCCGTCGGGGGCCTGGGTGGAAAGGGCCGGCTGGGCGGTGTACTCGATGGTGACGATGACGTTGGATGTGCGGAATACCACGCTCACCGTGCGGTGCCGCGCGGTGGAACCCGCCCGGGGGAGCGCGTCGTCCAGGAACGCGCTGTCGCCGAGCTTGTCGAGCAGCCGGGGCTGGAGGTTCTCGGCGGGGCTGCCGCCGGTCTCCCCGTCGGACGCGCCGCCGTCAGCGCTTCCGTCCGGTGTCCCGCCGTCGGTGTCCGCGCTCGCGTCTCCGCTCGTGTCTCCGCTCGTGTCCGCGCTCGTGTCGCCGGTCGTGTCCGGGGCCGACTTGCCGGAGCCGGTCGGGGTGGCGCCGGGGGTGTCGCCGGTCGCGCCCGCCGTCGGGAGGTCGGCCGCCGCCTCCTTCTTCGCGTACACCTCGCGGGCGCGGTCGTCGTCGCTCACGGACGTGTCGTAGGAGACGACGCGCTCGAAGTCCAGGTGGACGCTGCGGGCACCCTCGGGGGCGTCCGACTTCCAGCGGCAGCCGATCCGGCGGTCCGTGTCGTAGGTGACCGTGGGGGCGCCCTCGAACACCTTCTCCTGCTGGGCCTCGGGCATGTCGGCGGTGCCGGGCAGGAGGTCCTTGAGGGTGGCCAGCGGGATGGCGCGGCAGGCGTCGGGGAGGGTGCGGTACTTGCCCGGCGGAGCGGGCGAGGAGGTCGGGTTGCCCGGCTTGCCGTCGGGGGCGGAATCGCCGCTTCCGGAGCCGCCGGAGCAGCCGGCGGCGAGCGCTGCGATGAGCACGGCGCCGGTCGCGTACGCCATTCGTCGCACGGTCCTGGGCTCCCTTCGTGCGAAAAACGGTTGCCGCCCGATGGCGGCCGATGGACACAATGTGTATCGCACGCGCCGCTGTGAATGCCGGTCGGCCGACCTCTTTGCCGATCTTGGCGCCGGTTTTGCGCTTTCAGGCTTTTCGGGGGAATCGAGGGGTTATGTCGTATGTAGAGGTACCGGGGGCGAAGGTTCCCATCCGTATGTGGGCCGATCCGGCCTCGGTCGAGGACGCGGCGATGCAGCAGCTGCGCAACGTCGCCACGCTGCCGTGGATCAAGGGCCTGGCCGTCATGCCCGACGTCCACTTCGGCAAGGGCGCCACGGTCGGCTCGGTGATCGCGATGCACGGGGCGGTCTGCCCGGCCGCGGTCGGCGTGGACATCGGCTGCGGCATGTCCGCGGTGAAGACCTCGCTGACCGCCAACGATCTGCCCGGGGACCTGTCGGGGCTCCGCTCGAAGATCGAGCAGGCCATTCCGGTGGGCCGGGGGATGCACGACGAGCCGGTGGACCCGTCCGGTCTGTACGGGTTCGGCGCGTCCGGCTGGGACGACTTCTGGGGGCGGTTCGACGGCGTGGCCGAAGCGGTCAAATTCCGTCAGGAGCGGGCCACGAAGCAGATGGGGACGCTCGGATCGGGAAACCACTTCATCGAGTTCTGTCTCGATGAGTCGGGTTCGGTCTGGCTGATGCTGCACTCCGGGTCCCGGAACATCGGCAAGGAGCTGGCCGACTTCCACATCGGAGAGGCGCAGAAGCTCTTCCACAATCAGGGCCTGGTCGACCGGGACCTCGCGGTCTTCCTCGCGGACACCGAGCCGATGCGCGACTACCGCAACGACCTGTTCTGGGCGCAGGAGTACGCGAAGCACAACCGCGCGGTCATGATGGCGCTCTTCCAGAACGTCGTCCGCAAGGAGTTCAAGAAGGCCAAGGTCACCTTCGAACCGGTCATCTCCTGCCACCACAACTACGTGTCGGAGGAGCGGTACGAGGGGATGGACCTGCTGGTCACCCGCAAGGGCGCGATCCGGGCCGGCTCCGGCGACTTCGGGATCATCCCCGGTTCGATGGGCACCGGCTCGTACATCGTGAAGGGCCTCGGCAACGCCAAGTCCTTCAACTCCGCCTCGCACGGCGCGGGCCGGAAGATGAGCCGGAACGCGGCGAAGAAGCGGTTCTCGGTCAAGGACCTGGCGGACCAGACGCGGGGCGTGGAGTGCCGCAAGGACTCCGGTGTCGTGGACGAGATCCCGGGCGCCTACAAGCCGATCGAGAAGGTCATCGACCAGCAGCGCGACCTGGTCGAGGTCGTCGCGAAGCTGAAGCAGGTCATCTGCGTGAAGGGCTGAGCCGGGGGCGGGTACGGGTACGGGGCCGGGGGCGGGGTCGAGCCGGGCCCCGCAGGGCCCATGCGGCTCGGCCCGCCCGGCTCGGCTCGTGCGGCTCAGCCCGTGCGGTGCACCTTCGAGTTGGACGCCTGGGCGCGGGGGCGGACCACCAGGAGGTCGATGTTGACGTGGCTGGGGCGGGTCACGGCCCAGGTGATCGTGTCGGCCACGTCGTCGGCGCTGAGGGGGGCGTCGACGCCCGCGTAGACCTTGGCGGCCTTCTCGGCGTCGCCTCGGAAGCGGGTGGTGGAGAACTCCTCGGTCTTGACCATGCCGGGGGCGACCTCGATGACGCGGACCGGGGTGCCGACGATCTCCAGGCGCAGGGTCTCGGCCAGGACGTGTTCGCCGTGCTTGGCGGCCACGTAGCCGGCGCCGCCCTCGTAGGTGGCGAAGCCCGCGGTCGAGGAGAGGATCACCACCGTGCCGTCGCCGCTCGCGGTGAGGGCCGGAAGCAGCGCCTGGGTCACGTTGAGCGTGCCGATGACGTTGGTCTCGTACATCTGGCGCCAGTCCTGCGGGTCACCCGTGGCGACCGGGTCGGCTCCGAGCGCGCCGCCCGCGTTGTTGACGAGGACGGCGAGGCCGCGGAACGCGGTGGCGAACTCGTCGACCGCGGCGCGGTCCGTGACGTCCAGGGCGTAGGCCGTCGCCTGGTGGCCCGCCTCGGTGAGCTCGGCGGCCAGCGCCTCGATGCGGTCCTTGCGGCGGGCGGTGAGCACGACGCGATAGCCGGCGGCCGCCAGTTGCCGGGCGGTCGCGGCGCCGATGCCGCTGCTCGCTCCGGTGATGACGGCGATGGGGGATGCGGCCATGACGGGCTCCTCGGACAGCTGATCGGTACCCGGTCAGGATAAAGGCCGTCCTCCGGGCAGGACCGCGGCCGGTCAGTGGTTGCGCGGGGCGTACATGATCACGGCCATCCCGGCCAGGCAGATCAGTGCGCCCGTCACGTCCCAGCGGTCCGGGCGATAGCCGTCGGCGGCCATCCCCCAGGCGATCGAGCCCGCCACGAAGACCCCGCCGTACGCCGCGAGCACCCGCCCGAACTCGCCGTCCGGCTGGAGCGTCGCCACGAAGCCGTACGTGCCCAGCGCGATGACCCCCGCGCCGATCCAGGCCCAGCCCCGGTGTTCGCGCACGCCCTGCCAGACGAGCCAGGCACCGCCGATCTCGAAGAGCGCGGCGAGGGCGAACAGGGCGGTGGAGCGGAGGACCGACATGGCAGCAGGGTGCCATGCGTCGCGTACCGCCAGACGCGCCGAACCGGTCGGTAAATACGCGCAATTCGGGGTGATCGGTATCTTCAGGGCATGCTTCTGACGTGTAAGGCTCTGCTCGGGGTGTCCGCCGCGGCGGTGACGGCGATGGCGATGGCTCCGGTCGCGGGCGGGACGGCCACGGCCGTGGGTGCGCCGGGCGCCGGTTCGCCGGTGGCGCGCACCCTCGTGCCCGAGGCGGACGTGTCGCACCACGGCCACGTCTCGCTCCGGGGCGACGTGCTCGGGATCTGGCTGCGCAGCGAGAACAACGGGCCTTCGGACGTGCCCTGGGTCACCGTGCGGCTGCGGGTGTCCGTGCCGCCGGCCGACGGGCAGGAGCTGCCCGGCGCGTGCCTGCGGGCCGACCCGCGGACCGTGCTGTGCCGGACCGGCCCGCTGCGGGCCGACGGTTCCCAGCAGCGGCGACTGGCCCTCCACCTCAAACTGCGGGGCCGGCCGGACGAGGTCGTCGTGCGGATCGACACCGCGTGGAACGGCGGGGCCACGGACCGGAACGCGAAGAACAGCGAGCACGAGGTGCTGGCCCCGGCGACCGGGGACCCGTACGTGTTCTGAGGGCCGGGGGCCCGTAAGTGTTCCGAGGGCCGGGGACCTGCGTGTTCTGACGGCCGGGGATCGGTATGTGTTCCGAGGGGCCGGCCCGCTGCGGGCCGGACGCCAGGTCTCCGCTTCGTACACTCTCCGCATGCCGCCCAAGCCGTCCCCCCGCCGCAGCGTGCTGCTGGCCGAGCTGTCCACCGCGTCGCGGCGCTACATGGCCGCGTACGCGCTGTTCAACCAGGCCGTAGCCGACCGGCTGGGGCTCCACCCGACCGACCTCCAGTGCCTCAACCTGCTCGGGCTGGAGGCGGCACCCGTCACCACGGGCCGCGTCGCCGAGCTGACCGGGCTCACCACCGGCTCCGCGACCCGGCTGGTGGACCGCCTGGAGCGGGCCGGTTATGTGACGCGCGCCCGGGACACGGCGGACCGGCGGCGGGTGCTCGTGACGACCGTGCCCGAGCGGATGGCGGAGTTCGGCGCGGTCTGGGGGCGGCTCACCGGCGGCTGGGACGGCCTGTTCGACGCGTACGACGACGACGAGATCGCCCTGCTCCTCACCCACATGCGGCGGACGGCGGAGCTGAGCGCGGTGCAGATCGCCCGGCTGCGGGCGGAGGGCGACGCGCCGGACAGCCCTTAAGCGTCAGCCGGCGTTCGCGGTGCCGAAGTCGCGGACCGCCTCCGTGACGATCGCCTCCAGGCGGGCGTGGTGCGCGCCCCGCCAGTAGACCCGCTCGCACGCGGTGCACTGCGCGAAGACGTCGTACGAGCGCCGCGTGCCGTGCTCCAGGTGCGGGCCGACCGTGTCCTTGTCGGCCGTCCTCAGCCGCCCGTTGCAGGCGGTGCACCGGGTCCACGGTGCGAGAGCCGGCGCGAACCGGCCCAGTACGTCCCGCAGTTGCTCCTCCGGCCGGTCGCTGTACACGTACGCCCCCGCCCAGATCTCCCGGCGGTGCAGCAGCCCGCGGTCCCGGGAGAGCAGGACGCGCCGCTCCTTCGCCGAGAGCGCGGCCAGGGCCGGATCGCCGATGTCCTCGCTCTCGTACGCGGCATCGACGCCGAGCAGCCGCAACCGCCGGGCGAGCGTGCCGAGGTGGACGTCGAGCAGGAAGCGCAGGGGCGCGCCCGGCACGCTCTGCGGGCGTGACACCGGGCGCACCTCGACCAGTTCCCCCGCCGCCGGGATGTGCGCGGCGGTGACCGGGCTGCCGTCGACGAGGAGGCGGCCCGCCTCGGTGAGCGGGATGCCGAGGGACTCCACGACGTGGCCGAGCGTGGACACGCCGTCGGTGGTCACCGGCGTCCGCCCCTGCCGGCGTCCGTGGGCCACGAAAAGCCTGAGCTCGGGGGCGACTTCGAGGTGGATCTCCGGTCCGTTCACCTGGTCAGGATGCCATCGGGGCGGCGCGCCGCCCACGGATTCAAGCGCGGAAGGAGGCGGCGTGGTCGGCGGCCCAGGAGGCGAAGGTGCGGGCCGGGCGGCCGGTCAGCTTCTCGACCTCGCCGGTCACTTCGGCCGGGGTGCCGTCGGTGAGCGCCCAGTAGGCGAGCAGGCCGTCGGCGACCTCGGCCGGCATGAAGGGGGACACCGCCTCCTTCCAGGCTTCCGGGCTCACCTCGTTGACGGTGGCCGGGGTGCCGGAGGCGGCGGCCAGGACGGCGACCTGCTCGGCGGCGCTGAGGGATTCGGGGCCCGTGAGGTGGTACGCGGCGCCCTGGAACGCCGGGTCGGTGAGCGCGGCGAGGGCCGCCTCGGCGATGTCGGTCTCGTGCAGGGGGGCGCCCCCGCTGCGGGGGTAGGGCAGGTCGACGGGGTGCCCGGACCGGAAGGCGCCCGACCACTGGTAGGCGTTGGTGGCGAAGGGGCCGGGGCGCAGGAGCGTCGTGGTCAGGGGCGAGGCGGTCAGGGCCCGCTCGACCGTGTGGTGCGAGGCGGCGACGGGGTTGGACGCCGGGTCCGGTGCGAGGACCGAGCTGGAGGAGAGCAGCACGATGTGCCGTACTCCGGCGGCCCGTGCGGCGGTGAGGAAGGCGTCGATGTGCGCGGGCTCGGCGTACAGGAAGACGGAGCCGACGCCCTCCAGGGCGGCCGGGAAGGTGGCGGGGTCGCCGAGATCGCAGGCCACGGACGGGACGCCGTCCGGCAGGGCGAGTCCGGCGGGGTTGCGCGAGGCGGCGCGGACGGCGTGGCCGCCGCGGTGCAGGAGGGCGGTGAGCGCGGAGCCGACGCGGCCGCGGCATCCGGTGACGAGCGTGAGCATGGGGCTGGTCTCCTCGGTAGTTCTTCTGCGTCACCCATTGTCTGCGTGACGCAGATAAATATGCGGGAGGGGCCCGCTCCCGTCAAACGAATTGAGCCGCCCCGCCCCCCCGAGGAGCCTTCACCCGGGGTGCCCCTCCCCGGAGCTGACTTCACCCGGGCTGCCTTCCCCTCAGCCGGACGGGTGCAGGTCCAGGCGCCAGTCGTTCGTGAGGAGCGGGTGCCCCGGCGGGTACTCGACCTCGCACTCGCCGAGCAGCGTGAAGCCCGCCTTGCGGCACACGCCGTTCGACGGGCCGTTCTCCACGGACGGGTAGGCGTGCAGATAGCGGTGCTTGCGCTCGGCGCGCGCCGCGTCGGCCACCGCGCGCGTCGCGGCCGACGCGATGCCCCGGCCCTGGAACTCCGGGAGGACCGTCCAGCCCGTCTCGTACACCTCCTGGTCCCGCCAGGTCCGCTCCCAGAAACCGATGGTGCCCACGGAACCGGCCTCGCCGGCCAGCGCGATCCGGAACATCCTGCCCCGGCCCGTACGGTCCGCGCTCAGCGCGACATAGCGGGCGTGCCGCCCCATGAGCTGCTCCTGCGACTCGGGGCCGCCGAGGTGGTCCATCAGCTCGGGTGCGTTGGCGCGGCTGAGGAGGTCCAGGTCGTCGTCCGACCACGGCTCGATCCGTACGGAAGATGCTGCGGTGCGCTCCATACCGGCACTGTAGGGCGGGCCACCGACAGTCGGGCTCCGGCCGCCGGGCCCCGGCGGGTCAGGGGGCGGTCAGTGCCGTGGGCGGTACGCCGATCGTCGCCGTGAAGTCCCTGACCAGGTGCGCCTGATCGCTGTAGCCGAGGTCGGCGGCGAGGCCCGCCCAGTCCACGGCCGGGTCCGATCCGGCGCGCTCCAGCGCCTCGTGGATGCGGTAGCGCAGGATGACCCACTTGGGGCCCACCCCCACGTACGCGGCGAACAGCCGTTGCAGGGAGCGGGCCGACACCCCCTCGGCGCGGGCGAGCGCGTCCACCCGCAGCACCGTGCGGTCGGTGCGCACCAGGTCGACCAGGGCCATCGCCCGCTCGGCCCGGGGGTCGGGCCCGGGATCGAGCGCCAGCAGGTACGCGTCGAGCGCGGCGACCCGCTCGTCCTCGTCCGCCGGGTCCAGCACGGCCGAGGCGGGGGCGGGCGGCGCGAACACCTCGGCCACCGGGAGCCGCCGCCCGGTCCACCGCGAGACGGGCGCCCCGGGCGCGAAGGGACGGAAGCCGCCCGGCCGGAACTGCACCCCGCAGACCCGCCCGCGCGCCTCCAGCTTCTGCGTGAACAGCTCCAGGCCGATGCCCGAGACCTCCGCGTACCCCGCCTCCTCGTCGCCGCAGCCCGGGTACCGCCCGAAGACGAGGTTGACGCTGGGGTGCGGGACGAGGTGGGAGGCGTACGGCTGGGGCAGGTCCCAGTCGATCAGCCAGTAGTGCTCCAGGTAGGGCCGCAGCGCGGGGGCGGGCTCGCGCCGCCGGAACTGTACGTGCGCGAACAGCTCGGGGGCGTCGACGATGCCGCGGGTGTCGCGCCGGGGACCTCGTTGACCGGCCATGACGGCCGATTTTAGGACGCGGCGCCCACCTGGTGCGAGGAGCGCGCGGCGGCCCGGTGCGCCGGGGCGGGCTGCCCGTCGTAGAGGCCGCCGAGCGTCCCGTACGCCTCGTCCACGATCCGCTCGGCGTCCACCAGCATCGCCCGCTCCGCGAGGCGGGCGGCCTGATGCGTGTACGGCGACGGCGGCGCCGGGTGCCTGCGCCGCCACCAGGTCTCGGCCACCGCGTACACACCACTGGCGAGGACCAGCGCGGGGATGGACAGGGCCGGCAGAACGTCGCCCATGGCAGCCTCCTTCAGGGTCGGTGCCTCCTGCATCGGCAGGTCTGCCCGCCGCCCTAAAGATCACTCTCCGGCCAATGAATGGCCGGATGCGGCCGGCCTACACATGTCCTTCGCGCACATGACCGCAGGCGCGCGCCGACGCGGCGGCGAGCGCCACCGGACGTGGTCGCCCTCCGGCGCCGCACCGCCGTCACCGCGAAGGCGCGGCTCCCGGGCCCGGGGTCACGGCCACACCAGGCAGTACGCCTGGTGCCCCGCGTCGTGCAGCCGGTGCGAGAAGTCCTGCCACTCGTGGAGCAGCTGGTAGACGTTGAACGCGTCGCGCGGGCCGCCGCGGTCCGGGACCGTGGACCAGATGAAGGCGGCGGCGCCGACCGATTCCTCGCCCACGCCGCGCAGCGGGTCCACGACCGTCATCGGAAGCTTGACCACCGCGTAGTCGGGGTGCAGGACGACCAGCTCCAGCGGCGGGACCTTGTGCAGAGGTATGCCCTGTATGCCGGTGAGGACCATCGCGGCCACCGTCTCCGGCTTGATCTTGGTGAACATGCCGCCCATGCCCAGCTCGTCCCCGCCGAGCTCCTCCGGGCGCATGGAAATGGGCACACGGG
The DNA here is from genome assembly GCF_000373645.1 of Streptomyces sp. ATexAB-D23. GTDB lineage: Bacteria > Actinomycetota > Actinomycetes > Streptomycetales > Streptomycetaceae > Streptomyces > Streptomyces castrisilvae. The sequence goes on along the minus strand of NZ_KB892012.1, from coordinate 92,795 downwards.
CGGCGGTGGCCCCGTCGGGAGCCCCGAAATACTTGTAGGTCACCCCCACCCGGCCACCACTCCTGCTCCCGGTTCCATCGCTCGTCTGCGCCTCACCGGCCTGTATGGCCTGTTTGCGTTCGGCCTCGCGCCGGTGCCGACCACGCCGGGCAGGCTCGGGCCCCGGGCCGTCGGTCCCTTCGCCCACTCCGCCACCGCGATGCATATCTCATCCACCCGACTACTCACTGGGAGGCACAGCCCCCGCCGCGCAACCCGATCATCGTGTCAGTGACCTCCCCCACGGGCGTGCGGTGAAACACCTGTCCGCAAAGACCGTCCGTGGCTCTGACACCATGGCATGTGTGAGCTTTCCCTATGACGCCCCAGTTTCGCAGACGCTTTTCGACCGCGCGTCCCTCGTGACGCCCGGCGGCGTGAACTCTCCCGTCCGTGCGTTCCGGGCCGTGGGCGGTACGCCCCGGTTCATGGTGTCCGGTACCGGTCCGTACCTGACCGACGCGGACGGACGTGAGTACGTCGACCTCGTGTGCTCGTGGGGGCCGATGATCCTCGGCCACTCCCACCCCGAGGTCATCGCCGCAGTCCAGGAGGCCGTCGCCCGCGGCACCTCGTTCGGTACGCCCGGCGAGGGCGAGGTCGCGCTCGCCGAGGAGATCGTCGCGCGCGTCGAGCCGGTCGAGCAGGTGCGGCTGGTGTCGTCCGGGACCGAGGCGACCATGTCCGCGATCCGCCTCGCCCGCGGCTTCACCGGCCGGGCCAAGGTCGTGAAGTTCGCCGGCTGCTACCACGGCCACGTCGACGCGCTGCTCGCCGCGGCCGGTTCCGGGGTGGCGACCTTCGGGCTGCCGGACACGCCCGGGGTCACCGGTGCCCAGGCGGGCGACACGATCGTGCTGCCGTACAACGACCTGGAGGCCGTGCGCGCCGCGTTCGCCGCGCGGCCCGGCGAGATCGCGTGCGTGATCACTGAGGCGTCGCCGGGCAACATGGGCGTCGTGCCGCCGCTGGACGGTTTCAACGCGGGGCTCAAGGAGCTCTGCGCCGCCAACGGGGCCCTGTACATCTCCGACGAGGTGATGACCGGTTTCCGTACGTCGAAGGCCGGCTGGTTCGGCGTCGACGGGGTGCGGCCCGACCTCATGACGTTCGGCAAGGTCATGGGCGGCGGCTTCCCGGCCGCGGCGTTCGGCGGCCGTGCCGATGTGATGGCCCACCTGGCGCCGGCCGGGCCCGTCTACCAGGCGGGGACGCTGTCCGGCAATCCGGTCGCCACCGCCGCGGGGCTCGCGCAGCTGCGGCTGCTGGACGACGCCGCGTACGCCAGGGTCGACGCGGTCTCCGCCGAGATCCGGGGTCTGGTGAGCGCCGCCCTGGACAAGGAGGGCGTCGCGCACACCGTCCAGGCGGCGAGCAACATGTTCTCCGTCTTCTTCACCGACGAGCCCGTCCGTAATTACGAGGACGCCAAGGCGCAGGAAGCCTTCCGCTTCACGCCGTTCTTCCACTCGATGCTGGCGCAGGGTGTCTACCTCCCGCCGTCCGCCTTCGAGTCGTGGTTCGTCTCCACCGCCCACGACACGCAGGCCGTCGAGCGCATCGCCGCCGCCCTGCCCGCCGCCGCCCGCGCCGCATCGGAGGCCACCGCATGAGCGAGAACGCCGACACGAAACGCCAGGACATCACCGTCGTCCATCTGATGCGCCACGGCGAGGTGCACAACCCGGAGGGCGTGCTCTACGGGCGCCGGCCCGGCTACCACCTCTCCGAGCTGGGGCGGAAGATGGCCGACCGGGTGGCCGAGCACCTGGAGAAGCGCGACATCACCCATGTCGTCGCCTCCCCGCTGGAGCGTGCCCAGGAGACGGCGACGCCGGTCGCCAAGGCGCACGGCCTGGACCTCGCCACCGACGAGCGGCTCATCGAGGCCGCCAACGTCTTCGAGGGCAAGACCTTCGGCGTCGGTGACGGGGCGCTGCGCAAGCCGGACAACTGGAAGCACCTGACCAACCCGTTCCGGCCGTCCTGGGGCGAGCCGTACATCGAGCAGGTCGTCCGGATGATGGGCGCGCTGGACGCCGCGCGGGACGCGGCCCGGGGGCACGAGGCGGTCTGCGTCAGCCACCAGCTGCCGATCTGGATCGTGCGCAGCTTCGTGGAGCGGCGGCGGCTGTGGCACGACCCGCGCAAGCGGCAGTGCACCCTCGCCTCGCTGACCAGCTTCACGTACCGGGGCGACAAGATCGTGTCCGTGGGGTACTCGGAGCCGGCCCGGGACCTGGTCCCCGCGCATCTGCTGGCGGGCGCGAAGCCGGTGAAGGGCGCGTCGAAGGGGTTCGGGGCGTAGCGGCCCCGGCCGGCCGGAGTCCTCGGCCCGGGTCCGCGCCGATGGAGGTCGGCGCAGGGGCCCGGGTCGCCCTTTTTTGGCGTTTTGCCCTCGGTCGTCGGCTAGGACCTGTGTTCGGTCAAGGGCTGGGGCTGGTTCCGTAAAGAATTGTGTGCTAAACGGGGGAACCTCTGTGTGGCTTCACCCATCTAAGGCTTTGCCAGTTTGTATGTACTTGAGGCAAAACGACCGCAGATGGGAAGCCGCATGCGAGAGATCAGCCGAAGAGGACTGCTGGGCGCCGGGCTCGGGGCCGCTGCCGCCGCCGGGATCGCGGGCTGCAGTACCGCCGGCTCGTCCGACACCGGGAGCGGTGGACCCGACAAGGGTGCCACGGGTGAGAAGGCGGCCGGCGGGACCTCCAAGGGCTCCGGGACCAAGAAGAAGGACGTCCGCGCCATCGGGGACGGTTCCACCGCCGACACCGGGAAGCAGCCGAAGCAGCCGCAGGCCCCCGTCCCGCTGGAGCCGGGCCAGAAGCCGCCGCAGTTCGTGATCTTTTCCTGGGACGGGGCCGGCGAGGTCGGCAACGGACTGTTCCCGCGCTTTCTGGAACTCGCCCGGGAACACGACGCGTCGATGACCTTCTTCCTCTCCGGCCTCTATCTCCTCCCGGAATCGAAGAAAACCCTCTACCGCCCGCCGGGCAACCCCGTCGGCGCCTCCGACATCGGCTATCTCACCGACGGCCACCTCAAGGAGACGCTCAAGAACGTCCGCCAGGCGTGGCTCGACGGACACGAGATCGGCACCCACTTCAACGGGCATTTCTGCGCGGGTTCCGGATCGGTCGGCAACTGGACCCCGGCCCAGTGGCAGAGCGAAATCGACCAGGCGATCTCCTTCGTCACCGAATGGCGCACCAACACCGGCTGGAGCGACGAGGAATCGCTCCCCTTCGATTACCGCAAGGAACTCGTCGGAGGCCGCACCCCCTGTCTGCTCGGACAGGACAACCTGCTGCCCACCGCGAAGAAGCTGGGCTGGCGCTACGACGCCAGCTCGCCCGGCGGCACGCAGGTCTGGCCCACCAAGCGCCAGGGCGTATGGGACCTGCCCCTCCAGGGCATCCCCTTCCCCGGGCACACCTTCGAAGTCCTCTCCATGGACTACAACATCCTGGCCAACCAGTCGCAGAACTCCACCAAGGGAATGCCGTCGCGCTATCCCGGCTGGCGCGAGCAGGCCACACAGTCGTACCTCGCCGGATTCAAGCGCGCCTACGAGACGAACCGCGCGCCCTTCTACATCGGAAACCACTTCGAGGAGTGGAACGGCGGTATCTATATGGACGCCGTCGAGGACGCGCTCAAGCACATCGCCGGGAAACAGGATGTGCGCCTCGTCTCCTTCCGGCAGTTCGTGGACTGGCTCGACGTCCAGGACCCGGCGGTCCTCGCCAAGCTCCGTACCCTTCAGGTCGGAGAGGCGCCCGCGGGCGGCTGGAACACCTTCTTTAAACAGGCCTGACAACGGGCTTTACGGGCACCGAGGGGGGTGCCCAAGATCCCCGAAACCGCCATGCGAAACTTTTCACATGAGCCATGGCCGCGCACTCCGACGCCGCTTCACCCTGCTCGCCGCCCCCCTGGCGGCCGCCGCGCTCGCGGTGACGCTGACCGCGTGCGACTCGGGCAGCCAGACCAGTGGCGGCGGCGACACCAACTTCGTCACGAGCAACAGCGGGATCGCGACCGCGGCCAAGGGCGAGCGCGTCGACGCGCCGAGCCTCGACGGCGAGAGCCTGGACGGCAAGAAGCTCGACCTCGCCGACTACAAGGGCAAGATCATCGTCCTCAACGCCTGGGGCTCGTGGTGCGCCCCGTGCCGGCTGGAATCGAAGTACTTCAACAAGGTGGCCAAGGAGACCGAGGACCAGGGCGTCCAGTTCGTCGGGATCAACACCCGCGACAACTCCCGGTCCAACGCCATCAGCTTCGAGGAGGACCACGGGGTCGTCTACCCGAGCTTCTACGACCGGACCGGGAAGCTCCTGCTGCGCTTCCCCAAGGGCACCTTCAAGCTCCAGTCCATCCCCTCGACCGTCGTCATCGACCGGGACGGCAAGCTCGCCGCCCGCTACGTCGGCCCGCTGGACGACACCCAGCTGCACAAGATGATCGACCCGTTGATCGCGGAGAAGTGATCAGGTGATCACCCTCGCCGCCGCCATGCAGAACGACACGGTCCTGAGCGGGGCCCTCCTGGTCGCCCTGCCCATCGCCCTGCTCGGCGGGCTCGTCTCCTTCTTCTCGCCCTGCGTCCTGCCGCTCGTCCCCGGCTACCTCAGCTACGTCACCGGGGTCAGCGGCGCCGACCTCGCCGAGGCCCGGCGCGGCCGCATGGTCGCCGGCGCCTCGCTGTTCGTCGTCGGCTTCACCGCCGTCTTCGTCTCCGGCGGCGCCCTCTTCGGCTACTTCGGCGACACGCTCCAGGAGAACAGCGGACCCCTCACCAAGGTCCTCGGCGTGCTCATGATCCTCATGGGCGTCTTCTTCATGGGCCTCATGCCGTGGATGACCCAGCGCGAATTCCGCATCCACCGCAAGCCGGTGACCGGCCTGGTGGGCGCCCCGCTGCTCGGCGCCCTCTTCGGCATCGGCTGGACGCCGTGCCTCGGCCCCACGCTCAGCTCGGTGTCCATCCTCGCGATGGACCAGGGCACCGCCGGGCGCGGCGCCATACTGACCGTCGCCTACTGCCTGGGCCTGGGCATCCCCTTCGTGCTCGCCGCCGTCGCCTTCCGTAAGGCGCTCGGCGCGTTCAGCTGGGTCAAGCGCCACTACGCCTGGGTCATGCGCATCGGCGGCGGAATGATGATCGTGACCGGGCTGCTCCTGCTGACCGGTGTGTGGGGCAGCATGATGCAGGAACTGCAGGGCTGGTCGACCGGCTTCACGGTGGGGATCTGAGTACCAATGAGCAACACCACGTCCAACCCTTCGTCCAGCCCTTCCCAGGAGCGGGACCAGGACCGGGACCAGGAGAACGCCCGTGAGCTCGGCGCCGCCGGCTCCCAGCTCTCCACCGCCCCGCGCGAAGAGGCCATGGCCGACCTGCCCGCCATGGGCGTCATCGGCTGGGCCCGCTGGTTCTGGCGCCAGCTCACCTCGATGCGGGTCGCCCTGATCCTGCTGTTCCTGCTGTCGCTCGGCGCCATCCCCGGCTCGCTGATCCCGCAGAACAGCGTGGACGAACTCAAGGTGCAGACGTTCAAGGACGCGCACACCGTCGTCACGCCGATCTACGAGAAGCTCCAGTTCTTCGACGTCTACAGCTCGGTGTGGTTCTCCGCGATCTACATCCTGCTGTTCGTCTCGCTGATCGGCTGCATCGTGCCGCGCACCGGCACCTTCGTCGGCCAGCTGCGCAGCCGCCCGCCGGGCGCTCCCAAGCGCCTCACCCGGCTGCCCGCGTACACCACCTGGCGCACCGGGGCCGAGCCCGAGCAGGTCCGCGAGGCCGCCCTCAGGATGATGCGCAAGCGGCGCTACCGGGCCCACGTCACCGGGAACGCCGTCGCCGCCGAGAAGGGCTATCTGCGCGAGGCCGGCAACCTGATCTTCCACATCGCGCTCATCGTGATGCTGATCGCCTTCGCCTGGGGGCAGCTCTTCAAGTCCGAGGGCGCCAAGCTGGTCGTCGAGGGCGACGGGTTCTCCAACACGATCACCCAGTACGACGACTTCAAGTCCGGCTCGCTCTTCGACAACGACTCGCTGGTCCCGTTCAGCTTCACCCTGGACGACTTCATCGGCACGTACGAGCGCGAGGGGCCGCAGGTCGGCACGCCGCGTACGTACGAGGCGCACGTCACGTACTCCGACGGGGCCTACGGCAAGCCGAAGAAGAAGGTCATCAAGGTCAACGAGCCCCTCGTCGTCGACGGCACCAAGGTCTACCTCAACGCCCACGGCTACGCGCCCGTCGTCTCCGTCAAGGACGGCCGGGGCAAGGAGGTCTACAAGGCCGCCGTGCCGCTGCTGCCCATCGACAACAACGTCACCTCGACCGGCGCCATCAAGGTCATGGACGGCTACCGCGACAAGAACGGCAAGAAGGACCAGCTGGGCTTCCAGGCGTTCTTCGTGCCGACCTTCGCCGGCAACGGCCAGGGCACGATGTTCTCGCAGTTCCCCGCCGCCGACATGCCCGTCCTCGCCCTCAACGGCTACCACGGCTCGCTCGGCGTCGACTCCGGCATCGCGCAGAACGTGTATCAGCTGGACACGACGAAGATGACGGAGTTCAAGGGCTCCGACGGCAAGCAGCTCAAGGAACGCCTCCTCGTCGGCGAGACGATGAAGCTGCCCGACGGGGCCGGCTCCATCACCTTCGAGGGCATCCAGGAGTGGGCCAGCTTCCAGATCTCCGAGCAGCCCGCCAGCGGCTGGGCGCTCACCGGGGCGATCGGCGCCATCGCCGGACTCGCCGGCTCGCTGTTCATCCAGCGCCGCCGCGTCTGGGTCCGGGCCGTGCGTGGCGCCGACGGCGTCACCGTCGTGGAGATGGCGGGGCTCGGCCGCAGCGAGTCCGCGAAACTTCCCGAGGAGCTGGCCGATCTCGCGGTCACGCTCAACGCCGAGGCGCCCACCGCGCCCGACACCGAATCGGACGCCGCCGAGGCGTCCACCGCAGAGCCTGCCGAAGGGGCTGAGAAGTGAATCTCGCCGCCGCAACCAACGAGAACCTCGCGCACACCAGCAATGTGCTGATCTATTCGTCGATGGCCGTCTACACCCTGGCCTTCTTCGCGCACATCGCGGAGTGGGTGTTCGGCAGCCGCAGCAAGGTCGGCCGCACCGCCGCCGCCCTCACCACCGAGGAAGCCGCCGCCGGCACGGTGAAGGTCCAGGTCGCCCGGAAGGGCGGGGGCTCCGCCGTACTGGAACGGCCGAAGGTCGTGACCCGGTCCGCGGCCGGTTCCCGTGACGTCCCGGACGGCCCCGGCGCCGACGGAGGCACGTTCAAGGGCGACCTCTACGGGCGGATCGCGGTCTCCCTGACCGTGCTCGCCTTCCTCGTGGAGGCCGGCGGTGTCGTCACCCGCGCCCTGTCCGTACAGCGCGCCCCCTGGGGCAACATGTACGAGTTCTCCATCACCTTCTCCACGGTGGCGGTCGGCGTCTACGTCGCCCTGCTCGCGCTGAAGAAGAACGTCCGCTGGATGGGGCTGCTGCTGGTCACCGCCGTCCTGCTGGACCTCGGTCTGGCGACCACGGTGCTCTACACCTCCAGCGACCAGCTGGTGCCCGCGCTGCACTCGTACTGGCTGTGGATCCACGTCTCCACCGCCATCATCTGCGGCGCCGTGTTCTTCATCGGCGCCATCGGCACCCTCATCTACCTCTTCCGCGACAGCTACGAGAACAAGATCGCCAGTGGCGGGGAGCCGGGCGCCTTCGCCCACTCCGTGCTCTCCCGGATGCCTTCCGCGTCGAGCCTGGACAAGTTCTCGTACCGGATCAACGCCGCCGTCTTCCCGCTGTGGACGTTCACGATCATCGCGGGCGCGATCTGGGCGGGCGACGCCTGGGGCCGCTACTGGGGCTGGGACCCCAAGGAGGTCTGGTCCTTCATCACCTGGGTCGCCTACGCCGCCTACCTGCACGCCCGCGCCACCGCCGGCTGGAAGGGCCGCAAGGCCGCCTACCTGGCGCTGATCGCCTTCGGCTGCTGGATCTTCAACTACTACGGCGTCAACATCTTCGTCACCGGCAAGCACTCCTACGCCGGAGTCTGACGCTCCCCCCGCACGACGGCTGCCCGCCACCCGGTCCTCCGGGTGGCGGGCAGCCGTCGTGCGGGGCCGTGGTTACGAGGCCTCGGGGCCGTTCTCGCGGCGCTTCAGCTCCTCCTCGCGGCGGCGCAGGTCCGCCTCCCAGTCCTTGAGGTCCGCCTCGTCCTTCCGGGGCCCGTCCTCCAGGGGCTCGTCCTTCAGCGACTTCAGGAAGTCCGGGTTGTCGTCCGGCGCCACCCACTGCTGCCGGCGGCCCCGGTGCCAGTCGGACGGCGCACGGCCCCCGGCGGGCGCCTCGCGCACCTTGCCCGCGGCCAGCCACACGATCGGGCCGACGATCCAGAACAGCAGGATGATGAAGACCCAGGCGATCTTCGGCAGGTGCTTGGCCTCGTCCTCCGGGGTGTTCAGGCAGTCGATGAACGCGAAAATCGTGAGCGCCAGCGGCAGAAGGTAGATCAGAGCCCGGAGCATGGTGGAAAAGTCCCCCCGAGGAGAGTTGGCGGGGCAATGTCCCGCCCCGGTGACGGGCCCAGAGTAGCGGGTGGCCCCGCACTCGGACCGTGTGACGAATCAACGTCGTGACAATGACCATACGGTCTGAATTACAGGATATCCGGACGCACATGGTTCATTGGGCGCAGACGGCTCGCTCTCCGCGGACCGCTCCACCTCGCCGTCCCCGTGAGGTGTCCGAGTCCGTCAGGGCATGCGAAGGGTTTGCGTCGTGGCTGCCACGGTGACCGATTTCCACTACGGCGCGGTGACTCCCCTCGCCGCCTATCTGATGGCCGTCCTGGGCTCCGCCCTCGGCCTGCGCTGCACGGTCCGCTCCGTACGCAAGGGGCCGCGCGGCAAGAAGAACGGCTGGCTCTCCCTGGCCGCGGTATCCCTGGGCTGCGGCATCTGGACCATGCACTTCATCGCGATGATGGGCTTCCGTGCCGACGGCACGGACATCTCGTACGACACCCGGCTGACGCTGCTGAGCCTCGTCGTCGCCATCGCCGTCACCGCGATCGGTGTGTTCCTCGTCGGGCACCTGGGCGCGGGCCCGAAGATCCTGGCCTCGGCCGGAGTGCTCATGGGCCTCGGCGTCGCCGCCATGCACTACATCGGCATGTCCGCCCTACAGGTGCACGGCCGCATGCGCTACGACACGGTGACGGTGTCCCTGTCCGTGCTGATCGCCGTGGCCGCCGCCACCGCGGCCCTGTGGGCGGCGGTCACCGTGCGGGGCCTGTGGTCGAGCATCGGCGCCAGCCTCGTGATGGGCATCGCCGTCACCGGCATGCACTACACGGGTATGGCCGCCGTGAGCGTGGACGTCGACCACACGGCGGGCACGCACGCCCAGTCCTCGATCGACCAGCTCTCCTTCCTGCTCACCATGGTCGCCGGGCCGGTCATCATGCTCGTCGTCGCGGCGACCGTCGTCATGTTCGACCCCGATCTCGTGCTCGGCGACGAGCCGTCGCCCGCGCCCCGCTGACGCCGTACCGGCTCCTTCGGCCGTCAACGCGGGGAGCCCCGGCGGCCGCCGTCCGGGGGGATGTCAAACTGGACAGCATGGCTTACGACGATCTTCGATCCCTCCTCCGGGCGCTGGAGCGCGAGGGCGAGCTCAAGCGCATCAAGGCCGAGGTCGACCCCTACCTGGAGGTCGGTGAGATCGTCGACCGGGTGAACAAGGCCGGCGGGCCCGCGCTGCTCTTCGAGAACGTCAAGGGCTCGTCGATGCCCCTGGCCATGAACGTCTTCGGCACCGACAAGCGGCTGCTCAAGGCGCTCGGGCTGAAGTCCTACGGCGAGATCAGCGACAAGATCGGCGGACTGCTCAAGCCCGAGCTGCCGCACGGCTTCGTCGGGGTGCGGGAAGCCTTCGGCAAGCTCGGCACGATGGTCCACGTACCGCCGAAGAAGGTGAAGAGCGAGAACGCGCCCGTCCAGGAGGTTGTCCTGACCGGCGACGACGTCGACCTGGACCTGCTGCCCGCGCTGTTCACCTGGCCCAAGGACGGCGGTTCCTTCTTCAACCTGGGCCTCACCCACACCAAGCACCCGGAGACCGGCGTCCGCAACCTCGGGCTCTACCGGCTCCAGCGGCACGACCGGCGCACCATCGGGATGCACTGGCAGATCCACAAGGACAGCCGCAACCACTACCAGGTCGCCGCCCGGCGCGGGGAGCGGCTGCCGGTCGCCATCGCGTTCGGCGCGCCGCCGGCCGTCACGTACGCCTCCACCGCGCCGCTGCCCGGGGACATCGACGAGTATCTGTTCGCCGGGTTCATCCAGGGCAAGCGCATCGAAATGGTCGACTGCAAGACCGTGCCGCTCCAGGTCCCGGCCAACGCCGAGGTCGTCATCGAAGGGTGGCTGGAGCCCGGCAAGACGCTCCCCGAGGGGCCGTTCGGCGACCACACCGGCTTCTACACCCCGCAGGAACCGTTCCCCGCACTGACGATCGACTGCGTGACCATGCGCAAGCGGCCACTGCTCCAGTCGATCGTGGTGGGCAGGCCGCCGACCGAGGACGGGCCGCTGGGCCGGGCCACCGAGCGGTTCTTCCTGCCGCTGCTGAAGATCATCGTGCCGGACATCGTGGACTACCACCTGCCGGAGTCCGGCGGCTTCCACAACTGCGCGATCGTCTCGATCGACAAGAAGTACCCGAAGCACGCGCAGAAGGTGATGAGCGCCATCTGGGGCGCGCACATGATGTCGCTGACCAAGCTGATCGTCGTCGTGGACTCCGACTGCGACGTCCACGATCTGCACGAGGTGTCCTGGCGGGCGCTCGGCAACACGGACTACGCCCGTGACCTGACGGTCTCCGAGGGCCCGGTCGACCACCTCGACCACGCCTCCTACCAGCAGTTCTGGGGCGGCAAGGCGGGGATCGACGCGACGAAGAAGTGGCCCGAGGAGGGCTACACCCGGGACGGGGGCTGGCCGGACATGGTCGAGTCCGACCCGGAGACGGCCGAGCGGGTCACGCGACGCTGGAAGGAGTACGGGCTGTGAGCGCCGCCGAAGCGACCCTGGGCTCCGGGCCCGCGCAGCCGAGCAGCAGGGTCAAGGCGTTCCTGCGGCTCGTGATGATCGAGCACTCGGTCTTCGCGCTGCCCTTCGCCTACATCGCCGCCCTGACCGCGATGTTCCAGGTGGACGGGAGCATCCACTGGGGCACGCTGCTGCTCGTCACGCTCGCCATGGTCGGGCTGCGGACCTTCGCGATGGCCGCGAACCGGATCATCGACCGCGAGATCGACGCCCGTAACCCGCGGACCGCCACCCGTGAGCTGGTGACCGGTGCGGTGTCGGTGAAGTCGGCGTGGACGGGGGCGCTCGTCGCCGTCGTCGTGTTCCTCGGGGCCGCGGCCCTGCTGAACCCGCTGTGCCTGGCGCTGGCCCCGGTCGCCGTGATCCCGATGGTCGTCTACCCGTACGGCAAGCGGTTCACGAACTTCCCGCACGCGATCCTGGGGCTCGCCCAGGCCATCGGGCCCATCGGCGCCTGGCTGGCGGTGACGGGCAGCTGGTCGTGGGACGCGGTCGTCCTGGGCCTGGCCGTCGGCATCTGGATCGGCGGCTTCGACCTGATCTTCGCCTGCCAGGACGTGCGCGCCGACCGGGCGCACGGGGTGCTCTCCTTCCCGGCGCGCTTCGGCATTCCGGCCGCGCTGTGGGGGGCTCGGGTCTGCCACGTCGTGACGACGGGGCTGCTGGTCTGGTTCGGCCTGGCGACGGACGCGGGGGTCCTCTACTGGGCGGGCATGGTGATCGTCGCCGTGGCCTTCGTGTACGAGCACCGGGTGGTGCGGCCGCACGACCTGTCGCGGCTGAACCGGGCGTTCTTCTCGGTGAACGGCTTCATCGGCATAGCGCTGTTCGTGTGCGCGCTGCTGGACCTGGTGGTGCGCGGGCTCACGGTGTGAGCGCGCGGGGGGCGGTGGAGCGGCGCAGCGCGAAGGCCGCCACCACCCCGCCCACCAGCCCGAAGAGGTGGCCCTGCCAGCTGACGCCGGGGTCGGTGGGCAGGACGCCCTGGAGGAGCGAGCCGTACACCACGGCGACGATCAGTCCCACGACCACGTCGAGCGGGCGGCGGTCCACGAAGCCGCGGACCAGCAGGTAGCCGAAGAGGCCGAAGACCACGCCCGACGCGCCGAGGGTGACGGTGTGGGCGGGGGCGGTGAGCCAGACGCCGAGGCCGCCGATCAGGATCACGGTGAGCACCACGCCGGCGAAGCGGCGCAGACCGCCGAGCGCGGCTATGAAGCCCAGGACCAGCAGCGGGACGCTGTTCGACGCGACGTGGGCCCAGCCGTCGTGCAGGAAGGCGGCGGGCACGATGTCGAGCAGTTCGCCGGGCTCGCGGGGGCTGATGCCGTGGTCGTCGAGGCCGTGTCCGGTCGCGAGGTCGATGGCCTCCAGGACCCAGAGCAGCCCGACCCAGCCCAGCACGACCGCGCCGGCCGTCAGGGCCCGGTAGCCGGTCCTCACGCGGACGTCCGCACATCGGTCATGGCAGGACCCACCCCCCTTCACTCCTCGGAACGTACCGGACCCCTCGGACAGTTCCGGGTGCCGTGCGCCGGATAGGCTCGGGGGTGTGGATTCCCGGACTTCAGTGAGTCAGCAGCAGCGAATGCCTTGGATTGTCGGGGTTTCCGGCGCTTCGGGCACGCCATTCGCGGCCGCGGTGCTGCGGGGGCTGCTGGCGGCGGGGGAGAGCGTCGACCTGGTGGTGAGCCGGGCCTCGCGGCTGACCCTGCTGGACGAGACGGGGATCGCCTACCGCGACGCGCACTGGCGCGAGGACCTGGCCGGCTGGCTGGCCCGGGGGGCGGACGGCAAGCCGGACACCTTCGACGTGGACGTGTCCGGCGTACGGCACTGGGCGGCCGGTGATCTGGCCGCGGGACCGTCCTCGGGGTCGTACCCCGTCAAGGGGATGCTGATCGTCCCGGCGTCGACGGCGTGCGTGGCGGGGGTGGCGCTCGGGCTCTCGAAGGACCTGTTGCAGCGGGCCGCGAGCGTGACGCTCAAGGAGCGGCGGAAGCTGGTCGTCGCGGTCCGCGAGACGCCGTTGAACGGGCAGACGCTGAAGCATCTGGTGGCCCTGGACGAGGCGGGCGCGGTCGTGCTGCCCGCCTCTCCGGGGTTCTACGCGGGGGCGACGCACATCCAGGACCTGGTGGACTTCGTCGCGGGGCGGGTGCTGGACGCGGCGGGGGTGCCGCATCAGCTGTACCGCCGCTGGAAGGGGGAGCTGGGTGGCGGCTTCGGGGGCTGACCCGGTGGGGTCAGCGCTTCTTGGGGGTGCGCGGGCCGCGGGTCCGGTCGACCCGGAGGGCGGCGGCGGGGTGGTGGGCACGCGAGCGGTTGGCCAGGTCCTGCAGCTCGCGCATCCGGGCGTAGGCCATCTCGATCGTGTACACGGTGCTATCACTCCTGAAGATTCGAAAGTGTTTTTTGATTAAGCGGGAAGATTTGTAGGCGTCAATGCCTGCACGCCTTAGATTCTACACGTAGACTTGCTGTACTGCTAAACAATGGAAGGTTTCAGTCACATGGACGCGGTGGACAGGCAGCTCATCCAGGCCCTCCGGGAGAACGGCAGGGCCTCGTACGCCGAGCTGGGACGGCTCGTCGGGCTCTCCGGGCCCAGCGTCACCGACCGCATCAACCGGCTGGAATCGGCCGGTGTCATCACCGGCTACCGCGCCACCGTGGACGCGGCCTCGCTCGGCCTCGGCGTGACGGCCCTGATCGGCATCTCGCTCTCCGACGCCGCCGACCACGAGGACGTGGCGCGCCGGCTGAAGGACCTCGCGGAGATCGAGGACGCCTGGTTCATCGCGGGCGACGACTCCTACATGCTCAAGGTCCGCGTCGGTGACGTGGACGGCCTGGAGCGGACGATCCGCCGGCTCAGCGGCACCAAGGGCGTCTCGCGCACCCGCACCACGATCGTGCTGTCCACCAAGTGGGAGAACCGGGTCGGGGAGCTTCCCGAGGAGGGCTAGGCGTACGGTGGGCGGGGTTCGGTCACGGAGAGAAATGGGAGGCGCCCTAGTGGACGCGGGACTCAAGCGCGAGCTGGAGCAGAAGGTCAGGGCCGGTGAGCGGCTGACCCGCGAGGACGGGATCGCGCTCTACGAGTCCGACGACCTGGCGTGGCTCGGCGGTCTGGCCCATGAGGTGCGTACGCGGCTGAACGGCGACGTCGTCCACTTCAACGTCAACCGGCACCTCAACATGACCAACGTGTGCACGGCCTCGTGCGCGTACTGCTCCTTCCAGCGCAAGCCGGGCGAGAAGGACGCGTACACGATGCGCATCGAGGAGGCGGTGAAGCTCGCCAAGGCGATGGAGGGCGAGAACCTCACCGAGCTGCACATCGTCAACGGGCTGCACCCCTCCCTCCCGTGGCGCTACTACCCGCGCTCCCTGAGCGCGCTGAAGGAAGCGCTGCCGCAGGTCTCGCTCAAGGCGTTCACCGCCACCGAGATCCACCACTTCGAGACCATCTCCAAGCTGTCCGCGTCGGAGATCCTGGACGAGCTGATCGAGGCCGGTCTCGAATCGCTGACCGGCGGCGGCGCCGAGATCTTCGACTGGGAGGTCCGCCAGCACATCGTGGACCACCGCACGCACTGGGAGGACTGGTCGCGCATCCACCGCCTGGCGCACGAGAAGGGGCTCAAGACCCCGGCGACCATGCTGTACGGGCACATCGAGGAGCCCCGGCACCGCGTCGACCACGTGCTGCGGCTGCGTGAGCTCCAGGACGAGACCGGCGGCTTCCAGGTCTTCATCCCGCTGCGCTACCAGCACGACTTCGTGGACATGAAGGACGGCAAGATCCGCAACAAGCTCCAGGCGCGGACGACGATGGCGACCGGTGCCGAGGCGCTGAAGACCTTCGCGGTCTCCCGGCTGCTGTTCGACAACGTGCCGCACGTCAAGGTGTTCTGGGTGATGCACGGCGTACAGACCGCCCAGCTCGCCCTTCAGCACGGCGCGGACGACATGGACGGCTCGGTCGTCGAGTACAAGATCACGCACGACGCGGACAACTACGGCACGCCGAACAAGCTCGGCCGCGAGGACCTGCTCGACCTGATCCGCGACGCGGGCTTCCGGCCCGTCGAGCGCAACACCCGGTACGAGATCATCCGCGAGTACCCGGGCCCGGACGCGGAGCGGCGCGAGTCGCCGCAGCCGATGCGGGTCTGAGGCCCGGCGCCGTCGCGCCCGCGGCGCCGCGCTGCACGTACGAAAGCTCCGGCCACCGTCCCCGGCCGGAGCTTTCTCGCGTTCCGGACGCTGTTTGAGCCGGCGGGTAGTAATAGTTAATCTGCCTCTATGGCGCTTACATTCGAGGTGGACCCGAAGTTCGACCGGTCGCTGCGCGACGGCATAGCCGCGCTCTGGGCCGATGTCTCCAACGCCGGCGGCGCCGTGGGCTTCGTACCGCCCGTGACGGCCGACGACGTCCGGCCCGAGCTGGTCAAGCACCTCGTCGCCATGGCCGAGGGCCGCACCCGGCTCCTCGTCGGCTACGACGAGGACGGCACCATCGCCGCCACCGCCTTCCTCACGCGCAACACGCACCGGCTGATGGCCCACTGGCTGTGGGCGTACACCGTGATGGTCCACCCCCGCCACCAGGGCCGCGGCTACGGCCGCGACCTGATGGCGGCCGCCGCCGACGCGGCCCGCGCGACCGAGGGCATCGAGGCCGTCCGGCTCACCTGCCGGGGCGGCACGGGCGCCGACCGCTTCTACGCGGCCTGCGGATACAAGGAGGTCGGCCGGGTGCCCGGCGCGATCCGGGTGGCCGAGGGCGACGACCGCGACGACATCATCATGCTGCTGCCGCTGGGCTGATCACGGCCTGTGGCCGCCTCGGGATGCGGCCCTGCGAATCGCTCGATTGCGGGGCATGCTTCACTGGTCGGGCAGGACTGTCGTACGTAGAGAGAAGGCCAGCTGTGTCCGCTGCCAAGCCGAGCGCAACGATCCGGTACACCGCGATGCGTCTCAGCATCTTCGTCGGCTGCTTCGTCGTCGCCGCCATCGCCGTCAACTTCGGGCTGGTGCCGTCCGGTGCCGGGGGATCCAACGTCGTCTGGGTCATCCTGCTGGCCCTGGTGCTGTCCGCGCCGCTCAGCTACGTCCTGCTGCGCAAGCAGCGCGACGAGATGTCCCAGCAGATCGTCTCCTCGGTCGACCGCGCCAAGGCCCGCCTGGAGGCCAACCGCACGCGCGAGGACGGCGTCACGCAGTGAGAAGGGCCGCAGGGAAGGCTGTAAGGGGAACGTAAGCTTCCTCACAGTCCCCCTCTTCCTCCGTCGAACCCCAGCGCGGGAGCACTCGCTCCCGTACTGGGGTTTTTCGTTCCTTCAGGCGGAGTTGGGGATTCCGGGCCGTCCCCGAAGGGCTGCCGGGGCGCTGTTCCGTACCAAAGAAGACCTTTGAGGTTCTCAAAGTTCAAGTGTTAACGTGTTCGCCATGAAGACAGCTGTGCGCCTCCGTTCTGCCACGAGCATCCCGCTCGTGGAGCGCCTTCATGTCGACCTCTGCCGCTGTATGTCCGCGGTCTGTTGCCGCAACGTCTGAAACCGGCATCATGCAGCGGCGCCGCCCCTGACGCGGGCGCCGCACCCCCGTCCCCCTCCGCACACCGTCCCCGTGCGTCCCGATGCGTCACATCTGGAGTGTGTCCGTGTCCGCGAACCCCGCGTCCACCACCGAGAAGCCCGCAGGCTCCGGCTTCCGTATACCCAAGGTCCCGTTCTGGGCCCAGATCGTCGCCGGTCTGGTCCTCGGTGTCCTCCTCGGCTGGCTCGCCCGCAGCCAGGACATCGACTGGCTCTACACCACGCTCGACAAGGTCGGCCACATCTTCGTACAGCTGCTGAAGCTGGCCGTCGCGCCCCTCGTCTTCTTCGCGATCCTGGTGTCGATCACCAACCTGCGCAAGGTCAACAACGCCGCCAGGCTGGCCACCCGCACCCTGCTCTGGTTCATGATCACCTCGCTGATCGCCGTCGCCATCGGCCTCGCCATCGGCCTGATCACCAACCCGGGCTCCGGCACCGGCCTCACCCCGAAGGACGGCAAGGCCCCGGAACACGCCGGCTCCTGGCTCGACTTCCTGACCGGCATCATCCCGGACAACGTCATCACGCCGTTCACCGAGCTGAACGTCCTCCAGATCGTCTTCATGGCCGCCGTCGCCGGCATCGCCGCCCTCAAGCTCGGCGAGAAGGCCCAGCCGATCCTCACCCTCAGCGAAGCCGTCCTGGAACTCCTCCAGAAGGCCCTGTGGTGGGTCATCCGCCTCGCCCCCATCGGCACCATCGGCCTCATCGGCTACGCCATCGCCGACTACGGCTGGGACCTCATCGGCAAGTACGCCACGTTCACCGCCGACGTCTACATCGGCTGCGCCCTGGTGATGTTCGGCGTCTACCCGCTGCTGCTCGCCACCGTCGCCAAGGTCAGCCCGCTCCAGTTCTTCAAGGGCGCCTGGCCCGCGATCCAGCTGGGCTTCGTCTCGCGCTCCTCGGTCGGCACCATGCCGGTCACCCAGAAGGTCACCGAGCGCCTCGGCGTCCCGAAGGAGTACGCCTCCTTCTCCGTCCCGTTCGGCGCCACCACCAAGATGGACGGCTGCGCCGCGATCTACCCGGCGCTCGCCGCGATCTTCATCGCGCAGATCTTCGACGTGCAGCTGGGCATCGGTGACTACATCCTGATCGCGTTCGTCTCGGTCATCGGTTCGGCGGCCACCGCCGGTCTGACCGGCGCGACGGTCATGCTGACGCTGACCCTGTCGACCCTGGGCCTCCCGCTGGAGGGCGTCGGCCTGCTGATGGCCATCGACCCGATCCTGGACATGATGCGGACCGCGACGAACGTCGCGGGCCAGGCGCTCGTCCCGGTGATCGTCTCGGCGCGCGAGAAGATCCTCGACCACGACGCGTACAACTCGGCCTCGGCCTCCCCGGTCGATGACGCCGACGTGCGCGACTCCGAGCCGGAGCGCGTGCCGGTCGCGGCCTGACCGCCCCGGACCGACCCTCGCGCCTGTGGGCCCCTTCTCCCTCGCGGAGGAGGGGCCCTCGTGCGTTCCGCGCTCGGTACGGCGGGGCCGGGGCGCGGCCCCGTACCCTTACCCGGGAGTAGTGCTGCGGGGGAGGGAGGAAGTCGACGTGGGTGCTGTGAGGAACAAGCGGATGCCGCGTGCGGTGCGTGAGCGGCAGATGATGGACGCCGCGGTGCAGACGTTCGGGCAGCGGGGGTACCGGGCCGCCTCGATGGACGAGATCGCCGAGCTGGCCGGGGTGTCCAAACCGCTGGTCTACCTGTATCTGAACTCCAAGGACGAGCTGTTCACCGCGTGCATCCGGCGCGAGGCGCAGGCGCTGCTCGCCGCGGTCCAGGCGGGCGTCGAGCCGGGGCTGCCGGCCGACCGGCAACTCTGGGCCGGGCTGCGGGCGTTCTTCACGCACACCGCGGAGAACCCGGACGGCTGGGCGGTGTTGTACCGGCAGGCGCGGACGCACGGGGAGCCGTTCGCCACCGAGGTCAACGTCATGCGCGAGGAGATCGTCGCCTTCGTGACGGGCCTGATCGGGGCCGCCGCCCGTGAGGCGCACCACGACCCGGCGCTCCCGGACCGGGACGTGGCGGGCCTCGCGCAGGCGCTGGTGGGCGCGGCGGAGGCGCTGGCCGGCTGGGCCAACGAGACCCCGGGCGTCTCGGCCAGGGAGGCGGCGGCCACCTTGATGAACTTCGCCTGGGCGGGGCTGGAGAACCTGATGAACGGGCGGCCCTGGCAGCTGCCGGCGGAGGGCGTCTAGGTGTATCGCCCTGTCCGGCGGATCTTCGCGGGGCCTCCGCGAAGATCCGCCGGACAGGGCGATACACCTGGGGCCTGTCTTCGAACTGCCGTCGTCGCCCGGCAGACGGCAGTTCGAAGACAGGCCCCAGGTGGCCGGACAGGCACTAGCCGGTGCCGGCCGTCCCCGTGAGGTGGACGCGCTCGCCGTCCCCGCCGCCGCGCAGTTGGAACGCCGTGCCGTCCGTGGCGTAGGTGACCGTGCCGGGCAGCAGGACGGGGGCGCGGAAGTCGGCCCGTACCGTGCGGAGCAGGGCCGGTTCGGGTGCTTCGGCCAGGCAGCGGGCGACGGTCCACATGCCGTGGGCGATGGCCCGGGGGAAGCCGAACAGCCGGGCGGTGAGCGGGTAGAGGTGGATCGGGTTGCGGTCGCCGGAGGCGGCGCCGTAGCGCCGGCCGAGGTTCGCGGGCAGCCGCCACTCGGTGACGGCGGGGAGTCCGGGGGCCGGGGGCTGGGGTGCGGGCCGGTCGCCGGCCGTCGCGTGGCGGGAGAGGTAGCCGCTGCGGGACTCCCAGACCAGCTCGCCACGGACGCGCGCCTCGGTCACCACCGTGACCTCCGTGCCGCGTCGGTGTGGGGCCAACTCCTGCGCGTACACCGTGAGTTCGAGCCGGTCCTCCGGGTGGAGGGTGCGGTGGGCGGTGATCTCGATCCAGGTGTGGACGAGGCCGGTGACCGGGAGCGGGAAGTCGCGCCGGGTCATCAGCCGCATGGCGAGCGGGAACGCCAGGACGTGCGGGTAGGTGACCGGCAGCGGGCCGGCCGCCGGGAAGCCGCAGATCGTCCGGTACGCGGCCAGCGGGCCGGGTGCGACGGGGGCGGCCGGCAGGTGGAGGCGGTCGGCGGGGAGGGCGGCGCCCGGCCGTCCGGCCCTTTTGAACGGGGAGGTGGCGGCGCCCCGGGCCAGCGAGAGGGTCAGGCTCGGCACGGGGTCACGCCCCCAGCAGGCTCTGGCCGCAGACCCGGACGACCTGGCCGTTGACGGCCGCCGACGCGGGCTGGGCGAACCAGGCGGTGGTCTCGGCGACGTCGACCGGGAGGCCGCCCTGCGCCAGGGAGTTCATGCGGCGGCCCGCCTCACGGATGAAGAGGGGGACGGCCGCGGTCATCTTCGTCTCGATGAAGCCGGGGGCGACCGCGTTGACCGTGACGCCGTGGTCTGCGGCGGCGCGCGGGGCCAGGGAGCGGACGAGGCCGATGATGCCGGCCTTGCTGGCCGCGTAGTTGGTCTGGCCGTTGTTGCCGGCGATGCCCGCGATGGAGGCGGTGGCGACGATCCGGCCGCCCCGGTTGACCGTGCCGGCCTTCAGCAGGGCGTCGGTGGTGCGCAGGACACTGTCGAGGTTGACGTCGATGACCGAGGCCCAGCGCTCGGCGGGCATGTTGGCGAGCCGTCGGTCGCGGGTGATGCCGGCGTTGTGGACGAGGATGTCGAGCCCGTCGGGGGCGGCGGCCGCGATGCGTTCGGCCGCGTCGTCGGCCGTGATGTCCAGCGGGAGCGCGGTGGCGCCGAGGCGGTCGGCGGTGCGCACCAGGTCCTCCTGGGCCTGCGGGATGTCCAGGCAGATGACCCGGGCGCCGTCGCGGGCCAGGACCGAGGCGACGGAGGCGCCGATGCCCCGGGCCGCGCCGGTGACCAGGGCGGTGCGGCCGGCCAGCGGTGCGGCCCAGTCGGCGACCGGGTCGGGGGCGGTGTCGGTGACCTCGATGACCTGGCCGCTGATGTACGCGGACCGGGGCGAGAGCAGGAAGCGCAGCGTGGAGCCGGCGGCGGCGACGGCTCCGGGGGCGATGCGCACCAGCTGTACGGTTGCGCCCCTGCCGATCTCCTTGCCGAGGGAGCGCACGAACCCCTCAAGCGCCTGCTGGGCGGCGGCCTGGTGGTGGTCGTCCGGGGACGGCCGCACCCCGAGGACGACGACCCGGCCGCCCGGGGCGAGCGAGCGCACGACCGGGTGCAGGGCCGCGTGGACGGCGGCGAGCCCGGCGGCGGTGTCGACGGCCGTCGCGTCCAGCACGAGCGCGGCCGGCCGGTCGGCGCGCGCGGCGACCTCCAGGCCGGTCGCGGCGAGGACCGCGGCAAGCTCCCGGGTGACGGCGGACTGCCCGGCGGTGAGGTGGAGGACCGGGCCGGTGAGCGCCGGGGTCTCCGGGGTCCAGCGGCGCAGTCGCGCGGGCTGGGGGAGGCCGAGCTTCCGGGTGAGGAACTTGCCGGGTGCCGTGCCGGTCAGGTGCAGATAGCGGTCGGCCATTGTCCAGACTCCCTGCTCGGTCGTAGATTTACTCCAGAGTAAGGTTACTCAAGAGTCAGGAGTTGGTCGAGATGAGTTGGTCGAGTTGATCCCCCTCGCACTCCCGCAGCCCCGCCGGGTCGCGGTCATCGGCGGCAGCCGCATCCCCTTCGCCCGCTCCGACGGGCCGTACGCACAGGCGTCCAACCAGCAGATGCTGACCGCCGCGCTGGACGGGCTCGTCGAGCGGTTCGGGCTCCAGGGGGAGACGGTCGGCGAGTTCGCCGCGGGCGCGGTGCTCAAGCACAGCCGCGACTTCAACCTGGCCCGCGAGACCGTGCTCGGCTCGCGGCTCGACCCGCGCACCCCCGCGTACGACGTCCAGCAGGCCTGCGGCACCGGCCTCCAGGCGGTGATCGCCGCCGCCAACAAGATCATGCTCGGGGCCATCGACTCGGCCGTCGCGGGCGGTACGGACACCACGAGCGACGCGCCGCTCGGCGTCAACGACGAGCTGCGCAGGCTGCTGCTGTCGGCCCGGCGGGCGAAGTCGGCGGGCGGCCGGGCGAAGGCCCTCACGGGCGTACGGCCCCGGCACCTCGTCCCCGACATCCCGCGCAACGCCGAGCCCCGCACCGGTCTCTCGATGGGCGACCACGCGGCGGTCACCGCCCGGCAGTGGGACGTCGCCCGCGCCGATCAGGACCTCCTCGCCGCCACCAGTCACCAGCGGCTCGCCGCCGCGTACGAGCGGGGCTTCCTGGACGACCTCGTCGTCCCGTACCTCGGCCTGGACCGGGACCAGAACCTGCGCCCCGGCTCCACCGTGGAGAAACTCGCCACGCTGAAGCCGGTGTTCGGCATGGACCACCCGGACGCGACGATGACCGCGGGCAATTCGACCCCGCTCACGGACGGCGCCGCGACCGTGCTGCTGGCGAGCGAGGAGTGGGCCGAGCGGCACGGTCTGGAGCCGCAGGCGTATCTGTCCCTGTACGAGACGGCCGCCGTCGACTACGTGGGCGGCGAGGACGGGCTGCTGATGGCGCCCGCGTACGCGGTGCCCCGGATGCTGGAGCGGGCCGGGCTCGGCATCGAGGACTTCGACCTCTTCGAGATCCACGAGGCGTTCGCCTCCCAGGTGCTGGCCACGCTGGCCGCCTGGGAGAAGCGGGGGCTCGCGCCCGTCGACCGGGACCGGCTCAACGTGGCGGGGTCCTCCCTCGCCACCGGGCACCCGTTCGCCGCGACGGGCGCCCGGATCGTCGCCACGCTGGCCAAGCTCCTCGCGGAGCGGGACGCGCCGGGCCGGGGCCTGATCTCGATCTGCGCGGCGGGCGGCCAGGGCGTCACGGCCATCCTCGAACGCGTGTGAGGACGCGCCCCGCGAGGGCGTGAGCGGTGCGCGGCGGGACCGCGCGCCGGGTCCGCCCCCGCCGGGCGCACCAGCACCCTCCGGCCACCGGCCGGGCCCGCACGATCCGGCCGGGCCGGCGTCGACCGTACGGGGCCCGCACCATCCGGCCGGGCCCGCACCATCCGGCCGTCCGGGCGCCGGGCGCGGACGCACGTACCGGTTGGCGTCGTCCCGGCGCCGGCCGTACGCGCACGCACACCGGGGGGCCGTCGCCCCCCCCGCACGCACGCCGGGGGCCGCCGCCCCCCTCCGCACCTCGTACGAGAACCAGCCGGCCACCACCCGCCGGTCGCAGTGAACCGCCCGACCCCGATGCCGAGGAGCCGCTCGTGTCCACGCCACCCGCCCCGTCCCCCGCACCCGCCGTCCCCGTCCTGGTCGAGCCGGCCAAGGTCCGGGACGCCGACGGCACCGTCCGGCAGGTCTCCGTACCGGCGTTCGCCCCGCCCGTCCGGCGCGGCTCGCTCGCCGAGATACCGTTCGACAACGCCCGCGAGGCCCCCGCCGACGCCGTCCTCAGCCGCAAACAGGCCGACGGCAGCTGGCAGGACGTGACGGCGGCCGAGTTCGCCGCCGAGGTGCTCGCCGTCGCCAAGGGCCTGATCGCCGAGGGCCTGCGCGGCGGCGACCGCATCGCGATCATGGCCCGTACGACGTACGAGTGGACGCTGCTCGACTTCGCCGCCTGGGCCGCAGGGCTGGTCACCGTCCCCATCTACCCGACCTCCTCCGCCTTCCAGGCCCGCTGGATACTCCAGGACTCCGGGGCCGTCGCCTGCGCCGTCGAGTCCGCCGACCAGGGCCGGATCATCAGTCAGGAACGCAAGCAGCTCGGCGACCTCGCCCACCTCTGGCAGTTCGACACGGGCGCGCTCGGCCGGCTGAAGAAGCTCGGCAAGGACCTCCCGGACGACGCCGTCGCCGCCCGCCGCGCCACCCTGGAGCCGGAGACCCCGGCCACCCTCATCTACACCTCCGGCACCACGGGCCGCCCCAAGGGGTGCGTGCTGACCCACGGCAACTTCTTCGCCGAGGTCGACAACGCGATCGAGCTGCTGCACCCGGTCTTCAAGTCGGTCAGCAAATACCCCGCGTCCACGCTGCTGTTCCTGCCGCTGTCGCACGTCTTCGGCCGGATGGTCGCGATCGGCTGCCTGCGCGCCCGGGTCCGCCTCGGCCACGCCCCCTCGATCCGGACCGAGGACCTGCTCGCCGACCTGGCCGGGTTCAAACCGTCGTTCCTGCTGGCCATCCCGTACGTCCTGGAGAAGGTCTACAACACCGGCCGGGCCACCGCCGAGAAGATGGGCCGCGCCTCCTCCTTCGACCGGGCCGCCCGGATCGCCCAGCGCTACGGCCAGGCCGTCGAGGCCGCCGAACACGGCACGGGGCCGGGCCCCGGCCTCGGGCTGCGGGCCGCCCGCGCCCTGTACGACCCGCTGGTCTACCGCCGCATCCGGGCCGCGCTCGGCGGCCACGTCCGGTACGCGATCTGCGGCGGCTCCCCGCTGGGCCGCCGGCTCGCCGCGTTCTACGCGGGCGCCGGCATCGAGATCTTCGAGGGCTACGGCCTGACCGAGACCACCGCCGCCGCCACCGTCACCCCGCCGCTCAAGCCCCGGCTGGGCACGGTCGGCTGGCCGATGCCCGGCACCGCCGTCCGGATAGCCGACGACGGCGAGGTGCTGCTCAGCGGCGGGCAGGTGTTCCGGGGTTACTGGGACACCGAGCGCGGCGAGGCCGTGTCCGTGCTCGACGGCGGCTGGTTCCCCACCGGAGACCTCGGCGCGCTCGACGAGGACGGCTACCTCACGATCACCGGCCGCAAGAAGGACATCATCATCACCTCGGGCGGCAAGAACGTCACCCCGGCCCCGCTGGAGGACTGGCTGCGCGCCCACCCGCTGGTCAGCCAGTGCATGGTGGTCGGCGACAACCGCTCGTTCATCACCGCCCTGATCACCCTGGAACCGGACGGGCTCGCGCACTGGCGGCAGATGCGCAAGAAGCAGGACGTCCCGATGCGCGAACTCGTCCACGACGAGGAGCTGCGCACGGCGCTCCAGCGCGCGGTGGACGAGGCCAACCGGCTCGTCTCCCGGGCCGAGTCGATCCGCAAGTTCACGGTCCTGCCGGTGGACTTCACCGAGGAGGGCGGGCACCTCACGCCGTCGCTGAAGCTGAAGCGGGACGCCATCGCGCGGGACTTCGCGGCGGAGATCGAGGAGCTGTACCGCAAGTGAGGGGGCTGTGGCGGAAATGAGGGGGGTGCCTCCGGCCGCCGGCGCCCCGGACGCGCCCCGGACGCGTCCCGGACGCGTCCCGGACGCGTCCCGGGCGCGTCCCCGGCGCCCTGACCGCGTTCCCGGCCGCCGGGAGCGCGGTCAGGCCGGGGCGTCGGGGGGCGGTGTGCCCGGCTGCGTGTGGAGGAGGTCGCGGGCCTGCTCCGCCGCGCGGGCCACGGCCTCGGAGACGTGGTCCAGGAACCGGGCCATGTTCTCCAGGCGGATGCCCGGCTGGTTCCGGCCGGTCGCCGAGTACCAGCCCTTCACGCCGGCCATCGAGACCCTGCGCGGCCTGCTGCTCGGTACGGAGATCGGTCACAACGGCCGGCTCGCCGTGGCCTGGTGTGCCGATCTGGCCGTCCTCGGCCACTTCTGGACCAGGGCGCGGTTCGCCCGCGACCCCGAGTAGGCCGCCCGCCCGGTTCGCCCCTCCCCCTTGCCTGATGACCCGTCAGATACGACGATGGCCCCCCGCGGCCCTCACGTGACGGGCCGTCAGGTCAAGGGGAAGGGGTCGTACGGTGCCGATACCGCTCACCGGGCCGCTGTCGTACGGGATGCAGCTGCCCATCCAGTCGCAGAGTGCCCTCTTCGCCGAGCCGTGGGAGGCCGGGGCCACCCCGGCCGACCTCGCCGCGATCGCCCGCACCGCCGACCGGACCGGCTTCGCCTACATCGCCGGCTGCGACCACGTCGCCGTCCCGCGCCGGCTCGCGGCGGGCATGGGAACCGTCTGGTACGACCCGGTGGCCACCCTCGCCTTCCTCGCCGGGGTCACCGAGCGCGTCCTGCTGATGAGCCATGTCGCCGTCGTCGGGCTCCGCCATCCGCTGGCCACCGCCAAGCAGTACGCCACCCTCGACCACCTCAGCGGCGGCCGGCTGATCCTCGGCGTCGGGGCCGGTCATGTGCGCGAGGAGTTCGAGGCGCTCGGGGCGGACTTCGACGGGCGCGGGGCCGTGCTCGACGAGAGCATCGACGCGCTCAGGGCCGCGCTCGGGCCCGAGGAGTACCCGGAGTTCGCGGGGGAGCGGTACGCCTTCGGCGGGCTGGGGCAGCTGCCCCGCCCCGCCCAGGAACGGGTGCCGCTCTGGGTGGGCGGCTCCTCGCCCGCCGCGCTGCGCCGGGCCGCCGTGCGGGGGGACGGCTGGCTGCCGCAGGGCGATCCCCGGGACCGGCTGCCCGCGCAGATCGCCCGGCTGCACGCGCTCCGCGCGGAGGCGGGGGTGGCCGGGCCGATCACCGTCGGGGCCATCACCGAACCGCTGTACGTGGGGGAGCCCGGCTGGTCCGTCGGGCGGCGCACGCTCAGCGGGAAGCCGGAGGCCCTCGCCGATTCGCTGCGCGCGTACGCCGCGATGGGCGTCCACCAGATCCAGGTGCGCTTCCGCAGCCGGGGCGTGAGCGAACTGACCGATCAGATGGCGGCGTTCGCCGCCGAAGTCGCACCTCACCTCGACAACCCCGACAGGTAGGAGTCAGGTCATGGGCAAGCTGGACGGACGGACCGTGCTGATCAGCGGGGCCGCGCGCGGGCAGGGCGAACAGGAGGCGCGGCTCTTCGCCGCCGAGGGCGCCCAGGTGGTGATCGCCGACGTGCTGGACGAGCAGGGCGCGGCGCTCGCGAAGGAGCTGGGGGAGGAGTCCGCGCTCTACGTCCACCTGGACGTGCGCCGGGAGGAGGACTGGCAGGCCGCCGTCGCCGCCGCGCGGGGTGCCTTCGGGAAGATCGACGGGCTGGTCAACAACGCGGGCATCCTGCGTTTCAACGAGCTGGTGGGCACGCCGCTGGAGGAGTTCCAGCAGGTGGTGCAGGTCAATCAGGTGGGGGCGTTCCTCGGGATCAGGACCGTCGCGCCGCTGATCGCGGAGGCCGGGGGCGGCACGATCGTCAACACCTCCTCGTACACCGGGCTCACCGGGATGGCGTTCGTCGGCGCGTACGCGGCGAGCAAGCACGCCGTGCTGGGGCTGACCCGGGTGGCGGCGGTGGAGCTGGCGGCCAAGGGGGTCCGGGTCAACGCGCTGTGCCCGGGTGCGGTGGACACCGCGATGACCAACCCGGCGGCGCTGGACCCGGACGCGGACCCGGAGGAGACCAAGGAGGCGGTGGACGCGCTCTACCGCAAGCTCGTGCCGCTCGGCCGGATCGGCAGGCCCGAGGAGGTGGCGGCGCTCGCCCTCTTCCTGACCTCGGACGACTCCTCGTACATCACCGGCCAGCCGTTCGTCATCGACGGCGGCTGGCTGGCCGGCGTCAGCCTCGTCTGACGATGCGTCAGCTATTGACTGGCCCCGGCCCCGGTGGAACAGTCGGACGCACATCACGATCTGACGATGCGTCAGAAACGATTGAGGACGGTGAACCCCCTTGGAATTCGGGCTCTTTGTACAGGGGTACGTGCCCGCCGCGCGGGCCCAGGCGGACCCCGGGGCAGAGCACAAGGCGCTGATCGAGGAGACCGAGTACGTCATCCAGGCGGACAAGTCCGGCTTCAAGTACGCCTGGGCCTCCGAGCACCACTTCCTGGAGGAGTACTCGCACCTCTCCGCCAACGACGTCTACCTGGGCTACCTCGCCCACGCGACCGAGCGCATCCACCTCGGCTCCGGCATCTTCAACCCGCTCGCCCCGGTCAACCACCCGGTCAAGGTCGCGGAGAAGGTCGCCATGCTCGACCACCTCTCCGAGGGCCGCTTCGAATTCGGCTCCGGGCGCGGGGCGGGCAGCCACGAGATCCTCGGGTTCATGCCGGGCATCACCGACATGAACCACACCAAGGAGTTGTGGGAGGAGACCATCGCCGAGTTCCCCAAGATGTGGCTCCAGGACGAGTACGTCGGCTTCCAGGGCAAGCACTGGTCGCTCCCGCCGCGCAAGATCCTGCCCAAGCCGTACGGGAAGTCCCACCCGGCGATGTGGTACGCGGCCGGCTCGCCGTCCTCGTACGCGATGGCCGGAAGGCGTGGGCTCGGTGTGCTGGGCTTCAGCGTGCAGAAGGTCTCCGACATGGAGTGGGTCGTCGACTCCTACAAGAGCGCCGTCAAGGACGCCGATCCGGTCGGTGACTTCGTCAACGACAACGTCATGGTCACCTCCACCGCGATCTGCGCGGAGACCCATGCGAAGGCGGTCGAGATCGCGGTCGGCGGCGGGCTCAACTACCTCCAGTCGCTGCTGTTCCGCTACCACGACACGTTCCCCCGCCCCGAGGGCATCCCGGAGTGGCCCGAGCTGCTGCCCGAGTACACCGAGGAGATCATCGAGCTGCTGATCGCCGAGGAGCTGATGATCTGCGGCGACCCGGACGAGGTGCTGGCCCAGTGCCGCAGGTGGGAGCGGGCGGGGGCGGACCAGCTGAGCTTCGGCCTGCCGATCGGGATCGGGCGCGAGGACACGCTTGAGTCGATCCGGCTGATCGGGGAGCACGTGATTCCGGCGATCGACACGGACCCGGTCCACCGGACGTCCCGGTTCCGGGACGCGGCGTAGTCGCGGGGGCGCTGCCCCCGTACCCCGCTCCTCCCGGAGATCCCCGAACGGGCGGCGGCATCCCGGTCCGTCGCTCGCCGGCCGGGGTGCGTACCGCGGCCGTACGCACCCCGGCGCACACCACACCCCCGGCGCCCCGCACACATCACACCCGCGGCGCCCCGCACACATCACACCCGCGGCGCCCCGGCGCACACCACACCCGCGGCGCCCCGCGCACATCACACCCGCGGCACCCCCCCCCGCACACCACACCACAGGACAGGAAGGGACCCCGCCATGCTCGACCACCTCATCCGCGGAGCGACCGTCGTGGACGGCACGGGCGGGCCCTCCTACCCGGCTGACGTCGGCGTGCGCGACGGCCGCATCGCCGTCATCGTGGAGCCGGGCACCGTCACCGAGGAGGCGGTGACCAGCGAGGACGCCCATGGGCTCGTCCTCGCGCCCGGCTTCGTCGACCCGCACACGCACTACGACGCGCAGCTGTTCTGGGACCCGTACGCCACGCCCTCGATGAACCACGGCGTCACCACCGTCGCCGGAGGCAACTGCGGGTTCACGCTGGCCCCGCTGCACCCGGACCGCCCCGAGGACGCCGACTACACGCGGCGCATGATGGCGCGGGTCGAGGGCATGGCCCTCAAGGCGCTGGAAGAGGGAGTCGACTGGACCTGGTCCGGATTCCGGGAGTACCTCGACGCGCTGGAGGGCCGGATCGCCGTCAACGCCGGGTTCATGGTCGGGCACTGCGCCCTGCGCCGCCACGTCATGGGCGCGGACGCGATCGGCGGGCAGCCGACGCCCGAGCAGATGGACGCCATGCTGGCGCTGTTCCACGACGCGATGGCCGCCGGGGCGTGGGGGCTGTCCACCACGCAGTCCTCGACCCACTCCGACGGCGACGGCCGGCCCGTCGCGTCCCGGCACGCGCTGCCGGAGGAACTGCTCGCGCTCTGCCGGGCCGTCGGCGAGCACGAGGGCACGCAGATCGAGGCGATCGTCGCGGGCTGCCTGGACCAGTTCGCCGACGAGGAGATCGACCTGCTCGTGGACATGACGGCCGCCGCCGGGCGCCCGCTGAACTGGAACGTGCTGACCATCGACGCCGCCGTCCCCGCACGCGTACCGCGTCAGCTCGTGCCCAGCGAGCGGGCCCGCCGGGCCGGAGGCCGGGTCGTCGCGCTGACCATGCCGATCCTGACCCCGATGAACATGTCGCTCGGCACGTTCTGCGCGCTCAACCTGATCCCCGGCTGGGGCGACATCCTCGCCCTGCCCGTACCCGAACGCATCGAGCGGCTGCGGGACGCGGACACCCGTGCCGGGATGCTGCGCCGCGCCGACAGCAAGGAGGCCGGTGTCTTCCGGCGCCTCGCGGACTTCGGCCGGTATGTCATCGGCGACACCTACAGCGCGGCCAACGAGGGCTTGACCGGCCGGGTCGTGAAGGACATCGCGGCCGAGCGCGGCCAGGACCCCTTCCACTGCCTGGTCGAGATCTGCGCCGCCGACGAGCTGCGTACGGTGCTGTGGCCGATGCCCACCGACAACGACCCGGCCTCCTGGGCGCTGCGCAGGGAGACCTGGGACCACGAGGACGTGCTGCTCGGCGGCTCGGACGCGGGCGCGCACCTGGACCGGATGTGCGGCGCCCCCTACACGACCCGCTTCCTCGGGGACTGCCTGCGCGGCCGGAAGCTCGTGGCGCTGGAGAGGGCGGTGCAGATGCTCACCGACGACCCGGCGCGCCTCTTCGGCCTGCGGGAACGCGGCCGGGTCGAGGAGGGCTTCCACGCCGACCTCGTCCTCTTCGACCCCGAGCGCGTCGACGCGGGCCCGGCGACCCTCGTCCACGACCTGCCGGGCGACAGCCCCCGGCTCGACTCCAAGGCGCTCGGGATCGTGTCGGTCCGGGTCAACGGGGTGGAGACCCTGCGCGACGACAAGGTGACCGGGGCCGTTCCGGGCACGGTGCTGCGCTCGGGCCGCGACACCAGGACGGTGAGCACCCGGTGACGAACGCGCCCCAGCGCCTGTTCATCGACGGCGAGTGGACCGAACCGGCCGGCGGCCACTACGAGGTGACCGACCCGGCCACCGAGGAGACCGTGGGCCTCGCCCCCGAGGCGAGCCGGGCGCAGGTGTACGAGGCGGCGGCCGCCGCCCGTGCCGCCTTCGCCTCCTGGTCCCGGACCCGCCCCGGGGAACGCGCCGCGATCCTCGACCGCGCGGCCGGCCTGATCCAGCGGGACTCCGCCGCCCTCGCGGACCTCGCCCGCGCGGAGAGCGGCGCCACCACCGCGACGGCCCGGGGGATGCAGGTCGCCGTGGGCGCGGCCCGGTTCCGGCGGTACGCGAAGGGGGCGCTCGAACCCGTCGAGGAGGCGGTCGCGCCGCAGATCAACGAGGCCGGTCCGATGGGCCGGGCCGGGATCTTCGGCGCGCTGGCCGTACGCCAGCCGGTCGGCGTCGTCACGTGCGTCACCTCGTACAACAACCCCTGGGCCAACCCGGCGGGCAAGATCGCCCCCGCGCTGGCCATGGGCAACACCGTCGTCGTGAAGCCGGCCCCGCAGGACCCGCTCTCCGTCTACCGGATGGCCGAGGCGCTGGCCGAGGCGGGCGTCCCGCCGGGTGTCGTCAACGTCGTCAGCGGCTCGGCCCCGGAGGTGGGGGAGGCGGCCGTCGACGCCGGGGACGTGGACATGGTGAGCTTCACCGGCTCCACGGCGGTCGGGCAGCGGATCGCGGAGGTCTGCGGCCGTTCCATGAAACGGCAGTTGATGGAGCTGGGCGGCAAGGGGGCGGCCCTCGTCTTCGAGGACGCGGACCTGGGCGCGGCGGTCGCGGGGATCGGTACGACGTTCTCGTTCTACAGCGGACAGATCTGTACGGCTCCGACCCGCGTCCTGGTCCAGCGGGGCGTCCAGGACGCGCTGATCGCCCAACTGGCCGCGTACGCAGGTCACTTGAAGGTCGGCGACCCGGCGGTGAAGGGCACGGTCGTCGGTCCGGTCATCTCCGCCGCCCATCGCGACCGTGTCGAGTCGTACGTGGAGCTCGGCCGCAAGGAGGGGGCCCGGATCGTCACGGGCGGCGAACGGCCCGACCCCACGGGCCGGGGCTTCTACGTCGCCCCGACCCTGCTGGCGGACTGCACCCCGGACATGCGGGTGGTGCGCGAGGAGATCTTCGGCCCGGTCGTGGTGGTGGTCCCCTTCGACGACGAGGAGGAGGGCATTGCGCTGGCCAACGACAGCGACTACGGGCTGATCGACTACGTCTGGTCCGGCGATGTGGCCCGCGCCTTCCGGGTGGCCCGCCGGCTGCGGGCCGGCGGGGTGGGCGTGAACACGATCGGCCGGAACATGGAGGCGCCGTTCGGCGGGTTCAAACGGAGCGGCGTCGGCCGGGACGTGGGCTCGTACGCGCTGCACGCGTACAGCGAGGTGCAGTCGATCGTCTGGCCGGGGTGAGAGAACCCATTATCTCGCCATCAAGTATCTTGACATCGAGAGAGTAACCCGGCAGGCTTCCCCAGGTCTATTGATCTCTTGATGTCGAGATACCTGGGGGTGGGCGGCGGTGCGACGCGCAGGGGCGGGCACACGCGGGGCGGCGAGGACGGCGAGGGCGACGAAGCGCGGCCCGGGTCTGATCGCCCAGCTACGCAACCCACCGGGCGGCCGGGACGCCCGGATCATGCTGCTCGCCCTGGCCGTCGACCGCACCGGCTCCGGCCTGTGGGCGGCGTCCTCGGTCCTCTACCTCACCTTCGTCACCCACCTCAGCGCCCAGCAGATCGGCGTCCTGCTGGGCACGGCCGGTGTCGCGGGCATCGCGGGCTCACCCCTCGCCGGCCGCCTGGCCGGCCGCTTCCCGGTGCGCCCGCTGCTCATCGGCTGCCACCTGCTGCGGCTGGTGACGCTCACGCTGGTACTGCTCTGTACGAGCTTCGGCGCGCTGCTCGTGGTGGTCGCGGTGACCTATCTGGGCGACCGGGCGGCCAAGACCCTGGAGATGCTGTTCGCCACCCGCGCGGCCGGCGAACGCCGCGTCGCCTACCAGGCGTTGTCGCGCAGTGCGGCGAACGCCGGATACGGGGTCGGCGCCGGACTCGCCGCCATCGGCCTGGCCATCGGCACCACGGACGCCTACCGCGCCCTGATCCTCGGCAACGCCCTCTCCTTCGTCGTCGCCGCCGCGCTGGTGTGGCGCACGGGCGAACCGGCCGGCCGGACGCGGGAGGTGGCACGCGCCGCGCCCGTACCCGACGACGCGACCCCCGCCCCCCGCCCCAAGAGCCCCTGGCGGGACCGGGGTTACCTCCGCTTCGTGCTGCTGGACATCCCCATGAACCTGGACGACTCGGTCCTCGCGGTCGGCCTCCCCCTGTGGCTCGTCAACCGCACCTCCGCCCCGCACGCCCTCGTACCGGCCTTCCTCGTCATCAACACCGTGCTCGTCGTCGCACTCCAACTGGCCGTCTCCCGAAGGGCCGAGGGCCCGCGCAAGGCGGTGCGGGCGGTGCTGCTGTACGGGGCCCTGATGTTCGTCTGCTGCGCCCTGCCGGCCGTCGCCACCGGCTGCGGTACCTGGGCGGCGGCCACTGTCCTGCTCGCCGCGGCCGTCCTGGTCACGATGGCCGAGCTGATGCGCTCGGTCAGCTCGTGGGAGCTGGCCGTACTCCTGTCCCCGCCGGACGAACGGGCCGCGTACCTGGGGGTGGCCGGCATGTCCCAGTCCATCCAGAAGTCGGCGGGCCCGCCGCTCCTGACGGGCGTGGTGATGGCCGCCGGGCCGGTGGGGTGGCTGGCGCTGGGAGCGGTGGTCGCGGGGCTCGCGGTGGTGCAGCAGCGGGGGTGCGCGGGGAGGCTGAGGGCTCCGGTGGTGGAGGGCGAGTGCCGGGTTCAGCCCGCCCGCCAGTAACCCAGCGCGTGGACGCGCTCTTTGGGGACTGCCAGCTCCCTGCGCACGTACCCCGACAGGGACCTGGTCGTCGCCGTGTCGCAGGCGATCCAGACGTACGCGTCGGATGGGTCGTCGCCCAGCAGGCGCGGCAGCGTGGAACGGACCGCGTCGATCAGTTCGCCGCCCCGGCCGTGCCTGTCCACCCGGTGGAGCGTGTGGTGGGCGTGGTCCAGGCGCAGTGGCGGCTCGTCGTCCGTTCCCGGTGCGCTCTCGTACCAGATGGTGGCCGGGGTCCCCGGGGCCGCGGCGAGCAGGGAGTTGATGGCGGGCAGCGACGCCGGGTCTCCGATGACGAAGAGCCGGGACGGGGCCGGTTCGGGCAGGGCGAAGCCGGTGCCCTGGAGAGTGGCGTCGATCGTGTCGCCCGGCGCGGCGGCACGGGCCCAGTCGGTCGCGGGCCCCTCGTGCAGGGCGAAGTCCAGGCTGAACGTCCCCGCCTGCGGGTCGGGATCGACCAGGGTGTAGGCGCGCTGGTGCGGTTTGCCGTGCCGCTCGAACCAGAGGCGCACCCACATCGTCGGGTGCGCCCCGCCGGTCGCGGCGAGGAGCCCGCCATCGGTGACGCTCACGCGCCGGAAGCCGTCGGTGAGCTGTTCCGCCGCGGTCACGGTGAACGTGAAGTCGCGTCCGCGCATGAGCTTGAGGACGACGCCCTCCCAGCCGTGTCCCACAGCCGTGCCCCCTCCGCTCGGTATTGCTCGACGTTGATTAGGTGAGCCTAACCTAAATGACCGGTCTCCGGCAGGGTCTCCGGTCCGCCCGTAGCGGGCCGGGGCTTCCCGCCCCGGACGGCTTACGTTGGAACGGTCACGCGACAACGACGGAGGTGCCTTCGTATGCGGATCGCCACCACGATCTTCCTCACCGACGAGACCATCACCCCGGTGCGGCTCGCGCACCAGCTCGAACAGCGCGGGTTCGCCGGGCTCTTCCTGCCCGAGCACACCCACATCCCGGTGAACAGGGAGACCCCCTACCCGGCGGGCGGCGACCTGCCCCGCGAGTACGGCCGCACCCTGGACCCGTTCGTCGCCCTCGCCCAGGCCGCCGCGGTGACCGAGCGGCTGGCCCTGGGCACCGGCATCACGCTGATCGCCCAGCACGACCCCATCGACCTGGCCAAGCAGGTCGCCACCCTCGACCACCTCTCCGCCGGCCGCTTCACCCTGGGCATCGGCTACGGCTGGAACGTCGAGGAGGCCGACGACCACGGCGTCACCTGGTCGACGCGGCGACGCCTGGGCCGCGACCGGCTGGCGCTGATGCGCGCGCTGTGGGAGCGGGAACCGACCGCGTACGAGGGCGAGTTCGCCTCGGTGCGGGCCAGTCACGCCCACCCCAAGCCGTACCAGCAGCCGCGCGGCCCGCTGACCGGCCCGCGCACCCTGATCGGCGGCGCGGCGGGCCCCAGGCTCTTCGCGCAGATCGCGGAGTCCGCGGACGGCTGGCTCCCGATCGGCGGCCGGGGCCTCACGGAGTCCGTCCCCGCGCTCCGTACCGCCTGGGAGGCGGCGGGCCGCGACCCGGAGGGCCTCCACGTCGTCCCGTACGCCGTCCTCCCCGACCCGGGCAAGCTGGCCCACTACGCGGACCTGGGCATCGAGGAGGTCGTCCTCCAACTGCCCCCGGCCGCCGAACCGGAGGTGCTGCGGACGCTGGACGCGTACGCGGCGTACCTCTGAGCCCGGCTCACCCCCGGCGCGGCCGGACCCGGTAGACCCCCCACCCGATCCCCGCACCACCGACGACGACCCCGCCCACGCCCGTGCCGACGACGCCGCCCGAGTGGGCGATCCAGCGGTCGCCGACGGGTGAGTGCGAGGCCGTCACCCGGTCCGGATCGCGCCGCCCGTCATGCTGGACGAACATCAGCTCCGTACGCCGCGGCGCCTCGGGCACCCCCAGATGGTCGACCCCGCGCAGCCCGTCCAGCTCCGCCTTGCGCCGGGCCGCCTCATTGGCGGCGGCCTGCTCCGGGCTCTCGCCGCGGCAGTGCCACACGGACCCGCCCTTGACGGACACGGAGTCACAGATGATCGCGCCGAACGTCTCCGTCTCCACCCCGAACGCCCCGGTCCCGAGGGCGATGACCCCCACCCCCACCGCCCCGACGACGAGCCCGCCCACGATCAGCCCGAGCCCGGTGACACTTCTCCGCTCCCACCGCATGCCGATTCCCCCCGCCCCGTTGGTGGGTTCATCGTACGGACGGGGTCCGGTCCGGCAGCGGCTCCGGTGCCGGCGGCCCGGGTCAGACCCGCCGGGCCACGAAGACGAACTCGCGGCCCGGACGGTCGGGTGCGTCGCGGATGTCGTCCACCGTGTATCCGAGGGCGCGCAGGTCCCGTTCGACCTCGTCCCGCTCGCGGAAGCGCAGCGTCGAGTCCGAGGTCAGTACGTCTCCGTCCGCCGCGAACCGGTAGGTCCAGCGGAACGTGACCAGGGGCCCGGCCACCTCGGTCACCTCGACCCAGGACTCGACCGGGCCGGTGCCCGGGACCTCGGTCACGCTGCGGGAGTTCTCGGGGGTCCACTCCTCCCAGGCGCGCCGCGCCGGATCGCGCGTCTCGAAGACCAGGCGCCCGCCGGGGCGTAGCGCCTCATGGGCTCCCCGCAGGGACGCGTGCCAGGCGTCGGGGGCGGCGATGGCCTGGGCGACGTTCGCGGTCATCGTCGCGAGGTCGACGCGCAGCGGGGGGAGGGCCGTCGCGTCGCCGTGGAGCCAGCGGACGCGCTCGGCGCCCGGCTTGGCCCGCGCCACGTCGATGGACGCGAGGGCGGGATCGACGCCGACGACGTCCTTGCCGCGGCCGGCCAGGAGAAGGGCGAACACGCCTGTGCCGCAGCCGATGTCCAGGACGCGTTGCGCCTCGAACTCCTCCGCCATGCGCAGATAGGCGTCGAGGTCGCCGCGGTCCGGGTCGAGCGGATCGTAGAGCGCGGCCAGTCGTGGATGCGTGAAGCCTTCGTCAGCCATGGCGTCGAACGTAGGCGGCGTGCGGCCGGGCCGCGACCGGGTTTCGGGGGCGTACCCGGACGCGACGCCCGTACACCGCATGCTCGTTGGTCACAATAGGATCACTCCCTCTCCCCAATTCCCACACATCTCGTCCGAAGTAATACCGTCATTCCACTCGAAGTGGCGTATGCCGAGACGTGGGGGGACCACATGGCCAAGGTGTTGAGCCGGCGCAAGCGGATCTGGATAGGCGGCATCGCCCTGTTCGCCTTCGGGGCGGTGGGCTGTACGCAGTCCGGCGACGACCCGGCGACCGTGGCGGCGACGAGCGCCGCGCCGGCGCCCACGGTCACGGTGACCGTCACGGCCACGGCGACCGAGACCGCCACACCCGCCCCGGCGCCCACGGTGACCGAGACGAAGACCGTGAAGGTGCCGGGCCCGACCGTCACGGCGACCGTCACGAGGGCGACGTCCTCCGGGTCCGGCGGCTCGGGCGGCTCCGGCGGCGGGGGTTCCACGGCGACCAGCACGTGTTCCATCCGCTCCAACGCGGGGAACTGCTACAGCGCCGGCCAGTTCTGCCGGAACAGCGACCACGGCGCCCTGACGACGAACGCGGCCGGTACGCGCATCAAGTGCGCCTACAGCGGGAACGCCTGGCGCTGGACGTACGCCTGAGCCCTGGCGCTGCGGCACCGGCACGTGTCCGCCGCCGCTCGGTGAAACTCCGTGGTGGCTCGGCTGGGCCCGGTGGTGGAATGGCGCGATGCACGGTGAGACGTCGGTGGACCGCGGGCAGTACCCGGACGCGGTGGCCCCCTGGGACGACCTGGCGTGGCGGCAGTCGGCCCTCGCCTGGGCGGAACGCGCCCTGGCCGCTCGCGGACGGCCCCGGGCGCGGCTGCTCGCCGTGCGGGTGCGGCCCTGGTCCGTGCTGGTGCGCATGTCGGCAGCCGGCGGGCCCGACGTGTGGTTGAAGGCGAACCCACCCGCGAGCGCCTTCGAGGCCGGGCTGACCGAGGCGCTCGCCCGCTGGGTTCCGGGCCACGTACTGGAACCCCTCGCTGTGGACGTGGAGCGCGGCTGGTCCCTGTTTCCGCACGGCGGCACGCTCTTCAGAGAGGTCCACCCGGACGGCACGGGCGAACGGGCCTGGGCGGAGGCGCTCCACCAGTACGCGGTTGTCCAGCGCGCTCTCGTCTCCCGTGTCGAGGAGATCACACGGCTCGGTGTCCCCGACGCGCGCACCGCGGTCCTCCCGGCCGTCTTCGACCGGGTTGTCGGGAGGAACACGGTCCTGGACACCGGCACCCGCACGGCGCTGCACGCGCTGCGCCCGCGCCTCGTGCGGTGGTGCGAGGAACTCGACGCGCTCGGCGTACCGGACTCGCTCGACCACTCCGACCTGCACGACGGGCAGCTCTTCACCCCGGCACCGGGCCGCTTCACGTTCTTCGACTGGGGTGACGCGTCGGTCTCCCATCCCTTCTGCAGCCTGTTCGTTCCGCTGAACAACGCGCGTGAACGGTACGGGCCGCAGGCGCTGCCGAGGCTGCGTGACGCCTATCTGGACGCGTGGACCGGGACGGGGCCGACGACCGCCGAATTGCGGCGCGGGGCGGCACTGGCCCGGCACTTGGGCGCGATCGGCCGGGCCTGCTCCTGGGACCGGCTCTTCCCCGAGGCCTCGCGGGGGCTGACCGCCATGACGGAGGCGGGGGCCGCGCGGTCGCTCCGTCAGCTGCTGGCCGACCCGGCGCTGTGACCATCCGCCGTGTGGCGGTCGGACGACGACACGTGGGACCGTGACCGCGCGGCCCGGCACGGGCATGGCACCGAGGTGTGCGGCACGCCGTCTTCCCTATGTGTCCGCTCCCCTGCGGCCATCACATCCAGTGGAGGAGACGAACCGTATGGACGACATCAGCGGCTTCAAGGACATCTCGCCGACCACGCTCGCCGACCTTTTGGGGCGCGGGCAGGTCATGGACGCCGGTATCCGCCCGCTCTGGCCCTCAGGCCGGCGGGTCGCCGGGCCGGCGTTCACCGTGCGGTGCCCGCCCGGTGACAACCTCATGCTGCACGCCGCCATTCACCGCGCCGGCCCCGGCTCCGTCATTGTCATCGAGGCGGGCGACGCGGACTACGCGCTGGCCGGCGGGAACGTGTGCGCGGTGGCCCAGCGCCGGGGCGTCGCCGCGTTCGTCACCAACGGGGTGATCCGGGACCTGGCCGAGGTACGGGACATGGGCTTCCCCGTCTTCGCGACCGGCGTCGTCCCCTTTCCGGGTACGAAGAAGGCCGTGACGCCCCTCAACGAACCGGTGCGGTGCGGCGGGGTCACGGTGAACGCCGGGGACATCGTCGTCGCCGACGAGGAGGGCATCGTCGTCACGCCGGCCGCACTGCGGGAGCAGGTGCTGAGCGACGCACGGGCCAAGGCCGCCAAGGAGGACGCGGAGCCCCTCGACGCCTGGGAGGCCGCGCACCGCGCCCGTATCGACAAGATCCTGGCCGAAAACGGCTACGCGGGCTGACCGTTCCGGGGACTGGTCGGGTCGGTCGGGTGTTCGGGGGCCGGTGATAGCTTGGCACGCCAGTTCTGACGTGAACGCTTTGCCAAGGGGGAACCATGCAGCAGTCGGTGCGAGGTCGGATGGTGGCCGGAGCCGTGGCCGGAACGGTGGCCATGATGTTCGCCGCGGGCTGTTCGTTCAGCGTGGGTGGCGAAAAGGTGGTCAAGAAGGCCGAGGTCGCCAAGCAGGCGTCGGCGGGCCTCGGTAAAGAGGTCGGCCGCGAGCCCGAGGACGTGACCTGCGAGGACGACCTCAAGGCCAAGGTCGGCGAAAGCGTGCGCTGCACGCTGACCGATGGTGGCAAGAAGCTCGGCATGACGGTCACCGTGAAGTCCGTCGACGGCAAGGACGTCAAGATGGACTACAAGATCGACGGCGCGGCCGACACCGGCGCCTCCGCCGACCCCCAGCCCAGCGACTCCGCCCAGCCCACCGACACGACGACCGGCGGCGCGGGCGGCGAGCAGTCCGTGGACAAGGCCGAGGTCGCCCGCCAGGGCAAGGCCGCCCTCGCGGCCCAGGTCGGCAAGGAGCCCGACTCCTTCTCCTGCCCCGAGAACCTCCCGGCCCGCGTGGGCGCCACGATCCGCTGCCAGCTCGCGGACGGCGGCCAGCAGTACGGAGTGACGGTCACCGCGAAGTCCGTCGTCGGCGGTCAGGTGAACATGGACTTCAAGGTGGACCAGACCCCGGCGGGCTGAGCCGCCCCGGACGGACGGCGAGCGTCGGGCCCGTGCTCGCCGTCCGGCTGGTCAGCGCTGACGTGCGTACGTGACGAACGCGGCCCAGGCCGTGGGTGCCACGTCGAAGTGGGGGCCCGGGAGGTTCTTCGAGTCACGGACGTGGACGGCGGAGGCGCAGGAGGCGACCTCGATGCACTGCCCGCCCTCGGCGTCGCTGTAGCTGGACTTGCGCCAGTCGTAGGCGACCTCGATGCAGTTGCCGCCCTCCCCCGTGCTGTAGCTGCTCTTGAACCAGTGCAGTTGCTCGGTGTTCATAGCTCTCCCAACATCTTTTCGATCAGCGCCAGGGACTCCCTCGGGGAGAGAGCCTGCGCCCGGATAATCCCATAGCGCTCGCTGTAGACGCGTACCTCTTCCGGGTCCGTGATCAGCCGCGCATGCCCGTACAGCTCCGTGTAGGCGACTTGGGAGCGCCCTTTGGGGGTGATCAAAGTGAACGTGCCGTCAAGTGCGGGATGTTCATCGCGGTCCGTGGGCATGACCTGGATCTCTACGTTACGCAGGCATCCGACCCGCAAGAGTTGCCGCAACTGGCCCACGTGTACATCGCGCCCTCCGAGAGGGCGTCGCAAGGCGGTCTCTTCCAGTACGTAGCTGAAGGTTGGCGCAGGCCAGCGTTCGAAGACCTGCTGTCGTGCTAGCCGGTCGGCAACTCGCCTCTCGATGGTTT
Organism: Streptomyces sp. ATexAB-D23; assembly: GCF_000373645.1. Lineage (GTDB taxonomy): Bacteria > Actinomycetota > Actinomycetes > Streptomycetales > Streptomycetaceae > Streptomyces > Streptomyces castrisilvae. The sequence goes on along the minus strand of NZ_KB892012.1, from coordinate 52,396 downwards.
CCTCGCTCAGCAGCGGGCGGCGCTGGGTGAATGTGGCCCGCGCGTATGCCTCCGTCTGAAGCAGGCCGGGCACCACCTGCGCGCTGTACTCATGCAACGCAACCGCCTCCGCCTCCGTCCGGGCGAAGTCGCGGAACCAGCCCGGATGGCGTGTACGAGCCCGCTTGATCGCGTCCCGTACCTCCTCCAGGGCCGCCTGAAGCAGGCCGCCCGTGTTGAGGGCGCGGTCGGCGAGGATCAGGAACTCCGGCTGCGGGGTGCGGACGCCCCGTTCGATCGCGGAGATCAGGTCCTCGCCGCAGTGGGTGGCCGTGGCCAGGTCCTTCTGGCTCATGCCCGCGCGTTCGCGCAGGAACTTCAGCTGCTTGCCCAGCGCCCTGAACAGGTGCGCGGTGCCGTCCGATTCGGTCGGTCGCTCCGGCCGCTCTTCACGTGGTGTGTTCGTCATCATCCCCGTACCGCCTCTGTCCGTCCGGTCACGGCCGACATCCCGTACAGCCGGTCGGGCGGGCCCGTACAGCTTTCTGGAGTCGTGTGGTCACTGCTGGTCAGCGTACGAGCGGACGGCCACGCTGGGTCACATGAACGCCGAAATCACTCTTGTGAGTACCGAGTTCGTCCAGCGCTTCAGCGCCTCGCGCCGAGGAGCCCGGCTCGCGCGCCGGCTCGCTGTGCAGCAACTGGACGCGTGGGGTGCGCCGTACGGAAGCGAGCTGTCCGACGACGTGGCGGTGGTCGTGGCCGAGCTGGCGGCCAACGCGGTGCTCCACGGTCATGTGACGGGGCGTGACTTCGAGCTGCGCCTGCTCCCTGTGGCGGAGGGCTTCCGCATCGAGGTGTCGGACGCGCGAGGGGAGCGACGTCCGGAGCTGTGCGCGGGCGGGGCCGACACTGCCGAGCACGGCCATGGGCTGCGGCTGGTCGAGGCGCTGGCGGCGGAGTGGGGCGTGGCCGAACGGGTGGTCGGCAAGACGGTGTGGGCGCGGGTGGGCCCCGGGGGGAGTTGAGGGCGGCCCGCCCCTCGTCTCTGGGAGGGACGGGCCGAAGGGGAAGGGGCGGCCGCGGTTCCTACGCGCCGGCCAAGACCTTCCGTACGCCGTCGGTGACGCCCGGTAGGTCACCGGTCGCCGCCCACTGATGCAGGTCGTGTTCGGTCAGGATGACCGGCCCGGTCTCGGCAACGGTGACGGCGAAGTTGAACTGGCGGGTGGTGGTGCCGCGGCTGTTCTCGTAGTCGAAGTGCCCGAGGTAGCGGTCCACGGAGGAGACGGCCAGGCCGGTCTCCTCCCGTGTCTCGCGGCGGGCCGCGTCCAGGATGGTCTCCCCTGCGTCCACGTGTCCGGAGGGGATCTCCCACAGGCCGCCCATGAAGTCGTCCGGCTTGCGGCGGACCAGGAGGACGCGGTCGGCGTCGGTGACGACGGCCGCTGCCACGAAGGTGGTGATGCCTTCGGCTTCGGCCTCCTCTGCCAGGGTTCGGGCGAGGTCGGAGGGCACGGTCACAGAAGCTCCTTGTGGTGTTCGCTGACCTTCCTGGCCGCGCTTACGTACTGCTCGGCCAGTTCCAGATCCTGTTCACGGTGCCAGACGGGCAGCTTGATCGTGTGCTTGTGCGCCTTCTCGGCGATGGGGAAGCCGCCCCGAGATCTCCTTCCTGGCCCGCTTGTTGTAGTGCGCGAACGTCAGGATCCGGTAGTAAGTGGCTCGCCGCTCGTTAAAGGCGCCCCACGTGGAGTGGTGGTGACGCGGTGCCCGCCGGCCCCATCGGGTCGCGTCGGCCGTCCCGTTCGAGCGCTTCCGCAGCGCTGAGAGCCGCGTCAACATCGTTCTCGTAGGCGACGATGTGCGGCCATTCGCCATCCGCGTCGATGGTGGGGCAGCTCCCGATCTCCTCACGTCGCGACCACGTGAGATGGAGGATGGAGTAGCGCGCGGGTGTATCGAGGTGGTGGCAGAGGACGTCATCGTTCCACCGCCGGTGCGCGATCACCTCCAGTGCTGCCCCGAAGAACGGATGCGCGGGGTGCACCTCGGTCTTGAGCTCGCGCGGCAGCGCCGTGTGGTCGAGGTCGCAGCCCTCGCTCATGTCGCACCAGTCGTCACCGAGCCTTGCGACCCTGCCCGTGTCCTTCATCGGCGGATGCCCACCCCTCTGTCACCGCTTCCGGGCGCGGTGTCCGCGCCGGGTGCATTATCGCCGTGCCGTGGGCATCGGCGACTAGCTTGCTAGGATGCTAGCATCACCTCGTGGCTGATGTGGGAGTCAAGCAGTTCAATGTGTACCTGCCGATCGAACTGATCAAGCAGGTCAAGTACCACGCCGTCGAGTCGGGCATGTCGTTGTCGGCGATAGTCGCCGACGCGCTGCGCGCCTATCTCGATGACGCTCGACGGAACGCACAGCAGTCGACGGAGAAGGAGAATCGACATGGGGACTGAAGGCATCGAGGCCGTGTTCCTGACGACCCACAACTGGGGCAAGGCGGCGCAGTTCTTCCAGGGGCTGGGCTACGAGCTGGAGTTCGAGACGGACCACAGCTCCGGCCGGCTGCGCAACGGTGACGGGCCCTACGTGTTCATCGCCGAGGTCCCCGAGGACCAGGAGCCCCGGACGCGGATGGTACTGAGCGTGCCGGACGAGGACGCGTTCCGGGCCGGGCCCGCCGTCGAGGTGGTCACGCCGTTCGAGGACACCCATTACGGGACCAGGGAGATGACGGTCCGCGACCCCGACGGGCGCCTGTGGAGCCTTCAGGCGCCCGTGAAGAACTGATGGCCGCCGAGAGGGAGCACGACACGATGGCGCACGAACCGATGCGGGAACCGGACAGCACCGCCGTGCGGACCGCCCTCTGGCGGGCGATGCACGTCCAGGTCGACCCGCCCCCGCATGTGGTCGAGGACGAGATCGGCCTGCGGCTGGCAGCCCCCGGCGACGACTGGCGCGGCCGCCCCGACATGGACCCGCAGGGCACCAGCGGGTTCCGGGCGGCCATCGTCGCGCGCGCCCGTTTCATCGAGGACCTGATCGCTGAGCAGGCCGACCGGGGTGTGGCCCAGTACGTCATCCTGGGGGCCGGCCTGGACACCTTCGCCCAGCGCAAGCCGGAACTCGCCTCCCGCCTGCGGATCTTCGAGGTCGACCAGCCCGGCACCCAGAAGTGGAAGCGCCGCCGCCTGGCCGAACTCGGCTACGGCATCCCGGACCGGCTGCGCCTCGTGCCGGTCGACTTCGAGGCGAACGAGGACTGGCTGGCGAATCTGACGGCGGCCGGCTTCGATACGGGCAGGCCGGCGGTCATCGTCTCCACCGGCGTCAGCATGTACCTCAGCAAGGACACCAACACGGCCACCCTGCGCCGGATCACCGGGCTCGCGTCCGGCACCACGTTCGTCATGACCTTCCTGCTGCCGGTCGAACTGCTCGACGCTGCCGACCGCCCCGGCCTCCGGATGAGCAGCGCAGGCGCGCAGGCGTCCGGAACGCCGTTCGTCAGCTTCTACACCCCGTCCGAGATTCTGGCGCTGGCCCGCGAAGCCGGCTTCGCCGACGCCCGGCACGTGTCGGGCGGTCAGCTGGCCGAGCGCTACTTCGCCGGCCGCACGGACGGTCTTCGTCCGTCGAGCGGAGAGGACCTGCTGCTGGCCACCATCTGACCGGCGGGCCGAGTCTCGTCGGGCGCGGGGGTCAGTTCGCCTTACTGCGTCTGAGGATCTCACCGTCGAACGTGGCGATGAGCAGTGACGAGGTCTGGTATTCGCCGTTGGCGTAGATCAGCAGGGCAGCCTGTCCCTCGTACCAGTCGGTGATCACGTAGCTTTCCGTGGGGTCCGCCTTCCGTACGCCCAGTTCCGTCTGGGCGATGCGTAGAAGGCGGGGCAGGCCGTCCCAGTCGACCTGGGTGAGGTCGATCAGGTGCTGACCGTTGACCAGCCCTTCGTTGTGATGGCGTTTGCCCTTGCCGTCCCGGTATTCGAAGCCGTCGAACACCTTCTCGTCGGGCATCTTCTCGTCGTTCACGACCACGTTGCCCGTGGCATTGTCCGGGTACAGGACGAAGCCGGGGAACACCGTGGTTCCGCCCGTCACCGCCTTCAACTCCTTCACGACTCTGTGGGCGCCGGAGGGGGTGAGGAGATCGGTTTCCTTCGTGGGCGAGGGCGAGGGGCTGGAGGTGCGCGAGGGGGACGGGGTGGGTGTGGGGGAGTGGGTGACGGAGGGGGTGGTCGAGGCGTGGGCCGATGGTTTGTCGTCGTCGCCGGAGCCGGGTATGAACTCCTTGGCCAGCAGCCCGCCCACCAGTACGGCCGCCAGGACCGCCGGGAGTATCAGCCATCGGCGCGGCCGGTTGCCGCCGGCGCCGCGTACGGGCGTCCGGCTCGTCTCCGCGCCGGGGTTCCCCCGGCCGTCGGTGTCGTCGGCCGGTGAGGGGTCGGGTGACGGCTTCGGTTCCGGTGCCGCGTCCCGCCCGGCGCCCGGCCCCGGCTCCGCGCCCGGGTCCGCTTCGGCCTCGTCCTGCTTCCGCGCGGGCGGGTCGGAGGCGGCGGAAACAGGGGCCGACGACTCCGTGGGCGTGTACCCGACCGGGGCCGCGTCGTCCGCGTCGGCCTCAGCCTTCCCCTCCGGCTCCGCCTGACCCGTCGCCTCCGCCTCCGTGGGGGTGGTCGTCCGTACGGGAGGCGCTGCCACGCTGTCGATGACCGTCATGGCGTGGTCTCCGGCGGCTTGTGCGAGGAGTTGGTCGAGGTGGTTCGCGTCGGGCCGGGAAGCCACGTCCTTGACGAGGACGGAGCGCAGTACGGGGCCGAGGGTGTCCGCCCGCCGGGGCGGTGGGACGTCCTCCTCCAGGATCGCGGCCAGGGTGGCGAGGGTGGACGAGCGGCGCATCGGATTGTGTCCCTCGACCGCGACGTACAGCATCATCGCCAGTGACCAGAGGTCGGAGGAGGGGTCGTCGTCGTGGCCGCGCAGTCGTTCGGGGGCCATGTAGTCGGGGGAGCCGACGAGTTCGCCGGTGTTGGTGAGGCTGGTGGCTTCGCGTACGGCGGCGATCCCGAAGTCGGTGAGCAGGGGTGTGCCGTCGGTGCGCAGCAGTACGTTGCCGGGTTTCACGTCGCGGTGGAGGATGTCCGCCTCGTGCGCGGCCCGTAGTCCGGCGAGCACACCGCGGCCCAGGCGTGCCGCCTCGGTGGGGGTGCACAGGCCGCGCTCCAGCCGGTCCTGGAGCGAGCCGCCCGCGACCAGCTCCATCACCAGCCAGGGGTGCTCCACCTCCGGCGAACTCACGATGTGGTAGATCGTCACCACGTTCGGATGAGTGATCCGTGCCAGCGAGACGGCCTCGCGCAGTACCCGCTTGCGCAGCATCTCCGCGGCGTCGGGGCGCAGCCGCAGCAGTTCCGGATCCGGTGGCCGGACCTCCTTCAGCGCCACCTCCCGGTGCAGGACGATGTCGCGTGCCCGCCAGACGAGCCCCATCCCGCCGCCGCCGAGCCGCTCCAGCAGTTCGAAGCGCCCGTCGATCACGCTTCCCTCGAAACCCGCAGTCATGGGCCGAACAGTACGGCACGGGTTGATCACGCTCCGGCGGAATCCATTCCTCCTGAACTGCCTTACGGATGAGTCCTGTTGAGGCGTCAGGAGGTCGTCAGGCGGGGTCCCGGTCCGTCCCGGGACCGCCGGTCGGCGCCGCCTGCTCGTAGAGCGCCACCAGCACGCCGTGCACGGGTCGGCCCTCCGCTTCCTCCTCGGCCTCGTCCACCAGCCGGGTGAGGGTGTCCCCGAGCTCCTTCGCCTTCGCGGGGCTCAGGCGCAGGTGGCGCAGGGTGAGGTGGGGATCGACGGGCGCGCGGTCCAGTTCCTGGGCGACCGCGGCGAGCATCGCGGCGGTGCCGGCGGCTTGGGGCTCCGCGACGACCATCCGGCGGGCGGTGCGCTGGTAGTACTGCTCGGTGCCGCCGCGGACCTGGCGGGTCTCGGCGATGTGGACCAGCCCGGCTTCGCGGAGCACTTTGAGGTGGTGGGCCACGTTGCCCTTCTTCGCGTCGAGCCGCGCCGCCAGTTGGCTGGTGGTGGCGGGCCGCTGGCCCAGGGCGAAGAGCAGCCGCTGACGCAACGGGTGGGAGAGCGCCGCGAACTGCTCCGGCGCCCCGATCTCCATGACGTCCTCGGGAGGCCGCGGGAGGGGAGGCTGATCAGGCATGGGGAAAGTGTCTAATCTTCTTGACGCTTTCGCAAGGGCGGTGCTCTACTCCCTGCCATGACGACCCCGACGAAGCTCACGCCGGCCCCTGTCATCAACGAGATGGTCCGGCTGCTGACCGAGCAGTACGTATTCCCCGGGACAGCCGACCAGCTGGCCGCCCTGCTGACACGGCGCCTCGACGAGGGCGCGTACGACGTGGACGACGCCGAGGAGCTGGCCCGCCTGGTCACCTCGGACCTGCAGTCCGTCAACGGCGACCGGCACCTGAGACTGAAACACCACGCCATCCCGGTCCCCCCGGAGCAGGGCGCCGCCACCCTGGACGCCATGCGCCGGGAGTTCGACTCCTCCCTGGGCGGTGTGCCCCGGGTGCAACTGCTCGACGGAGGGGTCGCCGTGGTGGAGCCGGCACCGATGCTGTTCCCGCTGGAGTGGGCCGCCGAACCGCTGGGCGCCGCGCTCACCCTGGCCTCCCGCGCCCAGGCGCTGATCGTGGACCTGCGCGCCAACCGGGGCGGGGACCCCGACACGGTCGCCTTCGTCTGCGGCTACCTGCTCGACGAGCGCACCCACCTCAACACCATGCACTGGCGCGGCGGCGAGCGCGGCGAGCAGTCGTGGAGCCCGCCGCACGTCCCCGGCGCGCGCTTCGGCGGCAGCAAGCCGTTGTACGTGCTGTGCGGCGGGAGCACGTTCTCCGCCGCCGAGGAGCTGGCGTACGACCTCCAGCAGCTCGGCCGCGCCGTTGTCGTCGGCGAACCCACCCGCGGCGGCGCGCACCCGTGCCGGGGCTGGACCCTGACCCCGCATCTGGAAGCCACCGTGCCCGTCGGCCGCGCCGTGAACCCCGTCTCCGGGGCGAACTGGGAGGGCACCGGTGTGCGGCCGGACAGCCCCTGCGCCGCAGCCGACGCCCTCGACCACGCGCACGCCCTGGCCCTCGCCCGTCTGGCGGCCTGACCCGCCCTCGTGCCCGCGCCGTCCTGCAACGGGCCCGCACGTCCACGCCGCCCGCGCTCCCCTGCAACGCCCGCAGCGCCCGCGCCCTACAACGGGCCCGCAGCGCCCGCAACGCCCGCAGCGCCCGCGCCCTGCAACCGGCCCGCAGCTACATACCGGCCCGCAGCGCCCGCGCCGCCCTACAACGCCCGCAGCGTCCGGGGCCGCGGCTGTCCCGGCGCCTCGCCCTCCGGCTCCGTCGGTTTCGCCGGCTCCTTCTTCTCCACCAGCCCCGGCAGCTCCGTCAGCGCGTCCACGCGGAAGTCCGCCGTCTCGATCACGTCCGGGTGGTCCGCCCACCAGTAGCCGGACGCCCCGCGCCGCAGGTGCGCCGCCCGCAGGCCGGACGACTTCGCGGGGAACAGGCCGTGCGCCGGGTGGGCGCTCACGTACAGCGTCGCGCGCGGGTCGGCGCCCGACGCCTCCAGGACGCGGGCGAAGAACTCCGGGTCGGGCGTCGCCGCGCCCCACTCCCCGGAGGTCGCCACCAGGTCCGCCGGGAGGTCGAGGGCGCGCAGCAGCTCGCCGGCCTTCGCCGTGCCGTTGCCCGCGACCACCACCCGTACGCCCAGCTCCCGCAGCCGGGCCAGGGCCGGGCGTACGTCCGGGTAGAGGTCGGACTCGTCGAGGTGTTCGCCGCGCCCGGCGGCCGCGCGGGCGTGGGCCGCCTCGGTGACGTCCATGCCGGGGCGGAGCATGGTCAGCGCGTCGGAGCTGTCGCGGCCCTGGACGACCGCCGCCCCGACCAGGGCGCTCAGCGTGTGCGGCGGGACGCCGAGCCAGTCGGCCCAGGACGCCCAGTACCGGTCGTCGCGGATGAGTGTTTCGCCGATGTCGAGGACGATCGTTTCCATCACCGGGCCGAGCCTACGGGGCATGGCCCCGCGTACGGCCGAGGCACAAGGGGCGCGTGTGACCTGCGGGAGAACCGCACAGTCGGCGGTCACCCGCTCGCTCGTATGCTCGTTGGCATGACCGATCCTCAGCGCGGACGCCCCACCACCAATTCGATGCGGCGTGCGCTCAGGCGTGCCCGTGACGGTGTCGCCCTCGACAGCGCGGAGGCCGCCGTCCTGCTCCAGGCGCGCGGCGACGATCTGACGGATCTCGCCGCGTCCGCCGCCCGGGTGCGGGACGCGGGCCTGGACGCGGCGGGGCGGCCGGGAGTCATCACGTACTCCCGCAAGGTCTTCATCCCGCTGACCCGGCTCTGCCGCGACAAGTGCCACTACTGCACCTTCGTCACCGTGCCCGGCAAGCTGCGGCGGGCCGGGCACGGCATGTTCCTGTCGCCGGACGAGGTGCTGGCCATCGCCCGCGAGGGTGCGGCGATGGGCTGCAAGGAGGCGCTGTTCACGCTCGGGGACCGGCCGGAGGACCGCTGGCCCGAGGCGCGGGAGTGGCTGGAGGCGGAGGGCTACGACGACACCCTCGCCTACGTACGAGCCATGGCGATCCGGGTCCTCGAAGAGACCGGGCTGCTGCCGCACCTCAACCCCGGGGTGCTGACCTGGACCGACCTCCAGCGCCTCAAGCCCGTCGCGCCCTCCATGGGGATGATGCTGGAGACGACGGCGACCCGGCTCTGGTCCGAACCGGGCGGCCCGCACCACGGCTCACCCGACAAGGAACCCGCCGTACGGCTGCGCGTGCTCGAAGACGCCGGCCGGTCCAACGTCCCGTTCACCACCGGCGTCCTCATCGGCATCGGCGAGACGTACGAGGAGCGCGCCGACGCGCTGTTCGAGCTGCGCCGCACCGCCCGCGCCTACCACGGCATCCAGGAAGTCATCGTCCAGAACTTCCGGGCCAAGCCCGACACCGCGATGCGCGGCATGCCGGACGCGGAGCTGGAGGAGCTGGCCGCCGCCATCGCCGTCGCCCGCCACATCCTCGGCCCGTCCGCCCGCATCCAGGCTCCGCCGAACCTGGTCGACGCGGAGTACGCCCTGCTCATCGGGGCCGGCATCGACGACTGGGGCGGGGTCTCGCCGCTCACCCCGGACCACGTCAACCCCGAGCGCCCCTGGCCGCACATCGAGGAGCTGGCCGCCCGCACCGCCGAATCCGGCTTCGCGCTGCGGGAACGGCTGACGATCTACCCGGAGTTCATCCAGCGCGGCGAACCCTGGCTCGACCCCCGGCTGCTCCCGCACGTCCGCGCGCTCGCCGACCCGGAGACGGGCCTCGCCCGCGAGGGCGCGATCCCCGCCGGGCTGCCCTGGCAGGAGCCCGACGAGGGCTTCAACGCCTCCGGCCGCACCGACCTGCACCGCACCATCGACACCGAGGGCCGCACCGGCGACCGCCGCGACGACTTCGACGTGGTGTACGGGGACTGGGAGGCGCTGCGCGAGGCGGCGGCCCCCGGGATGGTGCCCTCGCGGATCGACGGTGACATCCGCGCTGCGCTGAGCCAGGCCGCCGACGACCCGACGAAGCTCACCGACGACCAGGCGCTCACCCTGCTCCACGCGGACGGGCCGGCCCTGGACGAGCTGTGCCGGATCGCGGACATGCTGCGCCGTGACGTCGTCGGGGACGACGTCACGTACATCGTCACGCGCAACATCAACTTCACCAACGTCTGCTACACCGGCTGCCGCTTCTGCGCCTTCGCCCAGCGCCGCACCGACGCCGACGCGTACACCCTCTCCCTGGACCAGGTCGCCGACCGGGCCGCCCAGGCGTGGGACGTCGGCGCGGTCGAGGTCTGCATGCAGGGCGGCATCCACCCGGACCTGCCCGGCACGGCGTACTTCGACATCGCGCGGGCGGTGAAGGAGCGCGTGCCCGGCATGCACGTCCACGCGTTCTCCCCGATGGAGGTCGTCAACGGGGCGACCCGTACGGGAATGTCCATCCGGGACTGGCTCGTCGCCGCGAAGGAGGCCGGGCTCGGCTCGATCCCCGGCACGGCCGCCGAGATCCTGGACGACGAGGTCCGCTGGGTCCTCACCAAGGGCAAGCTGCCCACCGCGACCTGGCTGGAGGTCATCAGGACCGCCCACGAGGTCGGCCTGCGCTCGTCCTCGACCATGATGTACGGGCACGTCGACCAGCCCCGCCACTGGCTGGGCCACTTGCGCACCCTGGCCGCGCTCCAGCAGGAGACCGGCGGCTTCACGGAGTTCGTGACGCTGCCCTTCATCCACACCAACGCGCCCGTCTACCTCGCCGGCATCGCCCGCCCCGGCCCGACCGACCGCGACAACCGGGCCGTCACCGCGATGGCCCGCCTGCTGCTGCACCCGCACATCACCAACATCCAGACCAGCTGGGTCAAGCTCGGTACGGAGGGCGCGGCGGAGATGCTCCGCTCCGGCGCGAACGACCTGGGCGGCACACTGATGGAGGAGACGATCTCCCGTATGGCCGGGTCGGGTTACGGCTCGTACCGCTCGGTCCAGGATCTCGTCGCCATCGCGGATCTCGCCGGACGCCCGGCGAAGCCGCGTACCACGCTGTACGGGGAGGTGCCCGAGGAGCGGGTCGCGGCGGCCGCCGCCTCGGACGGGCACCTGCCGGAGCTGCTGCCGGTGCTGCCCGACTGACGGCCGGGGGCGTGCGGTCGGCCCGCCCGCTGTTCAGGCGGCGCGGGCCGGTCCGGGAGGGCAAGGCAGGGGCGGCCGAGGCTGCCCGGACGTGTCGTTGACGGGTGGGACATCAGCTCAGTAGTAGTAGGGCCCGAGTTCCGTTCTGGCCTGCGTCTCGGCGTCCTGCCGGCTCATCGAGCGCATCAGGTGTGCCGTTCGCTGTTCCAGTAGTTCCTCCCACGAGACCTGTACGTTCTGGACGACGTTCTGCCCGCCGGCCCTGGTGGCCATGTCGACGCCCCGCTGCCCCTGCGCGTAGATCATTTGAAGCTGCGAGTCGTTCATCGCCTGAACGTCGGGGTCGTTGAGGTCCAGCCACTGCCCGTTCTGGTTGTGGACGTACCCGATCGTGTTCAGCTGACCGGCCGCACCGGCTTGATGTGCCGAAAGCAGGCTGTGGGTGTCGTCCCGGTACGTCACCGCGTTGAACCCCGAGGGGCCCACCTTCTTCGAGGTGCCGGTTCCCGGGTGGGCGCGATGCGCCCCATGCAGTTCCTGGTAGGCCAGGGCGTTGTTGTCCAGGCTCTTCGCCTCATTCGATTTACCACGCGTCAAAGAGCTGTCCCCCTGGAGAACCCGGTATGCGAAGAGATGCTCCGACTGATGGGTCGTGCCGTTCACCGTGGTGTTGTACCGCGCACTCAGGCGCGCCTGTTCCTTCTCCTTGATGCCGTGCTGGCCGAGCATGTAGGAGGGCGTCGCGCGGGAGCATCGTTCTCCGGCAGTGCAGTACGGGTCGGTGCAGGGGCAGGTCTTGACCCGCTGGATCGACTCCTTGCCGGAGGTGCCGGAGCGCTTGGACTGCCGGGCGGAGGCGGAGGCCCGTTGGAGCGGGGCACGGGCGCTGCCCATCGCCCGCTTCGCGTTGGCTTCGGCTTCCCGTTCGAACCGGTCGGACGGGTCGGAGACCTTCAGCCCACTGCCGTTGTCGGTGCCGGCGACGGGGCCGTGTCGCTGCTGGATGACATGGATCAGCTCATGGGCCAGCGTGTGCCTGTCTGCGCCTCCCCGGCCGAGGACGACGTGGCTGCCGGACATGTAGGCACGGGCGCCGACTTCGGCTGCTGAGGCTTTCGCGGCGGCGTCGTTGTGGACGCGTACGTCGGAGAAGTCGGCGCCGAGCCTGGCCTCCATGTCGGTGCGGGTCGCCTCGTCCATGGGCCGCCCGGGACGGCGGAGCACGTCATGGACCGTGGACCGCTGCACCGGACGGGGTTCCCGCCCGGTCCCCTCGTGGCCGCACCCCGGGACATGGCGGTGCTCCTCCGGCTCCCGGAGCCGGTCCGCCCGGCGCAGCATCTGGACGACGACCTCGTTGCCGACCGTGGCCTGGAGGCTGAGCAGGCCCTCCTGCTGGATGGCCGGGGGCGGGACCGACACGGCCCTGCGCGCGGCGGCCCCGGCCCCGGTCTCCCTGACGTTCTTGTGATCGGGCAAGGCCGGCTCCTCCACGTGCGGCAGTGCGGGTTTCCTGGATACAGGGTGGGAGTCACGGTGACCAGGTCGCAGCGGACACTGTGCGAGGGCCGAGGGGGGCAGGTCGCAGCGGACACTGTGCGAGGGCCCGAGGAGGCAGCACGCCGCCGGGCAGGACTTCCCCCGCCAGATACGCGCCCGGCGCGTGTGTGCCGGGCGCGTGTGTGCCGGGCGCGTGTGTGCCGGGCGCGTTGTGCCCGCCGTCCGGGACCCCGTCAGTCCAGGCGGCGCGGGCCGCCGAGGAGGCCCGCCTCGATGTCCGTCGGCTGGACCTTGACCAGCTTGCGGTGCTGGGGCGTGCACCACAGGACCATGTCGTCGCCCAGCTGCGACAGCGCCTCCGCGTTCGCCTGGGGCAGGCGCAGGATGCGGCCCAGGACCGCCGCCTCCTCCGGGGAGACCCGCTGGATGCCGACCAGGCCCGCGTGCTCCACCAGCTTCGGGGCCGCCGGGCCCAGGAACGGCAGCAGCGTCAGCACGGACTGCCAGGGGCCGGGTGCCAGCCGGCTGCGCGGGGGGCGCATGCCGCAGTCCCGGACCACCAGGACCGGGTTGGTGACCGACGCGCCCTGCGGCCCCACCTGCTTGACGTCGTGCACCGTCATGCACTGCTGGCCGCCGCCCGCGGCCTGCGCGAGACCCGTCCACGCCTGCGGCCTCGCCGTCTCGACGGCGACGCGGGCCCCGGTGCCGGCCGTGCGCAGCGCCAGGACCTGCGCCGTCCACACACTGCCGATGACCACGACGTCGAGCTGCACGGGCCGGAAGAGGCCGAGCACCGCGGGCTGCCCCTTCGCGTCGGTGCCCGCCACCACCCCGTCGTCGCCGAGCGGCAGTCGCAGCGCGGCGAGCTGCTCCACGGGCAGTGCGTGGCGGCCGCGGCGCGGGCCGAGCAGCCCGCGCCCGGCCCGGCCCCGCCCGGCCGCCGCCGGCGGAGCGGAAACGGCGGGGCCGGTGGCGGCGGGGCTCCTGCGGTGGGCGGTCAACGGGTACCTCCGAGCGGCAGGGTGGCGAGCACACCGGGCAGTTGTTCGCGGTCCAGCCGTACCAGGCCGACCTTCACTCCACGTGCGGCACGCTCCAACTGCCTCCGTACCGCGACCAGTTCCTCCGCGCCCCGCGCGGTGAGCCGGACGTGCCCGCTGACGGCCGGCGTATTGCCCGTACCGCGCGACACCGTCAGGCTGAACGTGCTGACCGGGGCCGGCATCGACGTCAGCAGCGCCACCACCTGAGCCGACGCCGCCGCCCCCGAGCCCAGGTGCGGCCAGCGGCCGACCCAGTACGTCGTGTGCCAGCGGTCGTCGCAGCGCCAGGTGCGGCTGGACTCCGCGGTGCGCCGCACCGAGGTGTCCGAGCGCACCGCCAGCGCGCTGGCCTGCGGGTTCACCCCGGCCGACGTCGCGAGCGCGGACGTCACCTGCGCCTCGGTCAGGATCGACGTGTCGAACCCGGCCGCCGTCAGCCGGCTCGCCAGCTGGTCCGCCGTACGCAACAGCGCGCGCTGCGCCCCGCCGAGCCCGCCGCCGCGCGCCTGCACGGCCTCCGGGCACAGCTTCGGGTCGAGCTTCAGGGCGATCCACGTCAGCCGGACCGCGGGCGTGCCGGCCTGCGCCTGGAGCGGCGCGTACGAGCGGGCGGCGGCGGCCTGTTCGGGCAGGTGCGGGCCGGGCGCGGGCTGCGTGTGCTGCACGACCTGCACCGACTCCAGCCGGATGCCGTCCACCTCCAGGGCGTCGTGCAGCAGACCGAGCTCCAGCGGCCGCGCCTCACGGGCCGTGCGCAGCGGTTCGTCGCGCGGCTGCACGAGGAGCACGGCCGTCAGGAACGTCCCGTCGCCCACCATCCCGACACCGCGCTCGCGCTGCCGGTCGGTGTAGCTGTACGTGCGCAGCGCGCCCTCGCACTCCAGGACCGGGGCCAGCGCCGGGTCGACGCCCTCGGCGGACCACGGCCGCCGCGCCGCCCTCAGCCGCCCGCGCAGCGCCAGGAACGTCTTGAGCCACTCCAGGACCGGCCGCCCCCGCCACCGCAGCGCCGCCAGCAGCACCAGCACCGCCGCGACCAGGGCCATCGGTACCAGCAGGACCCTGTTCGTCACCCAGCCGATCAGCATCAGCGCGCCGGCGATCTCCAGCAGCACCACCTGATGCAGCCGCACCCCACCGATCCGTCCAGGCTGCGGATGCAACCTCGTCACTGCGGTCGTCGTGCTGCTCATCCCCCGGTATGTCCCTCCGTGTCACGGCACTAAGGCGTGTGCGAGCCGGACCCACGCTATCGGCACACCGGCCCGCGACCGCCCACTGTCCCACGCCCGGCGGCGAGCGCTTCGAACGGGGCCAGCACCTGTCACCGCTGGGCAGGGGCGCGGGCGGGCCGTGCGCAGCCCGCACCCGGACAGCGGCGTGCCGGGACCGGCGGGCATAGTGGGGGCGGTTCGCGAGGCGTCCACAATCACGGGGAGAAGTCGGGCAGATGGCATCACGGCGTGACGAACTCAATGCCTACACCTTCGCGAAGAAGCGGTTGGTCGCCGCCTTCCTGCAACCGTCGGCGGTCAGTACGGACGAGGCGGCGCCTCGCCCGCTGCGCGCCGTCGTGCCGGGGGTGATCGTGGGTGCCCTGCTGCTGGCGGGCTTCGGCGCCTGGGGCATCTTCAAGCCCAAGGTGCCGGACGGCTGGACGGACCCCGGCGCCCACGTCATCGTCGGCTCCGAATCGACCACCCGTTACGTGGTCCTGGAGACCAAGGGCGTCAAGCGCCTGCACCCGGTGCTGAACTTCGCCTCGGCCAAGCTGCTCCTTGACCCGGACAACTCCTCGGTGATGCAGGTGCCCGAGTCCGAACTCGACAGCGGGAAGCTCCAGCGGGGCCCGATGCTCGGCATCCCGTACGCCCCCGACCGGCTGCCCAGCGCGCAGGAGGCGGGCAGCAGCAGTCTGTGGGCGGTCTGCGAGCAGCCCGGCGCCGGTTCGGGCAACACCGTGCAGAAGGCGGTCTTCCTGCTCGCCGAGCGGGAGGCGGACAAGGTCGGCGGCAAGCGGAAGCTCCACGACGGGCAGGCCCTGTACGTCGAGGCGGACGGCGGCGACGGCACCCGCTACCTGGTGGACGCGGACGGTACGCGGCACGTCATAGGGACGACCGGCGGCGACAAGCCGTCGGCCCGCGACGAGGTGCTGCGGCGGTCGTTGTTCAGCGAGGGCGCCCAGCCCCAGAAGGTCACCAAGGACTGGCTCGGCACCCTGCACGCCGGTTCGCCCATCGACTTCCCGAAGCTGCCGGGCAAGGCCGGCGACCCGGCGGGCGTCGACGGCCTGGAACCCCGCCTGAACAAGGTCGGCACGGTACTCAAGGCCGTCGCCGGTACGGGGATGCAGCACTACGTCGTCCTGCCGGGCGCGGTCTCGCCCGTCTCCGACCTCGTCGCCAGGCTGCTCCTGACGAGCCCGGAGGCGGAGGCGCTGGGCCAGAAGGCACAGGCCATCGAAGTCGCACCGCAGTCCTTCACCTCCTCGCCGGAGGAGTTCTACGCCAAGCAGGGCTGGCCCGCGAGCGTTCCGACCCAGGCCAACGACACCTCGGCCCGCACCGGAACCGTCTGCAACGTGCTGCACGGTGTCAGCTCCAAGGGCGTGCCCGAACTGACCACCTGGGCCGGGCCCGGCTTTCCGGTGAGCTTCCTGGACGGCGCCACCAGCGCGTACGTCACCCCGGGCAGCGGCGTGCTGTACCGGCAGTTCAGCGGGGCGTCGCCGACCACCGGTTCGATCTTCCTGGTGACGGACACCGGGCTGCGGTACGCCGTGCAGACCAACAGCGACAGCAGCGCGGACCCCTCGAAGATCGGTGAGACCGCGAAGCCCGGGACGGCGGAGGAGCTGGCGGCCGAGGTGAACCAGGCGCAGATCAGGCTCGGTTACAAGGACGTGAAGCCGCTGCCGGTGCCGGAGAACTGGTCTGGCCTGCTTCCCAAGGGCCCCCGTCTCGATACCAACAGCGCCAAACAGCCGCAGAGTTCCTGACGACGGAAGAAGGGGGGAAGCGCGAAATGATCACCCGCAATGCATTCCGTTCCTCGGCCGTCGTGCTGCTTTTGACGTGTGCGGCGGGCGTCGGTCTGCCGGCGTTTTCGTCGGTGCCCGCGGCGGCTGAGGATTCCGTTCCGCAAACGGGTTCCGAGGGCAGCGGCGAGTGCACATTTCCGATGAAGAAGCAGATCCAGGGCCGTCCCTGGGCCCTCCAGCGGCTGGTCTTCGACCAGCTCTGGCAGGACACCAAGGGCAAGGGCGTCCGCGTCGCGGTGATCGACACCGGGGTCGACGCCGTCAACCCGCAGCTGAAGGACGCCGTCGACCGCGGCGCCGGGACCGATCTGCTTCCGGCGCCGAAGAAGGGGTCGGCGGAGGCCGAGGCGGAGGCCAGGGCGGCGGCCGACGGCAAGGGCAGGAGCAAGGGCGGCGGTGACGGTACGACCGATGTCGTCGGCCACGGCACCAAGGTCGCCGGCATCATCGCGGCCCGCCCGCGCGCGGGCACGGGGTTCGTCGGTCTCGCCCCGGAAGCGACGATCATCCCGATCCGGCAGAACGACGACAAGGGCAGCGGCACCGCCGCGTCGATGGCCGCGGCCATCCGCCACGCCATCAAGAAGCACGCCCGGGTCATCAACATCTCGCAGGACACCACCAAGCCCCTGCGCGCCGACTCGGACCTGGCGCTCGCGGTGCGCGAGGCACTGAAGGCCGACATCGTGGTCGTCGCGTCCGCGGGCAACGACGGGCTTTCGGCCCAGGTCAAGGAGACATATCCGGCGGCCTATCCGGGGGTCCTGGCGGTGGCCGCCTCCGACCGCAACGACGAGCGGGCGCCGTTCTCGCAGACCGGTGACTTCGTCGGGGTCGCGGCTCCGGGCGTCGACATGGTGTCCACCGTTCCGAAGGGCGGCCAGTGCGTCGACAACGGCACCAGCTTCTCGGCGCCGTACGTCGCCGGGGTCGCCGCCCTCATCCGGGCCAAGCACCCGCGGTGGACGCAGGCCCAGGTGGTGGCCCAGATCGAGCAGACCGCCGAGCGCGCGGTGAACGGCCGGGACGACTTCATCGGGTGGGGGGTGGTCGACCCGGTGCGCGCCCTCAACGACGACGAGCATCCGGTGAACGCCCCCACTCCGGACCGCGCGGTGTCGGACGGGCCCGTGGGACCGGAACCGGTGGCGCTCCAGCTGCGTGAAACCAGGCAGGAGCGGATGACCCGGATCTCGACCTACGTGCTGGCCACGACGGGGCTCCTCGTCGCGGTGATCGCGGGAGCCGCGATCATGGTGCGGGACCGGCGTCGCCCGTGAATAGATGAATGTCCAACAACTTGCAGCAAACATAAGTGTGTTGGAATCGTTGGCCTTCGCAGCTAAAGTGGCAACCGCAAAAATGCGTTCGATGTAGATGTGGCGCGCGAGGGTCCGGCGGTCCGCAACATCCAAATTCATGGGGGAAGGTGCGTTATGGGAGACAAGCTCAAGCTTTCAGCCGAACAGATCGACAAGCTCATCCTGGAGCTCGGCAACATGCACGACACGCTCGAAAGCAGGATCACCCACCTCAACGGGGTCATCGACGCCGTCGAGGGCCACTGGAAGGGCGTCGCGGCCAACGCGTACAACGGCCTCCAGACGCAGGTCAACCTCGACGTGCGCAACCTGAAGGAGCTCCTGGCCTTCACGAAGGAAGCCGTCCAGATGAGCCGCGACGGCTTCGACGCCGAGGAGATCGAGCGCCTCAACAGCTTCAAGGGCGTCGACGGCGGCAACCTGGGCAGCAACGGCATCCTGGACCGGTTCCAGGTCTCTTCGTAGCCCGTCGCCCGGCTCGTCCTCGTCACCCGTCCTCGTTCCGCACCTTCGCGTACCTTCGCGACCTTCGCGTCAGGAGACCGCTCCATGGAGATCACGTACTCCGGCGTCGTCGAGGCCTCTAACCAGGTCAAGACCACCGCCAACACCATCAAGACCCAGCTCGACGAGCTGAACACCAAGGTCAAGGCCGTCGTCGCCACCTGGGACGGCGAGACCCAGCGCGCGTTCCACGACCGCCACAGCGGCTGGGACGTCAAGGTGAACCACATGCACGAGACGCTGCTGACGATCTCGACCAAGCTCATGGAAGCCACCGAGGGCTACCGCGCGAACGACCTCGCGCAGTCCCGCCGCTTCCACGGCTGATCCAGGCCCGGATGAACCACGACGGAACCGGCACGCGGGGGGTGCGGGACGCGGACACCGCGGCCCGCACCCACGCCTGCGGGACCACGGCACGTTAGGGGAGGCGCTTCCATGGGATCCCATCTTCCGGACGACCCGCCGCTGTACGGCCCGTACGCCCCCGGCAAGGGACCGAGCGCGCCGGACCTGGACACGCCGAGCGAGTCGCTGAAGAGCTTCAAGACCCGCGTGGACAAGCTCCTCGTGGCGCTCGACGGATCACCGGCCGCCCACAGCCGCATCACCGAACAGAAGGTCACCGCCGCCGCGTACGGCACGGGCTTTCCGGAGGCGATGGGACTGCACGGCGCCTATGAGGTGGTGCACGCCCGCCTGACGCAGCTCTCCAAGACGCTCGGCGATCAGCTGGAGGCGATGGGCATCACCGTCGACCTGGCCGACCGCGGCTACCAGAACGTCGACCAGGAGTACGCCGACCGCCTGCACACCATCCAGAAGCAGGTCGAGGTCAACTACCGCAAGCCGGGGACCGACACGGACCCCGGAGCGCACAAGGACAACGGCGGCACGGGCGATGGCTCGTCCAGCGGGTCCGAAGGCTTGTAGGACGTGAAGTGAACGGGGGAGAGGGATAACCATGGGGGACAAGGGCAAGCTGCCGCCGCTCAATGCCTGCTACGTCACGACCGACTTCGAGAACGCGTCGTTCGAGGACATGCTCAGCATGATCCGTGGCGTGGACCCCACGGCGATCATGAGCCGGGGCACCGCTCTGATCGATGCGCAGACCGAGATCGAGAAGATCGGCACCGAGCTCAAGGAGCACGTCAGCCGCACCACGTGGAAGGGCAAGGGCGGCGACGCCTTCCGCGAGTGGGGCGACGACTTCGCCAAGGAGACCCTGAAGCTGGCCGACTACGCCGGCGCCGCGGGCACCTCGCTCCAGACGGCCGGCCAGGCCCTCAGCGAGGTCTCCACGGTGATCCAGGGCCACCCCGACGCCACGACGATGTGCTACGCGGACGAGGCGAAGGAGAAGGCCCGCCTGGAGGCGGTCGAGAAGGCGCGGAACGAGGCGATTCCGCAGATGAACAAGCTCGCCTCGTACTACATGATGGCGCAGCAGACGATCGGCTCGCAGGAGGAGCCGAACTTCAAGCCGCTGCCGGGTGAGGTGCTGCCAGGCGAGTCGTATGACAACTCGAAGTCCAGCTACGGCACCCCGGGCAGCAGTTCCGGAACACACGCGGTGTCGAGTGTGCCGGGCGTCGGCTCGTCGGCGGGCGGCACTCATTACTCCGTCAACCAGCCCGCAGACGGCAGCACGTCGTCCATCAGCAGCGTCTCCACCCACACGCCGCAGCACGTCAACGTGGTGCCCGGAGCGCCGGACACCACCGGCACGAACATCGACACGGTGACGATGCCGGACGCTCCGCCGGTCACGACGACCCCGCCCACGGGCGGGCTCCCGCCCGTGAACCCGGGCGGCGGCGGAAACCAGAATCCGGTTCCGCCCGTGGTCCTGCCGCCGCAGACGGGGCCGATCGGCCCCGGTGGCGGGGGAGACCGACGGACGAATCCCGTCGGGCCGATGGGCAGGAGCGTCGAAAGCGTCAGGCCCCCCGCGATCACCCGGACCGACACGGGCATCCACGGCGGTACGGCGGAGCGGACCGTGACCGGGACGCCGGCAGGGAAGACACCGCGCACAGCTGTGATCGGTGGCGAGCGGCAGGTGACCGGCCACGGAATGATGGGCGGTCATGGCGGCGGGGCCGTCGGGGCTCCCGGCGGACGCGGCGGTGCCGGCGGCTACGGCGGCGCGCAGCGCCTGGTCACCCAGCCCGGCGGCACGGTGCGGACACCGCGCGGTACCGGGGCGGGCGGGGAGTTCACACCCGGCGGCAGCGGCCTCGTCCGCGAATCGGCGCGCACGGGTGGGATGGGCCCCATGGGCGGTGCGATGGGCGGATCCCAGGGCACACGCCGGCGTCCGAAGCGACGAGACGGCGAGGCCCCGGACTATCTCGCCGAGGACGAGGAGACCTGGGCCACGGGGGACGACGGAGTGGTCCCGCCCGTGATCGACTAGAGCCCGTATCCGAGCAGCGACGCCGGTGGGCGGACAGAACACGAGTGGGTGGCATGAGGTCAACGGTCTGGCGACGGCGTGGGCGGGCTTCGGCGGTGGTGTCGGCGCTGGGGGCTCTCCTCCTTCTCGGGGGCGCCGTCGCCCCGGCCGCGACCGCGGACACCATGCGCGACCGCGAGTGGTACCTGGACCGGATGCAGGCCCCACAGATGTGGAAGGTCAGCACCGGCAAGGGGATCACCGTTGCTGTCCTCGACACCGGAGTCATCCCTTCCGTCTCTGAGCTGACGGGGAAAGTGCTCCCGGGCAAGAACTTCGTGGAGCCCGAACGAGGCGCACACAAGGACAAGGACGGGCACGGCACCGCGATGGCGATGCTGATCGCCGGCAACGGAGTGAACGATCAGGGCGTGAAGGGCCTTGCGCCCGACGCGCGCATCCTCCCGCTGACGGTCTTCGGGTCCTCGAAGGAGTCGGGTACCAACAGCGTCCCGGCTCTGATCGCAGCGATCCGCTACGCCGCCGACAGCGAAGCCATGATCCTCAACATGTCGTTGGGCTTCGAGGATTACATGCTCGATGACGGCGAGCGGGAGCAGATTCAACAGGCAGTGGATTACGCGGTGAAGCGCGGCAAGCTGCTTCTGGCGGCTACCGGCAACCGGGGCGATAAGGGAAATGGTGCTGCGTACCCCTCGGCAAGCCTCGGCGTCGCGGGCATCGCGGCCGTCGACAAGACATCCTCGGTGACGAAGTTCTCGGTGTCGGGGCCACAGGTGGCGCTCGCCGCTCCGGGGGACGAAATCCCGATCCTGTGCGGCGGTGACATGGCCGGGTACTGCAAGAGCAATGGCACCAGCCAAGCCACCGCCATCGCCTCCGCGTCCGCCGCCCTCATCTGGTCCATGCACCCGGACTGGACCGGCAACCAGGTGCTGCGCGTCCTGATGAACACCGCGGGCAAGCCCACCGAAGGCACCGTCCCCAGCCGTTACATCGGCTACGGCACGGTCCGCCCCCGCATGGCCGTCCTCGGCGACCCGGGCGATCCGGGTCCTGCCGACGTGAACCCCCTGGTGGCGGCCCGCGCGTCCGCGTCGCCGTCCGCGTCCGCGAGCCCCTCGGCCTCCTCGGAGCAGTCGGCACCGCCCGCGGCCTCGGGGGCGGAGGGCGAGGACGGCGAGGACGGTGTGGGCGCGACCGTCTGGATCATCGCCGGAGCGGGCGTGGTCGTGGTCGTCGGTGTCGGTGCGGTCTTCCTGCTGCGCCGGAGGAGCACCGGCCCCCGGTTCTGATCCCCGCACCCCCATCGAACACACCCGTACGCGTACAGGCCAGGAGGAGGCACCATGGACGATGAATTCATCAAGGGCCTACAGCAGTTCCAGCAACACGCGCTGGGCCTTCAGAACATGCTGACGGACATGCAGTCCCGGATGTCCCAGGGCGGTGAGGGAACGGACGCCCAGGGCGCCGTGACCGTACGGCTGGCACCGGACGGGCTTCCGGAATCCATCACGGCCGCTTCGGACTGGCAGCGCAGGCAGGGGCCGGAAGCCATCGGGGCGGCCGTCGGAGAGGCCTACGGCGCGGCCATGAGCGAGCAGATGGCGGGATGGGCCCAGGCCTTCGAGGACAGCGACTGGCAGGCCAAGGCGGAGCAGCTGGACGGCCCCATAGGCAAGTCCGGCCCCGCCTCCGCCCCCGCGGCTCCCCCCGAGATCCCCGAGCGGGACCTGCGTTACGTCGTCGCCCGCCCCCTCGACGAGCTCGCCGAGGACGTGCTCTCGGCCTTCGACGCGGTGGACCGGCTGGAGGAAGCCGCGTCCGAACCGGCGGTGGTCGAGGGAACGTGCTCCGGCCGCTACGTGACCCTGGTGGTGACCAAGGGCGCGCTGCGTTCCTGCGAGGTGGACCGGTCCTGGGCGACCGGGCAGTCGTACCTCAGGCTGAACCAGGCCTTCGAGGAGGCGCTCGGCGACGCCAGGGCCAAGTTGGGCAGTGCCGAGGCCGTCGCCATGGAGGGCCTCGCGGGGCTGCGGATGGACAGTCTGCTGGACGAGGCCCTGGCCGTGATCCGCGATCCGAAGCGTTTCATCGACTGAAGCGTTTCATTGACTGAGATTCGAAGGGGCAGGTCGATATGGCAGACCTCAAGCACATAACCGATGCGCTGCGGGCCGAAGCGAAGATGTGGGACGAGCAGAGCGATTCCATGGGGCAGGTGGCCGGTGCGGTCCAGGGAATGAGGATGACGCGCCTTGAGGCGGGCCTCTTCCAGATGATCGTCTCCTCCTACAGCGAGGCCATCGATCAGATATCCACGCGCTGTCTTGAGGGGCAGGTGTGCATGGCGGATGTCGCGGACGCGCTGATCAAGAACGCCAACGCTTATGACAATCAAGAAGTGGACACCACGAAGTCCGTCGAAGACGCCTACTGAAGCAAGGGAACTGACGTGGCAATCAATATCGCTCAAGCCGAGGCGACGATAGAGAAGCTCAATGAGGGCATCGTGAAGCTCTCGGCCAAGATCCTGGAAATCGGTCCGCGTGCCGAGGGGGCGGTGAACCACTGGTATGTGCCGGATGCCATCGCGAAGCCCCTGATCTGGTTCGCGAACAAGATGATCGAGGTCGGGTGCTGGATCCGCGACAAGATCATCGAGTGCCTCAAGGGTGCTGCCGCGCCGGTCTTCATGTACCTGGACTCGCAGGACTGGGAGGGTCCCGAGATCCGCGGCAAGGTGTCGGGCGTCGCGGGAAACACCACCGCGGACGCGCTCAGGGCGCCCCTCAGCTGGAAGGGCGACGGCGCCGACGCGTACACGAAGGCCGTGGCGGGGCAGACCGGTGCAGCGACCCAGATCGAAACGAGTTCCGACAAGCTCGCCACGGCGCTGGTGCTGTGCGCGGTGGCCGGGGTGGCGTTCTACCTGGCGCTGGCGGCTGTTCTGATCAAGGCGATCGTTGTCATGGTCGCGGCAGCCGTTGCCGCGGGCTCCGTGGTGTTCTCGTGGGCCGGTCTGCTCGCCGGTATCGGTGAGGCCCTGTCGGACGCCGGTATCATCACCGGGCTCGTGGTGGCGCTGGTGGGTGTGGTCACGGCCCAGGCCGGTCAAATGACCGTCGCCAAGGGCGAAGCGAACGACAACAGTGCTTTCCGGGGCGGCAAGTGGCCGGTCGCGACCGCCTGACGGGCTCGCGGCGCCCACCAGGGTGCCGGGGCGGCGGGAACTCCGAAATGGCAGGTGAAGAGCTCGTATGGTCTGGATTCGAGTAACGTGCTGGTGCGTCGGCCTGGCCTGTCTCTATGTGGCGATCTTCCATACGCCGCACAACGTCGCGTTGATGGCTCCCCTTTACTTCTTGGGCGTCTTCCTCCCGGGCAGCGGCGAGAGCTACATCCAACGGCGGCGCCGGAAGGGCTGGTACGCACAGTTCTCGTCGCCCGAAGCCATGCGGTCGATCGTCAAGGACGAGGCGGAACTCCGGCGCGTCCGCGACGAGAAGGGCGTGCTGGTGGCCGCACGCCGGTTCAGGCGCGAATTCCCGCTGTGCCCGCTGCCCGAAGCCCTGAAGATGGTCCAGTCGCTGTGACCGACGAGGGGAAGCGCAGCGCCCGGCCCCGGTCGTAGCGGAGCAGGCGCCCCGGGGCGTGCAGGAGGGGGCGGCCCGCATCGGGCCGCCCCCTCCCGCACGCCGTCGTGACGGTCAGTCCACCTCCGGCGGCAGCCACCCCGTCTGGATCAGGGCGGGGCCGCCCCGGCGGGCGACGAACATGCCCCGGCCCGGAGGCAGCGGGCGGCCCTTCACGTCGCCGAGGAGCTCGCCCTCGTTGGGGTGGCCGGACAGGATGACGCCCTGCGCGCCCAGCTCCTTGAAGCGCTGGATGAACGGCTCGTACGAGGAACGGCCGGCGCCCGCGCTGCTGCGGGCGACGATGAAGTTGACGCCGACGTCCCGGGCGAACGGCAGGTTGTCGACCAGCTGAGCCAGGGGGTTGCCGGAGGACGTGGCGACCAGGTCGTAGTCGTCCACGATGATGAACGCCCGCGGCCCGCGCCACCAGCTGCGGGTGCGCAGCTGCTGCGGGGTCACGTCCGGCCCCGGGATGCGACTGCTCATGAGGGTGTTCATGTCGCCCAGGTACGACTCGAACGTGTTCTGCGTCGTCGCGTAGCCGACCAGGTACGGCTCGGGCACGCACTCCAGCAGGCTGCGCCGGTAGTCACCGACGCAGATCAGCGCCTCCTCCGGCGTGTAGCGGGCGGTGATCTGCTTGATGAGCAGCCGCAGCAGGGCCGTCTTCCCGGACTCCGACTCGCCGAACACCGCGAACAGCGGATCGGTGTCGAAGTCGATGTACACCGGGGCGAGGTTCATCTCGTCGATGCCGATCGCGACCCCGCCGCGTCCGGTGTCGGGCCCGCTCGGCAGCTCGCGGGCCGACAGCATCCTGGGCAGCATCCGGACGTTCGGGGCGTGCGGGCCCGGCCAGTTGTCGTTCATGGCCTTGACGAAGGCCTCGGTGGCCTCGGACAGGTCGTCGCCGCCGCCCGCCGAGTCGTCGATGCGCGGCAGCGCGCCCATGAAGTGGAGCTTCTCCGCCGTCAGACCGCGGCCAGGGGTGCCGACAGGGACGTTCACCGCGATCTTGCGGTCCAGCTCGGAGTCGGTCGGGTCGCCGAGGCGCAGCTCCAGGCGGTTGAGCAGCTGGTCTTTGAGCGCCGCCCGCATCTCCATGTACCGGGAGACGGTGGCGATCAGGTGGACGCCGAGGCCGAGACCCCGGGCGGCGATGTCGGCGACGACGGGCTCCAGGAACTCGTAGTCCGTCTTGAAGGACTGCCAGCCGTCGATGACCAGGAAGACGTCGCCCCACGGCTCGCCCGGCAGCCGGCCGGCCGCGCGCAGCCGGCGGTAGGTGGCGATCGAGTCGATGTTGTTGTCCCGGAAGAACGCCTCGCGCCGGTTGAGGATGCCGGCGACCTCGGCGACCGTACGGCGGATCTTCTCCGGGTCGAGCCGGGACGCGACCCCGCCGACGTGCGGCAGGCCGTCGATGGCGATCATCCCGCCGCCGCCGAAGTCCATCCCGTAGAACTGCACTTCGTGCGGGGTGTGGGTGAGGGCGAAGGAGCCGATGAGGGCCCGCA
This sequence comes from Streptomyces sp. ATexAB-D23, assembly GCF_000373645.1. Classification (GTDB taxonomy): domain Bacteria; phylum Actinomycetota; class Actinomycetes; order Streptomycetales; family Streptomycetaceae; genus Streptomyces; species Streptomyces castrisilvae. The sequence continues at coordinate 26,642 of NZ_KB892012.1, read as the reverse complement.
GGAGGGTGGACTTGCCGGAGCGCGGGCCGCCCACGATCAGCATGTGGCCCGCGGCGCCCGAGAAGTCCCGTATCAGGGTGTCGCGCCGCTGCTCGAACGGCTTGTCCACCAGGCCGAAGGGGACGACCAGCGCGCCGTTGTGCGCGTACTCCGGGGAGTGCAGCCCGCGCTCGGGTGTGACCGCCAGTTGGGGCAGCATCTGGTCGAGCGACGGCGCCTCGGTGAGCGGCGGCAGCCACACCTGGTGCGCGAGGGGCCCCTGACCCTCCAGGCGGCGTGCGATGACGTCGAGGACGGTGTCCGCCAGGGCGTCGGGCGTCGCGTGGCCGCCGGGCGCGAAGGAGACGTGCGGATCGGGCTCGGGGTAGTGGACCGCGACCGGGGCGGCGGTGAACAGGACGGGGCGCCGGTCGATGGCGAGTTCCCCGTTGGCGGCGACCGGCGCGACGCCGGGCCGGTAGGTCCCCGACACGTAGGCGGCCTTGAAGCGGGTCATCCCCTCCGTGCCGAACTTCAGGAACCCGGAACCGGGCACCGACGGCAGGTGGTAGGCGTCCGGCACGCCCAGCGCCGTACGGGACTCGGCGGCGGAGAACGTACGCAGACCGATCCGGTACGAGAGGTAGGTGTCCAGGCCGCGCAGGCGGCCCTCCTCCAGGCGCTGCGACGCCAGCAGCAGGTGCACGCCCAGGGAGCGGCCGATGCGGCCGATCTGGATGAACATGTCGATGAAGTCGGGCTTGGCGGAGAGGAGTTCGCTGAACTCGTCGATCACCAGGACCAGCGAGGCCAGCGGCTCCAGCGGGGCCCCGGCGGCGCGCGCCTTCTCGTAGTCGGTGAGGTTGGCGTAGTTGCCCGCCGACCGCAGCAGCTCCTGGCGGCGCTGGAGCTCACCCGTTATGGAGTCCCGCATGCGGTCGACCAGGGTGAGGTCGTCCGCCAGGTTGGTGATGACCGCGGCGACGTGCGGCAGCTCCGACATCCCGGCGAACGTGGCGCCGCCCTTGAAGTCGGCGAGGACGAAGTTGAGGGTCTCGGAGGAGTGCGTGACCGCGAGGCCCAGCACCAGGGTGCGCAGCAGCTCCGACTTGCCGGAACCGGTCGCGCCCACGCACAGTCCGTGCGGGCCCATGCCCTCCTGCGCGGCCTCCTTGAGGTCGAGCATGACGGGGGAGCCGTCCTCGCCGACCCCGATCGGCACCCGCAGCCGGTCGGCCGTCGAGCGGGGCCGCCACACCGTGCTGGTGTCGACCGCGGCCGGGTCGCCGATGCCCAGCAGGTCCGTGAAGTCCAGGTTGGCGAGCAGCGGCTCGTCGTCCTCCGCGCCGCTGCCCATCCGGAACGGGGCGAGCTGGCGGCCCAGCGCCTCCGCGGCCTCGACCGGCAGGAGGTCGGGCGTGCCGTGGTACGAGACGCTCGCCGAGTCCAGCCGCAGCCGGCCCGGCCGCACCGCTATGTGCAGCCCACCGCGCGGCTCGTCCAGCTCCTCCGGGACGACCTCCAGGACGGTCACTCCCTGGAGGCCCTCCGCCGAGGCGAACAGTGAGTTGGCCGGGACGACGCCGCCGTCCAGCACCAGGACGACGTGCGGCTGGTCCAGGAGGGGCGTGCCCTCGCGGTTGAACCGGGAGCGGCCGTCCAGGGTGCTGTGGAGCAGCGTCTCGACCTCGGACAGGTCGTCGCTGAACAGCCGCTTGGTGCCCGCCCCGTCGGACGAGCCGGGGACCTGTGTGTGCGGCAGCCACTTCGTCCAGTCCCACTGGTCCGTCACGTCCGTGGACGCCACGACGGCGACCACGAGGTCCTCGGGGGAGTGGAGGGCGGCCAGGCCGGCCACCGTCGCGCGGGCGGAGCCGCGTACGGACACCGGGTCGCCGGAGACCACGACGTGGTAGAAGGCGCGCAGCGACACCGCCATCGGGAGCCGGTCCAGCGAGCCGTGGGTCGCCAGGAACCGGTGCATCGCGCCGGCCGACAACGGCTCCAGCTCCTCCACCGGAGCGGTGTTCGGCGCCACCAGCGGTGTCCACAGCTGCTGCGGGCCCAGACCGACGCGGACCTGCGCGAAGTCGTCGTCGGCGATGCGCCGCTCCCAGAGCCGCTCGCCCTCGGCGACCAGCGACCACAACTGGTCCGGGTCCGGGTGCAGATAGAACTGCGCGTCGCGCTGGGCGCGCGCGGTGCGGCGCACCTTGCGGCGGGTCTGCGCGAGGTACTTCAGATAGTCCCGGCGGCCCTCGGCGGCCTCGCCCTGGCTGCCCTTGCGGTGCCGCATGATCTGCGCCACCGCCATCGCGGCCGTGGACAGCAGCATCATGACGCCCATGATCTTCATGAACGGCTGGGAGCCGGGCATGAAGAAGAACACCACCGACGAGCCCATCCCGAGCATGGGCAGCAGCTGCATGGCCATGCCCTCCTGCTGCCCGCGCGGCAGTTCAGGAGGGGATTCGAGCCGCAGCTCCGTCGTGGACGTCTCGGGCGGCATCGCGCGAGGCGGGCGCTTGACGACGATCTGGGTCACCGGCGAATCAGTCCCTCAGTGCGGCCCGGAGAGTTGTGGGCCGGCACCCCCGTGGCAGCGACCTACCTCCGCGCGCCGATCATCCTAATGGAGGCACGGGAAGGGGCCCCGATAGGGTGACGCCCTGCGGCCGTACGACGGGACTTTGCCGACACGGCCGTGCCCAGAGCGCGGCGTGCAGCGAACGAGGGGACCCAACAGGTGAGTTCGACCCTGACAACCACCGGCTTTTGCCGCATAACGGTCGTGGCGCCGGACAGTCGTATCGACGTCGCCCTGCCGGACGACGTCGCCGTCGCCGATCTCCTCCCGGAGATCCTGCGGCTGACCGGCCAGGAGACACCCCCGGGGGCGCCTCCCGGCTACCACCTGGCCCGCCGCGACAACACCGTTCTGGACGCCACCCACACGCTCGCCGTCCAGCGCGTCCTGGACGGTGACGTCCTGCGGCTGCGGCCCTTCACGGAATCGCTGCCCCCGGCCGTCTTCGACGACGTCGCCGACGCGGTCGCCTCCTCCGTCCGCCGCGACCGCGCCCTGTGGAGCGACCAGCTGCTCGGCGTCGCCGGTCTCTTCGGCGGGGCGCTCCTGCTCGTCCTCATGGGCTTCGTGGTCTGGTTCGCCGACCCGGTCCAGCACGACATGCACGGACTGCCGGGCATCGTCGCCGCCGCCGTCGGCACCCTGCTCGCCGTCCTCGCCGGCATCCGGGCCCGCCGCTACGCCGACCGGGCATCCGCCATCGCGCTCGGCCTCGCGGCCCTGCCCCACCTCATGATCGCCGGGTCCGGCATCCTCGCCCTCGACCCAGGCACCGGGATCGGGCGCCTCCAGTTCATGCTGGGCTGCGCCACGGTGCTGCTGGTCTCCGCCGGGCTCGTCGTCGCGATGCCGACCGGCGACGCCCCGTTCGTCGCCGTCGTCTTCGCCTCGGCGGTCGGCACCCTCGCCACGTTCTTCTCGATCGTCACCGAGGCCCGCCCCCGCGACACCGCCGCCGTCTGCGCGGTCGTCGCGATCGGCGCCATCGCCTTCCTGCCCGGACTCTCCGCGCGGGTGGCCCAGCTGCCGATCGGCTACGCGGCGCCGCGCCCCGCCACGGACGCGGACCTCGACCACGAGCCCGGCCTCGGCGACCCCGACCCCGTCGACACCGACCGCATCGCGGCCCAGGCCCGGCGCGGGCACGAACTGCTGCTCGGCCTCGTCGGCGGGTGCTGCGTCGTGGTGGTCGCGTCGGCCGCAGTCCTGGGCTTCTCCTCCGACGTCTGGGGCCAGACCCTGGCCCTGGTCGCCGGGCTGGCCATGCTGCTGCGCGCCCGGCTCTTCCGCTACACCGCCCAGGTCGCGTCCGTACTGAGCGCGGGCCTCGCCGCCCTCGGCCTCCTGGTGCTCGGTCTCGCCCTCAACCCGCCGGCCGAGGCCGTCCTCAAGCTCCTGATGGAGCACGACCGGGGGCCGCTCGACATCCGTACGCTCTGGCTCGCCGCCGCCGTCACGGCCGGCGCCGCCCTGCTCACCGGCATCGCCCTGGTCATCCCGAAGAAGGGCCTCTCCCCCTTCTGGGGCCGCCTCTCCGACCTGGCCGAGGTGCTCCTGCTCCTCGCCCTCGTCCCGCTGTGCCTGGCCGTCCTCGACGTCTACTCCAAGGCGCGCGGCATGACCAGCTGAGCGGCGGTCCCTCAGCGGAAGGCGTCGTGGTCGGCCAGGACCGCGTCGACCACGCGCCTTTCGCCCGCCGCCCGCACCGGGTCCGCCCCCGCGTCCCCCGTCAGATTCAGCAGCGCCTTCCACAGCGCCCAGCCCCGCGCCCGCGCCCAGGTCCCGGCATCCTGGCCGACCGCCTCCCGGAAGGCCTCCCGGCCCGCGCCCTCGAACATCCCCCAGGCGATCACCAGATCACAGGCCGGGTCGCCCACCCCCGAGGTCCCGAAGTCGATGACGGCCGACAACTCGCCACCGTCGACCAGCAGGTTGCCGGACGCGATGTCGCCGTGGAACCACACGGGAGCCCCGCGCCACTCGGCGGCGAGGGCCGCCTCCCAGACCGCCCGCGCCCTCTCCGTGTCGACAACGCCCTCCAGCGCGGCCAGACAGCGCCGGGTCTCCTCGTCGTAGTACGCGGGCGAGGCGCCCCGGTACCAGCTGTGCTCACCGGCCGCCGGACCGCCCGCCGCGTCGCAGCGCTGGAGGGCACGCACGAACTCCGCCACGCCGGCCGCGAACCGGGGCAGGTCGTCGATCCGCCCGCGCGCCGCCGTCTCGCCCGGCAGCCAGCGCCGGACCGACCAGGGGAAGGGATAGCCCTCACCCGGTGCGCCCAGGGCCAGCACCGGAGGCACCGGGACCGGCAGCGAAGGGGCCAGCCGGGGCAGCCAGTGGTGCTCCTTCTCCACGGCGGGGACGTAGCCGGCCGCGGTCGGCAGCCGGGCCGTCATGGCGTCGCCGACGCGGTACGTGCGGTTGTCCCAGCCGTCGATCTCGACGGGGACCACGGGCAGTCGGCTCCACTGCGGGAACTGGGCGGCGAGCAGACGCTTCACCAGCGCGGCGTCGATACCCGCGCGGCCGTCGGGGTGGGAAGAGGGCATCGGGCGATCATCGTGCCCGAGCCCGCCCGCCGCAACGGATTTCGAAGCCCGCCAGGGCCTGTCGTCACATTCCCGCCTGTCGGCCGACGCCATGCACGCACTCTCGCCGCACCGGCCCCAGACCCAAGTACATCCAGTACGAGGGTCTGGGGCCGGCACGCCGAGAGCACGCACCTGACGCCGGCCGACCCGCCCTCCGGGCGGACGACGGGAATGTGACGACAGGCCCTAGGAGCCGTACAAACCGTTCATGCCGCTCGGGCGCCGAGGCTGTTCGATTACAGTGCTGCGCAGTTACCGCACAGTCGCACAGAGGAACGAGCCACGGCGGACGGGGAGGTGCGCGTGAGCACAGGGGTCACAGCCGTCTGGGGCCGTGCCGAGCAACAGGACTTCCGCAGCCGGGTACGCGGCGCCCTGCTCGGCGGCGCCATCGGGGACGCCCTCGGGGCCGGCGTCAGCGCCCTCTCGCTGGAGGAGATACGCGCCGCCCACGGGCCCGACGCCGTCACCGACTTCGTCCCCGCCCACGGCGCACGCGGCACCGTCACCGCCGCCACCCAGCTCACCCTGTTCACCGTCGACGGACTGATCCGCGCCCAGGTCCGCCGCGACACCGGCGCCTGGCACCCGCCCACCGACGTGCACCGCGCCCACCTGCGCTGGGCCGCCACCCAGCACGACTGGGGGCCCGACGAACGCCGCAAGGACAACGGCTGGCTCGCCGCGCAGGAGTGGCTCTACGCCCGCCGCGCCCCCACCCGGGAATGCCTCGGCGGCCTCGGCGACGCCGTCATGGGCACCCTGGACCACCCCAAGAACCCCGCCGCCCACGACGCCGCCGCCGTCACCCGCTCCGCGCCCTTCGGACTGCTCGTCGGCTGGGAGCCGCAACTCGTGCTCCAGCTCGCCGTCGAGTGCGCCGCGCACACCCACGGCCACCCCACCGCCCTGCTCTCCGCCGGGGCCTTCGCCGTCCTCGTGCACGGCCTGGCGCGCGGCGAGACACTGGACGGCTCCGTGCAGCGCGTCCTTGCGCTGCTCGCCGAACGGCCGGGCCACGAACCCGTCACCGAGGCGCTGCGCCAGGCCCTCGGCACCGTACGCCAGGGCATTCCCGGTCCCGCGCTCGTCGAGTCCCTGGGCGCCACCGGTTCCGCCGACGAGGTCCTGGCGGGGGCCGTGTACTGCGCGCTGGTCGGGGAGGACGTACGGCACGGGCTGCGGCTGGCCGTGAACCACGGCGGCCCGTCATCGGCCACGGGCGCGCTGTGCGGGGCGCTGCTCGGCGCGATGCACGGCGAGACCGCGCTGCCGCCGGGCTGGCTCGCCGAACTGGAGGGGCGGGCCACCCTCCTCGAACTCGCCGACGACTTCGCCATGGAGATGACGCAGGGGCCCGCCCTGCACGGCCCGGCCACCGCGGCCCCCGGCTGGCTGGCCCGCTACCCGCGCTGATCCGGCGCCTCCGCGCCCTCCGCCACGGCGACGCCTTCCGGGCCGCCCTGCGCCGGTACGGCGGCCGCACCGGTCCCCGGACCGTCGCCGTCGGAGTTGATCCGCTCGATGAGCGCGTCCCGCTCCGGGGTGTCCTCGGGTTTGACGAAGCCGATGACGACGTAGAGCACCAGCGAGATCGCCAGCGGCAGCGCCACCTGGTACTGGAGCGCGACCCCGTCCTTGACCGAACCGTCCAGGTCGTAGTTGGTGAAGTAGAACGCCAGCAGCCCCGCCGCCCAGCTGACGAGCGCCGCCGTCGGACCCGACCGGCGGAAACGCCGCAGCAGACCCAGCATGAACGGGATGGCGATCGGGCCCATCAGACCCGCGACCCACTTGATGACGACGGAGATGATGTCCTTGAACGTCGGCGAGTTGATCTGGGTCGCCAGCGCCATGGACAGGGCGAGGAAGCCCAGCGTGGAGACGCGCGCGGCCAGCAGCCCGGCCCGGCTGCTCCAGTTGCGGGCGGCCTTGGAGAACACCGGGGCGATGTCCCGGGTGAAGACGGCCGAGATGGCGTTGGCGTCCGACGAGCACATGGCCATCGTGTGCGAGAAGAAGCCGACGACGACCAGGCCCAGCAGACCGTGCGGCAGCAGCTGCTCAGTCATCAGCGCGTAGCTGTCCGACGCGTCCGGCTTCTGCGCGTCGACCAGCAGCGGGGCGCACCACATCGGGAAGAACAGCACCGTCGGCCACACCAGCCACAGAACGGCCGAGAGCCGCGCGGAACGGGTCGCGGAGGCGGCAGAGTCCGTGGCCATGTAGCGCTGGGCCTGGTTCCACATGCCGCCGTTGTACTCGAAGGTCTTGATGAACAGGTACGCCAGCAGGAACGTCACGGTGTACGGGCCGGCCGTCGGGTCCGTGTGGCCCTCGGGCAGCTTGTCCCAGACGGTCCACAGGGTGCTGAAGCCGTCCAGCTCGCGCATGGCGATGACGAGCATCGCGAGGCCGGCGAACAACTGGATGACGAACTGCCCCAGCTCGGTGAGCGCGTCCGCCCACAGGCCGCCGACCGTGCAGTAGACGGCCGTGATGATCCCGGTGATGAAGATGCCCTGGGTGAGGGTGATCCCGGTGAAGACGGAGAGCAGGGTGGCGATGGCCGCCCACTTGGCGCCGACGTCCACGATCTTCAGCAGCAGCCCGGACCAGGCGAGCGCCTGCTGGGTCGGGATGTTGTAGCGGTTCTTCAGGTATTCGAGCGGTGAGGCCACGTAGAGCCGTGAGCGCAGTCGGTTGAGCCGGGGCGCGAAGAGCTTGGCGCCGATCCCGATACCGATGGCGATCGGCAGCGACCAGGTCACGAAGGACGTGACGCCGTACTGGTACGCGATGCCGGCGTAGCCCGTGAACATCACCGCGCTGTACCCCGACATGTGGTGCGAGATGCCCGACAGCCACCACGGCATCCGGCCGCCGGCCGTGAAGAAGTCGCCGACGTTGTCCACGCGTTTGTGTGACCAGAGTCCGATCGCGATCATCACGCCGAAGTAGCCGATGAGTACGACCCAGTCGAGACTGTTCATATGTCCCCTCCCGGGGTCCGCCTTGTGAACGGGTGCGCACTTCGTCAGTACGGCCGCCCAGCGGTATCCCCGTGCGGGAAGCGGGGACTTCGGGGATTGAACCGTCTGCGCGGCACCCCGGTCAAGGACCTCATCGGTCAGAGATGTGAACGCAGATCAGCAAGGCGAACGATTTTGCCCGTTCTTGACGTACGGGGACGTTGTCGTGAACGTGACGGCGGCCACACGATGAGCGGGCACTTCGTCAGGCCGTGCATTCGGGCCGCGCGTACGGAGAAAAGTGGAGGAAACGCGAAAAGACCGCACGGGATGCGGGTCCCGTGCGGCCGGTGAGGAGGAGGGCCGCCGAAGGGCGGTGGGCCGGCGCTACGTCGGTCGGCTGTGGTGACCGGGGCTCGGCGGATGTGGTGCGGGGAGCCCCCTCGGCCAGGACGGCGGGCCGGACGAGAGGGCTACCGGCGGCACCGGAACCGGTGCGGCGATACGGCGTAAAGGAAGCATCGGTCAGGCGGTGACGGCACCCTCGGCGACATCGCGCACGAACGCGTTCCAGGCGCCGGGCACGAAGGTGATCGAGGGGCCCTCGGGGGCCTTCGAATCGCGCACGGCGATTGCCTGTACGAGAGGGGACTTGACTTCGACGCAGGCGCCGTTGCCCCCGGAATACGAAGACTTCGTCCAGTTTTCCGTAGCACCCTGACGAATGGCCATGTTCACTCCGGTTCAGAGAGTTGTGTGAGGCGCCAACGACGTTCCCGCTGGCGTGATCGACGCTACTCGCCAAGCTGCTTGAGTGAAGGGGCGGTTCACTCGACCGGGTGATCTATTCCGGCCGGATCTTCCGTGTGATGGTGGCGGCGGTGTATATTGCCGCCGCCCCATCTGCGGCATTACGCATTTCTCGCACAACGGGCTTTATCGCCCAGGGTGTTCGAGCGGGTTCGGCCGGATCTCACTCCGTGTTCAGCCGGGTGTACTCCTTCGCGATTCCATCGATGAAATTCCGGGTCTGTTCCACGTTGTGCGCCTGTGCCCGCAGGTGTTCGTACATGACGCTGTACCGCTGAACGTCATTGGCCTTCTCCAGATAGAGATCGCTGGTGACGCCCTCGATGTAGACGACGCTCGAATCCGCCGCGTCCGGGAATTCCAGAATGGCGTACTGGCCGTTGATGCCCGGGTGCGCGCCCATCTCGAACGGCAGCACCTGCACGGTCACATGCGGCAGGTGCGACAGCTCCACCAGGTGTTCCAGCTGTTCGATCATCACCTGCTTGCCGCCGACCTGCCGGCGCAGCGCGGACTCGTCGATCACCACCCAGAGCCGCAGCGGGTGTTCCGGGTCGGAGATCCGCTCCTGGCGCCGCGAGCGGACGCTCACCCGCTTGTCGATGTCGGACTGAGGCGCCTCCGGCAGGGCCCCGCTGATCACCGCCTCGGCGTAACTCCGGGTCTGGAGCAGCCCGGGAACCACCTGCGGCTCGTAGACCCGGAGCGATTCGGCGTCGGTCTCCAGCCCGATGTAGACGCTGTACGGGATGTCGCCGAAGGCGTGCCACCAGCCCTGCTGGCGGGAGTCCTTGGCCATCTGCATCAGCGAGTCCACGACGCGGTGGTCCTCGACCTCGTACACCCCGCAGAGGTCGCGCACATCGCGCTGGCTGATGGAGCGGCGGCCGTTCTCCAGGCGGCTGATCTTCGACTGCGAGACCAGCAGCCGCTCCGCCACCTCCTCGGCCGTCATGCCCTTGACCTCGCGCAGTCGGCGCAATTCCTGACCCAACCGGCGTCGCCTGACGGTGGGATTGACGTTGGACGGCACGGAAACGGCACCTCCGGCTATGTAGCTGTGCGTATCTACTGCTGAGCAGATTGCCACCCCTGCCCCCGGCCGCGCTGGGAAATGGCCACACGCAGCGGCGCGGGGCAGCCGGTGGTATCCGACTGCCCCGCGCCTGGTGCGGCTCCCGAACCGGGTCTTGAGGACGACGGTGCGGCGGTATTCGGTTGTTGACGCGGCGGGGGTTGAGGCCGCGCGTCGTGGTGCTGCGAGCGACGCGTGCGCGGTCCTAGTGGACCGCGGTGGGCGCCATGCTGCCGCGACGTGACTGCGACTGCGCTTGCGGTTGCAACGGAACACCGGCCGCCTGATTGCGGCGCGGCTGCGCGACCGCCCCGTTCTGGACGTCCATCACGGCATGCGCCACGAGACCGCCCATCGGGTCGTGTCTGATCAGGTCCCGGAGCCGGGAGCGCGATGAACGCCCCTCGTTCCCGGGGTACAGGTGCTTGCCGAGTCCGACCGCGTGGGCCAGTGCGGCGAGCGCCGCGGTCCGCGGGTCCGGCGGTACGCCGGTGCGGATCGCACTGTCCAGCCGGGCTCTGATGTCCCGGCTGATCGCCGTGTCCGTCGCCTGGTAGCGAGTCGTCGGCAGCACTCCGCACATCTGGCCCGCCACGGCATGCACCATGCCGCACCGCTCCAGATGAGCGAGGTAAATCTGGCGGAGCCCCAGCCGGGGTCCGCCGATCCAGTGGACGGCCCGGACCGGGCTGCCGCGCCTGCGCAGCAGTTCCAGTGCGGAGTCCAGAGTCGGATCTCCTGTCGGCCGTGGCATCACCACGGCGATACGATCCCCGTCAGGGGCTATCCGTCCTGCCAGGGCCAGCTCTACTAGCTGGGCTCCGGCGAGGCCGAGGTCGAGCGACTGCGGCTGCGCTGTGGTACCCGTGGTCGGGTCCAGAGCGAGCAACAGAAGCTCCTCCGGAATTGTTCTGCGGCTCCTGCCCATCCATGCCTCCCCGCGTGGATGAATGACAGGGTGACCCCTCTCACATCCGTCTGTCGAGGGTGCCTGGGGGCTTTGTACGGGAACCAGTAGGTATGTCGTTCTCGTCTAGCAGCCCGGCCAAGGGTTCACACGGGACACTGGTAGACGGTTCGGACAGCGCGCGGGTTCCCCGCGCCGCACGGAGGAGGCATCGGTGGCGGGCGAGTCCCCCGACAGGTCGAAGCAGCAGAAGTCGTCGGGAACGACTCGGACCGAGCGCGATCCGCGGCTCGACATCTTCCGCGAACCCGCCGCGCGCCCCACAGAGGACGCGGAGACGGCCCCCGACGCCCAGGACACCCTCCCGGACGCCCCGGCTGCCCTTCCGGACGCTCCGGACGCTCCGGACACCCCTGAGGCCGCGGAGACGGCCGGGGAGCCCGGGAAGCCGGAGAACGGCGCCGCCGAGCCGGCGGAGGGCGATGCGCGGCTCCGTGCGGCGGTGGCGGCGTGGGTATCGACGCCGGACGACGACGGGGTGTCCGGTGACGCGGGTGTCTCTGGTGGTGGCGGGGCGTCGGGTGACGCGGGTGCTTCCGGTGGTGGCGGGGCGTCCGGTGACGCGGGTGCTTCCGGTGGTGGGGCGTCCGGTGACGCGGCGGTGGAGGAACCGGTTGCCCGGGTGCCTCGGTCCCGGGGGGAGGCGGCCGAGCCGGAGGCCGCGGCTTCGTCCGATGAGGCGGAGTCCGATGCCGGGGCCGGCGCCGACGAGGCCGCCGAGCCGAAGCCCGACGCGGTGACCGCCGAGCCCGAGGCGGACGAGGCAGAAGACGCCGACGAGCCCGAGGCGGCCTCGGGGAAGCCGGAGACGGCCGCACCGGGGAAGGCGGAGGGCGAGCCGGCGGCCGACGAGAAGGCTTCCGCGTCCACCGCCGGGGCCGATGAGAAGGCGTCTGCGTCTGCGGCCGGGGCCGATGAGGAGGCGTCTGCCGCCGTCGAGGCGAAGACCGATGAGCCCGCGCCCGGCGACGAGCCGGAGCGGCCCGCCGCCAAGGCGCCCGCCGCCGAGCCCGTGTCGGACGCCGACAAGCCCGCGCCCGCCGCCGAGCCGGAGGCGGAGAAGGCCGGAGGCGCCGCCCGGCCCGAGGCGGACGAGCCCGCGCCCGCCGCCCAGGCGGAGACCGATGCGCCGGAGCGGCCCGCCGCCCAGGCGTCGGCCGACGAGCCCGTGTCGGACGCCGACAAGCCCGCGCCCGCCGCCCTGGCGGAGGCGGAGCACGACGCAGACGGGCCCGAACGCAGCGCCGGCAAGCCCGCGCACGACGCCGACGAGCCCGAGCGGCCCGCCGCCCAGGCGCCCGCCGACGAACCCGCGCCCGACGCGGGCAAGGAGCCCAACGCCCCCGCGGCCGAGGCGGATGCCGGCAAGGCCCCCGTAGTCGATCAGCCGACCGCCGTTTTCAAGGCGCCCCGGCTGCCGCGCGTCGATCAGCCGACCACCGCGCTGAAGATCACGCGGTCGCCCTCGGGCAAGCCCGAGAGCGTGTCCGCGCCGGAGTCACTCACCGAGCGGACCAGCACGTTCGTACCGCTGCGCTCCGACGACGTACGGCCGGCGCCCGTGCCGCGCAGGCCGGGGGCGCCCGGAGACGGGGCGGACGCGCGTCTGTCCGCCGCCTCGCTCGGGGAGGCCGAGCGGACCCGGCAGCAGCCGATGCCGCCCAGGCCGCCGCTCGACCTGCTCGCCGAGCTGACGAACACCCCGCCGCCGCCGGAGACCCCGGTCCGCACCGCCGTGCGCCGGGTCAAGATCTGGACGCCGCTGGTCCTCCTCCTGCTCATCGTGTTTGCGATCGTGCAGATGGTGCGCCCGCTGCCGGACCCGTCGCTGACGATGACGGCGAAGTCGACGTACAGCTTCGACGGCGACGCCCCGAAGCTGCCGTGGCCCGACCAGGGCCAGGGCTACATGGCGGCCACCGGCCTCGGCAAGGTCGACTCGTTCGGCGAGCAGAAGCCGGTGCCGATCGCGAGCGTCGCCAAGGCGATGACCGCGTATCTCGTGCTCAAGAGCCACCCGCTCAAGCGCGGCGAGGACGGACCGGGCATCAAGATCGACGCCAAGGCCGAGGCGGACGGCAAGCTCAACACCGAGGGCGAGTCGACGCTCGACACCGTGCACGAGGGCGACACCCTCACCGAACGGGACGCGCTCGCCGCGCTCATGATCCCGTCGGCCAACAACATCGCCCGGCTGCTGGCGCGCTGGGAGGCGGGCTCGGAGAAGGCGTTCGTGGCGAAGATGAACGCGACCGCCGACGAGCTGGGCATGAAGAACACCACGTACACCGACCCCTCCGGGCTCACCGCCTCGACGGTCAGCACGGCGGAGGACCTGGTGAAGCTGGGCGAGAAGCTCGTGGAGTTCCCGGCGCTGATGGACATCACGAAGCTGCCGGAGTGGGAGGACCCCTCGGGCAAGAAATGGCGCAACTACAACACGCTCGTGCCGTTCGACGGCGCCCTGGGCATCAAGACCGGCTCCACCACCAAGGCGGGCGGCAACCTGCTCTTCGCCGCGCACAAGATGATCGACGGCACGGACCAGCTGATCGTCGGGGCGGTGCTCGGGCAGTACGACGACGTGTCGATCATCGACGAGGTGAACGCGGTCAGCAAGAAGGTGATGCTGGCCACGCTGGACCTGCTGGAAGGCTCCAGGATCGTCAAGAAGGGGGATGTGGTCGGCGAGGTCGACGACGGTCTGGGCCACACCACGCCCGTCGTCGCGACGAAGGACGTGAAGGCGGTCGGCTGGTCCGGTCTCACGGTCAAGCTGGAGCTGACGGACGACGGCAAGACCATCCCGCACGAGGCGGCGGCCGGGACGCACGTGGGCACGCTCACCGTGGGCGAGGGCGCCAGCCAGGTGAAGGTGGCGGTCGCGCTCAGTAGCGACCTGGAGAAGCCGTCGGCCGGGTCCAAGCTGACCCGCCTGGGCTGAGGGAAACGGGCCGCCCCCGCCGACCACGCGGGGGCGGCCCGCGAACCCCCGTGACCGGCCCGTTCCCGGATCCGGCCGGGGCCGTTATTCCGCACGGCGGAAGACACCGCGTGTTAGCGTCCCGGGGGCAACGCGTGAACCCTGGAACGCGTCTTCCGGCCCATGAGACCCGAGCAGGAAAGCCGGCGGAAACCACGCGTCCGGGGAGGGACGGGGAGAGACGCAGTGACGACTGCCGAGCCGACACGGGCGGACGACGACGCCGCGGACTCCACGGGCGCCGCGGATTCCACGGGCTCCACGGGCTTCGCGAAGGCCGGAGCGGACGCGAGCGCGGACGAAGGTGCGGACCCCGGAGCCGAGCCCGGACCCGCCGCCGACCGCACCCCGCAGGTGTCCGCGCCCGGCCGGTTCGGCGCCCTCAAGGAGCAGTGCCTGCGCCACCCGGTCCTGCTGACGACCGCCGTCGCCGCAGTCGTCCACATCCTGTGGTTCTTCTTCTTCGCGAACAGCGGGGGCGACATCGCCGCCCAGGACGCCTGGGCCGAATTCGTCGGCCGGCACCCGGGCACCGCGTACAACCTCGCCTGGTACGGGGGCATGCACCCCGTCTCGTACAGCGTCGTCTCGCCGTATCTGATGTCGCTGCTCGGCGTGCGGACGACGATGATGATCGCCGGCACGGTCTCGGCCGGGCTGACCTCGCTGATCCTTTACCGGGTGAAGGCGGTCCGTAACCCGCTGGCCTGCTCGATGGCGGGCGTCTTCGCGTATCTGTGCAACGCGCTGTCGGGCCGGGTGACGTTCGGGCTCGGCATGATGTTCGCGATCGGCGCCGCCGCCGCGGTGTTCTGCTGGCCGTACCGCTGGCGGTACCGGCGCTGGGCGAAGGCGGCCGTCGCCGCGCCCCTCGCGGGCCTCGCGACGGCCGGGAGCCCGGTGGCGGGCCTCTTCCTCGGGGTGGTCGCGGCCGCGCTGTTCCTGAACAAGCGGCGTCCGGGTGCGTACGCGCTGGGGCTCGCGCCGGTCGCGGTGGTCGCGCTGTCCGCGTGGCTGTTCCCGTTCTCCGGTACGCAGCCGATGTCGGTCGCCACGCTGTCGGGGCCGTTCATCTTCGCGTGGCTCGTCTTCTTCCTCGTACCGCGCGACTGGAAGACCGTGCGCACGGCCTCGGCCGTGTACGGCGTCGGGACGCTGCTCACGTACGTCGTCGACTCGCAGATCGGCTCGAACGTGTCGCGCATGGCGATGCTGTTCGCGGGGATCGTCCTGCTGGCCGCGCTGCCGTACACCGCGCCCCGATCCCGCCGCTGGTACGCGCTGGTCCTCTCCTTCGCCGCGCTGAACTTCTGGATCGGCTTCAAGGGCGTCGACGACATCGTCAGGACCGCCCCCACCGCCTCCTGGACCCGCTCGCTGGCCCCGCTGGTCGACCAGCTCCAGCAGGTCGGCGCGGAGAGGGGCCGCGTCGAGGTGGTGCCGCCGAGCAGCCACCGCGAGGCGTCCGCGCTGCCGCGGTCCGTCAACCTGGCGCGCGGCTGGAACCGCCAGGCCGACATGAAGCGCAACCCCCTCTTCTACGACGACACCCTGGACGCCATCAACTACCGCCAGTGGCTCGACCGCTGGGCCGTGCACTACGTGGTGCTGCCGCAGGGCGACCCCGACTCCAGCGGCGCCCGCCAGGAAGCCGAACTGGTCGGCAAGGGGCTGCCGTACCTGAAGGCGATCTGGTCCAACGCCGACTGGAGGCTCTTCGAGGTCGACAGCCCGGTGCCGCTCGCCGATCCGCCGGCGATCGTGGAGCGCGCGAGCGAGGGCGAGCTGACCATCCACGTCAAGAAGGCGGGCCGGGTGCTGATCCGTATCCCGTACTCGCGCTGGCTGGCCGTCGTGGACGAGGACGGCAAGGGGATGGAACGCCCGCAGGAGACCGAGGCGTCCAAGAACCGCACCGACGACGACGTCCCGAAGTCCTTCGTCAACACCAACGGCTGCCTGATCAAGGTGGACGAGGACGAGGACGGCGACGAGTGGACGGAACTCCTGGCCCCCCGCCCCGGCGTCTACCGCCTGGGCGCGCCCTACCAGCTCCCGCCCGGCACCCCGTGCCCGGACGAGCTGCGATGAGCGACGGGCCCGTCGACGGCGGCCCGGACGCCGTACGGGCCGGCTGGCGCAACACCACCCACGACTGGGCGGGCACGGTCGACCACGCCCACCTGGCGGGCATCCGCCGAGCTCCCGCCACGTACGCCCCCGGCGGCGTCCGGCACCTGGTCCTGGAGGTCCTCGCCTACGCGGCGGACGAGGCGGAGTGCACCGGCCGGGGCCGCGCCGTGGTCACGGCGCACGCGGACGGCTCGGTGTCCGTGGCGGATGACGGCAGGGGCACCGACACCCGGCTCGACGCGAGCGGCCGGCCGGTGAAGAAACCGGTCATGGCCACGAAGGACCTCCGCTTCTTCGACGCACCGGACGCGACGGGCATATCCGACATGTCCAATGAGTCCGGCGCACCCGGCGCACCCGGCGCACCCGGCGCACCCGGCGCACCCGACACATCCGGCGCGTCCGGCGTACCCGACACATCCGGCGCGCAGACCCTCCCCGACGGCCACCCCCGCCGGGGCATGTCCGTCGTCGCCGCGCTCAGCGACTGGCTCGTCCACACCAACCGCCGGGCCGGCGGAGCCTGGACCCAGCGCTACGAGCACGGCATCCCGGTGACGGACCTGACCCCCGTCCCGGACGACGGCACCACGGGCACGACCATCCGCTTCCGCCCGTCCGCCGCCCTGCGCGGCACCGTCGACGCGTCCGGGGCGGCCGGATGGCCGCCGTACCTCACGGTCGAGGTACGGACGGCGGACTGACGGAGCCGCCGCGCCCCTGCTCCGACGCCTCACGCACAGAGGCCCACGGGACGCTCAGGAACGACCCGTCCCGCCCCCGGCCCCGCCCGCAGGGAAGTCGTACATGGCGAAGTCCGTCACCGGCCGGTAGCCGATGCGTTGGTAGAGGCCGTTGCTGGTGGGGTTGGCGAGATCCGCGAAGAGCAGCACTTCGTCCGCCCCCTCGGCCAGCGCGGCGCGGCCGGCCTCGAAGGCCGCGGCCCCGGCGTACCCGCGCCCACGCAGGTGGGCCGGGGTGTAGACGGGCGCCAGCCGGATCTGCCCGGCGACCAGGGACGTCAGCCCCGCCATGGACACGGGGACGCCGTCCGGGGTCTCCCAGAGAGTGATGCGGCGCTCGGCGACATGTGTATCGGCCCAGGCGCGGGCGTCCTTGGTGCCCACCCCGTTGATGGCCGCGACGAACTCCCCGTACCAGCGCGCCAGCAGCTCACGGTCCCGCTCGTCGGCGATCCGGCCGCTCCCCTCGGGCATCGGCTCGGGCGGGGTGAGGGCGCGGAGCCGGTAGAGCCGCATGCGCTCGTGGAGCCGGGGTTCCGCCCCCGTACGCAGCCGCCACACCTCGGCCAGCGCGGCGGCGGTCCCGTTGTCCGCGGTGACGCCGGGGACGGTGTGGCCGACGGCGTCCAGATGAGCGGCCAGCGAACCGGTCTCCTCGGGGGTCAGGGGCGTGACGACCAGCGGGTGGGGCGGCGTACGGAAGTACGCGGCACGCACCTCACCGGCCTGCTCCAGCACCCCGAAGACGGGCGCCCCGTCCCCGTAGGCGGCGTCCCCGCGCGTACGCAGGCCCTCGGTCACCGTCAGGAGGATGGTGTGCAGATCGGGCCGGGAGCGGAGGAAGCCGCCGGCGCGGGCGAGGAAGGCGTGGACGTCGGGGAGGAGGTGCCAGGTGGGGATGCCGGTGCTCGCGTCCGTTTCGGTGTCCATGGCTCATCCTGGCGCGGGGGAGGGCCGCGGCGCCCGCGATTTACGCAGCGGCGCACCCGCCCGCACCGCCGCTATTCCACCTCGATGCCGTAGTCCTGGACCAGTTCCTCCAGGCCGCCCCGGTATCCCCGGCCGCCCGTGACGAACTCCCAGTCACCGTTGGCGCGGCGGCGGAAGGAGCCGAGGACGAGCGCGGTCTCGCCGGGGCGGCCGTCGGAGACGTCCAGCTGGTCCAGAGGGGTCCGCTCGGCGTCGAGCAGCCGGATGCCGGCGTCGGTGAAACCGGACAGGTCGGCGCCGGGATTGGCGACGGGGTCGATGGCCGCGATGACGACCAGCCGGTCGGCGCCGGCCGGAAGGGCATCGAAGTCGACCTGGATCGCGGCCTTGTCGGGCGCGACGGGTATGAGCGCGCGGACCGTGCCGTCGGGGGTGCGCGGGTTGTTGTAGAAGACGAAGTGGTCGTCGTCCAGCACCCGGTTGCCCCGGCAGACCAGCGCGCAGACGTCCAGGGCGACACCGCCCGACCAGTACATGCCCAGCACATTGTGGTCGTCGCCGCGGCCCTCGCTCTCCGGCGCCGTCCGCTGGGCCGGCACCGGCTGCTGCTGCTCGCCACTGCCCAGCCGCCCGCGCAAGCCGTGCCGGTGCAGCAGGTCGACGAGCTCACCGCCCGGCACCAGCTCCAGCGGCTTGCCGTTGGCGAAGGTGTGCGAGCCGGGGCCGAACTTGGACGTGGTGACCAGGACGCCCTTGTTGGCACCGGCGTCCTGCACCGTGCCGTAGAGGTCGCGGACGGCCGTGGGCGGCACGGTGTTGCGGTAGCGCTTCACCTGGACGACGATCTTGCCGCCCCGGATCGGGGTCGGGTCCAGCGCGTCGACGTCGACGCCCCCGTCGTTGGAACGCTGCGTGGTCACGGCCTGCATGCCCATGGCCCGGAAGAGTTCGGCGACGAGCGACTCGAAGGCCAGCGGGTCCATCGCGTACAGATCGGGCTCCTCGTCGCCGCCATGGGTGACGACGCCGTTGCCGACCTCCTCGGGCACCCGGCCGGGACGTACCGCCGCGTACTGGTCGGGGCGCGCGGACAGCTGCCCGCGCAACCCGTCCACCAGGCAGTTGACCGCGTTCACCTGCTCCAGGTGCAGTTCGGCGAAGTCGGCGCGCGAGGCCATGACCGTACCGAGGAACATGGGCGTCCGCCGCCCGGTCGCCGGATCGTGGTCGTCCACGAACCCGTTCAGCGCGACCGACTCCAGCGCCCCGAACTCGTCGGCCGCGAAGAGATCACGCAGGACGAGCAGCAGGCACTGGGCGAGGACGTCCCGGTACAGGGCCCGGCGCTGCGTGACCGGACGCGGCGACTCCTTCTCCTCGTCCGCGTTGATCATGTACCGCACGGACTTCGCCTCCGGGACGACGTCGTACTTGGGCAGCTCCCAGTTCAGCACCAGCTGCCGCGCCCCCGAGTCGTACGCCGCCGACACCTGGCGCGGCAGCTCGTCGGGCCAGCCCGTCGAGGCGTACAGCGCGGCCGAGAAGTACGCCACAGCCGCCTCCGCGTCCCCGTTGCGCAGTCCGGCCGTCATCTCCTCGATTCCGGCGTTGTGCCGCCGGATCTCACCCAACTGCGCGTCGGCCCACTGCTGGTACTGCCGCTGGTACGTCGCGAACTGCGCCTGCCGCTGCGCCTCGGCCGCCTGCGCGGACTGCCAGTCCCGCTCGAACCTGGCCCGCGCCTCCGCCTCCGCCTGGGCCCGCCGTCCGGCGGTCCACCCGCCACCCTGCGCCTGGTACCGCGCCGGGTCCGGCATGGGCACGGGCTGCGCGAGCGGCCCCGGCGCGAACGCCTCGACCCGCTCGGCCCGGGTCAGCGCGGAGGCCCGGAACGCCGGAGCCCGGCACCCGGCGGCCAGCAGCCCCTGCAAGGCCTCGACCCGGGCATCCAGCTCCCGCGTACGCCGCCGCGCCTCCGCCTCGCGCTGCTCCCGGTACGCCGCCTTCTGCTCCCGCTGACTGCGCGCGACTTCCCGCTGGTACGCCCGCTGTTGCCGCTCCTGATCCCGCTGATACCTGGCTTGCGCCTCACGTTGACGTTGCTGTTGGCGCTGTGCCTCGGCCCAGATCCCGACCAACCCATTGGAGCGACGACTCATGCCTCGCAGGCCCTCCCCACCAGGACGTCAGATGCGCGTACGCACGGTGAGCCCCGGCCCCATAACCAGCAGTGATGGGACAACTTTAGTGCGCGACGAACGCGGGGCCCATGCACTTGACGGGAGAGAACCTGATGCCGGAGGAGGGAGGGGCCCGTACGGGTACGAGTACGGGTATGGGTACGGATTCGAGTACGGGCATGGGCATGGAGCCGGTCAGCCGGAGACGGGTAGGTCGGTCCGTCCGCCGGAGGCGTCCACCGAGGGCGCCGGCGCCGGCTCGCCGCCCCGCCGGGTGCGCAGGCCGAAGGCGCTGATGAAGGCGGCGAGGACCGCCGCGGCGAACGGGACGAGCAGACCGGCCCGGTAGCCGTCCAGCAGCGCGGCGGTGCTCCGCCCGTGCGTGGCGGCCACGCTGACGGCGGTGACCGCGGAGAGCCCGAGCGCGGCACCGAACTGGAAGGCGGTGTAGAGGAGTCCGCCCGCGAGCCCCTGCTCCTCCTCCGCGATCCCGTCCGTGGCCACGATGGTGAGCGGGCCGTACGCCAGGGAGAACGCCAGGCCGAGGATGAGCAGGCCCGGGAACATCGCCGCGTAGCTCCAGTCCGCACCCAGCGGCAGGAACAGCCCGTACGAGACCACCGCGAGCAGCAGCCCCCCGAAGATCACCCTCGCCGTGCCGAAACGGTCCACCAGCCGTGGGGTGAGGGTCGGCGAGAGAACCGCGTCGACCCCGATGACCAGCATCGCGAAGCTCGTCCGCAACGTCGACCAGTCGCGCAGTTCCTGGAGGTAGAGCACGAGCAGGAACTGGAAGCCGAAGAACCCGGCGGCGAAGAGCATCGCCGAGAGGTTCGCCCGGAGCAGGGAACCGTTGCGGAAGATCCCGAGGCGCACCAGGGGTTCGGCGGAGCGCCGTTCGATGAGGAGGAAGGCCGCGAGGAACGCCGCCCCGGCCAGCGACGTACCGATGCCGGCGGCGAACCCGGCGTGGGCCGCGCGCTCGACGGCCAGCACGATCAGCACGAGTGCGGCGGTGACGGTGAGCGCGCCGGCGGCGTCCACGCGCTGCCCCGACCTGTCCGGGCGCGCGTACTCGGGGATGAACGCGAGGGCCGCGACCAGGATGAGGAAGGAGAGCGCGACCGGCGCGAAGAAGACCCACCGCCAGCCGACTGCGGTGAGCAGCCCTCCGGCGACCAGCCCGACCGTGAAGCCTCCGGCGGCGGTGCCCGAGTAGACGAGCAGGGCCTTGTTCCGCTCCGGCCCCTCGGCGAAGCCGGTGGTGATCACGGAAAGCCCGGCCGGGGTCATGAAGGCGGCGGCGACGCCCGTGACGAACCGCGCGACGATCAGCACCCACCCCGCGTCGGCGAACCCGCCGAGCCCGGAGAACACCAGGAAGACACCGAGCCAGAACACGAACATCCGCCGCCGCCCGAACAGGTCGGCCGCCCGCCCGCCGAGGAGCATGAAGCCGCCGTAACCGAGTACGTAGGCGCTCATGACCCACTGCAACTCACCCGTGGACAGGCCGAGGTCGGCGCGGATCGACGGCAACGCCACGTTGAGCATGGCGACATCGATGCCTTCGAGGAAGATCGCGCCGCACAGTACGAGCAGGATGCCCCACTTGCGTGCGCTCAGCCCGCTCGAATTACTCAAGGCACTCATGACGAAGAACCCCTCCCGGAGGGACGGCTGCTGATGGAGCCTCCAGCCTTCGCCGGTTCCGGGAGGGGGAACAACAGCGAAGACCGCAACGTTCGGTAAGCCAGGCTTACCGAACCGCATCCACGTCCCACGCGATCCCGGAGATGTACGTGGACCAGACCGAACTCGAATGCTTCCTCGTACTGGCCGAGGAACTGCACTTCGGCCGCACCGCCGCCCGACTGCGCCTCTCCCGCGCCCGCGTGAGCCAGCTCATCCAGAAACTGGAACGCCGCGTGGGAGCCCCCCTCTTCACGCGCACGAGCCGACGGGTGACCCTCACCCCCTTGGGCACCCGCCTCCGCGACGACCTCGCACCACACCACCGCGGCATCGAGGACGCCCTCGCGCGGGCCGTGGCCGCGGCACGCGCCATCGAAGGAGTGCTGCACGTCGGCTTCTCCACACCCTTGGCGGGTGAACTGGTGATGAGGACGATCGAGGAGCTACGCACCACCCACCCCGAACTCGCGGTCGAGGTGTGCGAGGTCCCCCTCGCCGATCCGTACGGGATGCTGCGACGGGGCGACTTCGACCTCCAGCTGACGGACTTCCCCGTACACGAGCCCGACCTGACCCGCGGCCCCACCCTCCTGGTCGAAAACAGGGTCCTGGCAGTGGCATCCGCACACCCCCTGGCCGCACGCGGCACCCTGACCCTTGAGGACCTGGCCCAGGTGCCCCTCCTGACCATCGCGGGCGACATCCCGGACTACTGGTCGGAGCACCACCTGCCGACCCACACCCCCCGCGGCACCCCGATCGAACCGGGCCCGTCCGTCACCAACCACCAGGAGGCCCTGACTCTGGTCGCCGCCGGCCGGGGAGCGCTGCTCTCAGGGGCCCGCACAGCGCTCTACCACGGCCGCCCCGGCATCGCGTACATCCCACTGAAGGACGGCAACCCCCTCGCCTACGGCCTGACGCGACGCTCCGCCGCCACCGGCAACCGGGCCCTGGAACTCTTCGGCCGGGTGGCGCGCGAGGTGGCGGGGGCATGGCCCCGGCGGTTCCCGGGAGGGCGGCATGAGGAAAGGGCCAGTCCTGGCAACCGGATGGCGATTTCAGCGCACTGAATCGTGGAGGGTGCGATACAGGAACTCGGGCACGTGTGCGGTCAACAGATGATGGCCGCCGGTGGCGCCCGAGGCGGTCCGGGCCCAGGCACCGAGGGGGAGCGAGTGATCACGAACCGGAAGGGAAGGGGCTCAACGCTCTCTCAGGCGATCACATGCCCAACAACGTGACGCCGCCGCGCGCAGGGCGACAGTCATGCCGGCCGGTGAACGATGTCGGAAAGCCGTATGCGGGAGAACCGTACCTATGGTTCGAAGCGGCGGGAACTGGACAGGGGGGCGGCAGTCACCGCGCCAGTCCCCGATGCTAAGGGGCTCGGTTCTGGGCAAGCGCCGGGTTCTGGGTGGGGGTGTCGGTCGGGGCCGGGACGTCCTTCCCTGCGTTCTCCGGCGCGCCGAACCAGGCCACCGCGACCGCGCCCGAGACCGCCAGGACGAATCCGGTCACCGCCAGCCAGGCGAAGCCGGGGCGTGAGGCGTCCCCCAGCCACCAGACGCCGATCATGCCGGGCAGTACGGTCTCGCCGACCACCAGCGCCGCCGTCGCCCCGTTCACCGAGCCGATCTGCAGCGCGACGGTGTGCAGGTACATGCCGCCGATGCCGGCGACCAGAATGGCGTACAGGGCCGGGTCGGTGAGCAGCGCGGCCAGGGCGAATGGATCGATCCCATTCAGCACTCGCACGCCCACGCCCAGCGCCCCGAAGCCGAGCCCGGAGAGCAGACCGGCCAGGATCGCGGCCCGTGCGCCGAGCATCCGGACCAGGACCGTGCCGCCCGCCGTCAGCAGCAGTGAGATCGTGAGGAGCCACCAGTGGGTGGCGATCGGCGTGTGCCCGCTGCCCTCGGAACCCGCCGCGCTCGCGAGCAGCACCAGCGCCGAGCAGACGACTGCGATCGAGGTCCACTCCGCCCGGGTCAGCCGGATGCCGAGCAGCTTGACGCTCAGGACGGCCGTGACGACGAGGTTGGCGCTGATGACCGTCTGGGAGAGGAACAGCGGCAGCAGGCGGGCGGCGAGCGCGCCGAGTCCGAAGCCGACGAAGTCCAGGACCGTGCCGACGATGAATTCCCAGGTCATCGCGGCCTGGGCAGTGGAGGCGAGACTGGGGCCGCCATGCGCGGTGACCTGTCCGGCGGTAGGCCCGGCGGCGGCCGCCTCGCGGCGGGCCGACTTGCGGGAGCCGACGGCCTGGAGGACGGAGCCCGTGCCGTAACAGATCGAGGCCGCAACGGCGGTCAGGAGTCCTATGAGCACCGGGCGCTCCGTTCAGGGGGATGGTTCCTGGCTGTTCTCCCTGCCAGACGCGGGATCGGCCGCCCGCGTTGCGTGAACCGGGTCTGCGTCGAGATGGACCTGAAGGAGTCCGTCCGGTACCCCGCAGGGGACGCGCGATCAAGCGGAGATGCCCGCTGCGTGCTCGGTCGCAGCAGGCCACGGGCTGCGACCGCCAGCAGCGGAGACACCACCACTGCGGCCGAACAGGACCACCGGCTGGTGCCGCCCTTGAACGCCGGATCCGTTGGATGCGGACTCTCCGAACGGGCTTGAGGCCGGTGTTCGCCATGCTGATGGCCACGGCCACGGCCACGACGAACAGCGCACCCACCCGAGAGAGGTGGACGCGCTGCTCAGACACTGTGCCCCCGGCAGGATTCGAACCTGCGACACCCGCTTTAGGAGTGGGATCGAATCCTTGCCGGGGGGTTCCAAACCGTGCCACGCGGTGCTGCTCTGCCTGATCAGCGCCGCGCGGAACGGTGCCCGATCCTGCACGTGTTGCCTGGTGCTGGCCTGTCCGCTCACGCATCGCTCACGCAAGTTCGCCGCGATCAGCAGACACAGCCTTCCGGCGCGCCTGGATCTTGCGGTACACCTGCTCCAGAGGCTCGCTAAGGCCCAAGCAGTGGATCGTGACTCCATCGACCTCTTCAGTCTCGGCGTATCGAAACGGAACCAGTTCCTCGATCGTTGGTGGCGCATCCTCGAAGTAGGCCCCAAGCATTCTCAACCGATCGAAGCCCGGTGCTTCGTCTCGGGCTAGCCTGGCGATGACCTGACCAATATCGATGGCGGGCGCATCATCACTCCAGGTCTCCGTGTAGCCGCCTTGCGGGAAGTCCCGCTCTGCGCAGTCGCTGGGATAGTCACGGACAGCACGGAGCACGGTGTCCTCCACCGTCCGTGCAGCCTCCCTATTCGGCACCTCATGCTGCTCGATCGGTCTGCCGCCGTGTGCTACGTGAGAGGCGATCCTGTCGTTTCGGACTTCGGTGCTGGTCAAGCCGATTTTGTATGCACGGAGGCTGGGGAAGTGGATCAGATAGACGATGTGAACGGCATCGGGGTCAACGGCTTCGGCGCAGTTGAGGCAAGGGGCAACACCGCTCTTGAGCTCGGAGATCGAGATGCTGCGCTTGAACCCACAAGCTCCGCAATGGGCGGCGACTCGTTGACCGAGTGGGGCATGCCCGTCGTGCTCACGCACCAGCCCATGACGCTGAAAGAACTCGTTCTGCCAGGGTGCCAAGGGCAGGGAGTAGCAGTACCAACATCGGCTGCGACCTACCACTCCAGGGGTACTGAGGTCCCTCGACGCACTCCATCGGGTGGTGGTTGCGCACACAGCGCACTCGACGTCCACAAGTGACCAGACATGCTCCATCTGCCGGGCGAGATCCGTAGCAGCGAGTACTACGCCATCCGGTCCTCGCGCCAGAAAGTCGTCCCCGAGGACGATCTGAGCAGCCTGCTCCAGCGTGATGTCCCACCGTGACGGCTCCGCCGCTAGGCCGTGTTCGTACACCTGACGGCTGGTACACCAGTCGCAGTACCGGCTGCCTCTGGCACGGATTTCGGCATAGGCAACCTCATCGGGGCGCCCGCACTTGCCACAGACGCACAATCGCATGTGTTTGGGGGAAACGTAGGGCTCGCGAGGTTCCCAGCCAGTGCGCGTGTAGCGATTATCGATGCATGCAGCACATCTTCCGGGCTTCCCGTTGCGGTTGGCGCTGTCCCGCACCCTGCATTCAGGGCACTTCCGCTCCGTCGCCATGTGGCCCTCCCCGTGTTGCCTACTCCCTCAAAAGCGTAGCTACGGTCACTGACAAGCAGCCAGATATGGGGGCTAGGTGTTCTGTCCGAGGAGGTTGTGGACGGGTGAGCCATATCTCGGCTGAGGGATCTTGAACGTGTGAGGGCCTTCCGGGTTCGGTGTGGATTGCGACGTCGACACCGACCGAAAGGCCCTCGTGCCCCACCGTAATGCACCCCTGACCGAGACCGGACGCCTGCGTCTGGCCCGCTGCGTCGTCGAGGACAACTGGCCCCTGCGGCGGGCCGCCGAACGCTTCCAGGTCTCGCCGACCACGGCCCAGCGATGGGCCGACCGCTACCGCCGGTCCGGCGAGGCCGGCATGACCGACCACTCCTCCCGTCCGCACACCAGCCCCCGGCAGACCCCGACCCGCACCGAACGCCGGATCATCAAGGTCCGCGTCCTGCGCCGGTGGGGACCGGCCCGCATCGCGCACCTGCTCGGGCTGGTGCCCTCCACCGTCCACCGCGTCCTGACCCGCTACCGCCTGGCCCGCCTCACCCACCTGGACCGGGCCACCGGCCGTGTCATACGCCGCTACGAACGCGACCGGCCCGGCGAACTCGTCCACGTCGACATCAAGAAACTCGGCAACATCCCCGACGGCGGCGGCCACAAGGCCCTCGGCCNGCAAGCAGGCCGCAAGACCCGCTCGAACGCCGGCTACAGCTACATCCACACCGCCGTCGACGACCACTCCCGCCTCGCCTACAGCGAGATCCACACGGACGAGAAGAAGGAGACCGCCACCGCGTTCTGGACCCGCGCCCAGACGTTCTACGCGGCCCACGGGATCACCGTCGAACGGGTCCTGACCGACAAC
>NZ_KB892011.1 GCF_000373645.1 Streptomyces sp. ATexAB-D23 | reverse complement strand
TCTTCGGTGTCGGACATGGCGCCCCTCCCATGATGTTGAACGTGCCGGCCTCGGCATCGGTGTCGTGCTCGCGCATCCACGTTATGCAGACCTGCCATCCGCGAGCTGTCCGGCGTTGCACCGGACCGGATGGCGGCCGGACCTCTGATCAGCGTCTCCGACGGCACCTCCCGGACCCGGTGACACCACCCCCCAGGTCATCGACTTCGACAGGGGGCAACAGTCATGCCGGGCCCGGAGGCCAGCGGCCCTCTTGCAGGGCCGCGAAGAAGATAACGGGGAATCGCGTCGGTCGTGCTCGCCGCCCACGGCGGGGCCGCCCGGAGCAGAGCGTTCGGGCCGCACGGAGGTGTGCGGGTCTCAGGCGAGGGCGGTGTCCCCGGTGTCGGCCGGCGCCGCCTCCATGAGTGCGAACCAGGCGGTCTTGCCCTCGGGTTCGGGCCGTACGCCCCACTGGTGGGCCAGGATGTCCAGGAGCAGCAGTCCGCGCCCCGAGGAGGCGAGTTCGCCGGGGGTGCGCTGGTGGGGCAGTTCGTCGCCGCGGTCCATGACCTCGACGAGCAGCCTGCGTGTGCCCGTCTCCCCCGTGACGGTCGCGTTGAGGGCGCCGTCCTGGTCGGTGTGCACGAGGACGTTGCCGAGGAGTTCGGTCGCCAGGAGCACGGCGGTGTCCACCTGGTCCGGCCGCGCCCAGTCGTGCAGCAGCGCCTTCAGTTCGGCCCGCGCCTCGGCCAGCCCCTCCCCCTGGTCCTGGCCCACGGTGAGCATCAGCCGGCGCTGGCTGACCTCGGCGCGTACGTGTCCGGCGTCGCGCCGCAGCAGCAGGAGGGCGATGTCGTCGCCGTCCCGCGCGGCCGCGTCCTCCCGGCCGCCGGGCCCGGGGCTGAGCACGGCGGCCATGAGCCGGTCGGCCATCGCCTCCAGGTCGTCGACGGGACCGGGCGCGAACGCGTCGCGGACCCGCACCCAGCCGGTGTACATGTCATGGCCGCCGCTCTCGATGAACCCGTCCGTGCACAGCATGAGGATCTCGCCCTCGTGCAGGCGCACGGTGTCGACCGGGTAGTCCTCCTCGCCTGGCATGAGTCCGAGTGGCAGCCCGCCACTGACGTGTTTGAGCACACAGGTGCCGTCGGGCATGCGCAGGACGGGGTGCGGGTGGCCGGCCCGCGCGATGTGCAGGTTTCCGGTGGAGGGGTCGGCCTCGATGTAGAGGCAGGTCGCGAAGCGGTCCTCGTCCAGGGTGGTCAGGAAGCGCGAGGCGCGGGCCAGCACCGCGTCGGGGCCGTGGCCCTCGGCGGCGTACGCGTGCACGGCGGTCCGGAGCTGGGCCATCAGCCCGGCGGCGTGCACATCGTGCCCCTGGACGTCGCCGATGACGACGGCCATCCGGCCGTTCGGCAAGTCGATGCTGTCGTACCAGTCCCCGCCGACCATGAGGCCGCCGCCGGTCGGCACGTAGCGGGTGGCCACGCTCAGTCCGGTCGGGGCGGCGCCGGCGGTGTGCATGCTGCGGCGCAGACCGCGGGAGAGTTCGAGTTCGGCCCGGGTGGCGCGGGCGCGTTCGAGGACCTGGGCGATCATGCGTCCGGTCACGGTCAGCAGCGAGCGCTCGCCGGCGGTGAAGGCCAGTGGCGAGCGGAAGGCGGCCAGCCAGACCCCGACGACCCGGCCGGCGGTGACGAGCGGCAGGAACGCCCATGCCTCGCGGCTCTTGCGGGAGGACAGGTGCCAGGTCGCGGGGAAGCGGCGGCGGTACTCGTCGGTGGAGCCGAGGAAGACGGCGCGCCCGGTCCTGGCCACCTCGGCCGCCGGGTAGCCGGTGGTCATCGGCATGCGGAAGCCCCGGCCCGGCCCTCCGGGGCGGAATCCGTACTGCCCGAGGGCGGTCAGGTTCCCGTCGGCGACGCCGAACACGCACTGCCCGTCCAGCGGGAAGTCCGGGGCGTACAGTCCGGCCGCCAGCCGCAGCGCCTCGTCCAGGGTGTCGGCCTCGGCCACCGCGTGCCCGGCCGAGAGCAGCAGGGAGTCGCGGCGCCTGCCCTCCTCCGGCGTACCGTCGGCCCTGACCACGTCGTCCGGTCCCGGAAGACGCGCCGGGCCGGAGTCGGATGCCTCCATCCGGTTCAGCGCCTCGATCTGGCGCAGCTCGGCCTCGAACGCGTCGGTCGGTGGCTCATGCCTTTCACCACCCATCCGGCTTCCCTTCGTCCCGATGTCGTCGCCGACTGTTCGTTCCATGCTCCGACGGGAGAGCCGGGTCCGCAGTACGAGACATCCCCGGCCGGCCGCCGCGAAGGTGTGCCGTACGGGGCGGCCGGCGGGAGCCGGGGGCGGCCCGTCCTCACGGGCCGCAGGCGGGTGGAACGCCGGATCGACAGGGCTCGGACGGGGCCGGACGGGAAGGGTTCAGGGGCTACCGGTAAGCCGCTGACCTGCGTACATCACTGAAGTCGATGGCCCGGTCGGCCTCGCGCATGGTCTCCTCAGCCACCCGCCGCACCTCGGCCGGCACATCCCCGTGTTCCTCCACGAGACCGGCGTAGATCGGTGCTTCGGAACTGTCTGTGAAACTCACGTCGAACTGCCTCAATCGGTCGTGTCTGCCGTGGTCCGGCCGGAAACAGGGGCCGATTCTACGCAGGTCCGTGCCATGCTCCGCACCGGGCACCGGAAGAGTTGACCTCAAGTTCGATTGAGCTCTTAGCGTTCTTCCTGTGCCCCGGGTCCGCCGTCCGGCCGGCCCGGGGCCGACCCGACCCGACCTGCCCCGGAGGCACCGCATGAGTATGGAAGTCACCGCCTGGTCGTCGCTGCACAGCGCGATGAACGCGCAAGCGGACCACAGGCCGTTCTCCCGGGCCACCGTGCGCCGGATCGCGTCCTTCGCCCGGCCGCGCCGCCGTGCGCTCTACCGCTTCCTGCTGCTCAGCGTGGTCACCGCGCTGCTGGCCGTGGCGACGCCGATGCTCGCGGGCCGGGTGGTCGACGCGATCGTGCAGGGCAAGGAGAGCGGGACGGTGGTCCGTCTCGCCCTGCTGATCGCCGTGATCGCCGTGGCCGAGGCGGGGCTCGGCCTGCTGACCCGCCTGCTGTCGGCGACGCTCGGCGAGGGCCTGATCCTGGACCTGCGCACGGCGGTCTTCGACCACGTCCAGCGGATGCCGGTCGCCTTCTTCACCCGGACCCGGACCGGGGCGCTGGTGAGCCGGCTCAACAACGATGTGATCGGGGCGCAGCGGGCGTTCAGCAACACCCTTTCGGGGGTGGTCTCCAATCTGGTGACGCTGGTGCTGACGCTCGCGGTGATGCTGACCATCTCCTGGCAGATCACGCTGCTCGCGCTCGTCCTGCTGCCGGTGTTCGTCGTCCCGGCGCGGAAGATGGGTTCCCGGATGGCCCGCATGCAGCGCGAGGCGGCCGCGCACAACGCGGCGATGGGCACGCAGATGACCGAGCGCTTCTCGGCTCCGGGCGCGACCCTGGTGAAGCTCTTCGGCCGGCCCGCGGACGAGTCCGCCGAGTTCGCCGCGCGTGCCGGCCGGGTACGGGACATCGGCATCCGTACGGCGATGGCGCAGTCCACGTTCATCACGGCGCTGACCCTGGTCTCCGCGCTGGCGCTGGCGCTCGTCTACGGGCTGGGCGGGTACTACGCGCTGCGCGGCAGCCTGGAGCCGGGCGCGGTCGTGACGCTGGCGCTGCTGCTGACCCGGCTCTACGCCCCGCTGACGGCGCTGGCCGGTGCGCGGGTCGAGGTGATGAGCGCGCTGGTGAGCTTCGAGCGGGTCTTCGAGATCCTGGATCTGAAGCCGCTGATCGCCGAGAAGCCGGAGGCCCGCAGGGTGCCCGAGGGGCCGGTGTCGGTGGAGTTCGACGGTGTCTCCTTCGGCTATCCGTCCGCCGACAAGGTCTCGCTCGCCTCGCTGGAGGAGGTCGCGACGCTGGACTCCCGGGGCGGGACCCGGGTGCTGCACGATGTCTCCTTCCGGGCCGAGCCCGGCCGGATGGTCGCCCTGGTCGGCTCGTCGGGTGCCGGCAAGTCCACGATCGCCCAGTTGCTGCCCCGGCTGTACGACACCGACGAGGGAGCGGTGCGGCTCAATGGCGTGGACGTACGCGATCTGACCGCCGAGTCGATCCGCGAGACCCTCGGCATGGTCACCCAGGACGGGCACCTCTTCCACGAATCGGTGCGCGCCAACCTGTTGCTGGCGAGGCCGGGCGCGACCGAGGACGAGATCTGGGACGCGCTGCGGCGCTCCCGTCTCGACGGGCTGGTGGCCTCGCTGCCCGACGGGCTCGACACGGTCGTCGGCGAACGCGGCTACCGGCTCTCCGGCGGTGAGCGCCAGCGGCTGACCATCGCCCGGCTGCTGCTGGCCCGGCAGCGCGTGGTCATCCTGGACGAGGCGACCGCGCACCTGGACTCCACGTCCGAGGCGGTCGTGCAGGAGGCCCTGGCCGAGGCGCTGGAGGGGCGCACCGCCGTGGTGATCGCCCACCGGCTCTCGACGGTGCGGGCCGCCGATCTGATCCTGGTCGTGGAGGAGGGCCGGGTCATCGAGCGCGGGTCACACACCGAGTTGCTGGCGGCGGGCGGCCGCTACGAGGAGTTGTACCGCACACAGTTCGCTTCGCCCGAGGGCCGGGAGCCCGCGGAGGAAGAGGAAGAGGGCCGGCCGGAGCCCGTGCGGTCCGTCTGACGTGGGCAGAGGTGTGTCGCCTGGCCCCGGCGGGTGAAGAATGGGGCACCGGCGGCACTACTGCGATCGGGCGAAGGCGGCATGGACTCTTTTGACTTGGGGCGTCTGACGGACCACGACTTCGAGGTCGTCTGCCGCGACCTGTTCGGCGAGATCCTCGGCGTGCCGCTGGAGCTGTTCCCGCGCGGCCGGGACCGGGGCATCGATCTGCGGCACACCGCCGCGGACGGCACCACCACCGTCGTCCAGTGCAAGCACTGGTTCAGGGGCACCCAGGCGACGCTGACGAAGCGTCTGGCCAAGGACGAGTTGCGCAAGGTCGTCGCGCTGGAGCCGGACCGGTATCTCATCGCCACGAGCGTGGGTCTGACCGTGGACGGCAAGGAGAAGATCCGGGACGCCTTCACTCCGTATGTACGCACCACCGGCGACCTGTACGGGCTGGACGACATCGTCGCGGAACTGCGGAACAGGCCGGAGCTGGTCCGGCGCCACTTCCGTCTCTGGCTGAGCAGCACCGCCGTACTGCAGACGGTGCTGAACCAGGAGAAGTACCTGCGTTCCTCCTGGCTGGCCAAGCGCATTCCGCGCGCGGCGGAGACCTTCGTACCGCACGAGGGTTTCGAGCGGGCGCGGGCGATCCTCGACGCGCAGCGGGTGTGTGTCATCTCCGGGATTCCGGGCGTGGGCAAGACGACGGTAGCCCTCATGCTCGCGGCCTGGCTCATGGGCGACGGGTACGAGGTGCACGAGATCTCCCAGGACGCCGAGGAGATCACCACGCTGTGGCGCGAGGGCACGCCCCAGCTCTTTCTGTACGACGACTTCCTCGGCCGGACGACGCTGGAGTCCCAGCTCAACAAGAACGAGGACGCCCGCCTCATCGACATCATCCGCGCGATCCGGGAAGCCCCGGACAAGGCCCTGGTGATGACGACCCGTGACTACATCCGGGAACACGCGCTGCTGAAGCACGAACGGCTGGGTTCCCCGGACGTGTCCGAGGCGACCAGCGTCGTCCACCT
This sequence comes from Streptomyces sp. ATexAB-D23, assembly GCF_000373645.1. GTDB lineage: Bacteria > Actinomycetota > Actinomycetes > Streptomycetales > Streptomycetaceae > Streptomyces > Streptomyces castrisilvae. Next base: position 141,137 of record NZ_KB892011.1, on the reverse strand, counting down.
CACCGATCTGGGCCTCGGTGTCAGGGGCCGGATCCTCTACAACCACGTCCACCGGGCCCGGCTGCCCGCCGAGCGCAAACGCCCCTTCGCCGACCCGGCCGTGTGGCAGCCGATCGTCCAGCACCGCAACTTCAGTCCGCGGCTGATCGAGGAGACCCTGCGGCTCGCCCCGGTCAGGGAGCAGGACGTCGCGGCCGCGGTGCTCAAGAACCTGGACGACCCCCGGCGCGTCTGGGAGCGGATCGTCGAGAACGACCTCACGGACGAGGCCGTTCACCTGCTCGAAGTCCTCTTCACCTTCCGTACGGTGGCAGCGGACACCCTCCAGGAGTCCTGGACGTGGTACCGCGGGGAAATGGACCTGGAGGCGGGTGCCCGGACCTTCCGCAGGGCGTTGCAGGTACTGGACGGCACGATGATCGCCGTCGACGCGCACGGGGTGTCCTTCCACAACCCGTCCATCGCGGACTACCTCCGGTTCCACCTCGGCGACGGCCGGGCGCGGATGCGCGAACTCCTCGGCGCGCTGGTCGACCCGGTGCAGATCCGCAGCCTGACCGAGGCGGCCGGTATGCCGGACGGAGCCGGCATCCTGGCGCAGCTCAGGGCCGATGCCGATCGGACGGCGGCCGCCGTGGTGGAGACGGCGGAGTTCGTGGAGTGGTCCCCCTCCCCCGGGGAGGAGAGCGAGGCGTCCCATCTCCAGTGGGTCCTGGAGGTGGCCGAGCTCCTGGACTCGGCCCCGCTGGCGTCGTATGTGGCGAAGGAGGCGGGCATCGGCCCCTGGCACGGTGAGCATGTCGAGCACCTCGTGGCGCTGGTGCGCGCCGTGGATCACAGCCGGCTGATTCCGCAGGAGGACGCGGAACGTCTCGCCGACGAGGTGGCGCGGGGGATCCGGCTCGATCTGGCGGAGCGGCTGGAGGCCGACGACTGGTACGGGGCCATCGGTCTCCACCAGGAGCTCGAAGAGATTCCTATGGGCTCGCTCGGAGGGCCTTTGCTGGACTCCCTGGTGGAGTGTGCGCTGCGCGAGGTTCACAGGATCGCCGGGCAGGACCGCTCCGGTATCGACAGCGGTCGGGTGTACGTGCTGGACCAGCTGCTGGAGTTCCTGTTCGAGCAGGGCTACGAGGGCGGCACCGGGGACGGGGCCGATGAGGCCGACAAGGACATCGCCGCCGTCCAGGAGCTGATGGAACAGCTCAGCGCGCCCCGGAGCACGCGACGGTTCGTGCCCCGGGAGGAGACCGCCGCTCCGGGCCCGTACACCGACGAGCTGCGGGACCGGCAGCTCGTCGCCGAGCTGATGAAGGGGCTGACCGACCCGGACGTCACGCCCGGGGAATAGGTGATGCCCCCGGTCCCTGCGGGCCGGGGGCACAGCATCCGTGCTCCGCGTCAGTCGCGGTCGGTCTCCTCATGCGTGATGGAGCCGTTGTCCGCGTCGATGTCGAAGGTGGTCTTGTTCCAGTCCTTGGTGACGACGTCGACCTTCCAGACGAGAGCGTCGCTGTCGTTCTCGTCCAGGTCGAGGGACGTCACCGTGCCCTTCTTCTTGTCCGTGGCGGCCTTCGCGGCCTGCTGGGGCGTCTGCTTGGCGTCGGCGATCCGCTTGGCCGCCTTGCTCTTGTCCTCGGCGTCCTGATCGGTGTCCTCGGAGGACTTGACGACCTTGCCGGAGACGGCGTCGATGCGGACGGTGTGCTTCGTCCCGTCCTTCGCGACGACGGCGGCAACCCACTGCGGAGCGGCGCCGGGCGTGGCGCTGCCCGTCGGTGAGGGGCTTCCCGTCGGGGAGGGGCTGGCCGACATGTCGTCGTCCGCGTCCCCCGGGCCCTTGAGTTCCAGCTCGGTGAGCTTGCTGTCCTTGACGGCGCCCTCGGCCGTGGTGATGGCCTTGTCGTAGGTGACCTTGGTGGCCGAGATCAGCTCCTTGCGTTCCTTCTGGTCCTCGGTCATCTGCGCGGGCGAGGCGCTCGTGCTCGCGCTGGGTGACGGGCTGCCCGTGGCCTCGGGGACGGCGCGCGCCGCCTCGGAGGTCTCGGCGGCCGTGGAGGAGCTGCCGCTGTCCTGGCCGCAGCCGGTCAGGAGGCCCGCGGCGAGCAGGACGCAGGCGGCGCCGGCCGCGCGGAGGCGGTGGGCGCGGAGGAATCCGGTGTTCTTGGGGTGGGGATCATTGGTCATGCCCGCATGCCTAACCGCCTCGCGGCTCCGGCATGTGGGATGAGCGGCCTGTGTCACCCGTTCGACCGCCATCCGGCCCCCGACCTGCTCATCGTCCCGGTCCGGAGCCTTTCCTCGCGCTGTGTCCGGCGTCGGCGGACGGCCGAGGATTCCCCGTTCACGCGGGTCGCGATCCGGGCGCTTTGGTGCGAGCCTGGATACATGACCTGGGCGTCCTGGACAACACGCGGAGTCTATTCGGGGCACGGCGGCGTGCTCACCGAGGAGGTGGGGCCGCTGTCCGGTGACCTGACGATTCACACCACATGGGCCGAGGGCACGGCGCAGATAACGGTGCAGTACACCGACGCGGCCGACTGGTTCACCATGGCGGGCAGCCCCGTGCCCTGTCCGTCGGAGGAAGCGAGCCGCGCCCTGCACGCGGCAGCCGTGGAGGCGGTGCGGGAGGGGTCGGCGGCGACGGTTCCCGCGCTGCGGACCACCCCCGAGCAGGCCGCGGACGAAGCCACCGCCGAGTAGCCGGGCCCGTACGCGTACGGGCCCGGCCGCCGGGCGATGGTGCGCGCGAGCGGTCAGGGCCTGATGCTGCTGACCACGTCGGCGGTGGCCATGATGCCGTCCTGGATGGTGGGCGCCATGCTCGTGCCCGCCAGGAAGAAGCCGAGCAGCCCGCAGACCAGCGCGTGCGAGATCTTCAGTCCGCCGTTGCGGAGGAAGAGCACCGCGAGAATCAGCAGAAGCAGAACCACTGAGATCGAAATAGCCATGGCCAACCTCCTCCGCCGCACCCGATTTGCGGCATTCGGCGCAAGTGTGGCCCAGCCGGGGAGCGGCCCCGCGCACTGGCGTGTCCGCCAAACGGGTAGGGCTTGAGTCGCCCTGCGCGAAGCGGGGAAGGGGCGGTCCGCCCGGGAGCGGGGGCGCGGCCTCGCGCACCCCCGCTCCCGCGTACCCGCGGCCCGTTACGGTGCCGGCAGTTCCATGAGTGCCGCGACCGTCTCCCGGTGGCGTCCCGCCGTGCCGTACGCGGTCGCGTCGGCCTTGGCCCGCTTCAGGTAGAGGTGCGCCGGGTGCTCCCAGGTCATCCCGATCCCGCCGTGCAGCTGGACGCACTCCTCGGCCGCGTGGACGGCGGCCTTCGAGCAGTACGCCTGGGCGACGGCCACGGCCAACGGCGTGTCGGGGCTGCCCTTCGCCAGGGCGTCGGCGGCGTTTCGCGCCGCGGCCCGAGCCGAGACGACCTCCAGCCAGAGCTGCGCCATGCGGTGCTTGAGCGACTGGAAGGAGCCGACGGGCCGGTTGAACTGGTGGCGTTCCCGGGTGTGTCGCACTGTTTCGGTCAGGCACCACTCGGCGAGTCCCAGCTGCTCCGATGCGAGCAGCCCGGCACCTGCCAGCAGCCCACGGTCCACGGCGCGTGCCGAGGCCCCGGCGTCCGCGAGCCGGGTTCCGGTGGCGCCGGTGAGGGTGACGGTGGCGAGCGGGCGGGTGAGGTCCAGCGGGACGAGCGGCTCGACGCGTACGCCGGGCGCGTCCGTGGCGACGGCGTGCAGGCCGTCGGCCGTGGGGACCAGCAGCACGTCGGCGGCGGCCGCGTCGGCGATCGGGCCGAGCGTCGCGTCGAGGGAGCCGGTCACGGCCGGGGGGACCGCGGACGCGGCGGAGAACGGGACGGCGAGCACCGCGACCTTGCGGCCCTCGGCGAGTCGGGCGAGGAGTCCGGCCGCCGGCCCGTCCTGCGCGCCGAGCGCCAGCAGGGTCTCGGTGGCGACGACGGAGCTGGTCAGGTACGGCACGGGCGCGACGCTGCGGCCCAGCTCCTCCAGGACGACGGCGGCCTCGCGGTGGGTGGCGCCCTGGCCGCCCAGTTCCTCGGGCACGAGGAGCCCGGCGGCGCCGATGCCGGTGGCGAGCGCCTTCCAGAGCTGCGGGTCGTACGGCGTGTCGGACTCGGTGCGGGCGATCACCGACGGTGCGTCGGCCCGGTCCGCGAGCAGGGAGCGGACGGCGGCGCGCAGGTCCTCCTCGGCCTCCGAGTAGAGGAGGTCGGGCGCCTGGCCCACTTCGGTCTGTGTGCTCATCGGGAGAGGTCCTTCCAGGCGACGTCCTTGTCGTTGCGCGGTTCGGCGGGCAGGCCGAGTACGCGTTCGGCGACGATGTTGAGCAGTACCTCGCTCGTGCCGCCCTCGATGGAGTTGCCCTTGGAGCGGAGGTAGCGGTAGCCGGCGTCGCGGCCGGTGAAGTCGACGAGCTCGGGCCGCCGCATGGTCCAGTCGCTGTAGAGCAGCCCCTCGTCACCGAGGAGTTCCACTTCGAGGCCGCTGATCTCCTGGTTGAGCCGGGCGAAGGCGAGCTTCATTCCGGAGCCCTCGGGGCCGGGCTGTCCCGCGACGAGCTGCTGGCGCAGGCGTTCGCCGGTGAGCCGGGCGACCTCGGCCTCGACCCACAGGGTCAGCAGGCGCTGGTGCAGGTCGTGGGTGCGCAGGTCGGGGCGTTCGCGCCAGGTCCTGGCGACGGGGCCGATCATGCCGCCCTCGCGCGGGATGCGGGAGCCGCCGATGGAGACGCGTTCGTTCATGAGGGTGGTCTGCGCGACCTTCCAGCCCTCGCCGACGGGGCCGAGCCTGCGGCTGTCGGGGATGCGCACGCCGGTGAGGAAGACCTCGTTGAACTCGGCCTCGCCGGTGATCTGGCGCAGTGGCCGGACCTCGACGCCGGGGTCGGTCATGTCGCAGATGAAGTAGCTGATGCCGCGGTGCTTGGGCACGTCCGGGTCGGTGCGGGCGATGAGGATCGCCCAGCGCGCCACGTGGGCGCTGGACGTCCACACCTTCTGCCCGTCGACCACCCAGCTCTCGCCGTCGCGCACCGCGCGCGTACCGAGGGCGGCCAGGTCGGAGCCGGCGCCCGGTTCGCTGAAGAGCTGGCACCACACCTCCTCGCCGGCCCACAGGGGCTTGAGGAAGCGCCGCTTCTGCTCGTCGGTGCCGAAGCCGAGGATGGTGGGGGCGGCCATGCCGAGGCCGATGCCGATGCGGCGGGGATCGTTGTCCGGGGCGTTCGCGGCGGCGAGTTCGGCGTCCACGACGGGCTGGAGGGAGCGCGGGGCGTCCAGGCCACCGAGCCCCACCGGGTAATGCACCCAGGCGAGTCCGGCGTCGAAGCGTGCCTTGAGGAAGTCGGTGCGGCCGGTGGTGGCCGGGGGGTGTGCGGCGAGCAGTTCGCGGGTGAGGCGGCGCAGTTCGCCGGCGTCGGGGGCGGTCATCGGGCGGCTCCTGACGGGAGGACGACGATGCGGCCGGTGCTGGTGCCGTCGGCCACGCGCTGGACGGCGGCCGCCGCCTGCTCCATCGCGACCCGCTCGCTGATCAGCGGCTTGATGACGCCTTCGGCGGCGAGCCGGGTGAGTTCCGCGTGGCAGTCGCGTACCGCCTGCGGGTCCTTGGTGTTGTAGAGGCCCCAGTGGAGTCCGAGGACCGAGTAGTTCTTCACCAGGGCGTGGTTGAGCCCTGGGGTGGGAATGACGCCGCTGGCGAAGCCGACGACGACGACCCGCCCCTCGAAGGCGATGCACTTCACCGACTTGGCGTACGCGTCGCCCCCGACCGGGTCGTACACGACATCGGCGCCGCGGCCGCCGGTGAACTCCTTGACCGCCGCGACGATGTCCTCGGTGCGCCGGTCGATGACGAGGTCGCAGCCGAGTGCGGCGGCGGTCTTCGCCTTCTCCGGTCCGCCGACGACGCCGATGACGGTGGCGCCCGCGGCCTTGCCGAGCTGGACGGCCGCGCTGCCGACGCCGCCCGCTGCGGCGTGCACGAGAAGGGTCTCGCCCGCCTGCAGGTGCGCCCGGCGGTGCAGCCCGAACCAGCCGGTCTGGTAACCGATGTGCAGGGCCGCGGCCTCGGCGTCGTCGAGAGCCTCGGGGGCGGGCAGCAGGGCCGCCTCGTCGGCGACGACGTACTGCGCGAAGCCGCCGTCGGGCAGGGCGGGGGTGGCGAGCACCCGGCGCCCGTCCTCGGTGCGGCCGCAGATCTCGACGCCGGGGGTGAACGGGAGCGGTGGCCGTACCTGGTACTGGCCCCGGCAGAGGAGCGCGTCGGGGAAGTTGATGTTCGCCGCGAGCACCTCGACGGTCACCTGCCCGTCGCCGGGCGTGGGCCGATCCGTCTCCTCCAGCCGCATCACCTCGCTCGGCTCGCCGTTCCGGTGCACTCGCCATGCCTGCATGAGGGGCCTCCACAACACTGTCGGCATTACCACTGCTCCGGGGCATACTAAGCGGTCGCTTGCCTCTGTGGGAACAACCCTCGCGCATCCGGTCCGGCCGGCCCGCGACACGGCGGTGCGCCCGGCCCCGCCCGCAGGACCGCGGGGGCGCCGGGCGCACGGCCGAGCGGTGGTGCTACTTCCCCACGACCACCTCGGCGACCTGGGGCGCGGCCGAGCCGGCCCGCCAGGCCAGACGTACCGCGTCGGCGGTGCGCCCCTCGGTGTCGACGCGGGTGTACGCGCCGCGCAGCGCGCCGACGGTGCGCCAGGTGCCGTCCGCCTCGCGCAGCTGGATGTCGGCGGCGGTGTCGGATCCGGCCGGGCGCAGAACGGTCACGGAGCCGACCGTGCGCGCGGCGACGAGGTCCACCTCGAGCGACTCGCCGTCCTCGGTCGCGCGCGCCGCCCGGTAGACGGTGGCCGGGTCGCCGTCGGCGGCCGCACGCAGCGTGGAACCGGTGGCCGCGGGCGGGTTGCCGGTGACGGCGCCGTCGGTCGTCGTGACCTGGAATTCACGCACGACGACCCAGCTGGTCTGTCCGGCGGTCGCACGGGCCCGTACGTAGCGCGCCTCGGTGCCGGCGGGCGGGACCGCCGTGACGTCGGGCTCTTCGGAGAAGTCCGCGAGCTTCCGCCAGCTCTGCCCGTCGTCCGAGTACTCCAGGACCCCGGCGTGGAGGTAGTCGTCGGTGCTTCCCGGCTTGGCCATGGCGAGCGTGATGTCACCGATGGCCCGGGACTCTCCGAGGTCGACGGTCAGCTGGTCGCCCGCCGCGGGCGCCCCGTCGCTCCAGAAGTACGTGGAGTCGTCGCCGTCGAGCATCCGGGCGGGGGTGTTGTTCTGGTACGTACCGAGGCTGGTCGAGGCCGTGGGCCTGCCGCTCACCCCGAGCAGCCGGTCGTACTCGGCGGTGGCCGCCTCGACGAACCCGTCCAGCTGCCCGTCCCCGACGAGGACCGGCACTTCGCGGCCGTCGAGTCCGGTGTACGTGAAGGAGGCGGCCCGCTCGACCTGTGCGGGCAGCTTCTGCCTCAGCTCCCAGGCCTGGGAACCCTGGCCCGCGCGGGCGGCCTCGACCATGCCGAGGGCGGTGCGGGCGGCGGTCGCCCAGGACGCGGTGGCGTCCAGCCAGGGGCCCGAGTCCTCGATGAAGCCGCGGTCGGGGAGGTCTGCGCGCAGCCGGGCGGGGGCCGCGCCCAGCGAGGTCAGGACGGAGGTGAGCCGCCCGGCGTCGCCGGACTTCCAGTAGCGGGCGAACTCGGCGGACAGCTCGGGCGCCTTGTCGGTGTTGAGCGCGGAGCTGTAGTTGACGTCGGCGAAGGCCCTCAGCGCCTCCTCGGTGCGGGCGTCGCCGCCCGCGTACTCCTTGAGGCCCTTGCCCCAGGACTCGCGCGGGTCGTAGGCGGCGTCGTTCCAGGCGTAGTCCGCGACGGTGTACAGGGAGAGCTTCGAGGCGTACGGCTGGATCATCGGGTTGGCGGTGACCCCGGCGAGCCGTCCCGGCAGCCCCTTCTCGCGGCCGTTGAACGGGCCGAGCAGGAGGCGGTCGGTCGCGTAGTCGTTGACCGGGTAGTTGTCCCAGGTCAGGATCGGGTGCCCGAACACCTCCCGGGCCGCGTCGGCCTGGGCCACCGTCATGGTGGGGGCGACGACGCCGACGCCGGTCCACTCGACGAGCACATGGGGGTCGAGCTGTTCGGACAGGGCCGTCTTGTACGCCGAGGAGCTGACGTTGTAGTACTCGGTGGGCACCATCTGGAGCGGCTGGGCGCCGGCGTGGGTGGCGATGAACTCCTGGTTGACCCGGTTCAGCAGATGGGCCTGGGCCGCGCCCGCCGCGCCGCCGCCGGTCCCCCACTTCTCCTGGTCGGCCTCGCAGTTCCATTCGGTGTAGCTGATGTCGTCGAGCGGGACCGCGAAGGTGCGGACCCCGATGTCCCACATCGTCTGGAACTTGTCGACGAGCGCCTTCACGTCGTCCTCGGAGCTGTAGCAGACCGACAGGCCGGGCGAGAGCGCGTAGGTGAACTCGACATGCCGCTGGGCGGCCCGGTCGGTGAGGTCCTCGATCTGGGCCAGCTGCCCGGCGGGGTACGGCTCGCGCCACTTCGCCCGGAGGTAGTCGTCGTCCTTGGGCGAGTACACGTAGATGTTCATCTTGTGCTCGCCGTAGTAGTCGAGCTGGTCGAGGCGTGCCTCGTGCGACCACGGGGTGCCGTAGAACCCCTCGATGACCCCGCGCAGCGCGGTTCCCGGCCAGTCGCGCACGGCGAGGCCGGAGACCTCGCCTCCCGGGTGCGCCCGGTGCGGGAGCACCTGGCGCAGGGTCTGCGCGGCGTAGTAGGTACCGGTGGTGTCCTTGCCGGCGAGGACGATCCGGCCCGCGCCGATCCCGAGCACGTATCCCTCGGCGGGCAGCGCGGAGGGGCCTTCGAGCTTCTGGGCGGCCAGGGCCGCGGGGTCGCCCGCGTACACGGTGAGCCTGCCGGGGGCGGGCCGCGCCGCGCGGACGACGTGCCGGGCGCCTGCCTCGCGCAGGGCCGCCTCGACCACGTCGAGGGCGGGCCCGTCGGCTGTCTCTCCCGCGACGAGCGTGACGGTGGGGGTGATGGTCACCCGGTCCGTGCGGTTGTTCACCGACCGCGGGGTCGGGGTGATGGCCGGGGTTTCCTGGGCCTTGGCCGAGGCGCCGGCCGGTGCGCCGTCAGCCGCGTGGGCGGACGGCCCGGCGGCCAGCAGGCCGCCTCCGAGCAGGGCCGCCGCGGCGGTGAGTGCGGTGATGCGGGGCGAGCGAGGCGTCACAGATCCTCCATTGGTCACTCAAGTCACCAGAGTCGCGCAACACAATGAGACTGAATTCAACATCCTGGCGCTTGCATGTCAATGGTCTGGACAACATCGATGCGCTGACCTGTGATTTCTCCTTCAGAAATGCCACTTCTGCACGGAGGAGTGCGGGTGGCCCCCCGCCCCGAGTCAGCGTCCGAAGAGCTCGAACGGGATGGCCGGACGCCCGCCGAAGCGCTCGGCCGCCACCTCCGCGTTGGCCGTGAGGAAGGTGCGGCAGTACGTCTCGGGGTCCTCGTCCGTGAGCACCTCGATGTACGTGCGGTGGGCCAGGAGGGACTGCACGGACCGTTCGAGCCCGGCCGTCGCGTCCACCGCGTGGGTGGGGGTGGACGATCCGGCCACGGCCACCCAGCGCACCCCGTCCCACGGCTCGAGGCCCTCTTCGGTCAGCTCGGGGAAGATCCAGCGGTTGCCCGCGTCGGCGGCCGCGTCGAGGGTCGCGCGTCCGACCGCACGGTGGTCGGGCGTGTTCCAGGCGACCGAGCCCCAGGTGTCGCGGTGGTTCAGCGTGATCACCAGCTCGGGACGGTGCCGGCGGATGGCCGCGGCGATGTCGCGACGGAGCGGGACGCCGTACTCGATAACCCCGTCGCGGTGGTCCAGGAACTCTACGCGCGAGACTCCCACAGCGGCGGCGCTCGCGCGCTGCTCCCGTTCACGCAGCGGCGCGCACTCCTCCGGTTCGAGCGTGTCGATGCCTGCCTCGCCCCGGGTGGCCAGCAGATAGGTGATGTCGCGCCCGCCGTCGGTCCACCCGGCCACGGCCGCCGCGCAGCCGTACTCCAGGTCGTCGGGGTGGGCGACCACGGCGAGAGCGCGCCGCCAGTCCTCGGGCATGGGCTTCAGCTGCTCGGTCATGTCCGCAGGCTAAACCGGCAAGGAGGCCCCCGAGACTCATGACACGGCCGGGGCAATACCCCGAGGGGTATCCTGGGCCATCCGGGGCAGGAGAGCGTGTGCCTGCCTCACACCCGGTGAACGAAAGGAAACACAGCTCGTGACCAGCCCCGTCCCCGTATCCCTCTCCCCCACCGAGGCCGCCGCCCGGCTCCCGGAATTCACCGTGATCGATGTGCGGGCCCCCGGTGAGTACGCCGCAGGGCACGTGCCGGGTGCGCTGAACATACCGCTGGACCACCTCTCCGACGCGGTGCCCGCCCTCAAGTCCGCGTCCGCCCGCGGCGCGCTGCTCGTCGTGTGCGCCTCCGGCGTCCGCTCGACGCGCGCGTGCGACATCCTCTCGGCGGCCGACATCGAGGCCGCGACGCTCACGGGCGGTACCTCCGCCTGGGAGAGCGAGGGCCACGGCCTGGAGCGCCCGGAGGGCGGCAGGGCCACCTGGCCGATGGAACGCCAGGTGCGACTGGCCGCCGGCTCGCTCGTGGTGGCCGGGCTGCTGGCCGGCGTCAGGTATCCCGCCGCGCGCTGGCTGGCCGCCGGCGTCGGCTCCGGCCTCGTCTTCTCCGCGGTCACCGACACCTGCGGCATGGCGGCGGCCCTGTCGAAGCTCCCGCACAACCGCGCCCCGCGCTCGGCGGCCGGCCTGGACGCGACCCTGGACGCCCTCCAGGCCTGACGGAGCGCCGCGGGGGCCGGCCGCACGGCGCGTGCGGCCGGCCCCCGCGCGTTTCGCAAACACGGCCCGGGTCTCAGACCTCGTCGCGGACCACCGCGAGCAGCCGGTCCAGCACGCGCGGCCCGCCCGCGCGGACCCCGTCGTGCTCGAACTCGTCGGTCACCCAGGTGCGCAGCCCGCGAATCGCGCCGGCGGTGCGCAGCGCGTGAGCGGTGTCGACGTACATGTCGTCGTGGTAGACGGCGGCGGCCACCGGGACCTCGTTGGCGGCGAGGCGCTCGGGGTCGTACAGCGGTGCCCAGTCGGCGCGGGCCGCGAGGAGTCCGGCCGTCTCGCGCAGCGGACGCAGCGCCGGGTCGACGTCGAAGTGCCAGGGGTGGATGGACTCGCCCGTGAACAGGACCGGCCCGTCGCCCTCCAGCGCCTTCGCGGCGTCGAACTGCGGGAACTCCGCACGGACCCGCTCCGCCGCCCAGGCGGTGGGCCGGCTGTCCTGGCCGTAGATGGCCTCGTGCATCAGGGCGTACAGGGGGTGCCCGGCGAACGACGTCGCGGTGCGCATGGCTTCCTGGAAGGTGTCGGAGAGCTCCGTGCCGTGCGGGGTGCGGACGAAGGCGTTCTCCAGGAGGTAGTGCAGCTGGTGGCTGCCGCTGCCGCCGCCGAGCAGGATGCCGAGCGACTGGAAGCCTTCGGGCGTCAGCCGGTGCCCGGCGCTCTCGGGGCGGTGCTCCGCGAGGTGAGCGGTGATCTCCCGGGCGCGTTCGACGTCCTGCGGGTAGCGGGCGTAGTGCGCGGCGACCTTGCGTTCGATGCGCGGGTACGCGGCCCGGTAGACGTCGTCCGCGTGGGCGTCGAGGGAGGGCAGGCCGCCGGTGATCAGGACCGTGCTGAGGCCCTCGGGAGCGGCGGAGAGGTAGCGCACGGCGCAGAAGCCGCCGAAGGACTGGCCGAGGACCGTCCAGGGTGCCCCGCCGGTCAGCTGCGGGCGGATGAACTCGCAGTCCCGCACGATGCTGTCCGCGCGGAAGTGGGCGAGGTAGTCGGCCTGCTCGCGCGGTCCGCCGCGCAGCGGGAGGGTCTGCCGGTTGGCCGGGGTGGACAGGCCGGTGCCGCGCTGATCGAGCAGGAGCACCCGGAATTCGCGGACCGCCCGTCCGAGCCAGGCCTCCGCGCCCGCGAAGCGGCGGGCGCCGAAGCCGGGGCCGCCCTCCAGATAGAGCAGCCAGGGCAGTTCCTGGTCCGCCTTGGAGGCGGCCACGATCTCCCGGCCGAAGATCTCGATCCGCTCACCGCCGGGGTCGGCGTGGTCGAGCGGGACGGTGAAGCGATGGTCGGTGAGGACGAGGCCGGGCTGACGGTAGCTGTTCAAGGGTGCTCCTGGATCGGACGGTTCCCGGACAGTTCAGCACACCGCTGTGCCCCGGACGGTCGCGGCCCGTGTGCGGGGCGGGTGCCCGGCTCCTACCGTGCAGTCATGATCCGGTTCGAACAGGTCGGCAAGGTCTACCCGGACGGTACGGCCGCGGTCGACGGGCTGTCCTTCGAGGTCGCCGAGGGGGAACTGGTCACCCTGGTGGGCCCGTCGGGCTGCGGCAAGACCACCACGATGATGATGGTGAACCGGCTGATCGAACCGACGTCGGGACGCATTCTCGTGGACGGCGAGGACATCGCGGGGACCGACCCGGTGAAGCTGCGCCGCCGCATCGGCTACGTCATCCAGCAGGTGGGGCTCTTCCCGCACCGGACGGTGCTCGACAACACGGCGACGGTGCCGGCGCTGGTCGGCTGGAAGCGGTCCAGGGCACGGGAACGCGCGGCCGAGCTGCTCGACCTGGTGGGCCTGGACCCGTCGACGTACGGTGCGCGCTACCCCGCCCAGCTCTCCGGCGGCCAGCGCCAGCGGGTGGGGGTGGCGCGGGCGCTGGCGGCCGACCCGCCGGTGCTGTTGATGGACGAGCCGTTCGGTGCGGTGGACCCGGTGGTGCGGGAGCGGCTGCAGAACGAGTTCCTCAACCTCCAGTCCAGGGTGAGGAAGACGGTTCTGATGGTCACCCATGACATCGAGGAGGCGGTGCGGATGGGTGACCGGATCGCGGTGTTCGGCCAGGGGCGCATCGAGCAGTTCGACAGTCCCGGCGCCGTGCTCGGCTCCCCCGCGACGCCGTATGTGGCCGGATTCGTCGGCGCCGACCGGGGGCTGAAGCGGCTGTCGGTCACCACGATCGAGCCGGACGATCTGGAGGAGCCGCCCGTGGCCCGGCTGGACGAGCCCGCCGGGGCCGCCGCGGCCCGGCTGGGCGCGGCGGGATCGCGGTGGGCGGTCGTGCTGAACGCCGGGGGCGAGCTGCACGGCTGGGTGTCGGCGGACGCCCTTCGGATCGCCGGGGACCAGGGCACGGTGGGTGAGCTGGCGCGCCGGATGGACGCGTGGGTGCCGGTCGGCGCCCCGCTGAAGCGGGCGTTCAGCGAGATGCTCCAGCACGACGCGGGGTGGATCGCGGTGCTGGACGGGGCGCGGTTCCTCGGGGTGCTGACTCCGGCGAAGCTCCATGAGGCGCTGCGGCGTTCGGTGGACGCGGACGCGCAGGGTGTGGGGCGCGACGAGGTCCGGTTCGACTCGGTGGCGGACGCCTGAGCCGCGCCCCGTCCGGGGTCGGGCGCTCGCGTCGTACCGCCGGAGGTCGCGCGTCGGCCGCGGCGGGGATCGCTCACCCGTCCTTGCCGGGGATGAGGTGCTCGGATCGCAGGTAGGTGCGGGCCACGTCCTCGGGGAGCCGCCGCCAGCTGTCCACCTGTTCGTTCAGCCGGGCCAGGTCCGCGGTGGTCAGTACGGTGTTGAGCCTGCCCAGCGCCGTGCGCACGCCCGCGCCGCCCGCGCGGGAGCGGTTCACGACGGGGACGAGGTAGTCGGCGTTCTGGAGGTGCTTGTCGTCGGCGAGCAGGACGAGTCCGAAGTCGTCCAGGGTGGCGTCGGTGGTGGTGGTCAGGACCATCTGGTCCCGGCCGCTCTGCACGGCCTGCTTGGCCTGGGTGGTGCCGACGCCCTTGGGGTCGACCGCGGTGATGTCGATCCCGTACGTCTTCCTCAGCCCCGGCGCGCAGTAGGGGCGCTCGACGCATTCGTCGCCGGCCGCGAGGCGTACCGGCAGACCCGACCGGCCCAGGTCGCTGAGCGTCTTCAGGTGGTGTTTCCCCGCGTAGGCGGCGGTGACGGCGAACGCGTTCTGGTCGACGGCCCTGCCGGGGTCCAGGACGGTGAGGCCGCGGGGTGCGGCGAGGGCGCGCAGGGCCTTCATGGTGGCGGCGAGGTCCGGCGATCCGACGGGGTCGGCGTCGGATCCGTTCTTCTTGGCGTTCAGCCAGTCGGCGAAGGTGGCCGCGTACTCGGGGACGATGTCGATCTGGCCGTTCTCCAGGGCGGGTTCGTAGATCTCCCGGTTGGTGACGGAGATGATCTTCGTGGAGTATCCGGCGCGTCCCAGCAGCAGGGCGTACATCTGGGCGAGCAGGTCGCTCTCGGTGAAGCCGGCGGAGCCGATGGTCAGGTGCTTGCTGTCGCCGGGCGGGGTGGTGACCTCGCCCTGGTTCTCCAGGGCGGGGCCGGTGGAGCAGGCGGTGGCCGCCAGCAGCACGAGCGCGGTGAGCGGGCGCCGGGACCTCACCCGGTCGCCCCCACGCGCAGCCCGAGCCTGCTGGGCGCGAGCCGCTGCGCCGCCTCGAAGATCCCCTCGACGACCAGCGCGAACACGGCGACCAGGACCGCTCCGGCGACCACCTGGGCGGTGGAGGCGAGGTTGAACCCGGCGGTGATGATGCGGCCGAGCCCGCCGCCGCCCGCCAGGGCCGCGATGGTGGCCGTGGCGACGAGCTGGACGGCCGCGATGCGCACGCCGGTGAGGATGAGCGGCAGGGCGAGCGGCAGCTCCACCTGGAGCAGTAGTTGCCGGCCCGTCATCCCCATGCCCCGGGCGGCGCGGACGACGTCCTGGTCGACCTCGCGCATGCCGACGTAGGCGTTGGTGAGCAGTGGGGGCACGGCGAACAGGACGAGCGCCACGATGGTCGGGCCCTCGCCCCAGCGGCCGACCGGGGTGAGCAGGAGCAGCACCAGGACGGCGAAGGTGGGTACGGCCCGCCCGATGTTGGAGAGGTTGACGGCGAGCGCGCCGCCCCTGCCGAGGTGGCCGAGTACCAGCGCGACGGGCAGGGCTATGAGGCAGCTGACGAGCAGGCAGACGGCGGTGAGGTAGAGGTGCTGGACGAGCCGGGCCCCGATGCCGTCCTGGCCGTGCCAGTGCGCGGAGGTCGTCAGCCAGGACCAGGCGTCCAGGAGGGTGTTCACGACCGGCTCCTGGTCCACGGGGTCAGCAGGCGTTGCAGCAGCAGGAGGAGCAGGTCGGCGGCGACGGCGATGACGACGCACAGGACGGACGCGGTGAGCACCTGGGCCTTGAAGTACGTGTTCATCCCGGAGTAGATGAGGTTGCCGAGTCCTCCGTAGCCGACGATCGCGCCGATGGTGACCAGGGAGACCGCGGAGACGGTGGCGATGCGCAGGCCGGCCATGGCGGCGGGCAGGGCGAGCGGGAGTTCCACGGCCAGGAGCAGTCGTACGGGTCCGTATCCCATGCCGCGCGCGGCCTGCCGGGTCTCCTCGGGGACGGCGCGCAGCCCGGCGAGGACGTTGCGTACGAGCAGGGTCAGCGAGTAGAGGACGAGGCCGGCGACGACGAGCGAGGCGGACAGTCCGTACACCGGCAGCAGCAGGGAGAACATGGCGAGCGACGGAATGGTGTAGAGGATCGTCGTCACCCCGAGCACGGGGCCCGCCGCCCAGTGCCAGCGGCGGGCGGCGAGGGCGAGCGGGAGTGCGAGGACGAGGCCGATGAGCACGGCCACCGCGGTCAGCTGCACGTGTTGCAGGACCGCGTCCCAGAGGATGTGCCGGCGGGAGCTCAGGTAGGCGCCGCAGATCCATTCGTTGCGCGCGAGGCAGTCGTCGGGGGGCGCGGTCACCCGTCCATTGCAGCCCGCGCGCCGCGGGTGCGCGCATCCTGGTCGTCCGTTCGGGGCGCGCGCACGGGCGATGGCGGGCCGAGGGGGCGGGCAACGCCGCCCGCCCCGGGCTTCTGCTCCGCCGCGGCGCGGCTGTCCAGGATCTCCAGGACCCGCTGCCCCCACCGCAGGTTCTCCTCCTCGAAGGACCGGCCGCGCATCAGGGTCAGGTAGGGGCCGATGCGTTCGGTCTCCGCGATGAAGGCGGCCTCGTCGCGGCCGGCCAGCAGGCGTTCGCGCAGCCGTTCGTACCGGTCGAGCTTGGCGCGTGCCCACTCCATGCGCTCCTCGACCGACGCGCGGACCGCGTCCCGGTCGCCGATGTCCACGGCTTGGGTCATCACCAGGAGCTCGTCCCGGATCGCCGTGGGGCGGGGCGCTTTCGCGGTGAACGCACCGAGCGCGTCGTGGCCGGCGCCGGTCAGCGTGAACACCTTCTTGTTCGGGCGGCGTTGCTGCTCCACCACGCGTGACTCGATCAGCCCGTCCGCCGCCAGCCGGTCCAGTTCCCGGTAGAGCTGCTGCGGTGTGGCGGACCAGAAGTTCGCCACCGAGACGTCGAAGACCTTGGCCAGGTCGTATCCGGACGCCTCGCCTTCGAGCAGGGCCGCCAGGACGGCGTACTTGAGTGACATCTGGACACACTAACACCGATGTGATTAATCTCGTTCACACCTATTCAACAAATTGACTATGGGAGTCCGGGATGCTTGCTTTCCGTAAGGCCGTCGAGGCACACGACATCGCGGCCGCCGAGGCGACGCTCGCCGAGGACGTCGTCTTCACCAGCCCGGTGGCGTTCAAGCCCTACGCCGGAAAGCCGCTCACCGCCGCGATCCTGCGTGCCGTGTCGGAGGTGTTCACGGACTTCCGCTACGTGCGGGAGATGGCGAGCACGGACGGGCGCGACCACGCCCTCGTCTTCACGGCGAAGGTGGGCGACCGCGAGATCAACGGCTGCGACTTCCTCCATCTGAACGAGGCGGGCGAGATCGACAGCCTCATGGTGATGGTCCGCCCGCTGTCCGCGGCGCAGGCCCTGGCCGCGGAGATGGGAGCGCGGTTCGAGCAGATCGGCCGCGAGGCCGCCGCCGGCTGACCCGGCCCGGGGCGAGCCCGCACCCCGGGAAGCGCGCCATGACGGCGGGCATCACGGTGTCGACCGGAAGCGCCGGGCGTATGGTCCGTTTATGGGCAATGTCGGTCCTGTGACGGACTCCGCGGACGATCTCCTGGACGCGGCGGTGGCGCGTGCCGTGCGGGAGACGGGGGCCGCGGTGGCCATGCTGTACGTGCTGCCGCCCGGGAGCCCCACCCTGCGGCTCGCCGTGCTCGCCGGGGTGCCGCAGGAGATGGCCGACCCCTGGCTCCGGGTGCCGCTGTCCGCTCCCATGCCGGTGGCCGACGCGGTGAAGGACCGGCATCTGGTGTGGCTGGGCAGCCAGGAGGAGCTGGCCCGGAGCTATCCGCGTCCCGCGCTCG
Organism: Streptomyces sp. ATexAB-D23; assembly: GCF_000373645.1. Taxonomy (GTDB): domain Bacteria; phylum Actinomycetota; class Actinomycetes; order Streptomycetales; family Streptomycetaceae; genus Streptomyces; species Streptomyces castrisilvae. Next base: position 123,711 of record NZ_KB892011.1, on the reverse strand, counting down.
TCCTTCCCTACCGTTTCGCGCTGGCGGCCGCGCCCGTCCTGGCGGGGACCACGGCTCTCGGCGGTCTCGTGCTGCTGTGGCCCGGTTCGCACCCGCCGCAGCTGACTCCGCGGGAGCGGGCGGCGGTCCACGACTGCTGCGGCGAGGCAGCGCGGGTGCTGCACGAGGCGCGGGAGAAGGGGCGACCGGTCGGCGCGGGGGCCGGGCCCCGGGTGCTGCCGCCGGTCACCACCGCCCCGCCCGCACGCGCCGAGGCGGTCGCCGCGGCCGACTTCGTCGCCCGGCTGCCGGGCGGCTGCTGCACCCTGGACACGCACGGACGGATCACCTACCTCACGGACGCGGGCGCCGCCCTGGTCGGCAGACGGGCGGACGAACTGGTGGGAACGCTGCCCTGGGAGTCGCTGCGCTGGCTCGCCGATCCGCACTTCGAGGACCAGTACCGGGGTGCGATGATCAGCCGCGAGCCGATGTCATTCACCGCGCTGCGACCGCCGGACCAGTGGCTGTCCTTCTGCCTCTACCCCGACGCGTCCGGCATCAGCGTCTACATCACTCCCGTCAGCGCGCCGCACTCCCCCACGCCTCCCACGGCCGCCGCCGCGCCGCCGAGCACCCCCGGCCGGGCGGTGGCGCTCTACCAGTTGATGCACCTGGCGGCGACGCTCACCGAGGCCGTCGGCATCCGTGACGTGGTCGAGCTGATCTCCGAGCAGTTCGTGCCGGCCTTCCGTATCCAGGCATTCGCCGTGATGACGGCGGCGGAGGGGCGGCTGGGGATCGACGGACACCGTGGTTTCGACGCCGAACTGATGGAGTGCTTCGAGGGCGCGCCCCTGAGTTCGCACGCCCCGGTCGCACACGTCCTCACCACCGGGGTGCCCGCCTTCTACCGCACTTTCGACGAATTCCAGCGCGCCTTCGAGCCCGCCACGCTCCAACAGGGCCTGGCCGCATGGGCGTTCCTCCCGCTGCTCGCCTCGGGACGCCCGGTGGGCACGCTGGTGCTCGGCTACGAACGTACGCGCCCCTTCGAGCCGGAGGAGCGCGCCCTGCTCACCTCGATCGCCGGGCTGATCGCCCAGGCCCTGGACCGGGCGCGCCTCTTCGACACCAAGGAACAGCTGGCGCACAGCCTCCAGGCCCATCTGCTCCCGCACACCCTCCCCGCGATCGACGGCCTGGACGTGGCCGCCCGCTATCTGCCGGCCACCCGGGGCATGGGGATCGGCGGCGACTTCTACGACGTGATCCGGCTGGACGCCACCACGGCCGCCGCGGCCATCGGCGACGTGCAGGGCCACAACGTGAAGGCCGCCGTCCTGATGGGCCAGGTCCGCACCGCGGTGCACGCCTCGGCCGGGGCGCCGCCCGCCGAGGTCCTGGAGCGGACCAACCGTCTGCTCACCGATCTCGACCCCGGCCTCTTCACCAGCTGTCTCTACGTCCACCTGGACCTGGCCGGCCACCGGGCGCTGATGGCCACGGCCGGGCATCCGCCGCCGCTGCTGCGCCGTCCCGGAGGGCAGACCGAGGTGCTGCGGCTGCCACCCGGGCTGCTGCTCGGCATCGACCGGGCGGCGCGTTACCCGACGACCGAGATCCCGCTCCCGCCCGGCGCTGCCCTCGCCCTGTACACCGATGGCCTGGTGGAGGTGCCCGGCACCGATCCCGACGAGTCGACGGCGGCCCTCGCCGGCCAGTTCGCCCGGGGCACCGGCCGCTCCATGGACGCCCTGGCCGACAGTCTCGTGCGGTACGCGCAGCACGCCACGCCGGGCAGCGACGACATCGCGCTCCTCCTCATCGAGGCGCTGGGGAAGGGGCGCGGCTGACGCGCCCCCGCCCACGGCCGGGTCGTTGATACGATCACCGTCCCATGGACACTGCCGGCACGATCCCGATGGTCACCGTTCCCGCGGGCCGGGCCACCCTCTCCGACCGCCGCACACAGCGCAGTTGGGACGTGGACCTCTCTCCGTACCGGCTCGCCGCACACCCCGTCACCCAGGAGCTGTACGCGAAGGTCACCGGCGAGCGGCCCAGCAGCGCGCGGGGCGCCAGGCTCCCCGTCGAGGGCGTCTCCTGGCTCGACGCGGTCCGGTTCTGCAACGCCCTGTCCCGGCAGGAGGGCCTGGCCCCCGCCTACCGCCCGGGGCCGGCGGCCGAGGACACCGAGTGGGACGGGCAGGCCGACGGATACCGGCTGCCGTCCGAGGCGGAGTGGGAGCACGCCTGCCGCGCCGGCACGGACACGGCGCGGTACGGGGAGCTGGACGAGATCGCCTGGCACCGGGGCAACTCCGGGGAGCGGCCGCACGAGGTCGGCGGACGGCGGCCCAACGCGTGGGGGCTGTACGACACGCTGGGCAATGTGTGGGAGTGGTGCTGGGACGTCTACGACGCCGAGGTGTACGGCAGCTACCGGGTGCTGCGCGGCGGCGGCTGGTTCGACGAGCGCTGGAGCTGCCGGGCCTCGGTGCGGCGGCGCAGCCACCCGACGTTCCGGATCGACGACACGGGGTTCCGAATCGCCCGCTCCGCTCCGCGCTGAGCCGTGAAGCTCCCGGGTCCGGCCGCGGCCGGGGCGTCCGGTTGCGGGTCGCCCCGGGGTGCCCTTGACTGGAACGAGGTGGGCGATTTCCTCCTCTCCTCCCCCCGTCTGGGGGTGAATGCCGTGCTGTTCGCCGACCGCGCCGACGCCGGCCGACGGCTCGCCGAAGCGCTCGGACCGCTCGCGCAGAGCGACCCCGTCGTGCTGGGCCTGCCCCGCGGCGGTGTGCCCGTGGCCTTCCATGTCGCGCAGGAGCTCGGCGCTCCGCTCGATGTCATCGTGGTCCGCAAGCTGGGCGTCCCCCGCCATCCGGAGCTGGGCTTCGGCGCCATCGGGGAGGACGGGGTGCGGATCATCAGCGAGGACATCGTGCGCCGGACCGGGGTGGATCAGGCCGACATCGCCGCCGTCCAGCAGGCCGAGGAGGCGGAACTGTCCCGCCGGGCAAGGGAGTTCCGGGACGACCGGCCGCGCGTGCCGCTCGAAGGGCGCACGGTGATCCTGGTGGACGACGGCATCGCGACCGGTGCGACGGCTCTCGCCGCCTGCGCCGTGGCCCGCGCCCAGGGCGCGGCCCATGTGGTGCTGGCCGTGCCGGTCGCACCGCCGTCCGCCGCCGCCCGGCTGCGCAAGGAGGCGGACGAGCTGGTGTGTCTGTCGGCGCCGGCCGGCTTCTCCGCGGTGGGCGAGTGGTACCGGGACTTCGGCCAGACGCCGGACGGGGAGGTCGTGTCGCTGCTGGAGCGGGCGGCGCGGCGGTCCGGGCCCCCGGCGTCCAGCGACGTGCTGGTGGACGCCGGCGGCGTGGCCCTGCCCGGCAGTCTCACCCGGGCCGGTGACACCGGGGCCCTCGTGGTGTTCGCGCACGGCTCCGGCAGCAGCAGGCACAGCCCGCGCAACCGGTCCGTGGCGGCGGCCCTGAACCGGGCCGGCCTCGGCACCCTGCTGTTCGACCTGCTCACGCCCGACGAGGAGGCCGAGGGCTCCCACGTCTTCGACATCTCGACGCTCGCCGGACGGCTCGTGGACGCCACCGCCTGGCTGCGGCTCCACGCACCCGGCCCCCTCGGTGTGTTCGGGGCGAGCACAGGGGCCGCCGCCGCCCTCCAGGCGGCGGCGATGGTCGGGGCGGAGCCCGGCACGGGGATCGGCGCGGTCGTCTCGCGGGGCGGCCGGCCCGACCTCGCGGGCGCCCGTCTCGGCGAGGTCCGCTCCCCGACCCTGCTCCTCGTGGGCGGCCGGGACACCGAAGTGCTCGAACTGAACCGCAGGGCCCAGGCGGAGCTGCACTGCGAGAGCCGGCTCGACATCGTTCCCGGCGCCACTCACCTCTTCGAGGAACCGGGCACTCTGGACGAGGTCGCGCAGCGGGCCCGCGCGTGGTTCATCGGCCATTTGGCGCCGGGGACCGGCTGACGCGAGGCCCCGCCACCGGGTCCGCACGGATTCGTGCACACGAGGCAACCCTCGCCGTGGATACGCCGTCTTGATCCACAGCAAGGCGGCACACCGCACACACGACGACCCCACCCCTCCCCCTCATGAATGCACGGGCCGGAGAGCCGGCCAACTATACCCTCCATGTATACATGCGGCGTATAGTTGCGGCCGGGCCGGTCCGCCTACGCGCGAAAGGCTCCCATGCACAGCAAAGCACTGGCGCCGGAATACCAAGGTGCCCTCACCAAGATGTCCGTGAACGCATCCCTCACGGACGTACTGGCCGAGGGGATACGCCACCTGGAGGCAGCCGAACGCTCCGGCTCCGCGCGGGAAGTGGCCCGGACGGGGCTCGCCGTGGCCGAGGCGCACCGCCGGCTCGGCCACGTGGCGGACGCCGACCTCGCGTGGAAGGCCAGTTACCGCGCCGCCCGGTCGGCGGACGACGCCGGGGCGATGGCCTGGGCGCTGTGGAGCGGTGGGACGCTCGCCCGCCAGCGCGGCCGACTCCGCCTGGCCTTCCGTCTGTTGGGCCTGGCGGCGGACATGGGCAAGCGGGGTGGCGACGTGGTCGCCCGCGGCTACTCGCTCGCCGGGCTCGCGGAGACCGGGCGGATCCAGGGCGACTACCGCACCGTCGCGTCGCAGCACGAGCAGCTGCTCGCCGAGGCCCGCGCACGCGGCGAGGCCCGCCACACCGTCTGGGCCCTGGAGGGCATCGCGCAGATCCACCGCAACACCGGCTCGCTCGACACCGCGCTGGCGATGTTCGAAGAGGCGGCGCAGCTGGCCGGGGACGCCGACGACCGGCGGGGCCGGGCCTGGGCGCTGCGCGGCATGGCCGACATCATCTCCGTACGCGACAACGACCCGGACCGGGCGCTGGGCCTGCTCGCGGAGGCCGAGGTCACCTGCCGCGAGATGAAGTTGTCGAGCGCCCTGGCCTACAACCACAAGATGCGCGCCAACGTGCTCTACCGTGCCGGACGCTACGAGGAGGCCAGGCAGGTCTACGAAGGGGCCCTGGAGGAGTTCCGTGCGATGACCGAGCCCCGGGGCGAGGCGCTCTCCCGGCTCGGTCTGGTGAAGTCGCTCGCGCGGCTCGGGCGTGACAGCGGGGAGACGGCCGCCGATCTGGACGCGCTGCGCGCCGCGCTCGACGGGATCGGGCTGCTCAACGCCCGGGACATGGTCGACCGGGCCTACGCGGAGCTGGGCGTCGGGCCGGCCGGTGACAGGGTGCCGGCCGCGGGCGGACGCCGATGACGCCTCCCGTGACCTCGTCGGCCACCGCGCCGCAGATACTCGCCCGCTGCCGCGGACTGATCCGTCCCGCCCTGTACCGGTCCGTGCGGCAACTGCACCCGTGGCACGGCGAGATCACCGCGTTCTCGCTCGGCTGGGACGGGGTCGACGGCGGGGATGTGCCCGGTGCGCAGGGCAAGGGGGTCCGCCAGGCGCTGGCGGTGCTCGGCGCCGAGGCGGTCGGGGCGAAGGCGGGCAGCGCGGTCGCCGGAGCGGTCGCCGTCGAGCTGATCCACACGTTCTCCCTCCTGCACGACGACATCATGGACGGCGACGAGACGCGCAGGAGGCGGGCCACCGCCTGGAAGGCGTACGGGACCGGGCCGGCGGTGCTCGCCGGGGACGCGCTGTTCGCGCAGGCCGTGCAGACCCTGGCCGACGCACCGGGCGGCACCTGTGTGCCGGCGGTCCGGCTGCTCGCCGCGGCCCTCACCGATCTGGTGCGCGGCCAGGCCGACGACCTGCTCTTCGAGTCGCGGCCCTGGACCGGGCCGGACGCCGTGCGGCCGCACGAGTACCGGCTGATGGCCGAGCACAAGACCGGTGCGCTGCTGGGGTGCGCGGCCGGTCTCGGCGCACTGCTCGGCGGCGCCGGACGCACGGAGGCCGACGCCCTCACCGCCGCCGGCAGGCATCTCGGGGTGGCGTTCCAGGCGGCGGACGACGTGCTGGGCATCTGGGGCGATCCCGCGGTCACGGGCAAGCCGGTCCACAGCGACCTGCGGCGCGGCAAGAAGACGTACCCGGTGCTGGCGGCGCTCGCCTCGGGCGGGCCGTTGGCGACGGAGCTGGGGGCGCTGCTGCGCGGCGGCCCACTGGACGACGCGGCCGTCGGGCGGGCGGCCGGCCTGGTCGACGCGGCGGGCGGGCGCGCCGCCGCCACGGCCGAGGCCCGCCGCCACCTGGAGAGCGCGCGGGCCTGCCTGGAGAGCGTTCCGCTGGCACCGCGGGCCCTGGAGGACATGCTCACGCTGCTCCCGTACGTGGTCGAACGCACCGGGTGACGCATCGTCCGTGGGCGGGGCGGCCTCGCCCCGCCCACCGGGTGTCAGGGGTGCATGGACGCGCCCTTGAGGATCTTGTCCACGGCGTTGCGGGGGCCGTGCACGGCCAGGCCCACCAGGTCCATCCCGTCCCCGCGCACCGCGCGCACCGCTGCCCGGTTGTCCCGGTCGTTGCCCGTGGCGAAGAGGTCGGAGGTGAACACCGAAAGGGGAACTCCCCGGCCGACGGCGCGGCCGTGGGCGGTGGTCAGCAGCTCCTTCGTGCCCTCGAAGACCAGCACCGGCTGACGGAACATCGGCAGGTACGGGGTGTCGTCGGCGTCGGCGTAGGGCTCGCCGACCACCTCGGGGACGGCGGTGCCGAGGCCGCTGACCAGGAAGGCCGTGACGTTCAGCCGCTGCCAGGTCTCCAGGTCGTCCCGGAGCAGTACGGCGATCTTGGTGTCGAAGCGGACGGGGGCAGAGGCGGTGGTATCGGCTGTCATGCCCCGAGCCTGCCGGGCCGGCGGTGCCCGGTCTTGTACGAACTTTGCACGTCGGCGCGCGACCGCGTCCGGCGTACGATCGGCACATGGCTGCCCGTCCGGACATCACCGCCTGGTGTCCGCCCGTGGAGGGAATCGCAGAGGTCTTCCACGCGCACTTCACCGACCACGTCTACCCCATGCACACGCACGACGCGTGGACGCTGCTCCTGGTGGACGAGGGCATGGTCCGCTACGACCTGGACCACCACGAGCACGGCGTACTCACCCACACCGTGACGCTGCTGCCCCCGCACGTCCCGCACAACGGCGGGGCGGCCACCCCGGAGGGGTTCCGCAAGCGCGTCCTGTACCTCGATGTCCCGCAGGTGGACGAGCGGCTCATCGGCCGGGCCGTGGTCCGGCCCGTCCTCCACGATCCGGCGCTGCGCAGCCGCATCGACAGCCTCCACCGGGCCCTCGCGGGTCCGGGCGACGAACTGGAGGCGGCGAGCCGGCTCGCCCTGGTGTCGGAGCGTCTCGAACAGCACCTGCGCGACCGGCTCGATCCCGTCCCCTACGTCCACGACAGCAAGGTCGCGCACCGGCTGCGGGATCTGCTGGACGAGAAGTACGTCGAGGGCATCACGCTCCGGGAGGCGGCCGCCCGGCTGCATGCCCATCACGCGCATCTGGTGCGGGCCTTCAGCCGGGAGTTCGGCATGGCACCGCACCAGTACGTGACGGGGCGGCGGGTCGACCTCGCCCGCCGGCTGCTGCTGCGCGGAGTCCCGGCGTCGGCCGTGGCGGCTTCGGCGGGCTTCTACGACCAGTCCCATCTGACCCGCCACTTCAAGCGGGTCGTGGGCACCGGTCCGGGGCACTACGCCCGTACGCGCGGGGCGTGAGCCGGGGTTCTAGCGGCGTTCCAGCACTCCCCGGACGAAAGCCGCCTGGCCCGCGTGCTGGAGGTCGTCCGACAGGACGCTCATCAGACGTACCCCCAGGGTGACCGGTGGCGACCAGGCCTCGTCCACGACCCGGTCCAGCGCGTGGCCGTCGAGGCCGCCGACAAAGCCGAGCGTGTGGTCGTGCACGGCGTCGTGGTAGCCGAGGAGCAGCTCCGCCGAGCCCACGCGCACGGCCCCGACCTGCTCGCTGCTCTGTCCGTACCCGGTGGCGTCGGCGGTGAACGGCAGATCGAAACGGCCGGCCCAGTCCTGGGCGAACCAGATCTGTTCGGTGCCGGCCGCGTCCGCGATGTGGTCGTCCTGGACGCGGGTCAGATGCCACACCAGCCAGGCGATCGAGTTGGCGCCGTCGTCCAGCCGGGCGTGGAGGTCGTCGGGTTCAAGCCCTTCGACGGCCATGTGCACGCTCTCCCGGATGCGGGAGTATCCATCCGTCAAAATGTCAGCGACGTTCATGCTTTCACCTTGGCCGCTCCCCGCGCCGGGAGGGCCCTCGACACGCCCTGCGGCGGGCGCCGGCGGGAACGACCCGTCCGGCGCCCGCCCGGTGCTCAGCTGTAGACGCCGAACTCCCAGAGCGAGTAGCCCCAGGCCGTGCCCCGCTGCGTGAGGTCGAGCTTCACGTAACGGGCGGTCTGCGCGACGTCGAGGTCGTCGGCGTCACCGTTCCCGTCGGTGGTGGTGTACACCGACCGCCAGGAGCTGCCGTCGTCCGAGACCAGCACCTCGTAGGACTTGGCGTACGCCGGGTCCCACACCAGCTGGAGGTGGCTGAAGGACTTCCGCTCGCCGAGGTCGACCTGGATGGACTGCGGGTCGCTCCAGTCGCTGGCCCACCGGGTGTCCAGCCGTCCATCGGTCGCCATTCCCGCGGTGCAGGGGCAGCCGCTGCTGCCGGTCTGCGCGGAGGTGGCGGTGGTCGGGCGGCCGAGTGCCAGGTTGGTGCCGCTGACCGGGGGCACCACGACCTTCACCGACTTGGTCTCGATTCCGGCGTTGCCGTGCCCATCCTCGGCCTGGATGTACACCTTCCACACACCGAGCCGCGCGGGCGCGGTCACCGCGAAGGTGCCGTTGCCGGTGGCCCGCCAGTCGGCCTCGACCAGGCCCTTGTCGCCGGTCGCGTAGTTGCCGCTCAGGTAGATCTTGTACGTGACCGGGTCGTTGTCCGGGTCGCGCACGTCGGCCCGGACGGTGAACTCCCTGCCCGCGGGCGCGCCTCCGGCGTTCTCGACGGTCATGCCGCTGATGACGGGCGGGGTGTTGTCGCCCGCGGTGGAGCCGGTGTACGCCTTCTTCAGGGCGTAGTACGAGAGCCGCTTCTTGCCGTCGGGCACCAGGTTGAACCAGACGCCGCCGAAGTCGTGCTCCGTGCCGTAGTGGAAGAAGGTGGCGCCCAGGGCGACGCCCTGGTGGGCGGTGACGCAGTTCCACGCCTGGGTGTAGCCCTCGGCCTTCTGCACGTCTGTGGGCTCGTCCGGGACACCGTTGGCGTCGTTCGGGACCTCCCACTCACCGGCCGGGCCGCCCTCGGTGATGATGTAGGGCTTGGTGTAGCCGCCTGCCTCCCAGGTGGCGCGGACGCCGCAGATGTCGCCGTAGGAGTTGACCGAGTACAGGTCGAGGTCGGGGGCGTTGCGCTTGTAGTAGGGCCAGGCGCCCGTCCAGGCGTCGGTCGAGGTCACGGGGTGGTCGGGGTCGATGGTGTGGATCTTCTTCGCCACGTCGTTGACGAAGGTGGTGTACGCGTCGCGCTGCCTCTCCAGCTCGTCACCGCCGTAGCAGTTCTGCAGCCCGAGGACCGACTCGTTGCCGACGTTCCACATGAGCACACCGGGGTGGGTCTTGTACGTGTCGACCCACTTGGCGAATTCGGTGAGCGAGGAGGACTTGTACGCGTCGTCGGTGAGGTAGTCGACGCAGCCGCCGCTGCCCGGACCGCCGCCGGGCTGGAGCCAGAAGCCGCTGACGACGCGGATGCCGTTGGCGGCCGCCGCGTCCAGGAGCGGTTTGGATGTGCCGTCGGTGCCCCAGGTGCGGATGGTGTTGACGCCCATCGACTTGAGGTCGGGCATGTAGCGTGCCGCGTCGTTGACGGACGGCCCCCAGGTCAGGCCCTTGACCTGGTACGGCTTGCCGTCGACGGTCAGTTGCCAGTTGCCCTGCGATCCGGTGACGCGGACGGCTCCGCCGGTCGCCGGAGGTGTGCCGTCGGTGGTGCCGTACACCTGGAACTCCCACAGGGAGTAGCCGTATCCGCCGGAGCGGGCCGTGCCGTGCATCCTGACGTACCGTCCGGAGCCGGTGACCGCCAGATCGTCGGTGCCGCCGTCGCCGTCGGTGACGGTCTTCAGGGTGCGCCAGTCGGACCCGTTGTCGGACGCCTGGATCTCGTACGCCTTGCCGTAGGCGGATTCCCAGGTCAGGACGACCCTGCTGAGGTCCGCGGTGGCACCCAGGTCGACCTGGATCCACTGGGGGTCGCTCCACTCGCTGGCCCAGCGGGTGGAGGTCAGGTCTCCGTCCACGGCGGCCGAGGCCGCGTAGCCGTCTCCTTCGTGGGAGGAGTCGGTCGCGGGCCGGCCCTGCGACAGCAGGGTTTCCGCGGCACGGGCGTGCGGCGCGGTGAGCAGCACCAGCGACGACGCGAGAAGACCGAGAAGAGTGATCAGCAGCGTGCCCGTGCGGGGTCTCGCGGGCAGGGCTGCGCCGGGTCTGTGCACATTCTCTCCTGGCGGAAGAGTGCGGGAGGGTGTCCCGCTGCGGGTTGGGAGAGCGCTCTCCCAGGAGAGTGACGTGTACCCGTCCAGCTGTCAACGATCAGGACGTGCCCGGTTGCCCGGATCGCCGGGGAAGGGCTACGAAAGGACCCCGCGCCCGGCGTCGGCGGGCTTCTCAGGGCGCCCGCCCACCCCCGCGGCCCGCGCGGCCGCGTGCAGCGAGCGCAGCGCCAGCAGGAGGAACCCGATGTCATCGAGGTAGACGGGGTCCGGCAGCAGGTCGACCGGCGAGACGGTGTAGAGCACCGCGGCCCAGACCAGTGCCTTGTTGTGCAGCGGGACACCCGCGTCGACCAGCAGTTTCCTGGCTCGCACCACCCGCACCAGCAGGACGCCCGCGACGGCCATGGTGAGCAGCACGAGCATCGCGCCGATGATGATCCATGCCGTGGTGTCCATGCTTCATCCTCCACCCTCCGGCCGCGAGAAGTCCGCACGACGGGGCATCTGCCGGTGTGACACTGCCCTCGGTCCGGTGCCGTGCGGCGGTCTCATCCGGAACCGTGCGCCCGCCGGCGGACGCGGCGCTTGAGCGCGCGCCGTTCGTTCTCTCCCAGGCCGCCCCATACTCCGGCGTCCTGGTTGTTCTCCAGGGCCCAGCGCAGACACTGCTCCCGTACGGGGCAGCCCCGGCACACCGTCTTGGCCTCCTCGGCCTGGACGAGTGCCGGACCGGTGGTTCCGATGGGGAAGAACAGATCCGGGTCCTCGTCGCGGCAGGCCGCGTGCATGCGCCAGTTCTCCATGAACTCCCACTCCTGACAGTCGTGTGCGTCGCGTTTGCCTCGGTACGCTGCGGGTGACCGGCATTCCGCGCCCGAAACCCCCGGCGGCGGCCTCTTCATGTCCCGCGAAGCTGCGGGGGCGGTGGCTCAGGGGCGACCATGGGAGTTGGCGGGCCTGCTTCCGGGCGCGGTGACTGGCATGGGAAGGATCGTCCGTGGGCGGCACTGATGACTTGCGGATCGGCTGGGGCGAGGCCCGCAGGGCGGGCGCGCACCGGTCGCCCGAGGGCGGTCTGCTCGACGTCCTCGGCGTCGCCGCACTGGCGCTGGACGCCCAGGGCCGCATCGTCCTGTGGAGCCCCCAGGCGGAACGGCTGCTCGGCTACTCGGCCCAGGAGGCGCTGGGGCGGTTCGCCGCCCGGGTCCTGGTCGCCGAGGAACACTTCGAGCTGGTGCTGCGCCTGTTCGGCGAGGTGATGCGCAGCGGCGAGGCCTGGTCGGGGGTCTTCCCCGTACAGCACAAGGACGGCACCACCCGGCTCCTGGAGTTCCGCAATATGCGCCTGCAGGACGACCGGGGCGAGTTCTACGCCCTGGGGCTGGCGGCGGACGGGGAGGTGCTGCGCCGGGTGGAGCGGGATCTGGCCCTGTCGGTGGGGCTGGTCGACCAGTCGCCGATCGGGCTGGCGGTGCTGGGAGACGACCTGCGCTATCTGGCGGCCAACGCGGCGCTGGAGCGGATGGACGGCATGAGCGCCGCCGGTCATCTGGGCCGGCGGGTGGGCGAGGCGCTGCCGTTCCTCGACTCCGACGGCATCGAGGCGGCGATGCGGGAGGTGCTGGCCAGCGGGGTGCCGCAGGTGTCGCACCAGGTGGTGGGCCGCAGCCCGGCCGATCCCGGGACCGACCGCGCCTGGTCGGTGTCGCTGTACCGGCTGGACGATTCCGGAGGCCGGGTGCTGGGGATCGCCGTGTCGCTCATCGATGTCACGGACCGCTACCGGGCGGGGGCCGAGGCGGAGCGGGCCCGGCAGCATCTGGCGCTGATCGCGGATGCCTCGGTGCGCATCGGCACCACGCTCGACCTGGAGCAGACCGCCCGGGAGCTGGCCGAGGTCACCGTGCCGCAGCTCGCCGACGTCGCCGCCGTCGATGTGCTGGACAGCGTGCTGAAGGGGCGCCCGGGGTCGACCGAGGGCCCCCTCCTCATCCAGGCCCTCGCCGTCGTCGCCGCACGGCCGACCCCCGTGGTGGAGGCTGCCGACCCGCCGGGCCACGCCGCCCACTACGGCGCCGACCGCCTGGTCACCCGCTGTGTGCGGACCGCCTCACCGGTACGGGAGCCGTATCTCGACGCGGAGAAGCTCGGCCGCATCGCCCGCGACGCCCGCTCGGCCGCGCTGCTCGCCGAGGCCGGCGCCCACTCCTACCTGGCGGTGCCCCTGATCGCCCGGGGCGAGGTGCTGGGCGCGGTCGACCTGATCCGGACGGACAACCCGCTGCCGTTCACCGCCCAGGACGAGGCGCTGGCCGGCGATCTGGCCGCCAGGGCCGCGGTCGCCATCGACAACGCGCGGCTCTACCGGCAGCAGCAGGAGACCGCGCTGACGCTCCAGCGCAGCATGCTGCCGCGCAACCACCACCACCCCAAGGAACTCGACGTGGTCTCCCGCTACCGGCCGGCCGCTTCGCGGTACGAGGTCGGCGGGGACTGGTTCGACGTGATCGGGCTGCGGGGCGGCAGGACCGCGCTGGTGGTGGGCGATGTGATGGGCAGCGGGATCAACGCGGCGACCACGATGGGGCGGCTGCGTACCGCCACACAGACGCTCTCCCGGCTCGGCCTGGAGCCCGGCGAGGTGCTGCGGCACCTGGACGAGATCACCGCCGATCTGGACCCGTGGTTCGCCACCTGCGTCTACGTCGTGTACGACCCGGACGCCGGGCTGTGCCGGGTGAGCACCGCCGGGCATCTGCCACCGGTGCTGATTCCGGAGGGCGGCGCCCCGGTGCTCCTCGATCTGCCGGCCGGGGTGCCGCTCGGGGTGGGCGGTGTGCCGTTCAGCGATGTGACGGTGCCGATCGGGCCGGGCGACCGGCTGGTCCTGTACACGGACGGGCTCGTGGAGACGCGCGACGACGACATCGACAGCCGTCTGGAGACGCTGCTGACCCTGCTGCGCACCCCGGACCCGTCGCTCGACGCGACGTGCGACCGGCTGCTGCGGGAGTTGCGGGATCCGTACGACCACGACGACGTGGCGCTGCTGATGGCCCAGGTCCGTACGTGAGGGCGGGCGGTGGCGCGGGGTGCGCCGCCGCCCGCCCTCCCCGTCGTCCGGTCAGCGGCCGCACCCGCGCCGGGTGCGGCAGTGCGCCTGGGCGCGGACCCGGTGGCCGCCGGCGCCCAGGAAGCCCAGGCCGATGCCGAACATCCAGGAGTCCTTGGCCAGCGGGACACCGTTCTGGCTCGGCCGCAGGCTGCCCGGCTCACGCATCCCGGGGGTGCGCAGATAGAGGCCGAGCAGGCCGCCGGAGAACCCGGTGAGGACGAGGCCGGCGAGCCTGGTCGGTACGAACGGGGCCAGCAGGGTGCCGCCGACCGCGATCTCGGACCAGGCGAGCAACCGGGTGAACCGGGCGGGTTCGAGCTTGCCGAGGAACGGATAGGCGGTGCTGGCCATACCGTGCAGTCCCTGGGCGGTCGCCTCGTCGGCCTTGAGCTTGCCGAGGCCGGAGTTGAGGATGAACGCGCCGGTGGCGAGGCGCGGCGGGATATCGCGCGGTTCGGGCAACGGCATCATGGCGTGAGCCTCCACGGTTCAGGTTGTCGGCCCCCGACCGAGCCTAGCCAGCGGGTGTGCAGGGCGCGCGCCGAGAGCGCCCGGGTGCCCTCGCGAGGTGGGCCATACTGATCACGGCGGGAACACGAGAGGGGGCTCAGTGGTCCAACAGCGAACGGAATACGACGTCGTGGTGGTCGGCGGCAGCGGGGTGGACACGATCGTCCGCGTCGACGCCCTGCCGGTGCCTCTCGCCGACTCGGTCATGGTCGGCCCGATCCGGGAGTGGCCCGGTCAGACCGGGGGCAACGTGGCGCTCGGCGCCCGCGCGCTGGGTCTTGAGGTGGCGTTCCTGGACTGCATCGGTGACGACTGGACCGGGACGCAGGTCCGCGAGCGGCTGGCCGGGGGCGGTGTGGAGTTCCATCCGGTGATCTCTCCGGCGGGGACCCGTCGCGCGGTGAACCTGGTGGACGCGACGGGGCGGCGGATGTCGTTCTACGACGCCCGTGACCCGGAGGACCTGCGGATGCCCCGGGACTTCTATCTGCCCCGGCTGCGCCGGGCACGCCATGTCCATCTGTCGATCACGAACTTCACGCGGTTCCTGTTCGACGACATCGAGGAGCTGGGGGTGCCGGTCTCCACCGATCTTCACGACTGGGACGGACTGAGCGACCACCAGCGGGAGTTCGCGCTCCGGTCCGATCTGGTCTTCTTCAGCGCGGCGTCGACGGGAGAGCGTGCCCCCGCGCTGATGCGGAAGATCCTGAGCGAGGGCCGGGCCACCACGGTGGTCGCCACGGCGGGCGCGGCGGGCTCCTGCCTCCTGACCCGCGAGGGCGGCGAGGACCCGGTCCATGTCCCGGCGACCGTGCCGCCCGCGCCGGTGGTCGACAGCAACGGGGCGGGCGACGCGTTCGTCACCGGCTTCCTGTACGGCAGGCTCGACGGCCGGGAGCCCGTGGAGTGTGCCCGGCTGGGCGCGGTCGCGGGTGCCTACGCCTGTACGGCCCCCGGGTCGACGGCCATGATCGGCCGGTCGGAGCTGCTGGGCTCGTAGCCCTGCCGCTGCGGAGCACGAAGGCGCCCCGACGCCCGGAGTACCGGGTCCGTCGGGGCGCCTGTGCGTGCGGGACCGTACCGGCTACTTCAGGTAGGGACCGGCGGTCCCGATCCTGCCGGGGCCGTTCAGCACGTAGACGCGCATGTTGCCCTTGCCCGGGGCGGTGACGGTGAGCTTTCCGTCGGTGACGACGCGGGTGTCTCCGGTGACGGCGTCGGTGTAGGTGCCGTTGGGGATGCCGGTGTACGAGGCACCGCCCGTGACGGTGACGAGTGCGAAGCTGTCCGTCGACCCGCTGGTGTAGCGGCGCTTGTACGCCATCTGGCCGGTGATGCCCTCCGTGGAGTACTGGCCCATCTGCAGGGCGGGCACGGCCCGGCGGATCCGGTTGAGCCGCTGGAGGTGCTCGACCAGGGGCTGGGACAGGGTGGTGGCGACCTCACCGGAGGCGGAGTCAACCTGTGAGAACTCCGAGGCGGTGACGTTGCCTTCGAGGTGGTCGCCGTAGTAGGCGCGGCCGGTGGTGGCCAGCGGGCAGCTGGGGCCGCAGTCGATCTGCTTGCCGGCCTGGAATTCGATCTCCGATCCGTAGTAGAGGGTCGGGATGCCGCGGAACGTCCACATCAGGGACATGTTCTCGGCCCAGGCGTCGGTGCCGCCCGCGTAGCGCTCGCTGCTCTTGTTGGGCCCGTAGTCGTGGCTGTCGACGTAGACGACGTTGTAAGTGGCGTCGTTGGTCGAGTCGTCGGAGTCCTTGCCGTTGTTGAACGCGTTGGTGGCGTCACCGAAGTTCATGTGCATGCGCATGTCGATGATGTTCATCCCGGAGAACTCGCTGTGGTCCGGGGTGTGGTAGTCGTTGCCGTCCAGGAAGGCGTTGGTGGAGGTCGGCTGGGAGCCGGTGCCGAGCTGCTCCTCGTAGTCGTACATCTCCAGCGCGGCCTCGGCGTCGTCGGCGGCGTACTCCTTGCGTTCCTTCCAGGTGAAGAACTGGGCGGAGTGGTTGACCGATCCGCGGTTCCACTTGTCGTTGACGAAGGCACCGACCTCACCGAAGACGAGGAAGTTCTTCGCGGCCTCGGCGCCGAACTGCTGGGTGACCCGTTCCTGGATCGCGGGCAGGAAGCGGCGGTTCCAGGTGGTGCGCGGGATGTGGACCGCGGTGTCGACGCGGAAGCCGTCCACGCCCATGTCGATGTACTTGTTGTAGGCGCCGATCAGGTAGTTCTGCACCGGGGCCGATTCGGTGTTGAAGTCGGCCAGGTCCTCGTGCAGCCAGCAGGAACGGGAGTCCTCGCCCTCCCAGTTGCCCAGCCAGCAGGTGTGGTAGTACTCCTTCGGGAACATTCCGGATGTCGGGTTGGGCCACTGGCAGTTGTAGATCTTGTAGCCCTCGACGGAGGTCCCTCCGGTGGGCTTGCCCCAGTTGAGGCAGGTGTTGCCCGCGGGTTCGGCCGTGGACCACAGGTCGCCGTTGTAGTACGACTTTCCGCTCTTGGGGTCGACGGTCAGGCCGTCGTACTCGAAGCCCTCGTTCTTCTCGTCGTAGTACCAGCTCCACTGCTCGTCCCGGACGCCGTAGACCGTCGGGGTGTACAGGCCCTTGGCACCCCAGCGCGAGGAGTGGTTGTAGACGACGTCCTGGTAGATCTTGATGCGCTTGGCGTGGGCGGCGTTGATCAGGTCCTGGTAGGAGGCTCCGGCGGACTCCAGCCGGGGGTCGACCTTGTAGAAGTCGTAGCCGTGGTAGCCGTGGTAGTCGTAGTCGGACCGGTTCAGGACGACCGGGGTGATCCAGATGGCCGAGAAGCCGAGCCCCTTGATGTAGTCGAGCTTGTTGACCAGGCCCTTGAAGTCGCCGCGGAACATGGGGTCGTTGTTGGCGGCGTTGCCAGACTTCTCGTCCTGGCTGCCGCCCCGGTTGTTGCTCGCGTCCCCGTCGTCGAAGCGGGCGGTGAGGACGAAGTAGATGGGGTCCTTGCGTGGGTCGGTGCCCAGCGGCTGCCCCTGCGCGGCGGCGGGCGGCCTGACCCCGGTCGTCGCCTCTGCGGGCGCCGAGGCGGCGGAGGTGTTGCCCGCCGCGTCGGCGGCCTTGACGGTGTAGGTGTAGGTGGTGTTCTCCTCCAGGTTCGATTCGGAGAGCACCGTCGACGTCACATCGGTGACGACGCTGCCCTTGGTGCCGCCCGTGCGGGTGACCTGGTACTTCGTCACCTTGGTGTTGTCGGTGGAGGGTTCCCAGCTCAGGACGACCGCCACACCGTCCGCCTCGGCGCTCACACCGGCCGGCACGGACGGCGCCTCGGTGTCCGCGGGTTCGGCGGCGCAGGGGTCCTCGGCGTCCTTGACGACCGCCTGGTTCTTCACGGTGCTGACGCCGGCGGGGATCGCGTAGTCGCTGCCGTTGTTGTTGTCCCAGACGCCGTTGCCGTTGTTGAACGCGGCCTTCATCGAGGTCGCGGTGCCGAGGTCGACCGTCTTCTTCACCCAGCCGGTGCAGGCCGGTTCCATGCCGACGCCGGGCACGGTCGTCCAGGGCCCGCCGGCCGGCTGGTAGTGCAGATTCGTGGTCGTCCAGCCGACGGTGGTGGTGGAGTAGTACACGGACGCGGTGTTGGCGCCGTCGGTCGGGTCCGGGCTCGGATCCGGGTCGTTGCCGCTGCCGCTGTCGCACGGGTCGCTGTGGGCGACGACCCCGTCCTTGACCGTGATGTTCCCGCTGCCCAGGTCGTAGTTCCCGCCGGCGTTGTTGTCCCACACGCCCGAGCCGTTGTTGAAGGTCGCCTGGATTCCCCCGGCGCCCGAGAGCGGGACGGTCTTCTTGACCCAGTCGGTACAGGCGGCCTCCATCGCCACGCCCGGCACCGTGGTCCACGCGCCGCCGTCCGGGGCGTAATGCAGGTTGTACGCGGCCCAGTTCTTGGTCTTCGTGTAGTAGAAGACGGTCGTGGACGTGTCGGAGGCGGCTACGGGCCGCGCGTCGAGGCCGGACGCGGACGGCAGCGCCGTGAGCAGGGCGCACACTGCGGCGGCGGCCGAGGCGGACGCCAGGGTGCGTCTCAGCAGCCGGTGAGGGGTGCGTTTCATGGTGATGTCTCCAGGGAAGGGCCACGGCGGCGGCGAAGCCGTGGCGACCGAGGCACAGGAAAGGGGCGACCTGCGCCGTTCCGCCGGAAACCCTGACGCGCCTCAAGGTCCGAGCGAGGGGGATCATCCGCCTGTAAGAACAGCCGGAATATTGCTGAAATCTCTTGCGCAAGAAAGTTACCGGCACATGACAAGGCCGTAAAGAGGTGCGGCACGGCCGTCCGGCCCCGCTCCCCCGCCGGCCCGCCCCCGCTCAGAACGGCACGGTCAACTGCGCCTGCACATGGGCCCGCAGAACGTCCGCCATGTCGGTCGCCCCGCCGCTGAGGAGCCACTGGGTCTGGAGCCCGTCCATCAGCGCGATCAGCTGCTGAGCCGCCTCGCCGGGGGTGATGCCCTCACGCAGCACGCCCTTGTCCCGGGCCTCGGTGTAGGAGACGCGCGTGGTCAGGACCGAGGTGCGGTACCGCTCCACGAAGTAGGCGTGCGCCGGGTGGTCGGCGGAGGTCGCCTCGGCGGACAGGACACAGAACAGCTCCACGATGCCGCGCCGCTGGGCGTTCAGCGCCGCGAGGTCGACCAGCCGGCGCAGCCGGTCGACACCGGTGGGCCGGCCCGCCTCCAGCCACTCGCCGTCCACGGCGTCGCGGTGTTCGAGGACCGCCAGCAGCAGCGACTCCTTCGTCGGGAAGTGGTGCAGCAGTCCGGGATGCGAGATGCCGCAGCGGTTGGCGATCACCCGCAGCGAGGCGCCCCGGTATCCGGCCTCTCCGAACATCGCCATGGCCTGGTCGAGGATCTCCTCGCGTTTGGCCCGGCCCTTCGCGTAACCACGCCGCTCATCGCCGGTCACTCGGCACGCTCCCCGGTCACATCGGACTGCCCCGCTGGGTACGCTCGCATACTCACATACTTACCACCCGGTCGGGATTCAGCGTACGGTGGACCCGGAGCGCGGCCTCCGCGTACCGCCCCGACGAGAACGTCGCCGACGTCCTGAAAGGAACTCCTGTGGGCTCCTCCCTGCCCTATCTCGACCCCCGCCTGTCCGTACCGGAGCGCGTCGCCGACCTGACCGGCCGGATGACGCTGCCCGAGAAGGTCGGTCAGATGCTCCAGCTGAACGCCAAGGACGGAGTGCGGCACCTCATCGAGGACATGCACGTGGGGTCGATCCTGCACGCCTCGCCCGAACGCGTCCTGGAGGCGGCCGAGCTGACCGGGCGGACCCGGCTGGGCATCCCGCTGCTGGTGGCCGAGGACTGCATCCACGGGCACTCGTTCTGGGAGGGCGCCACCATCTACCCCACCCAGCTCGGCATGGCCGCGAGCTGGGACCCGGAGCTGCTGGAGCGCGTGGCGCGGGCGACGGCGGTGGAGGTCGCGGCGACCGGGGTCCACTGGACGTTCTCGCCGGTGCTGTGCATCACCAGGGACCTGCGCTGGGGACGGGTGAGCGAGACGTTCGGCGAGGATCCGTTCCTCATCGGCGAGCTGGCGTCGGCGATGGTGCGCGGTTACCAGGGCGAGGGGCTGGACGACCCGACGGCGGTCCTCGCGTGCGCCAAGCACTTCGCGGGCTACTCGGAGACCCAGGGCGGGCGGGACGCGAGCGAGGCCGACATCTCGCGGCGCAAGCTGCGCTCGTGGTTCCTGCCGCCGTTCGAGCGGGTGGCCAAGGAGGGCTGCCGTACGTTCATGCTCGGCTACCAGTCGATGGACGGCGTCCCGGTCACGGTCAACAACTGGCTGCTGAACGAGGTGCTGCGGGGCGAGTGGGGCTACACCGGGACCCTGGTGACCGACTGGGACAACGTCGGCCGGATGGTGTGGGAGCAGAAGGTCTTCGCGGACCACGCGCAGGCGGCGGCCGCCGCGGTCCGGGCGGGCAACGACATGGTGATGACGACGCCCGACTTCTTCGCGGGCGCGCAGGAGGCGGTCGCGGCGGGACGGCTCGACGAGGCGGCGATCGACGCGGCGGTCGCGCGCATCCTGACGCTCAAGTTCGAGCTGGGCCTGTTCGAGAACCCGCGTCACCCGGACCGGGCCCGGCAGGCGGCGGTCATCGGCAGTGCCGGCCACAGCGAGCTGAACCTCGAAGCGGCCCGCCGCTCGCTGGTGCTGCTGGCCAACGACGGCACCCTGCCGCTGGACGGCGGCTATGAGGCGGGCGCGGACGGGCGCGCGGTCGCGGGGGCCGGCACGGCACCGCGTACGGTCGCCGTGATCGGGCCCAACGCCGACGACGCGCAGACCCAGCTCGGGGACTGGGCGGGATCGTCGGGGCAGGCGGACTGGCTGCCGGAGGGCCATCCGCGCGCCATGATCCGTACCGTGCTCGACGGCTTCCGGGAGCATGTGCCCGCCGGCTGGTCGGTCACCCACGCGCGCGGGGCCGACATCCTGACGGTGGGCCCGGACCCGGAGGGCGCCTTCTTCCCGGACGGGCAGCCCCGGCCCGAGATCGTGGTCCCCGCGGAGCCGTCCGAGGCGCTGATCGCCGAGGCGGTCGCCGCCGCCGAGGCCGCCGACCACGTCGTCGCCGTGGTCGGCGACCGCATCGAGCTGGTCGGTGAGGGGCGGTCGACGGCGACCCTGGAGCTGATCGGCGGGCAGATCGCGCTGCTGGACGCGCTCGCCGGGACGGGCACACCGTTCACCGTGGTGGTCATCAGCTCGAAACCGCTCGTGCTGCCGCCGTCCGCGTACCGCGCGGCGGCCATCGTGCACGCCTTCAACCCGGGCATGGCCGGCGGCCGGGCGGTGGCGGAGCTGGTACTCGGCCTCGTCGAGCCCTCGGGACGGCTGCCCGTGTCGTTCGCGCGTCACGCGGGGCAGCAGCCGACGTACTACAACCAGCTGCGCGGCCAGCACGGCACGCGGTACGCGGATCTGACACAGCGGCCGGCGTTCGTGTTCGGGGAGGGCCTCAGCTACACGACCGTGGCCTACTCGGACCTGGAGGTGCTGACCGATGTCCTGGGCGCGGGCGACACACTGCGGGCGCGCGTCGTCGTCAGCAATACCGGCGGGCGTCCCGCGCTGGAGACGGTGCAGGCGTATGTGAGTGACACGGTCACGTCGGTGACCTGGGCCGAGAAGGAACTCAAGGCCTACCGCCAGCTCACGCTGGCTCCCGGTGAGTCGCGCGAGGTCGTCATCGAACTGCCGGTGGCCGCGTGCAGTCTCGTCGACGCCGAGGGCCGCCGGGTGGTGGAGCCCGGCGCCTTCGAACTCCTCGTCGGTCCCTCGTCGCGCGACGACGATCTGCTGCGGGCGGGTTTCACCGTCAAGGGCTGACGCCGGGGGCGGGCGGCCGGGTGCTCACGGGCCCGGCCGCCCGCTGCCGCGCAGCCGCTCCAGGTCCGAGGGGCGCACCTGGATGACGAACAGCGCGATGAGCGCGGCGACGAGGGCGAAGGCCGCGGCGGCGAGGAAGGCGGTGGAGACGCCCGAGGCCAGCACCTGGTCGCCCCAGTGGCCCGGGAGCTGTCCGGTCCTGCGGAACTGTGCCAGCTGCGCCGGTGTCGCCTCGGCCATGAACTTCGGCACCTGGTCCGTCGCCTCGTTGCGGCTGGCCGTGCCGAAGACCGTGACGAGGATGGACAGGCCGAGCGATCCGCCGACCTGCTGTGTGGTGTTGAGGATTCCGGAGGCCGCGCCCGACTCGTGGGGTGCGACGCCGGACAGCGCCATCAGCGTCAGCGACACGAACTGCAGGCCCATACCGAGGCCGAACACCAGCACCGGGCCGAGCAGACTGCCCAGGTACGAGCTGTGCACGTCGGTCTGCGTGAGCCAGCCCAGGCCCACCGCCGCGAGCACGGCCCCGGTCACCATGAAGGGCTTGGGGCCCCAGCGCGGCAGCAGCCGGGAGGTGAATCCGGCGCCGATCGCGATGATGACGCTGACCGGAAGGAAGGCGAGGCCGGTGCGCAGGGGGCTGAAGCCCAGGATGTTCTGCACGAACAGGGTCAGGAAGAAGAACATCCCGAACATCGCCGCGGCGAGGCTCAGCATCATTCCGTAGGTGCCCGCGCGGTTGCGGTCGCGGAACATCCACAGCGGTGTGATGGGCTGCCGGGACCGGCTCTCGATCGCGATGAACAGCCCGAGCAGCACCACGGCCGCGGCGAACGCGCCCAGGGTGAGGGTGTTGCTCCAGCCCTCCTCGGAGGCCCGGATGAAGCCGTAGACCAGGCACACCATGCCCAGTGTCGCCGTGAGGGCGCCGATGACGTCGAAGTGCCCCGGGTGGCGCTCGGACTCCGCGATGTAGCGGCGGGTGGCAAGCACGATCACCACACCGATGGGCACGTTGACGAAGAAGATCCACCGCCAGTCCAGCCACTCCACCAGCAGGCCGCCCGCGAGCAGCCCGATGGCGCTGCCGCCCGCGGAGACGGCCGCGAACACGCCGAACGCCCGGTTGCGGGCGGGCCCTTCGCGGAAGGTCGTCGTGATGAGGGAGAGCGCCGTGGGCGAGGCGATCGCGCCTCCGACGCCCTGGAGGGACCGGGCGGCGAGCAGCTGCCACGACTCCTGGGCGAGGCCGCCGAGCAGCGAGGCGAGGACGAAGAGGGCGACGCCGGTCATGAAGACCCTGCGCCGGCCCAGGATGTCGCCCAGTCGCCCGCCCAGCAGGAGCAGACCGCCGAACGTCAGCGTGTAGGCGTTGATCACCCAGGAGAGGTTCTCGGTGGAGAAGCCGAGGGCGGTCTGGATGTGCGGGAGGGCGATGTTCACGATGGTGATGTCGAGGACCACCATCAGCTGGCACGAGCAGATGACGAGCAGGGCGATCCCGCCGCCTCGCCCCTTCCGAGGGGTTTCGGTGGCCTTCGGGGTTGTCGCGTGGGAGCCCGTCATAGGTTCGTTCGTTCGCCGGCGCTCGTGTGCCGTCAGTGAACGCGATCGTTCACTCCATCGACGTTAGACCTGCCCGTGTGCCGTCGCGAATCGATCTCCGGGTACGGCGGACGGGCCGTCGGTGCCGGCGGTCCGGGACCGCCGGCACCGGCCGGGGCTCACTCGAAGGCGGCCGCCGCCTCCTTCAGCGCCGCCGCCACGGCCTCCGGGGAGTCGGGACCCGGCTCACCGGGGGTGTAGGTCACCGACCGCAGCCGGCCCCGGTAGCGGAAGGAGCGGTGGCGTTCGAACAGTGGCCAGGAGACGGGGGACTTGCGGTCGACGCCGACGCTGATGCCCTGGAAGGGGGCCATCCCGATGAGCTGGTGGACGCTCGGCGGGGTTGCCCGCTCCTCGCCGTCGACACCGACCGCGAAGCTCCAGCGCAGCCCCGTCCGCGCCGTTGCCGCGAGGACGACGAGGTGCTCACCGGGCGCCAGGGGCCCGGCGTCGCTCTCGTGGAGCACGCCGTACTCGTTGTACGCGAAGTGCAGGCGGCCGTCCTCGACGTACAGGCTGTAGCCGCCGCCCTGGTCGCCGTGCGAGACGAGCACCCCCTCCCCCGTCTCCTCGATCGCGACGGCGATCTCGAAGGAGCGCAGGGCGACCAGCCGCGAGGAGCGGTAGCGCTCCAGCTCCGGGGTGCCGGGCAGCAGGGTCAGCGGGCGTGTGAGGCGCTGCTCGGCAGGGTTGCGCCGGGCGAGTGCCCCGCTGCCGTCGGGGAGCGGGAAGACGCCGTTGCGCCAGGCGGCCTGCTCCCAGGCGGCGGAGAGTTCCTTGACGAGGCCGGGCTGCTGGGCTGCCAGGTCGTGGATCTCGGTGGGGTCGGTCCTGATGTCGTAGAGCGCCCACTCGGAGTCGTCGTAGGGCGCGCCGGGCCGGTGAAGGGTGACGAGTTTGCGGCCGTCCCGGTAGTAGCTGCGGTTGCCGGTCATCTCGCAGTACTGCTCGGGGTGGGTGGAGGCGTGTTCCGGGTCGGCGAGCACGGGCGCGAGGCTGGCGCCGTCCGGCTCCTGGAGTGTGACGCCGCGCCGCTGTTCCGGGCGCTCCAGGCCGGCCAGCTCCAGCAGGGTCGGCGCGATGTCGGTGACGTACTGGTACTGCGGGCGCAGCCCGGGGGCGAGCCGGCCCTCGCGGGTGCCCCTCGGCCACGACAGTACGAAGGGCACGCGGACGCCGCCCGCGTAGGTGTGGCCCTTGTAGAGGCGGAAGGGCGTGTTGGAGGCCATGCCCCAGCCGCGCGGGTAGTGCACCAGGCTGCGCGGCCCGCCGATGAGTCCGGGGTCGCGGTCGACGTCGGGGGTCCAGTCGCCGGGCAGGGCGGGGTGGTGGACGAAGCGGCTGAAGTAGGAGCGGGTGCCTTCCGCGCCGCCCTCGCCGGTGCCTCCGTTGTCGGAGGTGAAGACGATGATGGTGTTGTCGAGTTCGCCGAGGGCGTCGAGGGTGGCGGTGAGCCGGCCGAGGTTCTGGTCGATGTTGTCGACCAGGGCCGCGTACACCTCCATGTAGCGGGCGTACAGCCGCTGTTGCTCCTCGGTGAGGCTGTCCCAGGCGGGCACGTCGAGCCCGGCCTCGCTGTTGCGTTCGGGCAGTTCGGTACCGGGCGGGAAGAGGCCGTCGGCGAGCTGGGCGGCGAAGCGGCGCTCGCGCAGCACGTCCCAGCCCTCGTCGTAGCGTCCGCGGTGGCGGGCTATGTCCTCGTCCTTGGCCTGGAGGGGGCCGTGGACGGCGTTGTGCGCGAGGTAGAGGAAGAAGGGCTTGTCCGGGTCGTGGGCGCGCAGCGACTTCACCATGGAGATGGCCTGGTCGGTGATGTCGTCGGTGTAGTAGTAGTCGTCGGGGAACTCGTCGATGTCCAGCGGGCTGTTGTCGCGGACGAGCTGGTGCGGGTGGAAGAGGCTGGTCAGTCCCTCCAGGACGCCGTAGTACTGGTCGAATCCCTTACGCAGCGGCCAGTTGTCGCGGTCGTCGGCGGCGTTGGAGGCGGAGTCGCGGACCAGGTGCCATTTGCCGACGGCGTAGGTGGCGTAGCCGGTGTCGTGGAGGAGTTCGGCGAGGGTGGGGATGTCGTCGGCGATCTCCATTCCGTAGCCGGGGAAGCCGGGGTCGGAGTTGGCGACCATGGCGTAGCCGACGCGGTGCGGATTGAGGCCGGTGAGGAGGGCCGCGCGGGCCGGGGAGCACAGCGGCATGGTGTGGTAGTTGCTCAGGCGTACGCCGTCCTCGGCCAGGGCGTCCAGGGTGGGCGTCTCGATCTCGGAGCCGAAGGGGCCGATGTCGCTGTAGCCCATGTCGTCGATGAGGACGACGACGATGTTGGGGGCCTTCTCGCCCGGGGTGCGGGCGGCCGGCCAGGCCGGTTCGGAGGCGGCGAAGGTGCGGCCGATGCGGCCGGGGAAGCCGTCGTAGGGGTCGCGGCGGGTGCTGGTGGTCATCGGCGGGAGGCTCCGTCGTGGGTCGGGGCGGGCGGGGGAAGGCGCGGGGTGAGGTCGCGGGCGCAGCGGAAGCCGCCGTGGCCGGTGGAGGAGTCGGGGGTGTTGTGGGAGCGTGCGGCGACGCGGTAGCGGTTGCAGTACGAGGCGTGGCACAGGTAGGAGCCGCCGCGGATGACGCGTTCGCCGGGTCCGAAGGCGTCGGCGCACCACTCCCAGACGTTGCCCGAGGTGTTGTGGAGGCCGTGGCCGTTGGGGGCGTACGCGGTGACGGGCACCGTGCCGGTACGGCCGCCGGGCCGCTCGGAGCGGTGCGGGAAGGCGCCGCGCCAGATGTTGCACATCTCGCGTCCGCCGGGGGTGAGTTCGTCGCCCCACGGGTAGCGGGCGCCGTCGAGTCCGCCGCGGGCGGCGTACTCCCACTCGGCCTCGGTGGGCAGGCGCAGCCCTGCCCAGTCGCAGTAGGCGCGGGCGTCGTCGTGGGAGATGTGGACGACGGGGTGGTCGGCCCGGCCGAGGAGCCGGGCCCGCCGGGGGCGCTCCAGTTGGCGCCCTCGACGCCGAGCCACCAGGGCGCGCCGGGCACCTGCCCGATGACGTGGCGCGTGGCGGCCGGGGCGAGGAGCAGGTGGAACACGTAGGAGCTGCCGTACCGTTCGGCGTCGGTGCGGTAGCCGGTGGCGTCGGCGAAGCGGGCCCAGTCGGCGTTGCTGACGGCGGCGGTGTCGATGGCGAAGGGGGCCACGGTCACCTCGCGCACCGGGCCCTCGCGGTCGGCGGGGTAGCCCTCGCCGAAGGCGTCGCCCATCCGGAAGACCCCGCCGGGCAGTTCGGCCATCCGCCGGTGGGCCACGGCCGGCGGCGGGGCGGTCCGGCGCACCGACGGCAGGGGCAGTACGCCGGCGCACGGGCGGCCCGGTGTGCAGCACGCGTTCATGCGAGGGCTCCCGTCTTCTCGGCGTGCTCGGCACGGGGGGCCGGGGGTACGGGTTCGGGCGCCGCCGCGAGCAGGGCGCGGGTGTACGGGTCACGGGGGTGCTCGCAGACCTCGTCGGCGCTGCCGGTCTCCACGACGCGGCCCCGGTGCATGACGGCGATGCGGTGGCTGACCTGCCGGACGACCGCGAGGTCGTGGGCGATGAAGACGAGGGACAGGCCCAGGTCGCGCTGGAGGTCGGTGAGCAGGCCGACGATCTGTGCCTGCACGGAGACGTCGAGCGCGGAGACGGGTTCGTCGCAGATGAGGACGGAGGGTTCGGGGGCGAGGGCGCGGGCGATGCCGATGCGCTGGCGCTGACCGCCGGAGAAGGAGCGGGGGTGCCGGGCGGCGACGGCGGGGTCGAGGCCGGCCAGTTCGAGGAGTTCCGCGACGCGCGCCCGGCGGGAGTCCCGGTCCCCGAGGCCGAAGGCGATCAGGGGTTCGGCGACGATCTCGCCCACCGTCAGGCGGGGGTTGAGCGAGGCGTAGGGGTCCTGGAACACCATCTGGATCTGCCGGCGCACCGTGTGCAGCGCCCGCCGGGAGGGCCGGGTGATGTCCTCGCCGCGCAGTCGCAGGGTGCCGCCGTCCGCGCTGTGGGCGTGGGCCAGCACCCGGGCCAGGGTCGACTTGCCGGAGCCGGACTCGCCGACGATGCCCAGGGTCTCGCCCTGCGCGAGGGTCAGCGACACCCCGTCGAGTGCCGGTGCCCCGCGCCTGCGGGAGCCGCGGCCCCCGTAGGTCTTGGTCAGGCCGTCCGCCTCCAGGACGACCGCGCCGGGTACGGGGCGGTCGATGGGGGCGGGCGGGGCGGGGGCGGGCAGGGGTCCGGTGCGTCCGGCGGCGGGCAGGCAGGCCACCCGTACGTCCGCCGCCACCCGTGCGAGGGGCGGGGTGGCGGTGCGGCAGCGGTCCTCGACGAGGGTGCAGCGGTCGGCGAAGGCGCAGCCGTCACCGAGCAGGGTCAGGTCGGGCGGGCTGCCGGGGATGCCGGTGAGGCGGGTGCCGGAGGGGGTGGCGAGGCGGGGTACGGCGGCCAGGAGGCCCGCGGTGTAGGGGTGGCGGGGGCGGGTGAGCACCTCGGCGGTGGGGCCGTCCTCCACGACGGTGCCGCCGTACATGACGAGGACGCGTTCGCAGGCGCGGGCGACGACGCCCATGTTGTGCGTGATGAGGACGAGCGCGGTGCCGGTCTCGCGGTTGAGGTCGGCGAGGAGGGTGAGGATCTGGTCCTGGACGGTGGCGTCCAGTGCGGTGGTGGGTTCGTCGGCGAGGAGGATGTCGGGTTCGCCGGCGAGGGCCATGGCGATGAGGACGCGCTGACGCTGGCCGCCGGAGAACTGGTGCGGGTAGTCGCCGGCGCGGCGGTGCGGCTCGGGGATGCCGACCCGGTCCAGGAGTTCGACGGCGCGGGCGCGGCGGGCGGCCCTGTCGCGGTTGCCGTGGGCGCGGAGGACCTCCTCGATGTGGCGGCCCGCCGTGAGGACGGGGTTGAGGGCGGTCATCGGGTCCTGGAAGATCATGCCGATGCGGGCGCCGCGCACCGCCCGCAGCTCCTCGTCCCCGGCGGCGGCCAGGTCCCGGCCCGCCAGACGGACGGTGCCGGTGGTGATGCGGCCGGTGCCAGGCAGCATCCGCGTCAGGGCGAGCGCGGTGGTCGACTTGCCGGAGCCGGACTCGCCGACGACGGCCAGGGTCTCCCCCCGGCGCAGGGTGAACGAGAGGCCGCGCACGGCGCGCAGCGGCGACCCGTCGGGGGCGGTGAACTCGATGCCGAGGTCACGGACCTCCAGCAGTTCCTGGGCGGTCATCGGCGTACCTCCCGGTTGAGCGCCTCGGCGACGAGCGAGAGTCCGAGGACGAGCGCGGTCACCGTGATCAAGGGACCCGCGGCGAAGTGGGGTGACTGGGCGAGGTAGGGCATGGACTGGCTGAGGACGGCTCCCAGGGTGGGTTCCGGTGGCCGTACGCCGACGCCGAGGAAGCTCATCGCTCCCTCGATGAAGACGGCGACGGTCAGCGAGACGGCGATCTGCACGACGAGCGGGTCGGCCGCGTTGGGCAGAATGTGCCGGACGAGCAGCCTGGGGGCCGAACTCCCGCCGACTCGGGCGGCGGTGACGTACTCGCGTTCCCGCTGGACCAGGACCCCGCTGCGCAGCAGCCGGCCGAACACGGGGACCTCGGCGAGCGCGATGACGAGGATGACGGGGATGCGTCCCGGGCCCAGGATCGCGGTGACGGCGAGCGCCAGGATCAGGCCGGGGAAGGCGAGGAGCAGGTCGAAGACCCGCTGCACGACGACGTCGGCCACCGGGTGGGCGGCGGCGACGAGGGCGAACAGGCAGCCGAGCGCGGCCCCCGTCGGCACGGCGAGCGCGATGATGCCGAGGTCGGCGCGGATGCCGTACAGGACCCGGCTGAGCAGGTCCCGGCCGAGGTCGTCGGTGCCCAGTGGGTGCCCGGGGGTGCCGAGGGCGGCGAGGCTCTGGCCGCTCTGGTCGGTGGGCCCGTGTCCGGCGATGAGCGGGGCGAGCAGCCCGGCGAGGACCACCGCGCCGACGAGGACCAGGCCGGTGCGGGCGCGGGCGGTGGACAGGGCGCTGCGGTAGGGGTGGCGGTTGCGGGCCGGGCGGCGTGCCTTGCGGGCGGCCGGGGGCGGGGCGGCGGTGAGGAGGTCGGTCGTCGGGGTCATCAGGGTCACTCCCACCTGATCCGGGGGTCGAGCCAGGCGTGGACGAGGTCGGTGAGCAGCTGGACGAGGACGAAGACGGCGACCAGGAGCAGCAGGAGGTCCTGGACGACCGGGTAGTCGCGGCGCTGGAGTCCCTGCTCGGCGAGCTGACCGAGGCCGGGCCAGGCGAAGATCGCCTCGACGAGTACGGCTCCGCCGAGCAGGTTGCCCACCTGCATGCCGAGCAGGGTGACGACGGGCGGGAGGGCGTTGGGCAGGGTGTGGCGCCACAGCAGCCGGCGCGGGGCGATTCCGGCGGCGGTGGCGGTGCGGATGTAGTCCTCGGCGAGGCCGCGTTCGATGCCGTCCTTGAGGTAGCGGCCCAGTACGGCGGCGCTGGGCAGCGCCAGGCAGAGCGCGGGCAGCACCAGGTACTGGACGGCGAGGTCGGGGGCGGTCAGGAAGGCGACCCGGCCGCCCGGCGGGAGCACCGGGAGGGCGACGGCGAAGAGCAGGACGAGCAGGACCCCGCTGACGAAGGGCGGTACGGCCAGGGCGGCGGTGGTGATCACGCGGACGGCGGCCGTCAGCCAGCGGCTGCGCGAGGTGGCCCCCAGCACACCGAACGCCGTGCCGAGCACGATCACGAACACGAGGGCGGCCACGGTCAGTTCGGTGGTGGCGCCGAGGCAGTCGCCGATGAGGTCGGCGGTCTGTCCGCCGATGGCGTACGAGGGTCCGAGGTCGCCCGTCAGGAGCGAGCCGATCCAGTGGGCGTACTGGGTGAGCAGGGGTGCGTCGAGGCCGAGCCGGTCACGGATCGCGGCGACGGTCGCCGCGTCCGCGTCGGGCCCGGCGAGTGTCGTGGCGGGGTCGCCGGGGACCAGCCGGAGGATGGTGAAGATCAGGAAGGAGGCGGCGAGCAGGACGAGGAGGGCGGACGGCAGCCGCCGGATCAGGTAGCTGCGCATGTCACACCAGGTAGGCGTTGTCGAGGTTGAGGTAGGAGAACTTGTTGAGCGTCACGCCGTGCAGCCGGGCGGCGGAGACCTGGAGCTGCCCGCGCACGACGAGGTCGATGAGGAACGCCTCGTCCAGGAGGATGGAGGAGATCTTCTCGTGCAGGGCGTTGGCGGCGGCCGTGTCGGTCTCCGGCTTCGTCCAGGCCTCCTGCACGACCTCGGTGTACTCGGCGGAGCGGTATCTGGAGGTGTTCTTCGCCTCGTTGAAGGGGTACGCGCTCACGGCGAGGGTGGAGGGCTGCACCTGGGCGAATCCGTGTCCCATGGACCACAGGGCCGGCATGCCCTGCGAGATCAGTTTCTTCTGCGCGGTGGCCCCGTCGGTGGGCTGGAGCGTGACGTGGACGCCGATCTGCTTCAGGTCGTACTGGATGGACTCGGCGATCGCCGTTTCTCCGGGCAGCGCGATGTGCAGCATCGGAAGGTCGAGCCTGCTGTGCCCGGCGGACTTCAGGAGCGCCCGCGCCTTCGCGGGGTCGTGGGTGTAGTGGGTGCGGTGGGCCTCGGTGAAGGCCGGCGAGGACTTGGGCCAGGGCGCGGCGGAGGCGAGACCGTAGCCGCCGAGGGTCTGGGCGACCAGCCGGTCGCGGTCGACGGCCCGGGCGAGTGCCTGGCGGACGGTCCGGTCGTTCAGCGGGGCGACGGTGGTGTTGACGCCGAGGTAGATGGCTCCGGCGCCGGTGTCGTAGTCGCTGATGGTGAGGCCGGATTCACCCTTGACGACGCCGATGCTCTTGCCGGGGACGTCGAAGGAGAGCTGGGACTGACCGGAGCGCAACGACGAGATCAGCGCGTCGGCCTGGGCTATCACCCGTAGCTCGACCCCGTCGAGGTAGGGGCGTCCGGGCTGCCAGTACGCGTCGTTGCGGGTGAGGCTCAGGCCGGAGCCGGGGCTCCACTTCTTCAGCTCGAACGGGCCGGTTCCGATGAACTTCTTCCCGGCGACGGCGTCCTCGACGCTCTCCGGGTCCGTGATGATCATGAACTCGAACAGGTCGAAGAGGTTGTTGACCGGGTGGGCCAGCTTGAGGACCAGTTCGTGGTCGCCGCGCTTCTCGAACCCGGTGATCGTGGCCGCCGTGCTGCGCAACTGGGCTGCTCGCACCGGGTTCTGAAGGTTCTTCACGGCGAATACGACGTCGTCGGCGGTGAACTCGCGCCCGTTGTGGAAGGTCACGTCCTCACGCAGCCGCAGCGTGATGCTGCGGCCGTCCTTGGCATACGTCCAGGAGGTGGCGAGCTCGGGTTTCGGGCGGAGGTCGTCGTCGTAGCGGGTGAGGGTGTTGTAGATCAGCCGTTGCTGGAGCGACTGGCCGCTCTGGGCGAACAGGAGGGCCGGCGTGAAGTCGGCGTTGACGGCGACGTTCAGCACGCCGCCGCGGTGGGGTGCGGCGCTCGCGCCCTGCGGGCTGGACGAGGTGTCGGACACGGCCGAACGGCAGCCCGCAAGACCCAGTCCGAGGAGCAGGGCGCCGCCGCCTGCGGCGCGCAGGGTGGAGCGCCGGGTCGGACCGGAGGGCGTGAAGGGGTACAGCTCGGTCATCGATGCCTGCCTGTGACGGTGAGAAAGGGTGAAGGTGAGGGCGCGGCGGAGCGCGGGGCCGTATTCGTTCCGCTGCGGGACGAATAAAGCGACGGGGCGGCGCTGGTCGAAGGACGTGCCGGGCCGCGTGGGCGGCGCACGGCATCAGCACGGAGGCGGAAGAAGGGGAGCCCGCCGCGAGGAGGAATGTGCGGCCGGTCGGGCCGTGACGGGGAGCCGGGCCCGGGTGATCCGACGGTGCCCGGGGAGTACGGCTCCCCGGTGACGGGTCAGCGGGGCGACGGGAGCGGCCGGGCGAAAGCCCTGGGAGCTGCGGTCCGGGTCAGCTGTGGACGGCACAGACCGCGCTGGCCTGTCGACAGAGGTCGACGTGCCTGCGGGAGATGAGGCGCATGTCCGGGTTCACGGGAGCAATATGACAGCGGCCTCGGCGGGCGGTCAACCTGCCGCGTCCGCATCCTGGTACGACGCACCTTTCCGCCTCCGCCGGGCGGCTACCGCAGGGACGTCGTCAGGGGGCTTCTGAAAAGGGAGTTCAGCACGACGGCACCGGCCGCGACGGGGAGGACGGCCGTCCCGGCATGCGGACTGACGATGCGTTCGGGGTCCTGGCAGACGTGCGAGTGGTCGACCGCCGCGCCCCTGATCTCCTCCAGGTACTCGGGATTGACCAGGCTGGCGTGCTCGGTGACGACGACCAGGTCCGGGTTGAGGACGTCGAGCAGCAGGGCGGTCGCCCGGCCGACCGCGCGGGCCCGCTCGCGCAGCAGCCGGTCCGCGCGCCGGTCCCCCGCCGCCGCCGCGTCCACCACCAGCAACGCGTCCGGCCAGGGCACGATGCCTCGGCGTACGGCCGTCCGCGCCATGGCGACGTTGGAGACCGTCGCCTCCAGGCAGCCGGACCGGCCGCACGGGCAGACCACCGTGGAGTCCGGCACGGGCAGGTGTGCCACGTCCCCGGCACCGGACCCCGGCCCCTGGTGGACCACCCCGGTGATACCGAGCGCCGCGTCGACCACGTTGCCGATGAACAGGTGGACCAGGCTCCGCCGTGCCTCGGGCCGGCCGAAGAGGATCTCCGACTGGGCGACCGCGCGGGCGTGGTTGTCGACGCGCACCTCGAAGCCGTCCAGGCCACGGGCGAGTTCGGCGGCCAGCGGACGGCCGGCCCAGCCGAGCATGGCGTGGCGCACGGCCGTGCCCGTGCCGGGGTCGACCCAGCCGCCCAGGGCCGCGCCCACCCCCAGCAGCCGCCTGCCGCGCCCGGCGTCCCGGAGGAAGGCGCGCAGCCCCCGGACGATCTTCGCGGGCAGGTCGCCGGGGGCGATGCCGTCGTGCGGGAAGGTGCGCCGGTCGAGCAGCCGGCCACGCAGGTCCAGCAGCCCGAACGTCGAGTAGGGCACCCCGATGTGGACCCCGGCGGCCAGGGGCCCCTCGCCCTCCCCCGTGTGCAGGTCGACCGGGATCTGCGGGCGGCCCACCCCGTTGCTGGCGACCAGCTCCGGCAACTCCCGTACCAGGCCCAGGTTCACGAGGTCGGTGCACTGCCGCGAGACGGCGGCCTGGCTCAGGCCGGAGCGCTCGGCGATCGCCCGGCGGGCGACGGGCCCGTGGTCCAGGACGGTCCGCAGCACGGTGGCGGCGTTGGTCTCGCGCCGTCCGTCACCGGTGGCGCGGAAGAGGCGGGGGGCGGCAGTCATAAGGGCCTTCCTTCGGTCCTGCGCCGGCGGGGCGCTCGCAACGTTACGGCGGCGTGAATTCGCACGGGCCCTGTCACCCGACCCGGTACCGGCCTTCGCCCGCTACCCGGAACCATGGATGAAATCCCAGGTCAGGCTGGGCTTTTGGGCATTCTTCCGGAGCGATGGGGACCGCGTGCAGGCGCCGATTGAACCACTGCCGCACGCCCTGCGGGGTGCCGGAGGGCGCTTGACGTACGCGGCGGGGCGCTGGAAGTCTCCGGGACATGTTCGCGACGGCACTTCCCGATGCGCGGCCCGCCCGCGCCGGCCGCCCCGCACCGCAGCCCGTGTGTCCGGGCCCCTGTACCGCCGCCTGACCGGCGGACACCTCACCGCGCTCCCGCGTCAACGCCCCGATCCCGCGCACCGTCGCGCCGGGCATCGCCTCGTCTCCATCTGCGGGCCACGTTCCGCCCGAATTACTTCCTCTCCAAGATTAATCAGCTCGCCGTCGGCCGCGCCGTACCTCCGGCCGGGGACGAGCACGTCCTCCCGAAGGGAAACCGTCATGTCCTCCACCACCACCGCCGCACCCGCCGTCACCGTCCAGAAGCTCGGCGGCCGCATCGGTGCCGTCGTCTCCGGTGTCCGCCTCGGCGGCGACCTCGCCCCGGAGACGGTCACCGCCGTCCGGGACGCCCTGCTCGCCAACAAGGTGATCTTCTTCCGCGGCCAGGACCACCTGGACGAGGAGAGCCACGAGGCCTTCGGCCGGCTGCTCGGCACACCCGTCGCCCACCCGACCGTCCCCTCGGCGGACGGCCGTTACTCGCTCGGCATCGACTCCGACCACGGCGGCCGGGCCAACCAGTGGCACACCGACGTCACCTTCGTCCCCGCCTACCCCGCCTTCTCCATCCTGCGGGCCGTCGTGATCCCCCCGTACGGCGGCAACACCCTGTGGTCCAACACGGCCGCCGCCTACGCGGAACTGCCCGAGCAGCTGCGCACCCTGGCGGACGGTCTGCGGGCCGTCCACTCCAACGACTACGACTACGTGTCGGTGCGCCCCAACGCCCTGCCGGAGGCGCTGGAGCAGTACCGGGAGGTGTTCACCTCCACGAAGTTCCTCACCGAGCACCCGGTGGTCCGCGTCCACCCCGAGACCGGTGAGCGCGTCCTGCTGCTGGGCAACTTCGTGCAGCGCATCAGCGGTCTGACCGGCCGCGACTCGCGGGCCCTGGTCGACCTGTTCCAGTCCCACATCGAGCGCCCGGAGAACACCGTGCGCTGGGACTGGCAGGTGGGCGACGTCGCCATCTGGGACAACCGCGCCACCCAGCACTACGGCGTGGACGACTCCGACACCCACGAGCGCAAGCTGCGCCGCGTCACCATCGACGGGGACGTCCCGGTCGGTGTCGACGGCCGCTCCTCCACCCTGATCAGCCCGGAAGCGGTCCCGGACCCGTCCTTCGGTATCGCGTCGGGTGCCTCCAACGCCGAGGCGCCGGCTGCGTGAGCGCGTACTCCGCACTCCCGGCGGGCGGCGCTCCGGCGCCGCCCGCCGGGGCGCCCCCTCAGGTGATCGTGGTCCTCACCGACCAGCAGCGCTGGGACACGGCCGGTGTGCACGGCAACCGGGCGGGCGTGACACCCGAGTTCGACCGGATCGCCCGCGAGGGCACCCTGTTCGAGCAGGCCATCACCCCCAACCCGGTCTGCGCTCCGGCCCGTTCGGCGCTCCAGACCGGCCGCTACCCGACGTCGGCCGGCGTCTTCCGCAATGGGCTGCCGCTCCCCCAGGGCATCCCCACGCTGGCCGGCGAGTTCGCGGCGGCCGGATACGCCACCGGCTACATCGGCAAGTGGCACCTGGCGGGTGACGACAATCCAGACGGCCCCGTACCGCCCGGACAGCGGGGCGGCTACGACAGCTGGCTCGCCTCGGACCGGCTCGAATTCACCTCGGACGCGTACCGCACGGTGGTGTACGACGAGGACGGGGAACCGGTCCGGCTGCCCGGCTACCGCTCCGACGCGCTGATCGACGCGGCGATCCGCTTCGTGGCCGACCACCACGACCGGCCCTACCTCCTCTTCCTCTCCCTCCTGGAGCCCCACCACCAGAACCCCACCGACGACTACCCGGCCCCGGACGGCTACCGCGAGCGGTACGAGGGTGCCTGGCTGCCGCCCGACCTGGCCGCGCTCTCGCCGGGTGCCGCGCAGGGCGGAGCCCACCGTCACCTGGGCGGGTACCTCGGGCAGATCAAGCGGGTCGACGAGGGGGTGGGCCGGCTCCGCGACGCCCTGCGGAGCCTGGGCACCGAGGCGAACACGGTCCTGGCGTGGACGGCGGACCACGGCTCCCACTTCCGTACCCGCAACAGCGAGTACAAGCGCTCCGCCCACGAGGCGTCGGTCCGGGTCCCGCTCGCCGTCACCGGCCCCGGCTTCACGGGCGGCGGGCTCGTCCGCCGGCCCGTCGGCACGCTGGACCTGATGCCGACGCTGCTGGCGGCCGCGGGGCTTCCCGTTCCGCCGGGGGTGCAGGGGCGCTCCCTGCTGCCGCTGGCCGGTGGGGGCCGCGATCCCGGCCGGCCGGATTCCGCGTTCGTCCAGATCAGCGAGGACCGGGTGGGGCGCGCGGTGCGCACCTCGCGCTGGAAGTACGCCGTCCAGGCGCCCGGCGCGGACGCCTGGAACGCCCCGGACGCGGACCACTACACGGAGACGGAGCTGTACGACCTGGCGGCCGACCCGTACGAGCTGGACAATCTCGCCGGCCTGGAATCGCACCGCGCGGTCGCCGACGAGCTGCGCCGGGAGCTGCTCGGCTGGCTGGAGCGGATCGAGGGCGCGAAGCCCACCGTGGAACGGGCTCCGGCACGCCCGGCGGGGCAGCGCCTCGCGGAGTCGTTCCCGGACGGCACACCGTGGGAGGGGGCCCGTTTCGGCCATCGCCCGCGCCCTTGACGCGGTCCTGTGCCGCCTCCGTCCCGCGGCCCTGGGCCGGAGGCGGCACCGGACCGCCTGCTAGGATTGTCACGCTGTTCAGCGTGTACCGAGGAGACCAGACATGGCAGGCGACGACGACATCTCCGGGTGATACCCGGGGCCGATAGCCACAGCGGGCGCCGAGGGCGCCGCCGCAGTGGCCATGTCGTTGTTCCCTTTGGCCATTCCTCCGGGGCCGCGGTCCGTGCCGACCCCGGATTCACACGCGAGGTCTCACGCATGTCCGACGCACCCATCATCTGCTCGAACCTTTCCTTCTCCTGGCCCGACGACACGCCGGTCTTCGCGGGCCTGTCCTTCACGGTGGGCAACGGCCGCACCGGGCTCGTCGCCCCCAACGGCTCCGGGAAGAGCACGCTGCTCAAGCTGATCGCCGGTGAGCTCCGGCCCACCGCCGGCTCCGTCACCGTCGACGGCACGCTCGGCCAACTCCCGCAGAGCCTGCCCCTGACCGGCGGCCTGTCGGTGGCCGAGGTGCTCGGCGTCGACGCGGTGATCCGCGCACTGGACGCCGTGGAGTCCGGTGATGTGGGCGAGGAACACTTCGCCGTCATCGGCGACGACTGGGACATCGAGGAGCGCACCCGGGCCCAGCTCGACCGGCTCGGGCTGGACGGCATCGCCCTGGACCGGAGCATCGGCACGCTCAGCGGCGGCCAGGTCGTCTCGCTGGGGCTGGCCGCCCAGCTCCTGAAGCGGCCGGACGTCCTGCTGCTGGACGAGCCGACCAACAACCTCGACCTCGATGCGCGCCACCGCCTCTACGAGACGCTGGAGGCGTGGAGCGGCACGCTGCTCCTGGTCAGTCACGACCGCGCGCTGCTGGACCGCATGGACCGCATCGCCGAACTCGGACCGGAGGAACTGCGCCTGTACGGAGGCAACTTCACGGCCTACGAGGAGGCTGTGCAGGCCGAGCGCGAGGTGGCCGAGAAGAACGTCCGCAACGCCGAGCAGGAGCTGAAGCGGGAGAAGCGCGAGATGCAGCAGGCCCGCGAACGGGCCGAGCGCCGCGCGAGCAACGCGGCGCGCAACCTCAAGAACGCCGGACTCCCGCGCATCTTCGCGGGAAACATGAAGCGGGGTGCCCAGGAGTCGGCGGGCCGGGCCGGCCAGACGCACGCCTCCCGGGTCGGCGACGCCCAGGCCCGGCTCGACGAGGCGGGGCGTGCCGTACGCGATGAACAGCACCTCACGCTCGACCTGCCGGACACCGACGTGCCCGCCGGGCGCACGGTCCTGCTCGGCGAGCGGATGCGCATCCGCCTCGGCGGCCGGGAGCTGTTCACGGGTGAGGGTGCCGGCCTGACGGTCCGGGGGCCCGAACGCATCGCGCTGACCGGGCCCAACGGCGCGGGCAAGAGCACCCTGCTGCGGCTGGTCAACGGCGACCTGGAACTGGACGGCGGCCTGATCAAGCGTGCCGACGGGCGGATCGCCTACCTCTCGCAACGCCTCGACCTGCTCGACCTCGACCGGACGGTGGCCGAGAACTTCGCCGCTTTCGCCCCGCACCGGACGGAGGCCGAGCGGATGAACCTCCTGGCCCGCTTCCTCTTCCGCGGTGACCGTGCCCACCTGCCGGCCGGTGTGCTGTCGGGCGGCGAACGGCTTCGGGCCACGCTGGCCTGCGTGCTGTGCGCGGAGCCGGCCCCGCAGCTGCTGCTCCTGGACGAGCCGACCAACAACCTCGACCTGGTCAGCGCCGATCAGCTGGAGGGCGCGCTCGCCTCCTATCGCGGGGCGTTCGTGGTGGTCAGCCACGACGAGCGGTTCCTGGAGCGGATCGGGGTGGAGCGGTGGCTCCGGCTGGCCGGCGGGGAGCTGCGGGAGACGGGGGCCCCGCAGACGTGAACCGCTGACGTGCCGTCCCGGCCCGCGCCCGAGGCCCCGTGCCCGGCGGGCCCAGAACCGATCACGTCGGAGGTACCCATGCCTGCCACCACCCCGCCGCCCGCCCTGCTCGCCCACGACCTCATCCGCACCCTCGGCACGAAACGGGTCATCGACGGGGTGTCGCTCACCGCGTCGCCCGGCCACCGCATCGGGCTGATCGGCGAGAACGGCGTCGGGAAGTCGACCCTCCTGCGGCTGCTCGCCGGAGCGGACGAGCCCGACGCCGGCCAGGTCACCCGGCCCGCCGATGTGGGCTTCCTGCACCAGGAGATGCCCTTCGACGCGCACTCCACCGTCGCCGGCGTCCTGGACGACGCGCTGCGCGAGGCCCGCGCGGACCTGGCGGAACTCGACCGGCTCTCCGGGCTGCTCGCCCGTACGCCCGAGGGCGCCCCGGCGCACGCGGAACTCCTGGAGACGTACGGCCGGCGTCTCGAACAGGCCGAGGAACGGGAGACCTGGGACGCCGACCGGCGCGCGGCCGTCCTGCTCGGCGGGCTCGGCCTCGCCGCGTTGCCGCACGGGCGGACCCTCGGTTCGCTGTCGGGCGGGCAGCGCGGCCGGCTGGCGCTCGCCGCTCTGCTGGTGCGGCGGCCGTCCGCCCTGCTGCTGGACGAACCGACCAACCATCTGGACGACGAGGCCGCCGCGTTCGTGGAGGAGCAGCTGCGCACGATGCCGGGGCCCGTGGTGATCGCCAGTCACGACCGGGCCTTCCTCGACGCCGTCTGCACGGATCTGATCGACCTCGATCCGGCGGTGGACGGACCCGTGCGGTACGGGGGCGGGTACAGCGACTATCTGGCCGGGAAGCACGCGGAGCGGGCGCGGTGGGAGCGCCGGTACGCCGAGGAGCAGGAGGAGATCGAGGCCCTGCGCCGCTCCGCAGCGGTGACCGCACGCCGGGTCACGCCGGACCGCGGGCCCCGCGACAGCGAGAAGATGGGGTACGGGCTGCGGGCGGGCCGGGTGCAGAGCCAGATCGCGCGCCGGGTGCGCAACGCCGCCCGCCGCCTCGACGAGCTGGAGCGCCGCCAGGTCGCGGAGCCGCCCGGGCCGCTGCGCTTCCGCTACACCGCCCGCGCCGAGCCGTCCGCGCCGGGCACCCTGGTGTCCCTGCGCGAGGTACGGGTCCCCGGCCGGCTGGCCGTCGGCCGCCTCGACATCGCGGCATCCGAACGTCTGCTGGTCACGGGTGGCAACGGGGCGGGCAAGTCGACGCTTCTCGCGGTGCTCGCCGGGCGGCTCGGCGCTCGGGGCGGGATGGACCGGCGGCCGGGTCTGAGCGTCGGGGTCCTCACGCAGGACACCGTGTTCGCCCGGCCCGACCGTACCGTCGGCGACACGTACGAGGGTGTGCTGGGCGTCGAGCGGGCCGAGCGGGTGCCGCTCGCCTCGCTCGGTCTGCTGCACGAGGCGGACGCGGACAAGCCGGTGGGGCAGTTGTCGGCGGGTCAGCGGCGCAGGCTCGCCCTCGCCCTGCTGATGGCCCGCCCGCCGGAACTGCTGCTGCTGGACGAGCCCACGAACCACCTCTCGCCCAGGCTGTGCGACGAGTTGGAGGAGGCGCTCGGCCCCGGGCCCGGCGCGGTCGTGGTGGCCAGCCACGACCGCTGGCTGCGCCGGCGGTGGCGGGGGCGCGAACTGCGCCTGGACGGCCCTTAGCGTCTGCTCTCCTGTCCGGGATCGCGGTGGATGGGGGTGTGCGAGCCGGTGAGCGGGGTGCCCGTGCCGCCCCGGCGCACCGCGACGATCTCCGCCGCGATGGACAGGGCGGTCTCCTCGGGTGTGCGGGCACCGAGGTCGAGGCCGATCGGGGAGTGCAGCCGGGTCAAATCGTCTTCCGTGACTCCGGCTTCACGCAGGCGCCGGTTGCGCTCCCGGTGGGTGCGGCGGGAGCCCATCGCGCCGACGTACGCGACGGGCAGCCGCAGGGCCGCCTCCAGGAGGGGCACGTCGAACTTGGTGTCGTGGGTGAGGACGCACAGGACGGTCCGGTCGTCGGTCGTGGTGCTCCGCAGATAGCGGTGCGGCCAGTCGACCACCACCTCGTCGGCCCCGGGGAAGCGGGCCCGGGTGGCGAAGACCGGCCGCGCGTCGCACACGGTGACGTGGTAGCCGAGGAACGCGCCCGCCCGGACGAGCGCGGTCGCGAAGTCCACGGCGCCGAAGACGATCATGCGGGGCGGGGGCAGGCTCGACTCGACGAAGAGCGTCAGGCCGCCGGGGCAGTGCGAGCCGTCCTCGGCGATCTCGACGGTGCCGGTACGGCCGGTGTCCAGCATGGCGCGGGCCTCGGCGGCGGCCGACCGGCCGAGTTCCGGACGGCCGCCGATGTGCCCCTCGTACGCTCCGTCGGCCGACACGGACAGCGCCCCGCCGAGCAGGTCGTCGGGGCCGCGCACCACCCGGGCGAGAGCCACCGCCTCCCGCCGGGTCGCGGCCGCCACCGCCGCCCGCAGCACCGGTGCGGCCGGGCGCACGGGTGCGATCAGGATGTCGATGACGCCGCCGCAGGTGAGACCGGCCGCGAAGGCGTCCTCGTCGCTGTACCCGAAGCGCCGGCGCACGGTCCGCCCGTCGTCCAGGGCCTGTTCGCAGAGCTCGTACACCTCCGCTTCCACGCAGCCCCCGGAGACGGAGCCCACGACGGTTCCGTCCCGGTCGACGGCCAGGGCGGCGCCGGGGCCGCGTGGCGCGCTGCCGTCGACGGCCACGACCGTGGCGACGGCGAAGTCCCGGCCGTCCTCGAACCAGGGGTGCAGCCGGTCGGCGATCTCAAGCACCCGGGGTGTCACCCGCCGCTCGCAGGACCCGGTCGGGGCGGATCGGCAGGTGCCGGTGGCGGACGCCCGTCGCGTGCCACACCGCGTTGGCGACGGCGGCGGCGACCCCGACGACGCCGATCTCGCCGATGCCCTTGATGCCGACGGGATCGCCGGGCACGTGGTCGTCCACCCAGTCCGCCTCGATGAGCGGCACGTCGGCGTGGGCGGCGACGTGGTATCCGGCGAGGTCGGCGTTGACGTGACCGCCCGACGCCTCGTCGCGGACCGCCTCCTCGTGGAGCGCCATGGAAAGCCCCCAGGTCATGCCGCCGATGAGCTGGCTGCGGGCGGTGAGCGGGTTGACGATGACGCCCGCGGCGAAGATCCCCAGCAGTCTGCGGGCGCGTACCTCGCCGGTGGTGATGTCCACGGCGACCTCGGCGAACTGCGCGCCGAAGGAGTGCCTTTCCTGCTCCGGGAGGGCCTCGATGGCATCGGCGGTGTCAGAGCGGGCGGTGATTCCCTCCGGCGGGACGGCACCGCCCAGGGCCAGCCGTTCGCGCACATCGCTCGCCGCGAGCCGGACCGCCCAGCCCCAGGAGCGGGTGCCGGTGGAGCCGCCGGCGATCGCGGCGGGGCCCAGGTCGCTGTCGCCGACGCGTACGCGGACGCGGTCCGGGTTCACCTGGAGGGCGTCCGCGGCGACGAGCGCCATGGCGGTACGGGCGCCGGTCCCGATGTCCGCGGCGTTGATCCGCACGGTGAAGGTGCCGTCGGCCTCGGCGGTCACGGCGGCCGTCGACCGGCCGACCCCGGAGGGGTAGGAGGCGGCGGCCGTGCCGGTCCCGAGCAGCCAGCGGCCCTCTCGGCGCAGGCCGGGTCGCGGGTCGCGGTCCGCCCAGCCGAACCTGCGGGCGCCTTCCTCGAAACAGGCGAGCAGGTTGCGGCTGCTGAACGGCAGACCGGATACCGGGCCCGCCGCGGGTTCGTTGCACACCCGCAGCGCGATCGGGTCCACACCGCATTTCCCGGCCAGTTCATCGAGGGCCGATTCGATGGCGAAGGAACCGGGCGCCTCCCCGGGGGCACGCATCCAGGTCGGTGTCGGCACGTCCAGCCGTACCACGCGGTGGCGGCTGCGGTGCGCGTCGGCGTCGTACAGGACGCGCCCCAGCACCGCGCTCGTCTCGACGAACTCGTGCACGGTCGATGTGAGGTTCAGCGCCTCGTGGTCAAAGGCGCGCAGCCTGCCGTCGGCGTCGGCCGCGAGCCTGACGCGCTGGGCCGTGGGGCTGCGGTAGCCGACGAGCGAGAACATCTGACGGCGGGTCATGACCACGCGTACGGGACGCTGGAGGAGTGTGGTGGCCATGACGGCGGCGACCTGGTGGGCGCTCAGCCCCTTGGAGCCGAAGGCGCCGCCGATGTGCTCGGAGCGCACCCGCACCGATGCCGGGTCCAGGGAGAAGAGCTGGGCGAGTTCGGCGCTCACCCAGGTGCTGCCCTGGTTGGAGTCGATGACGTCGAGCCGGCCGTCGTCCCAGCGGGCGGTCGCGGCGTGCGGCTCCATCGCGCAGTGGTGTTCCTCGGGAGTGGTGTACTCCTCGTCCACGAGGAAGGCGGCGCCCTCGATCCGCGCCTCCAGGTCGCCCTTCTCGGCGTCCGCCCGCACCATCGGGGAGTCCTCGGGCCGGTAGGCGTCGTCGCGTCCGGCGCGGAACGCCACGTCGTGCGGCTCCTCCTCGTAGCTGACGGCGAGCGCTTCGGCCGCCTCCCTGGCCTGCTCGGACGTCTCGGCCACCACCAGGGCCACCGGCCAGCCGACGAACGGCACGCGGTCGTGCTGGAAGAGCCCGACGACCGGGTTCGGCCGGCCCAGCATCCCCACGTAGCCGGCGTCGACGCGGGGCGCGTTCCCGTGGTGCAGTACGGCGAGGACGCCGGGCATGGCGAGGACGGGTTCGTCCGCGACGGCGGTGATCCGTCCCTTGGCCACGGTGGAGAGGACCAGCCAGCCGTGGGCGAGGCGGGCGAAGGGGACCTCACCCGCGTAGCGGGCCGCCCCGGTGACCTTGTCGCGGCCCTCCACCCGGGTGCGGCCCGAGCCGACGGCTCCGGTGGCGGTGTTCGGGCCGGTGGTGGTGGTCATCGGACGGCCTCCTCGGCGAGTCGGGTGAGCACGGCCACGACGAGGTTGCGCATCAGCGTCACCTTGTAGCCGTTCGCGGGGAGCGTCTTCGCGGCGGCCAGTTCGGCGCCGGCCGCCGCCGCGAAGGCGTCCGCGTCGGCCGGGCCGCCGGTCAGCGCCCGCTCGGCGGTACGCGCCCGCCACGGCCGGGAGGCGACCGCCCCGAACGCGAGGCGGACATCGCGTACGACCCCGTCGCGTACGTCGAGGGCGGCGGCGACCGAACCGATCGCGAACGCGTACGAGGCGCGCTCGCGGACCTTGCGGTAGTGGGAGTGCGCGGCGGCCGGTGCGGGCGGCAGCGTGATGCCGGTGACGACGGCGCCGGCCGGGAGGGCGGTCTCGATGTGCGGGGTGTCGCCCACCGGCAGGTAGAAGGCATCGATCGGCAGGTCGCCGGGGCCTTCGGCCGTTTCGTACGAGATGACCGCGTCGAACGCCGCGAGGGCGACCGCCATGTCGGAGGGGTGGGTGGCGACGCAGTGATCGGACGCGCCGAGGATGGCGTGGTTGCGGTGCTCCCCCGCGATGGCGGCACAACCACTGCCGGGTGTGCGCTTGTTGCAGGGTTTGCTCAGGTCGGCGAAGTAGCCGCAGCGGGTCCGCTGGAGGAGGTTTCCGCCGACGGTCGCCATGTTGCGCAGCTGCCCGGACGCTCCGGCGAGCAGCGCCTGTGCGAGGGCGGGATAGTGGCGCCGTACGTCGGGGTGGGCCGCCAGATCGCTGTTGCTGACGGTCGCGCCGATGCGCAGTCCGCCGTCCGGGGTGAACTCGATTTCCCCGAGGGGGAGTTCCTGGACGTCGATGAGGAGCGTGGGACGCTCCACGCCCGCCTTCATCAGGTCGACGAGGTTGGTGCCCCCGCCGAGCAGCCGGGCCCCGGGGTCGCTGCCGAGGAGGGCGACCGCCCCGGCGATGTCATGGGCCCGTTCGTAGCCGAACTCCCTCATGCCACGGGCTCCTTGGTCTCGTCGGCGGCGTTCTCAGCCGCTCGCGCGACCGCCTGCACGATCGACGCGTACGCGCCGCAGCGGCACAGGTTGCCGCTCATCCGCTCGCGGATCTCCCCAGCGGTGAGCGCGGGCGCCGGAGCTTCGGGCCGCACGTCCTCGGTGACGGCGCTGGGCCAGCCGGCGGCGTGCTCCTCGATGACCGCGAGGGCGGAGCAGATCTGGCCCGGAGTGCAGTACCCGCACTGGTAGCCGTCGAGATCCAGGAAGGCCTGCTGCACGGGATGCAGCCGGTCGCCGTCGGCCACGCCCTCGATGGTGGTGACCTCACGCCCCTCGGCCGCCACCGCGAGCTGGAGACAGGAAAGGGCCCGGCGGCCGTCGAGCAGTACCGTGCAGGCGCCGCACTGGCCCTGG
This sequence comes from Streptomyces sp. ATexAB-D23, assembly GCF_000373645.1. Taxonomy (GTDB): domain Bacteria; phylum Actinomycetota; class Actinomycetes; order Streptomycetales; family Streptomycetaceae; genus Streptomyces; species Streptomyces castrisilvae. The sequence continues at coordinate 79,049 of NZ_KB892011.1, read as the reverse complement.
TCGCAGCCCTTCTTGGTGCCCGTCAGGTCGAGATGCTCGCGTAAGGCGTCGAGCAGGGTGGTGCGGTGGTCGACGGGCAGCGTGTACTTTTCGCCATTGATGTGCAGGGTGATGGCACTGGACGTCGATGGGGCCATGATCAGCCTTCTTTCGCATTGCTCGGGAGCGTCGGACGCGACGGTGCCGGAAGTCGAAGGGCGATGCGTGCGGGTGCGGGGACCATGGGCACCGGTCGGCCAAGTGGCTTGATCCGGCGCTATGGTGGAGCCAAGCGGACAGCTGTCCGCTTGATTGTCGAACCTAACGGACAGCTGTCCGGTGAGCAAGGCCGTACCCGGCCGTGGCTCCGGGAGGGGAGAAGGCGTGCGGGAAGCCCGGAGCACTCCCACGCGTCCGGACGCGCAGCGCAACCGCGAGCGCATCCTCGCCGTCGCGCTCACCGAGCTGACGCGCGACGCCGGCGCGCCCGTCAGTCTGATCGCGAAGAAGGCCGGCGTCGGCCAGGGCACCTTCTACCGCAACTTCCCGCACCGCGAGGCGCTCGTCCTGGAGGTCTACCGCTACGAGATGCAGCAGGTCGCCGACACGGCCGCCCAACTGCTCCGTGACCGCCCCGCCGACCGCGCCCTGCGCGAGTGGATGGACCGGCTCGCGCGGTACGCCATGACCAAGGCAGGCCTCGCCGACGCCCTCCGTGCGACGACGAGCGGACACGGCACCCTGGCCCAGGTCGGCCACGGCCCGGTGACCGAGGCGATCACGCTCCTCCTGGAGGCGAACGAGCGGGCGGGCGGCATCCGCCCCGGGATGACCCCCGACGACTTCCTCCTGGCCATAGCGGGCCTGTGGCAGCTCGACCCCCGCAGCGACTGGCAGCCCCGCGCCGCCCGCCTCTTCGATCTCGTGATGGACGGGCTGCGCGCGGGGGCCGCGGGCTGAGACGGCGGGTGTCCGGGGCGGGTGCCCGCGTCAGTCGGCCAGGCCGGCCGCGAGGGTGGCGCCCAGTTCCCAGCACGCCTCGGTGTCGGCCCTGCCCGGCTCCCCCGTCACCTTCACGGCGTCCGCCGCCCGGCGCCAGCCCAGTCCCGTGGTGATCGTCTCGATGCCGCGCACGGCCCCGGTGACGTCGTTGCCGCCGTGCACGTAGTAGCCGAACGGACGGCCGCCCGTGGTGTCGAGGCACGGGTAGTAGATCTGATCGAAGAAGTGCTTCAGCGCCCCGGACATGTACCCGAGGTTCGCCGGGGTGCCGAGGAGCAGCCCGTCGGCGGCGAGTACGTCGGAGGCCGTCGCGGCGAGCGCGGCGCGGCGCACGACGCGTACGCCCTCGATCTCGTCGGTCGTCGCACCGGAGACGACGGCCTCGAAGAGGGCCTGGCAGTTGGGCGAGGGTGTGTGATGCACGATCAGGAGAGTGGGCACAGCACCGAACCCTGCCGTTCCCGTCCCGCCGTCGCAAGCGGGACGCGCCCCGCGAGCGACGGGGTCAGGAGCGGTGACCGAAGAACTCGACCTCGGCGACCGCCACCCGGCGGCCCTTGCCGGTGCCGTACGCGGAGTCGAGCGTGAGCCGGACACGGACGGTCTGCGAGCCCCGTAGGTCGAAGGTCTGCTGTCCCGCCTGGTCCGCCGGCCGGATCGTGTGCGTGCTCGTGCTGCCGTCCTTCGCGGTGAGTTCCGCGGTGATCCTGGCGGGCCTGGCCTGTGTGAGGAACTCGTCCGTGCGGGCCGACGTCCCGGAGAACACCACGATCTTGGTCAGCCGGACCGGCTGGTCGAAGTCGCACTCCAGGTACTCCCCCTGGCCGTCGCCGGGGTCCTTGGGCGCCCAGTACCGGTTGTTGAAGCCGTCGAACGCCGCACCGGCGGCGTGCCCCGGTGCCGCGCTCGAACCGTGGCACGCGGAGGGCGGCATGGACTCCGGTGCGCCGGTCTCCTCCTTGGCGAGGCCGAGCAGACCGGACAGGTACGGGAGCGCGAACCACACGCCGGCCAGTACGACGAGCAGCGCGAGGGGCACCCCGAGCCTCGGCAGGCTGCGGCGCCGCCGGGGCCGCGCTCCGGCGGAGTGCGACCTCGCCGGGCCCCGGTGGAAGATCCGGCGCCACCACGGCGGGCGTACCGCGGGAGGGGCTCCCGGGTCGAGGAGGAGCGCGCACCGGACGCACAGGGTGCGCTCCGGAGCGTTCCGGGTGCCGCAGCCGGGGCAGACCACGGGCTCGCCGGCCGCCCTCGGCGCGGGGTCCGGTGGCGCGGGCGTGGTGGGTGCCCGGTCGGGCGTCCACGCCGCGGGGCCGGGCGGGGGCCCGTCCGGACCGTCGCCCGGCCGCCGGGGCGCGGCCCCCGCGGGCTGCACGGAGGAGCGGGCCGGGCCGGGGGGCGTACGCGGCGGGGCCGGGGCGGGCCCCCCAACGGGAGGGGCGGCTCCCGGCGGCCGTTGCGCGGGGACTGCCGGCAGGAGACCGGCGGCCGAGGGACCGGTCGCGGGAGGCCCTGGCGAAGGTCCGGCAGCGGGTGGCCCCGGCGGCGAGGCCGGGGGCGCGGGTGTGTGGGCCCGGGGCGGCGGGGGGCCGGGCGGCGTGGACGCGTCAGCGGCAGGACCGGCCGTCCGCGGTGGCGGTGCGGGGGCCGGCGGGCCGGGTGCGGGGCCCGACCGGTCGCCCCGGCCCGTCCCCGTATCCCCCTCGTCCGGCTCCCAGGCGAGAAACGCCTCGCAGGAGGCGCAGAATTCGCGCCCCGGCTCGTTCCTGCGCCCGCACGACTCGCAGATCACTGGGCAGCACCCCCCGCGCCCCCGTCCGGGGGCAGGATCTCCAGCGTGAAGCCCACATGGGCCGGGACCTCCGCGGCGATGAGCTCCTCCAGACGCGCCCGGTCGATGTCCCGGCCGGGCCGCTCCCGGACCCGGATCGTCACCCAGGGACGCGGGGCGCCCGGAAGCGCGGTCTGCGGCCCTGTGGACCAGGCGGTCCCGCCGCTCTCCGTGATCTCGGGTTCCGTACCCGTCCGCAGCCGCACCGCCTCGGCGAGGCCGCCCGCCGTGCCGCGCCGGGCGTGCCGGGCCACCGCGCCCCGCACCGTCTCGCGGCGTCGCACGTCCGGGCTGTCCTCGTGGGGCTCCGCCGCCACCCACTGGGCCAGCCAGGCGAGGAAGTCGTCCGGGGCGCTGCGCGGGTCCAGGTGGGCGGGCAGGTTGTCGATCGTGAGCAGGACCGGGGCGAGGACGTCGTCGAGGGCGCCCAGGAAGCGCCGGAGGAAGTCCTGCTCCAGGTAGACGGCGGGCAGTTGCTCGACGAGCGGGTGCGGGGTGGCCAGTCCGGGGACGCCGGTGCGCATGGTCTCAGGCCCCTCTCACCCGGAGCTGGTGCTCGTAGCTGAAGACCAGCGCGTGCCGGTCGAGTGCGATCTTGGTGGTGGCGTCGGTGCGCTCCCCGGTCACCGGGTCGGCGCGGTAGAGGCGTACGTCCTCCACCAGGTCCACGCCCGGCACCCGCTGGAGCACGGCGAAGGCCTCGCCCGCCTGGACCGGCCGGCCGAAGGGCCAGCCCTGTCCGTTCGGCCCGCCGGACAGGGGGTTGAAGTACCCGTAGAGCGCGGCCAGTGCCTCGTCGCGCACGCGCTCGCGGACCGCGCCGGGCTCGGCCTGCACCGAGGCGACGACGGTGACGCCCTGGTAGAAGGGCGGCTCGACCACGAGCCGGGCGCCGATCGGGCGGCGCTCCTCCAGGTGCCCGGCGATCAGACGCAGGGTCGGGGCGGGCGGGATCAGCTCGTCGAACTCGATCCTGCCCTGTTCGTCGCTGCGCCCGGCGGGCACGACGAGGAGCCGTACGCCCTGGGCCTCGGCGCCGCTGTCGTCGCCGCCGGCCCCGGCCCGGATGCAGTGGACGCGGGCCGCGTCCGGGGCGACCTCGCGGGCGAGGAGTTCGTAGTCGTGGGGGACGACGGCCCGGTGCAGGGTGCGCAGCGTCATCGGGCCGCGCACCCGGGCGCTGTCGACGCTCTCCCCGTCGACGCCGCCCAGCGCGGGCCTGCGGTTCTCCACCCGTGCCACGTACGGGATCGCGCTGCGCAGGATCTTCAGGGTGGACCTGGCGACGTTGCCGCGCAGCCCGCCGCCCGTGCGGTAGGAGCGCACGCGTACGGTGGCGCCCTTGGCGGGGACCGCTCCGTAGTAGCGGATGGAGCCGTCCCGTTCCCGTACGGCCGGGCCGAACTCGACGCGGCCGGAGTTCGGGTCGAGCGTGATGTGCCGGTCCTCGGGTCCCGAGTGCGCGAAGTCGTCGACCCTCGTCCAGTGGGTGTACTGCGGATCGGGGCCGCTCGCCGGGTCGGCGACCTCGACGACGAAGTCGCCCGGCACCACGGGCGGCCGGGCGAGTGCGAAGGTCTGGCCCGGTACGCCTTCGGCGGCTCCGAGCACCTCGTCGGTGATGGTCTCGGCGTGCTCGGCGGCGGCGGTCGCGCCGATGGTGAACGCGGTGATCCCCCGGAGCACGGGCGGTGCCAGATAGGTCGGGCGGCCCGGCTCGGCCTCGATCAGGCGGCAGCGCAGCCAGCCTCCGGTACGCCGGACGACGGCGGCCGGGGTGTGGGTCCTCGGGAGGTGGAGGATGAGTTCGCCGGACCGGTTGAAGCCGCCGGTGTCGTCCTTCTCGACCTCGCAGACCGCCCAGCCCGCGCCGTCCCAGGCCTCCCAGATGAGCGGCGGCCGCAGCGGGTCGACACCGACGCCCTCGACGCGGCAGTCCAGCCGCAGCACGACGACCCCGGCCGGTACGGCGGCCGACAGGCCCACGTAGAGGCAGTCGCCGGGCGCGGGGGTGGCTCCGAAACAGGCCACGTCACGGCCGATCGCCAGCTCCTCCGTGCGGTCGGCGACCTCCTCCGAGGCCGGCCAGGTGGCGAGGTGGGCGAACGAGCAGGGGACGACGGCCAGTTCGGCGGTGGTGGTGAAGACGACCGCCTCCTCCGTCTCGGTCCGGACGGTCGCCACCTCGGTCCCGGCCCGCACCACGACGGGGTCGGGGCGGGGCGCGGACAGCCGGAACGTCACATCGGTGCGGGCGGCCGTGGGCGGGTGCAGCTGGACGCCGATCAGGTCGAGGAAGGTGAGGTAGCTCTTCTCCGGCACCCGGTTCACCCGGTAGACGAGCTGGTCGACCATGGTCGCGAACGCCTCGATCAGCGTGACGCCGGGGTCCGAGACGTTGTGGTCGGTCCACTCCGGGCAGCGCTGCTGGACCAGGCGCTTGGCCTCGTCCACCAGGCCCTGGAAGCGGCGGTCGTCCAGATGGGGACTGGGCAGGGTCACGCGCCGGCCTCCTCGTCGTCGTGGCTCGTCTCCGGCCCGTGCTGGGGGATCACGTAGAACGGGAAGACGAGGTTGCGGGGGTCGTTGGAGCCGCGCACGGTGTAGCCGATGTCGATGTAGAGGACCCCGTTGTCCGCGGCGTCGAAACGGACGGTGACGTCGGCCACCTCGATCCGGGGCTCCCAGCGCTCCAGGGCGAGGCGCACCTCGTACGCGAGCTGCCCGGCCGTCCCGGCGTCGGCGGGCGCGAACACGTAGTCGTTGACGGCGCAGCCGAACTCCGGCCGCATCGGGCGCTCGCCCGGCGAGGTCGCCAGGATCAGCCGGATCGATTCCTCCAGCTCCCTCTCGCCGCGCACGAGTGCGATGGACCCGGTGGCGTCGGTGCGCGGCGGGAAGGCCCAGCCCGCTCCGATGAACTGCTCTCCCATGCCCGCTCAGCCTCCGATCAGCACGGTGGCGCAGCCCGCGACGATCGGTGATCCGCAGGCGCTCAGGTCGCCGACGCGGGCGGCGGGCCTGCCGCCGATGAACACGCTGGTGCTGCCCGGGGGTGCGATCACGGACGGCGGGTGGACGAGCGGGGACGCGCACTGGTGGGGAGTGCCCACCGTGGCGGCGGGCCTCCCGCCGATCAGCACCGAGATCACTCCGGGCGGCCCGACCGTGCCGGGGTGTCCGGTGGGGTCGGTGACCCGTGCGGCTGCTGCTGACGGCATGCGGTCCACTCCTGTTCACTGCGTGCGTGCGGTACGTCAGTTGAGCTGGATCATCGGTGCGTTGACGGAGACCGATCCCCCGCTCTTCACGTCCGTGCGCCGGCTGCCCTCGACGGTGACCTGACCGCCGTGCACCTCCACCGCGCCGTCGGTGGAGAGCGCGACCCTGCCGTTCCCGCCGTTCAGGGCGAGGCCGTTGCGTGAGGTGAGGGTGACGCTGTCGCCGGTCAGTTCCAGCTCCCCGCGTCCGGCGTCCACGGTGACGCCCTTGGCCGCCTTGACGGAGACCTGCTCCTTGGCCTCGATGGTGACGCTGCCGTCGCTGTTGATGACGACGGCGGTGCCCCGCCGGTCCAGGTCGATGGTGAGCTTGCCGTCTCCGGTGCGCAGCCGTACGCCCTGTGGTCCGTCGGCCGCGTCCAGCAGCTCCAGCTGGTTGCCGCTTCTGGAGGCGAAGGCCCGGCGGTTGACGGCCCCGGTGGTGGGGTCGACGAGGTCACCGCCGCCCGCGTCGGGGGCGGCCGCGGCGCCTGGCTCGCCGCCGCCCCCGCCGGGCCGGTCCTTACCGTTGTACAGCCCGGCCAGCACGTACGGCCGGTCCAGGTGGCCCTGCTCGAAGCCGACCAGCACCTCGTCCCCGACGTCGGGGATGAACGCCTCGCCGCCGCCCGTCCCGCCCGACTGCGCGGTACGCGCCCAGTCGCTCGCGTACTCGTCCGACAGCCAGGGGAAGCGCACCTTGACCCGGCCGGAGCCCTCCGGGTCGTGGGTGTCCGTGACCGTCCCGCTGACCAGGCCGGCGCAGCGCGGGCCGCCGCTCTCCCGCGGCCCGCCGCCCGCGGTGAGCCCGAACAGGGAGCGTTCCTGCTGCCCGGAGACGGTGATCCAGGTCTCGTATCCGCGTACGGCGTCGAAGACGTGGCGTGAGGTGGTGACGGTGTAGCGGCCCTCGAAGGGCGCGCCGACGGCGTTCAGCGCGACGGCGCTGCCGGCCGTGACCTCGGGGTTGCCCCGGATCACGGCGTCCAGTTCCGCGAACGACCCGGCGATGCGCTCGGCCAGCGCCTTCGCCGCCTGGTCGACCTGGGCCTGGGTGCCGTAGGCGGCGTCGGTGACGACGAATCGCGCCTCGCCGAAGGGGGCGGTCACCTCGGCCGCGGTCACGCCGAGTTCCAGCGTGGCGGACGTACCGGCGGGTGCCTTGCCGACCAGGGGTTCCTTGGCGCCGACGTCCCAGCCGCGCACCTCCACCTCGGAGACCTGTTCGGCGGCCGAGACCCCGGCGCGGCAGCGCAGCAGGTTGCCGCCGAGTTCGAGGACGAGGGGGTCGCGGTCGGCGCGCGCGGAGCTGTCCGGCGCCCCGCTCGCCTCGGCGGGCCGGGTGATGTGCAGTTGCCCGTCGCGTACGTACGCCTGGGCGCCGGCCTCCTCGGCGAGGCCGCGCACGAACTCCCAGTCGGTGACGTTGGGCTGGGCGATGTGTTCGATGACGGGGCCTGCCACGTCCACGTTGCCGGGTTTCAGTCCGGCGCGCTGGGCGACCTGGCCGCAGATGTCGGCGAGCGTCATGTTCTGGTAGCTGGCGACGCGCCGGCCCCGCAGCAGCCGGTGCGAGGCGTCGAGCCCCCGGATCACGGTGAAGGTGCCGGTCTCGTCGAGCTCCACCTCCAGGGCCGTGACCGCGCCTTCGAGGAGCGGTTGGGGGGCCGTGCCACCGCCCGCGCGGGCCAGCAGCCGGGCCTCGCTGCCGATCTTCAGGCCGGTCTGCCCGAGCAGGAGGCGGTCGGGGTCGCGGAACCGCAGCAGGAACAGGTCGGGGAGCGTGCGGCTGTCGTCCACGTACCCCTCGACCAGGGCGTTCATGAAGGTGGCCGGCAGCGGTCGGCCGTCGAACTCCACCACCAGCGCGCTGGCGACCCCCTGGTGTGTCATCGGCCCGCCCCCCGGTCCCCGGCGTCACGCAGCCGGCTCAGCTCGTCCAGGGCGGGAAGCAGCAGCTGGGTGCCGGGCGCGAGCCGCAGCGGGTCGTCGATGCCGTTCGCCTCCGCGATGACCCGCCACGCGCCCGCGTCGCCGTACTCCCGGTGTGCGAGCGACGGCAGCGAGTCCCCGGAGGCCACCCGGTGCACCCGCCGCGCCGCCAGCGCGCCCGATGTGGGGTTCTGGCCCGGCGTCTCCCCGCTGATCTCCTCCATGGTGACCTGGCACACGGCTCGGATCGGCACGCCCGATGTCGTGAACAGGGTGTATTTCGCGGCGACTTGGCTCACGTATCCGGGGAATCCGGTCAGTCCGCCCCAGTGGAACACCACCCAGGGCGGCGAGGAGCGCTGCTGCTGCCTCGTCTCGTTCGTCGGCACACAGCACGCGAACAGCTGCTCCACCGCCGTCACGACGCGGGTGTCCTGGGTGTCGCCCGCGTCGAAGAACATCTCCACGGTGAGCTTGCTGGGCTGCGAACCCTGGTACTCGGGCGGGCCCGAACTCTTCGCGCCCTTGGCCGGAGTCCGCTTCCAGGACGCGGCCTTCGTCAGACTCAGCTCCTTGGGGTTGAACTGGAAGTCGATCCGCCCGCACGGCCCGCCAGGGGTGAGGCCGCCCCCGGTGGGCGGCGTGCGCAGCTCCAGGTAGGCGTGTTCCAGCTTGGGCCTGGCCGAGCCGCCCTTCGCGGCCGACGCCACCCCGGACGTCCCTGCCGCGCTGAAGGCGATGGGTCCCGCACCGCTCACGCCGCTCAGCCCTCCATCACGTAGCCGTGGTGGGCGATCTCGATCGTCTCCATCGCGACCTTGGGTGACTCGGGGGTGAACGAGGGGCCGGTCCAGCGCACGGGCACGACCTCCAGCAGCCCCCACTGCGCCACCTTCCGGCCGTCACCCGTGCGTGCCTCGATGTGCGCGGTCTTGCGGCTGAACCCGGTGGTCATGGTGGCGAACCAGCGGGCCACCTTCTCCGTCTCCCGGGTGAGCGGCCGCGACAGCTTGACGTTGGAGTACTTCAGCCTGGTCGGCAGCTGCCACACATGCCCGTTGTTGCCGCCCTCCTCCCGGGTCTCCAGGACCACTTCGCAGCCCAGCCCGTCACAGGTGTTGAACGACCCGAGTTCGATGTCGTCGATCGTCACGACGAAGCAGACGCTGACGGCGGGGTCGTCCGGGGCGGAATCGGTGGCCATGGCACGTGCCTCTCGATCAGTGACGGGTGTTGATCAGGAATCCGGAGCGTTCGCGTTCGAGCCGCAGATCGGCCTTGAGGAGCCTGCTGAGCGGCGCGTACAGGGCGCGGACCAGTTCGTCGGTGACGGGCGGCGCTCCTCCCGCCCCCGCGGGTGTTCCGTCGTCGCCGCCGCCTTGCTCCGCCGTCGGCGGCTCGGCGCCGGAGGGCGGCTCGGCGTCGGGCACTGGCTGGGGTCCGGCCTCGGGCTCGGGCAGGGGCGGTGGCGGTGGCTCCTCTGCGATCTCCGAGTCCCGCTGGACGACCGGTCGCGAGGTGCCGGCCCGTGGCGCGGAGGCGAACACCACGCTCCCGTCGGCCATGCGCTGAGCCACCCCGGCAGCCACGGCGACCGCCCCGGCCGTCGGGGCGGAGGCCGGCGGGTGGCCCCCGGGCGCCGGCTGCGGCCGGGCGGGCGGGGCGTGCGTCTGCCGCTGTACGGGGGACACCGCGGGCGGCAGCGGGCGCGGGACCTCGTCCGCGTCGGGGAGGACCCAGCGGACGGCGGCGGCCGGATGCGACGGGACGGCGGCCGGATCAGGCGCGGACGGCTTCCCCGGACCGCCCCCGGCGGCACGCTGGACGGCCGCTGGGGCGCCGGCCGGGGTGCCGGACGTGCCGGGGGCGTCCGCCGTACGGAGGATGAGCGGCCGGTCCCCGAGCAGGGGCGCGGTGGGTCGGTCCTGGGCCGGCGGGGGTACGGGCGTGGCGCCCGGCACTGCGGCGGAGCGCTGGACCGGGGCGGCGGGTGGCGGGCCTCCCGGGGCCGCACCGTGCCCGCCGGACGTCTCTGCCGGCTCTCCCCCGGACACCGCCGGGCCCGTCAGGGGGTCGTCGCCCAGCAGGGGGGCCACGGCCTCCGTCCCGTCAGGGGCATCCGGGGAGCCCGACGCTTCCGGGACCGCCGGCCCCGACGCGCTCTCGGCGGGACCGTTCGCCGGGGCGTGGACCTCGTCCGGGGCCGCCCAGGCGGTGTCGCGTTGCACGAGCGGGGGCCGGGGCGCGGGCTCCGGAGCGGCGGGCGGGCGGACGACCCGGCGCTGGGCGGTGGGCGGGAGGCCGGGCAGCGGCGCCCCGAGCCCGCCCGCGGTGGGCCGGGGCGGAGGCGGCTGCTCAGCTGCGGTGGTGCGCTGAACGGCCGGGGCGCCCGGGGACGCGTCCGGCGGGGGAAAGGGCCCCGCGTTCGTGCCGCCGGACACCCTCTCGTCCGTCGGTCCGGGTTCTACGAGCGGTTGCTCGCCCAGCAGTTGGCGTACGGGAAGACCGGCCGACGCGGACGAGTGCTCGGCGGAGGTCAGGGCCGGCGGGCCGTCCCCGTACGCCCGCTGGACGGCGACGGCTCCGGGCTGCGGCTTCCCACGGGCCGGCATCGGCATGTCCACGGATCGCTGCGCAGCCGGGGCCGGGGCCGGGCTCCCGGGGGCCGGGTCCGCAACGCCGCGCACCAGGCCTGCGGGCGCCTGCGGACTGACCAGATGCCCCAGTGGCCGCCCGAGCGACGGTTCTTGACGTGTGGTCAGGGAAGCCTCGAATCCGCCGGGGTCGGTCAGGAGGTCCTGTCCCGTGACGGACCACTGGACCGGATCCAGCCGGTTCACGTCGACCCGGTCGGCCCGGTCGCCCCGGCCCGGGGCCTCCGGGGGCATGGCACGGCCGGTGGTGCGGCCGCCGCGCAGCCAGGACATCAGCCCCATGGTTCCTCGTCCTCCTCCGCGCTCCTGGCTACTGCCCGTTGAGGCGGGCGACCTGTGCGACGAACTTCAGGCGTTCCGGGTGTTCCAGGTCCAGCAGGTCGTCCAGCGGCCAGTGGAAGTGGTAGGCGAGGTACGCGACCTCCTCGTAGAGCAGGTCGGCCGCGTACGTCACGATTCCCCCAGGCGACCGCCGGCGAGATTCACCGCGAACTCCTCGTCGCAGGAAGGACAGGTGACGGCGGCGCGGGTGTGCCCCTCGGCGTTGATGCGCCGGTAGAAGTCCTGGAGGAACGCCAGATCGGAGGCGAACAGGTCCTCGATGACACCCGGGTGGATGTCCTCGACCGTCCCGATCCGGGTCACCACCCGGGAAATCAGGACGACGGACAGATACGCGGAGTTCTCCCGCACCCGGTCGTCGCGCAGCGGCACCAGTTCGTCGCGTGCGGTCGCGAGCCGCATGACGCCGTTGCGGTGCACGGTCCCGGCCTCGTCCACGTAACCGCGTGGCAGCTCGAAGGAGAACTCGGTCCGCAGCGGCTCGGACCCGCCCGCGCCGGAATCCCGGTCCGGGGGCGCCTGGAACTGGACCGAACGCCGCATCAGTCGAGCTCCATGCTCTCGTACGTGATCGCCAGCTTCTCCGTGAGCACCGAGGTGTCACCGGCCTTGAGCGTGCCGATCTCCAGCGACTTGGGCCAGGCGTTGATCAGCTTGTACCGCTTGATCGGCAGGCCCTCGTAGTCGTACACGATGACCGCGCCGTTGCGGCGGGCGTTGGTCATGCGGCCGAACCGCGAGTCCTTGATCCAGCGCTCGAAGCTGTTGTCCTCGGTCAGGCCGCGGGTGACGGTGACCTCGCCGGCCTTGGGGCGGCCGGGCAGCTTCTTGATGGCGTACTTGCCGTCGGCGGTGTTCTGCTTGAGCTCGATGACGTCCTGTTCCATCTTCAGACCGCTGACCTCGGTGATCTGCTTGATGACGACGCTGTCGAATTCGAGGCCGAAGGAGTGCCCGACGGAACTGTCGAGATCGGGAAGTGGCACAACAGGCTCCTTACGCGGGGTTCGGGGACGGTCCGGTCACTGGAGCGGCGAGCGTGCCGGTCACTCGTCCACGCCCCCGGAACCACCGGTCAGCTGGGAGAGCCGGAACACGACGAACTCCGCCGGTTTGACGGGTGCGACGCCGACCTCGCAGACGACCTGACCGGCGTCGACGCTCGAAGGCGGGTTGGTCTCCCGGTCGCATTTCACGTAGAACGCCTCGTCGGGGGTGAGCCCGAACAGCGAACCCTTGCGCCACTCGTTCACCAGGAACGCGGAGACGGTGCGCCGGATACGCGCCCAGAGGGCGTCGTCGTTCGGCTCGAAGACGACCCACTGGGTGCCGGCGAGGATCGACTCCTCCAGGTAGTTGAAGAGCCGCCGCACGTTCAGATAGCGCCAGGCCGGGTCGGAGGCCAGCGTACGGGCGCCCCAGACCCGGATGCCGCGCCCGGGGAAGGCTCGGATGCAGTTCAGCCCGATCGGGTTGAGCAGATCGTGCTCGCCCTTGGTCAGCTGGGTCTGCAACGCCACGGCTCCGCGCACCACTTCGTTGGCCGGCGCCTTGTGGACCCCGCGCGAGTCGTCGTTGCGCGCCCAGATCCCCGCGACGTGCCCGCTCGGCGGTATGAGGGTGGCGCGGCCCGAGGCCGGGTCGGCGACGCTGATCCAGGGGTAGTAGAGGGTCGCGTACTTGGAGTCGAAGTTCGCCCGGTCGGTGCGCCAGGCCCTGATCTGCTGCGGTGACAGGCCGGGCGGCGGGTCGAGGATGGCGACGCGGTCACCCATCAACTCGCAGTGCGAGATGAGCCCTTGCTGTACGGCGACGACCGAATCCAGGTCGAGCAGGCCGCGTTCGTACGCTCCCATGAGGTCGGGCACGGCGATCATCGTGATGTCGTCCACCGCTTCCAGCCCGCCGAGGCCCGTGCGCCGGTCGGCGTCACCGACGTACACCTCGGGGGCGAGCGCACCCGCGCTGCCGGCCGCGGGGGCGGCGGGGGCGAGGGTGACCGACTGGGGCGCGGGCCGGGCAGGGGCGGCACCACGCCCCGGTTCCCGGATCTCGATGAGCTCGGACTTGGCGTTGACCCGGGTGGCGACGTTCTCCTTGCTGCGCTTGGTGGTCACGGCCGGATACGTCTCCGCGACCTGGCCGTCGCGCTTCACGACGAGCTGGAACACGTCGGATGGCGGGTCGTCCCCCTCCGCCTCGGCGACCTCGACGCTGATCTCGCCGGCCACTCCCGGCCTGGCCTTGACGGAGTAGGGCCCGATCCGGACCTCGGCACCGGCCGCCAGTTCCCCGTCCTCGCCGCCGGCCACGGTGTCGGAGCCGTCGCCGACGCGGACGACGTAGCAGATGCCGCCGCCGTTGGCGAAGAAGCCGTAGACGCTGGAGGCGAGGTACGTACCGTCGACGAAGTCGCCGAAGGTGCTGACGAACTGGCTCCAGTTCGTGATCAGTGTCGGCTCGTCGAACGGGCCGCGCTGGGCGAAGCCGACGAAGGCGGCGACCGATGTGCCCACCCCTTCGATCGGCCGGGAACCCGACTCGACCTCTTCGACGTAGACGCCCGGGGACAGGTACGACGGCATATGGGCCTCTCCTTGACGCTCCTCGACGTGCTTCCCACCCCGTTCCACGGCCCGTGGTGCGACTGGGGAACTCCGGCGATTCTCGCCACTTCGGCGATCACCGGGAACGGATACCCGGCCGCCCTGCCGTGCACGGGGGGCTGCCCGATGAGGCAAGCGGGCGGCAACGGCCGCGCCACGCGTCGGTGCCCCGGGCGTGGCCCGAACCCTCTGCGCGCGTGCCGCACGCGCCCGGCACGCTGACACATCGACCGCGTCCGGGCGGAGCTGTGCCGAGCTCCGTACGGAGCTGTGCCGGGGAGGGGGGGACGGATGAAGGCGGTTCCGGAAAAGCCCCCCGCCGCCCCGTCCCACACCCCTCCCACCCGCGCGGACGCCTCCCGCGCGGCTCCCTCCCCCGCTCCCGCGTCCCCGGACCGCCGCGCCCTCCAGCGGCTGCAACGGGCGGCCGGCAACGCGGCGGTCTCGCGCCTGGTCGCCCAGCGTTACACGGCCCCGGTGAAGCCCTCACCGGCGCAGGCCCCCGGTTTCCGCGGCGTCAAGGCGGACGTGGTGGCGAAGAAGCAGCACCTGGCCCAGCACCGGCCGGCCGGTACGGAGTCCAAGGCGTCGCAGGCCGCGGCTGTCGCCCCTCCGGACGACAAGGAGGCGCAGGGCAAGGCGGCCAACGCGGAGAAGATGAATGCCGCGAAGCCGGGCGAGTTCGACAAGAACGCGTTCGTCGAGGCCGTGAACAAGGCGATCGACGCGCAGGCTCCGAAGAACCTCGACGAGGCCGACAAGTTCTCCAAGTCCGGTAAGGCGGACAAGATCAAGGCGGAGGTCGACGGCAAGGTCACGGACGGCAAGGAGTCGTCGGCCAAGGACATCGACACGGCGACGAAGGCCCCGCCGGACACGTCCGCCGCCAAGGACAAACCCGTCACCCCGCTGACCCCGGACCAGCCGCCCGGCAACCCGGGCGCCCCGTCCGCGACGGCCGCGATCCCGGAGAAGCAGCCGGCATCGGTCACGGACTTCTCCGAGGGCCCGGCCCAAAACGACAAGGCGATGGCGGACGCGGAGGTCACCGAGGACCAGCTCGCCAAGGGCAACGAGCCGGAGTTCAACGAGGCCCTCAGCGCGAAGAAGACCGCCGAGGCCGACTCGGCGAAGGCCCCCGCGAAGGGCAGGTCCGCCGAGAACCAGCAGCTGAACACCGCGAAGGCGGGCGCCGCGGCCTCCGGCGCCGCCGCCATGAGCGCGCTGACCGCGACACGCACCCAGGCCGGCCAGAAGGTCGACGGCGGCAAGGGCGAGACGAAGTCGAAGGACGAGAAGAAGCGCGCCGAGGTCACGGCGAAGCTCCAGAAGGTCTACGACGGCACGAAGAAGGACGTCGAGGCAACACTCGACGGCCTGGACAAGAAGGTCGACACGGCCTTCACGACCGGCGAGAAGGCGGCGCGGGACGCGTTCACCGCAGACCACAAACGCCGGATGAAGAAGTACAAGGACAAGCGCTACTCGGGCTGGCGGGGAAAGGCCCGCTGGGTGAAGGACAAGTTCGCCGGTCTCCCGGATGAGGCGAACAACCTCTACCAGGAGGCCCGCAAGCTCTACGTCTCGCAGATGCAGACGGTGATCTCGTCGGTGGCCGACATCATCGGCACGGAACTGGGCAAGGCGAAGGCGCGTATCGCCAAGGGCCGCAAGGAACTGAAGGCGGAGGTCGACAAACTCCCCGCGGATCTCCGCCAGTTCGGTGAGGAAGCCGCCAAGGACTTCGCGGGCAAATTCGATGACCTGGAATCAACGGTCAACGAAAAGTCGGAACAACTGGTCCAGGACCTGGCATCGAAGTACACCGCCGCCCTGAACAAGATCGACGAGGACATAAAGAAACTCCAGGAGGCCAACAAGGGCCTGATCGACAAGGCGAAGGACGCGATCGTCGGTGCGATAAAGACGATCAACGACCTGAAGAACCTCCTCCTGGGCATCCTCGCCAAGGCCGCCGGCGCGATCATGAAGATCATCAAGGACCCCATCGGCTTCCTGGGCAACCTGGTGTCGGCCGTCGGCGCGGGCCTGAACCTCTTCATGACGGGCATCGCCGACCACCTGAAGACCGGGGTCGTGTCCTGGCTGCTCGGCACCGCGGTCAAGGCGGGCCTCGAAATCCCCCAGAAGTTCGACATGAAGGGCATCATCCAGCTCATCGGCTCCCTGCTGGGCCTGACCTGGGCCAACATCCGCGCCCGTGTGACCCGCAAGGGCGTCCCCGACCAGGCGATGACGGCGGTCGAGTCCTCGGTCCCGGTAGCGAAGAACATCGCGAACGAGGGCCCTGCGGGCGCGGTCAAGGAAATCCAGGAAGAGGCGGGCGACCTCAAGTCCACGATCCTGGAAAAGCTGACGAGCTATTTGATCCCGACGGTCATCATCGCGGGAATCACCTGGATCCTCTCCCTCCTGAACCCCGCCTCCGCATTCGTTCGCGCGGTCAAGGGAATCATCGACATCGTCACGTTCATCGTGAACCAGGGCGCCCAGATAGTGGAGTTCGTCAATTCGGTGCTGGACGCGGTGGTGGCGATAGCCAACGGCGACAAGGCCGGCGTCCCGAAGATGGTCGAAACCGCCTTGGCCGCGAGCGTCCCGCTGCTGATCGGTTTCCTGGCTTCGCTGCTTGGGATCGGCAGCCTGGCCGCGAAGGTGAAGAGCGTGTTCCATGCGGTGGCGCGTCCGGTGAATCGAGCGATCGACAAGATCGTGAACTTCATCGCGAAGAAGGGCAAAGCGCTCTGGAACAAGACCAGGGGGAGGAAGGGAGAGGGAAAGGAGGCGAAGAAGAAGCGAGAGCTCCCAGCCGCCCTTCGACGGGCCCGAAGCATCACGCGGAGCCACGAACGAAGGGGCGATACTCTCGAAGCACTCCAGGGAGCGCTTGCCCCCCTCAAGCGGACCTACTCATGGATTCGCGGATTTTCCATCGAGGGGTCCGGCCCATATTCCGTCTGGCTTCTCGCCAGCAAGTACTCGCTGGACGACAATTATCGCGACCCGCAATACCTGAGCCAGAAAGACGTCAAGATCATAGTGTTCCACGCCATCGACAAGGTACGCACAGAAGCCTTGAACCGCAGAAACAGTGCTGGAAACTCCCCGGCACCGGCCGACGGCGAGTACGAGGAGTTGCAGGTCAAGTTCGACCGACTGATGTCACACACCATGTCCGACTACGAGTCGGCCTGCACTCCCCCGCCCCCGGGGACCAACCCCGCGAGCTACACGGGCAACGTATTCACTTTCAACGGGAATCACTACTTCGTGGACCAGGACAATAATTATATCGTCCCCGAGAGCAGGGTGAGGAATCGAAAAATAGAGTCGGGGAAAATGATCGTCGCGGAGCGTGGTTTACTGGACGAATATCGATACGGAAATTTTGATCACTCAGTTGAACGCATGCGCGAGATGGTAGTGGGCATACTCCATGGTGTGCGCATCGGAGCCGACGACGCCAACATGGTTCTGGCAGCGTTGATCGCCGAGGCCAGGCGCAACCCCAACGCCCACGTCACCAACCTGATTCTCCTCAAGAAGAAGATGAAGGAAAGCTTCTACAAGATGGCTCCCATGACCGGAGGCGGAACCGATAAGCCGACCGCCGAGCGAGACCAAGACCTCAAGGAGAGGTGGCCACAGAACCAGCCGCAGCCCCCAATAAAGGTCACCGACTTGGAATTCAACCTGGTTAAGCGACTCTATGAGGAGGAGGCAGGGGTCGACATGGAGAAGCTCCCGAAGAGCGAGCGCAGCGAGCACGAGGAAATGATCCTCATTCTATTGCGAGAGAAGACGCAACTCACCTGGGGGGATTAGTGACGGATCGTGCGACACAAGCCATGGACCTGACCATGGCCGCACTTGGGGACGCTCGCACCGATTTCGTCCGCGCCTTGAAGATCAACGGCCAACGCCCCTCGACACTCCATTTTCTGGGCAAAGAATTTTGGGTGGACCAGCGCCGGAAAATACTGACTCTGCCAGACAATCCAGACTATTGGAAGAAAGAGGGAGACTCCTGGTACGTATCCACCGAGACACCACCTGCCTGCCTCTTCCTCTCCTCGGTCATCGGTACGACCAGGTATCTCTCCGTCGGAGGTCTCATCACTATCGTCACTCGACTGTGCGAGGGCGAGCCCTGGCGGGCCGTATCTGAATCCGGAACCGCCAACTTCCTCAACCTCGCCGTGTCGGAAGGCGTCGCCCTGCCACGCCGCGACTTGATGCTATGGGCGACTGTCGCCCATGAACTCGCAGCGGGCAGGGAAGAAACAAACGTACACAGTCTCCTACCTGCACTCATCACCGATCACGATGTGTTCTTCCCGCCCGACAAGCCACGGGTTCTTTTCTCAGAAAAGTTGATGGGCAGCGATTCCACCGCGTTCGAAGGAACCGATGAAGAGTACGAGAAACAACTCGTGCGGGCCATTCAAGCGGAGCAGACGGGGAGAGCCACAGGGTTTCATGACTCAAGCATCAAGTACCCCTCGGATGCCCGGCAGGACCGCGAATTACTGATCACGTATATCCGGGACCATGTATTTACTCGAGTAGCCGGCGCATTGGGAGCACGTCACTGAGTGTTTTCAGCCGGCGTCGCCTCCCGCTGGATGGCCGGCAGGCAGACTCAAGGAGCCTTTTCCATCTTGCTCAGGTGGCGAGTTCGAGTGCGACGACGGCACGGACGACGGCGGTGATCCGGGCAGCGGTGCGGTCGATCGGCAGCACGGTGGCGTCGAGGTTCACGTACGCCTTCTTCCGGACGGTCGTCATGGACTGTTCCAGCGTGGCGCGTCACCGGGAGCCGGTCCGACAACGGTGACCTGCGAGGAGACCGGAGAGGTACTGCAGGGTGCGGCTGGACAGATCAATACCGGACGGGTGGACAAGCACGCGAAAGCTCCTGGCGAACTGGTGATCTTGGTCGTGAACCCGTCTGCCAGGAGCTTTCCTCATGCTCACCGCTGGGGTCGCCCGCCCAACCACCCGTCAGGTTGGAAGCGGCTCAGTCTGCCCACCACCGACCCGACAAGCCGGAACGGCCCGACGGATAATTCGACGGGCTGTCACGAAAGCAGGGGTTGGGCCAGCGGCCCAGCAGCCGGTGCTACCAACTGCTGGGCCGCGCGGTTGAGGCTTTTCCCTCGGGGCGACGTTCCTTCCTCAGGCGCGCCTTTTACTCATTTAGCTAATTGGCGCAGCGAGGCTCAAACGATCGAGGCAACTTCACCCTTTACGGCCGTTACCCACAATGAACGGCACCAGTGTCGCGGTTTGCGGACACCGTGGAGTTATTCGGATTGGTAACCGACCCCGAAAGACGGACGCAGCGTCCACTCATCGACGTGACCGAGACCGGGCCGGCATACGTATAGTATTCATCCCAATCATCCATGCTTCCAGCCGCCGCACAGGAACCCCCGGACGATGCGGATGCTTCACAGCGAATGATGTTGATACGGATGGGCTTTTTCACGGAAGAGCCAAAATATGTATCGACAGTCACCGCACAATTGGTTCCACCGTTGGCGGTGCTGTAGTAGAGTTGAATTTCTCCGTACTTCGTCCCACCCGAAGTGTTGACGTTGTACGTGTCGATCAGAGATCCACTACATCCGTAGCCAGCCGCACTTGCCGCTGGTGCAGATATAAGCCCTCCTCCCAGAACTGCCAAGAGGGACGCCAGAAGAATCCAGATTCTTTTCATTGTCGATCATTTCCTTTCCGTTCGGTGACGTCATGATCATCGACAACGGCGAGTCTCTTGTCAAGCCATATTTTGATAGCCCTTGCGGCATTTATCGTTGATTCCAGTAGTTAATTCGCGTAACCAAATGCGGAACTCCGCTGCAGCACCACCCGGATCACCGCCGTCGTCGCGCTCGAACTCGCCGCCTGATCAAGATGGAAAAGGTTCAAGCTGTCGCAGCATCCACCGCCCCCACCCTCAGCGACTTCACCCCGTTGATGAAGTTCGACACCAGCCGCCGCGGCGGCGCCTCAAGCCGGAGTCCCCCGGCCGGAATCACGCCGCACACCTCCTCGTACAACACCCGCAGTTGCAAGCGTGCGAAGTGCGCGCCCAGGCAGACGTGGGGGCCGTCGCCGAAGGAGATGTGGGGGTTCGGGGAGCGGGTGAGGTCCAGGGTGAGAGGGGACGGGAAGACGCGTTCGTCGTGGTTGGCCGAGGCGTGGAAGACGACCACCTTGTCGCCGGTGCGGATGCGCGTGCCGGCCAGGGTCGTGTCCTGGGCAGCCGTGCGGCGGAAGGTCAGGACCGGTGGGTGGCGGCGGAGGAGTTCGTCCACGGCCGTGGCGAGACCCACCTCGCCGCTGCGCAGGCGGGCGTACGCCTCCGGGTGCTCGGCCAAGAGGTGCAGGCCGCCCGGGGCGGCGCTGCGTACCGTGTCGTTTCCCGCGACCACCAGCAGGAAGAAGAACATCTCCAGCTCGGGCGCGGTCAGTTCGGGGTCTGTGGCCAAGGCTGTCATCACGTCGTCGGCGGGGTTTTGGCGCTTGTGGGCCGCCAGGGCGTGCGCGTAGTCGAACATGTCGCGCAGCGCCGCCGGGGAGCGCGGGTTCACCGGTTTGCCGTCCGGGCCGAGCACCGGCGCCCCGGCCTCGTCCGGGTCCTGGTAGCCGATGACGCGTTGGGTCCAGTGGAGGAGGAGCGCGCGATCGGTGTCCGGTACGCCCAGCAGGTCCGTGAGGTTGAGCAGGGCGTAGTCGTCGGTGACCTGGGTGACCAGGTCGCAGGTGCCGTCGCCGGCCCGCGCCTCGGTGACCGCCCGGGTCAGCAGGGAGCGGGCTCGTTCCCGTACGACCGTCTCGAAGCGGTCCACGCGCTTCGGCGTGAAGGCGCGGCTGACCAGGACACGCAGGCGGCGGTGGTGCGGCGGGTCCTGGTTGAGCATCATCCGGCGGATGAACGGCAGGTCCGCCGGGTCCGGGTCACGGATCTGGGTGGCGCCGAGGCAGGAGGAGTACGTCGAGGAGTCCTTCAGGACCCGGACCGCGTCCTCGTGCCGGGTCACCGCCCAGAAGCCTGGGCCCGCCGGCCAGCCCAGCACCTCCGGCTCCTCCTGCCACGCCACGGGGTGGTGGTCGCGGAGTCGGCGGTAGCGGTCATGGGGGACGCCCAGCGCGTACTGCCTCGGGTCGAAGACGTCCGGTACCGGTACCGGGGAGGCGGGTCCGCTCACGCCTTCGCCTCGCCGTCCCCCGCGTCGGCCCGCAGGAAGTCCTCCATCACCCGGATCAGGTCGAGCGGTGCCTCGTCCATCGCGTAGTGACCGCACGAGGGCAGTTCGACGAGCTCGGCGCGCGGGAACCAGCGCATCCAGGTGGCGCGTTGCAGGTCGGCGGAGAGGGCCGGGTCGAGCGACCCCACAACCGTCAGGGCCCGCACCCGCGAACCGTCGATCCGGTCGTGGAAGTCCTCACCCGTCCAGGAGTCCAGCCAGGCCCGGAACGCCTTCGCGTCGCTGCACTCGACCGAGCGACGCACCATCCGCTCCAGCCAGGCCGCCGGGCGCCGGCCTCCGGTGGTGATGTCGAGGATGGCCCGGCGGTTGCCCGGGATCCGCGCCGCCCCGGCGAACAGCTCCCACTGCTCGGGCGGGAGGGACAGGCCGGATGCCGGGACCGGTGATACCCCGACGATGCTGCGCACCCGCTGCGGCGCGGCGGCCAGCGTCCGCTGGATGACGGAGCCGCCCATCGAGTGGCCGATCAGCGAGAAGCGCTCCCAGCCGAGCCGGTCGGCCAGTGCGAGGACGTCCGCGGCGCCCTCCGCTGTCGTGTAGGAGCCGGCCACGTCCCTGGCCTCGCCGTACCCGCGCAGGTCCGCCAACGCGTACTGGAAGGAGCCGAGATCGAGGTCCCGCACCACCGGGTCGTACGCGGAACGGTCGGCCAGCCAACCGTGCACGGCGATCACCTTGTGCGGGCCGTCTCCGTGCAGTGCGTGGGGCAGAACTCCGTGAGGCAGAACAGGTAATGCGGTCACACCGGCTCCCGTCACCGTACGAATCGGACCTGTCGGCCGATGGACCGGCCGCGACCAACGGTGATGGCAATGCCCGTCCCGCGCAAGGGCGGCGCGCGCCCGCCGATGCCGAGCAGGCGTCATGGGGCGGCCAGCAGTCCCAGATACGGCCCGAACTCCGAGGCCAGCGTCAGCCGCCCCAGCTTCTGGTACTCCCGCTGGATCGCGTGGATCAGCGTGGCCATCGTCACCGCGCCCCCCGAATCGGCCGCCAGGTACGCCGCCGTGACCGCGATCGAGCGGATGTTGCCGCCCGCCAGCTCGAAGTTCTCGGCACAGAAGGGGAGGTCCACGTCCGCGTCTCGTGGCAGGACGCGGCCCAGGCAGCGTTCCCAGAGGGTCAGGCGCTGTTCCGGGTCCGGGACCGGGAAGTCAATGACCAGGTCGAGGCGGCGGGTGAAGGCGTCGTCCAGGTTGGCGCGGAGGTTGGTCGCGAGGATGGCCAGGCCGTCGAAGGACTCCATGCGCTGGAGGAGGTACGCGCTCTCGACGTTCGCGTAGCGGTCGTGCGCGTCCTTCACGTCCGAGCGCTTGCCGAAGATCGCGTCCGCCTCGTCGAAGAGGAGCACGCCGTTGACGCCGGCCGCCTCGGTGAAGATGCGTTCGAGGTTCTTCTCCGTCTCGCCCACGTACTTGTCGATGACCGTCGCCAGGTCGACCGTGTAGAGGTCGAGGCCGAGGTCGGCCGCGATGACCTCGGCCGACATCGTTTTGCCCGTGCCGGAGTCGCCCGCGAAGAGCGCCGAGACCCCACGGCCCCGGCCGCCGCCCGGCCGCATGCCCCACTCCCCCAGGACCCGGTCGCGGTGGCGGGCGCGGGCCGTGAGTTCGCGGAGCTGGGTGTGGGTGTCGGGTGGGAGGACCAGGTCGTCCCAGGCCACCGTGGGTTCGATACGGCGGGCGAGGCGGTCGAGGCCGGCCGCGTTCTGGGCGCGGGCTCCCCGGCGTACGTGGTCCGGGGTGAGGGTCCCGCCGTCGAGCCGTGCCGTCTGGGCGGCGCTGACGGCCGCGCCCGTGACCTGCTCCGGTGTGAGGAGGAAGGGCGCCAGCAGGCCGTCCGGGTCGATGGCGGCCGGGACCGGGGCCGATGCGGTACGGCGGTACGCCTCGCTCCACAGCGCGCCCCGCACCGAAGGCTCGACCCTCGGGGCGTGCAGGAGCAGCGGCGGAGCCGGGGACCAGGAGGCGTCCCACGGCACCCGGCCCACCATGACGGTCGGTACCGGGGTGGCCGTCAGCAGCCTCAGCAGGTGCGGGTGTTCGCGGGAGACGGCGTCCAGTGGGGCGCAGACCAGGCCCGCCCCGGTCAGCCGCGCCTCGCGGACGAGGCTGCGGACCGCGTCGGCGGGGGCCGGGTCGGCCGCCAGCCGGGCGAGGTCCACGCCCAGGACGCCCCGGCCCGCCAGCTCCAGCGCCGACGCGGCCAGGGCCGTGCCCGCACCGCCCTGGTCCTCGCTCAGGTAGGCCAGCCGGACGCCGTCGGCCAGGACCCGGGCCAGGGGTGCGGGATCGCCGACGCCCGCCATCGCGTGCCAGGGCGCCGTCAGGTCCGCGAGGCGCGGGTCCCTCGTGTCGTCGCCGAGGAGGTGGGCCGTGACCCGGTCGGGTACGCGCAGCGCGCGGCTCAGGAACGGGCGGTCCTGGTCCTCGGCCAGGAGCAGGGCGGCCTCACGGAGCGGGGCGCCCGCGGCGAGCCGGCCCCGGGCGACGGCATCGGCGGGCGAGACTCCGCACAGCCCCAGGGCCAGGCCGATGGACGGGCGCCGGCGGGTCACGTCGTCGTTGAGGTAGCCGTAGAACGCCTCGAACCGGTCGTCCAGATCCGGTACGAGCGCGATGAGCAGGATCTCGGTGTCGAGTGGCGTGAGGCCGAAGTCCGTGGCCAGGGACGTGAGCCGGGAGGGCCGGGTGATGCCTTCCGCCGTCTCGTCGTCGGGCGGCATCGGCACCGGGAAGCCCCTCGCCTCCTCCTCGTCCAGCAGTCGCGCGATGTTCTCGTCCGTCAGGTAGAGCCCCCGGAACGCGTCCTGCGGGTCCGGGTCGGTGCGCTGCCGGGTCTCCACCGCGTGGCGGATGCGTTGCTCGACGGCGGTCGCACGGGCGAGGAGGTGGCGCAGGTTCGGGTTGCCGTCCGGGAGGCGTGGCCGGTCGCCGCCGTCGTGGTCTTCGTGGCCCGGGGGCGTCATGCGGTGGGGTCCTTTGCGGTGCCGTCGGCGGGCGGGCCGGTGACCGTACGGGCTTCGCGGGAGCCGCCGTCCGCCGCCCGGTTCTCCGTGATCCGCAGCGCGAGTCCGCGGCGGCTGTCGGGGGCGGCGGGCTCTTCCCGTGCGGGCCGGCCGGGGCGGCTCCCGTACACCGGGAGACCGTCCCGGCGCTCTTCCGGGGACCGCGGCACGTCCCCGAAGCGCGCCCGCAACCCGTCGTCGCCCACCGGAGGCCCCGCCGGATATGTCGGCGAGGCCGTCACCGGCACGCTCACCACCAGGTCCAGCGACGGTTTCAGCTCGCCGCCCAGCGCACTCCACACGTCCGCGAACGAGCGGTCCTCCGGTGGCGGCAGGGCGATCGACATCGGGACGGCCGCCCCGATCTCCGCGAGGGAGCCGGCCAGCCGCTCCGGGGGCAGCGCCTCGTACGCCAGCAGGCAGCCGAGCAGGGAGGACAGCAGCCGGTGCTCGTCCTCCGGGCGCTTGGTCCATGCCGTGATCAGGTAGGAGAGCTTGAAGTAGCGCGGTGGGCGGCGGCGGGCGACGACGGCGCCCCGCCCGTCGTACTCGTTGTGGAGGCCGCGCTCGCGCCTTCGCATGTCCTCGCGGATGTCGTACAGGTAGAGGTTGACCATGGGGGCGTTGACCTTGGCGGCCCACTCGCGGGTGGGCGCGTCGAAGACGACCGTGAACTGGCTGCCTCCGAGTACCTCCGCCCGGATCAGGGACCGCAGGACGTCGTCCACCTCATGGATCATCCGGAGACCGCCCCTCTCACGTGCGGCCCCTGAAGTCCGGTGGCTGGAGGTTGCGCTGCACGACCAGGACGGACTTCTGGAGCCGGGGAAGGCGGGCGATGTCCGCCCGCAGGACGCGGGGACCGAGGGCGTCCTTGCGCAGTACGAGCACCTGGACCTCGAAGGTTCCGTCACGGCCCACCCGTACGCCGGAGCGGTCGGCGGTGATGCCGGGGCTCCACGTCAGGTGCACGGTCTCGCCGGGCGGGTAGTCCTTGCCGCGGGCGAGGACGGGCTGTCCCGGCCTGGCGACCTGCGGGGTGACGGTGAGGGAGGGTTTGAGCACGCGCAGCCGGGCGGTGTCCTGGTTGTTGACGGGGTGCAGGTCGCCCAGCATGCCGCTCACCGTGGCGCGTACGTCCCCGGTGATCGCCTCGTGGTAGGTACCGGTCTGGGTCACCTCGATCCGGCCGCCGGGCGGGATGGTGCAGGGTGCGGCGGCCGTGCAGCGGTTGAGGGAGGTCGGGGCGCGGTCCTTCGCCTTGCCGGGCTTCGGCCAGGTCGTGGCGACGACGACGTCCCGGGCGGTGTCCGGGCCCGCGTTGGTCACGGTGAAGCGGGCGTGGGCCGGGCGGCCGATGTACGTACGGTCGGGGCTGACGTCGGCCTTGACGGCGACGTCCGTCGCGGGCGGCGGGGGCAGAGGTGGCGGCGGCGGGTCGAGCACTTGGAAGACCGCCGTGTCGGTGGCGGTGTTGCCCGCCGAGTCCGTGGCGGTGCAGGTGACCGTGGTCGAGCCGATCGGGAAGAGGGACCCGGAGGCGGGTGTGCAGGTGACGGGGAGCCGGCCGTCCTGCGCGTCGCTCGCGGTGGCCCAGTAGCTGATCCTCGTACCGTTCTCGTCGTCCGCCCTGGCGATGCGGTCGTCCACGGCGACGACGGGGGCGTCGACGTCGTTCACCTCGATCGTGATCTGTTCCTCGAAGTCGGGATCGGGGGCCGCCGAGGGGGCGAGGGTGTTGGTGCCCGGAATCTGTGTGCCCAGCAGGAACTGGACCGTGCAGGTGAGAGTGGCGCCCTGCGGGGCGTCGGCCGCGACGTCGACGGTCTCGGCGAAGTGGGCGGTGTCGCCGCTGGTCAGACTGCGGGTGGGCGGGTCGAGGGCGACCGTGAGGTAGGGGCTGCACGCGTGGAGCTGGTGGCCGACGGAGGTGGGCAGGTTGTCCATGCCGTCGACGATGGCCTGGGCGACTTCGTCTCCCTGGATGCCTTCCAGCAGCCGGCCCTGGGTCGCGTTGATGATGCGGGTGGCCTGGCCCGCCTTGGTCGGTGGGTCCTCGACCTGTCCGGGGACACCGGCGTCGCCGGTGCCGTTGAGCCCGTCGCCGAGCTCGCTGTCGACGTCGACGCCGACCACCCGGACGCCCTTGTCCTGGAGGGCGAAGATCGTATCGTCGATGGTGTGGCCGGCGCTCGGTGAGTGGCTGGACGCGTCGCTGACCAGCACGATCACCGGGTTGGAGCCTTCGCGGAAGACCGTTTCGCCACCGGCTCCGTTGGCGATCTGCCACAGTCCGTTGATCCAGTCCTCGGACGGGCCCATGCTGTAGGCCCCCCGGTCCGTCGTGAGCGCGTCGACGCCGTCCTGCACCTTGCCGAGGTCGTTCGTCAGTCCCTGGAGGACCGCGAATTCGCCTCCCGTGGGGTCGAATTGCTGGTCTCCGAAGGTGGCGACGGCGAATCGGGACTCGGGCTGCTCGGCGAGGACCTTCTCGGTGATGTCCGACAGGTTCTCCTGCACGTCGGCGATGGGCTTCTCCATGCTCCCCGTACCGTCCACCAGCAGGACGACCTCCGGCTTCGGCGGGATCGCCGGCGTACGCACCGACTTGTCGACGCCGGTCGAACCGCCCGGGTCGAGCGCCTCGTGCAGGACCGCGGGGGTGACCCAGGGGTCCGGAGGTACGGGCACGGCGGGGGCGGCGCCCGCCGCGCCCGACGCGGGGACGAGCGCGGTGCTCAGGAGCAGGAGTACGAGCGCCACCGAACGGCGTGCCCCCGGCAGTCCGCGTGGGCGTCCCGCCGACCGAATCCATCGCACAGCTTCTCTCCCCCGCACCCGGACCTCCCACCGAAGAACAGCGCCCACACGGTCCCTCGTGTGCGCTGTGCGCACAGCGGGAAGTCAGCCCTTTCGGCGGGTAGCGCCCGCTGCCCTTTGGGGCAGCTCCCCCGGGACCAGGGCCCCGGGGGAGCTGAGTTGACGCTACGTCAGATCAGACCCTGACGCATCGCGTACGCCACCGCGTGGGAGCGGTTGCGCAATTGCAGCCGGGTCATCACCGAGTGCAGGACGTTCTTGATCGTGCGCTCGGAGTAGGCCAGCTTCGTGGCGATGTCCGCGGTGTCGTACCCCTCGGCGACCAGGCGCAGCACGTCCACCTCGCGGGCGGCGAGACCGGTGAAGTGCAGTCCGCGCGGTGCCAGCACCTGGCCCTGGAGCCGGCCGACCTCCGCGAGGAGCCTTCCGAGCAGGTCGGAGGGCAGGTGGCCCTCCCCGCGCGCGACGGTCTCTATGACGTGCACCAGGTGTTCGGGCGTGGACTCCGCCCGCTTGATGACCCCGACGACCCCGCACTCCGCCGCGCTCACCAGCTTCTGCTCGTCGATGTCGGTGGTGACCAGCACGGCGCGGGATTCGGTCGTGCGCTGGATGTGGCGCAGCGTCGTCAGCACGTCCTCGTCGACGGCGTCGACGACCATGACGACCACCTCGGGCCAGGGCCCCTCTTCGTTCCATTCCACGACGCTGACTTCGGGCCGCGCTCTCAGCTGGCTGGCCACACCCGCCTGCGAGATCGGGTCCTGGGCCCGTAACGCGACAGTAGTGCGCTCCATATCTGTGCTCCCCCCTGGACAACAGCTGGAAGGCCCACCGTGCACACGCCTCGCAGCCGTGTTCGTCGGCCCCACTGGTGGTGAGGCGGACGGAAGATGCCCCTCTTTGCTGATGAGGAAACTTGAATGTTTGTCGGGGGCATTGGATGTGCCCGAAAGTGTTCCTTCGGGGCCGATGTACGACCCCCGCCGCGACTTTACGGTCCGGCGTATGAGTCTCACGGCAAGCCTCGACGCAACCACCGTCATCGCCGCTCCGGGCGAGGAGACGGCCGTCCCCCTTCAGGTCCGCAACTCAGGTCAGACCGTCGAGGAGTACCGCTTCGAGGTGGTCGGGGCGTGTGCCGCCTGGGCGGCGGTGGAGCCGGCGGTCCTGTCGCTCTATCCGGGTGACTCCGGGACCGTGACCCTCATGCTGCGGCCGCCCCGCGACGCGACGGTGCCGGCCGGTGAGACGCCGTTCGGGGTCCGGGTGGTGCCGACCGGCGAGCAGGACGGGACGGTGGTGCCCGAGGGCCGGGTGACGGTGCTGCCGTTCACCGAGACTACGGCCGAGCTGGTCCCGCGCAGCTCGCACGGCGCGCGCAACGGACAGCATCAGCTGGCCGTCGACAACCGGGGCAACACGCCGGTGACGGTACGCCTGGGCGCTCAGCCCGGGACCGAACGGGCCCGGGTCGTGTTCGCCGCGACGGAGATCCAAGTGGCGCCTGGCAAGGCGGAGTTCGCGAAGATGCGGGTGCGCCCGGTCAAGCGGATGTGGCGCGGCAACCCGGTCACGCACCCCTTCCAGGTGTTCGCCGCGACCCAGGTGGCCGAGGGCCAGGACCCGGTGGAGCCGGTCCTCGTGGACGGCTCGTACCAGCAGGAACCACTGCTCCCCCGCTGGCTGCCGCGGGCCCTGATCACCGCGGCCGTCCTGCTGATCGCGCTGGTCGGTGTGTGGTACGCGCTGCTGCGCCCGGCGGTGAAGTCGGCGGCACGGGAGGCGATCACGCCCGAGGCGGTGCGTTCCGCTGCCGCGGCCGACAAGAGCAAGGCCCCGGAGCAGGGTGGTACGGGCGGTTCCGGGGACAGCGCGGGCAGCGGGGGCGGGACAGCCGGGACCGGATCGGGCGGCGGCGGGTCGAAGCCGACACCCGAGCCGAGCGCCTCGTCGGCGGCGGACGCGGGGGCGGCGACCCCGACCAGTGCGCAGGTCAGGGTGCAGGACTCGGTGGGCGGCGGGACGAACGTCGGAACGGCGCTGACCGTCCCGGCCGGGAAGACGTTCCAGCTCACCGACATCGTCGTGCAGAACCCGCAGGGCGACGCCGGAACGCTGGTCGTGTCCGCCGGCAAGGAGACCCGGGTGCTGAGCCTGGGCCTGGAGAACTTCCGTGACTCCGACTACCACTTCGTGACGCCGATCCTGGTCCCGGCGGGCGGCAAGGTGACCATGACCATCGACTGCCGCAAGGTGGGCAAGCCGGTGGGCGCGAGTACGCCTTCGCGGTGCTCGGAGTCGATGTTCCTCGGCGGCACGATGCGCGCCGCCGACGGAAACTGACGCCTCGCCATCCCCCTTGGCGGGTGGCCGTCAGGCCGGCGCGGCGTCGTCCTCTTCCTCCTCCGCGCCCTTCTCCTCGGCGCGCTGGACGAACGACCCCTGTACGTCGGCCGGTTCCTCGTCCTCGTCCTGCGTGGCCTCCCGCTGGACGGCGGGGGCGCCCGAGGGCGCGGTGGAGGCGGGGGCCGGGGAGGACGCGGGCGCCGGGTCCGAGAGCACCCGGTCCGCGTTCGCGACGGCCTCGCGTTCGAAGCGGTCCGACGGGTCGCTGACCCGGATTCCGCCCGGCGCCTCGGTCCCCTCCACCGGCCCGTTGCGCTGTTGGATCACATGGGTCAGCTCGTGGGCCAGCGTCGTACGCCCCTGGGGTGAGGAAGGGTCGTAGGCGTCGCGCTGGAAGACGACGTTGTTGCCCACGGTGTAGGCGTGCGCGCCGACGCCCTTCGCCGACTCGTGCGCGGCCGAGTCGTTGTGGATGCGCACGTCGGAGAAGTCGGCACCCATCCGGCTCTCCAGGTCCACCCGGGTCTCGGTGTCCAGCGGTGTACCGCCGCCGGAGCCGACGACGTCGTGGACGGGCGAGCGCGTCTCCGCTTCCTCGGAGTGCTCGGCGCCTCCTGCCCGAGCGCGCTGGATCACCGGGCCGAGCGCGGCGTTGCCGACCGTACGCTGGAGCAGGCCCATGCCGGCCGCGCCCACCACGTCCGCCCGGCCGGTGGCGGCGGCCCGGAAGAGGTGGTGGGCGTCCGGGCCCCCGTCGCGGGTCTCCGACGTGCCGGGGGACGGCGCGCTCTCACCGTGCAGGTGGTCCGCCGGCAGCCGCTCGGGCCCGCCCCCGGTCTCCCGGGGCAGGGTGTGGTGGTCCCGTTCGACGTCGTCGTGCTGGTGATCGTGGTCCTGTGCGTTCATCGTCATCTCCCCTGACCGCACGGGGCCGGCCCACCGCGCGGGGCCGCGGCGGCCCGCCCTCCTACCGGCCCTCCACCCTCGTGGACGCCTCCCTGCCCCGTCCAGCCCGCCGCTGTCCGGCACGGGGCATCGGATGCTGCCTCTTCGGGCAGCGGGGCGGTACGGACGAGCGGCGCCCCGGGCGGCGCAACCGGTCAGGAATCGAGAAGCGGGGCCGGGAGGCGCTGCCTAGCATGATCTTCATGGACATCACCATTCACACCAGCTTCCTCCCGCACGACGACCCGGACGAGTCGCTCGCGTTCTACCGCGACACGCTGGGCTTCGAGGTCCGCAACGACGTCGGCCAGGGCAGGATGCGCTGGATCACCGTCGGCCCGGTGGACCAGCCCGGCACATCCATTCTGCTGGCCCCGCCGGCCGCGGACCCCGGGGTCACCGACGACGAGCGGCGCACCATCGCCGAGATGATGGCCAAGGGCACCTACGGCTGGATCCTGCTGGCCACCCGCGACCTCGACGCCACCTTCGAGAAGGTGCAGTCCGGTGACGCGGAAGTGGTGCAGGAGCCGACGGAGCAGCCCTACGGCATCCGCGACTGCGCGTTCCGGGACCCGGCGGGCAACCTGGTCCGCATCCAGGAGCTGCGCTGATCCCTCGGCCTGCCGGCCGGTGCGACGCCGTCGGGGGACGTACGGGCCGGCCGTGCGCGGTTCATGTGGTCAGTTCGACCCGGACCAGCGCGGCCGCCAGCCGGGGAAGGTCGTCGCCGCCGACGAGCGCCGACAGCTTCTCCGGGGAGTGCGGCAGCCCCAGCCCCTCCGCGGCGTCCCGGGCCCGCTTGTCGAACGCCGGGCGCAGTTCGGGCCAGACGCCCTGCGCCTCACGGCTGAAGATGTCGGCGCCCACGGGCCCGATCCGGGGGAACTCGCGCAGCAGTCCGCGCAGTTCCTCCGGGTCGCCGCCGGCCTCGTCGCGCAGCCGTCGCAGGTCTCCGTGGTACCGGTCGAGCACGAGCCGCGCGCCTTCGCCGAGCGCGGTGGCCGTGCTCTCGTCGTAGCGGCGGTAGTGGCCGCGGCCCAGTGCGTCGACCCGGTCCTGCCAGGTGGCGTCGGCCATGCCCCTGGGTGTGCTCATCCCTGCGTGGAAGAGTTCGCGGGCCGCGGCCACCGCGATGTCCGCCTTGATGCGGACCGAGAAGAGCACGCACAGCGTCAGCAGCTGGTACAGCGGCATGGGCGTGTCCTTCAGCCGGATGCCGGCTTCCTCGGCGTACGTCTGCCCGTGCTCGTCCAGCAGCCGTTTCACCTTCGTCGCTCCGGACATGGGTTCCTCCGTCGTGGGTCGGCCCTACGCGGTCAGCGCGTCGAGCAGGGTGCGGGCGCGGCTGAGGGAGCGGGGCCGCGGCGGGTGGCGCCAGGGGTTGCGTGCCAGGAGCGCGTCGGCGCCGCGCAGGGTCCAGCGGCGGGCGTCGAGGTCCGGGTCCTCGATGTCCTCCCAGGCCAGTGGGGCGGCGACCGGGGCGCCGGGGCGCGCGCGGACGGCGTAGGGGGTGACGGCCGTCTGGGCGTACGCGTTGCGCTGGATGTCAAGGTAGAGGCGGTCCCCGCGCGCCTTCTTCCTGGCCTCGGTGGTGAACCGGTCGGGCCTGCGGGCGACCAGGACCTCGGCGGCCGCGCGGGCGAACGCCCGTACGTCGTCGAAGGCGTCGCGGCGGTCGAGCGCCACCACGACGTGCAGGCCGCGCGATCCCGTGGTCATGACCAGGGACGGCAGCTCCAGCTCGTCCAGCAGGGCGTGCAGGGCGAGTGCCGCTTCGCGTACCGGGGCGAAGTCGTCGCGGGGCGGGTCGAGGTCGAACACCATCCGGTCCGGGTGGTCCGGCCGGTCGGCCCGGGAGAGGAAGCGGTGCGGGGTGACGCACGCCTGGCCGGCGAGGTACACCAGCGTCGCGGTGTCGTCGGCGATCGGGTAGGTGACGGTGCCGCCCTCCTTGGGGAGTTCGACGCGGTGGACCCAGTCGGGGAAGTGGCCGGGCACGTCCTTCTGCATGAAGCCGTGGCCGCCGATCCCGTCGGGGAAGCGTTCCAGCATGAGGGGCCGCTCCCGCAGGTGGGGCAGCATGCGGCGGGCCACCGTGCGGTAGTACCCGGCGAGTTCGGCCTTGGTGATGCCGTCGTCCGGGAACAGGACCTTGTCGGGGCGGCTGATCTCCGGTACGCGGCGCGTGCGTGCGGTCATGTACGCTCACCGGCCCCCGGCCGGGCGTCCGCCGGCGCGTTCCTTTCTGCGGCCATCCGGTTCCTCCTCGTCGTGCGTCTTCGGGCCCGGACGGGCGTCGTGCGTCTTCGGGCCCGGACGGGCGTCGTGCGTCTTCGGGCCCGGACAGGCCCAGCCTCGTACGAACCCGGTACCCGAAGCCGGCACCTTCACCGGTCCGCGGTGCGGCGGCTGCCCCGATCGGCCCTGTGGGCCCCGTCGGCCGGGTGCACGGGCCGCCCGCCGTGTCACCCGAGCGCGCGGCCCGGTGGGCGTACCCGCGTCGGCGGTGCCATGTTTCGGACGTGGCCCCCCGGCAACCCGGGGTATGCCCGGGGACCGGGCCCTACAGGCCCTACGGATCGAGGACCAGCACAAGGAGGACAGCGTCATGCCGGCAGGATCGAGCCCCAAGCGCGAGCGCCAGTACGAGCATGTGAAGGAGGGAGCGGAGAAGCGCGGCACGTCCGAGAAGCGCGCCAAGGAGATCGCCGCCCGCACCGTCAACAAGGAGCGCGCCCGCTCCGGTGAGTCGAGGACGGCGAGCAGGACGTCCACGCGCGACCCCAAATCGGCCTCCGAGCGCGGCGGCCAACGCTCGCACAAGGGCGCGCAGGGCCGCACGAAGGACCAGCTGTACGAAGAGGCGAAGAAGAAGAACATCGAGGGCCGCTCCACGATGAACAAGGAGCAGCTCCTCAAGGCCGTGAGCCGCTGAACCGGCACTGTGGCCGGTGGGCGCGACGGCGCCGTGGCCCTTCGTCCGCCGGTTCGTCCTTCCCGCCCGGCCGCTCGCCCGGTCGTCCTCCTCGCCGGACCGCGGGAAGCAGCTCCGCGCGCGTCCGTGTTTCCCGGCCGGACGCCGGGAAACACGGACGCGTACGCATGTCACATGGCGCGCAGAGCGGGCAGCAGCTTCTCCTGGGCCCAGTCGATGAACGGCCTCTGGTGGCCGCCGCCGATCTGTACGAGAGCGACCTCGGTGAACCCCGCGTCGACGAACGGGCGTACCGCCTCGACGAACTGCCCGACGTCGTCGCCGCACGGAACCGACCCGGCGATGTCCTCGGGGCCGACGTACTGCGTGGCCTGGTCGAAGGCGGCCGGGTTCGGAAGTTCGGAGTTCACCTTCCAGCCGCCGACCGACCAGCGGAACTGGTCGTGCGCCCGCTTCACCGCCGCGTCCCGGTCGGTGTCGTAGCAGACGGGCAGCTGGCCCACGCTCGGCTTTCCGCCGCCACCGTGCCGTTCGAATCCGGTGACCAGCTCCGCCTTGGGTTCCGTGGCGATGACGAGGTCCGCCAGCCGGCCCGCGATCTCGCACGACCGGTCTCCCGAAACGGCGACACCGAGGGGTACGGCCACGTCGGGAACGTCCCACAGCTTGGCGTTGTCCACGTCGAAGTGGGCGCCGTGGTGGTTGACGGTGCCGCCGCCGAGGAGCGCCTTGATGATCTCCACCGCTTCCTCAAGTTTCTCCAGCCGCACCCGGGCGTCCGGCCAGCCCTCGCCCACCACGTGCTCGTTGAGGTTCTCGCCGGACCCGAGCCCGAGCCGGAAGCGGCCCTCGGAGAGCAGTTGCAGCGTCGCGGCCTTCTGGGCCACGACGGCGGGGTGGTAGCGGGTCGTCGGACAGGTCACGTACGTCATCAGTGGGATGCGCGACGTGGCCTGCGCCGCCGCGCCCAGCACGCTCCAGGCATAAGGGGCGTGTCCCTGGGACGCCAGCCAGGGGAAGTAGTGGTCGGAGGTGACGGAGAAGTCGAAGCCCGCCTGCTCGGCCGCCACCACGTCCTCCACGAGGGCCCGCGGTCCCGACTGCTCGGTCATCATCGTGTATCCGAATTGCACCATATGGGATGGTTTACCGATCCCCGGCGGTCGAAACGTACGGCGAGAGGCCGTCCCGGGCACGATTCCCTGGCCGCGGACGCGCAGCGCCCCGCCGGCGGGCGGGCGCTGACGCCGGGTCAGAGCGCGATGGCCTCGGCCGCGACGACCCGGGCGCCCATGTTGCGTTCCGTCACCCGGCCGGTCAGTCGGTCCGGGAGTCCGCGCTCCCCTTCTCCGGTCCGGGCGCCGCCCTCAGCTCCACCGGCTGCCGGCCAGCGGGGCGGTCGCCTCGCCCTCGCCGCCGACGACACCGCGCAGGAAGGCCGCCAGCGCGTCGGACGCCGAGTAGCGCGGCCGCCAGCCCAGTTCCTCGTGTGCCCGTGCGCAGTCCATGACCGGAAGCCGCAGGACGGCGTCGAAGAGGTGCGGCGACGCCGGGACCGCCCGCGCGTGCCAGGCCGTCGCCAGCGCTCCGCGCACCAGCGGCACGGGGGCGCGCACCACGCGGGCTTCGAGGAGTTCTCCGAGCGCGCGGGCGTCGGTGACGGTGTCGGCGGCCAGGTTGAAGGGGCCGCGCACGTCGCCCAGCACGGCGAGCCGGTACGCCTCGGCCGCGTCGTCCGTGTGCAGCACCTGAAACCTCAGCCCCTTCAGGTCGGGTACGAACGGCAGGAGGTCGGGGCGGAGCAGCACTCCGGGGAGGTACTTTCCGCCGAAGATGCGCCGCTGCTCGGCGGCCGCCGTCTCCTTGAACAGGAAGCCCGGCCTCATCCGCACCACCCGGATCTGTGGGTGGCGCAGTTCGAAGGTGTCGAGGACCCGCTCCACGTAGGCCTTCTCCCGGCAGTAGGCGGCATCGGGCCACCCGTGGGTCGGCCACCGCTCGTCAACGCCCGGTTCCCGCTTCGGGCCGGGCGAGTAGGCGCCCACCGATGAGGCGTGGACCAGGGCCGGCACGCCCGCCGTGCGCACCGCGTCGAAGACCCGCAGCGACCCCTCGACGTTGCTCCGCCACGTGACGACGGGGTCGTGCGTCGGCTGGAAGCGCCAGGCGAGGTGGACGATGGCGTCCGCGCCCGCCAGCAGGGGGCCGAGCGCTCGCGCGCTGTCGGGGCGCGAGAGGTCGACCCTGCCCCATTCCACCCGGGGCAGGGTGAGATCGGGCAGCCGGCGGGCGAGCCCGAGGACCGAGCCCACGGCAGGGTCCCGCGACAGCGCCCGGACGAGGCTCGTTCCCACGTTTCCCGTCGCGCCCGTGACCACGACGCGCAGTCCTTGCGATGCGTTCACCGTGACTCCTTCCGTGCGGCGCGCTCCCCCGGTGGCCCACCGCGGTCCGCGTGACGGTTCAGGGCCGCAGGAGAGTCTTGACCATGCCGTCGGACTTCGACTGGAAGGTCTCGTACGCCTGCGGTGCGTCTTCCAGGGGCAGGTGGTGCGTGGCGAAGCCGTCCACGCCCAGCGGATCGTCGTCGCCGAGCAGCGGCAGGATGTCGGGCACCCAGCGCTTGACGTTCGCCTGGCCCATCCGCAGCTGGATCTGCTTGTCGAACAGGGTGAGCAGGGGCAGCGGGTCGGCCGCGCCCCCGTAGACCCCGGACACCGAGATCGTGCCGCCCCGGCGCACCACGTCGATCGCGGTGAGCAGGGCGGTGAGGCGGTCGATGCCCGCGCGTTCCATCAGCTTGCGGGCCGCGGCGTCGGGAAGGAGCCCGGTGGCCCACTGGCCCGCCCGGCTGATCGGTGCGCCGTGGGCCTCCATGCCGACGGCGTCGATGACCGCGTCGGTGCCGCGCCCTGCCGTGAGGTCCCGGACCGCCTGTGGCAGGTCCTTTCCGTACCGGCCCAGGTCCAGTACCTGGATGCCACGCGCCGCCGCGCGGGCCAGGCGTTCGGGGACGAGGTCCACGCCGATGACGAGGCCCGCGCCCCGGTGCAGGGCGATCCGGGCCGCCATGTCACCGATCGGCCCGAGGCCGAGGACCGTGACGCTGCCGCCGGGCGGAATGCCGGCGTACTCGACGGCCTGCCAGGCGGTGGGCAGGACGTCGGAGAGGTAGACGAAACGGTCGTCCGGCGGGCCGTCGGGGACCTTGACGGGCAGGGTGTTGCCGAAGGGGACCCGCATCAGCTGGGCCTGCCCGCCGGGCACCTGTCCGTAGAGCTTGGTGTACCCGAAGAGTGAAGCCCCGGTGCCGTACTCCTTCACCTGAGTGGTCTCGCACTGCGAGTACAGGCCCTGGTCGCACATGAAGCAGGTGCCGCAGGAGACGTTGAACGGGACGACGACCCGGTCGCCGCGCGCCACGGCGGTCACTTCGGGGCCCGTCACCTCCACGACGCCCATCGCCTCGTGCCCCAGTATGTCCCCGGCGTCGAGGTAGGGGCCGAGCACTTCGTACAGGTGGAGGTCCGATCCGCAGATGCCCGTCGAGGTGACCCGGATGATGATGTCGGCCGGGTCCTGGATGACCGGGTCGGGAACGGTCTCGACGCGGACTTCGCGCTTTCCTTGCCAGGTCAGTGCACGCATGTCATCTCCTCGCTGTCCGGTGACGGCCGCGCCGCCCGTTCGGTCGTCCTGCGGGGGCGCGCCCCCTCCAAGGCTCCCTGCGCCGGATCCCCAGAGAGTGCGACTTCAACCAGAATGCGTGATTCCGCCCCCTTGGGCCCGTTCCCGGCCCAGAGGGTACGAAAACCCCCGGCCCCTCCCCCATGTCCGGGGCGGTACGGGTGCGGATTCCGAGTCGCGAACCGTGCCCGGTGCGCCCAGGATCGACAGGGCGGGGCACCGGACCGGGCCCATGGACCCGCCGCCCGACCACAGCGAGGACTCCTACCGGGCCACCGCCTGCTGAAGGACCGCAAAGCCGTCGTGAACCGGGGGCGAACGCGAGTTTCATCACCGGGGAATTCGTGAACGCGACAGGCGGCACCCCGCTTCCGTAGCTCCGCGTGGCGCGTGATCGGCGGGGACGACCATGGGAAGGCGGACGACATGCCGAAGAACCACGAAGAAGCACCCGTTCTCGACGCGCTGGCCGCCTACCGTGAGCAGGACGAACTGGCGTTCACTCCGCCGGGACACAAGCAGGCCCGCGGCGCGGCTCCGGAGGTCAGGGCCGTGCTCGGCGACGCCGTCTTCCTGGGGGACGTCCTGGCCAGTGGGGGGCTCGACGACCGGCGGACGAGGTCGGGGGTGCTCCGGCGCGCGGAGGCCCTGATGGCCGACGCCGTGCACGCGGAGCACGCGTTCTTCTCGACGTGCGGCAGCTCCCTGTCGGTCAAGGCGGCGATGCTGAGCGTCGCCGCCCACGGCGAGAAGCTGCTCGTGGGGCGGGACGCGCACAAGGCTGTGATCTCCGGACTGATTCTCTCCGGCATCCAGCCGGTGTGGATCGAACCGCGGTGGGACACCGAACGGCATCTCGCACACCCGCCGTCCCCGGACGCCTACGAACGGGCATTCGATGCGCACCCGGACGCGAAGGGCGCACTGGTGACCAGCCCCACGCCGTACGGGGTGGCGGCGGATCTGCGGGCCATCGCCGAAGTGTGTCACCGCCGGTCCCGTCCGCTCGTCGTCGACGAGGCCTGGGGCGCGCATCTGCCCTTCCATCAGGATCTGCCGACGTGGGCGATGGACGCCGGAGCGGATGTCTGCGTCACCAGCATCCACAAGATGGGCAGCGGCCTTGAGCAGGGTTCCGTGTTCCACCTGCGGGGCGATCTGATCGATCACGGCACGCTGGCGTCCCGGGCGGACCTTCTGGGCACGACCAGCCCTTCCGTGCTGCTGTACGCAGGCATGGACGGCTGGCGGCGTCAGATGGCGCTGCGGGGCCACACAATGATGTCGCACGCGCTCGCGCTCGCCGCCTCGGTGCGGGAGGAGGTCGAGGCCCTCGACGGCATGCACGTCAACGGCCGCGAGGATTTCTGCGGCCCCGGGGCGGGCTGCGAGTTCGACCCGCTGCCGGTCGTCATCGACATCCGGGAACTCGGTGTCAGCGGCTACGCCGCGGCGGACTGGCTGCGCGAGCACCACCACATCGATGCGCACCTGATGGACCATCGCCGCATCAGCACCCAGCTCACGCATGCCGACGACGCGGAGACGGTGAAACGCCTCACGACGGCGCTGCGCGATCTGGCCCGCCGGGCACACTCTCTGCCCCGGGGGCCCGAGGTGGCGGTCCCCGCCCCGTCCGAGCTGCGGATGGAGCAGGCGCGGCTGCCGCGCGACGCCTACTTCACCGCCACCGAGGACGTCCCGGTGGAGCATGCGGCGGGACGGATCGCCGCGGAGATGATCACTCCCTATCCGCCGGGCATCCCGGTCGTGCTGCCCGGGGAGCGGCTGACCGAACCCGTGCTGCGCTACCTCCTGAGCGGCCTCGAAGCGGGCATGAACCTGCCCGATCCGGCGGACCCGGAGCTGCGCACCGTGCGGGTCTGCGCGAACGACGGCTCCTGAGAGGGGCGACCGCTCCCGCACATCCGGTCCCGCGCCCAGGTCACCAAGGGCCGGGGCCGCACCTGCCGCCGCACCACGGCTCAGTCCCGCGGATTCTCGTGGGCCCGCGAAGATCCGCCGGACAGACCCCGGGCCGGGGCGCGCCAGTCGGTCAGGAGGCGGTCGGCAAGGCGGTTCTCCAGGAGGGCGGTGGTGTCGATACCGAAGACGACGTCCGCCTCCAGGGCGGGTTCGTCGTCCAGCAGACCGCGTACGACGTCGTGACGGACGACCTGTTCGTGGACCGCGTCGGCCTCGACGTGTTCGGTGTAGAAGTGCTCGGCGGCGGGCCCGGCGTCTGCCCGTTTCATCGCGAGGGCGAGGCGGCGTGACGCGGGGGACGAGGTGATCTCCACAGCGGCGAAGTGGCCGACCAGCGCGCCACGCAGCCTGCGGTGCAGGCCGAAGAGGGACATCAGGTTCACCAGGGCCAGCATTTCCGCGTGGCCCCGGTCGAGGTAGTGGCCGTACGCCGTCTCCAGGCCCAGGTCCGCCATGAGGTCGGCGAACAGCTGGGCGTGGACCCGTTCGGCGCGGCCGGCGCCGAACTCGTCGTACTCGATGGCGGCCATGCCCGCCTTGGCGCGCCCGCTGAGGCGGGGCAGCACCCAGGCGTGCGGGTCGGCCTCCTTCAGGTGGTAGAGGGAGCGCTGCACGGCGTACGCCCGCAAGCGCTCGCGTGTGCTGTGCTCCTGGAGGAAGTGGGACACCCCCGTGCCTTCGGCGGGTTCGACGAGCAGGGCGTCCAGGGCGTCGGTCAGACCGGTGCCCGGCGGGGTGTCCGCGCGCAGGGCCGACTCGAAGCGGCGTTCCAGCGCGGCCCTGACGGTGAGCAGGTCCGGGTCCCACTCGTGGTCGGGGTCGACCTCCGCGAAGCCCCGGTAGTGCAGTTCGTAGCAGATGTACAGGGCGAGTTGCAGATCGTCCCCGTAGGGCTCGGCCGCGTCCGCGAGGGCGGGGTCCGGCAGTGCGCCGCTCCCCCGCAGACGGGCGATGACCGCCGCCGAAAGGTCGCCGCGGGCCCGTGGAAGCGCCGGTCCGCCCGTCTGACCTGCCATGGTGTCACTCCTCGAACGCCTGCTCGCGCTGAACGGCCTGGTCCGCCGACCGCCTCCGGGTACCCGCGGCCCGGCGCGTCAACCGGCCGGCTCCGAGTACCCGCGGCCCGGCGCCCCAACCGGCCGGAGAGCCGCCCGCCCTCTCTCCCACCATGAGCGCCCGCCGCGGATGCCGCTACAGCGGGGGCCGGGCGGCGTGTGTGCGGTTGCGGGGGCCTCCGCACCGCAGGAGGCTGCCGGAGGGGGGCGGTCCGTAGGGATGAGCACCGCCGTGGGGGGAACCCAGAGGCTGCGCCCGGGAGCAAGGTCACCGGGCGTGTTCCCCGCACGACGGAAGGACGAACGCACATGAGCGGCAGCGACAGCAAGCGCAGGGTACTGGCCATCGTCACCAACTACGGCGTGGAGCAGGACGAACTCGTCGTCCCGGTCGACCACCTGCGGGGACGGGGTGCCCAGGTCGATGTCGCCGCGTTGAAGAAGGACGACATCGAGACCCTCGTCGGCGACAAGGACCCCGGCAGGACCGTACGGCCCGATCTCACGCTCGACGACGTCGATCCGGCCGGGTACGACCTGCTGCTGGTGCCGGGCGGCACGCTGAACGCCGACACGCTGCGGCTTCAGCGCACGGCGTGCGACATCGTGCGGTCCTTCACCGCCTCCGGCCGCCCCGTCGCGGCCATCTGCCACGGCCCCTGGATGCTGGTGGAGACCGGCAGCGTCCCGGGCAAGCGGCTCACCTCGTACGCCTCGTTGCAGACCGATGTGCGCAACGCGGGCGGCGACTGGGTGGACGAGCCCGTTGTCACGGACGACTCGGGAGGCTGGAGGCTCATCACCTCGCGCGACCCGGGCGACCTGGACCCGTTCCTCAAGGAGATCGACGCCGCGCTCGCCGGGCACCCTTGAGGCGTTCTCAGAAGGGTGAGGCGTTCTCAGAAGGGTTCGGGCACGAAGGGAAGGAACTCGTCCGTACCCGGCTGGACGACGCCGTAGCTGCTCTCCGGCACTTCCTTCCACACACCGGGCAGGCCGCCGAGCGGCTCCGACACCACCAGGCGGGTGGTGTCGGAGACGCCCCGCAGGAAGTCCAGGTCGGGGTGGAGGGCGCGTACGGTCTCCGCCTTGCTGCTGTAAAACAGCGAGCGCGACTCATGGAGGCTCGAATAGCGAAAGGACCACAGCCGAACGCCGTCGGACACCGCCACGGTCATCTGCAGCGGGTGCTCCACCCCTTCGTCGTGCCCCACACGCTCGATGAAACCGGCCATGCGCGCCACCGCGCCCGGCACGTCCTGGTCCAGCCCGAACGTCAGGGCCAGGTAGAACATCACCTCGGAGTCCGTCGACCCCTCCAGGGCGGAGAACAGCGCCGGGTCGAGCTCCAGGGCGAGGCCGCGGCGCAGGCGGTGGAAGTCGGCGATCTCCCCGTTGTGCATCCACAGCCACCGGCCGTGCCGGAAGGGGTGGCAGTTCGTCTGCTGGACGGCCGTGCCCGTGGACGCCCGCACGTGCGCGAAGAACAGCGGCGAGCTGACGTGGGAAGCGAGTTCACGCAGGTTGCGGTTGTTCCAGGCGGGCCCGGTGTCGCGGATGATCGCGGGTGTCTCCCCGCCGGGCCCGTACCATCCGACGCCGAAACCGTCCCCGTTGGTCGTCTCCACGCCCATGCGTGAGCGCAGGCTCTGGTCGATGAGCGAGTGCTCGGGTTTGTAGAGGAGATCGCTGAGCACGACACTCGTGCCGGAGTAGGCCAGCCATCTGCACATGAGCGGCTTCCCTTCCCGGGCGGCGGTCAGGGGCCGTGGCCGGGCGTAACGGCGGTGGCTTCCCCGGTACTCGGTCCCTGGGCGTCCGGTCTCGTCGGTATGTCCACGCTACCGACTCCCCGTGCCGGTCGCCCGGCCGCGCCTCTACGGGACCGGAGCGACCCTGCGCCGGAAGGTCTCCGCCAGGGCGGTGTTGATCACGACGACGACGCCCAGGATCGCGGCGGCCGTGGGGTGCCCGACCCCGTACAGCGCGAAGGCGCTCCCGCCGAGCACCAGTGCCTTGACCGCCAGCACTCCGGC
This sequence comes from Streptomyces sp. ATexAB-D23, assembly GCF_000373645.1. Lineage (GTDB taxonomy): Bacteria > Actinomycetota > Actinomycetes > Streptomycetales > Streptomycetaceae > Streptomyces > Streptomyces castrisilvae. Next base: position 37,319 of record NZ_KB892011.1, on the reverse strand, counting down.
GAGCGGCGGGCGGAAGCGGGCGCGCGGTGCGGCGAACAGCGCCCAGAGCACGATGGCCGCCGCGAGAACGGCGCAGCCGAGCAGGAGCCGGACGGCCAGGTTGTCCGCGAGGGAGTACCCCCACCGGAAGAGGCAGGCCAGGGCCACCAGTTCCAGGAGGAACGCGAGGAGTTCGTTGGCCGCCCACCAGGGCCGCCCGGCCGTCGGGTTCGCCGCCGCCCTGTCCGCTGGTCTCTCGCTCACTGTGCCCCCATGTCGTTCGGTGGCCGCAAGCGTACTGGGGGCTCCGCCCAGCGGGACCGCGCCCTCGGCCGGGGCGCAGACGCCGGATGGCGCAACCCATGTGTCCCGCCGAGGGCCGGGGGGTACGCGTGGTCAGGCGATGCCGTCCCCGAGCGCGTGCCGACCTCTCCGCGCACGGCACTGCCCCTCCCCCCGCGAGATTGGAAGTCAGTGAGCGAGAAGAAGAATCCGGTGTCAGCCGCCGCGGAGAAGATCGCAGGCAAGGTGCAGGACGCCATCAGTCCCGGCAACGAGCTGCCCGGCGCCCCCGGCCCCGAGGCCCCCCAGGTCGAGGAGCCCACGAAGGCGCGCGAGCCGTTGCCGCCCAAGCACGACCAGACCGGCCCCGACACGTACAGCCCCACCGGGCAGCCGACCGGCGCCCCGCAGGACAGGGTGGCCCAGGGCGGCGCGTACCTCACCACCGCGCAGGGTGCGCGCCTGTACGACACCGACCACTCACTGAAGGCCGGTCCCCGGGGGCCGGTGCTGCTCCAGGACCACCACCTGCGGGAGAAGATCACCCACTTCGACCACGAGCGCATCCCGGAGCGGGTGGTACACGCCCGTGGGGCCGCCGCGCACGGGGTGTTCCGGGCCTACGGCGCGGCGGCGGGCATCACCAAGGCCGCCTTCCTCGCCGAGGGCGCCGAGACGCCCGTGTTCGTGCGCTTCTCCACCGTGCTCGGCTCGCGCGGTTCCGCCGACACGGTGCGCGACACCCGGGGGTTCGCGACGAAGTTCTACACCGATGAGGGCGTGTTCGACCTGGTCGGCAACAACATGCCGGTGTTCTTCATCCAGGACGCGATCAAGTTCCCCGACATCATCCACGCCGGCAAGCCGCACCCGGACCGTGAGATCCCGCAGGCGCAGAGCGCGCACGACACGTTCTGGGACTTCGTCACCCTGCACACCGAGGCGACCCACCACACCCTGTGGAACATGTCGGACCGGGGCATCCCGCGTTCGTACCGGATGATGGAGGGCTTCGGCATCCACACGTTCCGGCTGGTCAACGCCGAGGGCGCGACCACGCTGGTGAAGTTCCACTGGAAGCCGAAGCTGGGTGTGCACTCGCTGGTGTGGGAGGAGGCGCAGCTCACCGCGGGCATGGACCCGGACTTCCACCGGCGTGACCTGGCCGACGCGATCGAGGCGGGCGCCTTCCCCCAGTGGGAGCTGGGTGTGCAGACGTTCCCCGACACCGAGGACGAGATGTTCGAGGGGATCGACCTGCTGGACCCGACGAAGATCGTTCCGGAGGAGCTGGCGCCGGTTCGCCCGATCGGTCTGATGACCCTGAACGCGAACCCGTCGAACTACTTCGCCGAGACCGAGCAGGTCGCCTTCCACGTCGGCCATCTGGTTCCGGGGATCGACGTCAGCAACGACCCGCTGATGCAGGGGCGTCTCTTCTCGTACGTCGACACGCAGATCACCCGGCTCGGCGGACCCAACTTCGCGCAGCTGCCGATCAACCGGACCCACACGCCGGTCAACGACATGCTGCGTGACGGCATGCACCAGACGGCCGTGCACCGGGGTGTCGCCCCGTACCGGCCGAACTCGCTGGACGGCGGCTGCCCGTTCGTCGCGGGCGCGGACACCGGCGCGTACATCGAGGTGCCCGCCGAGGTCCCGGCGGCCCGCAAGGTACGGGACGCGGCGGCCTCCTTCGACGACCACTTCAGCCAGGCCCGGCTGTTCTGGCTGAGCATGACGCCGACGGAGCGCGAGCACATCGTCGCCGCGTACACCTTCGAACTCGGCAAGTGCTGGGAGCCGGCGGTCAAGGAGCGGGGGCTCAGGTCGCTCGCCAACATCGACCCGGAACTGTGTGCGCGGGTCGCGCAGGGGCTGGGCCTGGAGGCACCGGAGGCGACGGTGGCCCTGGCGTCGGTCGAGCCGAGCCCCGCGCTGTCCCAGCTGGGCCGCACCTGGCCGGTCGACGGCCGGGTGATCGGCATCGTCACCGACGGGAAGACCGGTCTGGACGCCGTGCGGGAGGCGCGCGGGGCCATCCTGGACGCCGGGATGGTCCCGCTGGTCATCGCGCCGACGGGCGGCGAGCTGGCGGCCGGCGGCGGCCCGGTCGCCGTGCAGCGCACCTTCACCACCGCCCGGTCGACCGAGTTCGACGCGGTCCTCCTGGCCGGGTCCCCCGCTCCGGCCGCCGACGCGTACGGGGCCCGCGACGCCAAGACCGACGACGCCGCGGCCGCGCGTACCGGCGTCGACCCGCGCGTCCTGCTCCTGGTCACCGAGGCGTTCCGCCACGGCAAGGCCGTCGGCGCCTGGGGCGACGGGGCGACGGTGCTGGAGAAGGCCGGCCTGGCCGCGGACGCGGCCGGGGTGGTGTCGGGCGGCGCCGCGTCCACCGTGCTGGACGGCGTCGCCGCGCTTCTCGCGGGTCACCGTGCGTGGGACCGCTTCCCGCCGGCCCTGTGAGGATGCGCCGATCCCGGAACGAGGCCGCCCGGGAGGACGCGGAACAGCCGCACACCTAGGGTGACAAACAGGGTGTTTTCACCGTGCCCGGCAGGGCACTCGCAAGGGCGTGAAGGGAAAGCGGCCGGGTGGCGGAATGCCACCCGGTGGCGCCCCAGGCACCCATGACGCCTCCGACGGAAGGACGAATCATGCCGACCGAGGCACGTGGCGACGACGTCTACCAGCCGCAGGACGACGGCCAGGACCCGCCGAACGACGAACTCGACATGGAGAACACCCTCGGCGAACGAGGGCTGGACGACCAGATGGAAGAGGGCTACTCCCCGCCCGAGCGTCCGCTGGCCGTCGACAAGTACGGAACGACGGGCGAGGAGGAGCGCCGCGGCGAGTCCCTCGACCAGCGCCTGGCCCAGGAGGTCGAGGACGTCGAGCCGCCGGACGGCGACGGCATCGGTGACCTGCCCGAGGGCGAGGGCGAACCGGTGGAGCCGAAGGACGGCGACACGCGTTCCGGCCGGCTGAGCGCGGCGGACGACGTGCCCGGACGGCGCACCGACGTCTACGCCGACGACGTGGGCATCGACGGTGGTGCGGCCTCCGCCGAGGAGGCCGCCGTCCGTACGACGGACGACGAGGAGGACCAGGGCCGGGAGGCCTGACTCCTCCCCCTGAGCACCCTCCGGGCACTCCCCCGGTTCCGTGTCGGGCGAGGAAGGCGAGAACACCGCGTCTCCCGGCCACGGACGCCGCCCTGCGGAATCGGGCGCGGACAGGGAAGTGGCCGGGTGCGCGTCCCGGGCCGCGGGAGGATCGTTCTTCTGGGAGCGCCCGCCGGCGAAGGAGTGCCGTATGCCCAGCCTCGAATGGAAGACGCCAGTGCCCGGTGCGCCCTGCTGGGTGAGTCTGACGGCGCGCGATCTGCGCGCGTCGCGGGCGTTCTACGCCCAGGTCATGGGGTGGGAGTACCACGAAAGCAGTCTCGGCAGCGATTTCGTCCTCGCCCACGCCCACGGCAGGGGAGTCGCCGGGATCGGCTGCCCCGGCCCGGCCGCCCCCTCACCCGCGTGGATTCCGTACTTCGCCGTACCGGCTGCCGACGAGACGGCCGACCGGATCAGGGAACGCGGCGCCACGCTGGCCGTGGGGCCCCTTCCCCTGGGCGAGGGACGGGCGGCGATCGCGGCCGACCGCGAAGGGGCCGCCTTCGGATTCTGGGAGGGCCCCGCACCCGTCTGGTCGGACGGCCCGCGCGCACCGGCACGCGTCGACCTCCAGGCACGCCACGCCTTCGAGGCGGCCATCTTCTATGCCGAGGTGTTCGGCTGGGCCAAGCCGCAGAGCCGGTGCACGGTCGACTACGTGCAGGAGAGCGTGCTCGTCCGGGCCGGCGGGCACACCGTGGTGACACTGCGCGGCGGGGGTGTGGAGAACGATCCCGACCCACGGGTCCGGGCCCGCTGGATCATCGACTTCTTCGTGGAGGACAGCCACGCGACGGCGGCCGCGGCGGTGGCCGCCGGGGGCGAGGCGGCCCCCGCGGGGGGCCTCCCGGGAACGGCGTACGTGATCCGCGATCCCGAGGGCGCGCTGTTCACCGTCTCCGAACGGGACACCGGGACCTGAACCGTCCAGGGGGCCGGAGTCCGGACGGCTGGTGCCGCCGTGCCGCCGAGCCGCCGTGCCGCCGTGCCGCTTCGGCAGGCTCTCCAGGCACCGGGCGGACACCGCGGAGGGACGCGCGTCGGCGCTCACCCGTACGGCCACCGGGCGGCCGCGTCAGTTCGGCTGGCCGATCGGCCGGACGACCAGCGTGTTCACGTCGACGCCGCGGGGCTGGGAGATCGCCCAGACGAGCGTGTCCACCAGCTGCCCGGCGGAGATCATCGGGCCGGCCGCCTCGGCGCCGCCCGGACGGTCGTCCCAGAACGGCGTCAGCACCCGGCCCGGCGCGATCAGGGTCGTCCCGACGCCGTAGCCGGTCGTCAGCATGCGGACGTTCTCGGCGAGGCCGGTCACCGCGAACTTCGTCATCGAGTAGAGGTTGCCGGGAGTGTTCTTGAACCCCGCGACGCTCCCGACCAGCACGATCCGGCCCTGGCTCTCCTTCAGTGCCGGGAGCGCCGCCCGTACCAGCAGGGCGGGGCCCAGCACGTTGGTCAGCACCATGCCCCGCCACTTCTCGGGGTCGCCGGTCTCGACGTGGGCATCGGCCGAGTACCCGGCGTTGGCGATGGCGTGATCGAGTCGACCGAACACACGCACGGTTTCCTCGACGGCCGCCGACACATGCCCCCAGTCCGCCGCGTCCCCTTCGAACGTCAGCAGCCGGTCGCCCGTGCCCGCATCGGCCGCGGCGCCGGCCAGCGCGGCCAGCTTCTTCGCACTGCGCCCGGTCGCCGCGACCCGGTGGCCGAGACCGAGCAGGCGGTGCACGCTCTCTGCCCCGATACCGCTCGAACCGCCCGTGATGAAGGTGACGGGGGCTTCGGTGTTCTCGGTGGACGCGTTGCCGTGGGTCATGATCTCCCCGTGTGCCGGTGCGGTGCCGCGCGAGGTGCGGCACCGTCGCTGTCCCGCCCGACGCTAGATCGTCCGCAGGCGCGGCGTCCACAGTTCGCGGATCATGGACCGGTCCCGGAACGGAACCGGAAAAAAGATCGGGCGAGGATGTCGAGAACCCGTCACCGGCTCCGTCCCCGTAGTGAAAGCGGCCGCAAGGGGCCGCACCGGCAAGGAGAGAGACCATGGCGAAGTACCTGTTGCTCAAGCACTACCGCGGCGCCCCGGCAGCGGTCAACGACGTGCCGATGGACCGGTGGACGCCGGAGGAGATCTCGGCGCACATGCAGTACATGAACGACTTCGCGGCCCGGCTGGAGAAGACCGGCGAGTACGTCGACGGCCAGGCCCTCGCCCCCGAGGGGGCCTGGGTCCAGTACGGCGGCGAGGGGCGCCCGCCGGTGACCGACGGCCCGTTCGCCGAGACGAAGGACCTGATCGCCGGCTGGATGGTGATCGACGTCGACAGCCAGGAGCGCGCCTACGAACTGGCCGGGGAGCTGTCGGCCGCCCCCGGGGCGGGCGGCAGGCCGATCCACGAGTGGCTGGAGGTGCGCCCGTTCCTGACCGCACCGCCCACCATCACGGAGTGACCTCTTCCATGGACGAGACCCTGCTCCGGAGTCTCACGCCGAGCGTGCTCACCGTCCTCGTCCGCCGCGGAGCAGATTTCGCGGCGGCCGAGGACGCGGTCCAGGACGCGCTGATCGAGGCGGTCCGGGTCTGGCCGGCCGACCCTCCGCGTGATCCCAAGGGCTGGCTGGTCACCGTGGCCTGGCGCCGGTTCCTCGACGCGACGCGCGCGGATGCCTCGCGCCGCCGGCGTGAGGACCTCGCCGACGAGGAACCCACGCCGGGTCCCGCGCCGGGTCACGACGACACGCTCCAGCTGTACTTCCTGTGCGCGCACCCGTCACTGACGCCGTCGTCGGCGGTCGCGCTCACCCTGCGCGCCGTCGGCGGGCTGACCACCCGGCAGATCGCGCAGGCGTACCTGGTGCCCGAGGCGACCATGGCGCAGCGCATCAGCCGGGCCAAACGCACTCTGGACGGCCGGAGGTTCGACCGCCCCGGCGATGTCGCCACGGTGCTGCGCGTCCTGTATCTGGTCTTCAACGAGGGCTACTCCGGCGATGTCGACCTGGCCGCCGAGGCGATCCGCCTGACCCGGCAGGTCGCGGCCCTGGTCGACCACCCCGAGGTGGCGGGGCTGCTCGCCCTCATGATGCTCCACCACGCCAGGCGCCCCGCCCGGACCGCGCCCGACGGGAGCCTGGTGCCGCTGGCCGAGCAGGACCGGAGCCGTTGGGACACCGCCTCGATCGCCGAGGGCGTGGCGATCCTGCAAGCGGCGCTCGCGCGGGACCGGCTGGGCGAGTTCCAGGCCCAGGCCGCCATCGCGGCCCTCCACGCGGACGCGCCCACGGCCGAGGAGACGGACTGGGTGCAGATCGTCGAGTGGTACGACGAGCTGGCCCTCCTGACGGACAACCCCGTCGTACGGCTGAACCGCGCGGTGGCGGTCGGCGAGGCGGACGGCCCGCGCGCCGGTCTGGCGCAACTCGCGGCGTTGGACGGGTCGTTGCCCCGGCACACCGCGGTGGCGGCCTACCTCCACGAGCGGGCCGGCGACCGGGAGACGGCGGCGCGGCTGTACGCCGAGGCCGCGCACCAGGCCCCCGGGCTCGCGGAACGCGACCACCTGACGCGTCAGGCCGCCCGTCTCAACACCCTCCGGGACGGCTGGAGGTGAGGCGCGGTGGGGGCCCGCCGCGCCTCGTCCGGGACAGCCGGAACCTACGAGAGGTCCTTGCGCATCAACGTGCACACCGTCTCGTAGCGGCGCGACGAGCCGTCCGGGGCCGTCTCGTCCCACGAGTCCGGCCGACGGTCGAACGCGACGTAACCGAGCCGTTCGTAGAGCGCCCGAGCCCGTGGATTGCACTCCTCCACGCCGAGCTCCGCCCGCCGCAGACCCCGCTCCCGGATGCGCCGCTCCGCCGCCTCCACCAGGAGCGTGCCGATGCCGCACGATTGCAGCGCGGGGTGGACCGCCAGCTGCCACAGAGTTCCGGCGCCTTCCTCGGCCCGGTAGTCGACTCCGCCCTTCGCCACGGGGATGCCCGTCGGGGGGCAGACAGCGAGATAGTCGACCTCCCCGAGCCGGGCGCGCTCCAACTCCCGTGCGACGCCGGCCAGATGCTGTTCGGACCCCGACCAACCGCAGTGCTCCAGATCCGCGGGCACCAGGTCGCGCACCGACAGCCGCAACTCGACCTTGACCATCTTCACCACCTCCGGCCGCACAGCCTCCACGCCCGCCCCCACGGGACGCAACACCGTTTCCTGTCTCCGCTCCCGCTCCGAGGGCTGTCGGCGGACCCCGCCGCCGCGGCCACGCCGGGGGCACAAGAAGTACGCGGGGCGGCCAGCCCGTCTCGCGGACGGCGGACGGCGACGCGGGGTACCCGCTCGGCGTGGACCCCGAGCTCCTCCGCCAGTTCCCCGGCCGCGGCTTGCTCGTACGACTCACCCACGTCGACGGCGCCGCCGAGCATCCCGTTGAGCTGCCCCGGGAAGCGGGACGTGCGGTCCGGGCGACGGTGCACGAGGAACCGTCCGTCGCCGTCGCGGCACACGATCGTCGCGACGCGGTGCAGCCAGCGCTCCCGGATGGCCTCGCCGCGCTCGACGACCGCCATGACGCGGTCCCGCTCATCGACGCGTTCCACCAGTTCACCCATGGGACACATGATCGCAGGGGCCTTGCCCGGCGGTCCGGGCCGGAGCACCGGCACCACGCCGATCGAGCCCTCCCCTCCCGCGCGGGCCGACGCCGCGGGAAGGAAGGGCTCAACGAACAGGATGCGCGGGAACGCTCAGCTGCCGCAGGCGCAGCCCGCGGCGGGCTGCGCGTTCTCGTCCCGGCCGCCGCAGCAGGCGTCATCCTCAAGGGCCCGGCTCTTGCCCATCCGGTCGGCGTCGGCCTTGACGACGTAGACCTCCCACGGCTCCTTGCCGGGGCCGTGGACCCACACCTTGTCCTGGAGGGCGTAGCAGCAGGATGTGTCGTTCTCCTCGAACGTGGCGAGGCCGGCGTCCTTGAGCCGGGTCGTGGCGGCGGTGACCTCGTCGGTGGAGTCGACCTCGACACCGAGGTGGTCCAGGCGGGTCTCCTGGCCCGGCTCGCCCTCGATGAGGACGAGCTTGAGCGGCGGGGTGGTGATCGCGAAGTTCGCGTAGCCGGGGCGCCGCTTGGCGGGTTCGACGCCGAACAGCTTGGAGTAGAAGGCGACCGATGCTTCGAGGTCGGCGACGTTGAGCGCGAGCTGGGCACGGGACATGACGGTCTCCCCGATCGGGTTGCATTGATGTCTGTCGATGCAACCTTGCGCCTTGCATCGAAAAACGTCAACATAGAAGCATGTCGAAACAAGAGCTTGTGGTGCTCGGCCGGGGCGGCGCCGAAGGTTGCTGTCCCGCCCTGCTGACCGTCCCGTTGGACGAGGATCAGGCCACCGGTCTGGCGAAGGTGTTCAAGGCCCTGGGCGACCCCGTACGGCTGCGGCTGCTGTCGATGATCGCCTCGCGCGCCGGCGGGGAGGTCTGCGTCTGCGACCTCACCCCTGCCTTCGACCTGTCGCAGCCGACCATCTCCCACCACCTGAAGCTGCTGAAGCAGGCCGGGCTCATCGACTCCGAGCGACGCGGGACCTGGGTCTACTACCGGCTGCTGCCGGAGACGACCGATCACCTGGCCGCGATCCTCAGCCGGCCCGCCGGGCAGCCGCTGCCCACGGTCGCCGCCGCCGAGACCGCCTCATGAGCGCCGAAGCCGCCACCGCGGCCGGGCGGGCCGGCCCGGTGGCCGGCCGGCTGTCGTTCCTGGACCGCTTCCTCGCCGTGTGGATTCTGATCGCGATGGCCGCCGGTCTCGGTCTGGGGCGTCTCGTGCCCGGCCTGGGGGACGCGCTCGCGAAGGTCACGGTCACCGGGGTCTCGCTGCCGATCGCGCTCGGTCTGCTCGTGATGATGTACCCAGTCCTGGCGAAGGTCCGTTACGACCGTCTGGACACCGTCACCCGCGACCGCCGCCTGCTCGTCCCGTCCCTGGTCCTGAACTGGATCGTCGGTCCGGCCCTGATGTTCGCGCTCGCCTGGGTCTTCCTTCCCGACCTGCCCGAGTACCGCACCGGCCTGATCATCGTCGGACTCGCCCGCTGCATCGCCATGGTCATCATCTGGAACGACCTCGCCCGCGGCGACCGCGAAGCCGCCGCCGTGCTCGTCGCCCTGAACTCCGTCTTCCAGGTGATCGCGTTCGCCGCGCTCGGCTGGTTCTACCTGACCGCCCTGCCCGGCCTCCTCGGCCTGGAGCAGACCACCCTCGACGTGTCGGTGTGGGAGATCGCCCGCTCCGTCCTGATCTTCCTCGGCATCCCGCTGCTCGCCGGCTTCCTCACCCGCCGCCTCGGCGAGAGGGCCGGGGGCCGCGCCTGGTACGAGACGAAACTGATCCCGCGCATCGGCCCGTTCGCCCTGTACGGACTGCTGTTCACCATCGTCGTGCTCTTCGCCCTCCAGGGCGACGCCATCACCTCCAAGCCGTTGGACGTCGCACGGATCGCACTGCCCCTGCTGGTGTACTTCGCCGTGATGTGGGCCGGGTCCCTGGCCGCCGGCCGCGCGGTCGGACTGGGCTACCCGAAGGCGACGACGCTGGCGTTCACCGCCGCGGGCAACAACTTCGAGCTCGCGATCGCGGTCGCCATCGCCACCTTCGGCGCCACCTCCGGCCAGGCCCTCGCAGGAGTCGTCGGCCCCCTCATCGAGGTGCCGGTCCTCATCGGCCTGGTCCACGTCTCGCTGGCCGCCCGCCGCTTCTTCCCTCAGCCCGCGCCACCGGCCGGACCGCCGGTCTCCACCAAAGGCCCTGCCCACGCCTGAGTCCGGGCCGTCCGCGCTGTTCGTACTGTCCGTGCTGTCCGTGCTGTTCGTGCTGTCCGTGCTGTCCGTGCTGTCCGTGCTGTTCGTGCTGTTCGTGTGGCCACAACGCCGGACGCCCGCTGATGGCCACGGCCTTCCTCACCCGTCTGTCCGAGGACCGGACCGAGGTTGACCTGATGAACCGTCGTGGCCCACGCGACGACGAGGCGGCGACCGCGGGCATCAGCGACAGGCGCTCCCCCGCCTCCTGCCGGAAGGTCACACCGAGGTCTACCGGACGTCACCCGGGCCCAGCACAATCGCCCGTATGACGATCACCACGGGTGCGCCGCCGCCCACGCACCGTACGCCCCTCGTCCTCGCGCGGGGGTTGCTGACCGGTGGTGTGGCCGGCACGTCGCTCGCCGCGCTCGTCGTGGGCGGGATCGCCGAGAACGTACCCCTGTTCGTCACCGGGTTGGTCCTGCCCGCGCTCTACGGGCTGCTGTTCTTCCTCGCCGGAGCGCCGAGGCGTGCCCGGGAGGCGGCGGTCGTGCCGCGGACGGCGCTCGCGATGATCGAGAGCCTCGAAGCCGTCGGGGGCGAGTCGGGCGACATACCGGTGCGGTTCGACCTCACCGTCGCACCGGACGACGGGCCGGCGTACCGGGTGAAGATCACGCAGGACATCAACCTCGTGGATCTGTCCGACTACCGGCCGCGCGGCGTCGTGGTCGTCCAGTACCCGCCGGACAGCCCGTGGCGGGCGCGCATCGTCAAGCGGCCGACACCCGAGTGGGAGGACCGGGTGGACGCGGCCCGCATCGACTCGGCGCCCGGGACGGCCGAGGTGGCCGCGCCTCCGGAGGGCTGTGCCTTCGGCTTCGTCCTGCTCCTCGGCCTGCTGCTCGGCGCGGCCGTCGTGGTCCTGCTGTTCCGCGCGGACCTCTTCGACCGGGACGACACCGCGCAACCGCCCCCGGGCGCGCCACCGTCCGTCTCCGCCACGTCGTCCACCACGGTGTCGTCGTCGGCGTCCGGAACGGTCTCCCTGGGACCGGGACAGTCGTTTCTCGACACGGGCGAGCTGGACCGGGCCGTGGGCACGCTCACCGGGGGCGAGGACACACACCGGGCACTCACCGTCGTCGTGCGGGAACGCCTGCTGTCGGTCGTGTTCTCGCCGGCCGGTGCGCAGACCCCGAGGCTCGATCCCCGTGCGCTGCCCTACGGCCGTTTCCCCGCCCTGGTCGAAGAGGCCACCTCCACCCTCGGTGTCCGCTCCCTCCGCACCTGGCAGATCACCGCCGACCGTCTCACCGGCTCCCTCGTCATCAGGATCGTCGTGACCGGGCCCGAAGGCACGGCGTCGCTGGAGGCGAATGGAGAGGGCGAAGTGGTACGGCGCGAGCCCTCGCGGTGAGGCGCGCCGGACCGCGGTGTTCCGGACGGCAGGGGTGCGCCCGGTGGCCGTCCCCGAAGTGACAGGAGGAAAGACGGATGGGCTGGCACGGATATCTGGTGCTGTGGTGCGGTGTGTTCGGCACGGTCGCGCTGATCGGCTACGGGATGTCGCTGGCCGGGGTGACCCGGGCGCAGCGGGCGGTCCGGGTGAAGGGGCGGATCGAACGGGTGGGGGAACCCCGGCACGGCAGCTCCCCGCACGACGGGATCGCCGTGGTCGTCTCCTTCCAGGACCCCTCCACCGGGCAGGAGTTCACCGTCACCAACGACGGGGAGCGGGGCGAGAGGATCAGCGTGGCGTGGACGGGCCGGGAGATCGGCGTCCGCTATCCGCCCGGCAGGCCCCACGCCTTCCGGTTCACCGATGACCTCTCCGAGGGCGGGCGCGGGCTCGGGCCGCCGGCCTTCGCCGTCTTCCTCCTCTACGCCGGTCTGGTCGTCGTCGCCGCGATCGACCGGGGCTGGCCGTGGGCCCTGCTCGGCTTCTGCGGGCCGTGGGCCCTCTCCGGCGCGTACCACCTGCCCGGGAACGTGCGGGACAGGAATCGCCGCCTCGACACCCTGGCCGCCATGGCCGCCGTGCCCGGCCGTGTCGTCGCCGTACTCAAGAGCGTCCGCACCGACGACGACGGACACACCTCCACGTACGTGGTTCCGGTCATCACCTTCACCACCCTCGACGGTACGGCCGTTACGGCCTACTGCGAGTCGGGGCTGCGCGACCCCGCCGGATCACAGGGCCGGGACGTCACGGTCCACTACTCCCCCGACGACCCAGCGGTCCTCACCCTGGACGCCGGAGCCGAACGCCGTTCCTGGAAACGGGACATGGCCGTCAACGTCGTGGGGCTGGTGATCGTGGCGGCGGCGGCCGTGGTGGGGGCGGTCGCGCTGTGACGCGGGAGGCGGGCTCAGCCCGTGCCGGCGGTCAGCGGCCGGACTCGTCGCCGTCTCCCGCGACGGGGAGACCGGCCAGGGCCCGGTCGGCGACGGCCGGGGCGAAGTCCTCGGTGAGCCGGCCCGTGCGGTGCGGCCGGGTCCGGCGCGAATCCCGGCCCCGTACCTCCACTGCTGCGGAAGACCCCTACCAGGAGCACCACCCGATGCGAGCAGCAGCGATGTGCTGAGCCGGTGACCTCCTGCCGGCACGGCGGCAGGTACGGGCCCGACGGCGTCGACCGGCGTGCCCACAAGGCCCTCATCGCCCTCCGACCCACCCCCGCCGCTCACAGGCGGCGCCACGGACCCGGGCTCCTGCGGCGGCCCGGTCCGACGACCGGCCGGTACGCTTCCGGGATGAGCCAGCCCCTTGTGCCCGCCGAGCGGCGGCCCGCGAATCACGGGCCGAAAGTGGCTGCCCGCAATCGGAACGCTCTGATCGCCGCCGCGCGGGAGATCTACGCGACCCAAGGACTGGATGCCCCGCTCTCCGCGATCGCGCGTCGCGCCGGGGTCGGACAGGGCGTCCTGTACCGGCATTTCCCCGACCGGGCGGCCGTGGCGATCGCGGTCCTGGAGGAGAACGTGCGGCAGGTCGAGCAGGCGGCCGCGGCCGAGGCCGCGCGCTTCGCCGATGTCCTCGGCGTTCTGACCTGGCACCTGACGGAGTCGGCCGCCTTTCTCGGCCTGCTGCACAGCAACGGGGCCGCCGGCCACTCGGAGGCCCTCGCCCATGCCCTGGTCCTTTCGGACCGGGTCGAGTCCGCGCTGCGCCGGCACCTGCCGAAGAGGCACCGGCTGGGCGCGTCGGGCGACCTCATGCTCGCCGTCGCCATGGTCTCCGGCGCCACCGGCGGTCCCACACGCGAGGTGCGGGAGCGCCGGGCGAAGGCGGCGTGGCGGCTCCTCGATGTGGAAGTGGGGCCGGTCCGGCCCTTCGAGGGGTGAGCGCCGGGGGTGTCAGCCCCCGTTGGACTGCCGGATGCCCTTCCCCAGCGCGTCGAAGGTGTACAGGTAGCCGCCGCCCGGTCCGCTGACGGTCATGTAGGCCTTGGTCCCGCCGGGCGTGATCGCCACGTTCGTCGCCGATTCGAGCCCCTTGGTGCCTGCGGGGATCTCGACGGTCGCCAGGCGTTCGCCGTGCTTATTGTACACGATCATGGCGGCCCGGCCGTGGAGTGCCTGGTAGAGGTTGCCGTCCGCGTCCACGGCGATCGAATCGGTCTGGGCGATCCCGCCGTCCACGCGGATGGCGGTGTGCCGGGAGGTCACCGTTCCCGCTCCGTCGAGGCGGAGGTAGGAGATCCGGTCCTGCGTGAGTTCGCTGATCCACAGCCCCTGGTAGTCCGCGTCGAAGGAAATTCCGTTCACCGGGGCGAGGCCCTCGGCGAGGACGGTGGACTTCTTGCCGTCCCGCTCGATCCGCACCACACGCCCGTGCGCGTCGCCCGTGGACAGACCGCGTGAGTCGCTGACGTACAGGTTGCCCTGCTTGTCGAAGGCGATGTCGTCCGGGTTCATCACGGCTCCGTCGACTTCGCCGGAGAAGAACGTCCGCGGGTCGCTTCCGTCCGGTGCCAGGCTGACGACCTCGCCGTGGGCGTAGTCGGTCAGGTAGAGGCGGCCGTCGTACGGACTGAACTGTGCCGAGGTGTAGGCCCCTCGGTCATCCGTGTGCACGGCCTTCGACGTCTTCTTCCTCACGTCGACCCGCATCACCTTCGGCTCCCCCGCGGGTGCGGTGACGTCGACGACGAGCAGGTCGCCGTTCTCGTCGAAGGTCGGACCTTCGAGCAACGTCATGCCGGTCTCCGCGTGCGCCTCGGTCAGCCGCATGACCTGGTGGGCGCGGATGGTCCTGTCGGCAGGGGCGGCGGCCGGTGCGCCGCCGCCGGCGGTTTCCGTACCGCATCCGGCGAGGGCCAGCGTGCCGACGGTGGCGAGCACCGCGAGGGAACGGACCGGGAGTCGTCGCATGGAGGGATCACTCTTCCTGTCTGCGGGAGCCCGCCGGGCCAGGTGGTTCGCCCGGCCCGTACGGGGGCGCGGCGGCGCCCTGCGCGCGCGTGAGGGTCACCTGCGCAACAACCGGACAGTGCTGTCCGGTAGTTGCTACCGTAGCGGATGGCGGCTGCTCGATCCGGCGCGGCCGCCCGATCGGAGGCAGACCCCCACATGACGATCACTCAAACCCCTTACCCTGCCGGGCTCGACGCCCTGAGGCAGCGCTACAGGCTGGAACGCGAGCGGCGGGTGCGACCCGACGGCGCCCGCCAATACCGGTCGACGGACTCCGAGTTCGGGTATTACGCCGACGATCCCTACGCGGGTGAGGCCGCCGAGCGCGAACCGGTGCGGGACACCGTGGATGTCGCGGTGGTCGGCGGCGGCTTCGGCGGCATCCTCGCCGGCGCGCGGATGCGACAGCGGGGCGTGGGACGCGTACGGATCGTGGAGAAGGGCGGCGATTTCGGCGGCACCTGGTACTGGAACCGCTACCCGGGCATCCACTGCGACGTCGAGTCGCACGTCTACCTGCCGATGCTGGACGAGACCGGATACGTGCCGGAGTGGAAGTACGCCCCCGGCGAGGAGATCCGCCGTCATGCCATGCGCGTCGCCCGGAAGTACGACCTCTATCCGGACGCCCTGTTCTCCACCGCGGTCACCTCGCTCACCTGGGACGAGGCGTCCGAGCGGTGGCTCGTGGCCACCGACCGGGGTGACGCCTTCCACGCCACGTACGTCGTCACGTCCACCGGGACCCTGTCCGATCCGAAGCTGCCCGGGATACCCGGCATCGAGCGCTTCCGGGGCCACACCTTTCACACGTCCCGCTGGGACTACGCCTACACCGGGGGCACACCGGAGGGTGGTCTGACCGGCCTGAGCGGGAAGCGCGTGGGCATCGTCGGCACCGGCGCCACGGGGGTCCAGGCCATCCCGATGCTCGCCGAGGACGCCCAGCACGTCTACGTGTTCCAGCGCACTCCGTCCAGCGTGGATGTACGCGCCAACCGCCGCACCAGCGCGGAGGACGTCGGTGCCGATCACGTCGGCTGGGCCGGGGAGCGCCGCGAGAACTTCCTGCGGATCGTCTCCGGCGAGCCGGCCGGCCACGACCTGGTGGCAGACGGGTGGACCGCCTCGGCCGCCCTCCTGGAAAAACTCCTGCCGAGCTTCCGCCGCGACGAGAAGGGGGCGGCCTTCGAAGCGGCCTACGAAGCGGCCGACGCCGCGAAGATGAACGAACTGCGCGCCCGTGTCGAGCAGACCGTCACCGACCCCGGGACGGCGGCGAAACTCAAGCCCTGGTACCGGTACGCCTGCAAGCGCCCCACGTTCTCCGACACGTACTACGCCGCGTTCAACCGCGACAACGTTTCCCTGGTCGACACCGCCGACACCCACGGCATCGAGCGCATCACGGAGCACGGGGCAGTCGTCGGCGAGAACACCTACGAACTCGACTGCCTGATCTTCGCCACGGGGTTCTCCGTGGGGGTCTCCGGCATCCACTCGGGCAAGCTCCCCGTCCACGGCCGGGGCGGCACCCAACTGCTGCACGCGTGGGCGGAACGGGGCCCGCGGACTCTGCACGGCTTCACCGGCAACGGCTTCCCGAACCTGATCCACATGGGCACCCTGCACAACGCGAGCAGCGTCAACTTCACGCACGTACTCGACGAGCAGGCCGTACACGCCGCCGCCCTGGTCGCCGCGGCCGAGACCGGGCGTGCCCTCATCGAACCGTCCCCCGAGGCCGAGGACGCCTGGCTGGCCGTTCTCGCCGAGGACGCCGCTGACCACGAGTGGTTCCACGCCGAGTGCACCCCCGGCTACTACAACCGTGAGGGGCTCGGCCGCCCGAACTCCGCGAGCGCCTACCCCCACGGCGCGTTCGCGTTCCACGAACTGCTCAGGCGGTGGCGCAAGGAGTCCATCGCCGAGGCCCTCCGGCCCAGGACCGCCCTCCGGTCCTCCGACTGACCGCACAGGTCCCGCGTGGCGGCGGAGCCGGACCGTTCCAGGCCCGGCTCCGCCGGCTCGGTCTCACCCGACCGCGCGACGGCGTCGGGCGGCGGCGAACACCCCGCCTCCGACGGCCGTGGCCGCCAGGGCGATGCCCGCGATCACGGCGGCGGAGGATCCCGTCGACGCGAGGCCACCCGCCGGCCTCGGGTCACTGAAGGCACCCACCGCGCCGCTCCCGGCAGCCGGCCCGGTGACCACGGCCGAGGAGGACGTCGCCGTCGCAGACCCGCCCTCCGGACCGGCGGAGCCCGACGCCCCGGGTGGGGACGGCGTGGACGACGGCGCCGAAGTAGGCTCCGACGCCGACGGGGTCGGCGTCGCCGTGGGAGACGAGGTCGGCTCCCCGCCGTCGCCCGGGACCACTGCCGAGGGGTCGGTCCCGTTGCCCACGACCCAGGCGAGGGTTTCGGTGTCACGCACCGTACGGCCGTCCGCGAGCGTGGCGCTCACCGTGAAGGTCGTGCGGTACACGCCCTCGGCCGTGAACGCCCAGTTCCAGTGGCTATGGGCGTGCGCCGAGTGGGCCAGGACGTCCGGCAGCCCGTCGCGGCTGTCGAGACCGATGGTCACCGAACCCGTCGCGCCGGTCGAGAACACCGCGACCGAGCCGGGGCCCTCGGCGGAATCCAGGCTGAAGGAGACGTCACCCCTCACATCCGAGGTGGCGAACTCCTCCGTGCTCCACCCCGGCCACACCAGCCCGTCGATCTGCTGCATGGGCAGCAGCCACATGGAGGAGCCCACATCGCCGACGAACTCGTACCCCTCCGCGACCTTGCGTCTGGCCGCCGGCTTCACATGCAGGACCACCTCGTCGGGCTCGTACCACGAGTGGACCTGGGCGCTGCCCTCCTTGATCTCGAACGAGAGCCCGTCATCGGCGGGGCGAGCCGCCAGGTCGAGATGCCCGTTGTCGATCACGTGCGCAGCCGGCCGTGTGGGCGTGGCCGAAGGGCTCACCGGAGGAGTCGCCGACGGTTCGGCGGGTTCGCTTCCGTCCCCGGGGATCACCCCTGAAGGGTCGACGTCGTCACCGACCACCACCGCCAGTGTCTCGGTGGCCGACAACTCTCCCTTGGTCACGGTGAAGGTCAAGCGGTACACCCCTTCCTCCGTGAACGCCCAGGTGGGTTTCATCCCTCCTTCGTCCGCCGACAGGGCGAAGGACCGGGGAGCGTCGGCATCACTGCCCAGGTACGGGACGGCCGGCTCGTCGTCGGAGTCCATTTCGGGCGTGTACGCGTAGAGAGCGAAGCGCCCCGGGCCTTCGAATCCCGTGAGACCCACCTCGCTGCCCCCACCCGATTCGCCGCCCTTCCACACCGGCTCCGGGGCGTAGATCTGCCCCGAGTTGAAGAAACCGTTCAGAAAGTAGGCGTCGACCAGTTCGCCGAGGATCGGGTACGCGGGACTGACCACGGTCTCCTTCGTGGCCGGCCCGGCGTGCACGACGACCTGCGAGGGGGTGCGCACCTTGGGCGCGCCGCCGCTGCGGTCGTCGATCTCCAGCTTCAGCGCACCATCGACGATGCGCGGGACGAGGTCCAGTTCGCCCTCTTCGATCACGGCCGCGCCGCCGGCGGCGCGGGCGTCCCCGCTGCCGCCGGCGACCAGCCCCGCCGCGCCGATGAATACCGCGGCGCACACAGCCGTCATGGCGACGGCCGGCGACCGCGAGCCGCGCGTCAGGGCCACCATCACGAACTGACGACCACGGTGTACGTCTCAGTGGCGGTCTCGGTGACCCCTGCCACCGTTCCGGAGACGCTGAAGGTCAGCTTGTACGTACCCGCCTCCTCGAAGGCCCAGTTGGCGTGGTTGTGGGCGCCCACGGAGAACGCCTTCGACTTGTAGGACGTGGTCGCGGTGTTGCTGTCGTACCAGCGGGTGCCGCTGCCGGCGTAAACGCTGAAGTCCTCGGTCGATGCTCCGTCGCGGGTGGCACTGACGAGACGGTACGAGACCGAGTCACCGGCGAACACACCGGTCGTCAGGGCTTCCGTGGAGAATCCCGCGAAGAGCACCCCACGCGCGTTGGCCACCGCCTGATCCTCCGGCAGCAGCCAGACCTCGCTGCCGGAACCCAGGAAGCCGTAGCCGGGGTTGGCGACCTTCGCCGCGGCCGGGACGGACAGCACGACATCGGCCGGCTCGTGCTCCGTGTCGTTCTCCTCGTCGTGGACGTGGAGGTGGAGGCCGGAGCCGTCCCACTCGGCGTCGAGCACGTCGACGTGGCCGACGCTCAGAGTTGTCGCCGCGGTCGCCGGAGTGGCCGCCAGGGCCGTCACGGCCAGCGCCGCTGCCACCGAACCGGCCACGGTCATCGTGCGGACGGGAATACGCATAGTGATCCCCCCAAGGATCAAGGGCGCACTTGTATGTGCGCGAACATTGAAAATGATAATCGTTTTTAATAGGACCGCAAGAGTCTTCCGGGGCAGTCCTGGTGACGACGGGTCACCTCAGCGGTTCGGCCAACCCGGAACGCGTCTCAAGGGTGGCTGCCGACAGGCGTCCGCCCCCGGTCGCGGCGCTGGCGCCCCGCGGCCAGGAGTCCGTGACGTGGCGCCAGGAGCCAGCAGAGAATGAAGACGCCGGTCACCACAAGGACGATCAGTCCCCCGGCGGCCAGGTTGTAGGCGTAGGAGAGATACAGACCGACAACCGCGGACCCGGCGCCGATGGCAGGGGCAAGCGTCATCATCACGCCGATCCGGTCGGTCAGCAGGCGCGAGCAGGCCGCCGGCGTGATCAGCAGGGCCAGGACCAGGATGTTGCCCACCGCCTGGAGCGAGATGACGACCGTGACGGTCACCAGGGCGTACAGCACGATGTCGAGCGCGAACACCGGAAGCCCGGCTGCCCGCGCCGTCTCGCGGTCCAGACTGACCGTCACGAGTTCCTTGTGCACCGCCCCCGCCACCGCGAGCAGGACCAGGCCCATCACCGCGACCGTGCGCACATCGCCGTCGCTGATACCCAGGATCTGGCCGAACAGGAACGACTCGAGTGAGCCGCTGTAGCCGGGTGCCGTACTGAGGATGACAATGCCGAGGCCGAAAGCGGCAGCGAAGAACACCCCGATGACCGAGTCCTCCTTCAGCCTCCGGTTCTGCGAGAACACCGCCACCGCCAGCGCGGTCAGGAGACCGGCCACCGCGCCACCGAGAACCAGGTTGAACTGGAACACGAACGCGATCGCGACCCCCGGAAAGACCGAGTGGGACACGGCATCGCCGATGAAGGCCATCCCCCGTAGGACCACATGGCTTCCGACGACGCCCGAGACGATGCCGCACATCACCGCCACCGCGAACGCCCGCTGCATGAACAGGTGCTCCCACGGACCTGCCAGGACGTCCCCGAGCCCGCTCATCGCAACACCCCCAGGGAGGTCAGAAGCCGATCGGACTTCGTGACGCCGAAGGCCCGCAGCCAGACAGCCGGGTCGCGCAGCTCGTCGGGTGGCCCGTCGGCGATCACGGTCCTGTTGAGCAGACACAGCCGCGTCGCCATACCGGCGGCCGCGGGGAGGTCATGAGTTGTCATGAGCAGCGCCTTCTCCTCCTGGCGCAGCTGCCTGAACAGGTCCGTCAGAAGTTCCTGGGTGGGCACGTCGAGTCCGGTGAACGGCTCGTCCAGCAGCATCAGGGTGGGACGCAGAGCGAGTGCCCGAGCCACCAGAACGCGCTGCCGCTGGCCCCCCGACAGTTCGCCGATGGGGCGCTGTCCCAGATCGAGCATGGCGACGCGTTCGAGGGCTTCCTCCACAGCCTCCCGGTCGGCCGCCCCCGCCCGCCTGAGCCAGCCGATGCGGTGGGTACGACCGGTCAGCACGGCCCTCTCGACGGACAGGGGGAAGTCCCAGGCGAACTCATGGCGTTGAGGGACGTAACCGATGCTCCCCCGGCTCCTGCCGACGGCCTCGCCGCCGACGTGCACGGTGCCGGAGTGCGGGGCGAGCAGTCCGAGTGCCGCGCGGAGCAGGGTGGTCTTCCCCGCGCCGTTCGGGCCGATCAGACCGACGAGTTCACCGGTTCGCACGGTCAGATCCACCCCGTCGAGGGCGAGCCGCCCTCCGAGCTGCACGGAGATCGCCCGCACTTCGAGCGCGGGTGCCCCGCCGACGGACGTTCGGTGGTCAGTCATCGCTGGTCCCTTCAGAGCGTTCGGTGTCTGGCGATGAGCCGGTGTCACGACGGCCGCGCCGCCGCACCAGGGCGACGGCCGCCGCGGCCACGACCACGGCCGCTCCCCCTCCCCACCACACAGCGGCCGGGGAACCACCGGAATTCGCCCGCTGCTCCGTACCGTCCCCCGCCGGCCCGTGGTCGCCGGTGGGCCGGGCGGCGAACGCCTGCCCGGGATTCTGGGGGCCCACGGAGAACCGAAGGGTGCGCCGGCTGTCATGGCGCTCGCCGTCCTTCGTCTCCGCGTACATCCGGATGCCGAGCAGGTACGTACCGGGCTCGGTGAACGCCCAGTTTCCGTGTACGTGACTGTTGATCTCGATGCCGGTCTCCTGTGGGGCCTTCCGTCTGCTGTCGAAGACCACCTTCGGAGTTCCGAAACTGCCGTTGAGGAAGAGGACGAAGTCACCCGGCCCCTCGGCACCGGTCAGCTGCCAGTTGACCTCTCGTCCCACCCTGGCCACCACTTCGGGGTCCTGGCTGTTCCAGCCGGGCCAGAGAACGCCGTCCCGCTGCGCCTGAGGCAGCAGCCACACGTCGTCGCCGGGGTCGCCCAGGAAGGTGAATGTCTTCCCTTCCGGCACCTGGGTCCTTGCCGTGTCCTTCACCTGAAGCACCACATCCGAGGTGTCGCGCCACGTCGCGGGGCGGGTCGTGTCATCCCGGATCTGCACGGTCCACGTGCCGCCGTCGAAGCGCGGGCCCAGATCCACGTGGCCGTCCCCGATGACCTTTCGGCCGGTCCCGGTACGTGGTGCGGCGTCGGACCCGGCGCCGGGGGGCAGGGTTTCGGAGGTGTGAGCGGGCGCGGCCGGGCCCAGCGTCAGAGCCAGGGCCGCGAGCGAGAACGTTGCCCGCCGGGCGAGTGTGCGGGTCATTTCTCCGCACCTCCGAGGCAGGAGCGGAGCGCGTCGGCGTTGTGCCTCATCATGTCCGTGTAGTGCCGGACGTCGTCGTCGAAGGCATCGCCGTACAGCGTGCACACCTTGACGTGCTGGTCCTCGGCGACCTGATTGAGCACGGTGGCGCGCTGCACGAGGTTCGGCTCCATGAACACCGCCGGGACCTTGAGGTTCCTGATGGTCATCGACAGTTTCTCGACGTCGTCCGCGCTGGGCTCCTGCGCGGGGTTCGGCACGACGAATCCGGCCACCGTCATTCCGTAGGCGTCGGCGAGATATCCGAACGCGTCGTGCGTGGTGATCAGCTGACGTCTGCCGGACGGAATCGCGCCGACCTGGCGGCGCACGTACGTGTCCAGTTCGTCCAGCCGCTGCTCGTAGCGACGGCTGTTGGAGGTGTACCGGTCCGCCCCGTCCGGGTCCTCCTTCCTCAGGGTGTCCCGGATCAGCTGGACGTAGGACTTGGTGTTCTGCACGTCCTGCCACAGGTGCGGGTCGATCTCGCCGTGCACGTGTTTACCGAGGACCGTTTGTGGAAGCTGGTAGACCTCGGCTCCGGGCTTGCCCAGGAACGCGAACCGCTTCTGAGCCGGAATCCTCTCCAGTGTCCGGTTGGGTACGTCGATGACCACGTCACCGGGTGGTATCTCCTCCTGCGCCTTTCCCTCCGTTCGCAGGTCGGTGAAGGCGGACATCCTGCCGCTGTCGATGTTGACCGTCAGATCCGTGTGCCCGTTGTCGAGGACGGTGTCTCCGGGGCCTGCCACGGTGTGCGGGTCGACGCCGACGGCGAACGTGAAGGTGCCGGTGCCCACCGGCTGCGTCGTACCGTCCGCGTTCCTGAGCTTCGCGGCCAGACTCACTTCGTAGACACCAGGTTTTGTGAAGGCCCAGTTCACGTGGGTGTGCGCGGCGGGCGGCAGGCTGGTGGTGTCCTCGGCCGAAAGGCCGTCCGCGGAGTTGAAGTAGATCTCGGGCCGGCCGAGGGATTCGGTCAGATACACCACGAGGTCTCCCGGGCCCCGGACATCGGTGGCTGACAGGAGGACATCGGAGGACCGGGTCGCGCCCCGGGACTCGCCCTCTCCGCGTACCCGCAGCCCGAGCCAGAGGACGTCCAGGCCGATGTCCTCGACGAGCGGAATGACGTGTGCCCCGTATGTTTCGGAAGCCTCGGCGAGGGAGACATTGGGAGTCCCCTTGCGGGCGTTCGCGTCGACCGTCTTGATGAGCGCGTGCTCTTCCAGCAGAAGATGGTTGGTAAACGTGACGTCCGCCTTCGAAACGGCAGTCGCGTCGGCAGGTGTGGGCTCGTACGAATGGGGGTCACCGCCGGCCGGCACGACCGAGTCGACCTGCACCCGGTCCCCGCCGACCTGGCGGACGAGATCGGCCAGGATCTCCGTCGTGGTCACGACGCGCAGCACGGCGTCAGGGTTGTCGGTTCCGGCTGCCGTCCCGGCATGGCCCCTGCACCCGGAGAGAGCGGCTCCGAGGGCGGCCACGGTGACCAGGGACCGTATGACCGGTCTGGGTATACGCATGTATGAACTCCCGCTGAAGAAGGGGCCGGCGCCGGGGAGAAGGGGCCGGGCGCCGGCCGTGGAGGAGTGCTCGCGGCCCCGGAGGGCCGCGAGCACCCGATCAGATCCGGACGGCGCGGTGGCCGACGGTGGTACGCCGCCTGTTCGCCCTGCTCATCGCGATGGCGGCACCACCGCCGGCCACCAGAAGCCCGGCGCCGACTCCCAAGGGGACGGCCGGCTCCGTCCCGGTGTGCGCGAGGCTGCCCTTGCTGCCTCCCTCGGTCGCGGCCCCGCCACCGGCTCCGCCCGTACCCCCGGTGGAGCCGGACGCCGGGCCGTCGGTGTCTGCCGGACCTGACGCCGCACCGTCCTCGTCTCCGCCGCCGGCACCGTCCCCGTCTCCCGGGGTGGCGGCGTTCGGATCCCCGTCCCCCACCACGAAGGTGTACGTCTGGGCGTCGGACATCGCCGTTCCGTTCGCCGACGTGCCGCTCAGCTGGAAGGTCACGTGGTACGTACCTTCCTTGCTGAAGGCCCAGTTGCCGTGCGCGTGCACGCCGGGGTTCACCTTCTGCGTATCGGGAAGGCCGTCGGCACTGTTGTAGAGCACCTGCGCGCCCCCCAGACCGGCCGTCTCCCAGATGGCCAGGGTTCCGGGCCCACTGACCTTCGTCAGCTTCATGTCGACCTGACCTCTCAGGTCGCCGTCGCCCAGCGCCTCCGTGTTCCATCCGGCCCAGACGACGCCTTGCTTCTGCACCTGGGGAATGAGCCAGAAGTCGCCGCCCGCCCTGCCGAGGAAGGAGTAGGTGTCGCCTGCCGGTATCTGCTCCCTGGCGGCGGGGTTGACGTGCAGCACCACGGAGGAGGGCTCACGCCAGATGATGTCACCCGGGTCGCGGCTGTCCCTGAACAGGGTCCGCAGCGTGCCGTTCACCATCTTCCCGGCGATCGCGTCGACATGGCCGTCCGCGATGACGGTCCGCTCGCTCGCGATACCGTCCGCCGCGGTCTTCCGGTCCGGGGCCCCGGCGGTGCGGCTTCGGGCGGGGGCGGAGTCGTCGCCCGGCTGCACGGCGCCTTCGCCTCCGTCCGGGGCGGCAGACGGCCCGGCGGGCGGAGCGGACCGCTCGTCGGTGACCCGCACCGTCCACACCGTGTCCGTCCGGGCGCTGTCTCCGGACGCGAGCTCAGCGGTGGCCCGCGAGGAGATCCGGTAGTCACCGGCCCGGGTGAACGCCCATGCCAACGCGCCGTGCCGGGCGGCCGGAAGAGTCAGCGCGTCCGGCAGACCGTCGGTGCTGTCGAACACCACCTTCGGCTCCGCCACCGCCCCCTCCCCCTCAACGCCTCCGGGTTCAAAGGCCATTACGTCGCCGGGTCCTTCGACCCCGGTCAACTCCCAGTCGATGCGCGCGTCGGCAAGCTCCTCGGCCGGGACCCGGGTGGTGTCCCAACCGGTCACCGGGTCGGCCAGGCTCCCCTCGGGGGCCGGGGACCGTCCGCCCACGATCCATAGGTCGTCGCCGGGCGACCCCGGAGAAGCGGGGACGCCCTCCTCCGGCGCCGTCGTCCTCGCCTCGCCGCCGATCGTCAGATCCGGGCGTCGCTCTCCGTCGGAAACACCCCCGGCGCCGTCCGAACCACCCTGCGGCATCTCAAGCGCGAGGGCCTCACCCTCCAGCGACAGCACAACGCGTACGGACGGGGCAGGTGACTGAGCGGCGTCCTCGGAGGTGCCGGCGAAAGCCGCCGGGGCAACTCCGGCCAGCGCGACCGACCCCACAACTCCGGCTGCTGCCCAACGGCGCTTCCTGGGTGATGACATGTTCAATGTGCTCCTCTGCAGATGGGCGCCACTCGGTGCGGACGATTCGCTGTGCCGGATGGGGGCGCGTGCGCTCAGGACCTCCCGGTCCTGGCGGATCAACAACGTGCGGCCTGCGGTGGAGGGCACCTTTCACCGTTGCCGATACGACGCGCCGACGGCGTCGACGCGGCTCGGCGGCCCGCGGTGCCGCCCCGAGCCGCTGCCCCCGCGTGACCACATCAACCCTAAGCACGATGGTAATCATTTTCAACTAGCCATCAGCAGGTTGCCCGTCGCGAGGTCCCGTTCGCCACGCTTTGCCCCATACCTGCATCGATCGGCGGCGCGCCGAGAGCGTTGAGGGGCTCGACTCGGGGCAAGGCGTTCGCCGGACGGTCGCCGCCGCGGTTGAAGCGACGGCGCCGCCGGCGCCCCGAGGAAACGTACTTACGCCACTGCCCGGGTCAGCTGCCGACCGTGAGCTGGATGTTGCCGATACGCCCCATCCCGTCGAAGGAGACAACAGCCGCACCGGTCGGCAGATCGGCGATCAGCCGGTCGCCCTCCACGCGCTGCGGCACCCCGTAGTGCTCGAAGTACCCCGTGACGGCCTGCCGCGGCGAACGCCCGATGAGCGAGACCCCGGTCATGAGCACGCGCGGCAGGGCGACCGGATCGAGCTCGGCGCTCGGGACCTTCGGGTCGTCGGGCAGGAAGTACACCTGTGTGCCGGGCCCTGCGGGCTGCCCGATGTACCCGGGGGCGTCGGTCACCCCCATCCCCGCGAAGGCCAGCATCTCGGCGGCCCGCCGCGGATCGTCGAAACCGGACAGATCGATTTCCTCGGCGGTGAACTCGGGAATCCCGTGCGCCTGCCCGTACCGTGCCACGGCAGCGGACAACGCCACGGCCTCACTCCCGCCGAGCCCCGGATTTGCCCAGCCCCACAGCCAGGAACCCCCCTCCATGTCGTATGTCCCAAGGACACCGACCCGTAGCCGCACCTCCCCCTGCTGGTAGGAACACGTCGCCAGGTCCGCGTTCCACGGTGCCTCGGGCAGGAACTCCATGAGTGTCTCGAGCTGAGCGGCGCCCCAGACGGAGTGCCGTTCCGCCTCAAGGAGGAACTGGTCGCTGAATCCGTTTGCCATGATCACGAGCGTAGAGGGCAAGCCACGACGAGGGAGAGCCCGGGGCCCAACTCCTGAACGTTTGCGCCTGCGTTGGAACAGTCCGTCCAGATGCCCCACCGGCATGGTCACCTGGCCTCGCACCGGCCCGACGCCGGGCCGGTCGCGACCGTCCGCAGCTGCCCGGCAGACCACGGCAGCGGCTTGTTCGTTCATCCGTCGGGACCCGTCGAGCCGGCGACCCGGCGGGTATCACGGGGCGTTCCGGCCGCTCCCGTCCGTCTCGGCCCGGCGCGGGGAGCCGCGTCCGTCCATGATCCGCAGCAGATACGTGTCCATGATCCAGCCGTGCCGCTCGCGCGCCTCCGCGCGGACCTGCCGGATGCGGTCGGAGACCTCGTGGAGCGGCCCTGCGACGAGGAGTTCGTCCGGGGTGCCGAGGTAGGCACCCCAGTAGATCCACACGTCGTCGTCGCCCGCGACCTGGGTGAACGACTCGTGGGCGTCGAGCATGACGACGATGTCTCCGTCGTCGTTCTGGCCGACT
This sequence comes from Streptomyces sp. ATexAB-D23, assembly GCF_000373645.1. Taxonomy (GTDB): domain Bacteria; phylum Actinomycetota; class Actinomycetes; order Streptomycetales; family Streptomycetaceae; genus Streptomyces; species Streptomyces castrisilvae. Next base: position 10,555 of record NZ_KB892011.1, on the reverse strand, counting down.
TCGGCGAGGCGGCGGGCCGGGGTGATGTGCACCGGGCGGCCCACCTGGTTGAGCGGGATGCGGTGACGGGCGGTCAGGGAGGCGACGCTCGTGATGCCGGGGATCACCTCGACGCCCACGAGGAGCGCGCCGCGGTCCTCGATGTCCCCGAGGATGCCGAGCGTGCTGTCGTACAGGGACGGGTCGCCCCAGACGAGGAAGGCCCCTGTCTCGCCGGCCGTCATCTCCTCGCGCATCGCCCTCTCGAAGATCTCGCCACGCCGCTCGCGCCAGTCCTGGACCGCCGCCGTGTAGTCCGAGCGGCCCATCGCGCCCCGGTCGCGGCTGGGGTCCTCGACCTCCACCACACGGTAGGAACCCTCTGCGTGCTCCTCGATCATCCGGTGGCGCAGGTCGGTCAGGGACGCCTTGTGAGGTCCCTTGCCGACGATGAAGAAGACGTCGGCGCGCCGTATCGCCTTCACGGCCTGAAGGGTCAGGTGGTCGGGATCGCCGGCCCCGATGCCGATGACGAGGATCGCGCGCTGCTGCGTACTCATGTGGACAGTCTTCCAGGGGCCTCTCCCATGCGCCTCGGCGCCCGACCCCGGTTTCCTCGTCCACCTGGTCACTACGTACGATCACCAGGTCAAAGCCGCGGCAGGAGCCAGGAAGCCGGTGCGAATCCGGCACGGTCCCGCCACTGTGACCGCGCACGTCCCACGGGGCGTCCGCGGAAGTCAGGTCACTGACCTGCCGCGGGCCCGATCCGAGGAGCGCGGACTCCGCAGGAGGCTTCCCATGCATGACGGTCACAGCCGTCCCCATTTCTTGTTCTTCCCCTCGCACACGGCGTCCGCAGCCTCACGCGGGCGCGGTCCGGCGCGCCTCGCCGCGGCCGTCACCGCGCTGTCGGCGATCCTGCTGACGGCCGGCTGCGGCTCCTCCGGCACCGCCGCCGGCTCCCCAAAGGAAAGTGCCTCGACGGCGAAGGGCTTCCCCGTCACCATCGACAACTGCGGTGTCAGGACGACGTACACGAAGCCGCCGTCCCGCGCGGTGACCATCCACCAGCATCCGGCCGAGCTGATGCTCTCGCTCGGGCTCAAGGACCGGATGGCCGGTACGTCGTACCCCGACTCGGCGGTCCTGCCCGCGCTGCGCGAGGACTTCGCGTCGATCCCGCAGCTGTCGAAGCAGGCGCCGTCGTTCGAGAAGGTCCTCGACACCGATCCCGACTTCGTCTACGGCGGGTACGCCAGCGCGTTCGCGGAGAAGGAGGGGCGCTCGCGCGAGGCGTTCGAGGACGCGGGCATCGACACCTACCTCAACCGGGAGAACTGCGCCGGGAAGAAGGGGGTGACCATGCAGGACACGTACACCGAGATACGCACGATCGGCAAGATCTTCGGCGTCCCCGACCGCGCGTCCGCCCTTGTCTCCGAGTTGCGCACCCGGGTCGACAGGGCGAGCGCGGCCGTGAAGGACGCGCGTGACGTATCGGTGTTCGTCTACGACAGCGGCGACAAGTCCGCCTTCACGGCCGGCGGCAAGGGCCTGGGCAACGAACTGATCAGGCTGGCCGGCGGCAAGAACGTCTTCTCCGACCTGGACGACGTGTTCGGCGACGTCTCCTGGGAACAGGTCGTCGACCGCAAGCCGGATGTGATCGCCATCTACGACTACGCGGGGACCGGCGTCGCCCAGAAGAAGAAGTTCCTGCTTTCCCAGCCCGCACTCGCCGACGTGCCCGCGATCAAGAACAAGCGTTTCGTGGTGCTGCCGCTGACCGACACCCTCGTCGGCGTCCGCTCGGCGGACGCGGTGGGCGACCTGGCGCGCGGGCTGCACCCGGACAACTTCAAGTGACCGCGTTCACCACGGGCGCCGAGAGCACCGCTGTGGTGAAGCCGCGCCGCCGGGCCGCGTTCGCCGTCACCCTGGTCGCGCTCACCGTGCTCCTGGCCGCCTGCCTGACCGCGGGACTCGCCGTCGGCTCGGTGCGCATACCGCCCGGCCAGGTGTGGGGCATCGTGACGCACGCGCTCGGCGCCGACTGGACGGAGCCCACCTGGACCCGGGCACGGGAGACGATCGTCCTCGACGTGCGCGGGCCCCGCGTCCTGCTCGGCGCGGTCACCGGCGCGGGCCTCGCCGTCGTCGGAACGGCGCTGCAGGCGCTGGTGCGCAACCCGCTTGCCGAGCCGTACCTCCTCGGGGTGTCCTCCGGTGCCTCGCTCGGCGCGGTCGCGGTGATCGTGTTCGGGGTGAGCCTCTTCGGCACGGTGTCCCTGCCGGCGGCCGCGTTCACGGGGGCGCTGGGCGCGCTCGTGCTCGTCTACGCCGCCGCCCGCACCGGCGGCCGCATCACCTCGCTGCGGCTCATCCTGGCCGGGGTCGCGGTGGCGTCGGTGCTCAGCGCACTGCTGAACCTGCTGCTCCTGACGACGGACAACGGCAACGAGGCGCGCACCGTCCTCGCCTGGACGCTGGGCGGTCTGGGCGGTGTGTCCTGGAGTTCGCTCTGGCTGCCGGGTCCGGCGCTGCTGCTCGGCATCGCCGTCCTCATGGTGCAGTCCCCGAACCTGAACCTGCTGCTCGCCGGGGAGGAGGCCGCCGCCACCATGGGCCTGGACGTCGCACGGTTCCGGGCCCGGATGTTCGTGCTCGTCTCGCTGGTCACCGGTGTGCTGGTCGCCGCCGCCGGACCGATCGGATTCGTCGGCCTGATGCTGCCGCACGTCGTGCGGCTGCTCGTCGGCGGCGACCACCGGCGTGTGCTGCCGGCCGCCGCGCTGGGGGGTGCGTCGTTCCTGGTCCTGGCCGACATCGCGGCGCGAACCGTGGCGGCACCGCAGGAGATCCCGGTCGGCGTGCTCACCGCCCTGTGCGGAGGGCCGTTCTTCCTGTGGCTGATGCGGCGCGACGCGCGCAAGAAGGCGGGAGGCGCGGCATGACGGCGGCCGAACTGCGCGTCGAGGGCGTCACACTCACGGCCGGCACCCTGCGGCTGGTCCACGACGTCACGCTCACGGCCCGTCCCGGCGAGACCATCGGCCTCGTCGGCCCGAACGGCAGTGGCAAGTCGAGCCTGCTGCGCGCCGTCTACCGCGTCCTGCGCCCGGAGGACGGAACGGTCCGCGTCGACGGCTCCGACGCCTGGACCCTGCCCCCACGCCGGCTCGCGCGCACACTGGCCGCGGTGGTGCAGGACACCCCGTCCGGCCTCGATCTGAATGTGCGGGAAGTCGTCGCGATGGGCCGGACCCCGCACAAGCGGCTCCTGTCGGGCGACACGGCCGAGGACGCCGCCACGATCGAGACGGCGCTCGCCTCGGTCGACGCCGTCACCCTGGCCGACCGCCCCTTCGACCATCTCTCCGGCGGCGAGCGGCAACGGGTGCTGATCGCCCGTGCCCTGGCCCAGGAGCCGTCGCTGCTCGTCCTGGACGAACCGACCAACCACCTGGACATCCGCCATCAGTTGGAGATCCTGACCGCGCTGCGCCGACTGCCCGCGACGGTTCTCGTCGCCCTGCACGACCTCAACCTGGCCGCGTACTACTGCGATCGCCTGTACGTTCTGCGCGACGGCGGTGTCGTCGCGTCCGGACCGCCGCACGAGGTGCTCACTCCGCGCCTGCTCGCGGAGGTCTACGAGGTGACGGCCGAGGTCGCGGTGCATCCCCGCACGGGCCGCCCCCAGGTGACGTTCCTGCCGGCGGACGGGCCGTTGCCCGGCGCGGAGAGGTGACCTCCGGTCCGGTGCCTGGTCTCGCGACCGGGCCCGGTCACCGGGCCAGGCAGCAGTCCCCGCACTTCGAGCCGTTCGGCGCCCGGTAGTACAGGCAGCAACTGCGGCGGCGGAAGGTCAGCTCGGGGCCGGTGATCCGGCCGGTCCCGGGCAGCCGTCCGGTCTCCAGGAGTTCCCGTGTCAGCTCGGTGAGCGGCGCCCGCAGGCCGGGCCGGGACCTCAGCAGCTGCGCCGCGGAGCCGGCCAGCGCGGAAGCGGAGTTCCCCGCGAGCAGCCGGGGCGCCATCTTGACGGGCAGGTGGCTCTCGACGCGCTGGAGGACGCCGTCGGTCTGCGCGGTTACGGCGTCCGCCGGTGACGACCCGGACCGGGGGACACGGCTGCCCCGCGGCCCGGCCAGCCGAAGGGCTGAGCCGTCGCCGGCCCATTCCACGGTGGTCATCACCGGCACGATCCCGTGGACCAGGGCGCAGGCGAGGACCGGCGACCACAGGCGTGCCGCGAGTCCGAGGTGGGCGATGGAGACGCCGATACGGGTTTCGGCAGTGCCGTAGCGTTCGTTGACGGTCCTGGCCCGCGCCGCGAAACCCTCCCGGGTGAGACGCTCCTCACCGGAGCCGGAGCCGGAGCCGGACGCGAGCCCCCGGACCGTATCGAGGGCGAAGAAGCCTCCCAGCCGCGCGACGTCCCGCAACGCCTCGACGATCTCGTCCGCCGGTACGTCGTCCATCGGTACGTCGTCCGCCGTGCCCCGGCCGCCGTTCATGAGGCCGCTGTCCCGACGCGGCGGGGCGCGGCGATCACATAGAGGTCCAGGATCTCGGGGCGGGCCGCGACACCCGGCCCGCCGGCCCGCACCCATTCCACTATGTCCTCAGTCGCTGCCGGGTCATTGACCAGCCCGAGCCAGACCGGGCGGGCGCCTGCCGCCCGTCCGGCCGCCGAGGGCTGCACGACGACGACGTTGGCCTGATCGCACACGTCCAGGCACTCGGAGATCCGCACCGGGGCGATCTCCCGCAACCGCGCGGTCTGCGCCGCGTGATCGGCGTCGACCTTCACGGTCCCGCAGCAGCAGTCGCGGCACACCACCACCCGGCACGGGACCGCCCGGTCCGCTGTCGGTTCGTTCTCGTCGGCGGGCTGTTCAAGCATGCCGCGTCCTCCCTCTCGCCGGGGAGTTCCGCCCCGGAGGTACGTCGAGGGGGCGACAGCGTGAGTCTCTGGCTCTCGGGTGAGCGCTCGCCCCGGCGCCCCCGCCCGCGTGGGGCAGTGGCACATCGGGATCCGCTCGCCGATCACAGTGGCGGTACCGCACCGGATTCACACCGGTTTCCTCGGAGCGCTGCCGCCCAAGTCACCAGCCATGATGCCACCCACTCCTCACCGGAGGGACGTCGCCGGCGGAACAGTCATCGCCCGCCCAGCCGTCGTTTCCGGCTGCGGATGCGCTCCGGCGCCGGCGAGGGGCGATCCGCGCCACGCGCTGCAAGCCGGTTCAGGAGGCCGACGAGATCGCGTGGTCGGCGGCCCACGGGGCGAGGACGCGCAGCCGGTCGTAGGTGGGTGATCCGGCCTCGGCGGTCCATACGACGAGCTGCTGGCCGGGGTCGGTGGCGGCGGTGAGGGTGTCCCAGTCCAGTGACAGCTGCCCGGCGACGGGATGGTCAAGGGTCTCGGGCAGGCCCACGGCGCGGGGGGTCAGCTCGGAGCGGCGTGCCTTGAGGAACTCTCCCGGCTCGTTCAGATGCGGCGATGGGCTCATGCCTCCAGTCTGGCAGTGAACGCACCAGCAGTGAGGGGGAGGAATTCTTCCCAGGATGTCCTTCTCCCGGGAAGACATTCCCCTCTGCACGCGCGCCGGCAGGCGTGGCAGCGTGGAATTCGGTACGACAGCACGTCACCGAAGGAGAAGGACAACGAGCTGCCCGAGAACGGGCTACCCGAGGACGACTGCGCGAGGACGAGCTGAGCGAGGCCATCACCCACCTGGCCTCCTACGCCGGACGGCCCAACGCCGTGGACACCGGATCCAGCCCGCCGAGGCGTTCCGGAGCAGGCACAACACCATCAGGATGACGGAGGCAGCCGATATGACCGACCACGGATTCGAGCAGATGTTTCCGCTCGGAGAGACCAACGACGCCTACGCCGAGAACTTCATCGGGCAGAGCTACCTGGCGCTCCTGGCCGGCGGAAGCGTGCCGGTCAGCAACGTGTCGTTCGAGCCGGGCTGCCGCAACAACTGGCACATCCACCACGGCACGGGCGGCGGCGGTGATCAGGTCCTGCTGTGCACGGCCGGCAGCGGCTGGTACCAGGCAAAGGGGCAGGACCCGGTCGGCATGGAGCCGGGCACCGCGATCCGCGTCCCGGCGGGCACCAAACACTGGCACGGCGCGAAGGCCGACTCGTGGTTCTCCCACGTCGCCTTCATCACGCCGGGAGAAGACGTCAGCAACGAGTGGCTGGAGCCCGTCACCGACGAGGTGTACGGCCGACTGCCGAAGAGCGGAGAGAACGCATGAGCATCCTGACCGAGACCTACACCCTGTCCAACGGCGTCGGGATACCGAAGCTCGGCCTGGGCACGTGGTTCATCGACGACGACAAGGCATCCGACGCCGTGCGCGCGGCGATCGGGACCGGCTACCGCAACATCGACACCGCTCAGGCATACGGCAATGAGCACGGGGTCGGGGAGGGCATCCGCACCAGCGGCGTCGCTCGCGAAGACCTGTTCGTATCCACGAAGCTGGCGGCGGACATCAAGGACTTCGACCCGGCGGTCGCCGCGATCGACGCATCACTGGCGACGCTGGACATCGGCTACATCGACCTGATGCTGATCCACGCCCCGCAGCCGTGGGACGACTTCCGTGGCGGCGACTACGCCGAGGGCAACCGCCAGGCGTGGCGCGCACTGGAGGAGGCCCACAGGGCGGGCAGGATCCGCGCCATCGGAGTCTCGAACTTCCTCCGCTCCGACCTGGAGAACATTCTCGCCCACGGGACCGTGGCACCGCACGTGAACCAGGTACTCCTGCACGCCGGAAACACCCCGGCCGAGCTGCTGACCTTCTGCGAGGAGCGGAACATCCTCGTACAGGCGTACTCGCCGATCGCGCACGGCACGCTCCTCCGCAGCCGCCGGATCACCGCGATCGCCGAGAAGTACGCGGTCGGCGTCCCGCAGCTGTGCATCCGCTACGCCCTGCAACTGGGCACCCAGCCGCTGCCGAAGACGGCGAATCCCGAGCACATGCGCTCCAACGCCGATGTCGACTTCGAGATCTCCGAAGCGGACATGACCACGCTGCGCACGCTCGACGAGCGGGACTACGGCGAGCACGCAGCCTTCCCCGTCTACAGCGGCAAGTAACCCGCGTCCGAGGCGGCACCGCACTGCGAGAACCGTGCCGCCCACGTCTCAAGGGGAAGCCGCAGCCCGTTGGTGACGTAGGAGACCGTGCGGTGGAAGCCGCAGAGCATCAGAATCTCCAGGCAGGGGGGCGGTCAGGCTTCAGGGTCTACTTCGGGGTGCGTGAACCGTACGGGCTTGCCCAGCGACCGGGCGTAGGCGATTTCCGCTCGGGTGCTGTCTCCGATGTAGTCGCCGACTACGAGCACCTCATCAGCGAGCCGGATCTTCGCCCGGTGCAGATCATCGAGTCGAACCTTCAGCGCCTCGGCCTCGACCGGATCAGCCCAGAGTCCGTGCGGCGACTTCATGTCACAGCCCGGTTTGACGACGATCCTTCCGTCTGTCGTCTCCCTCAGATCCGCCTCGGCCATCTCGGTCATGAACCGGGTGGAACCGCAGATCACGACAACAGGCGGAAGGCTCAGCAGCCTCTTCGCGTCAGCGAGCCTCTCCTCGGGGGTGAGCGGCTGCGGGTTCGGCACTGGTTCCTCCTGGTGGTGTGACCCAAGGGGTGTCTGCGGAGACGAGCCCAAGATCGTTTCGCGACGAGCTACGCAGACACCCTGGCGCCGGCACCGCACTTTACTGGCTCGCCCCCGATGTCCCGCGACTCCCGCTCGGCCGCATCCGGCTCCGCTGGGAGCCCGCTGCCCCGCGCTTCGGCGTAGGCCGCAGCAGACTTGAGCGATGCAGTCGGGCTCTCACCGTCGCCGGATAAAGCGTATAGGCACACCCTTGGCGTCCGGTGGCAACTGCGGATCTGCTCTACGCGCCGGTCCACCTGGGAGCGACGTACGGCAGCTACGAGTGCGTACGGGTTGGGGACGGAACTGGCCGCGTTGTCGACCCCTCGCACACGCTCGGGGCGTACCTCGCTCATCCAGTTCCACATGGTGCGGGCATTGCTCTGGCGCATTGCTGGCCTCGGCTTCGTCGGAGGTCGTCGTGCTGCAAGCGCTCCCACGAAGGGCTACCGACATGCAGCAGACGGGAATGGCAACCATGAGTGTCGGCCGGTGACCCAGTGCACTCGATCCGCAGACATCATGACAGCGCAAGACCTATCGTGGAAGCTCTTATAAGCAATTGCTTGAGACGATTTTCTCTGCAAACTTTACTGCCCCGCAAGATAGTTCTGCGAATCAGCCGAACGTTGCATGTGTCAGGAGAAGCTGCGTTGCGCAACTCGAACGTTCACCGTCAGACCGGGTCCAAGATTCGGGAGGGTGCGGGATGATCGAAGTGGCCGAATCGGCCTTCGAAGCAGCAACGCCTGCTCTATGTCGGCTCCAACTGGGCGTTGAGCTACGTCAGCTGCGGCTGCAGAAGAAGATGACCGGCGCAGAGGTATGCCGCCATCTGTCCTGGGCCGGCTCGAAGTTGACTCGGCTGGAGACGGCGGACAGCGGATCAGTTGAGCCGGCCGACGTCATAGCGCTGTGCCACATCTACGGGGCAGCACCCGAGAAGCAGCGAGTCCTGGCTGGGTACGCCACAGTCACGAAGACGAAGAAGGACTGGTGGCAATCCCCCGAAGTGCGTGACGTCATCCAGCCGGGCTTCAAGGCGTACCTCGGCCTGGAGGCCACCGCCGAGAAGATGGGATGCTACGAGGCCGAGTTCGTTCCTGGACTGCTTCAGACCGAACCGTACGTCCGAGCCATCCACCAGAGGGCCCACGCGGGTCTTCCCAGCGACCAGATCGACCGCCTGGTCGCGGTACGCATGACTCGGCAGGAGGTTTTGCATCGCAAGGTTGACCCTCTCGACTTTGTGGCGATCATCAACGAGGCGGTCCTGCGACGCGTGGTCGCCGACCGCTCGGTGATGAAGGGGCAGCTGGAGCACATCATGGAGATCGCCAGCTCCCTGCCCAACGTCAAGGTGCAGGTCGTACCGTTCAGCTTGGGCTATCACCCCGGCATGAACGGTCCCTTCATTCTGCTGCGGTTTGGGCCGCCAGTCCCCAACCTCCGACCGATGGTGTACCTCGAGAACTTGGTCGGCGCCGGCGTCTCGCGTCGCGATGATGACGTGAAGAAGTACGAGACGGCATTCAGTGAACTTCAAGCACTTGCTCCGGGCTATCAGGAGTCTCTGAGCATGATCCACCGCGTAAGCAAGGAGATTTGATGCAGACCAGGGCCGATGATCTTGGGGTCAGCTGGTTCCGATCGAGCTACAGCAACGACCAGGGAGGCGCATGCGTGGAAGGCGGCCGTCTACCCAATGGGCAGATGGCCATCCGGGACTCCAAGGTCCCCCACGGTGCGGCCGTCGTGTTCCCGGCCGCCAGCTGGAGCCAGTTCATCAGTGGCGTGAGCGGGGAGCGCTTTATCGCGTCATAGCCCGAGTGTTCAGGGGTCTTCTCTCCGCCACGGCAGTGGCGGAGAGAAGACCCCTCATTCGTACGCACCTCGCTCGTGTGCACAGCCCCGCCGAGTCTCCGCGCACGAGTCCATCAGCACAGCTCCCGCCGCGCCCGTGGGCCGCAATTGACCGTTGACTTGTGCCATCTGGTGGGCCCGGTCACCTTGAGCTGGCCTCCGGGTCAACGACCGGTCTGTGCGGTCCGTCCGGCGCCGGCAAGTCCACTGTGCTGCGCGCTCTGGTCGACCTCCTGCCTCACGGGCTCCGTCGCCAGGGCGAGGTACGGATCCTCGACCGTCCCGTCCAGCACGGCAAGGGCGACGCCGGCCTGCGCAGCATCGCCGTCCTGGTGCCACAAACCCCCGTGGTCTTCGGCGGCAGCATCCTGGACAACACTCTCTTCGGCCTCCGCCACCTGGTGCGGGCGTCCCGGACGGAGCTGCGCGACCGCGTCGAGCAGGCACTGCGTGAGGCGGGCCTGTGGGGAGAGGTTTCCGACCGACTTGACACGTCCGCCCAGACCCTGTCCAACGGCCAGCGCCTGTGCCTGGCCCGTGCCTTGGCCCTTGAGACAGCGGCTCTCCTGCTCGACGAGCCGACCAGCCCCCTGGACGAGCGGAGCCGCGACACCGTCGAGGAGTCCGTGGCGGCACTGCGGGGCAACCGGAGGTTCTTGCTCGTCTCCCACGACCTCGCACAGATGGAGCGGCTCTGCGACCGTACGGTCCGCATATTGATCCGAAACGCTTTGGGTTCAGGCTCGTTGACAGCATGTGAGTGATCTGGCGGGGGATGCGCGGACCTGGTCTCCAGATGCGCAGGAGGCTGTGCGTCTGCTGGCGGTGTCCGCGCTGGTGGAGGGCAGGGACCGGGCGGAGGTCGCGACCTTGTTCAAGGTGTCGGTCCGAGCCGTGGACAACTGGTGGGCGAGGTGGCGGGCGGGGGGACGGGACGCGCTGCTGTCCCGTCCGCGGGGCCGACGCACAGGTGACCATCAGGTTCTGTCCGAGGCCGAGCAGGCCGCCGTG
>NZ_KB892010.1 GCF_000373645.1 Streptomyces sp. ATexAB-D23 | reverse complement strand
GGGACGACTGTCGCAGACGCATACGCGTCCGGGTGGGGGCGTGCAGGGCAGTCCCCGCAGAAAATGGCGTACGACCCGGGTACCTGTTCGTCGTCGGGTGAACACGCCATTTTTGAGGAGTCTGCCCGGAGGGACCCCGCCCCCACCCACCGGACGGTGGGCGACCCGCACCCCACGGACGACGACGCCACCCCAAGCCCGTCCGGCGATTGAGGACGGAACCCCGCGCCCCGGACCCGGGGCGACTCAGTAGTCGAACGCCCGCGCCGTATTGTCCGCCACCGCCGCCGCCAGCTCGTCCTCCTCCAGCCCCTTCACCGTCGCCATCGCCCGGAGCGTGACCGGGATCAGGTACGGCGCGTTGGGGCGGCCCCGGAAGGGGGCCGGGGTCAGGAAGGGCGCGTCGGTCTCGACGAGGACGAGCTCCACCGGCGCCACCGCCAGCGCGTCGCGCAGCGGCTGGGCGTTCTTGAAGGTCACGTTGCCGGCGAACGACATGAAGTACCCGGCGCGGGCGCACACCCGCGCCATCTCCGCGTCGCCGGAGTAGCAGTGGAAGACGGTCCGCTCCGGCGCCCCCGCGTCCGCGAGGATGCGCAGGACGTCCGCGTGGGCCTCGCGGTCGTGGATGACGAGCGCCTTGCCGTGGCGTTTGGCGATCTCGATGTGGGCGCGGAAGGACTCCTCCTGGGCGGCCATGCCCTCGGGCCCGGTGCGGAAGTAGTCGAGGCCGGTCTCGCCGACCCCGCGCACGTGCGGCAGCGCGGCCAGTGCGTCGATCTCGGCGAGGGCCTCGTGGAGGGCGGCGGCGCCACCGCCCTCCCGGGCCCCCTGCCGCGACCAGCCATCCTGGTCACCGTGCACGATGCGCGGCGCCTCGTTGGGGTGCAGGGCCACCGCCGCGTGCACACCGGGGTGCGCGGCGGCGGTCTCCGCGGCCCAGCGGGACCCCTTCACGTCGCACCCCACCTGCACCACGGTCGTCACGTTGACCGCGGCGGCCCTGGCGAGGCCCTCCTCGACGGTGCCGTCCTGCATGTCCAGGTGGGTGTGCGAATCGGCGACCGGCACCCGGAGGGGTTCGGGCAGCGGCGGGGCTTCGGTACGGCTCATGGCCACGATCGTACGAGGACCGCGGCGGACGGGCTCAGGCCGCACACGGCCTACGGCTCATTTGCGGAAGGGGTGCAGAAGGTCGGAGAAGTGCCAGTGGTGGCCGGCGGCCGGGACCGCGGTGGCGGCGACGGGCTCCTCGCGCGGCTCCTCGGGGGTCAGCGGCCCCGCCGCCGGCCGGGTGCGGTCCGGGTTGCGCAGGAGCTGCTGGACGGTCGATACCCGGCCGGCCCGCATGATCCGTACGACGTGCCCGCCGCAGTTCCCGCAGGTGGGGGTGGAGAGGGGGGAGGGCACCCGCTCGCCGTCCGCCTTGTAGACCACGTAGGCGTGCTGGGAGGCGTCGACGTGGTGCTCGATCTCGTAGGACTGTTCCCAGCCGTATCCGCACCTCATGCAGGCGAAGGCGTAGGCCTCGTGCACGGTGGTTGCTATGTCGCTCATGCCTGCTCCTCTTGTCCGCTGGACAAGCACTCCGGAGAATGCGTCCTGGATCCAGTGGACGCCTCTACCGGCGGAAGCGCACCGGGCCCTGTCGAGTGTTGGAGCGGTTTTGGCCTTGTCGTGGCGAAACGGCCCGGTACGCGGCTCTCGCTTTGCTTTTCACGATAGTCCTTTACCGTCCGCATGGCCGGTCCTGGCCGCATTCTTTGCCGCGACGACGGCGTCGAACACCTCGCGTTTGGGCAGTCCGGCGTCGGCGGCGACGGCGGAGATGGCCTCCTTGCGCCGCTCCCCCGCCTCCTCGCGCACCCGCACCCTGCGTACCAGCTCCTCGGCGTCCAGTTCCTCGCCTCCCGGGGCCACGCCCTCCACGACGACGGTGATCTCACCGCGTACCTGCTCGGCGGCCGACCAGGCGGCGAGGTCGGCCAGGGGGCCGCGCTTGACCTCCTCGTACGTCTTGGTCAGCTCGCGGCAGACGGCGGCCCGCCGCTCCGCGCCGAAGACCTCGGCCATCGCGGCGAGGGTGTCGTCGAGCCGGTGGGGGGCCTCGAAGAAGACCATCGTGCGGGGCTCGCGGGCGACCTCGCGGAGCTTGGAGAGGCGTTCGCCGCCCTTGCGCGGCAGGAAGCCCTCGAAGCAGAAGCGGTCCACCGGCAGCGCGGACAGGGCGAGCGCGGTGAGCACTGCGGACGGGCCGGGGACGGCGGTGACCTTGATGCCGCGTTCCACGGCGGCGGCGACGAGCCGGTAGCCGGGGTCGGAGACGGAGGGCATGCCGGCGTCCGTGACGAGCAGGACCCGGGCGCCGCCGGCCAGCGCCTCGACGAGTTCGGGCGTACGGGCGGTCTCGTTGCCCTCGAAGTAGGAGACGACGCGGCCCGTGGTGTGGACGCCGAGCCCCTGGGTCAGCCGGCGCAGCCTGCGGGTGTCCTCGGCGGCGATGACGTCGGCGGCCTCCAGTTCGGCGGCGAGGCGTGGCGGGGCGTCCGCCAGGTCGCCGATGGGGGTCCCTGCGAGCACGAGCGTTCCAGTCGTTCCAGTCACAACGCCCATCCTCCCAGCACGGGCAGCGAGACCCGCACAGTCGCGTTCCCTACGATGGCGCGGTGACGAGTACAGCGCCCGAAGCCCGGCAGGGCCAAGACGCCGGGGAGCAGCACGGCCCGGAGCCGACTTCCTGGCAGCAGCGGCTCCGCCGCTTCGGCCATTACCCGCGCCCCGGGATCGGGCTGCGGGAGCGGCTGATTCCGCCGTACACGCGGCCCGGGTTCCAGCTGTGGGCGGTGCTCGGCGTGCCGCCGCTGCTCGCGGAGCGGGTGGTGCGCTGGTCGGCGTGGGGCGGGCCGCTGCTGGTGGCGCTGGTCGCGGGTGTGCTGCGGTTCTGGAAGCTGGGCAGCCCGCACGCGGTGATATTCGACGAGACGTACTACGCCAAGGACTCCTGGGCGCTGATCAACCAGGGGTACGAGGGGGCGTGGCCGAAGGACGTCGACAAGCTGATCCTGAACGACCCGTCGCAGGTGCCGGTGCCGACGGACCCGGGCTATGTGGTGCACCCGCCGGTCGGCAAGTGGATCATCGGCCTCGGTGAGCAGATGTTCGGGTTCACGCCGTTCGGCTGGCGGTTCATGGTCGCGGTGCTCGGCACGCTGTCGGTGCTGATGCTGTGCCGGATCGGCCGCAGGCTGTTCCGCTCGACGTTCCTGGGCTGTCTGGCGGGGCTGCTGCTCGCGGTGGACGGGCTGCATTTCGTGATGAGCCGCACCGCGCTGCTCGACCTGGTGCTGATGTTCTTCGTGCTGGCCGCGTTCGGCTGTCTGCTGATCGACCGCGACCGGTCCAGGCAGCGGCTCGCGGCAGCGCTGCCGGTCGACGCGGAGGGTGTGCTGCGTCCGGACGCCGCGGTCGCCGAGAGGCTGCGCCTGGGCTGGCGCCCGTGGCGGATCGCCGCCGGGATCTCGCTGGGCCTGGCCTCCGCCACGAAGTGGAACGGGCTGTACGTCCTGGTCGCGTTCTGCCTGATGACGGTGTTGTGGGATGTGGGCGCGCGCCGCACGGCCGGCGCGGTGCGCCCGTACCTGGCGGTGCTGCGGCGGGATGTGGTGCCGGCGTTCGTCTCGACGGTGCCGGTCGCGGTCCTCACGTACCTCGCGTCGTGGACCGGCTGGATCGTCCGCGACGGCCCGGACCGGCACGGCTACTACCGGGACTGGGCGGCGACCGACGGCAGGGGCGGCCACTGGACGTGGCTGCCGGACTGGCTGCGCAGCCTGTGGCACTACGAGAACCAGGTGTTCGACTTCCATGTGAACCTGACGTCGGGTCACACGTACCAGTCCAATCCGTGGAGCTGGATCGTGCTGGGCCGGCCCGTCTCGTACTTCTACGAGGAGCAGAACGGCTGCGCGGCGTCGGCGACCGGCAAGTGCTCCCGCGAGGTCCTGGCCATCGGCACCCCTCTGCTGTGGTGGGCGGCCTGTTTCGCCCTGGCGTACGTGCTGTGGCGCTGGATCTTCCGCCGCGACTGGCGGGCGGGCGCGATCGCCTGCGGGGTGGCCGCGGGCTGGGTGCCGTGGTTCCTGTACCAGGAACGCACCATCTTCCTTTTCTACGCGGTGGTGTTCGTGCCGTTCCTGTGTCTCGCGGTGGCGATGATGATCGGCGCGATGCTGGGCCCGGCGGCGGACTCCGGGCCCCGGTACGAACTGGGCCTGGCGAAACCCGATCCCTCGGGCGAACGGCGCCGGACACTGGGGGCGGTGGCGGCCGGTGTGCTGGTTCTGTTGATCGTCTGGAATTTCATCTATTTCTGGCCGCTGTACACGGGAACTCCCATTCCGGAGGATTCCTGGCGGGACCGGATGTGGCTGGATACCTGGATTTGATGGGCTTGTTGACGCCGTAGCGCATCGCATTCCGATAACAACCAAGTCCCTTGTCACTACTGTCCCGTAAAGTGCCTCGCACAGCCCTCTTGAACGCGTTCAAGAGGGGGCTCCGGGGGGATGGGGACGACAGGGAATGCGTAGTGGAGCGAAGATAGGCATAGTCGGCGGGGCGTTCGCGCTCGTGCTGGGCGGGGTGGGATACGGGGCGTACAACGTCCTGGACGGGCTCGGTGGCGGGGGCGGCGGTACGAGTACGGCCGCCGACTCGTCCGAGGTGAGGACCGGCCCGGTCACCGAGAAGGAGATCGCCGAGACGTCCGAGAAGTTCCTCGCCGCGTGGGCGAAGGGCGAAGCGGCGGTCGCGGCGGAGCTCACCAACAACAAGGGCGACGCGGAACCGGCGCTGGCCGGCTACAGCGAGACGGCCCACGTAACCAAGGCGGTCATCACCCCGGGCGCGGCGACCGGCTCGACCGTCCCGTACACCGTGAAGGCGACCGTCTCGTACAAGGGCACGTCCAAGCCCTGGTCGTACGCCTCGAAGCTGACCGTGGTCCGCGGACTGACGACCGGGCACGCGCTGGTCGACTGGGAGCCCTCGGTCATCCATCCGGACCTCGCGAAGGGCGAGTCGCTGGAGACGGGCGAGGCGTCCTCCGCGGCGATCGAGGCGGTCGACCGCAACGGCCAGGTGCTCAGTACCGAGAAGTACCCGTCGCTGGGCGGCATCCTGGACGAGCTCCGCAAGAAGTACGGCGAGAAGGCCGGTGGCACCGCCGGCGTCGAGACCTGGATCAACAGCGCGAACGCCGACGGCGCGGACAGGACTCTGCTGACCCTGGTCAAGGGCAAGCCGGGCCGGGTGCAGACCACACTGGACGCGAAGATCCAGGCGGCGGCCGAGCGGGGCGTGAAGAAGTTCGCGCAGGCGTCGGTCGCGGCGGTCGAGCCGTCGACGGGGGCGATCCGGGCCATCGCGAACAACCGGGACGACAGCTTCGACGCGGCCCGGCAGGGCCGGGTCGCCCCCGGCTCCACGATGAAGATCATCACCGCCGCGATGATCATCCAGAACGGCCTGGGCGGCGAGAACACGCCCGTCGAGTGCCCCTCGACCGTGCCCTGGGTGGGGGTCGTCTTCCACAACCTGGACGACTTCTCGATGACGGACAACCCCACGCTGAAGCGGGCGTTCGCCAGGTCCTGCAACACCGCGTTCATCAAACCGGTGCTGCCCCTGGGCAACAAGCGCGACACCGCCCTCGGCACCGAGGCCAAGCAGTACTTCGGGATCGGCCTCAACTGGCAGACGGGCATGGTGACGGCCGACGGCGAGGTGCCGGCGTCCTCCGACGCCGAGACGGCCGCCTCGTTCATCGGCCAGGGCAAGATCCAGATGAACCCGCTGAACATGGCCTCCGTCACCGCGACCGCGGTCAGGGGCCAGTTCCTCCAGCCCTACATCGTCCCGAAGGACCTCGACAACCGGACCTTCGCCACCGCGAGCCCGCTGCCGCCCGGGGTGTCCTCGCAGCTGAAGAACATGCTGCGCTACGCCGCGACCGCCCCCGAGGGCACCGCCACCCAGGCCATGGCGGGTGTGCGCGGTGACAAGGGCGCCAAGACCGGCTCGGCGGAGGTCGACGGCCACGCCACGTCCGACAGCTGGTTCACCGGCTTCTGCAACGACCTCGCGGCAGCCGCCCTCGTCCAGTCCGGCGGCCACGGCGGCGACGCGGCGGGCCCGGTCGTCGCCGAGGTCCTGCGTGCGGGGCCGTGACGGGACGGCCCCGCGCTCTCAGTAGCCGACCGTGAAGTGCCGGGCCCCGTAAGGCATTTCGAGTTCGTCGATGGCCGCCGCCGCGAGGTCCTCCGCCGATATCCGGGACGTGCCGTCGGGTGCGGTGAGCAGGGTCGTCGTGCCTCGGCGGTACACACCCGTGCGGGTGCCCGGTTCCAGTACGGCGGGCGGGCTGAGGTAGACCCAGTCGGCCGGGTGCGCGCGGCAGGCGGCCAGTTGCGCGGAGCTGGCGGCGGCCACCGTGCGCCACCGCGGAGGTACGTACTCCGGGCTGTCCAGGACGAGTTGTGCGGGGCGGCCGGGGACCTTCAGCGGGCCCGCGCCGCCGATCACCAGGATGCGCGTGCCGGTCCTGGCCGCCGCGTCGAGCAGGGACGTCGTGGTCGCCGCGATCGTGTGCTCGTGCCCGGCGGGGGGCCGGGTCGCGGCCACGACCGCGTCCACGCCCTCGAACAGGGCGGCCATGGCGTCGGGGTCGTCCGCGTCGCCCCCGGCCGCGGTGACGCCGGGCGGCAGGGTGTCCGGCCGGCTGCGGCGGTACACCGCGAGGAGCGCGTGGCCCCGGCTCGCGGCTTCGGTGACGACGCGGGAGCCGGCCATGCCTGCGGCTCCGATGACGGCGATCCTCATCGAGGGGTCCTTTCCGGTACGGGAGTGGGGAGGACAACAGGGGCGCGCCCCGGGAGCTGGCCCCCGACGATCGACGCCAGGGCGAGCGCGAAGCCCACGAGCTGGACCGGGCCCAGCGTCTGGCCGAGCACCAGCGCGCCCAGGCCGGCGGCGACCAGCGGGGAGAGCAGCCCGAGGACCGCCACCGAGGTCACCCGCAGAGCCGCGATGCCCTGGAACCACAGCGCGTACGTGAGCAGCCCGCCGACCAGCCCCAGCCAGAGGTAGCCCAGCGCGGCCCGGCCGTCGATCGCGGGCGGCGCGCCCTCGGCCAGGAAGGTCAGGGGCGCCAGGAACAGGCCGCCCGCGGTGAGCTGCCAGCCGGTGAAGGCGAGCGGGCCGATGCCCTCGGGCCGCCCCCACCGCTTCGTGAGCGTCACGCCGAGGCCCATCGTGGCCGCCCCGGCGAGACCGGCCACCACCCCTGCGGCGTCCAGCTCGGCCCCGGGCCCGATCACCACCAGGCCGACGCCGAGCACCCCCGTAACTCCCCACAACAGCGGGCGCGCGGACAGGGGTTGGCGCAGGACGGCCACCGCCAGCACGGCGACGACGAGCGGCTGGGCGGCGCCCAGGGTCGCGGCGACGCCTCCCGGGAGGCGTTCGGCGGCGATGAACAGCAGCGGCAGGAACAGGCCTATGTTCAGCACCCCGAGCACCGCCGCCTTCCCCCACCACGCCCCGCGCGGCAGCGTGCGGGTGAGGGCGAGGGCGATCAGACCGGCGGGCAGGGCGCGCAGGAGTCCGGCGAACAGGGGGTGCCCGGCCGGCAGGAACTCCGTGGTGACGATGTAGGTCGTGCCCCACACCGCCGGGGCGAGCGCGGTCAGGGCGGTGCGGGGCAACGCCCCGGCAGCCCCCCGCGTGGGTCGGCTTGTCATGTCCCGAAGTCTCACGCGGCCACCATTGATGAGTCCAACACATGTCTGTCACGTCATTGATCTCGATCCGAGATGGATTCACGATGAGTCCATGGAGCTTCAGCAGATGCGTTACGTGATCGCGGTGGCCGAGACGAACAGCTTCACGCGGGCCGCCGAGCGGTGCCTCGTCGTGCAGTCGGCCCTGAGCCACCAGATCGGCCGGCTCGAACGGGAGCTGGGCGCACGGCTCTTCGAGCGCACCACCCGCCGGGTGCGGCTCACCCCGGCCGGTGAGGCGTTCCTCCCGGCGGCCCGCCAGTGCCTGGAGGCCGCGGAACGCGCCGCCGCCGAGGTCGCCGCGGCGGTGGGCGAGGTGCGCGGACGGCTCGCCGTGGGCCTGATCCCGACGGTCACCGCCGTCGACATCCCCGCGGCGCTGCGCGACTTCCGCCGCCGCTACCCGCAGGTGCGGATCAGCCTGCGGGTCGGCGCGAGCGACGAGCTGGCCGAGCAGGTCCGCCGGGGCGCGCTCGACGTGGCCTTCCTCGGGCTGCCCGCCACCGCGACGCCCCGGGGCCTCGCCTTCCACGAGATCGGCCGCGACCGGCTCGTCGCCGTGGTCGCCCCGGGTCATCCGCTGGCCGGCGCGCCCGCCGTTGACCTGCGCCGGCTCGCCTCGGAGGTGTTCGTGGACTTCCCGGCGGGAACGGCCGGCCGCGCCCAGACCGACCAGGCCTTCTCGGCCGCCGGCCTCGTCCGCGACGTCGCCTTCGAGGTCACCACCGCCGACTACATCGCCGCCCTCGTCGCCCCCGGCCTCGCGGTGGCGATGCTGCCCCCGGCGTACGCCGACCGGCTCCCCGGGATCGTCGCCGTCGAGGTGTCCGACGCGCCGGCCCGCGTACAGCACGCCGCCTGGAGCCGCTCGGGCCGCACCCCGGCGGCCACGGCGTTCCTGGGGGCGCTCGGCATTCCCGTACACGAGGGGCGCGACTCGTGAAGTGACGACACGAACTATTGACACGCTCTTGTCAGGAGCGGAACACTCCACAGCGGGAGAGCGCTCTCCCAAACCCTCGCAGCACTCCCGCGGTTGCCCGGTCCACGCTCTCCCACTCCACGCTCCCCCACGACGCAGCAGGAGGTCTCTCCATGCCACGGAGGTCCAGAACCCTCACCGGACTGCTCTTGTTCACCTCGCTCGGCCTGACCACGGCGGGCATCGCCGGAATCGCGGCGACGGCGAACGCATCCACCGAAACCACCACGTCGGCCACCTCCGCGCACGCGGAGCACGCCGCGTACTCCATGCCGGGGATGCCCGGCATGGAGGCGTCCACCAAGGCTTCGGGCGACGACCCGGACGGGGACGGCTACATCATGGCCGACCCGCCGGTCACCGGGGTCGTACCCTCGACGGCGGTCCCGCCGCAGGCGTACTTCCACGAGTTCCAGGCCAAGTGCGCCCCCACGCACACCGCCCCGGACGACCCGATCGTCTACCCGGGCCAGCCCGGCAAGTCCCACGACCACACGTTCATGGGCAACACCACGACCGACGCCTACACCACCGCCGCCTCGCTGGAGTCCGGGGACACCACGTGCCTGGCGCCCGGCGACAAGTCCGGCTACTGGATGCCGAGTCTCTTCGACGGGGAGACGAAGATCCTCCCGGACGGCGTCCAGACCATCTACTACAAGTCGGGCGTCACCGACTACACCAGCGTCCGCCCCTTCCCCAAGGGCCTGCGGTACGTCGTCGGCAGCCCGATGCAGAGCCAGGAGGAGTTCAAGAACCTCAAGGGCACCGTCGAGGGCTGGGAGTGCGGTGACTCGTTCAAGAACTACGACTTCCCGGCGACCTGCCCCGACCGCCAGGACGTGCAGCTCAACCTGCGCCTCCAGGCGCCGAGTTGCTGGGACGGCATCCACCTGGACACGCCGGACCACACGAGTCACATGGCCTACCCGGTGGCCTCGGGCAACAACTACAACGCCTGCCCGGCCGACCACCCGGTCGCGCTGCCGATGATCGAGTTCAAGATGGCCTGGCCGGTCAACGGTGACATGTCGCAGGTGAAGCTGGCGAGCGGCGCCGGCTTCTCGTTCCACTACGACTTCATGAACGGCTGGGACGCCGCCACGCTCGACGCGATGGTCACCCACTGCGTCAAGGGCGGCCTCCAGTGCGACCCGCACGGCTACGACGAGAACCACCCCGACCAGGGTGCGGTGCTCGACGAGAACTACGAACTGCCGTAGCCGGCACCCCGCGCACCCCCACGTCCGGGGCCTTTTTTCGGACCGCGCCGGAGAGCGCTCTCCAAGATCGGCCCCGGACCACGCGCGACCCGGCCGCCCCACCCGGCCGCCCCTTCCCCCCACTCGCTCCTCCGTCCCCCCAACTCCCCCCACTGGCAAGGAGATTCACATGCACCATCCCCCCACCCGTACCGCCCGGCGCCTCGTCGCACCGGTCGCGGCGGCCGCCCTGCTCGGCGGCGGTCTGCTCGCCCTCCAGGCACCGGCGGCCCAGGCGGCCGGCAACGTCGTGAAGGTCACCGGTTCGCAGGGCGACTGGCAGCTGACCGTGGACGGTTCGCCGTATACCGTCAAGGGCCTCACCTGGGGACCGTCGGTCGCCGACGCCGAGAAGTACCTGCCCGATGTGGCGTCGATGGGCGTCAACACCATCCGCACCTGGGGCACGGACGCCACCAGCAAGCCGCTCTTCGATACGGCGGCGGCCAACGGCGTCAAGGTGATCGCCGGCTTCTGGCTCCAGCCCGGCGGCGGCCCCGGCAGCGGCGGCTGCGTCAACTACCTGACGGACACGCAGTACAAGAACGACATGCTCGCCGAGTTCCCCAAGTGGGTCGACACCTACAAGGACAACCCCGGCGTCCTCATGTGGAACGTCGGCAACGAGTCCACGCTCGGACTTCAGAACTGTTACGGCGGCGACGAGCTGGAGGCCCAGCGCAACGCGTACACCTCCTTCGTCAACGACATCGCCAGGAAGATCCACGAGGTGGACCCGAACCACCCGGTCACCTCCACGGACGCCTGGACCGGCGCCTGGCCGTACTACAAGAGGAACGCCCCCGACCTCGACCTGTACGCCGTGAACGCCTACGACGCGGTGTGCGGCATCAAGTCCGACTGGGAGCAGGGCGGTTACGACAAGCCGTACATCGTCACCGAGACGGGGCCGGCCGGTGAGTGGGAGGTGGACGACGACGCCAACGGCGTACCGGACGAGCCCACCGACCCCGCGAAGGCCGAGGGATACACCAAGGCGTGGGACTGCGTCACCGGTCACACGGGGGTGGCCCTGGGCGCGACGATGTTCCACTACGGCGTCGAGGACGACTTCGGCGGTGTCTGGTTCAACCTGCTGCCGGGCGGCGAGAAGCGGCTCTCGTACTACGCGGTGAAGAAGGCGTACGGCGCCGACACCTCCGGCGACAACACCCCGCCGGTGATCACGGACATGACGGTCGACAACGCCACCGAGGGTGTCCCGACCGGCTCCGACGTGCACATCAGCACCCGCACCAGCGACCCCGACGGTGACGCGATCACCTATCAGGTCCTCTTCAGCAGCAACTACATCGACGAGAACAAGGCGCTCGTCCCCGCCGGGACCACCGACAACGGCGACGGCTCCCTGACCGCGAAGGCCCCGGGCAAAACGGGCGTCTACAAGGTCTACGTGAAGGCCACGGACGGCCACGGCAACGTGGGCATCGAGACCAAGTCCCTCAAGGTGGTCCCGCCGAAGGTGGACGGCACGAACGTCGCCCAGGGCAAGCCCGCCACGGCCTCCTCCTTCCAGACGGACCCGACGGGCGGCTGCCCGTGCGGCGCGGACAACGCGGTGGACGGCAGTTTCGACACCCGCTGGGCCAGTGACTGGAGCGACCCGCAGTGGCTCCAGGTCGACCTGGGCACGTCCACGACCTTCAAGCACGTGCAGCTCGCCTGGGACCCGGCGTACGCCAAGTCCTACGAGATCCAGACGTCCGAGGACGGCCAGAACTGGACGACGGTCGAGTCCGTGACGGACGGCAACGGTGACATCGACGACCTCGACGTCAACGGGACCGGCCGCTACGTCCGGATCAACGGCACCGAGCGCGGCTCGGGTTACGGCTACTCGCTCTACGAGTTCGGCGTCTACAGCTGACCGGAGGACGGCACTCATGATGATCACTCACCTGGACCGCGTCCGGCCCCACGTGCTCGGCCTGTTCCGTATCGTCATCGGGTTGCTGTTCACCTGCCACGGGATCGCCTCGCTCTTCGGCACCCTGGGCCGCGCGCCCGAACCGGCGGGCGCCTGGCCCGGCTGGTACGCGGCCGTCGTCCAACTGGCCGGCGGTGTCCTGGTGGCACTCGGCATCGGTACGAGAACGGCCGCGTTCCTGGGCTCCGGCTCGATGGCCTTCGCGTACTTCGACGTGCACCAGCGGGCGGCCCTCCTGCCCATCGAGAACGGCGGCGAGGCGGCGGTCCTGTTCTGCTGGACCCTCCTGCTGCTCGTCTTCACGGGCCCCGGCACCCTGTCGGCGGCCCGTCTGCTGCCCGGCCGCCGGGCCTCGGACGAGCGGCCGGAACACCATCTCGGCGTCCCCGTTTGAGGGAACGGCTACGCCGCCGAACGGCCTCCCGGGACTGCCCCCGGGAGGCCGTTCGGCGTCCCCCGCCGGCCCGGAGGCGGGGGCCGCACCACCCGGACTCCCGCCCCGTACGGCTCCGCTACGACCGGCGGCGCAGCGCGCCCCTGGCCGGCAGGGCGACCGCGAGCAGGGCCAGGCCGCCGACGGCCGCCGTGAGGGCCCCGTACATCGCGGGGGGCACGTACGGCGCGTCACCGGTCACGCCGTTCATCATCGGGATCAGCGTGGCCGCGGCGATCGCGGAGCCGAGGACCAGGCCCACCGCGGAGACCAGCAGGGCCTCCCAGCGCAGCATCGTCATCACCTGCCGCCGGGTGGCACCGACGAGGCGCAGCGCGCCCAGTTCGGGGCGGCGGTCCAGGACCGTCATCACCAGGGTGTTGACCGCTGCGACGGCGGCGAATCCGCCGAGGACCGCGGCCATGGTGTTGTTCATCCAGGCGCCCAGCTTCGCGTCGCGGTTCTGCTCGGTGGCGTAGCCGGAGGCGTCGGTGACCTCGCCCAGGGCGGCCAGCGACTTCTCCGAGCCGCCCCGCACCAGCAGTGTGCTGTCGAAGCCCGAGGTGACGTGCCCGGCCAGGGAGGCCCGGTCCATGGTCACCGTGGCCACGCCGAGCCCGCGGCCGTAGACCGCGACGATCTCGGGGGCGGCCTCGGTCCCGTCGGGGAGGTAGAGCGGGAGCCGGTCGCCGACACCGGCGCCCGCCGAGGCCGCCAGGGTGCGGTCGATCGCGATACGGCCCGTGCCGAGCCGGTCGAGGCTGCCCTCGCGTACGTCCAGGTCCTGCACCTTCGCCAGTTCGGCGCCGGAACCGGTGACCCCCTGGGTGGCCGCGCCCAGCAGCGACTTGAACTCGCCGGAGCCGGTCGGCACCAGCACCTGTGTGTTCAGGAGCCCGACGGATGCCTGGACACCCGGCGCGCGGGCCGCGCGGGTGGCCGCGTCCACCGGGAGCCCGGCCGGGTCCGTCACCACGTGGTCCGCGGTGATGCCGGCGCGCAGCTGCTTGTCGGCGGCGTGGCTCTCGCTCGTGTGCATGAACACGAGGGTCGAGGAGAAGGCCACGGCGAGCACGATCGGGGTGATAGCGGAGGCGAGGCGGCGGGCGTTGGCACGGGAGTTGGCGGCCGCGAGCCCGGCCGCCGGCCCCGCGCCGCGCAGCGGCAGCCCGAACAGGCCCGCGCACAGCCGGGCCACCAGCGGGCCGAGCAGCCCGACGGCGAGCATGAAGAGCATGACCACGCCGAGGGCGGCACCGGCCGCGTCGTCTCCGGAGGAGCGGGCGGCCACCCCGGTGAGGATCGCCCCTCCGACGAGGGCGGCGAGGCCGAGGAGGGTGCGGACCGGGCCGGGCCGCAGCCGCTCCACCGACGCCTCCGACAGCGCCTGTCCCGGCTTGATCCTCGCGGGCCGGCGCCCGGCCGCCCAGCCCGCGCCGAGCGCGGTGAGCAGCCCCATGACGACGGCGGCGAGCAGCGGGAGCCCGGAGACGTGCAGGTCCACGGCGCGCGGGACGGCGCCCCGGTCCTGGAGCTGCCCGAACCACCAGTGCGCGAGCCCGATGCCGGGCAGGCACCCGACGATCCCGGCGAGCGGTGCGACGAGCAGCGCCTCGGAGGCGACCGCGCGGCGGACCTGGCGCGGGGTGGCGCCGATGGCGCGCAGCAGGGCGAAGGAGCGGGCCCGCTGGCCGACCGAGAGCGCCACGGTCCCGGCGGCGGTGAAGACGGCGACGATGGCGGCGATGCCACCGAAGGAGCCGCCGATCCCGAAGAGCGTCACCTTGGCGTACCCGAGGCCAGGGTCCTCGACGGCGCCCCGGTCGTCGCCCGTGTGGACCAGGACACCGGAGCCGGCGAGGGCCTTCTTCACGGCGTCGGCGAGGGCGTCGGCGCCGGTGCCCTTCTCCGCCAGCACGACGACGGCGTCGGCCTTGCCGGGGTGCCCGGCGAGGGTGGGGGCCTGGGCGTCCGCGAACCAGGTCGTGGCGCCCGCCTCGCCGGAGTCCCGGGCGGTTTCCCGGGGACCGGCCTCGGCGACGCCTGCGACGCGGAAGTCCTGCTGCCCGGCGGCGGTCTCCAGTACGACGGTGTCGCCGACGACAGCCCGCGCGGCGCGGGCCGTACCCGCGTCGAGCACGACCTCGCCCTCGCGGGGCGCGGAGCCGGCGGTCAGCGAGGTGCCGGTGAAGGTGTGCGCGCCCCATCCGTGCGCGGTGAGCACACCGCCCGGGACGTGCGGTTCGCGGGCGCCGGAGCCGGCCCCGGCGCCCGGTGCGTGCACCGGGAAGGTGAAGTCCGCGACGGCGGCGGCCGCGCCCGGTGCCTCGGCGGCCTTCGCCGCCAGCCCGGCGTCCATCCGTGCGGTGTCCGGCAGCGGCGTCGCCTCCTTCTCCAGGTCCTCGCCACTGCCGGTGACGACGTACTCGTTCTGGTCCGCCGCCGCGACGACCGGCGCGGCGGCGTACCGCTCGGGCGGCACGGAGGCGCGCAGGCTGGTTTCCAGCAGGGTTCCGCAGGCCGAGACGATCAGTGCGGACATGAGCAGCGCGAGGAAGGTTCCCGCGAAGGACGCGGGCTTGAAGCGGATGGCCTCGCGGGCGAGTCCGTTGGGGCGCCTCATGCCGCCGCCCCCGCCATCGCCCCGGCGCGGGCGGTACGGGAGGTGAGCGCGGCCATCCCGGCCGCGATGCGCTCCGCCGAGCCCCGCTCGACGTGGCCGGCGAAGGCGCCGTCGGCGAGGAACAGCACGCGGTCGGCCCAGGCGGCGGCTGCCGGGTCGTGGGTGACCATGACGACGGTGGCGCCGAGGGCGTCCACCGCGTTGCGCAGCAGGCCGAGGACCTCGGCGGCGGTGCCGGTGTCCAGGGCGCCGGTGGGCTCGTCCGCGAAGATCACGTCCGGTTCGGTGACCAGGGCGCGGGCGACGGCCACGCGCTGCTGCTGGCCGCCGGAGAGCTCCGCCGGCCTGCGCCGCGCCTTGTCCGCGAGCCCGACCTGGGCGAGCACCGCCTGCGCCCGGTGCCGGTCCTGGCGCTGCCCGGCCAGGCGCATCGGCAGCAGCACGTTCTGCTCCACGTTCAGCGAAGGCAACAGGTTGAACGCCTGGAAGACGAAGCCGAGGCGGCTGCGGCGCAGCTCGGTGAGCTCGTTCTCGCTCATGCCGGTGATCTCCGTACCGCCGAGCCGTACCGATCCCGCCGACGGCCGGTCGAGTCCGGCGGCGCACTGCAGGAAGGTCGACTTTCCGGACCCGGACGGGCCCATGACCGCGGTGAACGTGCCGCGCGGCAGGGCCAGGTCGATGCCCGCGAGGGCGTGCACCGTGCCCGCCCCGCGTCCGTAGTGCCGCCGGACGTCGCGCAGTTCCACGGCGAGGCCGGGCGTGGCGGCCGGGCCCCCGGGCCGGTTGTCCGCCTCCGGCCGGTCGCCCGCCTTCTGCCGCTTGCCGCTGCGTAGCCTCATTTTCCGCTCTCCTTCACACGTGCGCTTCTCCGACGGATGAAGAGTGCGGGGAAGGCTGTGCGCCGGGCGTCATACCCGGGAGCCAAACCGGCGGTACTACGGCCGTAGGGGGTGGAGGAGAGCGGGTGGGCCGCCCACCGCCTACTCGCCCGGGGCCACCAGCCCCGACTCGTAGGCGAAGACCACCGCCTGGGCGCGGTCGCGCAGGTCGAGCTTGGTGAGGACGCGGCTGACGTGGGTCTTCACCGTCTGCTCGGCCAGCACCAGCGTCCGCGCGATCTCGCCGTTCGACAGGCCGCGGGCCACCAGTGCGAGGACCTCGGTCTCGCGCTCCGTCAGGCCCTTCAGCCGCTGCGCGGGCTTGCCCCGGGCGGCGGGGCGCTGCTTGACGAAGTCCGCGATGAGGCGGCGCGTCACGGACGGGGCGAGCAGCGCGTCGCCCGCGGCCACGACGCGGACCGCCGCGATCAGGTCGGCCGGTGGCGCGTCCTTGAGGAGGAAGCCGCTCGCGCCCGCCCGGAGCGCCTCGTAGACGTAGTCGTCGACGTCGAAGGTGGTGAGCATCAGGACGCGGGGCCGGTGGGTCACGCCCGACGGCGGGTGCAGGAGGTCGCGTGCGGCCTCCAGGCCGTTCATCCCGGGCATCCGGACGTCCATCAGCACGACATCGGGGCGGGTGTGCCGGCTCAGCTCGACGCCCTGCGCGCCGTCGGGGGCCTCGCCCACCACGTCGATGTCGCTCTGGGCTGCCAGCAGCGCGGCGAAGCCCGCCCGCACCATGGCCTGGTCGTCGACGATGATGACGCGTGTCGTCACGTGGTGTCCGTTCCGGTCAGAGGAAGCCGGGCGGCGACGCGGAAGCCGCCGTCCGGGAGCGGCCCCGCGTCGAGGGTGCCGCCGATGATCCGTACCCGCTCGCGCATGCCGACGAGCCCGTGCCCGGTACCGCTCGCTTCGAGCGGCCCGGCGGGAGGCTCGGGCGGCGGGCCGTTGACGACCAGGACGGTGAGCCGGGGGCCGGCCGGCGGTTCGGGTTCCGACACGGACAGCGAGACCCGCGTGGGTGCTCCCGGCGCGTGCCGTACGACGTTCGCGAGGGCCTCCTGGACGATCCGGTACGCGGACAGGCCCACCGCTTCCGGCACGTCGGCGTCGCAGGGGGTGAACTCCACCGGCCCGCCGGCCCTCGCCGTCGCCTCCGCCAGGGAACCGATCTGCGCCAGGCCCGGCTGGGGCACGAGTTCGCCGTCCGCCTCCTCGTTGCGCAGCACGCCGAGGAGCCTGCGCATCTCGCCGAGCGACTGGCGCGCGGTGGCCGCGATGGTGGTGAATTCCTCCCGCATCCGCGGCGGCAGCCCGTCGTGGCGGTACTCCGCGGTGTCCGCCTGCACCGTGATGACGGACATGTGGTGGGCCACCACGTCGTGCAGTTCGCGGGCGATCCGGGCGCGCTCCTCCAGCAGCGTGCGCCGGCCGCGCTCGGCCTCGCTGATCGTCTCCTGCTCGGTCAGCCTGCGCTGAACCTCGGACCGCTCGCGCAGCGCACCGCCCAGCAGGAGCGCCACGCCCCCGAGGATGGTGAACAGCAGGTCCCCGGCGCCGAAGCCGTGGGGCGCGGCGAACCCGAGGGCCACGTTCGCGACCGCCGTGGCCAGCCACACCAGCAGCAGCGTCCGGCGCCGCTCGCGCAGGCCCAGGGCCAGGCAGAGGCCGACGTACCCGACGATCTCCATGGGCGGGAACGGCCACAGCAGCCGCTCCTCGAAGTCGACGGCGAGCAGGGCGAGCGCCCCCGCCACGTCGGCGGCGAAGACCACGTACCAGGCGTGCAGCGGCCGTACGACGGCGAGCAGCAGCGGTGCGGCCTGGGCGACGGCCAGCGCGCCGGCGACGCCCCCGTTCAGGCCGTAGTCGGCGGTGAGGACCTGGATGGTGGTGGGCAGCAGGGCGACGCACAGCACGAACGCCACGGCCCACGGCAGCGCCCGCACCCACCGCCGCGAAGCGCCCGCGAGCAGCGCGCGCGGGCGCTTCTCCTCCACTGAGGTCATGCTCACCAGCGTATGCGCACCGCGCTGTCACCGGCCCGGACGGTGTGCGTGCCAGGTGGTGGCGGCTGCCGCGAGGCGCAGGGTCCATGGGTCGGGGTCGGGGTCGGCACTGCTGATCTCGGACCGGACGTTGGCGTTGGCGGCCCTTGTTGATCTCGTACGTGGCTCGGCCGTACCCGAGGCGGGTCTCGGAGCGTACGAGAACGGCGTCCCGCATCGCCGCGTCCGCCAGGTCCAGGTTCCAGGCCGTGCGGGCGTGGTCGAGAAGCCAGGCCGGCGGCCCAGGTGTGCTGCTCGGCGTGGTCGGCGAACAGACAGCAGCCCTCGCCGTCGGGCCCCGGGGCCACCGCCGGACAGTCCGACAGCAGGACAAGTTCCGTCTCGTCTCCCCCGTACCAGCGGAGCCACAGCGCGGTTCCGTACACGCCGTCGTCGGTGAGGAGGCCGAAGTGTTCGCCTGCGTCATGCGTGGACAGCTGACACTGCACCGCCGTGTCCACGTACGGGGCGGCCGACTTCTCGCGCGCTTCCCGTGCCGGTCGCCGGGCACCCGCCGCCGATGCGAGCAACGCATCACGGCGTACGCCGGGACCACGCTGCTGGCCGTCGGGGGCGACGAGCAGATTCGGCACGCTACAAGCGCGTCCACTCACGCGGTGGAGCTGTACCGGGCCGGGCCGGAAGAAGACCGCTCCCCCGGCGATCTACAGGCCGCCCGTCTGGACCTGGCGACGGCCTACCTTGCCGGCGGAGACGTCGAGGGAGCTGGTGCGAACCTCTCGGAGGTCTTCGGCGCCGACACATACACGGCGAGCATCACCATCAGGCTTCGCAATCCGGCCGCGCTCCTCGGAAGCGAGCCGTACCGTGGCGCACAGTCGGCGGTCGATCTCCGCGCGCATATTCAAGAGGTGACTGTCCGGCCCGCTCTCGCCGGCAATTCTACGGAGCCCCGATGACCGCCCAGCCCACAGATGATCATCTGGTGACCAATCGCAGCCTTCTTTCCACCAAGGCGTACGGAACGGGTCAGTACCTGGCCGCCCGTCAGTCCCTCTACCAATGGCAGACCCCTTAGCCACGACCTGCCAGGCACCGTCGTTGACGAACTGGCCGACGTACGCGGCGTGGTCGCTGATGTGGGGTGCGGTAACGGGAAGTTCGTCGCCCGGGTGCGGGACGACCGCCCCGACCTGAAGGTGCTGCCCATGGACGTCTCGCACGGCATCCTCGGCACCATCCCCGGAGCGGTCGTCGCGGACGTCCAGCAGCTGCCCCTTGCGGATCGATCCCTCGGGGCGGTTCTTGCGCTTCACATGCTGTACCACGTCGAGGACCAAGCCCTGGCTGTCCGCGAGTTGGGGCGCGTATTGGCACCCGGCGGCATTGCGATCGTCTCCACGAACAGCCGGACCGACAAGCGGGAACTGGAACACCTCTGGCGACAGGCCGCAGGTGATGTGCTGGGTATCCAGGAGGGCCCGGCCCGAGTGCAGTTGTCCGCCCGGTTCACCCTGGAGGACGCGCCGTCGATCCTGGGAGCGGTCTTCGGTGAGATCCGCACGATCCCCCTCCCCGGGGTGATCGAGGTGACCGACGCCGAACCGGTCGTCGCGCACTTGGCCTCCTACGAAGCCTGGGCGGACAGGATGGGCGTCCCGTTCCTGGAGACGATCGAGCGCGCGCGGGAGCGGGTCGACGAGACCATCCAGGCAGAGGGCGTTTTCCGCGTCACCTGCCTTGGCGGCATATTGGTCTGCCGATGAGTCGCGAGCGGGCCCGCTTCGCACCGTACGTCCGCGCCGCCCGGAACGGACACCGCCCGCCAGTTGGAGCAGGTACGAGCCGTCGCCATGGGGCCCGTCGGCGGCGCCGACGGACCCCGTGGCCGGCTGGCGGCCCGCCGTCGTGGAGGGCGCCGAGGGGTCCTGACGCCCCTGTCCGGTGAGCGGGGCCGGGATCAGTCCGTCGTCGTCGCCGGCCCCACGCTCAGGTAGGTCGAGCGGCGGACGACGTGGCCGGGCTTGTCGTGCTCGTCGTGGTCGACCTCCAGGATGCGGCCGTCGGACGGGGAGACGATCCAGTGCTGGCGGAGGATCGGGCCGGGTTCCAGCTTGTAGCCCTTGGGGGATTTCCCGTCCGTGGCCGGGCTGAAGCCCCCGGCCCTCGAGTTCTGCTCGGTGAAGGGCTTGTCCCACTTCCAGGTGATCCGGGTGCCTGAGCGGCCGACCGCGTCCTTCACGCCCTCCTGCACCGTGGCGCCGGGAGTCTTCGCCAGGACGCGGAAGACCGCGGCTCGCACCTTGTCGGTGATGGGCGCGCTGATCAGCAGCTCACCGGCCTGCCGGACGGTCTGCTCCGCGGCGGCGTCGCTCCCCTTGGCTCCGGCGGAAAGTGCGCGGCGCAGTGCGTCCGGCTCGGCGGGCAGGTTCTTGAGGTGGTCCCAGTCCACCCAGCCCTTGCCGACGGCCCACTCGCGTTCCGAGTCGAACTTCTTGACGGCGGTCGTCCCGTCCTCGCTCTTGATGGTCATCGAGTGACGGCTCAGGTAGATGGTGTCGGTGGAGGCGTGGTTACCCTCCACCCACCCCGTCACCTTGGTCTTCCAGTACGGGGCGGTCGCCGACTTGCCCTTGAGGTGTTCGGTGATCGACTCGCTGTTGACACGGTCGGCGATGCTGAAGTGGTTGGCCATGGTGGTGAACACCTCGGACGCCGACGCGCTGGCCGCCGGTCCGTCGCCGCCGATGTCCGTGACCGGGAGGATCGCGGCGCCCACCGCGACGGCCGCGACCGCGGCGGCGAGGGCGAACATCCGGTTCCGGCCGAAGCGGGGCTTGACGACCTCGGCCCGGACGGTCTCCTGGGTTTCCGTGGCGTCCGCCGCGATGGCCCCCAGGACCAGGGAGTGGGCTCGTGCCTGGACGGCCGGGTCGAGCGGTTCGGTCCGGCCGGCGCGCTCCAGGGCGGCGGCGCCGGGGAAGTCGAGAAGGTCCTTGTGCTGGTTCTCGTGCGTCATGCGAAGTCTCCCGTCAGGGTCGTACGGGTGGTTCTGGAAAGTCCGTCACGCAGCCGGGTACGGGCCCGGTGCAGACGGGAACGTGCGGTGCCGGCGGGGACGCCGACGGCGGCGGCGGCCTCGGCGGGGGTCAGCTGCTCCCACGCCACGAGGAGCAGCAACTCGCGCTCGTTCTCGGGGAGTTCAGCCAGCTTCTCGCGCAGCTCGGGGCCGACGGAGGCGGCGTCCAGGCGCTGGTCGACGGCCTGCCAGGGGTCGGCCGTCGTGGCGTCGGGGTGCTGGCGCTGTTCGCGGGCGGCGGCGCGTGCCACGGCCTGCCGGTGCCGGGACAGTACGTTCCCGGCGACGCCGAACAGCCAGCCCCTGGCGGAGCCGCGCTCGGCGTCGAACGTCTTGCGGTGGGCGTACGCCTGGAGCCACACCTCGGAGAGCAGGTCGTCGGCGGCTGCCGGCGCGCGGCGTACGAGGTAGCCGTGCAGGGCCTGGGAGTGCCGGGCGACCAGCGGCTCGAATGCCGTTGGCTCGCGTGCGGAGCGAGCCAACAGGTCCTCGTCCGGATCCATGGAGTCTCCTGTCCGGGACCGCCGGGCGGCGGTCTCACCCCGTACTTGCACACGGGCGGGGTGAGCGTTCGCGCAGACGGTACGGGCGCGAGCCGCCCGGACAGGCCCTACTCGGAAACCGCGGCCCGGAACCCCGTGTTGACCGCGGTCAGCCCGCCGTCCACGCACAGCGACGTGCCCGTGATCCACTCCGCGTCCGACGACGCGAGGAACGCGACCGCCTTCGCGATGTCCTCCGGTTCGCCGACCCGGCCGAGCGGGTAGAGGGAGCTGACCCGGTCGAGCTCGGCCTCGCGGCCCGCCCAGGCGTCGGTGCGGATCGTGCCGGGCACGACGAGGTTGGCCCGCACGCCGCGCGGTCCGGCGTGGCCGGCGAGCGTACGGGTGAGGCTCGCCAGGCCCGCCTTGGCGGCGCTGTAGGCGTGGTTGCCGAAGTCCTGCATGCCGTTGACCGAGCCGATGGAGACGATCGCGCCCCGCCCGGACGCGGCGAGGTGCGGCATCGCGGCGCGTGAGCAGCGGTAGGCGCCGCCGAGGGTGATGTCCAGGTCGCGGTGCCAGGTCTCGTCCGGCTCGTCCTCGAAGAGCATGCTGTCGAGGCTGCACGAGTACGCGTTGTTGACCAGGACGTCGAGCCCGCCGAACGTCTCCACGGCGTACGCCACCGCCGCGTCGACCGCCGCCCGGTCCGCCACGTCGCAGCCCAGCGCCTCGGCCACGCGCCCGTCCGCCCGGATCTCCGCCGCCACGGACTCCGCCCGGCTACCGTCCAGGTCGGTGACGAGGACGCGGGCGCCCTCGGCGGCCAGCAGGCGGGCGGTGGCGGCGCCGATGCCCCGGCCCGCGCCGGTGATGAGGACGGCGTACCCGTCGAAGCGCGCAGGAGTCATAGCGCCGACCGTACCGCGCGGACCAGGGCCTGGGACCGGGGGTCGGCGGTCACTCCCTTCTGGAGGCCGTTGGTCACGTAGCCGAGGGCGATGCCGGACTCCGGGTCGGCGAAGCCCAGCGAGCCGCCCCGGCCCGGGTGGCCGAAGGAGCCGGGCGCGAGCAGGGGGCTCGCGGGGCCGTGGAGCATGTAGCCCAGCCCGAACCGGGTGTTGACGACGAGGACCTGGTCCGGGCCCGCCGACTCCTCGGTGCGGGCGAGGGTGAGGGTGGCCGGGGCGAACAGCCGGTGGCCGTCGACCGGGCCGATCATCGCCGCGTAGCAGCGGGCCAGGCCGCGGGCGGTCGCGATGCCGTTGGACGCGGGGAGTTCGGCGGCGCGGTAGCCGGGGGCGTTCTCGTCGGGGAGCGGGTCGATGGCGCCGAACGCCCGCCGGGTGAGCGATTCCGGGTCGCGGTAGGCGTCCACGACCGAGCGCTTGGGGCGCATCCGCAGGGCGCCCGTGTTCTCGCCGGCCGGCGGTTCGACCGGGCCGATCCGGCCGATGCGGTGGGCCTCGTCGTCCGGGATGCCGAACCAGAAGTCCAGGCCGAGCGGGCGGGCGATCTCCTCGGCGACCCAGCGGCCGACGGTGCGTCCGGTGACGCGCCGCACGAGTTCGCCGACGAGCCAGCTGTAGGTCTGCGCGTGGTAGCCGTGGGCGGTGCCGGGCTCCCAGGCGGGGCGCTGGGCGGCGACGGCCCGTGCCCCGCTCACCCCGTCGGCGGCCTCGTCGGGGGTCAGCGGCCGGTCCAGGGCGGGGACTCCGGCCCGGTGGGCGAGGAGGTGGCGGACGAGGACGCGTTCCTTGCCGTTCGCCTTGAACTCGGGCCAGTACGTGGAGACCGGGGCGTGCAGGTCGATCTGGCCGCGCTGGTGGAGCAGCAGCGGGACGGCCGCGGCGATGCCCTTGCCGGCGGAGCGGACGACCTGGACGGTGTCGACGGCCCAGGGTTCGGTGCCGTCGACGTCTCTGGTGCCGGCCCACAGGTCGACGACCTTGCGCCCGTGCCGGTAGACGGTGACCGCGGCCCCGCGGTCACCGCGCTGTTCGAAGTTGCGGACGAAGGCGTCCCGGACCGCTTCGAATCCGGGCGCCGCCGTACCCCGTACGTCCACCCCTGCTCCGCTCCCGCTCATCCCCCCATGGTGCACGCCGCCGCAGGTGGGAGGTGGGCCGGGTCACCGCAATTTCACCGGCACGGAACAAATGGGCCCGACGCCGTCACGGTGCCTGGACCGTCACCGAGCGCGGGTCGAAGCCGAAGGGGAGTTCCAGGCGGTGGGCGCGCATCAGCGCGGTGTCGCACAGCAGGTCCTGGGTGCGGTCGTCGGCGGCGATGACCCCGTCGCTGAGGATGACCGCGCGGCCGCACAGCTCCAGCGCGTACGGCAGGTCGTGCGTGACCATCAGGACGGTGACGTCCAACGCGCGCAGGATGTCGGCGAGTTCGCGGCGGGAGGCGGGGTCCAGGTTGGAGGAGGGTTCGTCCAGGACGAGGATCTCCGGCCGCATGGCGAGGACGGTGGCGACGGCGACGCGGCGGCGCTGGCCGAAGGAGAGGTGGTGCGGCGGCCGGGCCGCGTACTCCTCCATGCCGACCTGCTTCAGCGCTTCCATGACCCGCTCCTCCAGCTCGGCGCCGCGCAGCCCGCCGGCGGCGGGCCCGAAGGCGACGTCCTCGCGGACGGTGGGCATGAAGAGCTGGTCGTCTGGGTCCTGGAAGACGATGCCGACGCGGCGGCGGATCTCGGCCATGTGGCGCTTGCCCACCGGCAGCCCGGCGACGTGCACCGATCCCGCGCCCGCCTCCAGGATGCCGTTGAGGTGGAGGACCAGGGTGGTCTTGCCGGCGCCGTTCGGGCCGAGCAGCGCGACGCGTTCGCCGCGCCCGACGGTCAGATCGACGCCGAAGAGGGCCTGGTGGCCGTCGGGGTAGGCGTAGGCGAGGCCGCTGACCTCCAGGGAGGGCGGTACGGGGGCGGGGTCGGGGCTCATACGGTCCATCCCACCAGACACACGGCGAGGGCGAGCAGCGGGAGGGCCGAGGCGTACGCCCACTGGGTGCGTGAGGCGGTCACCTCGTCGATGACCGGCATGGAGCCGGTGTAGCCGCGGCTGACCATGGCGAGGTGGACGCGTTCGCCGCGCTCGTAGGAGCGGATGAACAGGGCGCCGGCCGACTTGGCGAGGACGCCCCACTGCCGTACGCCGCGCGCCTCGAAGCCGCGGGAGCGGCGGGCGATGGACATGCGGCGCATCTCGTCGGTGATCACGTCGCCGTAGCGGATCATGAAGGAGGCGATCTGGACGAGCAGCGGCGGCAGTCTGAGGCGCTGGAGGCCGAGCAGCAGGGAGCGCAGTTCGGTGGTGGAGGCCAGGAGCACGGACGCGGCGACGCCGAGGGTGCCCTTGGCCAGCACGTTCCAGGCGCCCCAGAGGCCGGGGACGCTGACGGAGAGTCCGAGGACGTGGGTCTGCTCGCCGGGCACGACGAACGGCATGAGCACGGCGAACGCGACGAACGGCACCTCGATGAGCAGCCGTTTCAGCAGGAAGCCGGCCGGGATGCGGGCGAGCGCGGTGACGCCCGCGATGAGCAGCGCGTAGAGCCCGAAGGCCCAGACGGCCTCGCGCGGTGTGGAGACGACGACCACGACGAAGCAGAAGACGGCGGCGAGCTTGCAGTGCGGCGGCAGGTCGTGGACCGGCGAGTGCCCGTGCCGGTAGAGCTTGTGGGTGTGACCCGCACCCACGTCAGACCTTCTCGTCGGTGCGGTGGCCGGCGTCGTCGTCGTTCCTGCGGCGGCGGGAGACGATGTAGAAGGCGCCGCTGCCGGCGACGAGGGTGGCGCCGACGCCGATCACGCCGGCGAGTCCGCCGGAGAGCCGGGCGTTGGAGACGTCCTTGACGCCGTAGTCGGCGAGCGGGGAGTCCTTCGCCGCGTGTTCCTTGGCCTCCTTGTCGATGCCCTTGTCGGTGGCGACCTTCTCCAGGCCGTCCGGGTTGGCGGAGGCGTAGTAGGAGACGAAGCCGGCCAGCACGAGGGCGGTGATCAGGCCGGTGGCCCACAGGCCGCGGGTCGAACGGCGGGCGGGGGCGGGCTCGGGCGTGGGCGCGGGGGCGTCGACCAGTTCGCCGTCGACGCGCAGCTTGAGCGGGGCTGCGAGACCGCGCGCGCCGTGGACCAGGTCGGGGCGGACAGCGATGACGGCGCCGACGGTCAGCGCGGTGATCAGGGCCTCGCCGAGGCCGATGAGGACGTGCACACCGACCATGGCGGTGAAGACCTTGCCGATCGGGATGTCCGTGGTGCCGCCGATCCAGTACATCAGCGTGAAGGCGCAGGCGGCGGCCGGTACGGAGACCAGCGCGGCGACGAAGGAGGCGACGGTCATGGAGCGGCGGGTGCGCGGCAGCACACCGACCAGGCCGCGGAAGAGGGCGTACGCGACGACGGTCGTCACGATGCCCATGTCGAGGATGTTGACGCCGAGCGCGGTGAGCCCGCCGTCGGCGAAGAGGATGCCCTGCATGAGCAGGACGACGGATATGCAGAGCACGCCGGTATAGGGCCCGACGAGGATCGCGGCCAGCGCCCCGCCGAGCAGATGGCCGCTGGTGCCGGCCGCCACGGGGAAGTTCAGCATCTGCACGGCGAAGATGAAGGCGGCGACGAGCCCGGCCAGGGGCGCGGTCCGCTCATCGAGTTCGCGGCGGGCCCCCCTCAGGCTGACGGCGACGGCACCGGCGGCGACGACGCCCGCCACGGCGGATACAGGTGGGTTGATGAATCCGTCGGGTACATGCATGGGGGAGGCTCCGCTTCCTGCGTTCCTGCGTTGCTGCGCCGGGTGCGCGGGGTCATGAACCTCTCGCGGGTCATGAACCTCTCAATGATAGGACCCTGTTGCGAATGATTCGCAAGAGCACGTCAGTCACAACTGCACAGGACTCCCATGATGCTCTTTACGTAAAATATGGGACATTAGAGGACAAAGCTACATACACAGGAGGAGAGCCGGCCCATGTCCCCCGTGATCCATGAACATGCCAGAGCCCGGCTCGTCACCGATGCCCGCGACCTGCCCGTCGTCCCGGTCGAGCTGCGGTACGACAGCTCCGACACCCCCGCCACCGTCCGCGTCGCCTACCCCGGCGGCACGGAGTGGGCGGTCGAGCGCGAGTTGCTGGAGCGGGGGCTGCGCTACCCGGTCGAGCGGGACGGCTGGCGGATATGGCCGTGCGGCCGGGTGCAGCTGGTCGTGGAACGGCACGACGCGGCCGGCGTCGACGTGGTCCAGTTCGACAGCGCCCCGCTGGTCCGCTTCATACGGCGTACGCACCGCGAGGCCCCGGCGCCCGAGGCCACCCGCGCCTGAACTCGGACATGGCGAGAGCCCCCGTGCACGACGCACGGGGGCTCTCGTCGCCCCGGTCCCCCGTCCCCACAGGTAACCCGGGCTCCCGGGGCCGCGCCCCGCGTCGGACGCGGCCCCGGAGTTCAGCGGCCTCTCCGGTCCCAGCGGCCCCGGAGTTCAGCGGCTCTCCCGGCCGAGCGGCTCCCGGGGCTCAGCGGCCCCGGGAGCCGGTCGGCTCAGACGCGGACCAGCTCGCGCTCGCCCCCGGCGTCCGGGCCGGAGTCGCCGGCCGACGGCTCGTCCAGATCCTTGCGCAGCCCCTCGCCCTCGACGTCCACATTGGGCAGGGCCCGGTCCAGCCAGCGCGGCAGCCACCAGGCGCGCTTGCCGAGCAGCGCCAGAACGGCGGGCACGATGGCCATGCGGACGACGAACGCGTCGAAGAAGACTGCGATGGCGAGCGAGAAGCCGATCATCTTGATCATCGACTCGCTGGAGCCGATGAACCCGGAGAAGACCGCCATCATGATCACGGCCGCGGCCGTGACGACCCGGGCCCCGTGGTTGAAGCCGGTGACGATGGCCTGGCCGGGCTTCTCGCCGTGGACGTACGCCTCACGCATCCGGGTGACGAGGAAGACCTCGTAGTCCATCGCCAGGCCGAAGACCACGCCCACCATGAAGATCGGCATCATCGACATGATCGGGCCGGTCTGCTCGACCCCGAAGAGCGAGGCGAGCCAGCCCCACTGGAAGACCGCGACGACCGCGCCCAGGGCCGCGACGACCGAGAGCAGGAAGCCGAGCGCCGCCTTGAGCGGCACCAGCACGGACCGGAAGACGACCATCAGCAGCAGGAAGGCGAGGCCGACGACGAGTGCCAGGTAGGGCAGCAGCGCGTCGTTCATCTTCTGCGAGAAGTCGATGTTCATCGCGGTGGAGCCGGTGACGAGCACCTCGGCGCCGGTGTCGGACTTGATGTCCTTGCCCGCGTCGCGGATCGCGTGGACCACGTTCTCCGTCTCGACGGAGCTGGGCCGGTCCTTCGGGACGACGGTGATCATCGCCGCGTCGCCGGCCTTGTTGAAGGTGGCCGGGGTGACGGCGACGACGCCCTTCATGTCGGCGATCTCGTCGCCGACCTGCTTGGCCGCGGCCTTGCCGTCGGCGCTGCCCTCCGTGTCCACGACGACCAGCAGCGGGCCGTTGAAGCCGGGGCCGAAGCCGTCGGAGAGCAGGTCGTAGGCGCGGCGCTGGGTGGTGCTGGTGGGCTGGGAGCCGTCGTCCGGCAGGCCCATCTCCAGCGAGGCGGCCGGCACGGCGATGGCGCCGAGGCCCAGGACGCCGACGAGCAGCACCCACACCGGCTTGCGCAGCACGAACCGGGCCCAGCGGGTGCCCATGTTCGGCTTCGCCTCGGGCCGGTTCTCCGCCTCGGCGGCCTTGCGCGCCCTGCGTCCCAGGACCCGCTTGCCCGCGAAGCCCAGCAGGGCCGGGACGAGGGTCAGCGCGATGAGGACGGCGATGGCGACGGTGCCGGCCGCGGCGAAGCCCATCTTGGACAGCATCGGGATGTTGACGACGGCCAGGCCGACCAGCGCGATGACCACGGTGAGCCCGGCGAAGACGACCGCGGACCCGGCCGTGCCGACCGCCCGGCCCGCCGCCTCCTCGCGTTCCCGGCCCTCGGCCAGTTCGGCGCGGTAGCGGGAGACGATGAACAGCGCGTAGTCGATGCCGACGGCGAGGCCGATCATCATCGCGAGGGTGGAGGTGGTGTTGCCCAGGTCGAGCACGTTGGCCAGGGCGGTGATCGTGGAGACACCGATGCCGACGCCGATCAGCGCGGTCAGCAGGGGCAGCCCGGCCGCGATGAGCGAGCCGAAGGTGACGACGAGCACGACGGCGGCGATGGCCACACCGATGACCTCGGTGGCGCCGGTCTCCGGCATCACCTGAAGGGCGTCACCGCCGATCTCCACGGTCATCCCGCTCTTCTGCGCCGTCTCGCCCGCGTCCTCCAGGGCGTCGCGGGTCGCGTCGGTCAGCTCCATCGAGTTGACCTTGTAGGTGACGGAGATGTACGCGGTCGAGCCGTTCTTGGAGACGGCATCGCCCTCGTACGGGTCGACGACCGAGGCGATCTGGTCGGAGCCGGACTTCAGCTCCTGGGTGATCTTGTTGACCTCGGCCTTGTTGGCCGGGTCCGTCACCTTCTCGTGCTCGGGTGCCTTGAAGACGACGCGCGCGGTGGCACCGTCGGCACTGGCGGCGGGAAAGCGCTGTTCCAGCAGGTCGAAGGCCTTCTGGGCCTCGGTACCCGGGATCGAGAAGGAGCTGGAGGTGGCGGTCGACGCGGAGGCCGCGCCGACTCCGGCGAGGGCCAGCAGTGCCACCCAGATCAGGGCGACATAGCGGCGGCGCCGGAAGGCGAGCCGTCCGAGCTTGTAGAGGAATGTGGCCACGGGGGCGTACTCCCGGTCAGGTCGGTGAGTGGAAATGGGCGTGAGGAACCAGCCCGACGACGAGAGCGGCGTGTCAGGTGGAGCTTGGGGAGAGGGCCGTGCGGGAAAGCGCGCGGGGACCGATGCGGTCAGGCTCCGAGAGCGGGGATGATCACGGAGTCGACGTAGTCGAGGAGGAATGCCTGGTCGACGGGGCGGTCCTCGACCAGCTGCCGGGTGGCGAAGGCACCGATCAGCATGTGCGGTACATATCTGAGCGCCGGATTGTCCGGGCTCACCTCTCCCCGTTCCACGGCGCGGCGCAGCAGCTTGTCGAGACCCGTCATCTCGGGTTCGACCAGCAGTTCACGCAGGGCCTGGAGGAGGTCGGGATTGTTGTGGACGGCATGGCTCAGACCCCGCATCAGCGCGGCGTCCTTCTCCATCTGACAGTCGTCACTGCGGCTGAGAACGGCATGGAAGTCACCACGGAGCGAGCCGGTGTCGACGTCGCCGAGGGTGCCGGGTTTGTTGTGCCGCAGAGCCGTGACGACGAGCGCCGGCTTGTTCCCCCACTGGCGGTAGAGGGTGGCCTTGCTGGAATGCGTACGCGCGGCGACGGCGTCCATCGTGAGGGCGTCGTAGCCGACCTCGCGGAGCAGGTCGAGCACGGCGGCGTACAGCTCGCTCTCACGCTCGGGCGTGAGCCGTGTGCGTGCCATGGGTCGACCTCCTTCCTCCGTGGGCCCGGCGGGCGGCGCGTAAGCTGCGCATAAGTAAATCGAACGAAACTGTTTCGTACACGAGAACGGTACTGCACCGCTCCAGCGAAACGGAATGGTTTCGCTTGTGTCCCGCGCCACAGAGCGCGCGGACATCCCCCTGAGTTGCCGCCGCCCCCGCGCGCGGAAAGCATGGGTGGGGTGAGTGACGACGTCTCGTATCTCCGGTTCCCGCACCTCCACGAGGATCTGCTCTGCTTCGCGGCCGAGGACGATCTCTGGGTCGCCCCGCTCGCC
Organism: Streptomyces sp. ATexAB-D23; assembly: GCF_000373645.1. GTDB lineage: Bacteria > Actinomycetota > Actinomycetes > Streptomycetales > Streptomycetaceae > Streptomyces > Streptomyces castrisilvae. Next base: position 128,638 of record NZ_KB892010.1, on the reverse strand, counting down.
GCCGAGGGGGAGCGTCCGGGCCGGGCCTGGCGGCTGACCGTCGACCGCACCCGGGTCAGCCATCCGCGTTTCTCCCCCGACGGGACCCGGATCGCGTACACGACCTGGCGCACCTTCGACCCCGAGATCCACCTCGCCCCGGTCGCCGGCGGCCCGGCCCGCCGGCTCACCTACTGGGGCTCGACCGACGCCCGGGTCTGCGGCTGGTCGCCCGACCCCGGCGACGCCTCGCAGATCCTCGCCGTCTCCTCGCACCGCCAGCCGTTCTCGTACTTCTCCTGGGCCTACAGCGTCCCCACCGACGGCAGCCCCGGCGGCAAACTGCCCTGGGGCCCCGTCTCGGACATCGCCGTCGCCGACATCGACGGCGAGCGCCGCACCCTGCTCCTCACCGGCACCCCGCCGCACGAACCGGCCGCCTGGAAGCGCTACCGGGGCGGGGCGACGGGACGGCTCTGGCTGCACGGCGAGCGGCTGCTCCCGGACATCGGCGGGCACCTGGACTCCCCCATGTTCGTCGGCGGCCGGATCGCGTTCCTCTCCGACCACGAGGGCGTCGGCAACCTCTACTCATGCCGCCCCGACGGCTCCGGACTGCGCCGGCACACCGACCACGACGCGTTCTACGCGCGGCACGCGTCGAGCGACGGGCGGCGCGTGGTCTACCAGTGCGCGGGCGAGCTGTGGCTCGTGGACGACCTGGAGACGCCCGACGCCGTACCCCGCAGGCTGGAGGTCCGCCTCGGCGGCCCGCGCGCCGGACGGCGTACGTACCAGGTCCCGGCCGCGAGCAACGTGGACGCCCTGTCCGTGGACGAGACCGGCCGGGCGAGCGCCGTGTCGGTACGCGGCAGCCTGTACTGGCTCACGCACCGCGACGGGCCCGCCCGCACCATCTCCGACACCCCCGGCGTCCGGGTGCGGCTGCCGGAGATGCTGGGCAGCGGCGGCCAGGTCGCGTACGTCACCGACGCGGAGGGCGAGGACGCGATCGAGATCGCCCAGCTGCCGCGCGCCAGCGGCGACCGCCCGACGCGCCGCCTCGCCTCCGGCCTGATCGGCCGGGTCCAGGAGCTGGTCGCCGACCCGGACGGCGAACGCCTCGCCATCGCCTCGCACGACGGCCGCCTGCTCCTCCTGGACACCGACGAGGAGACGTCGACCGGCGAGCCGGCCGAGCTGATCCGCTCCGTCAACGGCCCGGTGCGCGACCTCGCCTTCTCCCCGGACGGCGCCTGGCTGACCTGGTCGCACCCCGGCATCGGCCGCTCGCTGCGCAAGATCAAGCTGGCCCGCATCCTGGGCCCCGGCGACCCCGCGATCGTGGACGTCACCAACGGCCGCTTCGAGGACGAGAACCCGGTCTTCACGGGCGACGGCCGCTATCTCGCGTTCCTGTCCTGGCGCGGCTTCGATCCGGTGTACGACGTGCACACCGGCGACCTGTCCTTCCCGCTCGGCTGCCGCCCCTACCTGGTCCCGCTCTCCTCGGCGACCCCGTCCCCCTTCGCCCTGCTCCCCGACGGCCGGCCGGCGGCGGGCGGCCTCGACCCCATCGACACCGCCGAGGCCGGGGCGGCCGAGGGCTCGACGGTCACCGTCGAGTTCGAGGGCCTGGAGAGCCGGGTCACGCCCTTCCCGGTCTCCGCGTCCAAGTACTCGGCGCTGCACCCGGTCAGCGGCGGGGGGCTGGTGTGGCTGCGCTGGCCGATCTCCGGGGCGCTCGGCGAGACCTTCGCCAACCCGTCGGACATGTCCGGCCGGCCGACCCTGGAGCACTTCAGCATCGCCAAGGCGAAGAAGACCGAACTGGTCAGCCATCTCGACTGGTTCGCCGTCAGCGGCGACGCCTCCCGCCTGGTCGTCATGGACGACGGCGAACTGCGCGCGGTCCCCGCCACGGAACCCGGCGACCTCGACTCGACCGTCTACCTGGACCTGCGCCGCATCCTGCACGAGGCGGACCCGGCGGCGGAGTGGCGGGGCGCGTACGACGAGGCGGGCCGCATCATCCGCTCCTACTTCTGGGAGCCGGACATGTGCGGCATCGACTGGCCGGCGGTCCTGGACCAGTACCGCCCCCTGGTCGAACGCGTCGCCACCCCCGACGAGTTCGCCGACCTCCTGCGCGAAGTCCTCGGCGAACTGGGCACCTCCCACGCGTACGTCTCCCCCGCCCGCCGCAACGAGGGCCCGCCGCACTACCAGCGCGCGATCGGCCTGCTGGGCGCCAACTTCGCCTGCCGCGACGGCGAATGGACCCTGCTGCGCATCCTCCCCGGCGACTCCTCCGACTCCAAGGCCCGCTCCCCGCTGGCCGGTACGGGCATCCGCGAGGGCGCGGTCCTCACCCATGTGGACGGCCGCCCGGTCGACCCGGTCACCGGCCCCTACCCCCTGCTCGCCGCGGCGGGCGGCACCACGGTCGAGCTGACCTTCCGCCCGGCCGAGGGCCAGGGCCGCTCCCGCCGCGTGGCGGTCGTCCCCCTCATCGACGAGCGCCCGCTGCGCTACCAGGACTGGGTCGCCAAGCGCCGCGAGGTCGTACGGGGCCTGAGCGGCGGCCGCTGCGGCTACCTCCACATCCCGGACATGGGCGGCTCCGGCTGGGCCCAGTTCAACCGCGACCTGCGCATGGAGGTCTCCCGCCCGGCGCTGATCGTGGACGTACGGGGCAACGCGGGCGGCCACATCAGCGAGCTGGTCGTCGAGAAACTCACCCGCACCATCCTCGGCTGGGACTTGACCCGCAACGCCCAGCCCGTCTCGTACGCCTCCAACGCCCCCCGGGGCCCGGTCGTCGCCCTCGCCGACGAGGCCACCTCCTCCGACGGCGACATGATCACCGCCGCGTTCCGCCTGCTGAAACTGGGCCCGGTGGTGGGCCAGCGCACCTGGGGCGGCGTGGTCGGCATGACCGGCCGCCACCGCCTGGGCGACGGCACGGTGATCACGGTCCCGATGAACGCGGCGTGGTTCGACACGTACGGCTGGTCGGTCGAGAACCACGGCGTCGAACCGGACGAGGAGGCCCTGCGCACCCCCCTGGACTGGGCAGAGGGCCGCCACGCGGTCCTGGACGACGCGGTCCGCATCGCCCTGGACCTACTGGCCGCCCACCCCCCGGCCACACCACCGACGTACGAGACAGCCCCGAACCGCCGCCGACCGGCGCTGCCACCGCGGTAGGAGGACCCTCAATACTCGACAGCAGGGCTGCTCCCTGACACGTCGTGCTCGGGGCGGGCTGGACCCGGTAGCGGTCAGAGCCTCAGCATGAAGGCGGGGTCTATGCCCATCGCGGCCACGCCCTCGCGCACCGAGTGGTGGAAGTGCTTGATCTCTGACACGAGGACATCCCAACTCACGGGCGTGGTCCAGAAGTCCGGCGTGGCGACGGAGCCGATCCGCCAGCCCTGACCAGAGTTCGCGATGCGGATCATCCCCGTCTCAGCCTGCATCGAGTCGAGCTCGAAGTCCTCATGGCCGGCATGGGGACGCTGGAGCCAGAGCGCCACGTGATACGCCAACTCGGCCACGGGGAACTGCCCCTCGGACCACGCCGTCCGCCCTCGTTCCCAGATTGACAGCTCTGCCTCGATATCAAGAAGCAGCACCTCCACGGGAGCCTCATGCGGAGTGAGGCCCCGCTGCGGCAGATCCGACAGGCCGAAGTCTCGACAGGCCAACCGCAACTGCCCCGCCTCACAAGGTCTGGGGCCCTCTACGCGTCCGGGCCACCCAAATGTCAACGACCGTACCAGCACGCTTCAGGTGCCGCGCGGTAGCGGATGGGCGGGATTCCGCGGGCCGAACACCGGCAGGAGCTGCCGCCACGTGCAGCCCGATGCGGCTACAGAGGTGATCGCGGCCAGGGCCTCACGGTCACCCGCCCACCTCCCCGCGGGCCTCCAGACATCAGGAAGATGGTTCGTTCGCGGAAGAGGAACCCTCTTGCATCAACTACTTGATTCCCGACCCATCACCATGAGGACCCAAGGGCCCAGCAACCCCGGTGGGTTCATGGCTCATTCCTTCCTCTCTCGGAGTCAACGCAACGCCAGTACCGCCACCCCGAGAAGCGCCACGCCCCCGAACCAACCCAGCGTTCTCACGACGACACCCCATCCAGAGATTCCGGCAACAGCGGCCACGCCCGTGCCGCTCTCCCGCCTCAGGGAGGACGGCTCGGACCAGAGGTAGGCCGGCACACCCGAGCCAAGAAGCACGCAGGCTGCGAGCCAGTAGCCGGCGCTGACGGCGCGCAGAGAACCTCTCATGCAGATATCCGTGAGAACGATGAGAAAGGCAAGCAGAACAGCCCACTTGAGCCATGCCAGCGCGATGAACCGCCAATAGAGAATGGGGACCAGGATGGAAAGTCCGCCCAGGCTGGACAGCGGATCGGCCGAGTCGAGCGACACGCCTTCGTCTGCGGTGCCGAGGCGCAGCCGAATCAAGTCGGTGAACTCCTCTTGCGCATCCGGACTGCCGGGAGTTTCCGCGGAATGGTAGGTGAGTTCCTTGTCACCCAAGAGCCCGACGGACCAACGTGCCCGCACTTCCATCGGAGAGACGTAAACAACATGCATCGCCGTCGCCCGCCCGCTCCGCAGGTCGCTCAGCAGCTCAGACATGTCAGCTCCCCGCGGAAAGACATTGGACGCCGCCGCCAGGCATCCCAGCAGGATCATCAGTATTGCGCCTGCCCGAATTGCCCTGCGCGCTGACGTCATACCCGCAAGTCCTTCCATCACGCGTAGGTGAAGGCTCCCCCGTACGGGGCGGGCTGTCGGCCCCCGATGCCGAGAGGGCGCAGCCGCGCAGATCGTAGTCGGCTGGGCCCAAGACCCGGCCGGCGGCTACCGTTTCCGGCGGGTGCGGGTGCGGTCAGGCGTCGTTGGGGTCGTTGGGGTCGTTGACGTCGGCCGGTGTCGTCTCGCTGAGCATGGCGAGGGTCAGGACGTTGCCGGAGATGCCCCAGCCGCCGTCGGTGACCTCTTCGACCAGCACCATGGTGTTGTCGCGGGCGCGTTCGCCGTAGAGCTCGACGTACAGCTCGGTGGTGCGGGTGACGATCTCCTGCTTCTGCTTCGGGGTGAGGGTGTTCTCAGGGACCTTGAAGTTCGCGAAGGGCATGGCTGGTTGTTCCTCTTCTCAGTGGGGTGAAGGGTGCCTGCGGGCAGTGGTCAGATGATTCCGCCGTTGGCGCGGATGACCTGTCCGTTGATCCAGTGGCCGGCCGGTGCGGCCAGGAACGCCACGACCTCGGCGATATCGGCCGGGGTGCCGAGGCGCTCCAGCGGGGGCTGGGCGGCGAGGCGGGCGATGGTCTCCTCGTCCTTGCCGTCGAGGAAGAGGTCGGTGGCCGTGGGGCCGGGCGCGACGGTGTTGGCGGTGACGTCCCGGCCCCGCAGCTCCCGGGCCAGGATCAGCGTCAGCGCCTCGACCGCGCCCTTGCCGGCGGCGTACGCGCCGTAGCCCGGGAAGGCGAGCCCCACCACGGAGGTGGAGAACGTCACGATCGCGCCGCCGGGGCGCACCCGCCGGGCCGCCTGCTGGACGACGACGAACGTGCCGCGGACGTTGGTGCGGAGCAGGTCGTCCAGGACGGCCAGGTCCAGCTCGGCGATCGGTGCCAGGTGCATCCGCCCGGCCGCGTGGACGACGACGTCGACCCCGCCGAACTCCGCTTCGGCCGTGTCGAACAGGGCCGCGACCGCGTGTTCGTCGGCGACGTCGGCGCGTACCGCGATCGCCCGGCCGCCACCGGCGACGGCCTCCTTCACGGCTGCCTCGGCCTCGGCCCGGTTGCCGGCGTAGCCGACCACGACGGCGTACCCGTCGGCGGCCAGCCGGCTGACGGTACGGCGGCCGATACCGCGCGAGCCGCCGGTGACGATTGCGACACGGGGTGAGGCGGAGGGCTGGGCCGAGGCGGCGGTCCCTTCGAAGGGAGTGGGGGTGGGCATGGCTGACTCCTGTGGTGAGTGGGGGCGGGGCCGCCGGCTCTCCGTTGCCCCGCTGTCTCCTCCACGATCCGCCGGTTCCCCGACCCCAGCCAGGGCTGCGTCCACCCGGGGGATGCCACCCCCTGGCTGCGCTCCGGCGTACGAGGGACGATGGAGGGGTGAACCTGCCAGAACTCGGCGCCTTCCTCAGGACGCGCCGCGACCGCATCCGCCCCGCCGAGGTCGGTCTCCCCCAGGGCCCGCGCCGGCGCGTCCCCGGGCTGCGCCGCGAGGAGGTCGCCCAGCTGGCGGGGCTGTCGGCCGACTACTACACCGAGCTGGAACGCGGCAGCACGAAGAACGGGGTGCAGCCGTCGGCCCAGACCCTGGCCGCCCTCGCCCGAGCCCTGCGCCTGAACGGCGACGAGCGCGACCACCTGTTCCACCTGGCCGAACGGCTGGTGCCGCCGTCCGCACACGGGCCATCGGCACATGTGCAGCCCGCGCTCCTCGGACTCCTGGACCGGCTGTCCAACACCCCCGCACGCGTCATCACCGACCTGCACGAGACCCTGGTGGAGAACGACCTGGCCCGGACCCTGCTCGGCAGCTCCCCGGCCCACCGCGGCCCGGCGGCGAGCTTCGTGTACCGCTGGTTCACCGACCCGCGGGCGCGCGAGATCTACCCGCGCGAGGACCACCCGCGGCACTCCCGGGTGTTCGTGGCCGATCTCAGGGCAGCGGCCGCCCGGCGCGGCCGGGACGCGGAGGTCACGAAGATGACCGCCGTGCTGCGCCGCCGCAGCCCGGAGTTCTCGGCCCTCTGGGACACCCACGACGTCGCGGTGCGCCGCATGGACCACAAGCGGATCGTCCACTCCATGCTCGGCGTCATCGAACTCGACTGCTACAACCTCCTCAGCGAGGACGGACGCCAACGCCTGCTGTGGTTCACCGCCCCGCCCGGAAGCCCGGGAGCCGAGCAACTGGAACTGCTGTCCGTCGTGGGAACCCAGGAGATGGGCGTCACGCGGGACTAGGACCTGTCATCCGTCTCGTCCGCGTACAGCTCCGACGTGTCCGCGTCACGGAGCTTCTCGATCACCCGCCGAAGGTCGTCGAAGGCACGCTGTTCCTCCCGGGGGGAGACCCGGCCGCCGGACAGAAGACTGTCCCGCGCTCCCCGGGCCCGGGTATAGGCGTCGAAGCAGATCAGGACCTGCTCGACAAGGGCCTGAGGCGGTGGGGAGGGCTGCTGCGCAGGCATGACTCGACTCTCGTCCGGCCGGAATTTGCTGGTCAAAGGGAAGAGGGGCGCCGAGAAGGCGTTCCGGGCGGATCTTGCGGCGCACACCGAGAATGCGGGGCGTGCGGTACGTGCGGTGCGTGACGACGAACCGGGCCCTCGGCCTGCGGGCGTCGCTCCGCCCGGAGGGAGGCAGCGCTCTGCTCCGGGTTGATGAACGGGGCTCCGCGCAGGTCCGCTTCAAGCACGTCAGGGCCGACGGCGAGCCCGCTCGACGGCTTCCCGCACACGCGGCCGGCCGTACGACGGTTCAGCTCACCACGCGGCCGGACGGCTTCACAGCCACGCGGCCGGACGGCTTCACAGCCACGCGGGCGGACAGGAAACGGCAGGGGCATGGCACGCCTTCCCGGGCACGACGACAGAACTGCCGACCAGACTTCCCGGCGCACCACCCGTCCCGAAGAACGAGCCACCACCCATGCTAGCCCGGCGCCCCACGGCGCCCTCGGCCAGCGCCGGGTTCACCGGGCCCGCCGGGTTCGACGTGCCGAAGGTCCGCCCGCCCCCTGCGCAGAGTCAGCCGGGCCCGGGATCGTCGTGGATGGTCAGTGCTCCGGCGAGGTCGAGGTCGGCGACGGTCCCGTGCGCCCCGGCGCGGACGAGCAGCACCGCGCCGAGCGCGGTGCTCCAGAACGTCCTGGCCTCCACATCGAGCGGTCGCCGGGCCTGCCAGCCCCGCCCGTCGATGAGCCGGCTCACGAAGCGCTCGGACTGCCGGAACAGCAGCTGGAGGTGCTGGTCGACCACGGGGGCCAGTTCGGGCTTGGAGATCCCGGCGGCGAGTGCGCGCGCGACCGACGGGAGCGAGGGCATGGCCAGTACGGCGCGGGCGATGTTGCGCCGAAATGTCGCCGCGTCAGGGGCCTGGCGGCCGATGCGCTCGATCCGTCGGGCGTCGTGCAGCAGGCCGAGGAACGCGGCGTGCACGAGCAGCGAGTCCTTGGAGCCGAAGTGGTACGTGACCTGGTTGGGGAAGGCACCCGCCGCGTTCGCGATCTCCGCGACGCTCACCTCGGCCCCGGGGCGCTCCTTGCAGAGCTGTGCGGTTGCCTCGATCAGCCGGCGCCTCGTCGTGCGACCGCGGTCACGCGACGGAGCGGATGTCGGTCGGGCTTCGGTTCGCTTCTTCGCCACCCTCGAATTGTATGTGATACAACAAAGCCGTTCTCTTGTATCGCATACAAGAAAGGTTGAAGGGCATGCACCGGACTGAAGTCGTCGTGACCGGACTCGGCGCGATCACACCGCTCGGGGCAGACGTGGCGTCCACCTGGGACGCCCTGCTTGCCGGCGAATCCGGCATCCGCGGCGGCGTTCTGCCTGGTCACGAGCGTGTCGGCCTTCCCGATGTCCTCGGGGGGACGATGGCGACCGACCCCGCCGGGCTGCTGCCGCCGGTACGGGCCAGGCGGCTCGACCGCTCGCAGCAGGCGGCCCTGGCCGCCGCGGCCGAAGCCTGGGCCGATGCCGGCACCCCGGAGGTGGACCCCGACCGCCTCGCATCGGCGATCGGCACGGGCATCGGTGGCGTACGTACGCTGCTGAAGGAGGACGACGTACTGGAGGCGTCCGGGCCCCGGCGCGTCTCACCCCGTACGGTCCCCATGCTCATGCCCAACGCGGCGGCGGCGCTGATCAGCATCGAATTCGGGGCACGGGCCGGGACCTACACGCCCGTCTCCGCGTGCTCCTCCGGCGCCGAAGCCATCGCCCTGGCCGCCAGGCTCATCCGCGCCGGAGAGGCGGACATCGTCATCGCGGGCGGGACCGAGGCCGCCATCACCCCGATCACCGTCGCCGGCTTCACCCAGGCCCAAGCGCTGTCACGGCACACCGCGGAACCCGCTTCGGCCTCCCGGCCGTTCGCCGCGGACCGCAGCGGATTCGTCCTCAGCGAGGGCGCGGCCGTCATGGTGCTCGAAAGCGCCGAGCACGCCGGCGCCCGGGGCGCCCGCGTCCGCGCGGTGCTCGCGGGCGCCGGCATCGCCGCCGACGCCCACCACATCACGGCGCCCGCTCCCGACGGCCACGGCCAGGTCTCGGCGATGCGCAAGGCCCTGACGCAAGCCGGTCTGGCTGCCGAGCGGATCAGCCACATCAACGCCCACGCCACCGGAACCCCGGTCGGCGACGTCGCCGAGGCCCACGCGATCGGCGAGATCTTCGGCCACGCCACCGTGACAGCCCCCAAGGCGGCGCTCGGCCATCTCTTCGGCGCGGCGGGCGCGATCGAAGCGCTCATCGCGGTCCTCAGCGTGGAGCACGGCGTCATCCCGCCGACCCGCAACCTCACCACGGCCGGAGTCGGCCCCGACATCGATCTGGATGTCGTCACAGAGCGACGGGACGTGCCCCAGGAGGCCGTGCTCAGCAATTCCTTCGGCTTCGGCGGACAGAACGTCTCACTCGTCTTCACCGGAAGTGGGTCCCACTGACGGCACCCTGACAACCACGATGTCACCCTGACCACCACCAGGCACAAGGGCCCCCGAAACCAGGCCCGTTGGTAGGCCGGGTACACCCCGGGCGCGCGCATCCGCCGCGCTCCGCGGTGTTCCGCCGTGCTGGGGAATCCGTGCGACAACGCCCCCGCGCGCGGGGCACCATGGCCGCATGGCGCGACTCCACGACATCGTCTTCGACAGCGCTCGGCCCGCGGCCACGGCCCGCTTCTGGGCGGCGGCCCTGGACGGTTACGCCGTCGCGCCCTACGACGACGCGGAACTGGCCCGCCTGCGCTCCGAAGGCATCACCAGCACCGAGGACGACCCCACCGTGCTGGTGGAGCCGGCCGACGGAGGACCCCGTCTGTGGTTCCAGCTCGTGACGGAGACCAGGACGGTGAAGAACCGCGTACACCTCGACCTGCTCGCCACGGACCCGGAGGCGGAGATCCGACGCCTGACCGCTCTCGGCGCGACTGTCCGGGCCCGGCACACGGACAACATCGTGCTGGCCGATCCGGAAGGCAACGAGTTCTGTCTGTCTCCGACGGATCGGTGAGCGCCAGGCCCGTTCACTGCCGAGACGATCCGCACATGTCCGGTGTGCCCGCGATGTCGATGCGGAACCGGACTTCCGACAACGGTCGATCCAGTCGCAGCGCGAGTGTCGCGCGTCAACCACCCGCGTGAGCATTTCGGGTGATCCTGCATCTCAACGCACCCACGTATTCCCGGATTCCGCGGCCCCATGATGAGAAGGCGCCTCGCGAAAACGAAACGTTGGATACGATGGCGCGTCCAGCCATGTCAAGATCGGGGAGGGATTTTCATGGTGGTGCATCCGCTGGATCAAGGGGACCCGGGCGCTATCTCGGGGTACGTGCTCCAGGGCCGCCTGGGAACGGGGGGAATGGGGGCCGTATACCTGTCGACCACGCGCGGCGGGCAACCGGTCGCCATCAAGACAGTGCGTCCGGATCTTGCGATGGACCCACGATTTCGACAGCGGTTCGAACAAGAGGTTCGGGCCGCTCGACGTGTGCGGGGGCGTTATATCGCAAACGTGTTGGACAGTAACACCGAAGGCCCTATGCCCTGGCTGGCAACAGAATACGTTCCGGGCGTATCTCTGGCGCAGGCTATTTCCAATCACGGGATACTCCCACTCAGAACATGCCTGGGGGTGGCGGCCGGCGTTGCGAGCGCCCTGGAAACCATCCACACCGCCCGCGTCATCCATCGTGACCTCAAGCCCGGCAACATCGTCCTGACGCAAACCTGCTTGTCCGTGATCGACTTCGGTATCGCGCGGGCTCTCGACTCGGATTCCCTGACGGGCGCCAATACCCGCATCGGCACTCCGGCCTTCATGGCTCCCGAACAAATCAAGGGCAATGCGCCGACCACGTCGGCAGCTGACGTGTTTTCCCTGGGATTGACTGTCCATGTCGCCACGACAGGGCTCCATCCCTTCGAGAAAGAATTATTCGCCGCCATCCCTTATCTTCAGGATGACGCACCGGATCTCACCGCTTGCCCGGAGCCGCTGCGGCCCCTGATCGGCCGCTGTTTGGCAATGAACCCCGCTGACCGCCCCACAGCCACCGAGGTGGTTGCCGCGTGCCGGGAGGTGGGCACCCGACTCGGCCTGACCGAGGTGCTGCCCGAGGCCGGGTGGCTGCCCGGACAGTTCACCGAGGTTTCGGTATCGACACCGCCCCCCTCACCCATTCCGGCGGGTAATTTCACAGTTCCACCTCCGCCAGAACCTGCCGCCAGGAATTCGAGAAAAAAGATCGCCGTAGGTTCTACGGTAATTGCCGCCGCAGGAATCGCAGCGCTCACCGTCTGGATCGCCCCCTGGAACGGCAACAGCGACAACGACGAAGGGAACCGCGCCTCGGACAGCAGACCGAGCGCAGGAGCGACCGCTTCCGATTCCCCGGGAGAGCCCCCGGAAGAGTCACCAACGGATTCATCGACAGAACCTCCTGGCACGAAGGAGGACGAAATGAATCTCAAGGAGCGCGTGGACCAAGGGCTGAGGGATTGCGAGAGCGCGAAATCCCTCTACCAGATCGACGGGGCAAATGCCACGCTCTCGTGCAAACCCAGGTACGGTCCGGGCACGGTGATCTCCGAGTTCCAAGCCAACCAGATCGCCGTGACTGTCGCCTCCTTCACCTGGGGTTCAGACGAATACCAGTCGTTTCTCGAAAGCGAGGAGAAGGAAGTCGAGGATGACGGAGCGCGCGGCGAGCAGAAGGCCGACCCGAGCAAGCTCCCACTCCTGGACGTGAACGATTTCCCGTACCGTGGCCCGGTGCAGAATAAAGAGGGAACGAACATCGGCGAAGTATTCACCCACGCGAACGTATGGAAGACCTCCACGATCACCTGGACATTCACGAATGACTATTACGTCGACTCACACGACGAGTACTTCGTGATCACGGCCAAAAGCAAGGACAGGGAAGCGCTCATGAAGTGGTGGAACGACTGGCCCATTTAGGACTGGCCGGTCCCGACACCTCAGCCGGCCCCGACACCTCGGCCGGCCCCTCGCCCGCACCGCCTTGAGTCTCCCGTAGCGGGAGACGCGAAGCTGGGTCCATGGACGGCAGCGCGCTCTACTCGATCGGGGAAATCGCCCGGCGGACCGGACTCAGTGTCAAGACCATTCGGTTCTACTCCGATCGCGGCATCGTGACGCCGGCCGACCGCACCCCGGCCGGATACCGCCGCTACACCATCGACGCCGTCGCGCGCCTCGAACTCGTGCGGACCCTGCGGGAACTGGGGATCGATCTGCCGACCATCCGCAAGGTGGCCGATCGGGAACTCCCGCTCCCCGAGGTCGCCGCGGCGCACGCGGACGCCCTGGCCGTCCAGATACGCGTCCTGTTCGAAGCGGGAGATCTGCGGTTGTTTCATCCCACACCGCTGGGCCGGCTCAGCCTGGGACAGCCCGAGTTCGGTGCGCCGGCCGTGGACGAGTCGGCCCAGCTCGCGGGCGAGTGCTGTGGGGGCGTCATGCATGAGCCCCATCCGTGTTCAGGCGGCCCGGGTGACGATGGTGACGGTGGGCTCGTCCCCGGGCGCGAGGTGCATGTCGACGGTGAGGTCCAGGGCTCGCGCCAAGCGCATGATGACGGCGATGGGCGGCAGTTCGGTGGCGGTCTCGATGCCTTCGATCTCGTCGATGGTGGTGTGCATACGTTCGGCCAGGTCGGCCTCGCTCAGACCAAGTTGCTTGCGCCGGTTGTAGACGGCCTTGCCCAGTGTCATGGCCAGGCCTGCTTCCTCATAGACGCGGTCGTACTCAGCGTCGGCGTCGAGGTGTTCGCCGGTCATCCGGCGGTGGCGGCGGGTCCTCCATTCGCTGTGGTTCATCGGTTCTCCCTGAGGTCGCGGCTGTACCGGTCGTGCTCGACTGCTGCCTGATGTTCGGCTTCGCACAGCCGCTGAGCGGCATGGGCACGGTCCACTTCGGCCTTCTCGCGCATCTTGGTCTTGCGGAACACAGTAAGCAGTACGACGCGCCGGTCGGGTGCCAGCCAGTACGTGATGCGCTGGTGGGCGTCACCGAGACGGAAACGCAGCTCGCGGAGCTTGCCGCCCAGGTGACGGGAGTGCGGTTCGTCCAGGGTGGTCGGCTGCTCGGCGAGCAGGTCAGCGACTCGTTCGGCCTGCTTGTAGTGCTGAGCGGGAATGCTCTCCAGCCACAACCGCACCTCCGGCTCGATCTCGATCGAGTACCGCCCGCTGTTCATGACACCCACGATATATGGCAGAGGGTGCGACCGAGTGGCTGGCGATTCTGGCCCTATTGCCGTCGCTGAGCCCAGCCACTCCGAAGCCGTACGCGTACGGACGCGCTGACCCCACCGCCCCACCTCACCTTCGACGCCCCCGGCCGGGGGCGTCGAAGGTGAGGGCCGCGATCGTCGCGTCCGTGTGCGCCCGGACGCGGCGGTAGCGGTCGGTGATCTGCTCCCGGGTCTCCCGCTCGGTCGCCCACATCTCGGCGCCGGCCTGCTCCGGGTCGTCCGACCGGCACCCGCAGCCCCCCGCGCAGCCCGGTTCCGGCCGCGTTTGTCGCCGGTCTCCCGCAGATTTGTCCGCGATCCGTAACAGAGGCATCCTCCGGGCCGCATTCGTATGTCCTCGTGGGGGCAAGGCAGGGCAGGCACGGGACCGGCAGCGGCGGCGAAGTAAAAAGGGGCGGGCGGACATGGCGAAGCACAAGGGACGGGCTTGGCACAGCCGGCTTCTCGCGGCGGCCCTCGGGGTCACGGCGCTGGCCGCGGCCACCTCCGTATGGACCGCGCAGGCCGGCACCGCCGACGGAAAGCAGTCGTCGGCACCCATATCGTCGCCGTCCGCCTCCCACCACCACGACGACGACCGGCCCGCGACCGAGAAGGTCGCGGAGGACATCGCCCACGCCTCGGACCAGGGCGCCAAGGGCGTCAACATCACCATCGACGACGGACCGGACCCCACCTGGACGCCCCAGGTACTGCAACTGCTCAAGGACAAGGGGGTCAAGGCCACGTTCTGCATGGTGGGCACGCAGGCCCAGGCCTACCCGAACCTGGTCAAGGACGTCGTGGCGGCCGGGCACCGCCTCTGCAACCACACCGTCTCGCACGACGTGACCATGGACAAGAAGTCCGAGGCGTACCAGACCAAGGAGATCCTGGACGCCGAGCGGATGATCACCAAGGCCTCGGGCGGCGTCCGGCCGCAGTACTACCGCGCCCCCGGCGGCGCGTTCACCCCGTTCAGCCGCAAGCTCGCCGCCTCGCACGGCATGCGCCCGCTCGGCTGGAACGTCGACACCAAGGACTTCGAGCACCCCGGCGTCGACGCCATCGTCGCCACCGTCAAGAGCGAGATCTCCAACGGACCGACCGTCCTCTTCCACGACGCGGGCGGGGAACGCTCCCAGACCCTCGCCGCGCTGGGCCAGGTTCTGCCCTGGCTGCGCGAGCAGGGGTACTCCTTCGGCTTCCCCGTGCGGTAGACCGCGCGAGGACACCGTCACCGATGAGTTTCCGGCGCTCCCGCCGTCTACCTTTTGACGAAGGGAGCGCACCATGCGCCAGATCATCGTTTCCACGTTCCTGACCCTCGACGGCGTCATGCAGGCACCCGGCGGCACCGACGAGGACCGCGAAAACGGCTTCGAGTGCGGCGGCTGGCAGGTACACGCCTCCGACGAAGAGGTCGGCGAGGCCATCGCCGGCTGGTACGAGGACACCGAGGCCATGCTGCTCGGCCGCAAGACGTACGACATCTTCGCCTCGTACTGGCCGAGCGCAGACCCGGACGACCCGTTCACCGACCGGATGAACAGCATGCACAAGTACGTCGCCTCCCGGACCCTGGCCTCCGTCGAGTGGCAGAACTCCACGCTCCTGGAGGGTGACACCGTCGACGCCGTACGCGCCCTCAAGGCGTCCGACGGCGGCAGCATCAGCGTCGTCGGCAGCGGGGACCTCGCCCAGACCCTCATCCGGCACGGCCTCGTGGACGAGTACCGGCTGACCATCCACCCCGTGATCGTCGGCTCCGGCAAGCGGCTCTTCGCCGACGGCGCGATCCCCACCGCGCTGGAGCCGGTCAGCATCAAGGCGACGAAGGGCGGCACGATCGTCGGCGTCTACCGCCCAGCGGGACGACCCACGTACGACAGCTTCTAGTGCGTGAAGCGGCACTAGCCACCGCAGGGGCAGCGGATCGGGTGTGGCTCCAAGGCGTACAGCTCGTAGGGGACGGTTCCGTTGTCGGTGTGCCGGTCGGATGTGCCGATGCGGGTGAACCCGGCTTTGGCCAGGACGCGGCCGGAAGCGGGGTTGTCGGGGTGGTGCGCGGCCTCCAGCCGGTTGAGGCCGGCGGTGGCGAAGGCTACGGAGACGACCTGCTGCGCGGCCTGGGTGGCGTAGCCGTGGCCCCAGGTGTCTTCGCGGAGGATGTAGCTGATGGTGCCCATGGCGGAGGTTCGTCGCCGCAGGGAGATCAGGCCGATCATCTCGTGTGCGGTGAGGATGCCCCAGCTCCACTGTGCGCGCGGGGTTTCGGCGGCTCGGGCGAGGGCGGTGCGGATCTTCTCGTGGGCCTGGTCGAGCGTGAGGGGTTTGCCGGTGGTGTGCCGGATGGAGGCACCCCTGTAGACGCGGGTGAGGGTGCGTGCGTCGTCGGTGCGCAGGGCGCGCAGCGTCACCATGCGGTGGTCAGTTCCTTCGCGGTGGGCCGGTCGGCGGGGTCGGGGGCCAGGCATGCGGTGATGGTGTCCTCGAACGCGGGGAAGGGCCAGGGCCGGACGTCGCGCAGCGCGGTGGTGGTGCCTTTGGCGATGGCGGCCAGCTTCTCCAGCCGGTCGAGGTCGTTGTCGTAGGAGACGGGGCGGTGGCCGGTCCAGCACCAGAACAGGGAGGCGCCCAGGCTCCAGATGTCGGCGGCCGGGTGTGCCTGGATGTGGGTGTCGGCGGGAGCGGAGAGGATCGCGGTGGCGATCTCGGGGGCGGTGGTGTGGGTGAGGGCTCCCCGGTACGGGATGCGTCGGCGGTCGCCGGGGCCGCACGCGAGGGCGTAGTCGATGACCGCCGCCTGGCCGTCGTTCGTGACGAGGGTGTTGGTGGGCTGGACGTCGGCGTGAGCCCATCCAGCGGTGTGCATCCGGGCGAGGTGCTGTGTCCAGCCGCGGGCGATGCCCGCGAGCCAGGGGCGGACCGCAGCGCGGTCTCCTTCGGGCCCCCGAGCGAGGGCAAGGGCTCGCCACAGGGGTGCGCCGTCGATCCAGTTGACGGCCAGCCACCGGCCGCCCTCCCACGTCCCGGCGCCCGCCCGGTAGTCGGGGCTGATGACGCCGGCGGCCGTGAGGCGAAGAAGGTGGTCGTCCTCCTGTGCCATCTCCGCGGCCTTCTCGTGGGCGTTGTCACCGGCGGGGTTGTTGGCCTTCACGGCAACCGCTCCTCCGGGGCCTTGGACCTTCCAGACCCGGGAGCCGCGCCGGTCGCTCAGGAGCTGGATCGCGGTGGGGTCGCCGGTGTGTCCGGTGAGGAGGGCGACGGCTTCGGTGGGGGGAGGTGGTCCCTGGCCCATGTGCGGATGTCCTTCCACTGGGTGGGGATGTGCTCGAACACGTCGCGTCCGTCGTCCTCGGCCGTGGCGAGCGCGGCGGCCAGGTCGGGGGTCGCGTGCAGGAAGCGAGGGTCGCGGCGGCGGACGGCGGCCCGCACAGGGAGAAACGAGGCGGGCGCGGCCGGAATCGGGTGGCCGACCCCGGTGACTTCCGCTTCTCCGGCGTAGAACTTGCCGAACATCACCCCGACCGGTCCGTAAAGGTTCTTCAACACCCAGTGCGGCCAGGCCAGCAGGCCCCTGTGCCCCGTGCCGGGCACCTCGCCCAGCAGGACGATGTTCTCGCACCGCAGAAGGCCGTGGGGCCGGCTCAGCAAGGGCCGCAGCCACTCCGCTGCTTGGGCGCCCGCGTGGAAGAGCTCCGCCTGGACGGCTTCGGCGTCGCCGTCGGCGCGGTAAACCGTCCAGGTCGTCAGGCCCTGTTGGAGGGAGGGGGCGAGGTAGGGGCAGTGGGCGGTCATCCGGTGTGCGTAGTCACCGATGTCCACGGAGCGCGGTCGGGTGGTGCCGGCCTCAACGAGGCGCAGCGCCCCGTCGGTGGGCCGGGGCGCTGCGCTGCTGCTGGTGGTCACCGGTGGGCGGTCTCCGGCTGGTCGGGCACGAGGTCGCCGTCGCCACCGGCGGGGCCGCAGTCCCACTCGGCGACCACGATGCCGTTCTCCCGGTAGCGGGCGACGGCGTCCTGGTCGACGTTGCCCTCGGCGTCGGTGAACCAGATCTCCGGCAGCGGCCCGTACGCCTCTTCGTAGGCGGTGACCCAGGCGATCGGGCCGTGGCCGTTGTTCGCGACGTGCCGGATCGACTGGCCGGCACTCTCCTGGCACAGGGCCTCGTAGGCCGGGGTGCCGAGCAGGTCGTGCCACGCCTTGTCCACAGCCGGGGAGAACATCTCGGGTGCGCTCTGGCCGTTCTTGAAACGCCGGCCGGTGATGGTCAGGAACCGGCGCAGCTCGGTCGTTGCGGTGCTCATGGTGGTGCCCCTCTCGGTGTCGAGTGGTGCTCGCCCCATCCCGGATGGGAACAGGTGCGGTGCCTGGTGGTGCCGTACGCCGTGCACCCGGAGTCCATTGGTGCGCGTACGAGGCGGGCGTGGCGCTGGGTTCGACGCTACGGATGCCACCGGTCGAGTCTCAACAACGTTGCGGGTAATTGCGGAACTTCACTCCAGGACGTCGATCGCGGCCCGGATGAGGTCGCGGGCTGCGTCGCCGTAGACGGCCATCTTCGCCAGGCCGGTGAACGCCTTGGCGTAGTCGGCCAGCTCGCGCGGCTGCTTGACCTTGATCTCCGCCGTCAGGGTCTCCACTACGGCGGTGGTGTCGTCGTGGAGGTAGAACGCCTCCAGCGGCCACACGGTGCGTTGCGCGGTGAACGGAATGATCCCCAGCGAGACGGAGGCCAGCGGCATCACCGTCAGGAGGTGACGCAGCTGGCCACGCATCGCCCCGGAGTCGGCGGTGCGGTAGCGCAGGACCGCTTCCTCCATGAGGACGACGTAGCGGTGTCCGCCCTCGTAGAGGAACCGGGAGCGGGCGACGCGGGCGGCGACCGCTTCGGCCACGTCGTTGGGGGTGCCCTGGAAGGCGGTGATCTGCTCCATGAGGGCGGTGGCGAAGCCGGGCGTCTGGAAGAAGCCGGGCGGGACGTTGGAGACGTAGACCCGGCAGACGCGGGTCTGTTCGTGCAGGGTGTTCCAGTCCTGCTGGACCTTGCGCATCC
Source organism: Streptomyces sp. ATexAB-D23 (assembly GCF_000373645.1). GTDB lineage: Bacteria > Actinomycetota > Actinomycetes > Streptomycetales > Streptomycetaceae > Streptomyces > Streptomyces castrisilvae. The sequence continues at coordinate 110,066 of NZ_KB892010.1, read as the reverse complement.
CGTCCTTGTGCAGGCGGCGCCACTCCATGTACATGGAGTCGACGGCACGGGCGGTGGCGATGAGGTCGTCGGCCTGGTCGTCCGCGTCGCACGCCGCGCACCAGGCGCGGATGTCCGCGTCGGAGGGCGGCGCGTCGCCCTTCTGGATGCGGGTGGTCTTCGCGGGGTGCCAGCCGCATCGGGTGGAGAGGTCCCTCCCGGTGAGGCCGGCGTCCTTGCGCAGGTGCCTCAAGCGCACGGCCAGCGCCTCACGGGCTGCCTGTGCACTGGACGACGGGGATGCGGTCATGGGGGTGCTCAGGGGCCTAGACGGTGTACTTCTCGTGCGGGATGCCGCGCTCCCACACCGTCTCGAAGGCGGCGTGGCACAGCGCGACGGCGACCGGGTCGGTGGTGCGCTCCTTGCCGTCCGATGCCCAGTCGCCGGTGCCGGTGAAGTGGTGGAACTGCACAAGACGGCCGTCAAGAAGCCAGAAGTCGTTACCGGGCAGCGGAATATCGGAGGCACGGCGGCGGGACAGCCAGCGCACGTCCTCTCCGGCCTGGAGGTTGAGCGGGGTGATGGCGTGCTCGTAGCGGATGTAGTCGGTGACCGGCTCGGAGACGATCCGTGCGCGGCGTATGACCACGCCGCGGGCGACCGCGTCCGTCACGAGCGGCATCCACTGGGGCCAGAACGAGCGGGCGGGGTCGAGGTTGGGGACGCCGGTGCGCAGGAAGGCGGCGTAGTCGTCCGTCTCGTCGCCGACGGAGTACAGGTCGCGCATCTCCAGGTGGAACGCCGTGTGGTGGGTGTCGGCGAGCAGCTCAGCGAACGTCGCGGTGTTCAGCTGCTGCGCGTTCAGCGGCATCGCACGCCTCCTTGAGAATCTGCACCATGCGGAACGGAAACCGAATCACCCGCTCATGCGGCGGGATACCCGTCTTGTGGCCGGCCACCCACTCGGTGGAGTCGACCAGGGCCTTGAGGAGGGCATCGGCTTCCTCACCCTGGAGGACCAGGTCCGCGCTCTCCTCTTCCACCCACACCGTCGGTGATCCCTCGCCGCCGGTGTTCGGGTCGATCCCGACGAACCGTAACGTCATCACGTACTCCCCTTAGGTCGGGTTGCGCGTAGTTGCGAAGACCGTCCCGTAGGCCGGGACCGGTGTCAAAGGCGCGTCCGGGAGTGGGCACGGGCTGCGGATCGGCACGAAGTCTCCGGAATGCTCGGCACGCCGCGTCCGGCCAGTGACGACCTTGACGCCCAGATGTGGTTCTCGGTGGTCACCGACGCCCCGGACTGCTCCGGGAAACGCAACGTCACGGCATGAACGTTCAGCCGGCGAGCGACGCCCGGCGCCGGCGGACCGGGCACGGTACGCGACAACTCCAGCTCGACGGAGGTCGCGAAGGTCGACGCCCAGCGAGCGGACAGCCGACCCGCCTGCGCCCCGTCGATGACGAAGTGCACCGCGCGGACGTTGTCGGGCCGCAACTCGTGTGCGTACAGGGCCATCAGCGTGGCCAGATCCAACGTCTCGACCAGGACGAACACCTGGTGGTGCTGTGTACGCGGCCGGTCGGCGCCCTTGGGAAGCCGCCCGAGAGCGGCGGCCTCGCGCCAGTACTCGCGGTTGATCGAAGTTCTCCCGGGCCACCACGTAGGATCCGCCGGCCCGGGTGTAGATCGAGACGACATCGCTGTAACGGAGCGTCAGAAACAGCAGGACCGCGAGGCTCGCCCCGGTCACCGGCATCACCAGAGTGAAGGCCGCCGCCCCGACCACCGGCATCAGGACCCTCAGCATCTCCTCCGAGCCATAGGCCGACGAGCTGATGCAGTCGGAAGCGAGCACGTCGAGGGCCGTCCGGTTGCTCAGCTTCTCCTCGCCGACGCGTTCGGTGGTGAGCGGCTTGCCGAGAAGCCGCCGCTTGACCCGGTACACCGGTCGTTCGATGGTCATACGGCCATGAGACCCACTGGCCGCCCGGAAGGCGGGCCAGCACCGCCGCCGGGCCCGCGAACATCCCCCCGGCGGCCCCGGTCGGCCCTGCGCCGGGCCCTGCCCCGGCTGCGCGCGAGGGACCGCTCCCTCGGCCTCCCCGTGTACCGAGCCGCACTTCCCGCTTCGCTCAACCCTCACCATTGCAAACGCAGTTGGACCACTAGCTCACGTTTCCCTCAAGTCCATGGCCTGCTTCCGCCGGTCACGCATAGTCTCCCACCGAGGCCTGAGAAGTCAGGCCGTCTTTGCACTGGCAGATGTCAGTGAAACGGGAGGAAGTACATTGAAGAAGCGGATCGTCCAGGGCGTGGCAATCGGTACTGCCGCGCTCGGTCTCATCGTCGCTTCCGGCACCGCGGCCCAGGCCGCTCAGACCGGCAAGGGGAAGGCGTACGGCGGCTGCACCAATTCCGTCACGCTCTGGCGCAAGGGCTCCACGGTGTACGCCAACGCCAAGATGACGTGCAAGAAGAAGGGGCTCATCCTGCGCCCCACGGTGGCGCTGTCCGGGAACAACGGGAAGACGTTCAAGTCGAACGGAAAGGCGTGCCGCAAGGCGAAGACCTGCACCACGCCCACCGTTTCCGTGAAGGCGACCAAGGGATGGACCTACCGCGCGTCGAATTCCGGAAACGCCACGCTCGCCATTCTGGGCGTGGACGACTACTTCTGGCCCACGTCGAGCGTCGCCCACACCACGTACAAGGCGAAGAGCTGAATACGCGTTTGCTTCCGTGACGGCCTGCCGATTTCTCCGGCAGGCCGTTCCGGCTTTCCCGTGGACGACCACGGCCGCCGTGACGACTGCGGCCTCAGCGGGCTCCGCTTCCCCCGCTCAGCAGCCCCGCCCCGTCGGGCCGGAGAACCGACCGGCTTCTCGGGGCCCGCAGCTCGCACCACACCGTCTTGCTGTACGGGGCCTGCTCCACGCCCCAGCGCATGGCCACGGCGTCCACCAACTGGAGCCCGCGCCCCGACGTACCCTCCGGCCCCGCCTCCCGGAGCGCCGGCCACACGGTCGGCGCGGGGTCGCTCAGTGCGACCCGTACCCGCCCCGTGTGCGTGGCGCTCACTCGTAACGTCACCGGCGTGCGCTCCCCCACATGCGTGATCACGTTCGTCAGCAACTCGCAGACGCACAACACGAGATCGCCCGCGTCGTCGCCCGCGAACCGCGCCCGCAGTATCCGCCGCACCTCCGGCACCGCCCGGGGGACCGCCAGGAACTCCCACGTCAGCGGCAGCCCGCTCATCCCCCCGCCGCCTCGCGCAGCACCTCGGCCAGCCGGCGGGCGGTCTCCGCGTTGCAGTTACCGAGCGCGACGAGAGGCGGCCTGGTGGTCCAGCCGGCGAGCGTCAGCGGGTCAACTCCGAGTGACGGCAGCGTGATTTCGTGCGCCTTGAGCGCCGCGCGCAGTGCGTCGATGTCGGGGCCGATGTCGTACGGGGCATGGTCCATGAGGGCCGTCCACCTTTCGGTTGCTTGCTGTGACGAACACCTCACACGCTGCCGCATGGACCTCTACCTTGAAAGGGGATTCCGCTCCACGGATATGCATGTGAAAGGCGGTCAGCGGTGGCCACACGCAAGGAGATCGACGGCTCGGCGGGGGTCCCGCAGTTCTACGGGAAGGAGCTCCGCTTCAAGAGGGAGGAGGCGGGCCTGACCCTGGAGGGGCTGACAGAGGGCAGCTTCTTCAGCATCACGTTCCTGAGCGAGGTCGAGCACGGCAACCGCCGGATGCCGCCGGAGCTTGCACAGCATGTGGACCGCGTACTGCGGACGGACGGGTTTTTCAGGCGCCGTTGTGAAGATGTACGCAAGGCCAAGCAAGGGGCCCACTCTGCGTACTTCGCCGGAGTCGTAGAGGCCGAGAAGCGGGCACGGGCGATCTGTGAGTGGTCCGGCACCCTGATTCCGGGGCTGCTTCAGACCGGGGCGTACGCCGAAGCCGTCATCCGTTCCGCCCACACACTGGACACACCTGAAGAGGTGGAAGCCAAGATCCAGGGACGGTTGCAGCGGGCCAAACTCTTCGAGGAGCCCAAGAAACCCGAGTACTGGGTGATCCTGCACGAGTCCCTACTGCGCCATCCCATCATCCCGTCTGCGGAAATGGCCCAGCAGTTGGACCACATCGCCGACCTGGTGCGGCGGCGTCGCATCGTTCTGCAAGTCCTCCCATGGGACGGCCCCACCCGGGCCCTCACAGACCTGCCGCTCTTCCTCATGGACTTCGACGATGAGCCTCCGCTCGTCTACACGGAGGGGCCCTACCACGGCCAGACCATCGATGATCCAGGACTCGTTAAGCAGTACATCAGGGCCTACGATCGCTTGAGGGCTGCCGCACTGCCGCCAGAGGCATCCCTCACCTTGATCGAAAAGGCGGCTGAGGAGTACCGGCATGGCCAGCACGGATCTTGATCTCAGCGCTGCGACCTGGCGCAAGAGCAGTCACAGCAATGGCGATGGCGGGAACTGCCTCGAAGTGGCACAGAACTTCGCCAGTTGGCGCAAGAGCAGCTACAGCAACGCCAGCGGCGGCGACTGCCTCGAAGTGGCCGACGGCCACCCCGGTCTCGTCCCCGTCCGGGACTCCAAGCGGCCCGACGGGCCCGCGCTCATCCTGGGCGCCGCCGCCTGGGCGCCCTTCATCGAGAGCGTCAAGGCCGCCTGACGCAACAGCCACCACGCAGACAGAGCGCGCCCGGTCCGACCGGGCGCGCTCTTCTCGGTCCTGGCCCCATCGCGGAACACACCGCTGCCAACACACGCCCTTCCCCGGCGTGTTCGCCTTCCTTTATCAGGTCATGCGGCGATTGGATGAGGATTGATCCACTCCGCCCCTCCTCAACGCGCCCCGAAGGCCCCCGTCCACTGGTACGGGACCGCCCCTTCGTTCCAGGGCGCTCCTCGGGGCTCGACCTCATCTCCAAGGAGCACAGCCGCATGTCAGAGCTGCCGAAGCGCAACGTCACCGGTCCCGTCAGCTCACGGCCGGTCAAGCCCCTTCGAAGCAACGACGCGGCGAACCTCGATTCCGCCCGCGCCGCACTGGCTCGCGCCATGGCGGCGCAGCGCGCCGAGAACGCCGAGAAGGAGGCGGGCCGGAGCGCACCGGCGCAGGGCCCCGCGGGCCCCGGTGCCACGCAGCCGCCCGCGGAGTCGGCTCATGAGATATCACCGGCCGCCGCCCCTCGTCGTCGCCGGGCGTTCCCGCGACGGGCGCGCATCCTGGCCGCGGTGGTCGCGGTGGTGGCCGTTGCCGTCGCCGCGGGTGTGGCCGTTACGGCCGGCAGGGGCTCCGACGGTGCCGGCCGCCGGGCCGACGCGCCCGCCGAGGGTCCCGTACGGCCCGACGGCGAGGCCGAGGGAGCCGGGGACCGTTCGCCACTGCCGGGGGCTTCGACGGCGGAGCAGTCGGCGTCCCCCACCGCCGCCCCGTCCGCCACCACCTCCCCGTCATCGAGCACGGAGCCCCGGAGCACGCCCGATCCGGGCAGGAGCACCACCCCCGCCGGGTCCGGGGCGTCGTCGGACGCGGAAGGCACCGGAACGGACGGCGCCGGGAAACCGGCCACCGGCAAGGGCGGCGGTTCAAACGAGGTCCACGGATTCCCGCTGGCCGTCGAGGCGTCGGGCAAGTGCCTGACCGGCGCGGGCTCGGGGTCGCAGCTCGTGGCGTCCGCCTGCGACGGCTCGTCCGGCCAGTCCTGGAGTCCCGGGGCCGACGGCAGTCTGCGGCAGGGCGGACTCTGCGCGACGCTCACCGGAACCGAGGACCGCACTCCGGTCGTCCTGAGCGGCTGCACCGGGGCTTCCGCGCAGCGCGTCAGCCTTTCCGGTACGGCGCTGCTGTCCGCGTCCACCGGAAAGTGCCTGGATCTCTTCGGAGGGGCGAGCGGCTCGCAGATCGTGCTCTGGGAGTGCAACGGCCGTGACAACCAGCGCTGGCACGCCGCCTGACCGCCGCGTGACACCGCTGAGCCCCCACCCAGCCATCTCGACGTCGGAGTCGTCGGAGTCGTCGGAGTCGGAGTCGGGCTCGGACTCGGATCCGTACTGCTGGTTCTCGTCAGCCCGGCGTCCGCCGTTGTCCAGTAGCCGCCGGGTCCCGTCCGGAAGGCCGGCTCGTGCGCTTCTTGTCGTCGAGCGGGACTCCGGATCGCGGGTCATGCGCTTTTCAAGGGATCCGGTCGGTACCGCCAGAAGGCCGGTACCGCGAGGGCGAGGACCACGACGGCGACGACTACGAGCAGTCCCCCGCCGAACGTGGCCGAGCGCGCGCCCGCCGCCTCGCCCACGGTGCCGTGCAGGAGATCGGCGAGGCGCGGGCCGCCCGCGACGACGACGGTGAAGACGCCCTGCGTCCGGCCGCGCATCTCGTCCGTGGCCTCGGTCTGGAGAATGACACCGCGGAACACCATGGAGATCATGTCGGCGGCTCCCGCGAGCGCGAGCATGAGGGCCGCGAGCCACAGCGAGTGCGCGAGGCCGAGACCCGCGACGGCGAGGCCCCACCCGACGATCGAGAGAACGACCATCATGCCGTGCCTGCGGATGTGTGAGTAGAGCCCCGAGAAGACGCCGCACAACAGTGCGCCGACGGGCAGCGCCGCGTAGAGCACGCCGAGCGCGGCATCGCCGCCGAAGTACGAGTGCGCCATCTCGGGAAAGAGGGCGCGTGGCATCCCGAGCACCATCGCGGCGATGTCGGCGAGGAAGGAGACGAGGAGGAGCTTGCGCGGCCAGAGGTAGCGGAAGCCGTCGAAGATGTCCGTGAGCCGGGCGCGACGCGCGGTGACCTTGAGCGGCGGCAGCGGCGGCAGCTTCCACACCGCCCGCAGCGTGATGACGAGCGCGAGCGTGTCTATGAGGTAGAGCGTGGAGATGCCGAGGACGGGGGCGAGCGCCCCTGCGAGCAGCGGGCCGAGGATCTGTCCGAACTGCGCGACGGTGGAGGTGAGCGCGGTCGCGGCGGGGAGTTGCGCCTCGGGGACGAGGCGTGCGACGGAGGCGGTGCGGGTCGGGGAGTTGATGCCGAAGAGGGCCTGTTGGAAGGCGAGCAGGACGAAGAGCACCGTGACGGACTGCATCCCGAGGGCGGCCTGCACCCAGAAGAGGAGCGAGGTGACAGCGATGCCGGCGTTGCTGAAGAGCAGCAGCGTGCGGCGGTCACGCAGGTCGGCGATGGCACCGCCCCACAGTGCGAAGACGATGAGCGGCACGAGTGCCACGGCTCCGGCGACACCGACGAGGGCGGAGGATCCCGTGTCCTCGTAGATCTGGAGCGGGACGGCGACCGCGGTGAGCTGGCTGCCGATCGCGGTGACGATGGTGGAGGACCACAAGCGGCGGAAGGGCTTGATCCGCAGCGGCGTGGTGTCGACGGTGAAGCGTCTGCGGCGCTGGGCGATGCCGGGGGGCGCGGACTCGGGGTCCTCGGTCTTCGCGGTGGGCTGGGGGGCATTGTCGGCCACCGGGGACTCCGATTCCCGGCAGGCAACGGCCCTCGTATATCGACGCGCCGCCTCCTGCCGTGTCATTGCGGGCAGAAAGGTGTGACGCGTTGATTGACGTTAACGCCTACGGTCGCGGGTCCCGGCGCGGGAGATTCCTTTGGGGGTCTCCGTCAAGGCGCATGAGCCGCACGGTGCGAATTTAGCCGGGCGCCAGAGACCGGTCAACCTGAGGTTGATGTCGGGGCGGTCACAGGAGTTCCGTGATGGCCTGACCGCCCGCAGCAACTGAGAACGGCAACTCTTCATGGATCCACGGCCGGCGGAGCAGGGCCCCAGGCCCACGAGAGCAAGGCAGGGTGACCCGAGAGGAGTTCGCGGGGTGACGTCCATCTGCGGCTGAGGCTGAGGCAAGGGCGGCTGTCGGGGCCCGCCGAGGCGGCCCCTCGGGCAGCGCGAAGGGGCGCGCCCGGTGGTGGTCCGGGCGCGCCCCTCGGCGCGTAAGGCAGCCGTCGACCGGTCAACGGTCGAAGCGCTCCCGCATGTCGTCCGCAGCGCCCTGCGCACGGTCGCGGCCCTGCTCCGCCGTGTTGCGGGCCTTGTCGCGGCCCTCGCCGCCCTTGCGGTCCTTCGACTGCTTCTGACCCTGGTCCTGCGCCGCGCTCTTCGCCTGGTCGGCGAGGTCCTTGGCCTTGTCCTTGAACTGGTCGGCGATGCCCATGCTGTTCACTCCTATGTGGTGCGTGGGGGACGGCCCCGGTGGGGCCTCGACCAGATTCACATGGCCGCCCACGCTCCGCATGTCGATCAGTTACGCTGCGTACGCGCCGAGCGTTCGTCCTGGTCAGCGGCGCCGCCCGCGCCCACGAGGCCCTTGCTGACGCCTTCCAGGCGGGGGCCGAAGCGGCGCATCTCGCGCTGGCCGACGACGCCGATGAGGGTCGGCAGGTAGCCGCGTACGGACTGCATGCCGCGCAGCCACCACTGGGCGTAGACATGGGCGGAGCGGCGCTCGATGCCGGCGACGATGCGGTCGACGGCGGGGCCGAGCGGGTACGTGCGGTTGGCCGGCCAGGGCAGCCGCTTGCGCAGGTCGCGCATGACGTCGTCCTCGTCGGCGCCGCGGACCATGTCGGTGTCGGTCCAGGAGAGGTAGCCGACGCCGACCTTCACGCCCCGGTAGCCGACCTCGGCGCGGAGGCTGTGGGCGAAGGCCTCGACGCCCGATTTGGAGGCGCAGTAGGCGCTCATCATCGGGGCCGGGGTTATCGCGGCGAGGGAGGCGATCTGGAGGAAGTAGCCGCGGCTCTCCATGAGTACGGGCAGGAAGGCGCGGGCGGTGACGGCGCCGCCGATGAGGTTGACCTCGATGACCCGGCGCCAGGCGACGGGGTCGGAGTCGATGAGGGGGCCGCCGGTGGCGACGCCCGCGTTGGCGACGACGATGTCGACCTTGCCGAAGCGGGCCTTGACCTCCTGGGCGACGCGGGCCATGGCCTCGTGGTCGGTGACGTCGGCGTGCCAGTGGTCGCTTTCGCCGTGGAGGCGTTCGGAGACCTTCTTCAGCTCGTCCGGTTCGAGGCCGACGAGGGCGAGGATCGCGCCGCGGGCCGAGAGCTTGCGGGCGAGGAGTTCGCCGACGCCGCGGGCGGCTCCGGTGACGACGACGACCTGTCCTTCGAGAATTCCCCTGCCGCTCATGCGACCTCCTCCTTGCCCTCGACGTCAGTGGTGTCCCGTTCCGGCAGAACCGGGAGGTATGCGGTCACCAGTTCCCGTATCTTCGCCGTGACCACCTCCGGAGCCTCCACCGGAGTCATATGGCCCATGCCGGCCAGCTCGGTCAGCCCCAGGCAGTCGGGCAGCGCTGCCGCGATGGCGCGGGCGTGGACGGGCGGCGTGAGCCGGTCCTCCGTGCCCGCGACGACCGCGGTGGGTACGCGCAGTTCCCGTACGCCCTCGTCCAGATCCAGGTCGGCGAGGACGTGGCCCCAGGCCACCCGGGGTTTGCGGGGGCACTCGTGCACGATGCGGGCGCAGGTGTCGACCCGATCGGGGGCCGAACCGGCCCCCATTGTCCCGTACTTGAGTATCCGGCGGGACACCGGTGTCACCGGTCCGAGGGGGGCGCGGGCGCCGAGTACGGCGCGGGTGAGGCGGGTTCGGACGGCGCCGGGGCGCATCGGGACGACGCGGGACTCGGCGAGGAGGCGGGAGCTGCCGGTGCTGCACAGGAGGACGGCGGCGGCGTGCTCGCGGAGCCCGGGGCGGCGGGAGGCGGACATGATGGTCATGCCGCCCATGGAGTGTCCGGCGAGTACCGCCTTCTCGCCGGGGGCGAGGGTGGCGGCGAGTACCGCTTCGAGGTCGTCGGCGAGGGCGTCGGTGCTGTAGCCGTCGCGGGCGGCGGCGGGTGAGGTGCCGTGTCCGCGCTGGTCGTAGGCGATGACGCGGTGGTCGACGGCGAGGTCCTTGATCTGGGCGTCCCAGAAGTGGGTGTTGCAGGTCCAGCCGTGGGAGAGGACGACGGCGGGTGCGCCGTCCTGGCCGTGGATCTCGACGTGTATGCGGGAGCCGTCGGCGGACACGGCGAGGAGTTCGCGGGCGGGCACGGGACGGCGTCCGGAGACGGGGAGGGGCCGGCTCATCGGGCCACCTCCTCGGCGACGGCCTCGCCGGCCTTGCGCTGCGCGGGTACGGGGGTCCGCAGGACCTGGTACTCGGAGATGTCCACGTTGCGGGTGACCTTGCGGAACTCGGTGGTGGTGCCGGGCCAGACGGTGGTGTTGCGGCCGTTGGCGTCCAGGTACCAGCTGTTGCAGCCGCCCGTGTTCCAGACGGTGCGCTTCATGCGGTCCTGGACGCGGCGGTTCCAGGCACCGACGGCGGAGGGGCGGGCGTCGAGGGCGACCTTGCCGCCGAGGACGTCCAACTGGCGCAGGTAGTCGGCCATGTAGTTCAGCTGGGCCTCGATCATGAGGATCATCGAGGAGTTCCCGAGGCCGGTGTTGGGGCCGATGATGGTCATCCAGTTCGGGAAGCCGGCGGCGCTCGCGCCGCGCAGCGCCTGCATGCCGTCCTTCCAGGACTCGGCGAGCGTGATGCCGTCGGCGCCGACGACGCGCTCGGCGATCGGCATGTCGGTGACGTGGAAGCCGGTGCCGAAGATGATCGCGTCGACCTCGGTCTCCGTACCGTCCGAGGCGACGACCGTCGAGCCGCGCACCTCGGCGAGGCCGGAGGCGACGACATCGACGTTGGGCTGGGCGAGGGCGGGGTAGTACGTGCTCGACAGCAGGATGCGCTTGCAGCCGATGCGGTACGAGGGGGTGAGCTTGGCGCGCAGGGCGGGGTCCTTGATGGCGCGGGCCATGTTGGACTTGGCTATCCGCTCGACCAGGCCGAGTTGGTCGGGGTGCTTGGTGAAGGCGCTGACCTGGAGTTCGCGGATGCCCCAGAGCAGGCCGCGGCGGGCGGTGCCGGTGGCGGGGACGGCGCGGTGCAGCCAGCGCTCGGCGCCGCTGATCTCGCGGTCCATGCGGGGCATGACCCAGGGCGGGGTGCGCTGGAAGAGGGTGAGCTTTCCGGCCTTCGGCTGGATCGCGGGGACGATCTGGATGGCGGAGGCGCCGGTTCCGATCATCGCGACGCGCTTGCCGGCGAGGTCGGCCTCGTGGTCCCAGCGAGCGGAGTGGAAGACCTTGCCCGGGAAGTCGGCGAGCCCGGGGATGTCGGGCGTCTTGGGGTCGGAGAGCGGGCCGGTCGCGGAGACGACGACGTCGGCGACGACGGTGGTGCCGCCCGCGCTGTCGATGATCCAGTGCAGCTCGTCGTTGTCCCAGCGCATCCGCGTCACCTCGTGATCGAGGCGCAGGTGCGGGCGGAGCCCGAAGGTGTCGGCGACGTGCTCCAGGTAGGCGCGGATGTGCTCCTGCCCGGAGAAGGTGCGCGGCCAGTCGGGGTTGGGGGCGAACGAGAAGGAGTAGAGGTGGGACGGTACGTCGCAGGCGCAGCCGGGATAGCTGTTGTCGCGCCAGGTGCCGCCGACCGAACCGGCCCGCTCCAGGATCACGAAATCGGTGATGCCTTCGCGGCGCAGCCGGACCGCCGCCCCGAGGCCCCCGAATCCGCTTCCGATCACCGCCACGCGTACATGCTCGTGCTGGGCCATGCTGCCGCCTCCCGCGGTACGTCACACGACTCTGCCAGCAATCACTGGCATTGTTGGGAGGGTAGAGCAGCTTCGTACCGATGGGTAGGGGGCGGACGCGGGAAAGTTACCGGCGGTACAACACGCTCCTCCCGTACCGGGGCGGCCGGTAGGGTGCGGGGGTGGCAGAAGGAAGCGAGCACCGCGAGTACCGCATGGAGGAGCTGGCCAAGGAAGCCGGCATCCCCGTACGGACCCTGCGTTTCTACCGGGAACGCGGCCTGATCTCGCCGCCCCGCCGCGAGGGCCGCATCGCCTGGTACGACGACCACCACCTGGCCCGCCTGCGCACGATCACCGGACTCCTGGAGCGCGGCCACACCCTGACCGGCATCGCCGACCTGGCCCGCACCTTCGAGAGCGGGCGCGATGTGGCGGAGGTCCTGGGCCTGGGCGAGCCGACCGAGGAGGTCCCGGTCCGGCTCACGCCCGAGCAGCTGGCGGACTACTTCCAGGACGAGTCGACCCCGGAGAACCTGGCGACCGCCCTGGAGCTGGGCTACCTCGGCACGGACGGCGAGGAGATCGTCCACATCAGCCGCCGCCTGCTGGAGGTGTCGGCCGAGCTGGTACGGGAGGGCGTCCCGCTCGCCACGGTCCTGGCCACCGGACGCCACGTCCGCGAGCACGCGGAGGCGCTGGCCGACCTCTTCGTCACGGTGCTCCGTGCCTACAGCGCGGAGCCCGAACCACCCCAACTCCGCCCGCTGGCCCGCGCGGTGATGGACGCGGAACTGTCGATGGCCCTGGACCGGCGACTGCGGCGGGAGCAGCAGCCGGAGGCGTAGGGGACGGGAGCGGCAGCCGGAGACGCGGGGGACGGGGGCGGCACATGGCGGAATCGGATCGCTGGACGTGCGAGGCGTGCGGCGGCACGGTCGCTCAGCCCGAGGGGGTGACGATCGCCTCGGCGGTGCGCGGACACGCGCGCGCCGCGGGGCATCCTCCGGCGGGTGTGCGCAGGGAGCGGCCCAACGGGATCGTGCAGCGGTGGCACGCTCCCGAGCCCCCCGGGGGGCCGAAGCCGCCGAGGCCGGCCTGCGACCGGTGCGGTACCACGCGGGCCGCGCGTACCCGGATCAGCCGGGACGTATACCGCTGCGACCTCTGCCAAGGGCGCCCACCCGCCCCCGCCCGCCAGGAGGCGGAGCCGGCGGCCGGGCACGCGGCGCGGACACCTGCGGCCGACGACCCGGCGCGTTCTTCGCGTTCTTCGCGTTGGCCCTCCTCCGCGAAGTGGACTCTGGCCGTCTTCGCGCTCCTGCTGACGTTCGCCGTCACGGCGCTCATAGCCGAGCACGCCGATGGCGGGCAGCCCGCGCAATCCGTGGCCGCCGCCCCTGGCCCCACCCCCTCCGGGACGGACGACGAGGGAGGCGGTACGCCGTCGCTCGCGACGGACGAAGACCTGCCGGACAGGACGTGGGCCGAGGCGTGGTCCCTGCTGCGGGAACACGACCGGGGACACGTCGTCGTCAGGAACCACGCCACCGGCGATCCGCTGAACCTGGACAGGTACAGCGACGGTTACGAGGGACGGTCCTCGTTCGCCGGCTGGCCCGTGTGCACCGCCGAACTGACGACCGACGACGGTCTGGCCGACTACGACTGGGGCCGCAACCCCGATCACCGGCTGAGCCTTCAGGAGGACTACGGCGACGGCGTCCACGAGAGCGACGAACTGTGGCTCGTGACGATCGCCGACCCGGACGACGGCGGCTGCTCCGAGGAGAACGTCGACGACACGACCGGCATGCCCGGCCCCGAACCCACGGATGACGAAGCCGACGACACGACCGACGACGGCACGACGGGGGACGGCACGACGGGGGACGGCCCCGCCGCCGCCCCGGGACCGCAGCGGGGCGTACACCCCGGAGCCTGGTGCGGAGACCCCGGAGCCCTCGGCTACACCGATGCCGGAACGCTCATGAAGTGCCAGTACGGCAAGGGCGCGGACTACCGCTGGCGCCGCGCCTGACGCACAGGGACCGCCACGGCTCGTGAGCCGCGTACGGCAGGGGCCCGCCCACGTCCGGCGGATATGTCGGTGGCCCCGCAACGGCCGGTCCTGAACAATGCGCCCATGCGTATGCGAGCCGTGGGGCCGGACGAGCTGCCCCTTCTCCAGGAGATCGAGCGGGCCGCGGGCCGGTGCTTCCGCGACATCGGCATGCCGGAGATCGCCGACGACGAGCCGCTCCCGCTCGAAGAGCTCGCCCGCTACCAACAGGCCGCACTGGCCTGGGTCGCGGCCGACGAAGCCGACGCCCCGGTCGCCTACCTGATCGCCGACCGTGTCGACGGCAACCTCCATGTCGAACAGGTCTCGGTGCACCCGGACAGCGCGCGCCGCGGCGTCGGCCGGTCGCTGCTGGACCATCTGGCGCACCAGGCCACGCGCGAGGGGGCGCCCGCCCTGACCCTCACCACATTCACCGAGGTCCCCTGGAACGCCCCCTACTACGAACGCTGCGGTTTCCAGCTCCTGGACGACGGCGGGCTCACCCCGGGGCTGCGGAGGATCCGCGAACACGAAGCGGCACACGGCCTGGACCGGTGGCCCCGGAGCTGCATGCGCCGGGCGCTGTGAGGTAGCGGCGCCGCGGTGCTGCCGCCGGGGCCTGCCGGGCACGCGGCGGCAGGGCGGCCGTCGTCCCGGTCCGCCCAGAGAGGGCGAGCCGCCGCCACTCCCTACTGCTCGTACACCACCGTCACGGGCGCGTGGTCGCTCCAGCGTTCGCCGTGGGTGGCGGCGCGCTCGACCCAGGCCTTCACCGCGCGGGCGGCGAGGCCCGGGGTCGCCACCTGGTAGTCGATCCGCCAGCCGGTGTCGTTGTCGAAGGCGCGGCCGCGGTAGGACCACCACGAATACGGACCCTCGACGTCCGGGTGCAGGGTGCGGACGACGTCGACGTACGCGGCCTCGGTGAAGACGCGGGTCAGCCACTCCCGTTCCTCGGGGAGGAAGCCGGAGCTCTTGCGGTTGGCCCGCCAGTTCTTGAGGTCCGCCTCCTGATGGGCGATGTTCCAGTCGCCGCAGACGACGACCTCGCGGCCGTCGGCGGCGGCGCGGGCCTTCAGGCCGACGAGGTAGAGCAGGAAGGCCGCCATGAAGCGCTCCTTCTCGTCCTGGCGCTCGGTGCCGACCTCGCCGGAGGGCAGGTAGAGGCTGGCGACCGTGACGCCGGGCAGGTCGATCTCGACGTACCGGCCGCTCGTGTCGAACTCCTCGCAGCCGGCGTGGCCGTACCCGCCGAAGCCGATCTGTACGCGCTCCGGGGCCCGCCGGGAGTAGACGGAGACGCCGGCCCGGCCCTTGGCGGCGGCCGGGGCGTGCACGGTGTGCCAGCCCTCGGGCTCACGGACCTCATCGGGCAGCTGCCGCGCCTCGGCGCGCACCTCCTGGAGGCAGATCACGTCGGCGTCGGTCTGCGCCAGCCACTCGACGAAGCCCTTCTTCGCCGCGGCGCGGAGACCGTTTACATTCACAGAGGTCACGGTGAGCATTCCGGCACGATACCGACGATCAGTGCCGCATACATGTACGATGCCACGCATGAATATCCACGTCCGGGCCTTCGACCACCCCGATGCCGTCAAACTCAACGATCGCGTGCAGCTCGAATACGCCGAGCGCTACGGCGACGAGGGCGACATCACACCGCTGGACGCGACGATGTTCGACCCGCCTCACGGCCTGTACCTGATCGCGTACGACGCGTCGGACCTGCCGGTCGCCACGGGCGGCTGGCGCGCGCAGGAGCGCAACGAGGAAGGCTACTCGGACGGCGACGCCGAGCTGAAGCGTATGTACGTGATACCCGAGGGGCGCGGCCGGGGCCTGGCCCGCCGCATCCTGGCCGCGCTGGAGGCCGACGCGCGGGCGGCGGGGCGCACGCGCATGGTGCTGGAGACCGGTGACCAGCAGCCGGAGGCCATCGCCCTCTACCTCTCCAGCGGGTACGCGCCGTGCGAGAAGTTCGGCCACTACCGCACGTACGACAGCAGCCGCTGCTACGCCAAGCCGCTCCAGGAGGGCGGGACCACGGCCTGAACGCCCAACCGCCGCCGCCTCAGCCCGCCTTCGGGAAGGCCGCCTTCAGGGCCGCGCCCCGGGTGAGGAACGCGACGCGGATCACCGGCAGCACGCAGAGCGTCTGCACCACCGCGTACCAGGGCGGGCACACCCCCGGGATCAGGTCCACGCCGATGATCGCGACCGGCATGATCACCGCGAGGGCGCTCACACGCTCGAAGGCGCGGCGGGAGCCCCGGGCGGCGGCGGCGAGGACCCGCAGGACCACGTACGCGATCACGGGCAGCAGGGCCGCGCGGACCCACATGAAGGTGTTCACCGTGTGCCCGGTGGCGGCCACCGCGGCGACCGCGACGAGAGCGGCGGCGCCGAGTACGCCGTAGAGCCCGATGCTGTTGCGCGCCGCGTCGAGCGCCTGCCGGGCGGCGGGATTCTCCGCGGGCCGGGTGTTCGTCCGGAAGTCCATGCCGACGACGCTACGAACCGCCGGTCCGGCCCGGTATGCGTCTGGACGCACAAGGGGGTGGGGCTGGACCCACTCCTTCGCCGAGCAGGGTCTCGACGCGTTCCGCGCGGTACAGAGTGGAGGCACCGGACAGAACGCGGAGGGCGAGAGATGAGAGTGCTGGGTTCGTGGCCGGCCCGGGTCGGCGTCGGCTTCGTACGGGCGTGTGCCGTCGCCGCCGTCACGCTGCTGGTCCCGGGCGTATGGGCGGGCGCGGTGGCGCTGGGGGTGTGGTGGGGGCCGGGGAACCCGTGGTCGTGGGTGGCTCCCGTGCTGCTGGTGGGCGTGGGTTCGCTCCTGACGGCGCGGCCCGTCTGCCGGGCCGTCCGCTTCCTGGTCGCCCGCTGGACGGGCACCGGGATCGCGTCCGGCTACCGCGAGGCGCCGCCGGTCACGAGGATGGCCACCGGTTACTGGTGGAACGGCTTCGACTACCACCGCACCCGCCGTGACGCCCTGTTGGACCAGCGGTGGCGGTTGCGCTGGAAGGACCCGGCCAACTGGCGCGACCTGCGGTTCACCGCGATCGTCCCGTTCACGGCGGGGCTCGTCGCGATCGTCCCGCCGGCCGGGGTGGTCCTGGCCGCCGCCGGGCTCGGCACCGGGACCGCCGGCCGGGTCGCCGGGCTCGTCGTGGCCGTCGCCTCCGCCCCGTACGCCTGGCGGCCCCTCGCCCCGGTCGCGGTCCGCTTCCTGCGGCCGTCGGCCAGGATGGCGCTGGCCGACCGGGTGGACCAGCTCACCGGCCGGCGGGCGGACGCGACGGTCGCGCAGGCCGCCGAGATCCACCGCATCGAGCGCGACCTGCACGACGGGGCGCAGGCCCGGCTCGTCGCGCTCGGGCTCTCGCTGGCCACGGTGGAGAAGCTGATGGAGACCGACCCCGACCGGGCCAGGGCGCTGATGCGCGAGGCGCGGGCCGGTGCCACCGCCTCGCTGGCCGAGCTGCGCGCCCTGGTCCGCGGCATCAACCCGCCCGTGCTCAACGACCGGGGTCTGGTCGACGCCGTGCGGGCCCTGGCCCTGGACAGCCCGCTCGAAACGGAGGTGAGTGCCGCCGTGCCCGAACGGCCGGCCGCGCCCGTCGAGTCGGCGGTGTACTTCGGTGTCGCCGAACTGCTCACCAACGCGGTCAAGCACGCCCGCGCGACCCGGCTGCGGATCTCCCTCGTCCGGGACGCCACCGGTCTCGTGGTCGAGGCCGAGGACGACGGGCGCGGCGGGGCCGTCGTCCGTGACGGCGGCGGGCTGGCGGGGCTGCGGGGGCGGCTGGCGGTCTTCGACGGCACCCTGGACCTCACGAGCCCGCCCGGCGGCCCGACCCGCGCGAGGATCATGGTGCCATGCGAATCGTTGTAGCCGAGGACCTGTATCTCCTGCGCGACGGCATGGTCCGCCTCATCGAGGCGTACGGCCACGAGGTGGTGGGTACGGCCACGACCGGGCCCGGGACGCTGGCCGCGCTGCGCGAGTTCCGCCCCGACGTGGCGGTGGTGGACGTCCGCATGCCGCCGACGCAGACCGACGAGGGCCTGCGCGCGGCACTGGCCGCCCGCGCCGACCTCCCCGGGCTGCCCGTGCTGATCCTGTCCCAGTACGTGGAGCAGCTGTACGCCCGCGAGTTGCTGGCCGACGGCTCGGGCGGGGTGGGCTACTTCCTGAAGGAGAGCGTGTTCGACGCGGACCAGTTCATCGACGCGCTGGAGCGGGTCGCGGCCGGGGGCACGGCCATGGACCCGGCGGTCATCGCGAAGCTGCTGTCCAGCGGCTCGTCGCACCGCCGGCTGGGCGGACTCACAAAGCGCGAGCACTCGGTGCTGGCGCTGATGGCGCAGGGCCTGTCCAACCAGGCCATCGCGGGGCGCCTGTTCCTCAGCGACAGCGCGATCAGCAAGTACACGACCTCCCTGTTCGGCAAGCTGGGCATCACGGACGACGGCACGAACAACCGCCGGGTGTTGGCGGTGCTGGCGTATCTGAACAACCCGTGACCGCGGCCCCGGACCCGTCAGTGGCCGCGCCCTTCGGTGACCGCGCGGGACACGCGGACCGCGTCCGGGCCGTATCCGGTGGGCGGTTCGGTCCCGGGGTGGGCGTACCGGACCGCTCAGGGCGGCGGGTCACCGGGCGGCGTCGAGTGTCCGCGGGCCTCGATCCGTTCGAGCAGGGGCGGCGCCCAGTGCGTGCCGTAGGCGTTCCGGAGTCCGCTCAGCCGCCAGTCGCCCCCGGTGACACGCCCACGGCACAGCGCGCTCCCGCACCGGCAGGCCATCGACCACGTCTCGGCGAGCGTGTGGGTGGCGTAGTCGACGGTCAGCTCCTCGTGGACGCCGATGTCCCTGCGCGCGGCGACCGATGTCGCGCTGATGTGCCACAGGCTGGGGTCGCAGGAGTGGTTCCCGTACCGCGCGGGATGCGCGGGATCGAGCAGCAGGTGACGGCCGTGGTCGACCGCCAGGCTGCTGTAGGGCGGTACGAGCGCGGCGAGCCCCGCGTCGTCGATGACCTTCCCGCCCAGCACCATCACGACGTCCCCCGCCCTGATCGGTTCGGAGGCGAACAGGCCGAGGCCCTCGATCCCGGACGGCCGGACCACGGCGGCGGGGGTGAGCCAGCAGTCGGCCGGGTAGTGGTGTGCGGTCATCGGGGGGCGGGGTCCGTTCCGGCCCCGTCCGGCAGCACGCCTCCCCGTGGCGCGTACCGCAGGACCTCGAAGACCTCGGCCGAGCCGCCCCCGAGCGCGACCGCCCCCCGGTAGGCGCTCAGCCCCCGGATCGCGGAGTCCCAGCGCGCGTGACGGAGCTGGGAGGTGTAGGCGCGCATGGCCTCGACCTTCTGGTCCAGCACGTCACCGATGTCCTGGACGTAGGAGAACCGTCTCATCGGCGTCCACACCTCGTAGCCGAGGATCAGGGAGGGCGGGGGCGCGGGGACGGGGCCGGCCTCCCCGAAGAACTTCGAACCGGCCATCCACAGGGCGTCCATCGCCAGCCGGTGGACCAGCTCGTGCTCCTGGTCCGCCTCGTCGGCGTGCGGGAGGTAGACGATGTCCGGCCGGTGCGTGCGCAGCACCTCCACGAGCGCCAGCCGCAGATCGCGGCTGAGCGAGAGGTCCCGGGAGCGGCGGAACAGCTGCACGCACCTCGTGACGCCGAGCAGCTTGTTGGCCTGGTCGACCTCCGCCTGGAACGCCGCGTCGTCCAGTTCGTCGTCCAGGGTGCTGCGGTCCCTCTCGACCACGTGCACGGTCGTGATGTCCGCGCCGTCGCGGGCGTGGGCGATCAGGGAGCCCCCGGCACCGATGAGTTCGTCATCGGGGTGCGGGGCTATCGCTACTACTCTCACACCAATCGCTCCAAGTCCTCGTTCGCGGGGGTCCGGTGTCAGCCCAGCAGGCCCGTGCGTTCGGCCCAGGCGCGTACGGTCTCCATGCCGCTCGGCAGGTCGTACGCCGGCTGGTAGCCCAGCACCTCGCGGGCCGCGTCGATCCGGACGGCCGACGGGGAGCCGTAGACGCTCCGCTCCCAGTCGGGAAGGCCCTCGCCGGCTTCGGGCGCGGCGGTGGCGGGCGGCAGCATCGCCCGGTAGGAGTCGTAGAAGCGCCCCCATGACGTGGCGGCGGCGCCGGAGATCAGGAAGCGGCGGCCGGCCGCGGCGGGCACGGTCGCGGCCAGCAGGAGCGAGGTGACGACGTCGTCCACGTGCACGGCGTTGCACGTGCCCTCGTCGCCACTGGGCAGCACCGCCGAATCGGTGGGCATCCTGGTGAGCGCGCGTACGGTCCAGCCGGGTCCGTGGGGGCCGTAGATGACGGTGGGCTGGACGACGACGACCTCCGGGCCGTCGCCCGCACCGGCCAGGGCGATCAGCTCGGACGCGAGCTTCTGCTGACCGTACTCGCGGTCGTCCGGGTCCTCGGCCAGGAGCGGGCTGTCCTCGGTGAGGGTCTCGGCGTCGGAGGGCGCGTACACGGAAACCGAACTCACGACGACGACCCGACGGACACCGGCGTCCCGGGCCGCGTCGACGACGTTGCGGGTGCCCTCGACCGAGGTCCGCCAGCGCGCCTCGACCTCGCCCGCGTTGCCGTAGGCGCAGTGGATGACGACATCGGCGCCGGCGAAGGACTCGGCCAGCTTCGCCGGCTCGTCGATGTCGGTGACGGCGAAGGAGAGCCGGCTCTGGTCGAGCGCGGAGAGCCGGGCCAGCCGCTCGTAGCCGCGTACCGCCGCGACGACTTCGGCGTCCGTCTCACCGACCAGCCGCTCCACGGTCCGGGCGCCGACGAAGCCGCTCGCGCCGGTCACGAGGACCTTGAGGCGGGACAGCTCGGCGCGGCGCTCATCGGGCAGGGGCGCCGCCGGTGCGGGCTGGAGCGCGAGTGTGCCGCGGCCCTTGTCGGCGTAGCAGGTCTCCGCGATGGCGACGGTGCGCAGTCCGTCCTCCGCGTCCGCCAGCGGGGGTTCGCCGAGGCGGACCGCTCGGGCGAACGAGCGGAGCTGGGCCGCGAACAGCTCGGACCAGGCCCCTGCCGCCGGGGGCAGGACGGGCACGGTTCCACTCCGCGCCGGACCGCCGTCCGCGGGAATGATCTCGTATTCGGTCTGGTAGCGCGTACCCAGCCGGAGCGTGGCCTCGGAGCCCACGATCTCCAGGGTGTTGCCGAGGTCGCGCAGGCGGGACAGCTCGACCTCGGCCTCCACCGGTCCGAGCGTGAGGCGGGTGAGCGATTCGCTCTCCACCCCGCCCCGGTGGTCGTCGGCGTAGCCGGTCACCTCGGCCTCGCCGCCGAACCAGCTCAGCAGCAGGTCGAAGACGTGCGCCCCGACTTCGAGGGTGACACCGCCCCCGGCGAGATCGGGGCGCCACATCGAGGGCGAGGCGAGCGGCCAGGTGTAGGGGCCGCCCTCGCGCCAGCGGACCCGCAGCGGTTCCCCGATGTCCCCTGCGGCCAGGGCCCGTTCGACCCATACGGCGGCCGGGAAGAGGCGGCGTACGTGACCGACCTGGACGACGAGCCCGGTGTCCGCGGCGAGCCGGGCCAGTTCGCGGGCCTGGGCCACCGTCGTCGTCAGCGGCTTCTCGACCAGGACGTGGACGCCGGCGCGCAGCAGCGCACCGGCCACGTCTCCGTGCGAGGTGTGGGCCGTGCAGACGAGTGCCGCGTCGATGTGGGGCAGTGCGGCGTCGAGCGAGTCCCCGACGTAGGCGGGGCGCGGTCCGAGGCCCTCACCGGCCATGAATTCGGCGGCCACTTCGGCCTGCCGCACGTCCGAATCGACCAGGGCCCCGACGCGCACCTCGGGGGTCAGGGCCAGAGCCGGAAGGTGACAGCGCAGAGCGACGGCCCCGCAGCCGAAGATTCCGAGCCGGACGGGGGTAATTTTCGATGATTCGGTCATTGATTCGGCCATCTGAATCCACCCTTCGCATCAACGCCGCACTCACGGCCGGAGCAGCCACTGTCGCGCATCACACGCCGAGCAAGCGACCGGGAATTATGTTTCATTACAGCCGGACTTGTCATCGGCTTCGAAATAAATTGATGGTGCGACAGGAATTCTGATTCACGGATCAGCCCCTGCAAGCCACCCGGAGCCTACAGAGGCCCGCCGCGCGCCGCAATGGCACCCAAGGCCGGTGAACGGAAGCGCTCACGGCCCGCGAACGCCCACAATGCCCTCATCCCACATCGACAAAACAATCGATCTTGAAAAACTTCGGAGAGGTGGCCGATACAAAGACCCGACGTGCGCTCACCCGCATCGGCCGGCGCCGCAATGCCCGTAATCCGCGCAAGTGAATGGGGGCGTCCATGACGATTCCGGCGACGCGATCACACCGGACACCACCGGGTCATTTCGCCTATGCCCGGCGGTTACGGGGCAGTCCAGCGCAGGTACGAAAAGTTCCCCCGATGACACATAAGGAACCCACCGGATTCCTCCGTTCCGTATTCAATGATTGACGGAGGGCAAACAATCGGATCTAATAAGCCGTCACTGCCGGACGAACCGTCACCGACATGCGGAGGCAAGCAGTGGGGTCCTCGATCGGTGCCGCAATATCCATATGCGGCAATCCCTCCAGAACGACTTCATTGCAGTGAAGCCCGCCCCATTCTGCTATCACCGCCCCACCACACGCGACGAGGTCGACGCCCTCCTCGCCCAGCTACCGGCAGATGTTTACCTGCTCGCGGGAGGGCAGTCCCTGGTGCCGGCCCTGAACTCACGCACCATTCGACCGGTCCATATAGTCGACCTGAATCACCTCCGAAACGAACCGCGGCACCCCGTCGCCGAAAAGAACGAATTCCGGATCGGCCCGCTGGTGCGCATTTCCGCCCTGCTCGGGTGCGCCGAATTACTCACGGCGGTTCCGGTCGCCGGGCAGCTGCTCAGGAGCGTCGCCACCGTCCCCGTACGCAATCGCGCCACCGTGATCGGCAACATGATGTGCGGCGAGTCCGCGGCCGAACTCCCCGCGCTGGCAGCCCTCCTGGACGCCCGCGTCGTGACGCGCGGCCCCGGCGGGTCCACCCGCACGCGGCCGCTCACCGAGCGGACCTCGCCGCGCCACGACCGCGTCGCCGGGGGCCCGGCGGACGGCGAGTGGGTGAGCGAACTCCTGCTCTCCCGGCCCGCGCCGGGCACCCGGATGGCCTTCGAGGAGAGCGGGCGGCGGTTCGCGGCGACCGCGGTCGCCGGTGCCGTCGCGGCGGCCGGGCGCACGGCCGACGGCCGCTCCAGCCTCCGGGTGGCCGTCTTCGGCGCCGGCACGAAGCCGCTCCAGCTGGCGGCCGAGGGCCCGGCCGGGACCGCACCCCACCACCTCGCCGAGCAGATCGGTCACCGCGTACGGAGTCAGCTGGTCGTGCGCGGCGACGTCCACGCCCCGGCCGACTACCGCCTGCGCCTGGCCTGCGAGCTCTCGGTCTCGGTCTCCCGCCGCGTCCTGACCGGCACGGGTGGGTGAACGTGCGCGTCGAGCCCCACGACACGGTCGAGATCGACCTGCTCGTGAACGGAACCGCCCACCGGGTCGCCGTCGAATCGCGCTCACTCCTCTCCGACGTCCTGCGGCACCGACTCGGCCTGACCGGCACCCATGTCAGCTGCGAGCAAGGCGGTTGCGGCGCCTGCCTGATCCTTCTCGACGGTGAACCCGTGACCTCGTGCACGACCCTCGCGATCACCCTGGACGGCTCCGCCGTGACCACGATCGAAGGACTGGCCGAGAGCAGCCGGCACGACGCCCTGCGCCACGCCTTCCGCAGCCGGGGCGCCCTCCAGTGCGGCTTCTGCACCCCGGGCATGTTCCTGGCCTGCGCGGCCCTGCTGGACGGGGAACGGCCCAGGGACCGCCGGGAGATCCGCGAACGCCTCACCGGTCAGCAGTGCAGGTGCACCGGCTACGCGGCCGTCATCGACGCGGTGAGCGATGTCCTCGCGGACGGGGGCGCGCCATGAGCGGCACGTCCTGGACCTCCCGGCGCTCGCGCGGAAAGGACCACTACCTGGGGGCCTCCGTGCGCCGGGCGGAGGACGAACGGCTGCTCGCGGGGCGGGGCAGGTTCGGTGACGACCTGGCGGGCGAGGCGCATCATGTGCACTTCGTCCGCGCTCCGCTGGCACGGGCCCTGGTGCGGCACATCGACACGTCGGCCGCCCTCGCCATGGAGGGCGTACTCCTCGTCGCCGACTGGTCCGACCTGCCGCCCTCCCTCCGGGCACCGCTGCCCGTCCTGTTCGGCCACCCCGCCCTGGAACAGCCGGTCACACAGCCCGCGCTGGCCCGGGACGAGGTCTGCTACGCCGGGCAGCCGGTGGTGGCCGTCGTCGCCCGTGACCGCTACATCGCCGAGGACGCGGCGGACGCCGTACGGATCGACTACGAACCGCTCGACCCGGTGGTGGGGCTCACCGCCGCGGTCGCGGGCGACTTCCCCGCCGCCCACACCGGGCGGGCCGGCGGGGTGGCCGCCGTGGTGTCGGAGGAGACCGGCGCCGTGGACGAGGCGCTGCGGGACGCGCCCCGGGTACTGCGGCACGCCTTCGACGTCGAGCGGAGCGCCGGCCTGCCCATGGAGGGGCGGGTCGTCTCCGCGCGGTTCGCCGAGGGCCTGCTCCACGTCCGGGACACCACCCAGTCACCGACCTCGATCCAGATGGGCCTCGCCGACCTGCTGGGCCTGGCCCCGCACGATGTGCGGGTCACCACCGGCGACATCGGCGGCAGCTTCGGGGCCAAGGGCGTCTACTTCTACCCCGAGGAGGTCGTCGTCCCCTGGCTCGCCGTGCACACGGGCGTCCCCGTCAAGTGGACGGAGGACCGGCGCGAGCACTTCGAGGCCACCGCCCACGAGCGCGGCCAGCACCACGAGGTGACCGTCGGCTACGACGACGACGGCCGGCTGCGGGCGCTGGTGACGGACTTCTGCCACGACATGGGTGCCTCCGCGCAGTACGGCCTGATCGTGCCGATGGTGACCGCGAGCCAGCTGCCCGGGATGTACCGGCTGCCGCACTACCGGTACACGTTCACCGGCGTCCATACGAACACGGTCCCGGTCGCCCCCTACCGGGGCGCGGGCCGGCCGCAGGCCGTCTTCGTCATGGAGCGGGTCATGGACCTCATCGCCCTGGACGTCGGCGTCGACCCCGTCGAGGTGCGCCGCCGCAACCTCATACCGCCGGACGACTTCCCGTACTCGGTGGGCGTGACCTACCAGGACGGCTTCCCCGCGACGTACGACTCGGGCGACTTCCCCGCTCTGCTGGACCGGCTGGAGGACGTGGCGCTCGGGGAGCTGCGGTCCCTGCGCGACGAGGGGCGCCGGGCGGGCCGGCCGCGCGGGCTCGGGGTCGCCACGTATGTGGAGGGCACCGGGCTGGGGCCCTACGAGAGCGCCTCGGTCTCGGTCGGGCCGCACGGGCAGGTCACCGTCGAGGTGGCGCTCTCCAGCCAGGGGCAGGGGCACGAGACGGTGCTCGGCCAGGTCGTCGCCGACCGCCTCCGGGTCCCGCTGGGTGCCGTCCGGGTGCGCGGCGGGGACACGGCGGCCCGGCTCTCCAGCACGGGGGCGTACGCCAGCCGGACCGCGGTGCTGGCGGCCAACGCGGCGGTGGACGCGGCCGACGCGGTCGCCGAGCGGGCGATCGGCCTCGCCGCGCGCTGCATGGAGCTGCCCCCCGACCGGCTCGTGCTGGACGGCGGCTTCGTCGTCTGCATCGACGACCCCGCACGCCACATCAGCCTCGGAGACCTCGCCCGCATCGCCGATCCGGCCGCCTTCTCGGTCGGCGAGTCGGCCTCCCGCATCACCGCGCTGCGGGCGCTGGCGCACCGCCCCGGGCCTCCGGCTCCGCACGCGCCGGGTGACTCCCCGACCGAGTTGCGCGCGGCCCGGACCGTCGCCGCGAGCCGCGGGGCCTGGGGCAGCGGAGCCCATGCCGTGCTCGTGGACGTCGACCCGCGGACCTTCACCGTCACCGTGCTGCGCTACGCGGTCGTCCACGACTGCGGGGTGATCCTCAACCCCCGCATCGTCGAGGGCCAGATCGTCGGCGGCGTCGCCCAGGGGCTGGGCGGTGCCCTCTACGAGCGCATGGAGTACGACGCCGCGGGCCGGCTCCTCAACAGCGGCCCGCGCACCTTCCATCTGCCCGGACCCGCGGACCTGCCGGACATCGAGGTCCACCACATCTGCACGCCGTCCACGATGAACGCCCTGGGGGCGAAGGGAGTCGGTGAGGCGGGAACCGTCCCGGTCCCGGCGGCCGTTGCCAACGCCGTGTCCGACGCCCTGCGCGTGGCGGTCGACCGCGTACCGATCTTCCCGGCTCATCTCCAGCGGTTGCGCGAGAGCGCCGGATCCACCCTTTCCGCACCTTCCCAGCACTGGGAACCAGCCTACTCACGAGGATGAATCATGACTGATGCGTCGCGGCGTCCCGGCCGGGTGTTCCTGGCGGCCCCGTTCACCCAGCTGATCGACACGGAGAGCCGGATCGTGGAAGCCCCCGCCCGCAATCAGCTCAGCACCCTGCGGGCGGCCATGCTCGAACGTGGCCACAGCGTGTTCCTCGCTCACGAACGGGAGGCCTGGGGTGAGGAGTTGATGACCCCGCAGCAGTGCACTCCGCTCGACTACCGGGAGATGACGGAGACCGACGTGGTCTGCGCCTACCTCGGGACGCCCCCGTCCTACGGGGTCCACATCGAGCTGGGCTGGGCCTCCGCACACCGCAAGCCCGTCCTCCTGGTGCTGGACGACGACCAGGACTACACCCCGCTGGTCTGGGGCCTGTCCGAGGTGACCACCGTCCGCCATCTGATGCTGAACGGCCGCAAGCTGGAGGACGTGGCCCCGGAGATCATCGAGGTGGTCGAATCGCTGCTGGCCGGGCGGGGCGGCGACCCGACCGCCGAGGACGGACGCTGACATGCGCGTTCTGGGACTGAACGGATGGGCCGGCCGCGGCCACGACGCCGCGGCCGCCCTGGTGGTGGACGGCCGGGTGATCTCGTTCGCCGAGGAGGAGCGCTTCGTACGGGCGAAGCACGCCTACGGGCGGGCCCCTGTGCACGCCGTCGCCGCCGCCCTGCACAGGGCCGGCCTCACTCTGGACGACATCGACGTGGTCGGCTTCGGCTGGGACACCCCGGCCCTGCACCGCGACCGGGGGCAGCCCTGGCCGTACGACGAGAAGGGCGCGCTCGAAGCGCTGCTGCCCCGCGCGCTCTTCCCCCGCACGCGCGACCCACGCCTGGAATTCGTCCCGCACCACCTGGCCCACGCCGCGAGCGCCTACCACGTCAGCGGGGACCCGGAGGCGGCCGTCCTGGTCATCGACGGGCAGGGCGAGAACGAGAGCGCCAGCCTCGCGGTGGGCCGGGCGGGCGCGATCAGCGTGCTGGAGACCGTGCCCGTCTCCTGGTCCCTGGGGTACTTCTACGACGCGGTCGGGCGCTACATCGGACTGGGCCGGGACCAGGCGGGCAAGCTCATGGGCCTCGCGGCCTACGGCACGGTGCGCGAGGACATGTTCGACGCGTTCCGGTTCGACGGGCCCGGGTACCGGGTCGATTCCATCGACCCGGGGCTGCGGTCCGACCGGTCCATCGACGACAGCGCGGAGTCGGTCGACGCCTGGCTCCAGCACGTGGAGAAGGTGGCGGGCATGCCGGCCAATCCGGCTTCCTCCCGCTACGATCCCGCCTCCGCCCGGTACGTCCCCCACACCCGGCACGACCCGTTCACCTACAAGGACCTCGCCGCCTCCGCCCAGCACGTCCTGGAGCGGGCGGTGCACGCCCTGGTGGACCAGCTGTTCGCCCTGACACCGTCGCGCGTCCTGCATGTGGCGGGCGGCGTCGGCTTCAACGCCTCGCTCAACGGCCTGCTGCTGCGCCGCCCCGACGTGGAGCGCCTGTTCGTCCAGCCGGTGGCCGGGGACGCGGGCGTCGCCCTGGGCGCGGCGCTCCACCTCGCGCACCGGCACGGCGACGCCATCGCACCGTTCTCCGGGTCACTGGCCTTCGGCTCCGCGTTCGAGGACCAGGACATCCGGGACGGCCTCGACAGCGCGGGCGTCTCCTACGAGGAGCCCGCGGACATCGCGGCCTCCGTGGCGGACCTGGTGGCCGCGGACCGGATCGTGGGGTGGTTCCAAGGGGCCGGCGAGGTCGGCCCGAGGGCCCTCGGCCACCGGAGCATCGTCGCCAACCCGGCACTCGCGGCGACCCGCGACCGCATCAACCTGCGCATCAAACGGCGCGAAGGGTGGCGGCCGCTCGCTCCGAGCATGACGGTGGAGGGCCACGGCGAGCTCATCGACTCGGCCGCCGAACTTCCGTACATGGTCGTCACGACACCGCTGCGCCCGTCCGCCGTCGACCGGATGGCCGCGGTGAGCCACCAGGACCGCACCACCCGGCCGCAGACCGTCTCGGCCGGCGACGACCCGCTCTACCACCGGCTGCTGGACCGGGTGGGCGACCGTACCGGTGTCCCCGCCGTGCTCAACACCTCGTTCAACGGCAATGACGAGCCGATCGTCTGGGCCCCGGCGGACGCGTTGCGTACGTTCTTCCGCCTCGGTCTCGACGCCATGGCGATCGGCCCGTTCCTGCTGCGCAAGAAGTGACCTGCGGCGGTCAGCCGAAGAGCGTGGCGTACTCCCCGAAGCCGCCGCGCGAGACGAGCCGGCCGGTGTACAGCGCGTCGTCGCCGACCAGCTTCCGCAACGGCGGCTCCGGGTCCGTCGCCAGCTCCAGCAGCGCCTGGGCCACCATCGAGACCTCCGGCGCGTAACCGGGGGGTTCGAGGCGGTCCAGGCTCCCGGCGAGCCCGGCCCGTACGGATGCGTACGGGTCGGCTCCCGCACCCTCCCAGGCCGCCCGGCGGGCCCGGCCGCCCAGTTCACTGGGGAAGCGTCCGGGCTCCAGCAGGCTGACGTGGATGCCCAGATGCCGGGTCTCCAGGTGCAGTGCCTCCGCGAGGCCCTCCAGCGCGAACTTGCTCGCGCAGTACCCGCCGAGCAGGGGCCGCGCCACCCGTCCCACGATCGACGACACGAAGACCAGCCGGCCCGATCCGCGCCGCCGCATGCCCGGCAGGACGGCCTGTACGACCGTCAGCGCGCCGAACAGGTTGGTCTCCAGCTGCCACCGCAGATCCGCCGGGTCCAGGCTCTCCACCGGCCCCTGCAGTTCGACGCCCGCGTTGAGCACCACGGTGTCGGGCTCCCCGCCCAGTTCCGCGGTGGCCGCGAGGGCCGCGTCGACGGAGTCCCGGTCGCGCACATCGAGCGGCAGGACGTGGATGACGCCCCGGCCGTGGCGGCCGGCCGCCCCCTCCCCCGGTCGCGGATCGCGCATCGTGGCGTAGACGCGATGGCCCCGCTCGGCGAAGAGGAGGGCCGCCGCCCGCCCCAGACCACTGCGCGCTCCGGTGATCAGGACACGGCCCGGGGACGGCATCAGGAGACCCCGCCGCCCGCCGGGAGACCGAGGAGTCTTCCGCCCATGGTGGAGTACGTCTGCTCGTCGTGCAGGGCGTGCTGCGTCACCGTCATGGCGTCCCGCATGCGGCGTTGGAGCGGATGCCGGTCGTACACGGCGCTGCCGCCGCACGCCGTGAACAGGCTCTGCACCGCCTGCCGGCAGGAGATTCCGGTGTGGGCGATCATCAGGCGGAAGCGGTCCGGCATGTCCGGCGCGGGCTCGTCGCCCCGCAGCAGCGTCTCCCACAGCTCCCCGATCACGTCCACGGCATAGGCGCGGGCCGCCGAGACCTGCGCCTCGGCGAGGCCCGCGGCGTGCTGGACGCCGGCGTTCTCCCGGCGGTCGCGGCCGGTGGCCGCGTCGCGCCGGCCGCTCACCCATTCCGTGAACTCCCGGATGGCCGCGCGGGCGAGGCCGAGCGCCACCCCGGGGACGTTGGCGCGGTACATCATCGGAAACCGGTAAAGAGGGTCCGTGCGCACGGGAGGATTCTGGAAACTGAAGGTCATCTCCTTGGGGACGAAGTACTCCCCGACGCTGTAGTCGAAGCTGCCGCTCCCCCGCAGTCCCATGGCGTTCCAGGTGTCATGTATCTCGCACTCCTCGGACGCCAGCATGGCGACGATCGGAGGCGAGGCCCGCCCGTCGTCGTGCCGCACCCGGCAGCCGCTGGCCAGCCACTGGCTGTGCCGGCTGGCGCTGCCGAACGGCCAGCGCCCCGTGATGACATAGCCGTCCTCCACCGGGCGCGCCACGCCCGCCGGATCGACGAACCCCGCGGTGATGACGTTGGGGTCGGGACTGTGGAGACGTTTGGCGACCTCGGGCTGGAGGAAGGCGCCGTAGAACCCGCCGTCCGATCCGATCATCGCGTACCAGCCGATCGAGGCGTCCACTTCCGCGAGCATCTCGACGGCGCGGAGCTGCACCAGGGGGTCGGCCTCCCAGCCGCCGTACTCGGCGGGGACGGCCATCCTGAAGACCCCGGACTCCCGCATCTCGTTCACGATCGCGTCGGACAGGCACCGCTCCGTGTCGATTCCTCCGAGCATCGTCCTGAGCCTCGGCCTGATGTCGTCGAGCGCGGTGAGCAAAGGGTGGTCCTCGACATGGAACATCCATCCCTCCAGGAATGGTCGCCCCCAGGGCTTGTGCACACCACCGGGGTGATGAATGGAGCCTTCACGAAGCAGCCGTCCACGCACGGCCGTCGACCATGGCGACGAGGTCGGCGATATGACGATCGGCCGTCCGACGGATCAATCTCTCGCTGTGCAGGGCCTTGGAGTACGTCCAGCCGATGACGAGACGCCCTTCGCTGATGTACGCCTGCACCTCGACCGGGTGCGGGCGCTCCCAGCCGTCGTGGACGTACGGGCCCAGAGCCGCGTCGAGCTTCTCCACGAGGAGTTCACCGGGGTAGAGGGAAGCCGCGGTGCCCAGGAAGTCGAAGGACACGTCCGCCGGCCCGATGCCGTTCAGAGCCTCGCGCGGCGCACCCGTGCCGAAGTGGCGCAGCGCCCCGAAGCCCACTCCCGACAGGGGCCGTGAACGGTTGGCGGCGACGGTCGCGGCGAGTTCGTCCCGGGGCCCGCCGGAGCGCGGCAGAGCGACCGTCAGGGGGGCGACGGTGGTGAACCAGCCGGTGGTCCTGGACAGATCGAGACCGGGGGCGATCCGCTCGGCGCGGCCGTGCTGGAGGGTGTCCAGCCGGACCGGGCCGGTACGGCCCGCCGCCAGGGTCCTCACCAGCGCGTGCAGGACCACCTCGTCCGCCCGGCAGGACGCCGTCAGCGGGGTCTCCCGCAGCAGCCGCCGCGTGCTGTCGGCGTCCAGGGCCCTTTCCAGTCCGCACGCGGTCCCGCCGAGGTTCGTCGCCCGTGACCCGCCGGGAACGTCGGGCGGCAGGGCCGGTTCGCCCCGCACCTGGTCCCGCCAGACCGGCAGCTCGTCGCGGGCCGCGCCCGCCGCGTAACCCCGCAGCGCCTCCAGCCAGGCCGCCGTCGACGTGGCCTCACCGAGCGCGGGCACTCCCCCGAGGCGCAGCGTCCGGTAGGCCTCCTGCAAATCGCTGGTGAACGTCCCCCAGGACACCGCGTCGAACGCCATCTGGTGCACGACGAGCAGCAGCCGGTCGCCGCTCAGCCGCGTCACATCGACGAGCCGGCCGGAGCCGAGGTCCAGACCACCGCCCCGTACCCGCGCCAACGCTCCGGTGAGCCCACCGGACGCGGTGTCACTCCGCGCGTCGGCCACCACCTCGTACGGTTCCACCACCCGCTGCCCGTCGTCGGTGACCGCGCACCGCAGCGAGGGGTGCGCGGCCACGACAGCCCGTACGGCCTCCCTCAGCAGGCCGGTGTCCAGGTCGGCTCCGGTACGGAACAGGGCGGCCTGGTACCAGTGGTCGCGGTCC
The DNA here is from genome assembly GCF_000373645.1 of Streptomyces sp. ATexAB-D23. Classification (GTDB taxonomy): domain Bacteria; phylum Actinomycetota; class Actinomycetes; order Streptomycetales; family Streptomycetaceae; genus Streptomyces; species Streptomyces castrisilvae. The sequence continues at coordinate 78,433 of NZ_KB892010.1, read as the reverse complement.
GGTGTGGGCGTACGCAGGGCGTCCGCCTGGCTGGGGAGCAGCGGAAGCAGCGTCCCGGCCCCGGGCAGGTCCCGCGTCACTCCTCCGCCGGCCCGGCCGGCGATGTCGGCGAGCCGGCGGGGGGTCGCCGCTTCGAGCACGTCGACGGCGCTCACGCGCAGCCCCCGGACGTGGCAGCGGGCCGCGATCGTCATGGCGGTCAGCGAATCCCCGCCGGCCGCCCGGAAGTCGGTGTCGGGCCCGGGGGGCGTGCCGAGCACCTCCGTCCAGGCCGCGATGACGGCCGCGACCGGCCGGGCGACCGGCTCGTCCGCCGGCGCGTCCGCCCCGTGGTCGAGCAGGGCGGATACGTCGACCTTGCCGTTCGGGGTGAGCGGCAGCGCGTCGACCGGCTCGATCCTGGACGGCACCATGTAGCCGGGCAGCCGCCGCTCCAGCTCGCCGAGCAGGTCCGCCGGGTCCGCGTCGGTGACCACGAAGGCCACCAGGGAGCGGTGTCCGGGGCGTTCGACGGCGGTCACCGCGGCGGCCCGCACCCGGGGCAGCTCGGTGAGGACCCGCTCGACCTCCGCGGGCTCCACGCGGTATCCCCGTACCTTCACCTGCCGGTCCACCCGGCCGACGAACTGCAGGTTCCCGTCCGGGAGCCGGCGGACCAGGTCGCCGGACCGGTAGGCCCGGCCGTCGGACGCACCGGAGGGGTCGGGGACGAAGGCCGCGGCGGTGGCGGCGGGGTCGCCGAGGTAGCCGGAGGCCACGCCCGGACCTGCGATGACGAGTTCCCCGGGCTCGCCGACCGCCGCGGGGCGGCCGGTCTCGTCCAGCACGTAGAGCCGGTTGTTGCCGCAGGGGCGTCCGATCGGCGGGAGGTCGGGCGCCTGCGCCGGATCGGAGACGTACGCCGTGACGAGCTGGGTCTCGCTCGGGCCGTAGTGGTTCTGGAGCACGGCTCCGGGCAGGCCGAGGAGCCAGCGCCGCAGCACGTCGGTGAGGACGAGCTGTTCGCCGCCGCTGACGACGTCGAGCAGCGGCAGGGCCGGGCCGCCGGACCGCAGGCAGCGTTCCGCGATCTGCGCGAGGACCTGCGGCGGGAGGACCATCCTCTGCACGCCGGACGTGCGCAGGAGGTCGACCAGCCGGTCCGGGTCCCGCCGGGCCCGTCGGCCGGCCACCACCACCGTTCCGCCGGAGCACAGGGTCGGGAATATCTCCGCGGTGGAGGTGTCCCAGCCCAGGTCCGCGAAGTGCAGGCTGCGGCCGCCGACGGGCGAGGACGAGTGGTGCCGGTACCAGTCGACATGATGGTTGAGCGAACGCCTCGGCATGGCGACGGCCTTGGGTTCGCCGGTCGACCCGGAGGTGAACAGGACGTAGGCGAGCGTCTCGGGACCGGGCGGCGACGGCAGCCGCGTCACGGCCGCGTCGTCGTCGCGTGCGGGAGCGATGGTCTCTTCGCGCGCGGACGCCACGGCCTCCTCACGCGCGGAAGCGACATCGATGGGGCGCTCCACGAGGTTCCTCAGTGGCGAGCCGTCGCCGACGACGGCCACGCGCGCCCCGCTCACCGTGAGGAACCGCCGCTGCCGGGAGAGCGGCAGGTCCACCCCGACCGGGAGGTACGCGGCTCCCGCGCGCAGGACGCCGAGCACGGCGGCCACCGAGGCGACCCCTCGCTCCACCCCCACGGCCACGATCTCGCCGGTTCCGACGCCCTCCGCCCGGAGCCGGAGCGCGAGGGAGCCGGTCCACCGGTCCAGTTCGGCGTAGGTCAGCTCCTCGGTGTCGTCCGTGACCGCCACGAGACCGGGTGTGGCCCGCGCCTGCGCGGTGAACGCGTCGCACAGGTCGGGCCACCGCACGGGTTCACCGCCGCCGGTCCAGGGTGCCGTGGTGAGTGCTTCGCGCTCGCGGCGGCCGGGTATGCCCTCGCCGGGCCGCGCCAGGCGGTCGGCGAGCCGCAGGCGCGCGAGTCCGGCCTCGACCCGGGCTCCGGGGGCGGGAACGAGCCGGTGTTCGACCGTTCCGTCGTCGGACCAGGAGAGCCGGAGCCGGCAGGCGGAGACCAGGGCGCGGGCGGAAGCGGGGGCCGACGCCGCCACCGGGCAGCCGACCGTCACCGGACGGGGCCCCGCCGTGCCCGGCGGCAGTCCGGGGCCCCCGGGCCCGCCGTCGGACTCCCGGAACGTGAACAGCACCCGCCGCCCGTCCGCCCGCAGTTCCAGCTCCACGTGGTCGGCGCCCAGCTCCCACAGGCACGTGGCCGCGTAGGCGCCGATGATCTCCGCCGCCGGCCTTCCCTCCGCCGAACTTCCCTCCGCCGGCCTCCCCTCCGCTGCCGGAGCCGATGGAAGACCGGAATGCCCGCGCAGGACCGACATGCTTCTCCTTACCGCTCGTCAGATATGCGGGACGCACCAGGGGCCGCATCGGACGTCACAGCAGCCGACGCACCACGCGCTTCCTTCACACGCTGTCGGACGGCGTGATCCTCCGTCCCTGCCTCTCGTGGGATTTCCGCAGGGCGTCCCGGTAGGACGCGTCCAATTTCGTCGAGTGCACCGGGACTCCGCCCCGGTTACGGATGCGGCGGGCCCTAGCCGGGTAGCGCGGCCGGACCTTGAAGGGGTCGAACAGCGTGTGCACACAGGTGCCGAGGTTGTACATCCCCAGCCAGGCCACCCGGTACAGGGCGGGTGCGGCACCCTTGACGCGGAAGACCTCGGCGATCGAGCGGGCGTCGTCGGCCAGCCGCCACCACGGCGAAGGCGTCACGAAGAGGCCCAGCTCCCGCCCGATCGCCTCGCCCAGGCCGTATCTGTAGCCACTGCGCAGGTCGGCCGCGCCGGTCTGCTCGGCGTGATGGATCACCGCTTCGGTCCGGAGCCGGACCGGGATTCCGGCGAGCTGGAGGCGGAAGTCGAATTCCCGGTCCTCCTGGAAGTGGATCAGGTCGGAGTAGTGGTACCCGCCGATCCGCGGCAGGATGCGGACGTCGTAGATGAGTGGCGGAGAATAGGCATTGCTGTGGTCCGACGTCTGGAACTCGCGGGCCCGCCGGATCACCTTGCTGCTCCACCCCTTACCGTCGGTGAAGACGCACTGGCCTTTGACCACGGGGTGCTCCACCACTTCCCGGGCCATGAGCCGGATCGTCCCCGGGCGAAAGGTGCAGTCGGAGTCCATGAATAAGAGAAACCGCCCACTGGCCACCTGCGCACCGATGTTGTATGCGGCACCGATATTCGCCTCGGGTATCTCCGCCACGGTGTGCCGGTGCCGGCAGTTCTTGACGATCTCTCGCACTTCATCGCTGGCACCATTGAGGGCGAATACCACTTCGACGTCCTCGTCAATACTTTCCAGACATTGCGCCAGCTTGATGTCGTCTTTCACAGGAATGATGACGGAGGTAGCAGCAAGAGCCTCCTCCTCGCTCAGTGCTTCCCGACCCGTCAACTATTCGACCGCCTTCTCACTCTGTCCGGTCCACGCGTAGCCGAGATCCTGCCGCAAGCAGGTGGGCCCGTCAATGGCGCCTATTGGCCGCTTAGCGGGACTGATCATTCCGGATGGATGAAGCATCAATGGCGAACGAACCCGGGTCCCGTCACACGGACCATTAATCGCCATATACGGTGAGGGATACCGCGCAATCCGACAGGGCGCGAATCGGTCGACATCCCCCGGCTCCCCCGAATCCGGTGCGACGCCGCAGTTCGGAGGCGCGCGCACCATCGGCCGGCCCGGGACATCGGGCCACATGTGCTACAGAGGGGAAACATCAGATCGAATCGGACAAGATGCAGCCAGAGATACCCCTTTCGTGCCACATGGTGCCAACCCCAGCTGGCATCGGGCGCAAATTTTCCGGGAACCCGTGAATCACCATCGGCGCGGGTATATTCTCCCTCGTGCCGGGAGGCCGCCGCCATTGGCAGACGCGGATCGATGCCGATTCATTTGCAGAACATGACCATCAGCCAACGGGACCGTCCATACTCGGGGTGAACTAATGTTAGTAAGTCTGATCATTCCGTCCTTCAATTCCCGGAACGCACTTGAGGTCTGCCTGACATCCCTCAACCATCAGCGCCTCGGGCCGGCGGACAGCCTTGAGATCGTCGTCGTCGACGACGGCTCCGACGACGGCACCCGCTCCATGGTCGAGAACTTCTCGTGCAAATTCCCCCTGCGCTGCATCCACAAGCCACGGACCCCGGAATCCGGCCGGTCCGCCGCACGGAATACCGGGATCGAAGCGGCAACGGGCGACCTCGTCGTCATGATCGACGCGGACGAAGTCGTACCGCCCACCTGCGTCGCGGAGCACATCCGGTACCACGAACGTCGGCCCGATCTGGTCGTTCTGGGACCGCGGGGATATTTCGCCGAAGGACACATCGACCTTGAGCGGCTCAGTTCGGAATTCACCTTCGACGCGCTGCCGCCGGTCATCGGCGGAGATTCCCGAGGCGGAGTCCTGGCGAAGCTCTCGCACAATCTCAACAACATGGCGACGTGCTGGCACTACCTCTTCAGCTGCAACGCTTCCGTGCGCAGGGAACATCTGTCGGCCGTGGGCGGATTCGAGGAGTCCTTCACCGGCTGGGGCCTTGAGGACTCGGAACTCGGCTACCGCCTGCGGCAGCGGGGCCTCGCCTTCGCCTACAACCCGCAAGCCGTCCTGTACCACCAGCACGCACAGGTCCTGGACAAGGACATGTACGCGGACTGGCGGGTCAACCTCTCCCACTTCACCACCCTGCATCCCGCCCCCGAGGTGGCTGCCCAATGGGTGCTGGACCGCTCCTTCGACCCCGCGACGACGGACCTGAGCTGGGTGGAATGCTGCCTGCGGTTCGAGTACGCGGCACGCGCCTTCGAGGGCCGGCTCCCCACAACGACCCCTTACCGGCTCATCGAGGTCGCGGAGGCCGACGTGGAGCGGGCGCGCGCCGAACTGCCCGAACTGGCCCGGCAGTCCCCCCTCCTCCTGATCGACCACACGGGGGACGGCGAGCTGGCGGCCCTCGCGCAGTGCGTGGAGACACCGCACGACCTGGTCTATTTCCCCCGGCCCGGAGCCGAGGAGCGGACCCGCATCCTCGCCGCCCACCCCCACACCGCCCAGAAGCCGGGCACTTCATGACGGCCGGGAGCGATCCCCTGATCCGGGTCGAGGAACTCACCAAGTACTACCGCCGGCCGAGGAGCTTCGACGGGTTCCTCGGGGGCGTGCGCACGCTGTTCACCCGCGAGGTCGAGGAGGTCCGCGCGGTCGACGGCGTCAGCTTCACGATCGAGGCGGGCGAACTGGTCGGGTACCTCGGCCCGAACGGCGCGGGCAAGAGCACCACGATCAAGATGATGAGCGGGGTCCTGGTCCCCACGAGCGGCCTGCTGGAGGTCAACGGAGTCGTCCCCTGGAGCGACCGGGAGAACAACGCCCTCCAGATCGGCGTCGTCTTCGGCCAGCGCAGCCAGCTCTGGTGGGACCTGCCACTGATCGAATCGTTCAAACTGGTCGGGAAGCTCTACCGAATCCCGCAGGCCACCTACCGGAGGAACCTCGACCGCTTCATCGAGATGCTCGACCTGGCCCCCTTCCTCGACCGCCCGGTGCGCCAGCTCAGTCTGGGCCAGCGCATGCGCGGCGACCTGGTCGCCTCCATGCTCCACGAACCGCCGCTGCTCTACCTGGACGAGCCCACCATCGGCCTCGACGCGCTGGCGAAGGAGAGCATGCGGGTCTTCGTCGAGGAGATCAACAGGGAGCTGAACACCACGATCGTCCTCACCACCCATGACCTGGCCGACGTGGAGCGCCTGTGCGACCGGGTCGTTCTCATCGATCAGGGGCGCGTGCTCTACGACGGAGCGGTGGACACGCTCAAGAAGGCCTACGCCCCGAACCGGACCCTCGTGGCCCAGATCGCCCTGGACACCGCCACGGGCGAGTTCCCGCGGGTGTCCCTGGACGGCCGCCCGGAATGGACGCTGCTCTCCCAGGAGGGCAGCGAGGTCAAGGTCGCCTTCGACGCGGACAGCACATCGGCGCAGGAAGTGATCGCCTCCTTCAACGCGCTCCACCCCGTGGTGGACCTGTCCATCGTGGAACCGGACCTGGAGGGCGTGGTACGGGAGATCTACGGAGCCCGAAAGACGGTGACATAGGTTTTGGCCACCGAGGCCCGCGCCCCGCACCGTCGCTTCCGTAACGCACCGGCATACGCGCAGATCATCCGGGGCCGCCTGCGGACGGCGGTCGTCTACCGCCAGAACGCGGCGTTCCTGCTGGCCGTCGTCATCGTCCAGACCTACATCCTGCGCAAGGTGTGGACGACGCTCTACGACGGGGCGGCGGAGGTCGACGGCGTCGCGTTGCAGTCGCTGCTCGTGTATCTCACCCTCGCCAACCTTCAGAACTGGGCCCTTCAGGACCCCTCGGTCGGCTCCTACATGTACGGGCGAATCCGCGAGGGACAAGTCGCCTTCGACCTCCTGCGACCGCCCGGCTTCGTCCCGCAGATGCTGGCCCACCTCTGCGGCTCCAGCCTGGCCATGCTGCTGTTCGCCGTCGCGGCGCTGCCCGTGGTCGCGTTCGCCGGCGCGCTCGGCCCGCCCGCCTCGGCCATGGCCCTCGGGTACTGGCTGGTGAGTCTTGTCTGCGGGTACGCGGTGGCGATCCTGCTGAATCTGATCATCGGCATGGTGGCCTTCTGGACCATGGAGATCAACGGGGTCACCGTGCTCTACTACCTGATCAACCAGTTCCTGGCAGGGGCGCTGGTCCCCCTCTCCTTCTTCCCCGACGTCCTACGGCACCTGGCCGACCTGCTTCCCTTCCAGGCCACGACCTACACACCGGTCGCCATCTACGTCGGCCAGATCGCCGAGGACCGGGCCGCGCGGGCCATCGGAATCCAGATCCTGTGGGTGGTGCTCCTGGCCCTCCTCGCCCGCCGGATCTGGAAAGCGGCACTGCATCGCGTCGTCGTGCAGGGAGGGTGAGCGTCCGTGAAGAGCCTGAGCATCACCTGGGCGTTCTACAAAGCCGCCATCAGAAGCGAGATGCAATACCGTCTCAACTTCGTCATGCTCACCGTCCTCGGCCTGGTCTACCAGGGCAGCGGTTTCGCCTTCGTCTGGGTCGTACTGCGCAAGTTCGACACCATCGCCGGATGGTCGTTCGGTGAACTGGCCCTGCTGTACTCCATGAGGCTGCTCGCACACGCCGCCTGGGTCGTCCCGTTCCACCAGATCGAATTCCTGGACCACACGGTCCGCGAAGGGAAGTTCGACCGCTACCTGGTGCGCCCCCTGAACCCGCTCCTCCAGGTGGTCACCACACGGTTCCAGATGAACGTCATCGGAGACGTCGTCGCCGCGGTCGCCCTGTTCTCGGTCGCCGCGGTCCTCACCGGCCTGGACTTCTCGGCACTGAACGTGCTGTACCTCCTGCTGGCGGTCGCCGGAGGCGCGATGGCCGAGGGCGCCGTGATCATGATCGTCTCCTCGCTCAGCTTCCGGTTCGTGCAGACCTGGGCCGCCAACCATCTCGTCGACAACATCTACCTGATGTTCGGCTCCTATCCGACGCGCATCTTCGGGTCCGCCCTGAGCTGGGCCTTCACCTGGATCATCCCGGTGGCCTTCGTCGCCTACATCCCGTCGAGCGTGCTGCTCGACAAGACCGGCGAGCTCCACGTACAGCAGGCCGTCGCCTTCGGCGCCCCGCTGATCGGCGCCCTGTGGTTCGCGGCCGCCTACCGGCTGTGGCGGAGGCAGATCCGCGGCTACCAGAGCGTCGGGAACTGAAAGCGATCAGGAAAGCAATCCACCAGGAGGCTCGGATGAGTTGGGAACGCATCAAGGCAATGGCTTCGGAGCCGAACTTCGCCGTACTCAGCACGCTCATGCCCGACGGCCGGCCGCAGAGCCAGCTCATGTGGATCGACGCCGAGGAGTCGTGCCTCGTCGTCAACACCGAGGTGCACCGCAGGAAATACCGCAATGTCGTCGCCGACCCCCGGGTGACCGTCACGGTGTTCGACCGGACCGACCCGTACCGCTACGTCGAGGGGCGCGGGGAGGTCGTGGAGATCATCCACGGCGACCGGGCCAGGGCCCACATAGACGAACTGAGCGAGAAGTACCGCGGCAAGCCCTACGACGCCGAGATCAAGAGCACCCGGGTGATGCTCCGCATCCGCCTGGACCGCATCGTGCCGGGCAACACCGACTGAGTCCCGCCCAGGTCACGTGCCCCCGCCCGCTCACAGCCCCCGAACCACCGTCACACACCGTGCATCCATCGAAAGGTTGTCCCATGCATGACGAGTTCAGCGCCCTCGCCCTCTTCCGTGACGGACCGCTCACCGCTGCGGAGTTCACGGCGGCCATGGACCGGCACGGTGCAAACGCCCCTGCCGCCGAGAGCGCCCTGCTCGCGCTGCGGACGGGCAAGCTCCTGGAGGCGGTCGCGACCGACCCGGCCGCCGGGGACGCACCGGTCCACGGCTTGAGCGAGCGGGGCAAGGCGGAACTCACCCGCGCCGTCACCGAGGCCGCCGCGGAACTCAGCGCCTCCGGCCCCGTCTCCCTCCTGGTGGGCCGCCCCGAGTCGAACCGACGCGGCCACGACGGCGAACCGCTCCCCATGGCGGTGGGCCACCAGGGGAAGGCCGAGGTACGCCCCGAGCTCTGGCCCCCGTACGACCTTCCGCAGCACACCCCCACGGAGAGCCTGGGCACCAGGCGTGACGTCTCCTGGTGGCCCTGGACCGTCCCCGAGCCGTGCGGCTGTCTGTGGGCCAGGCCGGGCGGGGGCGACTGGGCGTTCGTGCCGCGTGGCGGCCTGGCACCGTGCGCCCGCCCGGCGAGCGCCTTCGAGGGCCTCGCCACCCCCGCGACCCGCACCGACGGCCCCCTGGTCACGGCCGTCATGCCGACCGCCGACCGGCCGCACTTCGTCCAGCGGGCGATCAAGTACTTCATGGAGCAGACGTACCGGTCCAAGGAACTCCTGGTCGTCGACGACGGCCTGACCCCCGTGGACCACCTCGTCCCGCAGAACGACTCGATCCGCTACCTCCGTCTCGACGGAAAGAACACCATCGGCTCCAAGATGAACGCCGGCGCGAACGCCGCACACGGCGAGATCCTCTCCCAGTGGGACGACGACGACTGGCACGGCCCGAACCGGATGGCCACCCAGGTGGCGCCCATCCTGGCGGGGAACGCGTCCATCACGGCATTCGAAGGGGCGCCCTTCTACCACCTGCCCACCCAGCGCACCTGGTCGGCGCCCAACAGCCTGATGCGGCTGCACCACAAGAACGGCATCCACTGCGGCACCCTGGTCTACACGAAGAAGGCCTGGCAGAGCACGGAGGGCTACCCGGACCTGTCCTTCTTCGAGCAGACGACCTTCCTCGACCGGGTGCTCGCCGCGGGCGGCCACCTGGAGACCGTCCTCAACAACGCCCACTACGTACAGATCCGCCACACCACCAACACCTGGCACGACGACGTCCTGGGCATCCCGGGATGGACCCCCCAGGAAGACATGCCGTGGCTCCCGGACGAGGCCCTGGACTTCTACCGCTCGCTGCGGAAGTAGCCCTCGCGAGCAGCCCGGTGGGCGGGCGGCACCGCCCACCGGGGACGGCCCCGGGCAAGGCCACGCGCAGGGCGGGTGCCCGCCCGGGGCGTCAGGCCGACGAGGCCACAGGCTGCCCGGCCGGGGTCCCTCGCATGGCGTCCTCGCACCAGGCGGTGAAGGTGGGGTCGCACACGCGGTCACGGAACCGGCCGATTCCGACCCAGCGCAGTACGCCACCGGCCCGGTCCAGAGGGAAGTAGGTCTCGCCGGGCCCGGTGGTGCCGGCCTCCGGCCTGCCGGGCGGTTCGGGTGTCCATCCCAGAGCGGTGACCGTGTCCATGGAACGAAGGTTCCCGAGGACGCCCGGCATCGTGCGGGTCCCCCTGCTCAGGTCCAGGTGCTCCACCTGCACCGGCCCTGTGTCGTCGGTCGCGCACAGGGAGGTGGTCAGGTCCCCGCCCGTCTGGCCTGCGCGCCCCAGGACGATCTTCTCCTGCATCAGGATCCTGCCGGTGCCGTGCAGCCGGATCCTGGTGTCCCGGTGGGTGGCGATCCCGTCCGAGACCACGAACGGCTTGCCCGCCCAGGTCAGCACCGCTCCGTCGCCCACCGTCGCGTGGACCGTCCAGGAAGACGGCGCGTCACCTTCGTACGCGACCGTGCCGGTCGACTCCACGACGTCCAGCCACGCGCCGGGAGCGACGTCCACTTCGATGCGGACGTCGTCGCCGGACAGCAGCAGCGCCTGGGTGGCGAGCAGGCCCACTCTGGCACCACGGGCGTCCTGATCCATGATCCGCACCGTCAGGTGCCCGGTCGTACGGTGGACGCGGCTGCGGCTCCCCGCGGGGGTGACGCTCAGGCGGGTCGGGCCGGTCACGCGCGCTGCCCCGCATGCGCCGGAGCGTGGTCGTGGGTGTGCGTGGTGCCGTCGGTCCGGGTGTGCGTGTGGGTTTCCCCGCCGTCCTGACCCGCGTGGAAGTGCGGTGCCATGGGGCCGGGGTCGACCGGGGTGTGCTCGCCGGTGCGGTAGCGGGCGAGGGTGTCGCGGACCCAGCAGGTCAGCAGTCGGACGGACGCCTCGTCGTGCCGGGAGAGCGCGACCACGGGGGAACCCTGCCGGGCGTCACGCCCCTCGCGTGTCATGCGCTCGACGTCCACGCCCACATGCTCGCCCAGGTCGGTCTTGTTGATCACGAGCAGGTCGGCGCGAGCGATGCCGGGGCCCCCTTTCCGTACGACGTCACCGCCGCCGGCGACGTCCAGGACGAACAGTTGGGCGTCCACCAGTGCGGGGGAGAAGGTCGCGGTGAGGTTGTCGCCGCCGGATTCGATGATGACCAGGTCCAGTGGGCCGAAGTCGGCCTCCAGGTCCTCGGCCGCCAGCAGATTGGCCGTCACGTCGTCGCGGATTGCCGTGTGGGGGCAGGCGCCCGTCTCGACCGGGCGGATGCGTTCGGGGTCCAGCACTCCGGCGCTCCTGAGGAAGCGCGCGTCCTCGTCGGTGTAGATGTCGTTCGTGATGACGCCCAGGCTCAGTTCCCCGGAGAGGGCCTGGCACAGCGTCGCGATGAGCGAGCTCTTGCCGGTGCCGACGGGCCCGGCGACGCCCAGGCGCATGGCACGGGTGGGGGCGGTGGCGTTCTCAGGCACTGAAGAGCCTCTCTGTGGCGGTGTCGTGGGTCTCGGCCCAGCGCTCGATGAGGGGAGCGCCGTGGGCGGGGATGTGCTCCGGGAGGCGGAGGAGGGAGACCTGATCGGCCATCTCGTCGATGTCGGGGAGGAGTTCGTTCACCCACGCCGCGACGAGCAGGGGGTCCTGCGGTTCGAGCTTGAGCAGGGCCGCTGTGACGGTCTGGGCGTCGTCGTACCCGACGAGACGGGCCACGTCGGCGGGGTCCATCGCGGCGCGGTGCGCGAGCAGGCCGAGGACGACCGGGCGGGACCAGGTGCGTGCGCGGGCGTCGACGGGGCCGGGCCAGAGCGCCTGCAGGACCCGCAGGTATCCGCGCCCCAGACGCCGCCCGTTCGCCCTCAGCGCCCGGCTGGGGGTCCGGGCGGCCCAGGCGGCCTCGACCTCGGCCAGGTCACCGCCGTCCTCCGCGACCGCACGCGCGACGACGGCGGTGCCCGCCTCCACGCGGGTGACGGTACGAAGACGGGAGCGCAGGTACGCGGGCACCTCGGCAGGCGTCGTACCGGCCCGCAACGCCGGCTCCAGACCGGCGGACTGCGTATGTCCTCCGGACGGGAGTCTGGCGTCGCCCAGCAGGGCGAGCAGGAGCGGAGAAGTGCTCATGGGGCGCCTCAGAACAGCATGTATCGCTGGGTGAGGGGCAGGCTCCTCGGCGGTTTCGGCTGGTCGAGGTACCAGTAGTCGCTCAGGCTCCTGTGCCGGGTGAGGTTGTGTCCCGCCGCGGGGTCGACCCGTGGGATCTGCACCGCGATCTTGAACGTGCTCGGGTCGATGTCGATGCCGTACCGCCCGTCGTTGAAGATCATGTCCGCCTTGCCGACGTCCTTGACGGGCTTGGCGCCCCTCAGTTCACGCCGCAGGCCGAGGGTGGTCGCCAGGGAGTCCTTGAACACACCCTTGCCCTTCACTCCGTCGTAGGGGTCGGAGTCCGGGGGAGGGTTGAGCACCGCGTCCGAGACGAACGAGTAGGACAGGTGGGCGGCGATGGCGGCGGCCATCGCCGGGCGCAGGAGCGTCGGCTGCGGGGTCGAGACCGAGCCGTTGGGATCGCCGAGGTTGCCGACCACCATGGCGCCGCCCTTGATGACCACTTCCGGCCGCACGGCGAAGAACCGCGGGTCCCACAGCACGAGGTCCGCCAGCTTGCCCGCCTTCACCGAGCCGGCGTACGCGTCGATGCCGTGGGCGATGGCGGGATTGATCGTGTACTTGGCCACGTACCGCAGCGCACGGGCGTTGTCGCCCCGTCCCCGGTCGGCCCCGTAGAAGAAGTTCGCGTCCTTGAAGGTCAGGTGGCTCCACTCCTTCATGACGTGGGCGACCTGCCAGGTACGGGTCACGACCTCCCCGATGCGGCCCATGGCCTGGGCGTCGGAGGAGGTGATGGACATGGCACCCATGTCGTGCAGCACGTCCTCGGCGAACATGGTCGTGGAGCGGATGCGGGAGTCGGCGAACGCCTGATCGTTCTCGTTGCTCAGATCGAGGTGGTGGGCCGAGGCCAGCATGTCGATGTGCTCGGCCAGCGTGTTCACGGTGTACGGCAGCGTCGGGTTCGTCGACGCGGGCAGGACGTTCGGCTCGGCGGCCACCTTCAGGATGTCCGGGGCGTGCCCGCCGCCGGCGCCCTCGGCGTGGAAGACGTGGACTCCGCGCCCGTCGATGGCGTCGAGGGTGGTTTCGACGAAGCCGGACTCGTTCAGGGAGTCGGCGTGCAGGGTGACCTGAAGACCCCACTCCTCCCCGGCCCTCAACGCCGCGTCCAGCGCTGCCGGGGTGGCGCCCCAGTCCTCGTGGACCTTGTACCCGCCGGCCCCCGCGAGCGCCTGCTCGTCCAGGCCGTCCTTGCTGACGGTGTTGCCCTTGCCCAGCAGCATCACGTTGACCGGCAGGTCGTCGAAGCTGCGGTGCAGGTTCACCAGGTGCTGAGGTCCGGGCGTCACCGTGGTTGCCTTGGACCCTTCCGAGGGGCCCACACCGCCGCCGATCAGCGTGGTGGTCCCGGTGGACAGGGCCTCCAGCACCGCCGAGGGGGAGATGTAGTGGACATGCGTGTCGACGGCTCCGGCGGTGAGGATCTTGCCCTCGCCGGAGATCACGTCCGTGGAGGAACCGATCTCCAGCCCCGGAGTGACCCCGTCCATGACATCGCTGTTGCCGGCCTTTCCGACCGCGACGACCTTGCCGCCCCTGATTCCGACGTCGGCACGCACGATGGAATGGGCGTTTCCCCGCTCCAGCGCGGGTTCGACATCCAGAATGATCACATTGGTGATCACGGTGTCGGGGGCGCCCTCCGCACTCGTGGTCGTCCCCTGCAGCATCGACTCGCGGATGGTCTTCCCGCCGCCGAAGATCGCCTCGTCACCACCGAACGTCAGGTCCTCGGTGACCTCGATCCAGAGGCTGGTGTCGCCCAGGCGGACCTGGTCGCCCACGGTCGGGCCGTAGGACTTCGCGTACTGCGCGCGGGTGATGTTCGCCATTGCATTCCTCCAGCTGGATGTACGAGGCCCGGTCAGTCGAGGGCGACGTCGTCGGGCCCTTTGCCCTTCCTCAGGCCCGGAACACGGCGCCGTCCACCGATCGGCACGACCTCGATCGCATCGCTGGGCGCGTTCTCGGGGCTGAACCGCATCGAGTCCCCCGGAGCGATGTCGAGCCGGCACCCCCAAGGTGCCTTCCCCGGCGTCTTCGACCGGTCGTACGCCAGCGCGCGGGCCGCGGCGATCTGCTCGGCCCGCACGCGCCGGGGATCGGTCAGAACGGTCTCCGCCTCCGTCGCGCTCTCCAGATCGGTGAAGAACAACAGGTCCTCGTTGACATCGGCCAGGTGGAAGTGCGAACCGACCTGGATGTCGCGGTCACCGACATTGACCACGTAGACCGTGCCCTTGCCGCCCCGGGAGTTGAGCACATGCTCCGCGGCCGGGTCCTTGACCCACACTCCTCCGACCTTGTACCGGGAAAGTGAGCAGGCCTCGCCCGGGTCCAGGTCGGAGGGCGGCCGGACTCCGGGCTCCTGGCCACAACCATGTGTCCGGTCGGCGCACGGACACACGACCGGCACCGGCGTCGACGGATTCGCAGCCAGCGGCTGGAAGTAGGGCATGGGTTCGTCCTCAGCGGATAGGGGCGGGCGTCGTCGCGGCCTTCGGGGCACGGATCGGGTCATAGAGGGTGACGAGCTTGCGGCCATCGGGGAAGGTCGCCTCGATCTGGAGGATGTCGAGCATCTCGGCCACGCCGTCCATGACGTCCGCGGTCGTCAGAACGCTCTCGCCCTCGCCCTGGGTGTCCCCCTTCCGCTCGTCCAGGGGAACGCCGGCGTCGCTCGTCATCTGGTCGACGGTGTAAGTGCCCGCCCGTGCCTCCTCGATGACCCAGCAACTGATGTAGGCCACGGCCTCGGGGTAGTTCAGCTTGATGCCGCGCTCCTTGCGATAGCTGGCCAGCATCCCGGCCATGCTGAGCAGCAGCTTCTCCTGCTCCGAAGGAATCAGATGCATCCGTGCTCCTCTGTGATGGTGAGAGCGCCCCCGGCTCTCCGGCCGGGGACGACGACACCGCCCGCCTCCGCCGCGTTCCGGGCCACCAGGACGCATCCACCGATGCCTGGGGCCTCTTCCGGATCCGGGGACGAACATGTGTCGGCAGCGCGATGCGGCTCCACCGGGTTCATCAGCATCATCAGCCGAACCACCAGCGCCGCCGCCGATCATCATGCGGCGGACAGGGCTGCCGCGGCATAACCGCACCATCACCCTCAAACGGATGCCGACACGAGCACGTGACCGAAACCAGGGAAGAGAAGCACCCGCGGCCGTGTCACCGGGACTCCGGACCCGTACAAGAGTCCTGACGAGGAGCGAGGGCAGCCCCGGAACGGCAGAAAGCCCCGCCGGTCTCCCGGCGGGGCTTTCTGTTGCGATGCGGTGGACCTGTGGGGATTTGAACCCCAGACCCCCTCGATGCGAACGAGGTGCGCTACCAGACTGCGCCACAGGCCCTTGCAACGAGTGAAACTCTAGCACCCTCAACGGGGTGCTCGGAAATCCGTTCCGCGCTGGTCAGCTGTGGCGGTGTCGCCGCGGGCCGGGCGGGCGGGTCACTCGTTGGCGGCGCGGGGGCGGTCGCCGTCCTCGTACTGGTCGAAGAGCGGGGTGCGGCCCCGGTCGCGGGAGCGGCGGGACTGGGGCGCGCGCCGGCGTGGGGCCGGTTCGGCCGGGGGCGTCGCGGTGTCCTGGGCGGGCTCGGCGGTGCTGGAGCGGGCCGCGCTCCAGGTCTCCGGGTTGCCGACCTCGACGCCGCCCGTGGCGCGGGGGGCGACCGGGGCGGTGACGTAGGTGGGGAGGGGGACCGGGACGGGCTCCCAGCTGTCGCCCTGGACCGGGCCGCGCTCGCGCTGCTGGTCCACCCACTCCGCGTGGTCCGTCTGCTCGACCAGGGCGCGGCGGCCGGCCTCCTGGGGGGAGACCGTGGGGGCGGGTTCGGGGGCGGGGTGGCGCGCCTCGGAGTCCTCGTCGGCGTCGGCGGGGGCCGGCGCGGCGGGCTGGTGGCGGCGGGGGCGGTTCTCGCGCAGCCGCTGGGCGGCCACCTCGGCGCGGCGCTGGTCCATGGTGAAGGCGAACCTGCGCCGCTCGTGCGCCCGCAGATGCGCGATGTACGCGCTGAGCAGGACGGCCGGGACGGCGGGGGCCCACAGGAAGCGGAGGCCGCCGACCGCCGCGACGATCGCGCCGAGCGTGAAGACGAGGAAGAGGACGACGGTGGTGCGCCGACGGCGCGCGAGGACCTGGAGGCGCTGTGCGCGCCGGGCGCGCTCCGCGTCGATTCCGCCGGGGCGCACGCGCCGCCGGGCGGGGCCCGGGGCGGCGGACTCGGCGGGCTCGGCGGGCCGTTCGCGCCGTCTGCGGGGCGCGCGCTCCGGCGCACCGGCCGGGTCGTGGACCCGGGCCTCGGTGTGCGCCGGGGGCGCGGCGAAGGCCCGGACGTCGACGGATTCCATTCGGTCCGTGCTCACGTCCGGGTCGGCGTCGGGTGCCGCCTCGTCGTCGGTGCGCTCCTGCAGCCCCTTGGCATATCGGCGCTCCATCGCCGCCCGGCCGGACAGCAGCCGGATGGCGGTGCTGAAGCGTTCCGTGGGACGCGCTTCGTTGAGTTCGTCCTGCCTGCGGAGCCACATCGGCACCAAGTAGGCGGCCCAGGCCCCGACGATGACTGCGTAGATGAGGCCGCTGCTGCTCACATCTCACACCGTAGAGGGGTTTGCGCGGAGGCATCCGCCAATTGGCGCGGTGTGTCGCACGATCCGGCTGATATCGCGGACTTTTTTTGTGATTGTTCAGATCAACAGTGGGTCTTTGCGTGTTCGTTAGCGGTCATGCTTCGCCTTGTACACGGACAGTCCCGATCCAATTCGAACACGCATTTCATTTTGCGGGGTGCTCCGGCCGCTCCGGCCGGGCCCGGTGCCATCTGCGCAGCAGCCCGTCCGGCACCTCCTCCGCCGTGAGGGCGTAGATCAGGTGGTCCCGCCAGGCCCCGTCGATGTGCAGATAACGGGGACGCAGCCCTTCCTCGCGAAATCCGAGTTTCTCCACGACGCGGCGGCTCGGCCCGTTCTCCGGGCGAATGCACACCTCGATCCGATGGAGTCCGACCACGCGGAAACAGTGGTCGACGGCGAGAGCGACAGCCGTCGGCATCACTCCCCGCCCGGCCACCTCCTGGTCCACCCAGTAGCCGATGTGCCCCGAACACATCGAGCCCCAGGTGACCCCGGCCACGGTCAGCTGACCGACCAGACGGCCCCGGTACTCGATGGCGAACGGCAGCATCCGGCCCGCGTTGGCCTCGGCGCGCAGGTGGCGGATCATCTGGCGGTACGTGGGCCGCTGGGCGACGGGGCCGCCGGGGGCGGGCGGCGGGACCGTCGCCTCCCAGGGGCGCAGCCAGTCCCGGTTGCGGCGGTTGACCTCGCGCCACTCGCGCTGGTCGCGCAGTTTGATGGGCCGGAGGGCGACATCGCCGTCCGCCAGGATCACCGGCCAGGTCGGGACGTTCAGCTCGGGCTCCCGGGTCGGGGGTGGTCGCCGCCGCGCAGCTGGTCGACGGCGTGCACCAGCAGCCTCTCCAGGACGGCGAGCCCGTCGCGCACCCCGCCGGTCGAGCCGGGCAGGTTGACGATCAGGGTGCGCCCGGCGACGCCCGCGAGGCCCCGCGAGAGCGCGGCGGTGGGAACCTTGTCGCGGCCCTCGGCCCGGATCGCCTCCGGGATGCCGGGGACCTCGTGGTCCAGGACCCGGCGGGTGGCCTCGGGGGTGCGGTCGGTGGGCGAGATGCCCGTACCCCCGGTGGTGACGATGACGTCGTACGCGGCGGCCTTCCCGGCACGCAGCGCCCGCTCGACCGGGTCGCCGTCGGGCACGACCTCGGGGCCGTCGACCGTGAAGCCGAGCCCGGTCAGCGCCTCGGCGATCAGCGGTCCGCCCTTGTCGGCGTAGACCCCGGCGGACGCGCGGTTCGACGCGGTCACCACGAGGGCGCGGTACGGGGGCCCGGCGCTCACGCGTCGGCTCCGGGCGGCGCGGTGCGGACGTAGTCGCCGGACTTGCCGCCCGATTTCGCCTCGACGCGGACGTCCGTGATGACCGCGGACTTGTCGACGGCCTTGACCATGTCGACCACGGTGAGCGCGGCGACCGACACCGCGGTCAGGGCCTCCATCTCGACGCCCGTGCGGTCGGTGGTCTTCACCGTCGCGGTGATCTCCACGGCGTCGTCGGCCACGCTCAGCTCGACGCCCACACCGGAGACGGCCAGCGGGTGGCAGAGGGGGATCAGGTCCGGGGTCCGCTTGGCGCCCATGATCCCGGCGATCCGGGCGGTGGCGAGGGCGTCGCCCTTGGGGACCCCCTCGCCCCGGAGGAGCTCGACGACACGCGGCGACACGAGGACCCGGCCGCTGGCGCGGGCGACGCGCGCGGTGACGTCCTTCCCGGAGACGTCGACCATCCGGGCGGCCCCCGCCTCGTCGATGTGCGTCAGCCTGTTCTGCGTACTCAACTCACTCCGCCTAGCGGTAGGGCGCCGATTCCCCGGTGCCGCACCGGGTGCGGGGCCGGGGCCCGGGGGGTGTCCCCCGAAGGCACAGCGGCAGATACCGTACCGCCACCGGCCCGCGGTCAGCGGAGCAGGACCACCTCGGTGTCGGTGCCGGGCTCGGCGGAGGTGACGTCCTCGGGCAGCACGATCAGCGCGTCCGCCTGGGCGAGTGCGGCGATCAGATGCGATCCGGAACCACCGACGGGCGTGACGGTGCCGGCCTCGGCGTCGTAGCTCCCGCGCAGGAACTGGCGGCGGCCGGCCGGTGAGGTCAGGGCCTTGTCGGCGGCGAGCGTGGCCCTGGCCGTGGGGCGGTGGACCTCCGGCAGGCCCATCAGGGTGCGGATCGCGGGCCGCACGAACAGCTCGAAGGACACGTAGCTGGAGACCGGGTTGCCCGGCAGGGCGAGCAGCGGGGTGTGGTCGGGGCCGATGGAACCGAAGCCCTGCGGTTTGCCGGGCTGCATGGCGAGCTTGCGGAAGTCGACGCCGCCGCCCGGCTCGTCCTCGTCGCCCACCGAGGACAGGGCCTCCTTGACCACGTCGTACGCGCCGACGCTGACGCCCCCCGTGGTGACGACGAGGTCGGCGCGGATCAGCTGGTCCTCGATCGTGGCGCGCAGCGTCTCGGCGTCGTCGGCGACGGCACCGACGCGGTAGGCGATCGCTCCGGCGTCCCGGGCGGCCGCGGTGAGGGCGAAGCTGTTGGAGTCGTAGATCTGGCCGCCGCTCAGCTCGCCGCCGGGCTGCACCAGTTCGCTGCCGGTCGACAGGACGACGACGCGCGGGCGCGGGCGCACCTTGATGGTGGAGCGGCCGATCGCGGCGAGGAGCCCGATCTGCGGTGGCCCGATCACCGTGCCCGCCTTGAGCGCCAGGTCGCCGGGGCGTACGTCACTGCCCCTGGCCCGGACGTGGGCGCGGGCCTCGGCCGGGCGGTGGACGCGGACCTCACCGCCCGCGCCCTCGGGGGCGTCGCTGTGGGCGCGCATCGCGGCGGCGGGGCCCTCGCCCGTACCGCCGTCGGTCCACTCGACGGGGACGACGGCCTCGGCGCCCTCCGGGAGCGGGGCGCCGGTCATGATGCGGGCGGCCTCGCCCGGTCCGACGCGCCGGCCGGTGCCGAGGCCGTCGTCGCCCGCGGCGACATCGCCGATGACCGTGAGGACGGCGGGGAACTCCTCGGTCGCGCCCTCGACGTCGGCGACGCGCACCGCGTAACCGTCCATCGAGCTGTTGTCGAAGGGCGGCAGGGCGATCTCCACCACGACGTCCTCGACCAGGACGCAGCCCTGCGCCTCGGGCAGTTGCAGCTCGATGGGTTCGAGCGGCCTCACCGCGGCGAGGATGTCTTCCAGGTGCTCGTCCACCGACCAGATCGTGCTGCTCACGTGCTACATCTCCTCGGTGACGTAACTGCGGAGCCAGCTGCGGAACTCCGGCCCCAGATCCTCACGTTCGCACGCGAGTCTGACAATGGCACGCAGATAGTCGCTGCGGTCGCCGGTGTCGTAGCGCCTGCCCTTGAAGACGACGCCGTGCACCGGGCCGCCGGCCTTCTCGTCCTCGGCGAGCAGTTGCAGTGCGTCGGTGAGCTGGATCTCGTCTCCCCGGCCCGGTTCGGTCTTCCGCAGTATGTCGAAGACGGCGGGGTCCAGGACGTAGCGGCCGATGACGGCGAGGTTGCTGGGCGCCTCGGCGGGGTCCGGCTTCTCGACCAGGCCGGTGACGCGCACCACGTCCGCCTCGGCGGTGGTCTCCACGGCCGCGCAGCCGTACTGGTGGATCATCGCCGGCGGGACCTCCATGAGGGCGATGACGCTGCCGCCCTCGCGCTCCTGGACCTCGGTCATGCGGGACAGCAGCGGGTCGCGCGGGTCGATCAGGTCGTCGCCGAGCAGCACCGCGAAGGGCTGGTCGCCGACGTGCGGCGCGGCGCACAGCACGGCGTGGCCGAGGCCGCGCGGGTCGCCCTGGCGGACGTAGTGCATGGTGGCGAGGTCGCTCGACTCGCGGACCTTGCGCAGCCGGTCGGCGTCGCCCTTGCGGGTCAGCGCGCCCTCCAGCTCGTAGTTCCGGTCGAAGTGGTCCTCCAGGGGCCGCTTGTTGCGACCGGTGATCATCAGGACGTCGTGCAGTCCGGCGGCCACCGCTTCCTCGACGACGTACTGGATGGCAGGCTTGTCGACGACAGGCAGCATCTCCTTGGGAGTGGCCTTGGTGGCCGGCAGGAAGCGGGTCCCGAGGCCCGCCGCCGGGATGACGGCCTTGCTGATCCTGGGGTTCGACTGGGTCATGGCGTGAACCCTAACCGGCACACATGGGCGGAAGATGAGCCTCCGGTTAACTTTGTCCTCATATAGCCGCGTACGAGAAGTCGATGGGTGCCCCGTTGAACACCGAGATGTCCGCAAAGGCGCTCTTGCGGCGTGAACTGCTCGCCGCGCGCCGCCTCCTGACGGATCAGGACGCCGAGCGGGCCGCCGCGGTTCTCGCCCGGCACGCGCTCGCCCTCCCGGAGATCGGCGGGGCCCGTACCGTCGCGGCGTACGTCTCGGTGGGGCGCGAGCCGGGCACCCGCGCGCTGCTGGACGCGCTGCGCACGCAGGGCGTACGGGTGCTGCTGCCGGTGCTGCTCGCGGACAACGACCTGGACTGGGCGCTGTACGAGGGGCCGGGCGGCCTCGCGAAGGCGGGCCGCGGACTGCTCGAACCCGTCGGTGAGCGGCTTGGCCCCGATGCCGTCCTGGACGCGGACGCGGTGCTGCTGCCCGGCCTCGCGGTGGACGCGCGCGGCATGCGGCTGGGCCGGGGCGGCGGCAGCTACGACCGGGTGCTGGCCCGTCTGACGGCCGCCGGGGCCACGCCCGCCCTGGTCGTCCTGCTGTACGCGGCCGAGGTGGCCGCGCGGGTCCCGGCCGAGCCGCACGACTTCCCCGTGAACGCGGTGGTGACACCCGAGGGCCCCCGGCGCTTCAGCGCGGGCTGAAGCACCGGGGGCCCTCGGGCGGTGTCCTGTCGGTCAGGGCCGGCGAGCCGCCTGGGTACAGGCGCTCACGGCTTGAGGGTCAGCGTGTCCTTCGTCGTCCCGGCCACGGCGTTCGTGCCGTAGGCCCAGGGCAGCAGCTCGCCGTTGACCCACTTGTCGGTCTGGTCGGTGTAGTGCGCGCTGAACGCGTGCCCGGAGGCGCCGGTGAGGTTGATCCAGCGGGACTTGTCCCAGTCGCCCACGTTGACGACCATCCGCATCGACGGCACCCAGACCACCTCGTAGCCGCCGGCCGCGTTCCAGCCGGTGGCGTCCACCGCCGCCTCGCCGCCGCCGAGGTTCCACGGGCCTCGGTTGAGGACCCGCTGGAGGAATCCGGGGCCTTCCGTGCCGAGGGTCTGGTTCTTCAGGGTCAGCTGGTGCAGCCGGCCCCAGTTCCAGGTGGTGATGTCCTTGCCGAGCTTGGCCGTCAGCTCCCAGCGCGCGTCCTCCATGGCACGGGCGAACAGCTCGTCACGGGTCTCGGTCGCCTTGTCCTTGCGGCTCTTGGGCGACTTCCACCAGTCGCTCTCCGGCTTGTCCATGAGGTTCGCGACGACCTGGTACCAGCGGTCCCCGCCGTCCGGCTGCGCGGAGTCCGGGGAGCGCTGCCCGCACTCGCGCACGAGGCGGTCCTGCTCGTCCACCGGGCCCGAGCTGTTGGCGGGACGCACGTTCAGGCACTCGCCCTCGACGCGCATCTCCTTGGGCAGCTTGTCGCCGAAGGCCAGCTTCAGGATGTTGCGCCAGACGCCGTTGAAGTACGCGGCGGCGGCCGAGTCGGCCTCCTGGGTGTAGTCCCAGCCCTCCAGCAGCTTCTGCGCCTGGCGGACGTCCTTGTCCGAGACATTGATCTTCAGCAGCTCGGGCACCAGCAGCGCGGCGATCTCGCTGGTGTTGTCCATCTGCATCTTCTGCATGTCTTCGGTCGAGATCTTGCCGCCGCCCTTGATCTTCGACTGGACGAGGTCGTTGATCCGCTGGCTGCGGCTGCCGTAGCCCCAGTCCTTGGTGAGCAGGTAGGGGTACTTGTCCTCGTCGATCACGGCCTGGTTGGCGGTGACGATGTAGCCGCGCTTCGGGTTGTACTCGTAGGGCAGCTCGTCGAACGGGATCGGGTCCTTCTTCCAGCCGTACGCCGAGGACCAGCCGGGGCTGGGCGTGGTGCCGTCGCCCTGCTCGCGGACCGGGATCCTGCCCGGGGCCTGGTAGCCGATGTTGCCCTTGGTGTCGGCGTAGATGAGGTTCTGCGAGGGAACCTCGAAGTGCTGGGCGGCGGTCCGGAAGGTCGTGAAGTCCTTGGCGCGGTTGAGCTCGAAGACCGCGTCCATGGAGTGGCCGGGGTCCAGCGCGGTCCACTTCAGGGCGACCGCGTAACCGTCGGCGCGGTCCGGCGCGGAGTTGGCGACGGGGGCCTTCTGGCCGACCTTCTCCAGCTCGCTGCTGCGGTCGGAGACCAGCGGGCCGTTGTTGGTCTCGCGGACGGTGATGTGCCGGTCCTTGCCGCCGGCGACCTTGATGGTCTCCTCGCGGGTGGTGAACGGCTTCGTCTTGCCGTCGTACAGGTAGCCGTCGGCGGAGACCTTCTCCAGGAAGAGGTCGGTGACGTCGGCGCCGAGGTTGGTGAAGCCCCAGGCGATGTCCTGGTTGTGGCCGATGATCACACCGGGCATGCCGGAGAAGGTGTACCCGGCCGTGTCGTACTTGCAGGTTTCGGAGACCGCGCGGCAGTGAAGGCCCATCTGGTACCAGAGCGAGGGCAGCATCGGCGCGAGGTGCGGGTCGTTGGCGAGCAGCGGCTTGTTGGTCGTCGTGTACTTGCCGGAGACGACCCAGGAGTTCGAGCCGATGCCGGTGCCGTTGGGGCCGAGCAGCGCGGGGATCTCGTCCAGCGTGTCGGAGAGCGCGCCGAGCTGTGTGGTCAGGCCCTGGGTGGCGCCCTCCACGGTGGTCGCGCCGCTGCCGTCGGAGCCCGTGGCCTCGGGGTCGAACTTCCCGGTCGCCGTGGAGATGGCGCCCTCGGTGACGATCGGCTCGTGCTTGTCGTACGGGTAGTCCGGGTACAGGTCCTTGATCTGCTTGCTGTCGAGCCGGCTCGTCATCAGCGAGCGGTCGATCTCGTCCTGCATGTTGCCGCGCAGGTCCCAGGCCATCGCCTTCAGCCAGGCGACGGAGTCGACCGGGGTCCACTTCGACGGCTTGTAGTCGTTGGTGAGGCCGAGGGCGGCGTACTCGACGGAGATGTCCTTGCCGTCGCGCCCTTCGAGGTAGGAGTTCACACCGTCCGCGTACGCCTGGAGGTTCTTCTTGGTCTCCGCGGACAGGACGGTGTCGTACTCCTCCTGCGCGACCTTGCGCCAGCCCAGCGTGCGCAGGAAGGAGTCCGTCTCGACCTGGCCGGAGCCGAACATCTCGGAGAGCCGGCCGGCCGTCAGGTGGCGGCGGACGTCCATCTCCCAGAAGCGGTCCTGCGCCTGGACGAAGCCCTGGGCGCGGAACAGGTCGGCGTCGGAGTCCGCGTAGATCTGCGGGATCCCGTAGCCGTCGCGCTTGACCTCGACGTTGCCGCCGAGACCGGCGAGCTGGATCGTCCCGCTGGTCTGCGGGTACGAGGCGCGCACGGTGGATACGGACCAGTACGTTCCGTAACCGATACCCGCGACGAGCGCCAGCACCAGGACGATCACGATCAGGCGGGCTCGTCGCCCCTTCTTCTTGCGCGACCCGCCACCGGCGGTACCGGTGGAGCCGGAAGAGGCGGTTGTTGTGGCGGGCATCGCTGTCCTTCGAGGGCAGGGCGGTCCTGGGAGTGCTGGAGCAACCATAGGCGCAGCGCGTAGGCCACTCGGACGCGGTATCAGGATGGCTCGAATTGCGTAGCGATCGTACGAATACTCGAACGCATCAAGAAAACGTTAAAGATTAGGTAAGGTAACGAAGTACTGGCCGCCGGAAGAGGATCCGGCAGGCGTACGCAGGGAAGGACCGGCCACTGACTGTCCACACGCTCAACGAACTCCTGCTCGTCTGCTCACTCGTCCTGCTCGTCGCCGTCGCGGCGGTACGCATTTCGTCCCGCAGCGGGCTCCCCAGCCTGCTCCTGTACCTCGGCATCGGTATCGCCATGGGCCAGGACGGCTTCTTCGACGTCAAATTCGACAACGCGGAACTGACGCAGGTCATCGGCTACGCGGCGCTCGTCGTGATCCTCGCCGAGGGCGGCCTCGGCACGAAGTGGAAAGAGATCAAACCCGCGCTGCCCGCGGCCGTGATGCTGTCGCTCGTCGGCGTCGGCGTGAGCGTGGGCGTGACCGCCGCCGGCGCGCACTACCTGGTCGGCCTGGAGTGGCGGCAGGCGCTCATCATCGGCGCCGTCGTCTCCTCCACGGACGCCGCCGCGGTCTTCTCCGTGCTGCGCAAGGTGCCGCTGCCCTCCCGCATCACCGGCGTCCTGGAGGCCGAGTCAGGCTTCAACGACGCCCCGGTCGTCATCCTGGTGGTCGCCTTCTCGACCATCGGCGAGGTCGACAGCTGGTACGTGCTGATCGGCGAGATAGCCCTGGAACTGGCCATCGGCGCCGCCGTCGGCCTCGCGGTGGGCTGGCTCGGCGCGTACGGGCTGCGCCATGTGGCGCTGCCCGCGTCCGGCCTCTACCCCATCGCGGTCATGGCCATCGCGGTGTCCGCGTACGCGGCCGGGGCCATGCTGCACGGCAGTGGGTTCCTCGCCGTCTACCTCGCCGCGATGATCCTCGGCAACGCCAAACTGCCGCACTGGCCGGCGACCCGCGGCTTCGCCGACGGGCTCGGCTGGCTGGCGCAGATCGGCATGTTCGTCCTGCTCGGCCTGCTGGTCACCCCGCACGACCTGCTGGACGACTTCTGGCCGGCCGTCGTCGTCGGCCTGGTGCTGACCGTGGTGGCACGGCCGCTGGAGGTCTTCATCTCGCTGGCGCCCTTCCGATTGCCCTGGCAGGAGAAGGCCCTCATGTCCTGGGCGGGGCTGCGCGGCGCCGTACCCATCATCCTGGCAACCATTCCGATGGTGTCCGGAATCGACGGCTCCACGCGCGTCTTCAACATCGTCTTCGTGCTGGTCATCGTCTACACCCTCATCCAGGGCCCGACCCTGCCCTGGCTCGCCAAGGCACTGAACATCGGGGACGACCCGTCCGAGGCCGCCGACCTGGGCATCGAATCGGCACCCCTGGAGCGGCTGCGCGGGCACCTGCTGTCGGTGGCCATCCCGGCGAAGTCGAAGATGCACGGCGTCGAGGTCGGGGAACTGCGCATGCCGTCGGGCGCCGCCGTCACCCTCGTCGTCCGCGACGGCAAGAGCTTCGTACCCGCCCCGTCGACCGTGCTGCGGCGCGGCGACGAACTCCTGGTCGTGGCGACCGACCCGGTACGCGACGCGGCCGAGGCACGGCTGCGCGCGGTCGGAGAGGGCGGCAAGCTGGCCGGCTGGCTGGGCACGGGCGGACACAACGGAGGCGACGAAGCTCTTACGGGGCCCCACGTCTCCGGCGCGCTCAAGGCGGTCAAGAAGCTCGGCAGGACGGACGACGCGAAGAAGCGCGACGCCGACAAGGACGAGCCCCATAAGCGCAACGCGAAGGCACATCACTGATCACACAAAGTGTTCACAGGCGTCGAAGGGCAGGGTGCACACAATCACAGGGCCCCTGCACCTTCTGCCTGTAGCATGAAGGAAACCCAGATCCACTGATTTCTGATCGACCCGTTGATCAACCGATAGACGACCAACTCTGCCTGACGCAGAGCTGGCGCGACCGTATGGCGGTCGTGGCGTCCTCCGGACCGGCAGCGCCCCGCGCCCCGGTCGCGAGCGCCCGGCATCTACCGCAGTTCCGCGCGAAGAGGACAGCTCTCGGCAGCTCCGGCCCGGCCCCGCCCCGTGCGGGGCCGCCCACCGGGAGCACGGCCACCAGGCGGCAGAAAGGCAAGGACCGTGGCGTCCACGGTCTCCGACCGCCCCGGATACGGGCAGTTGCTGCGCACCCCCGGTGCGTGGACCTTCCTCCTCCCGGGCTTCGCCGCACGGCAGCCCTTCGCGATGCTGACCATCGGCATCGTCCTGCTGGTGCAGCACACCACCGGCTCGTACGGCAGCGCCGGCGCCGTCGCCGCTGTCACCGGGGTCTCCATGGCCCTGTTCGCCCCGCAGACCGGCAAGCTCGCCGACCGGTTCGGCCAGCGAGCCGTGCTGCTGCCCGGCGTCCTGGTGCACGCGGCCTCCGTCTCGCTCCTGGTGACGCTCGCCCTCGCGGGCGCCCCCCTGTGGGCGCTGTTCGCGGCGGCGGTCCCCACGGGCGCGTCCGTCCCGCAGGTCGGCCCCATGGTGCGGGCCCGCTGGGCGGCCCTGCTGGGCGCGACCCCGGACCGTCCGGCCTCGCCCCTGATGGCGACGGCCGCCGCGTTCGAGTCGGTGACGGACGAGTTCACCTTCGTCATCGGCCCCGTACTCGCCACCGCGCTGTGCACGGGCGTGCACCCGGCGGCGGGCCTGATCGCCGAGGCCGCGCTCACCCTGGTGGGCGGCCTGCTCTTCGCCGCGCGGCGCGCCACCGAGCCGCCCGTACGCGCTACGCGCCTGCCCGGCGCCCCGCGCCATGCCTCCGCCCTGGCCGTACCCGGCGTGCGCGTCCTCGCGGTCGCCTTCCTCGGGATCGGCGCGGTCTTCGGCGGCATGCAGGTCTCGATCACCGCGTTCGCCGAGGAGATCGGCAACCCGGGCGCGAACGGTGTGCTGTACGGGGTGTTCGCGGCCGGCAACATGCTGGCCGGGATCGCCTGCGGGGCCATCGCCTGGAAGTCCGGCCCCCGCCGCCGTCTGATCGCCGGGTACACGGCTCTCGCGCTGACCGCTTCGGGCCTGTGGGCGGTGCACTCGGTGCCGCTGCTCGCCGCGCTCGGTCTGCTGGTGGGCCTGTGCATCGCCCCCGCCCTGATCAGCGGCTACACGCTGGTCGAGGCGCTGGTGCCGGGCTCCGCGCGGACCGAGGCGTTCACCTGGCTGACGGGCGCGGTCGCGCTCGGCCAGGCGGGCGCCGTGACGGTCGCCGGCCGGCTCGCGGACGCCCATGGGGCGAGCGCGGGATTCCTGGTGCCGCTGGTGGGTACGGTGCTGGCGCTGGTGACCCTGGTGGCGCTGCGTTCCCGGCTCCTGCCGGCCGGTGTGGGCCGCACCGTGGCGCGTGGTATCGGTCACCGCGGGCCGGTCACGGTGGACTGATCCAGCGGAATACGTCACTATGGAGCGTCGTTAGCACTCATCGAGTCAGAGTGCCAGGAGGAACAAAGTGCCGACCTACCAGTACCAGTGCACCGAGTGTGGCGAGGGCCTCGAAGCGGTGCAGAAGTTCACCGATGACGCCCTCACGGTGTGCCCGAGCTGCGACGGACGCCTGAAGAAGGTGTTCTCGGCGGTCGGCATCGTCTTCAAGGGTTCCGGTTTCTACCGGAACGACAGCCGCGGCTCCTCGTCGAGCAGCACGCCGGCGTCGGCCACCGCGAAGACCTCCGGTTCCGGATCGTCGTCGTCCTCCGACTCCTCGTCCTCGACGTCGTCGGACTCGAAGTCCTCCACCACGTCGACGTCCTCGTCGTCCACCGCCTCGTCCTCGTCGAGCGGTTCCTCGGCCGCCTGACCGGCCGCCCCACCTGGCTTCTCCCACGACCCCGCCGATCCGTTCGGCGGGGTCGTCGGCGTCCCCGCCCGCACTGCCGGGCGGCTGCTTCGCGCTCACCGACCGCTCTGCCGTGGGCCGAGGCCGAACGCCTACTGTGACCGCATGTCTAACGCAGAGATCGGCGTGATCGGCGGCTCGGGGCTGTACTCCTTCCTGGAGGACGTCACCGAGGTCCGCGTGGAAACCCCCTACGGAGAGCCCAGCGACTCCGTCTTCCTCGGCGAGATCGGCGGCCGCCGGGTCGCCTTCCTCCCCCGGCACGGCCGCGGCCACCATGTGCCCCCGCACCGCATCAACTACCGCGCCAACCTGTGGGCGCTGCGCTCGGTCGGCGTACGCCAGGTGCTCGGCCCGTGCGCGGTGGGCGGGCTGCGCCCGGAGTACGGCCCGGGAACCCTGCTCGTCCCGGACCAGCTGGTGGACCGCACGAAGACCCGCGTCCAGACCTATTACGACGGTGAGACCAGGGCGGACGGGGCGGTGCCGAACGTGGTGCACCTGGGCTTCGCCGACCCGTACTGCCCCGAGGGCCGCAAGGCCGCGCTGGCGGCTGCGCGGGGGCGCGGCTGGGAGGCGGTGGACGGCGGCACACTGGTGGTCGTCGAGGGGCCGCGCTTCTCGACCCGCGCCGAGTCGCGCTGGCACGCCGCGATGGGCTGGTCGGTGGTCGGTATGACGGGGCACCCGGAGGCGGTGCTCGCCCGTGAGCTGGGCCTCTGCTACACGACGATGACCCTGGTGACGGACCTGGACGCGGGGGCGGAGGCCGGCGAGGGCGTCTCCCACGAGGAGGTGCTGAAGGTGTTCGCCGCCAATGTGGACCGGCTGCGCTCCGTCCTCTTCGACGCGGTGACCGCGCTGCCGGCCCAGGCGGGCCGGGACTGCGCGTGCGGGCACGCGCTGGACGGCGTCGACACGGGGATCGCGCTGCCGTAGGGGTGTTCGCCGTGGCGGTGTCTGCCCCGGCGGTGCTTGCCGCAGTGGTGCTTGCCGCGGCGGTGTCTGCCGCAGGGCCCGGTCCGGGGACCTGCCTGCGGGTGAGGGAGTTTTCCACATCGGGTGAGCGGTCCACAGGGCCCGGCGGGAACGGGCCGGCTGGTGGATCGTGAGGTCTGTGCGGCGGCCGGGGTGTCGGCATTCCGGCCGCCGGACGGCACGACCAGGAGACCCGTCCGACCCACTCCCTGACGCAGGCGGTGTTCGCGATGCCCATGTCCGGTTCCCACTTCTCCTCCCTGCCCGGCCCCACCGCTCCCGTCGCGGGTGCGCCGCCGGGGCCGCTGCCCGCCCCGCCGCCGTGCGGGGTGCCCGCGTTCCCGCCGCTGCGGGTGCGCGGGGGCTCGGGCCACCGGGTGCGCCGGGCGGTGTGGCGGCAGCGCCGGTCCATGGCGGCGGGGCTGGCGCTGACGGCGGCCGCGCTGGCCGTTTCCGGGTTCGGTGGAGGCGGGGGCGGGCAGGGCGCCGACGCTGCGCGGGGGCCGGCCCCGGGGCGGGCGTCGCCCCCGGTGCGGCTGGTGTCGGCGCCGGTACGGATCGCGGACGCGGCGACCGTACGGCTGTTGCGGCCGGGCGACCGGGTGGATGTGGTGGCGTCCGAGGGGGCCGGGGCGAAGGCCCGGGTGCTGGCCGAGGGGGCGCGGGTGGAGCAGGTGCCGGCGGCGTCGGCCGAGGGCGCGTCGGGCGCGGGGGCGCTGATCGTACTGGCGGTGCCGAGGAAGACGGCCGCAGACCTCGCGGGTGCCGGGATCTCGGGCGGATTCGCGGTGATTCTGTGTTGATTCGTACTGGCGAACCATCACGTCACCTGACAACAGCCCCGGATGAGGTGGTTTCCCCACCTACTGCCGTAGTTTGCAAGGCAGTTCACCCCCCTTGCGATACATACGGAGGACAGCGCACCTGTGAGCGAGACGAAGAAGGTCAGCCTGCTGGACGGCTTCAAGGCCTTCCTGATGCGTGGCAACGTGATCGATCTGGCGGTCGCCGTCGTCATCGGCGCGGCGTTCACGAACATCGTGAACGCGATCGTCAAGGGCATCATCAATCCGCTCGTCGGTGCGTTCGGCACCAAGGACCTGGAGAACTACAGCTCCTGCCTGAAGGCCCCGTGCACGACGGACCCGGCGACGGGCGAGGCGACGGAGGGCATCCGGATTCTGTGGGGCTCGGTCCTCAGCGCGACGCTCAGCTTCCTGATCACCGCCGCGGTCGTCTACTTCCTGATGGTCCTGCCGATGGCGAAGTACCTCGCCAGGCGGGCCGCGATGCAGGCGGCGAAGGAAGGCGTGCAGGAGACGATGGAGGTGAGCGAGCTGGAGGTGCTGAAGGAGATCCGCGACACCCTGATCGCTCAGCGCGGCGGCAGCCACCAGGCATGAGCCGTCCCGGCGGCCGGGCGGTACACCCGAGGCTGCCGGGCAGCGGCGGGCGCGGTCAGATGTGGTGCGGAGGCTTCTCGTCGAGGAAGCGCGCGAGGTCGGCGGCGCTGCCGCCGGACGGGGCCCGCTCGCCCCACCCCTGGTCCGTGTCGTCCGCTGACTGCTGGTCCAGCGGATCGTCGAAGATCAGCGCCGGCTTGGGCCGGGGCCGGTCCGGAGTGCTCGGCTCCGCGTCGCGCGGGCCGGGGGCGGGGGCGGTACTCATACGTCCAGGGTACGGCTGCCGGCCCCGCTCCCGCCGAGCCCCGGCCCCGGAGGGCGGCGGTCAGCGGTCCTTGGGGTCGAGGAGCCAGAGCCCCAGGACGACGAGGAACGAGAGACAGAGGAACCCGGCTCCCCACCACGCGGTGGCCGAGTGGCCCTCCATCCACTCGTCGACGATCACCGTCAGACCCCACAGCTGCCCGATGACGACGCTCATGGCGAGGACGAGCCGGGCCGTGAGCTTGGAGGACCGCTCGGGTTCCTGGTCGGTGCCGGCCCCGGGTCCGGGCCCGGTGTGGCGGACGCGGGGGTCGCCATAGCCGCTGGTGGGCCGGATCTGCGGGTACCGCTCGTGGAGGGGCCGGTTGAGCTCGGCCCGCGCGCTGCCCGGGTGGTATTCGGGGTAGTGAGGACCGGGGGGCTGCTGCGGGCCGGGGGCCGCGCCGGGGCGCTGTCGGCCGTCGCCGGGGCGCGGACCGTCTTCGGCGCTCATGTCGGGCTCCCGGGGATCGCGGACGCGTCGGCTCCGGTGCGGGGGCGGGAGGGGCCGGGGGCCACCGTGCGGGCGGCGCCGGGGGCCTCCGCGCCGTCGCGGACGCCGGGGCAGCCGATGCGGCCGGCGAGGTCGGGGCGGTCCTCGCCCAGCCGGCGGCACAGCCCGTGCTCGATGCTCTCGCCGGAGCGGGTGGTGCCGACCGCCCAGATGCTGCCGTCGGGCTGCTCGGTGAGCACCACCTTGGGCAGCCCACGGGGCGGCGGGCCCGCGGTGACCTCGCCGGTCCGGGCGTCGAAGACGCCCTCGTGGCAGGGGCAGTACAGCTCGCCCTCGGTGCCCCGGTCCTTCCGCCAGAGCACGGCGCAGGCGAGGTGGGTGCAGATCGCGGAGTAGCCGACGAGGGCGCCGTCGTTGAGGCGGACGGCGACCGCCCGGTCCTCCGCGTCGGGGTAGTCGAAGGCGATGGATTCGCCGGGAAGGAGCTGGGAGGCGATCCTCTTCGGGGCCGGGGCCTTGCCGTCCTCGTCCGGGTCGCCGTGGCGGGGCAGGATGCCGGCGGCGACCCCGAGACCGCCGGCGGCGAGCCCGCCGGACACGGTGGCGACGATCCGAAGGTAGTCGCGGCGGGTGGTGAGGGAGTCGGCGGCGATCCGGTCGTGCAGGGCCTCGCGCGGATCACCGGAGGCGGGCCGGCCGGGGGCTCCGGGGGGTGTGCTGCCCGGGTCGCGGGGCGGTGGCTGCTTCGGGTCGCCGGGCGGCGGGTGTTCCGTTTCGGTCATCGCCGGACGTCCTTCCCGTTGATCTCCACGACGGGCAGGCCGCCGGGCACCGGCCACTGGACGCGGTCGGCGGGCACGACCATCGCGACGCCGGTACGGACCTCGCTCTCGCCGAAGACGAAGGAGTCGGCGACCTGGACGCCGGGGCGTTCGGCCTGGAGCTCCTCGGCGGTCCCGTAGAACAGCGCCCCGGTGGGGCAGACGGTGGCGCACATGGGGGCGAGGCCGTAGGCGGTGCGGTCGTAGCAGAGGTTGCACTTCATCTGCAGCTTCGCCTGGAGGTCGATCTTCGGTACGCCGAAGGGGCAGGCGTTGACGCAGTTGGCGCAGCCGATGCAGCGGGTGGTGTCGGCCTGCTGCACGACGCCGTCGGCGGTCACCAGGATCGCGTCGGCCGGACACACCTCGGCGCAGGGGGCGACGGGGTCCTCGCAGTGCATACAGACCGTGGGAAGGGAGGCGACGGACTGGCCCTCGTCGGTGTAGTCGAGGTGGATCATGGACTTGCCGCGGTGCGAGTCGCATTCGCGGCAGGCGGAGACGCAGGCCTGGCAGCCGATGCAGCGCCCCGGGTCGATGAAGATCGTTCGGCCCATCATGCGGGCATCAGCTCCTCTCCGAGGTGCCGCGGCCCTGCGGGGAGGTGGGCGGCAGCGGGTCGGTGCGGGAGACCTGGGTCTCCGGGTAGGCGACGTGCCCCGGCGCGACCGGGGGTGCCGGGACCTCGTCGATCTGCCCGGCGTGCTCGATGCGGCAGGCGCACACCTTGTACTCGGGGATCTTGGAGCGGGGGTCGAGGGCGTCGATGGTCAGCGCGTTCGCGGCGGTGGGGACCGGCCAGTGGTACGGGATGAAGACGGTGTCGGGGCGGATCGCCTCGGTGACCAGGGCGGGGAAGACCTCGCTGCCGCGTCGGGTGACGACGCGGACCGGTTCGCCGTTGCGGAAGCCGTGGGAGGGGTGGACCTCGGCCCAGGGGCGGGGGGTCTGTTCCACGAGGGCGCCCAGACGGCGGGTCTGGTTGCCGGAGAGGAAGTGGGCGACGGTACGTCCGGTGGTGAGGCTCATGGGGTGCTCGTCGTCGTACGGGTCCATCGGCGGGTGCCACTCGACGACCTGTAGATGGATCTTGCCGTCGGGGTGGTAGGTCCTGCCGTCCTCGAAGAGGCGGGGGGTGCCGGGATGATCGGTGGAGGGACAGGGCCAGGCGATGCCGCCGGTCTCCTCCAGGCGTTCGTAGGTGATGCCGTAGTAGTCGTTGACGGTGCCGGCGGAGGCGATGCGCAGCTCGTCGAAGACCGCGCGCGAGTCGGCGAAGGCGAATTTGTCGCCCGCGCCGAGGCGCCGGGCGAGTTCGCACATGACCCAGGTGTCGGTGCGGACGCCGGGGGGCGGGTCCTGGGCCTTGTTGTGCTTGACCACCCGGGCCTCGGCGTTGGCCATGACGCCTTCGTCCTCGGCCCAGGTGGTGACGGGGAAGACGACGTGCGCGTTGGCGGCGGTCTCGGAAAGGAAGAAGTCGAATTGGGCGTGGAACTCTGTGGCGTCGTACCCCTCCTTCACCACCTTGTAGTTGGGCAGGGAGACGAAGGGGTTGTTGCAGATGCCGATCAGGCCGCGGATCTCGCGGCGTTGCATCTGCCAGACCATTTCCATCATCGAGGTTCCGGCGGGCGGGAGTTCGGACTCCTCGATCCCCCAGATCTCGCAGATCTGCCGGCGGTGCTCGTCGTTGTTGATGGAGCGTCCGCCCGGGAGGAGGTCGGACTTCTGGCCGTGTTCGCGGCCGCCCTGCCCGTTGCCCTGGCCGGTGAGGGTGCCGTAGCCGGCGCCGGGCTTGCCGATGTGTCCGGTGGCGGTGCAGAGGTTGATCACGGTGAGGCAGTTCTCGACGCCCTGCGAGTGGTGCTCGATGCCCCGGGCGTGCCAGGCCATGGCCTTGGGGGCGCGGGCGAAGGTGCGGGCGACCTGGACGATCTGTTCGGCGGGCACCCCGCAGATCTCGGCTGCCCGGGACGGCGGGTATTCGGCGGCCTTGGCCTTCACCTCCGCCCAGCCGGTGGCGTGGGCGGCGAGGTAGGGCTCGTCGGTGAGGCCCTCCGCGATGACGACGTTCAGCACGGCGTTGAAGAACGCGGAGTCGGTGCCGGGTTTGAGGGCGACGTGGATGTCGGCGGTCCGTGCGACGGCCGTCTCGCGGGGGTCGATCACGATGAGACTGGCGCCGCGGTCCCGGGCCCCCCACACGTACTGGGTCATCACGGGAAAGCACTCGCCGACGTTGGAGCCGGCGATCAGCAGGCAGTCGGTGAGCAGGATGTCGGAGAAGGGGTTGCCGGCCCGGTCGATGTTGAAGGCCAGTTTGTTGGCGCCCGCCGCGCTGACCATGCACAGACGGCCGTTGTAGTCGACGTGCCGGGTCTTGAGGGCGACCCGGGCGAACTTGCCGACCAGATAGGTCTTCTCGGAGAACAGGCTCGCTCCGCCGAGCAGCCCGAAGGCGTCGTTCCCGTAGGTCTGCTGGATGCGTCTGATCTCGGCGACGGTGAAGTCGAGCGCCTCGTCCCAGGAGACCTCGCGCAGCGGCTCGTCGCGGGAGCGGCGCATGAGGGGGGCGGTGAGCCGGTCGGGGTGGTTGACCTGCTGGTAGGCGTTGATGCCCTTGGGGCACAGGCGCATCCGGTTGATGTCGTGGTTGCGGGGTTCGACGCCGAAGACCTTGCCGCCCCGGTCGACGCGCAGATACATCCCGCACTGGACACCACAGAAGCAGCAGTGGGTGGGGACGAGGGTCTCGCCGTTCTGGTCGGCGTGCCACCGGTCGGCGGGGATGCCGCCCGCGTCGCGAAAGGCCCGGGTGCCGGGCGGTGCGAGGGCGGGGTCGATGGGAACGACCGCATGCGGTTCGGGCGCTCGCGGGTCCGCGGTCACTTGAAGCCCTTCTTCACCTGGGAGAGATAGGCGCTGCCGCGCAGCACCCGTTTGCAGCGGGGGCAGTATTCGGCCCATTCGTCGAAGCCGAGGCTGAGGTCGCGCATGGTGCCGCGGAGGTTGTCGACGTACGGGGTGGTGTCGATGGGTTCCCCGCAGCGGCGGCAGCCGAAGACCTGCTCGTCCTGCCGGCCGGTGTACTTGAACAGCTGCATGCCGACGGCGGCGGGCCGCTGGACGATGTGGAAGAACTTCCCGAACGGGATGTAGATGAGGGTGAAGACCACCGAGGCCATGTGGAGGATCGCCAGGAACTCGTAGCCGCCGCCGTGCAGGAAGATCGAGGAGAAGGTGAGGAGGAGACCGGTCACCGAGATGACGATGAGCGCGATCAGCGGCACCAGGTCGTAGCCGAACCGCTGGCCAGTGATGGCAGCGCGGTCCCTCATCCGCCGCCACAGGAAGTACGAGGCGCCGGGGATGACGAGGACGGCCGCGATGTCCAGGCCGTGGAACATCAGCCAGCCGAGGATGTCCAGGGAGTCGAACCCGATGATCTTGAAGCCCCAGATACGCATCTCGTAGCCGGGCCCGGACCCGGTGCCCGAGGTGAACGTGAACCAGCCCCAGGTCAGTGGGAAGGTGATCAGCGCCGCCAGGACGCAGCCCCAGAAGATCAGCTGGTGGGCGGCCCAGCGGGCGTGGGAGCGGGCTCCGAGGAACTTCTGGAAGCCGAGGTAGGTGGCGGCCATCTTCGGCAGGGCGGTGGGTGCCCGGCGGAAGTTGGCGACGGAGAAGAGGCTCCCCCACCCCTTCTTGAACAGCCGCCTGGCCCCGGGTGCGGACACCCACACCGTGTACCGGTAGGCGACGCCGAACGCGAGGAAGACCGAGGCCACGGCGTACGGCAGGAGCGCGGAGTCGAAGTTCGCCAGCAGCCGGCTGCCGAGCACGATCGCCACGACCAGCAGGAGGGAGACGATGACACCGGCCGCGGTCGCCCGCGCGGTCACGGACCGGGGACCGGCACTCCCGGCACGGGCGGACCCGCCACCGGACGGCGGAGTGCCGGCCCCGCCGGAGGAACCGGTGCGGGCACCGGGGGCGGGCTGCGCGGCTGCGCCTGCGGCTTCAGGTGGCTCGGTCACCCCGTCACCGTAGGGCTGAACGGGGCGATTGGTCCTGTTTTGTAGCCTTACGGGGTGAGCGAGTCGGGGCCGGGACGCGCCTCCCCACGCGTCCGCCCCGCCGGTACGTTGACCGCGTACGCCATATCCCTGCTCCTGCCCCCTGCCCCCTGCCCCTACTCCAGCCCGTGCCCCCGCCTCGTCACCGCCCCCGCCCCCGTCACCGTCACCGTCACCGTCACCGAGGAGTACCGATGGCCCGTCAGGATGCGCTCACCGATGTGGCCGGGCTGCGCGTCGGGCATGCCCAGGTCCCCGGCAAGGGGGCGCTCAGCGGTACGACCGTGGTGCTCGCGCCGGAGGGCGGTGCGGTGGCGGCCGTCGATGTGCGCGGCGGCGGGCCCGGGACCCGGGAGACGGACGCGCTGGACCCGCGCAACCTGGTGCAGCGCATCGACGCGGTCGTCCTCACCGGGGGCAGTGCGTACGGGCTGGACGCGGCGTCCGGGGTGATGGCCTGGCTGGAGGAGCGGGGCCGCGGGGTGCGGGTGGGGGCCGATCCGGCGCAGGTCGTTCCAGTGGTGCCGACGGCCTGCGTGTTCGACCTGGGCCGGGGCGGCGACTGGCGGGCCAGGCCGGACGCCTCGACGGGCCGGGCGGCGGTGGAGGCCGCGGCGGGCTCCGAGGCCGGCGCGGTGGTCGCCGAGGGGTGCGTGGGCGCGGGCACGGGGGCGGTCGCGGGGCAGCTGAAGGGCGGGGTGGGGACCGCGAGCGTCCTGTTGCCGTCCGGGCACACCGTGGGCGCGCTGGTCGTGGTGAACGCGGCGGGTTCGGTGCTCGATCCCCGTACCGGGGTGCTGTACGGGGAGTACGGCGGCGCCGAGCCGGCCGTCGCCCCGCCCACCGGGGTCCACGAGGCGGCGCAACGGCGCCTGGCACAGGCGCGCGACGCGGACACGCGCCCCCCGCTCAACACCACGCTCGCCGTCGTCGCCACCGATGCCGATCTCAGCCGCGCACAGGCCCAGAAGCTCGCCGGGACGGCGCACGACGGGCTGGCCCGCGCCATCCGGCCCGTGCACCTGCTGACCGACGGGGACACCGTTTTCGCGCTGGCCACCGGTCGGCAGGCGCTGGACGCGGAGAACCCGGTCGCGCTCAATCCCCTGCTCGCGGCGGGTGCGGAGGTCGTGGCGCGGGCCATTGTGAAGGCGGTGCGGGCGGCCTCGGGCACCGACGGCCGCGACGGCGGGGGCGCCTGTCCGGCGTACAGCGACCTCTACGGGACGCTCCGGCGCACGGGGCGGGAGCCGCACGGCCCCGGCGGGGGAACCGAATCGCCGTCGACGTAAGGAAGTTCGGGTGGACACGTGGAACCTTCCGTGTGCGCCATACGTTTTCCCGAACCCCGGTCCCGATGTCAGCCTCAGGGGCTACGTTATGCACGCATCACGTCACACGCGGCGACGGCCTGGAGACAGCACCTTGAGCGATCCGTACGAGACAACCGAGCAGCACCTCGAACGA
Organism: Streptomyces sp. ATexAB-D23; assembly: GCF_000373645.1. Taxonomy (GTDB): domain Bacteria; phylum Actinomycetota; class Actinomycetes; order Streptomycetales; family Streptomycetaceae; genus Streptomyces; species Streptomyces castrisilvae. The sequence goes on along the minus strand of NZ_KB892010.1, from coordinate 40,783 downwards.
CTCCTGCGACGGGCTCTCAACTCGTTCGACCTGCCCGACAGCACGATGGAGCGGCTGGGCACCGCGCTGGCCCACAGCAGCTCCCTGCACTCCTCCCACCACAGCGCCACCCTGCACCGCGAGACCTACCGGCATACATATCTGCTGAGCGACGGCTCGGCGCTCACGCTGTGGGAGCTGGTGCGGGGCGGACCTCGCGGCGCCGGGCATCCCGACACCCGGCAGCACGAGCTGTACGACGACGAGGCCGACGCCCAGATCGCCGCCGCCCGGATGACCGGCGGCCTGTGGGAAGCCCCCGACTTCGGGGACGCCGGCGCGCAGGCTGACCTGGAGATCCTGTCCGCCCTGATGGCCGCTCCCCCGCCGCCGCTGCCCCGGATGTACGCCCCGGACAATTCCGCGGACCACGCCCGCCGGGTCCTGCGCCGCGCGGAGAACGGCGACGGGCCGGGCGAGGCGACCGCCCATCTGCTGCGGGCGGCCTTCGCCCACCACATCACGCAGGTCTTCGGCCGCCAGTGCCAGGTCGACGGACGGAACGCGGGCTTCACGCTGTACGAGCACGCGTTCCTGCTCCTCGACGGGAGCGAGACGAGCCTGTGGGAGGTCGAGCACACGGCGACGCCGGACGGCCGCCACATGTGTGAGGTGTACGGCGACGAGGAGACGGCACGCGGCGCGATGGAGAGCCGTACGCGCATCTGCTGACCTGCACCCGGCCCACCGCCCGCGCGCAGCTGCCGGCACCCGGTCCACCACCGGCCCCCGCGCGCGACTGCCGGCACCCGGCCCGCCGATCGGCCGGGACGCGGCGGGCGGCCGGGGCGCGGCGCGGCGGGCGGCCGGGACGCCCCGGGCAGCCCCCGTGCCCCGGGCAGCCCCCGTGCGCGCAGTCGTCGCCCCCCCGTGCCCCGGCCGACCCCACACGCCGGCCGGGCCCCGCGCATGCCGGTGCCCGCGTCCCTCGGGGGGACGCGGGCACCGGTCGCCTCTGCCGCGTAACGCCGTGGCTCAGTGCGTCAGCACGGGCTCCCCGGCGGCCTCCCCGGCATCGTCGTTCGCCGCAGGCCCACCGCCCACGGGGTTCTCCGCGGACCCGCCCGCGAGTTCACCGGCCGGGGCCTCGACGGCCTCCTCGTCGGCGCCCTCCACGTGCTGCTTCGGCCTGGCCGGCAGCGCGAACATCACCACGAAGATCACGAGCAGCACCCCGGCCACCCACCACAGCGACTGCTCGAAGGCGTCGGCGAACGCCGGGCCCACCTGTGCCGGGGTGAGCCGGTCGCCGATCGCCCCGAAGAAGACGACGGAGACCAGACCGAGCCCGAGAGCGTTGCCCATCTGCTGGACGGTGTTGAACAGACCGGAGGCGGAACCGGAGTGCTCCTTGGGCACCTCGGAGAGCACCGCGTCGGCCAGCGGGGCCACGATCAGGCCCATGCCGACACCCATGACCACGAGCGGCAGCGCCATCTGCCAGGACGTGATCCCCATGCCGTAGTGGCCGGACTCCCAGATGTAGAGCAGCAGACCGGCGGCCATGAGCAGCGCCCCCGCCTGGAGGACCTTGCGGCCGAAGCGGGGCACCAGCTTCTGCACGGAGAGGCCGGCGGCGACCGAGACGGAGACGGAGAACGGAATGCCGGTCGTGCCGGCCTTCAGGGCGCTCCAGCCGAGCCCCTGCTGCATGTACAGCGTCCAGACCAGGAAGAAGATCCCGAGTCCGATGCCGAAGGTCAGCTGCACGGCGATACCGGCGGCGAAGCTCCGGACCCGGAACAGCGACAGCTCGACCAGCGGCGAGCCGTCCCGGCTGCCCTTGGCACGCTCGAACAGCACGAGGACGAGGAAGACGAGGACGCTTCCGGCCATCGACAGGTAGCCCCACAGCGGCCAGCCCAGCTCGCGGCCCCGGGTCAGCGGGTAGATCAGCATCAGCATGCCGAGCGTCACCAGCACGACGCCGGTCAGGTCGAGGCGCAGCGCCTTGGGCGACTTGGACTCGCTGATGTATTTGCTGCCGAGGACCAGGCCGATGATGCCGACGGGCAGGTTGATGAGGAAGATCGGGCGCCATTCCAGGCCGGCGATGTTCCACTCGGTGAGCAGGGCGCCCAGCAGCGGCCCGGAGACCGCGCCGAGGCCGACGATCGCACCGAAGAGGCCGAAGACCTTGCCGCGTTCGTGGGCGGGGAAGGTGGCGTGCACGATCGACAGCACCTGGGGCACCATCAGCGCCGCCGTGGCCCCCTGGAGGAAACGGGAGGCGACCAGCATCTCCGGGTTGGCGGCGAATCCGCAGAGCGCGGAGGCGAGGGTGAAGCCGCCTATCCCGATGAGGAAGAGGCGCTTGCGGCCGTAGATGTCGCCGAGCCGGCCGCCGGTGATCAGCCCGGCGGCGAAGGCCAGGGCGTAACCGGCAACGATCCACTGGATCGAGCTGAACGAGGCGCCGGTGTCCCGCTCGATGCTGGGGATGGCGATGTTGACGATCGTGACGTCGACCAGGTCCATGAAGGCCGCGGTCATCACGATGGCCAGGGCGAACCACCGGCGGCGGTCCGACGGGGCCGGGGCCGGCGCGGAGGCGACCGCAGGCGACGGCAGAGGTGCGGAGGAAGTCATGTGAAGAACTTAAACGGCAACTAGGTCAGGTCATGACCCAATGGGCGCGCATCCTGAGTGACATGACCGATACCCCGGCACGACTGCTGAATCTGCTGTCACTGCTCCAGACGCCGCGCGAGTGGCCGGGCAGCGAGCTGGCCGAACGGCTCGCCGTCAGCCCGCGCACCATCCGCCGCGACATCGACCGCCTGCGTGACCTGGGCTATCCGGTCGAGGCTTCGCGCGGCTCGGTCGGCGGCTACCGGCTCGTGGCCGGCACCGCCATGCCCCCGCTGCTGCTGGACGACGAGGAGGCGGTGGCCATCGCGGTGGGGCTGCGGGCCGGTGCCGGCCATGCCATCGAGGGCGTGGACGAGGCCTCCGTACGCGCGCTGGCCAAGCTGGAGCAGGTGCTGCCCTCCCGGCTGCGCCACCGCGTCTCCACCCTTCAGAACGCGACGGTGCCGCTGGCCAGGGGCGACGGTTCGACGATCGATCCGCAGACGCTGACGGTGATGGCATCGGCGGTCACCGGCCGGGAACGGCTGCGGTTCGCCTACCGCGCGGGGGACGGTGCCGAGACGAGGCGCCAGGTCGAGCCGTACCGGCTGGTGAGCACCGGGTGGCGCTGGTATCTGGTGGCGTACGACCTGGAGCGGGAGGCATGGCGCACCTTCCGGGTGGACCGGGTGAGCGAGCCGTTCGCGACGGGGTCGCGGTTCGCGCCGCGGGAGCTGCCCGCGGGTGACGCGGCGGAGTTCCTGAGCAGTTCGATGGCGCGCCGGCACGAGCTGGCGGTGGATGTGAGCTTCGCGGCTCCGGTGGAGTTCGTCGCCTCGCGGCTGCCCGGTGCGCTCGGATCGCTGGAGCCCGAGGGGGAGGGCGGCTGCCGGTTGCGTGGTGTGCTGCGGGACTCGCTGGAGTGGGTGGCGGTGCGCCTGGCACTGGTGGACTGCGAGTTCACCGCGCACGAGCCGCCGCAGCTGGTGGCCTACCTGCACGACCTGGGCTCCCGGCTCACCCGCGCGGCTGCCTCCTGACGGCTGCGAGCGGGGCGCGTACAGAAGAAAGCGCGCGCGGAGAAGGCGAGCGCAAAAGAATGAGCCCCGGCGCCAGGGGGGGGTGGGCGCCGGGACTCAGCTCAGGGGGGCCAGGTGAAGCGGCCCAATTCGGAGGTTACTGGACTCGGGCTCACGCCGCAGCGTCAAAGCCCGTGTCGTGAGCCATTCGCTTCAATTCGAGCAGTGCGTGCTTCTCGATCTGGCGGATGCGCTCCCGGGTGAGGCCGTGCTGCTTGCCCACTTCGGTCAGGGTCCGCTCGCGGCCGTCCTCGATGCCGTACCGCATGCGGATGATCGACGCGGTCCGGTTGTCGAGCTTGCCGATGAGGTCTTCCAGCTCCTCGCTGCGCAGCAGCGTGAGCACCGACTGCTCGGGCGAGACAGCGGAGGTGTCCTCCAACAGGTCGCCGAACTGCGTGTCGCCCTCGTCGTCCACGGACATGTTGAGGCTGACCGGGTCACGGGCCCAGTCCAGGACGTCACCGACGCGCCCCGGCGTGGAGTCCAGCTCGGCGGCGATCTCCGCGTGCTCCGGGTCGCGTCCGTGCTCGCGGTTGAATTCGCGCTGCACGCGACGGATACGGCCCAGCTCCTCCACCAGGTGGACGGGGAGCCGGATCGTGCGCGACTGGTCGGCTATGGAGCGGGTGATGGCCTGGCGGATCCACCACGTGGCGTACGTGGAGAACTTGAAGCCCTTGGCGTAGTCGAACTTCTCGACCGCGCGCACCAGGCCCGCGTTGCCCTCCTGGATCAGGTCGAGCAGGGGGAGCCCGGCCCGCGGGTAGCGGCGGGCGACGGCGACGACGAGGCGGAGGTTGGAACGGATGAATATGTCCTTGGCGCGCTCGCCCTCGGCGACCAGCGCCTCCAGCTCCTCGCGCGAGGCACCGCCGGCCTCGCTCTCGACCGAGCCGTCGAGGATCCGGCCGGCGTAGACGCCCGCCTCGACGGCCTGGGAGAGCTCGACCTCCTTGGCGGCGTCGAGCAGCGGCGTACGCGCTATCTCGTCCAGGTACATGCCGACCAGGTCGCGATCGGCGATCTCTCCGCCCACGGCGCGAACACTGCTCGCCCGGTTGGTCCCGCCCGTGGCGGACGAACGACGGGCGACGGCACGGGTTGCCATGCGTGCTCCCTTGCTGAGTAGGTCGCGACACCCTCTCGGGTGCCCTGCATCCGTTGGAAACAACGACTGGAATCCGGACAGAATTCCCATGCCCGGCATTCAATTTCGCGATCATGCAGTACCCTGTCGCACCACCGGGGCGGGCACTCGGTGCGGCTGAGCACGAACGTGCAGGTCGCAGCGGCTGTCCGGGACTTTTCGGGACCCCGTCGGCGCTCGCTGCCGCCCGTTGGCGCTCGTACCCCGGTAGACGTCCGGTCATGGGTGCCCGGTTGCTCAGGAACGCGGACCCGTGTCGTACGCCTCCGGCGCACCCACTCGACTACGAACGTCCGGGACCGCGGTCCTAGTCCCCGCGGCCCGCTCCGCCCGGGACCACAGCCGGTTACCGGATCGGTACGCGCTGCCTAGCGTGACCGTGTATGGACGAGACGACACCCGGCACACCGCGCACCGCACCCGACACCTCCGGCACGCTGGACGAGGCACTGGAACGGCTCCACTCCTTCGGCCCCGAGCGGCACGGCTGGCTGAGCAATCACGCCCCCATGGCCGTGGAGGCCCTGGTCCACCACGGGCAGGCCCCGGGCGTGCACCGCTGGCTGGACCACTACCGGCAGAAGCTGGAGGACATGCCGGACCGCTTCGCCGAGATCACCCCCGCGAACTGGCACGAGGCCCTCGGCGACCCACGCCGCATCGCCGACTGGGCGGTGCACTTCGAGCGGGAGACGGCCGCCCGCCCCTGGCGCGAGGTCCTCGCCGAGTGGTGGCCCCGGCTGCTCCCCGGCATCGCGGGCGGCGCCACGCACCCGGTGATCCGGGTCGGCCACAGCGTGCGCACCCTGCTGACCACGGAGGAGAACGGCCCCCGGGTCAGGGAGCTGGCCCACGCGCTCGGCTACTGGGCGGCCCGCCACCAGCCGCTGCCCCCACTGGCCCCGCTCGCCCCGGCCCCGAGCGCCGGGGCCGCGCTGGACGCCGTGGTGCCGGTACCGGACCGGAGCGGCGGCATCCGGGCGCGACTGGACCAGCTCACGGCGTTCCCGCAGTGGCCCGGCCGGCCCGTGACCGGCCCCGACGAGGCGCGTGCCCGGCTGGCGGAGCTGGTGCGGGCCGCCACCCACCGCTATGCGGCGTACGGGCACGGCGAACCGATCATGCTGGTGCACGCGGCGACCGCGCCCAACGCCGTGCTGCGCACGCTGCCCGCGCTGCCGCGCGAGCTGTGGGAGCCGAGTGTGGGCGCGGCGTGGGCGGCGAGCGCGGCGGTCACCGCGGCCTACTCCCCCGCCCTGCCCCTGCCCGTGGCCGTTCCGGACGGATCCGGAACGCTGTCGGCCGAGGAGGTGTTCGCGCGGGCGGCTGCGCACGGCGACGACCACACCATCAAGTTCACGGACACCGCGCTGGACGTGGGCGACGCGACAGCCCTGACGGCCGCGCTGCGCTCGGTGGAGCTGAACCCGCCGGTGCTCTGAAGGCGCTGCTCACCCGTACTGCACCGAGCGCTTGGCCAGGCCCATCCAGAAGCCGTCGATCACGCTGCGCCCCTGATCGAGTTCCTGCTCGGAGGCGCCGAGTGTGACGAAGAGGGGGGCGAAGTGCTCGGTGCGGGGGTGGGCCAGGCGGCCGGCCGGGGACTTGTGCTGGAAGTCCAGGAGGGCGTCGATGTCCTGCTCCTGGAGCGCGCGCTGCCCCCAGTCGTCGAACTCCGCCGACCAGCCGGGGGTGGAGCCCGCGTGCCGCAGGGCGGCGAGGTTGTGCGTGAAGAAGCCGCTGCCGACGATCAGCACGCCCTCGTCGCGCAGCGGGGCGAGCTTGCGCCCGATGTCCATCAGCTTCTGCGGGTCGAGCGTCGGCAGGGAGATCTGGAGTACGGGGATGTCGGCGTCGGGGAACATCTCGACCAGCGGTACGTACGCCCCGTGGTCGAGGCCGCGGTCCGGGATGTCCTGGACCGGCGTACCGGCGCCGCGCAGCAGTTTGCGCACGCTCTCGGCCAGGCGCGGGGCGCCCGGGGCGGCGTAACGCACCTGGTAGTAGTGGTCGGGGAAGCCCCAGAAGTCGTAGACCAGCGGGACCGTCTCGGTCGCGCCGAGTGCGAGCGGGGCCTCCTCCCAGTGCGCGGAGACCATGAGGACGGCGGTGGGGCGCGGCAGCCGAGCCGACCAGGCGGCCAGCTCGCCGGGCCAGACCGGGTCGTCGGCCAGGGGCGGGGCGCCGTGGGAGAGATAGAGGGCGGGCATGCGCTCCGCGGTGACAGTCATGACACTCCCCATCTGCTGCTACTCAAGGTAAGTCTTCTACTGGAAGGCTTCAGAAGGAAGGATGCTTTAATCTTCAAGCTCCTACCTTGAGAGACCTTAGCTCTATCTTGTTCAACTTTCAAGAAAAGGTCGTACAGTGGAGTACATGACCACGGCATCAACCGGTGCGCCGCGCTGGCTCACCGACGAAGAACAATGCGTCTGGCGGGCGTACCTGCACGCCACCACGCTCCTGGAGGATCACCTCGACCGCCAGCTGCAGGGCGATGCCGGCATGCCGCACATCTACTACGGCCTGCTCGTCCAGCTCTCGCAGGCACCCCGCCACCAGAAGCGGATGACCGAGCTGGCCAAGGACGCCAAGATCACCCGCTCCCGGCTCTCGCACGCCGTCGCCCGGCTGGAGAAGAACGGCTGGGTACGCCGCGAGGACTGCCCCTCCGACAAGCGCGGCCAGAACGCGGTCCTCACCGACGAGGGCCACGAGATGCTGCGCCGCTCCGCGCCCGGCCATGTGAAGGCCGTCCGCCAGGCGATGTTCGACCGCCTGACCCCGGAGCAGGTGCGCTCGCTCGGCGAGATCATGCAGGTCCTGGCCGCCGGACTGCAGCCCGATTGCGCGGACGCCGACCTGCCCTGGCTGCGCTGACCCGGCCGCCCCTCCACGCACTTCTGCCCCGGTCCCGTCGTACGACACGACGGGACCGGGGCAGAAACGTATCGGCTCGGCGGTGGCCAGCCGGCGGTGGGTCGGCCGGCAGTGAACCTGCCGGCGGTGGACCAGCCAGCAGTGGACCGGCCGGCGGTGGACCAGCCGGCAGCGGCTCAGTGGGCGACGACCGGAATCCTGACCTCGTCCTCGACACCGTCCGCGTCACCGGAACCGGAACCGGAGCCGGAGCCGGAGCCGGAGCCCGCGGACGTACCGGTCGCGGCCGGACGTCCGGCGTTGATGAAGGTCAGCGCGATCCCGGCGGCCACCACGAGGATGCCGACGGCCCACCAAATGGCACCGGTGAAGCCGTGCACCATCGACTGGAGCTTCAGCAGCTCCGGGTCACTGGCACCGAGCGCGGCGTGCGAGGTGGCGTACGCCGTGGCGGCCGAGGCGGCGATCGTGTTCAGCAGGGCCGTACCGATCGCACCGCCGACCTGCTGCGAGGTGTTGACCATCGCGGAGGCGACACCCGCGTCCCGCGCCTCGACCCCGTGCGTGGCCAGCGACATGGCCGGCATGAACGCCGTACCCATGCCCAGACCCAGCAGGAGCTGGCCCGGCAGGATGACCGCCGCGTACGAGGAGTCGATGCCCAGGCGCGTCAGCAGCAGCATGCCGACGGCGGCGGTCAGGAAGCCGGGACCCATCAGCTTGCGGGCCGGGACCCGCGTCATCAGCCGGGCGCCGATCTGCGTGGACCCGGTGATCATGCCCGCGATCATGGGCATGAAGGCGAAGCCGGTCTTGATCGGCGAGTAGCCCTTGACGACCTGGAGGTAGTACGTGAGGAAGAGGAACAGGCCGAACATCGCGATGACGGCCAGGCCCAGCGAGAGGTAGACGCCACCGCGGTTGCGGTCCATCACGACGCGCAGCGGCAGCAGCGGCGACTTGACCCGGGATTCGGTCAGGACGAAGGCCAGCAGCAGGACGCCGGAGGCGACGAACGTGCCGATGGTCAGCCCGTCCGACCAGCCCGCGGACTCGGCGCGGGTGAATCCGTACACCAGCGAGACCAGGCCCAGCGCGGACAGGACGACGCCCGGGATGTCCAGCGAGGAGCGGTTACGGCTGCCGGCGGGCTCGCGGATGACGAAGTAGGCACCGGCTGCGGCGACAATCGCGAACGGGATGTTGACGAAGAACGTCCAGCGCCAGTTCAGCGTCTGGGTGAGCAGACCGCCGAGGATCAGGCCGACGGCGCCACCGCCACCGGCGATCGCCCCGTAGATGCCGAACGCCTTGGCGCGCTCCTTGGCATCGGTGAACATCACCGCGAGCAGCGAGAGCGCGGCGGGCGCGAGCAGCGCGCCGAACACGCCTTGGAGTGCGCGGGAGCCGAACAGCATGCCCTGGTTCTGTGCCGCGCCGCCGAGCGCGGAGGCCAGCGCGAAGCCGACGAGCCCGACGACGAAGGTGCGCTTGCGGCCCCAGAGGTCGGCGATGCGCCCGCCGAAGAGCAGCAGCCCGCCGAAGGCGAGGGCGTAGGCGGTGATGACCCACTGCTTGTTGGCGTCGGTGATACCGAGGTCGGTCTGCGCGTGCGGCAGGGCGATGTTCACGATCGTGGCGTCGAGCACGACCATCAGCTGCGCGAGCGCGATGAACGCCAGCGCTTTCCAGCGGCTGGGGTCGGGGAGTTGGATATCAGCTGTTTTCGACATGGGAGTAGCCACCTAGGGACGCGCCGGGGCGCGCGGGATCGTCAACCGTGCGCTCGTTCGTCGAAGGCACGGCGAAAGGAGGAAGGAAGGGAGGACGGACGGAGTCGGTCAGGCTCGGGTCAGGCTCGGGTCAGGGGCGGGGTGAGGGTGAGGGTGAGGGTGAAGAGGAAGGGAGCGGGGCTCGGATCACATCCGGCGCCGCAGGTCCTCCAAGGTCGCCGCTGTTCCGGGGAGCACGGACCGGGCCGGGGCCTCCAGTCCGTCCAGGAGCAGCTGGATGTGGCGGTGGGTGAACCGGTCGATGTTCGGGCAGGCGATGCCCGGCAGCGGCCGGGTGAGCTGGGAGAGGGCGACCAGTACGTCTCCGACGGCGATGTCGGTACGCAGACGCCCCGCGGACATGGCGCGCGCGACGAGCCCTTCGACGGCCTCTTCGAGGCGCCGGCGCTCGGCGAGCAGTTCGGGATGGTCCTTGTCGAAGCCGCCGGACAGCATGGGGCACAGGGCCCCGATGCGTTCGTCGGCCGCCGCGTGGACGAAGCGGCTGAGGGCGGCGAAGGGGTCCGCCTCCTCGGCTGCGGCCTCCTCGGCGCGGTCGGTGGTGCGGGAGGTGACCGAGAGCACGACCTCGTGGATCAGTGCGGCGCGGTCGGGGAAGTTCCGGTAGAGGGTGGCGTTGCCGACGCCCGCGCGGCGGGCGACCTCGTCGAGCGGCGCTTCCGGCCCGAACTCGACGAACATCTCGCGCGCGGCCGTCACGATCCGCTCCCGGTTGCGCAGCGCGTCGGCCCTCGGCCGGGGCGTGCGCGACTGAGCCGGTGCGGTGGCGGTACGGGCGGCGGGAACCACGGCGGCGCTCCTTACTCTTCCGGGGCGGCCCGGCCGGAAACGAACCGGGGACCGCCTCCCCGTTTCGCGGGGACACGAGTGCAAACGGGGAAGGCCTCCCCACTTATTTCCGCACCTTTTGTGACCTGCGTCACTCCACCCGCCGCACCGGATACGCCATCGGGGAACCATCGGAAAAACCAACCGATCGGCGCACCCAGCGAGCGCCCCGCGATCACCCGGCAGAGGCTGACGACAGAGCGCAGTCAGGGTCGGCCGGCTGCCGCGGCCCCGAAGGCGCCTCTATGCAGCAGCCACGCCACCGGATACGCAAGCACCGCCGCCCGGTCGCACTCGGCGCCGCAACGGCCCTGGTCATCGCGGCACTGGCGACGGCGAGCAGCACCCTGCCACTGCCCAGCAGGGCCTCGGCGGGTCCGGCGGCCACGGCCCCCCTGGCGACCGGCCTCGGCCCGTGCCGGATCGCCTCTTCCATGGGCGTACAGATGTCGGAGGGCATGCCGACCCAGCCCGGCTACGCGCGCTCCACCGGCCAGGTCCACGCCCTGAACCTGATGATCGACTTCCCGGACGCCCCGGGCACGGAGCCGGCGAAGGACCGCCTCGCCGAATTCTTCCCCCAGACCACGGACTGGTTCCGCACGAGCTCCTACGGCCGGCTCACCTATATACCCGAGGCCCCGATCACCTCGTGGCTGCGGATGCCGCTGCCCTTCGCGGAGTACGGAATCGAGCGCGGCTCCCCGTACGAACCGGGCTACCGCCACCTGGTCAACGACATCGTCGCCGCCGCCGACCCGAAGGTGGACTTCACCGAGTACGACCTGGTCAACATCCTGGTCACCCCGAACGCCGGCCCCTCGGCGCTGGACACCGTGCTGTCGGTGACCTTCTCGGGCAACGACGAAGCCCCCCTCGCCGACGGGGTGCCGCTCGCCAACACGTCCTTCGTCTACAGCCGCCAGGACGACGGCTCGGGCTCGTACGCCCAGACCGGATACCGCGTCCTGCCCCACGAGAACGGCCACGTCTTCGGCCTGCCCGACCTCTACACGGTGGAGGGCGGCGGCTCGGTCGGGCACTGGGACATCATGTCCGAGGACTGGGGCGCCAACAACGACCTGCTGGGCTGGCACAAGTGGAAGCTCGGCTGGCTCGACAACGACCAGGTCAGCTGCGCCGCCCGCCCCGGCACCACGGACCACGTCCTGGAACCCCTGGCCACCCGCGGCGGCCTGAAGCTTGCCTTCGTCCCCCTGACCGCCGAATCCGGCTACGCCGTCGAAGTCCGCACCCAGGCGGGCAACGACCAGGCGGTCTGCCGCCCCGGCGTCCTCATCTACAAGGTGAACTCCGACGTGGACACAGGCCAGGGCCCGGTCTCCGTGGCCGACAGCACCAAGGACAGCCCCGGCTGCACCCGCCTCCCCAACGTCCACGCCGAACTCTCCGACGCGGCGTTCCAGCCCGGCGAAACCTTCACGGACCGCGCCAACGGGATACGCATCTCGGTACTGGAGAAGGACGCCAAGGGGGACTACCGGGTGCAGGTGACACGGCCCTAGCCGCGAGCGGCCGGCCGGCGTGAACGATCACCGCAGGGCCGCGCCCGACGCCGCACGCACCGTCGCCGAGGAGCACCACCCCTGCGCCCGAACCCCCGGTACGCCGAGAACGCCACCCGCTACACTGGCGGCGGCGAGCAGGCCACCACAGGCCGATCGCCACCCTGCCCGAACGCGTCGGGAACCGGCTCCGCACATGGCGCCCGTTCGACACACTTCGGACAGTTCCCCGCCTTCGTGGGATCTGTCGAAAACGCTCCAGGCCCAGGTCAGCGCCTTAACGCGGACGCCTCCGAAACGGGCCACCCGGGATTTCAAAACGCCCCCGGCTTGTACGCACGCGACCCAGCACTGGGGTGCCCGCTGCGGGGACCGGCTCCAAGGCATCAGTACAGGACGCCGTCGTGCCATGCACCAATCGATAGCAGTTCGCGCTGCGCTGGCCGTCATGTGCGCTGCGTTGCATGCGCCTTTCCGCACGGTGGGCCCTGTCCTCGATGCACCCAGTAGTGCGGGACGCCGGTCTCGAGGTCCTTACGGAGCCTCATTGTGAGGTCCCGGTAGGCGGATGCCGCATCGATCAGATCGGTGGGGCGGGCGTGCCACAGGGAGGCGATCCAAGTCCTTCGCGAACCAGCCTTCCGCGGGCAACCCTATTGATTGCGGCCGTCACGAGCATGGCAGTGCCGGTATTCCACGCTCGGCGCATGGATGGTGAGCGGAGCCGGGAGTGATGAGGGCGCTCCAACTCAGACCCAAGGGGCCGACTCCGTCGGGAGTCGACCCCTTGGACCTTCAGCGGGGAGGCCCTACTCCGACAGGTTTCTCCATCGGCGGGACAGCACGTCGGCTTGGCGGACCGAGTCCAGTGCCAGGTCGTATCGGAGGTCCAGGCGCAGGCCGCTGTAGATCAGCTTCCGCTCGTGAAGCAACTCGGCGATCGGCGTGGACTATTCCGGGACGTCGCACTCCGTGACGCTCTCCGCCAGCGACATCGCCCGGTCCGAGGGAGGCCACCTCGAAGTGCTTATTCCCGCGCTGGAGGAATTCCTGCCGCCGGTTGTCGCTCTGGCTAGCGAAGAAATCGGCCTTGTTGATCAGGATGGTGCCGCAGGCGGCCCGGGTGAACGCGTCGTCCAGCAGGTTAACGGCCCGTTCGGCGAACGACTCGGCGCGCGACCAGTCGTTCTGGTGCATTGCCCCCGGGCAAGCAGCCATGAAGTCAGATGGCGTCCCAGGCCCCTGGTGTTCTCGACGGCCCATCGCCGCTCGAGCCACTGGCATCCCAGTCCAGCATGTGCTGGTACTCCTAGAGCGTCACGTCGATGCGGATCGATGCCAGATCACGGTTGGTCTCGGGATCCACGGCCGTGGCCGTGTGGGTCGACTTGTGCGGATCGATACCGATCAGCATCATCGGCGGTCCTCTCTCTCGGACGTCGGGTCAGTGGAATCCGCAGGTGACATCCCGACTTCGAGAAGCGTGGGGTGGCCGATGCTCATGCCTCTGTTGAGTCAAGCCGCGAACGGACACCGGGCAGGTCGACACACCCAAAGAGAGCCAGCTTTTGCGGGCGGCAGGAAGTACTCGAGTCGGCCCGCCCGGCGTCCTGCGGCACGTTACGAGCGGCCAACCCGATCAGAGAGACCACGAATGGCGTGATCACCGCTAGCGTGAGTGAACGTCGACACAAGGGAGGGGCGGCATGAGACGGCACAAATCACCCTAAGGCGGAGACCCTACTCTCGTGATCGCAGACCGGATTGGCATACCCGGGCGGGGTTACTGTCAGAGGTGCCGTTTACGCTTCAGCCTGCCGGATGTGAGCGCCCCGTGAAGGAAGTGTGATGTCAAGGCCAAGGGTGGGGAGTTTTGTTCGGTTTGTCGGTTCTCCGGGGGTTGGGCGTGTCACGGCAGTCGAGGGCGACAACGTCAAGGTCGACTTCTTCGAGTCGATAGCGGAACCGGTTGTTCACACGCAGTGGGTGGCTGCGCACCTGTGCACGCCGGTCAGCCTGCCCGACCAGACCCGCGTGTATCGGCGTGACCCGAGCACGGGCGTCTGGTTCGTGGGGCGGGTTCAGGGGAGCGACCCAGGCGTGTACTACGTCCGGTTCCCCAATCATCCGAACGTGCATCCGCCGGTGCGCACGACAGAGTTGCACGTGCGCTGGGACCAGCCCGTGAGGAACCCGGTGGCAACACTGGGCGCGGGAGGCAACGAATCCGGCTACTTCCACGATGCCCGCCTGCCGATGCTGCACGGCCTCATCGCCCAGCGCGGCGCCAGCGGAAGTATCCCGGCCCTGCTGTCTTCTGCTGTCGAGATCTACCCCCATCAGATCCAGGCCGCGCTGACCGTCCTTTCCGACCCCGTGCAGCGCTACCTGCTGGCCGATGAGGTGGGCCTGGGCAAAACCGTCCAAGCCGGCTACATCTTTCGCCAGACGCTGATCGACAACCCTCGCGCGCGAGTTGTCGTGCTCGCGCCGGCGCCCCTGGTCAGGCAATGGCGCAGCGAAATGCTGGAGAAGTTCTTCATCGATGACTTCCCCGAAGCACGCATCACCTTCACCGCTCACGACACCCCCGACAAGTGGGCTACCTACCGCGAGGCTGACCTGCTGATCGTCGATGAGGCGCACCTTCTCGTCCAGACGATCACCGAGCCGACGCAGTCGCCCTACCGCGAACTGTGCGGCATCGCCCACTCGGCCACGCGCCTGCTGCTGTTGTCGGCCACCCCGGTGACCTCACATTACGTCACCCACCTGGGCCTGCTGCACCTCCTGGATAAACACCTGTACCGCTGGGACGACCGTGCCGCCTTCGAAGAGCGCTACCGGCGGCGCAAAGACTTCGCCGACGGCGCCTTCCAGTTGGATGCCTACTTCCCGGCACTGCTGCCGATGACCATCCACAACCTGCGTGAGTTGGTGCCCCACGATGGCCACTTCGACGGTCTGGCCACCGAGGTGCTGGCGCTGCTCACCGACGACGACGAACTGGCGGACGAGGAGCAGGCCCCGGAACTGGAAGTGCGCGTCGAGGCACTGAGGGCTCACCTCAGTGAGACCTACCGCCTGCACCGACGAGTGATCCGCCACCGCCGCGCCTCCGTGCTGCGCGACGACGAAGCATCGGACCTGGTGCCCTACGAAGTGCGGGGACGTACCCGCCCGCGCCTGCTCGCGGTGGAATCCGGGGAACACCAGTTGGCCCAGGCGCTGCTGCTGCAATGGCGCACCCTGATCGCTGATCACCTGCTGGACACCGAAGCCGACGAAACCCAGCAGACCGCCTACGGCATGGCGCTGGCGGTACTCGCCTCACGGGCCGGGGCCCTGTTCAAGGACGTGCTCTCTGCCTTGCGCTGGCGCGTGCACCACGACAGTCGAGCCGCCGACCAGGCAGGACTCACCGATCAGGAACGCGGCTACCTTGCCGCGCCGGCCCCGGTGCCCGGCGAGAGTGACCTGCTGGACGCCTACATTCAGGAGTACGCCGACCACTCCGGTGTATCGGCCCGTACGGTCCTGGCTAAGGCGCTGCTGTCGGTGGTCCGCCCCGGAACCAGGGCGGTGATCTTCTGCGGCCCTGGAAGCCTGGCCGGGCAGGTCGCCGATGCGCTGCGCGAGCAGGCACCCGCGGCCGTCGTGGGCCTGCACACCCTCGACGTCGGATCGGACGCCTGCGAGCAGGCCGTGCTGGCTTGGCGCACGGCAGGCGACACCACGAAGTCCCAGATCCTTGTCGTTGACGCATCCGCCGAGGACGGGCTGAACCTGCAACTCGCCGACACGGTGGTGCACGTGCGCCTGCCGTGGTATCCCAACCGGTTGGAGCAGCGGATCGGACGCGTGGACCGCTACCGCGGGGTGGAATCGCTGCGCCAAAACCGGCCGGCGCAGCAGTTCCGCGTGGGCGACCGCGAAGGCGATGAGGCGTTTTGCGGCGCGTGGGCGCGTGTGCTGCACGAGGGATACGACCTGTTCACCGCATCTGTCTCTACCCTGCAGGACATCATTGCTGATGGGCTGCCCGGTGTGTGGGGGCAAGCCCTCGTCGACGGTCCGGGGCGGCTGACCTCGCTGGCGCCCAGCATCCGCGAAGAACTGCGCCAGGCCAAGCGGGATATCGACACCATGGACATGCTGGAGTCCGTACATGAGGCGTCGGAGCAGACACGGCAGATTGCTGCCGCCCTGGATCGCCTGGAACAAGACTGGCCACGTCTGCGGACGGACCTGGTGCACTACGCCGACCGAAACAACGGCGGCCTGGGCTTCCGGCACGGCACGCGTACCGTCGCAGGCCACCAGCGCGATTACTTCGACGTTGCTTCCTCACGCCCGCTGATCGACCCACGCCGCTACAAAGCAGCTGCCGAGCGCATGCATGCCGACATGACGCAGGGAGTCTTCAACCGGTCCACCGCGTTGCGGGCCCCGGGAACCAGGCTGTTTCGCGCGGGCAACCCCTTCGTGGACCTGCTCGCCGACATCGTCTTCACCGATGAATGCGGTCAGGCCACAGCTTTCCGCCGCTTCGACCCCACCTGTCGCGGAGCCGATGAGGCCTACTTCGGACTCGAGTATCTCGTGGAAGCGGACATCAGTGCCGCACTGCGCCGCCTCGAAGACGTACCGGAGGCCCGGCGCGCGCTGAGGCGTCAGGCTGATCGCCTCATGCCCCCGTTCACCCTCAAGGTGTGGACGCGCGCGGGGCACCCCACGGCTCTGGCCGACCCGGCGGTCTGCGCCTGGCTGAATGCCCCCTACGGCAAGGACAAGAACGGCAAGGAAACGAAGAGAGATCAGAACTACAATGTCACCAACCAGGGCCAACTGCTGGCTGTGTTCGGTGGCTGGCAGGAGTACCGGCATGCGGCACAAGCGGCCGAGGGCGCGGCCCGGGCCCACCTGTTCCAGGCGACCGACCTCGTGAGCAGGTGCACCACGGCGCAGGAGCAGGCACGCCAGCAACTCGCCGTCGCAACCGCCCAGGCCCAGGCGCGCCAGGCAGCCGGTCATCTGCTGGGGGATACCGAGAGCTATCTGCTGGATGTTGCCGTGGCAGGCGATCTCGTGGAGGGGCTCATCCGCCCCTCGGTGCGCGTGGTGGCTGCCACCTGCATCGTGCGCGGCGGCTTCCGGAAGGCGGAGCACCATGAGTGATGCGTGGGCGCAGGCCCAGGAATTGTTTGCCGCATGGCCCCAGATACCGTCGAAGACGGCTGCCGGCACCCTGCGACGGCTGCAGGACGCCCTGGCCGACCAGGCGGCACAGCACACCCAGGCGGTCGCCTGGCGCGACATTGCGGCGCTGACCCGCCAGGTGCTGCTGGAGGCTGCCGTCAGGGGAAACCACACCGGGCTCGACGTCCCCCTGGATCCGGCACTGCCCAGCCGCGAGCAGTGGGAACAGATGGCCTGCCGGACCCTTCCAACCGCGCGAGGCCTGCGGGTCTTCGCCCAACCGTGGCACCCGCGAGCGCTGACGCCCGAAGCACAAGACAACGCTCAAAAGGATCTGGAACAGGTCTACCTCGGAGAGGACTCGCCGCTCCGGCGACACCTTGAACCTCAGCCTGCCGATCCCTTTTGGCACGAGGCCTTGGGATACCAGGAGTACGTCTCCGTCGGACAGCAGCAGGCGGCCCGAGCGGTCGCACTCGCCCCCGCCGGCACCACGACGATCGCGTGCCTGCCCACCGGACACGGCAAGACCGCGGTCGCACAGGCTTCAGCCCTGCTGGCCGGTGCCCGCGGGGGCGTGTCCGTTGTGGTCGTGCCCACCGTCATCCTGGCCCTGGACATGGAAGCCAGAACGCAAGCCACCCTTGAACGGCAAGGCAAACGAAGCCCGACCGGACGCTACGCCTATACCAGCGGCCTGCCGCAGGAGGTCAAGCAGCAGATCTGCGACGACGTCCGCACCGGCCGCCAGCGCCTGCTGTTCACCTCGCCCGAAGCAGTGGTGACGGCGCTGAAGAAGCCGCTGGAGGATGCTGCCGAGGCGGGACTGCTGCAGTACTTCATCATCGATGAAGCACACCTGGTCGAGCAGTGGGGCACAGGCTTTCGGCCCGATTTTCAAACCATGGCCAGCCACCGGCGCACCTGGCTGCACAAGGCCCCCGCAGGGCAGGCCCCGGTGACCGTGGCCATGAGCGCCACCCTCACCAGCCGCCAGGTCATCCTGCTGGAACAACTGTTTGCCGAACCAGGACAGGCGCAGGTGGTCTGGGCGGCGCAACTGCGCCACGAGCCCAGCTACTACGTCGACACCTGCCCGGACCCGGAAACGCGGCAGGAAGCCGTCATCGAGGCCGTCGCCATGCTGCCCAAGCCGCTGGCGCTGTACACGACGCGCGTCAAGGACGCCGAAGCCTGGGCTGAGCGGCTTCGCTCAGTGGGCTTCCGCCGCGTGACCCAGGTGACCGGCGACTCCAAGGACGATGATCGTCGTGCTGCCCTGGAAGGCTGGGCGGGCTCCACGCCTGCCGGGCCCAGCCCGACCCGGTTTGACGTGGTCGTCGGCACCTCAGCCTTTGGTCTGGGAGTCGACCTCGCCGACGTACGCACCGTCGTTCACGCCTGCCTGCCGGAAACCACCGATCGCTACTACCAGGAAGTCGGCCGCGCAGGGCGCGACGGCAACCCCTGCATCGCCTACATGGCCACCGCCCCCGGCGATGAGGAGTTGGCCGAACGCCTCAACCGCGATCCGCAACTGACGACCAAGCGTGCCTGGAAACGATGGCGGGCCATGTGGCGCGACCGCATTCGCACCCCCAGCGGCGCCTACCGGATCAGCCTTGATTCCCTGCCCGCCGATATGCACGAAGGCTTCAACCAACATCGCACCTGGAACGAACGCATCCTCAACCTGATGGTCAGAGCCGGCCTAATCACGGTGACCATCCCTGAGCCGCCTGTGCGCGCACCTGAGGAAACCGACGCAGCCTGGCAGCAGCGATCCGATGCGTTCTATGCCGCACTGGGCAAGCAGTTCGACATCATCCTCGCCGACGGCCAAACCAATGACCTTGACTACTTTGGCGCCCACTTCAACCAGGTGCGTCAGCAGATCATCGCCGACCAGCACAGTGCGGGCGGGCGACTGCGCACCATTTTGCGCAGTGAACGCTGCTGGGGCGAGGCACTGGCAGAGCATTATCGCGTGCCGTACCAGGGGGGCACCTTGCCCACTGCAGTCACCTGCCGCGGGTGCCCGCACTGCCGTAAGAACGGCCCCGCGCGCGGGAGTGCTGCCGGCTACTACCGACTGGCCGTGGAACCCCGGCCCCCGGTGCCGTCCTGGCCCACCAGCAGCGCAGATCCCCTGCAGCGCTTCAGGACAGACCTTTCGTGTCTTTCCATCTACTGGGAAACCCAACAAGAGTTCAACGAACTCATACCCGAACTGCTCGAGCGGTTGGCGGCACGGGGGATGTCGGCCGTGGGCGGTCCGGGAATCAGCCGCCTTTCCACCCGACGACTGCAGCGCGACGTGCGCCCGCATCCCCTCATCGTGGACTCCGATGGAGACCTCCTCGACCGCTACACCAACCCCCTGGTCTGGCTCATGGACCCGGAGGATTCCGTCATGGGGCCGGAAGCGGCGATGCGTTTTGAGTCCCAGGATGTGACGTACCTGCTGCATCCCCGGTCCCTGACGCATCCGGACCGCCCCAAAGCCCCTCTCATTGCCATCCACCGCGCCCACCTGTGGGTACGTACTGCCCTGGAGTCTTTCTGATGGCCCTGCTGAATGTGGAAGCCTCGGTACCACCCTTTATGTGGGCCGTGGTTCGACTGCTTGCCGCAGAAGGCAAGCCACTGCCCGTCGACCGGGCACGGTCGTTCTTGGCTCCGCCCTCGCTCACCGAGGGAAAGGAGAACAAGACCTTCGATCAAACCGTACGCACCCTGCGGGACCTGGGGCTGATCGCAGAGGAAGACAACCGCATCCGGCTCGCTGGACATGCTGTGAGCGTGGACGGCACGCACTTCGCCGCGTTCGCTGCCTGCCTTCGCCGTGCTGTCTTGGACAGTGACCTCAATGCGGGACTGGCACAGGATCCTTCGCAGACCGGTCCGCGGGACCTGACCCGTACGCTCGTGTGGTTCTTGTCCCGAGACCCCCTGGGCGAAGCCGCCACTTGGGATATCGCTCAGCTTGAGCAGTCTGTCGACCTCAACCCCGAAGCGGGCACCGCTTCCAAAAATGACACCCGCTGGAATCGCTTCGTGCACTGGGCCCCCGCCCTGGGCTTCGGAGCGACTCCCTTGCTGCCCACCTCGGGCAAGGGGCCCCTGTCGCCGGACTGCACGGCAGCCATCAAACAGACCATGCTGACGATGTGGGGGATCGGGGAACGCGTCAACGCCGTTGACGCCGCCCAGGCCCTGCGCACAGCCCTACCGGTGCTTCCCGGCGGTGAGTACGCCACGGCCTTGGGAATCCCCGACCCAGGAGCACGATCGGCTGGCCCTGCCTTGTCCTTTGCTCTCCTGCGCGGTGAAGACGAGGGCTGGCTCGTTCTGCAGCAAGATGCCGATGCGCAGCGCATCCTGAGCCTTCACGACCCCGACCGCCCCTCGCACTACGTGTCCGACATCGTCATCTCGGAGGACCAGAATGGCTGACCTTCGCGGCTTTTTGTGCTGGAAGCCTGAAACGGCAGCTACGACGATCAACACCGAAGCAGTCAGCCCTTCCCGAGCGGTCTTCCTGGCCACGCATGCACCGCTGCGTATCCGCCGCTCCCGCCTGGACGGGCGCTCCGTTTTGGCCGACGGCGCCCTGGTCGACGAGAAAACCGTCCGCGATGAGTTCCTTGCACTGAAATCCGACACCGGTGCACTTTTGGTGCCGATTGTGGGTGACTCCGGCACGGGAAAATCCCACCTGGTGCGCTGGGTAGGCGAAACGCTGCCCGACTCGGCCAAGCGCAAGGTCATCTACCTGGAAAAGGCCAAGACGAGTCTGCGGGCCGTCATCGACGCCCTCCTCGCCAGCGTCCAGGACGGCAACCTGGCCAAACTGCGCGACGACATCCATCGCTTCACCGACAGCATGGACGTCGCCACGCTCAGCAGGCGACTGGTCAACGCACTGAGTGAATCCCTGGCCGCCACCACAGTCCGCGACGTTCCGCAGCACGCCCGCCCCCTGGCCGGCCCCCGCGGCCTGACCGTCATCTTGCAAGACCCCCACGTGAGTGCCTCCATGCTCGCCCAGGGCAAGTTCATCACCGAACTGGCAGAGCAGCTGCTTCATGACCGCGCGGGTGGCGAACCAGACCGTCCCATGGCCTTCACTATCGACGATCTACCGACCGACCTGCTCGATCTCCACCAGGCCGCCCAGATCACGATCAAACTGGTCGGCGCGATCTCGGGTAACCCCTTCCTGCAGCAGGCTGCCGTTGACCTGCTGAACCAGCACTTGGAAACGGCCGTCAAGCAGGTAGCCAGCCTGGGCTCCGGCCGCCTGCAGGACGCCATGCTCAAGGTGCGGCGGGAGTACGCCCGCGAGGGCAAAGAGATCGTTTTGCTGATCGAAGACTTTGCACTCATTCAGGGCGTCCAGAAAGATCTTCTCGATGCGGTCATCGAGGCGGGCAACCGCTTTGGCAGCGCAAGCCTGGCGCCCATCCGCACCCTCATGGCTGTCACCACGGGTTACTTCAAGGACCTGCCGGAAACTGCCCTGACCCGCGTGCGGGCAACGACCGGCTACGTCTACAACCTCAACGTGCCCTTCACCCAGGACGACCAAGGCGAGGAAGAGATCGCCTCGTTCGTCGGGCGGTATCTGAACGCCGCCCGCCTTGGACGGGACGCCCTGGAAAGCGCGGACGACGGACAGGTCACCAACCACTGCGAATCCTGCCCCCTGATCACCCAATGCCACGAGCAGTTCGGGGCAACCTCCCAGGGCTTTGGGCTCTATCCCTTCAACGAGTCTGCGCTGGTGCGCACCATCCACGCCACTGCCCCACGCAGCGACCCTTACGCGTTTGTCCCCCGCACCGTTTTGGGAAGCGTGATCCGTCCTGTCCTGGTCGAGCACGCGACCGCGCTCAAGGAAGGATCCTTCCCCGACGCCCGCTTCCGTTCTCAGTTCCCTACAGCAGCCGTTGATGACCCACTGCCTGCCGAAGTGCAGGAAGTGGTCGAGGCTGAGGACCACCTGGATGCCTTCCGCCGCAAGCTTGTCCTGGAATTTTGGGGAAACGCCCCCACCCACGCCGACGCCCTGCCCAACGCCGTCATCGACGCCTTCGCCTTGGAACACCGCACCTTCTCTGGCGACAGCACAGCGATCAAACAGACGCCGAAAGCCCAGGTAAAAGCTGAAGGGGACAAGAGGAGCACCGTCACCAGCACGCCGACGACGACCGCTCCTGTCTCCGCTGAATCAGACCTTCTACCATCGCTTCTGGCCAAGCTCAAGGCAGTGGATGACTGGCTCACTCGAGACCAGGTGCTCCTGCAGTCCGTTGCTTCGGAGCTGCGCACCGCACTCATCGGCGCGGTCGTCCAGCGCTACCGCTGGATCGATCCCTTGATGCCGGAACAATCTCAAACCACCGCCCGCGCCGTGTGGCCCGTCAACGCCCGTGTGGTCTCCATCGAAGGGGCAACGGAAAACCTGGTCGGCGCTGCGACCGCACCCATTCGTATCAAGCGGACCGCGCGAAACAGTCGTTACCTGCACAGCATCCTGCTGATGAAGAACGGCCACCCCGCGCAACGAGCAGAGCATGTACGCCGGTTGAGTGCCGACGCAGACCGCTACGCTGCGTCTTTTACGACGGCCCTGCAAACAAGCCTGCAGATCACCGACGACGAACTGGTCCTCGGACTGAGGGCTTCGCTCATCGGTGCTGCGTTGGCTGGTGTTGCATGGCCTGGCATGGACGAGGCCGACCTCTTGGCGGCAGCCTTCCATGACGGGCGTTCATGGAAGCGTCAGGACGCAGCCGACCGCGATCCTGCATGGAACAAACTGCTGGAGTCCCACCTCCCCAACAGGCCCGCCCTGGTCGAATGGCTTCGCAACGCACTGGGCGTGGCTCAGGGCAACGGGCAACCGCGCCTGATCGACGCTGCCCGAACTCTGCCGCTGTTGCGTCAGGCGTGCACACAGTGGGACTGGCAGATGGAAGGGAAGGAACCGCCGCCGGACCACGTGAAGCCGGCCGTCAAGAACTTCGCCAACTGGATCGACGTCGTCAACAACCAAAGCGCCTCCCTGCGCGGTCAGTTGGACGTCATTCGCCAGCATCATCCGCGCGGTACTACTTCCGCGCAGGTCCTGGCCGCAGTACGCGACGCCCTCGCGGCCGCCGAGGACGCGAGCATCTCGATCCCTCGGGCAACCTTCAAGCAGATCACCAAGTTGCTGGAAGGTGCCCGCGACGTCGACTGGAAGATCCTCAACCAACTCGAGGACGACCTGCGTAAAGTCGACGATTCAGACGCCACCGATGCTGCGCGCCACGCGGCATCCATCACTGCTGCCGCGCGAGACCGCGGCGCAACCGTGCAGGTCGTGCAGGAGTTTCTCGTGGCCAGCGAGACGTGGCTGACCGCTGCCTTGGACCACGCAGAATCTCGAACCAACTCCCACGGCGACGAAGCCGCCCGGGCAGTTCAGGACATTCTGACCGAGTGGCAGGCGATGAACGTAGAGGGAGAAGACCGATGAGCGGGCCCCTGTCTGTCCTGCAAAAGGCAGAACGCCTTCAGGCTGAAGCACGCCGTCTCAACGAGGGAGCCAAGGGAGAAGAGGAAGCGCGGCGCATCAGCGAACGCATCATCGTCTTGCGGACCCACCTGGTCACCTTGCAGCGCCACCTCCGTATCGCCCGCTCGCTGATGATGCAACCCGCAAGCCCGGACATCGACCTGTCCGGAGTCGGCTCCGGCCTGGCGGCATTCTCCCGTCAGTGCGAGGGCGGCGGCTTGCCCCCCAACGCGGCCTTCACTCGCGCATCGACCGCAGTACAAAAAACGGTAGAGCGCATCGCCCGGGACAGTCAGGAGGCCTGGCGGCAGTGGACGCAGACGCAACTGGCCGGACTGGAACTGGCCCGGCAAGTCATGCTCTCCATCAGCGAGCAGAGCCGAGCGAAGTCACTGCACCAGGACCTCGTCAAAGCCGCCCGGACCGCAGAAGTCGATGCATCAGCGATCACCCTGTTTGCCAACGCGCATGCTGAGCTGGCCGAACTGCTCAGCACCGCCCCGGCCCCCCCGCCGGAACTGCAGACACTGCTGGACCGCCTGGCATCTGGTACCTCGCAGCTACTGAAGGACATCACCGACGCAGAAATCGCGCTGCTGCGCCAGTGCCAACTCGATGGCGACCTGGAAGTCCGAAGGAGGCGAGCGTGATCTCACCTGCGCTGGCGCGCTTTTACAACCTGGTCCTCAACGCCCTCGAGGACCGCGAACTGCCTCTCGTGTCGTGGGGTATCACCGACGGATCCCTGACCGAGCATGAAGTCCTCGACGTCATAGAATCCTTGCTGCCCAAGGCCCCCGCGGACGTTGCGCAGATGTCGAGCGAGGACCTGCTCTATGAGTTCCGCGACCGGGCCTGGCTCTTCAAAGTGCCCGACACCTCCCCTGCGCAGTACCGCACACGCCTTGCAGAGAGTGTCCGACTCGCAGCACAACTGCGGCAGCTTTTTCCCTGGCAAGCGCGGGATGAGTCCACACCGTGGTGGCAAAGCGGCAAGCGACTCGTGGCCGACTACCGCCTGCACACCGCGCCACGCCGCTACCCTCAACGCAACATTCCAGCAGCCACAGCACTGAAGGAACTGGACAGCCAACCAGGCTGGGGAGCCGTTCAACACCTGGTGGCGCAAACCCAGATCGGCGCCCGCGACCTCGCCCGCTTCCAGGTCGAGGCCACCGCGGCGGTGACTGGCGCCCTGCAACGCCCTCACTCCAGTGGCGTCATCGTGGGCGCTGGCACCGGCAGCGGCAAGACTCTGGCTTTTTATCTGCCAGCTTTTGCGGCCATGGCCGAGCGCGCTCGCCCCAACACCTTTCGCCTGCATACGCTCGCGTTGTATCCCCGCAAGGAACTTCTACGGGACCAGTTGCGCGAGGCATTGAGCACCGCACGCTCACTGGAGCCTGCCCTGCTGAAGTTGGGGCGTCGGCCGTTTCGACTGGGAGCCCTGTACGGAGACACGCCGTACCGCCAAGACGACACTCGCCTGCTACCCGGCGCCACGGGCCGTACTGCCTGGAAGCGCACGCGCGATGGCGCCGTCTGCCCGTACCTGACCTGCCCCGCGTGCGAGCGCGGTGAACTGCTGTGGCGTGATGCTGATCGCCGGAGCAATCAAGAGCGCCTGACCTGTCTGGCTCCAGCCTGCCGTGCCACCATTCCCCACGGCGTCCTTGCCCTGACTCGTAAATCTCAGGAAGACACACCTCCTGACCTGCTGTTCACGACAACCGAAATGCTCAACCTGAACAGCGCCGGTGGCGGGCTCAGCCGCCTGCTGGGCTGGCAAGGCGGCGCAGTGCCTTCCCTCGTCCTGCTTGACGAGGTACACACCTACTCGGGGATCCACGGAGCGCAAACCGCCCTGCTGCTGCGCCGTTGGCAGCACGCTGTCCGCAAACCGGTGGCTTTCGTCGGCCTGAGCGCGACCCTGCGCGATGCTGCAGGGTTCTTCGCCCGCCTGGTAGGACTGCGCGAAAGCCGCGTGGAATACATTCAGCCCACCGATGACAGCATGGACCACGAGGGCCGCGAATACGCCTTGGCCTTGCGTGGCGATCCGATCGCAGGCAGCAGTTTGTTGTCGACGTCGATCCAGACAGCCATGCTCTTTGGACGCATGCTCGATCCGGAAGAGGACGCGGCACTCTACGGCTCCACCGGATTCCTCTTCACCGACGACCTGGACGTCACCAATCGCTTCTACGACGATCTCAGGGACGCCGAAGGAGGACAAAACCGCTACGGTAAGCCGGGGAAGAAGCCGGTTCTTGCAGCGTTGCGGGCCCCGACGCGCGCCCAGCACCAGGCACGCTACCGTGAGGGCCAGTCTTGGGACCTCATGGAGAAAATCGGCCACGTACTCGCTGCTGGCAGGGCCAACCACGCCTTGCGCATCGCACGCACCTCCTCCCAGGACGTCGGAGTCGATCTCCAAGCGAACCTGACGGTGGCGACGGCCTCCCTCGAGGTCGGATTCAACGACCCCCGCGTGGGACTGGTACTCCAGCACAAGGCACCCCACGACGCGGCAGCCTTCATCCAGCGCCGCGGCCGGGCCGGCCGCCAACGCGCCATGCGCCCCCTGACCGTCATCACCCTCTCCGACTACGGTCGCGACCGTCTGGCCTACCAGGCCTACGAAACGCTGTTTCAGCCCGAAGTGCCCGCACGCCACCTTCCGGTCCACAATCGCTTCGTCATCAAGATTCAAGGAGCGCAATCACTGCTGGACTGGGCCGGGCGCAAGATCCGCCCCAGCCATTGGTGGGCCGACCCTCGAGGGCTGCTGACCGCACCCAGCGGGGGAAGCAGCAGCAAGGAAAAGAAGGCCGCTGGTGAAGCCTTGGCGCACCTGCTGGAGAGTCTGTTGACCACTCCCGCTCTCCAAGACGACCTGGCCCGCCACCTCAAGGCGTCACTGCACCTGACCGCCGACGACGTACAAGCCTTGCTGTGGGAAGAGCCGCGCTCCTTGCTCCTCAGCGTCGTTCCCACCGCGCTGCGCCGGCTGAAGAACGACTGGCAAGTCCTCCAGGACAAAGACCCCGGCGCCGAACCCAGAGCGGTGCTCCCGGAGTTCATCACACGCACCCTGTTCGACCCCCTGAACGTGCCCGAAGTCGCCCTGATCCTGCCCTTCGCTGCGCAGCCCACAGCCAACACGGCTGAGCAGGACAGCGCCGATGAACTGCTGCCGATTGCCAGAGCCCTGCGCGAGGCCGTACCGGGAAGAATCAGCCGCCGCTACGGCCACCAGCACGACGACCACCGCACCTGGCTGCCCATCCCGCCACTGGGCCAGGACACCCTGGAACTCGACAGCACCCTCGTGCCCGTCTCGACCGCCGAAGGCCGCTGGACCCCAACCCTCACCGGCCAAGAACCGTCAGACGTCGTCGTCCTTCGCCCGCACCGACTGCAATTGAGCAAGCCGGACAAGCAGGTCGCCGACCGGTCCCAAGGATTTCCTCTGTGGGGCTCACAACTCGTCGTCGAAGCCGGCGCACGCCCCTTGCCCGCCGATATTCCCCACCCCTCGCCCTGGGGACAACGCATCACCAGCGTGGGCTTCGCCACCCACGAGGCAGGCAACCCCATCGAGGTGCGCCGCATGACATGCGGATCGCGCTTTGAGGTCAGCTACGACGGGGGCACCACCGACGCACGCACCGTGCGCTACACCCTGAACGGGGAACCGGCCGCACTCGGCTTCCGACTGAACGTGGACGCAGCCTCCTTCACCCTGGCGCCCCTCGACACCAGCCACCCCCAGGTCGCCCAGTATCTGACCTCGCCCCAATGGCGCACCCTGGCCTTCTTCCACGCCGTCGACAGCGACGCCGCCCTCAGCGAGGTGACCAACCAATTCCAGCGCGGCTGGCTGGCCCTGGCCTACCTGACGTCGTTCTCCCTGCGAGGCCTGGCAGAAAACAGCCCCGCCCCGGCATCGATCCGCCAGCTGCTCGCCACCGGAACCTGGCGAGACGACCTGAGCGAGATCCTCAGCGTGCTCTACCGCGACGACCCAGCTACATCACCCGCACAGAGCAACGAACGCCTCATCGCCACCCTCACCGAACTCAGCGAGCAACCCGTCGTCATCGACGCACTCGACCGCGCCGGACACCTCCTCGTGGCCTCGGACATCGCCCAGCGCACAGCCGACCTGGCACGACGTACCTACACCGACACCATGGCCGCAGCCATCTTGAGCGCCGCCCTTCGCGCCTGCCCCGACGCCCAAGACGGCGACCTGATTGTGGACGTGGAACTGCCCGCACACAGCCACAACGCGGCCGCGATCTGGCTCAGCGAAACCTCCATCGGAGGTCTAGGTGTCATCGAGCAGCTCTCCCGGCACTACGCCGAAGACCCGCGGCGCTTTTGGCGCCTGGTCGAATCAGCACTGACCCCCAACGACTACGAATACGTCGACTCCACCGTCACCCGACTCCTGCACCACGTGACCACCCAGCCCAACGGCAAGGCAGCACGTGCCATGGCAGCCCTGCGGGCCCACACCTCCGCCGCCGAATCCAACCAAGCGCTGACAACACTGCGCGAGGCCTGGAGCGACATCGACGGCCCCCCACGCCACAGCGCAGTGGCAGCACTGTCAACCCGGCTGCTGCGTCCCGGCAGCACTCCCGCCACCGACGCCAGCACACTGGCATTGGTCGGAGGATGGCGGTCCCTGGAACAACGCCTGGGCGTGGAAGTCGATGCCCGCGTCATCGCTTACGCCGTCGGATCAGGCCGCATGCTCACCGGCCCGGGACCGCGCCTTAGCGCCGACCAAGCCTTCAGCCTGCTCTGGCCGCGTGGCCGCGACGCCCGCAACCACCATCTCCAGCACTACCAGCCTTATCTCGACCGCCCCGCCAGCCTGGACCGACTCCTGGCCACCGCAGCACACGACGAACAACTGCCCCACATCGACGTCACCGAAGAAGGCTGGGAAGAGCGCTACCAAACCGCACTAGCCCAACACGCCGCCGCCGTGTTGACCGCAGACACCCAAGCCACCACCGCACTGGCCGACGCCATCGTCCGGGTGCCGGCCCTGCCGATCGACCGAGACGCGATGCGCGTACACGGAGAAATGCAAAGCATGAGCCGCCACGGCCAGCAATGGCACGTACGAGTGGACATCCGAGAGGCCACACAATGAATGGACTCCAGCGCCCCGTACGCACCGGCGGACCCACCGGTGAAAACCCCGACACCATTCTTGCCACGGCCCTGATGGGAGAACTTCTCTTCCCCGGACCCAGAATGTGGCTGGTCTCGCCCTGGATCAGCGACGTCCACGTCGTGGACAACAGCCACGGATCATACGACGACCTGTTCGGCGACACCCCTCCCAGCGCCTGCTCACTATCCGACCTCCTCGCCCGGATCGTGACCGCTGGCTCCGCCCTCACCGTCGTCACCCGCCCCGATCCCCACAACGCCCACTTCCTCGCCCGATTGCACCGCCGCACCCCTGCCCAATCCGTCCGCGTGGTGCAAGACGTCTCCGTCCACGAAAAGACCATCTGCGGCCGTGACTGGCTGCTCACCGGGTCAATGAACTTCACCGTGCGCGGCTTGTTGGAAAACGATGAAGCCGTGACCTACAAGGTGGGAGGCAGCCATGCAGGCCAGGCACGCCTCGAACTCGCCCAGCGCTGGAAGGAGCATCAGTGACCACCCCACGCCAAAGCGCCCCGGCCTGGACCACACAGGACCTGGACGACCTCTTTCAGCGCTTCTTCGGCCCAGGCAACGACGCGTGGCCAGGAATGGATCCCGACCCCCGCAAGGGCAAACGAGCCCGGCCCTTCGTCGACCTGCTGCGCCGCAGTACTGACATTCCCCTCGTCCTGCCCCGCTACCAGCAAGCCCAGGACCGCTTCGCCATCTACGTCACCGCCCGTGGCGAAGCACACGCGGCGCTCATGGCCCAGATCATCACCGCATTCGCCGGACCGACGTACCTCATCGACGCAGGCGTGCGTCCGTGCACCCTCGACGTCAACGACCCCATCGAGTCCGCACTGCTGGACCTCGCCGGCGAAGCAACCACCTTCCGCCTGGAAACCCACCCCAACCGCCGCTACCGCCAGAAACTGACCGACGTCGCCCTGCTCATGCAGCGCACCCTGGCCAGTCGCCCCCCTCGCCTGTGGCGCGTAACCAAACCCACGGGGCGACTCCTGGCCGAGTTCGACGCTGCCCTGGCCGCCGGCGGCGAAGCAGCCTCCCAAGCAACGCTCGAGCAGTTGGCAGCGCAAGGCGGCATCAACGCCGTCAACCTCGCCTACCTGCGCATCAAACGGCTCTCCCGCCTTGGCCTCGACCAGGAACTGCTCGACTACCCTGACCTGGGCGACATCGTGCGGCAAAACCCGCCGATCCCCGTCAAGGAAGCAGTGCTTAACGCTGTCTACGCATGCGACCTGCACGAACCACTCACCTGCGGTGACCTGCCAGGCGCCCAACAAGCCCTGCGCGATCGAGGCTTCCTCGCCCTTGCGCCCTTCGAAGATGCCCAAGCCTCATACTCCACTGAAGCCCTCACCGTCCTTCTCCTCGCCGCCGTGAGCCGAGAGGACTTGGCAAGCACCCAAACAGTTCTCACCACCCTCCAAAAGAACGCACCCCTCGAATCCCTTCCCTTGGCTCTTCGTAGCGCTATCACCGCGTTGCACAACGTCCAGCCGGACGGGATACCAACCCACCAGACAAGCAAATCCACCGAAACGCCCGAAGTTCCCGCCCCCGCGTCCCCGGCACACCACGCGGACGCACCACCCACACCAGCAACTCCCACCTCCTGGCCGGAGTTGATGAGCGCGGTCGCCGACGGCCACGCCCACCTGACCAGCATCCTGGACCAGGAAGCGTGGACCGACTGGCCATCACCAGCCCAAGACGACCGGCACATCGCCACCGTGCTGGAGGACCTCCCCGACGACAGCCAGGCAAAAATCTGGCGATACGTGGGCGCCTTCATCGACAGCGTCGGGTACGGCCAGCCTGCCCCCTTGAGCGCACGCGCCCTGATCACCTGCGCACTGGCATACGACTGGCTCGGCCCAGGAGACCTGCTAGCCGTACAGGCCCTCACCGAAATCGTCCTGCGCTCCAGTCCTTCCGCCGCTACTTACAAACAACTGCTGGAAGAACTCGCCGACACCTGCGAACGCTGGGTGGCCCCCGAACGAGCCGCCATCGCACTGGACTTCGCCGACCGCCTCGTCATGGAAGCCAGCCCCGAGCCAAACGCACGCGAAACCTTCGCCCTGGCACTGCTGCTACCACTGAGCGTGCACCAGGGGCGCTTGGACCCCGGCGACCTGAGCATGGCGCGCCGCCTGTCCACGGAACTCGGCATTGAACTGGACTGGCAGAGCCAGCCCAGCGAAGGCGAAGCACAAGACGCCGAAGCAGAACTCAAGGCCGCAACGGGGTGCCAACTCCTGCTGTACTCCCTCGACGAACGAGTGCTCGACCGAGTCAGCGAGACGCTTCAGCAACTTGTCCCTGGCCTCAAAGTGACCGCTTCCCACGACAGCGTAGGAAGTTCCCAACTGCGTCAAAAAGCCCGACAGGCAGACGTGATCGTCTTGGCCACCCGCTGTGCCAAGCACGCCGCCACAGGGCTCATCACACAGCACGCAAAATCAGCTGTTACCGAATATGCGGACGGCAGTGGTTCGGCCTCTCTTCTGCGCGCGGCAATACACGGCTTGCTACGCGCCGGCAAGGTTTGAGGTAGAAGCCCGCCTCGCTTACGTTGCCGTCACCCGGGCCCGCGACCGCCTCGACCTCGGCGTGTGAGGCTCATAAAGTCATCGCTGCTGGTCGGCACCCGCCTACAGGCTCGTCGACGGGGACTTGTAATGCTGCCCTGATGATCGTGTCCCTGCTCTACCGCACCGCATCGACGCCCACTCGACCGGACTCCCTGCAGGCACCACACGCCGCACCCACTTCGCCGACCTCGACCTCACACCCCGACCCCGCCGGAAGCCCCGCACACCACCCGCGAATCGGGCGACAGTCCCACAGGGCCGGGTCGGTATCCGTGGTGCGTGCCATCGTGGATGCGCTGCAGGATGGGTCTGTCCAATTGGCAGCCGCCGAGGACGGGCGCAAGCACGGCAGATGAGGGGCATTCACCGTGTCCGATCCAGGCACGGTGAACCCAGTCGGCCGGTCAGCCCCGCACGGTGCGCACCAGCAGGTCGGTGAGCAGGCGGATGTCGTTGGGGGTGTTTTGCAGGCCATTCCAGCGGCGCTGTTCGCCGTCGGGGAAGCGCCACATGCCGGAGGTCCAGGCGGTGACCGGCATCAGGCTCAGGATGGCGTTGCGGACCCGGTCGCAGTCGACGTCTTCGGCGGCCATGCCGTCGGTGAGGCTATCCATGACGAAACCCATGGCTTGGATGCCTGCTCCGTGGCTGAGGCGGGACTGGCGGGGCGGGAGCTTCCAGGCGTCGCTGAAGGTTTCCTGCACGATGGTCCAAAAGGAGCGCAGGTGCAGCAGCATGCGTTCGACGTCGCCGGAGCCGTCTTCGGGGTTGCGGTACTGGTAGAGGGCCCCTTCGAAGAGGCTGTGCTCCAGCATGCGCAGCAGGCTGGTGTCTTTGATGTTGCCGTGGGGGGAGGTGGGGCTGGCGACGCGGCCGTAGAAGGGGCCCTCGCCGTCGATGTTGAGGCGGGTCATCAACTGCGCTGGCAGGCGCTTGCGGGCGTAGGAGGGAGGGAGGTGTCCGCTGGTTTCGGGCAGCAGTTCGTGGATGAGGCCCTTGGGTAGCGGCTTGGTGGAGTTGACCAGGATGAACTGGGAGCGCTGATCTTGTTGATCGTCGGCGATGAATCCGACGGCGGCTACGGGGAATTCGGCCAGGTCCGCGTCGCGGATGGCGGCGCTGCGCTGCTGTCCGTCCACGATCAGGGCGGGCTTTCCCTCATCGGGAAGGGATTCGTCGACGGGGATGACCAAT
This sequence comes from Streptomyces sp. ATexAB-D23, assembly GCF_000373645.1. Taxonomy (GTDB): domain Bacteria; phylum Actinomycetota; class Actinomycetes; order Streptomycetales; family Streptomycetaceae; genus Streptomyces; species Streptomyces castrisilvae. Next base: position 8,157 of record NZ_KB892010.1, on the reverse strand, counting down.
TCTCCCGGGACGGAGTAGTCGACGCCGGCAGCCCGGCGTGCTCCGGTCTCGAACCTGACGGACTCGTCGAACGCCAGGACCAGGGCGTTGGGGAGCATGGCGTTGTCGGACTCGAGGTAGCGGCGGATGCCCCGGATGTGGCTGAGGACTTCGGGTCGCTGGTAGCCCTGCAGGCTGCTGCTGTCGTCCCGCCGGACGCGGGAGACGGCGGCGAAGCTGTGGATCTTCTTTCCGTCGACAGCGAAGCAGTAGATTTTTCGGTCACCCTGACGCACTTCAAGTGCGGGGAGCCTGAGTTCGTAGCGGTCGGCCATCGCATCTCCTGACATGGATAAAAAGTAGAGGGCGGATCTTACCCGAAGGTGAGTGATCGAATTTTCGCTTCGAGCACGGTCAAATTATGAAATCCGCGACGCTTGTTTCGCTCACTCCCCCGGAATATCACGATCTCAATTCCGTGCTTCTCACACAGGGCGCAGGGACAGATGCGCCAGGGCGCATCGCTCAGAGTGCGCTCGTACACTTCGAGGTAGCTTTTCTTTTTGGGCCCGAGTACGAGGGATTCGTAGGTTCCGAGGGCGGTCAGGACCTCCTCTATGGACGTTTCCTCGCGATCGAATTCGCGCAGGGCGCGCAGGCTGGCTCGCTCGGCGGCGATTGCTTCTGCCTGCGACACGTTCCCGGACAGGATGAGCCGCTTGAGTGCGGGGTTTCCGTCGACTTGGGGGACCCTGATGGCCGTGTAGGAGTCGGTGGCCGAGTGGTAGTTATTGCGGTCATCCATGAAGGCCTGACGGAAGGCGGAGGTACTGTCGAAACTGGTCACGCCGTGACGGGCGAACTGTTCCATGCTGTCCACCCGGTTGATGCCGAGGAGATGCAGTCCTGTTCCCGGGGAGCGAATGTCGTCGATGGCGCGCAGGCAGGAGAGGATTTCGTGTGATTTGAGGGGAACCATGCCGCCCAGTGCGATGCGCCGGTACCCCATCTTCTGCAACTGCTTCACGCTGTGCGCGTAGCTTTGCGGGCCCCAACCCTGTGCTGCACCGACCGGTTCGAAGTGCGCGCCTGATTTTCGTGTTGCGGTAATGAATTCTTCGGCAAGTCCCAGGGAGATTTGCTGCCGGGTGATCCAGGCGTCTTCGGGCTGCTTATCAGACTCTTCGGGAATATACCCGAAGATAATGTGGTCGATACTAATTCCCGCATCGAATCCACAACGGCCGTAGAAGTCCATGACTTCATCCACCTCGTAAGGCGGACGCTCTTCGTCTATATAGTTGAAGGCGCCACAGTCACCGATGGTGGCACAGGCTTCGGGGAGACGAAAGAAATTTCTCACGCCCAGCCGGTAGAAACGCTCGCGCTGCGGGGAGGAGTATTTTCCCGAGCCTTTCACGGATCCGTCGACGACCGCCTTGCTGACGAGGATCCCGTCGTAGGGGATCGGCGTCACAACCTGGTGAGCGTAGACGTCGTCCCGTTGGCGCACACGGTAGGGCGAGTACTCGTCGTTGACGAAGTCGTAGGTGGGGCTCACCAGGTCCTGACTGTCAGGAAAATAAAATTTCACGCGGCTTTTGCCTTTTCCTGCACATAGATACGGAGGAGGTAGTTCGACAGGGTGCTGATGTGGCGCGGGTTGTTCTGGAGTTCGTTCCAAGGGATGTTCAGGTCCGGCCAGCGCCCGTCGGTCCAACGGCAGTGCGGTGCGACTAGTGCGAGTTCGGCCCGTGCCTGCTCAAGCGCATGGGGAGATGCAGGGGGGATGGCCATCATTACGCGGTCCATGAGACGCCCCATGGAGCGGATGCCCACTCCGTGCATCAGCCGACTCCGAGTCGCCGGCAGGCCCCACGCTTCCGGGAAGGTGTCGCGGACGGCATTCCAATAGATGACAAGAATCTGCCGGATCGTGGCAGTGTCGACGGTGCCGTTAGACAGATTTTTGTAGGGGAAGAAAACACCCGAAGGGGAGTTGAGGGATTCTTGTATGGCCGTGGTGAGGCTGTTGTCGGTGACGACAGCCTCCGCTTTCTGCTCGGCAGTGGTGGAAGGGCGCCGCACCAAACCGTGGAAGGGCGAATCCTTGTCCTGATTGAGGGCTTCGACCAGGACCGAGGGGAGTTTCCTGGCGGACAGTTTGGTCGGCAGCACCGTGCCGACTTCGGGAAGCAGTTCGGTGACGAGGTTGGTCGGCAGCGGAGAGACCGTGTTCACGCGCAGGAACTGGTCTCGCTGGGTTTCCAGGTCTTCGGCGACAAACCCAGCGATGGTCACGGCCAGGCGGGTGTTGCGCGTACGTGCCAGAGCGAGGCTGCGCTGCTGGCCGTCAACGATCCAGGCCGGCCGGGGGGCATCGGGGGAATCGGGGAGAGGGATCTCCAGCGTCCCGGAGGTACACAGGCCGTCGCTGCTGCTGGGGCCGGGGCTGGACTTGAACCGCACACTGGAGGGCAAGGCGAGGATCAGTCCGTTGGGAAAGAGGACCTCGTCACTGTCGAGATACTCCAGGATCTGCTTGACGTGCTGCTTTTTCTCGGGGCGCTGGTAGCCAATGAGTCTGCCTGCCTCGTCCCGGGAGATCCGCGCGACGTCGGCGACCTGGTGCACCTCTTCTGCCGCCAAGGTGAACACATACAGCGGGATCGTGGGGTGCTGCTCGATCCGCAGGGCCCGACGCTTAAGCACAGTGAAAGTCATCAGCGGCCAATCGTTGATGTGTACAGGTCTGCAAAGCGCTTCTGTTCACAGGCCATCCCCTTGTCTCTGAAGAGACGCAGCAGTCGAGTGCGGGAGGAGTCGGGGTGGAGGGCCTTCATCTCTTTGATGAAGGCGATCACCAGCTCGTCCGACATAGGTGTGCGGGCGTAACGTTCGGGCCGGGCCGCCTGAGAGGCCCAGGCATCCCAACGCGCCTGTGCCTCAGGGCTGATGAGGCGGCCCGGCGTGCAGTGCTCGAGCCAGGAGGCTGCCATGCGGGTGTTCAAGCTGGTGAGGGTTCCGCCGAGGGCCTTCCGCAGGGCGGCATTGGCCGGCACCCGCAGCACCCCGCCCAGATCGCAGGCGCCCCCGATCAGCACCACCTCGGCGTCGGCGGCCGCGAGCCCGCGCAAGTCCCGCTGCATGGCCTGGGCGTAGGTCTCCGACAGCACCACCAGTGCCCGTCCGGCGGCCGTGGCGATCTTAGACAGATCGCTGGCGCCGTCCAGGTGCTGCAGGTGATCCCACCACCGGGATGCTTCAGGACTGGAGAAAGCCACGGAATCTGCGTGTCGTGGTACGAAAGTCGCTGCATACGACGGCGCCAGGCTGGAGACTTGCCGTAGGCCCAGGCCGGCCGAGGCTACATAGAGACGAGGGACAAACCCTGCTCGAGCTGCGGCGTCGGTGAGAGCGAGCGCACGCCGCCACTGATCCCCCTGGTAGAGGTCCTGCAGTTTCGCCTGCCGGCCCTGGACTGCCTGCAGGCGGCGTGCCCATTCCGCGGCTCGCTGCGGCAGGTCGCCGCTGGGCAGGGTGCGGGCTTGCAGGTCCGCGAGGGGTGGTGAGGCCTTCCGGTCCGTGCACGTGACCACGATGGGCAACTCGTTCACTGCGACTCGACCCCTGACTTCCGTAACTCGATTTTTGTTGTGGTTACTGTAGCCGGTAGTTAGGGGGGTAGGCTGCACCTGCCTCAACTGAGGAAACTGGACTGCAGATAGGGGAGTGACAGCATGGACCGTCCCGCGATCGTGTTGCTGAGCGGCGGCCTGGACTCGACCACGGTGCTGGCCATCGCCAAGGACCAGGGATTCACTCCCTACGCGCTCAGCTTCCGCTACGGCCAGCGGCACAGCATCGAGCTGGAGGCGGCTCAGCGCGTGGCGCAGACCCAGGGCGTGGCCCGGCACGTCATTGCCGACATCGATCTGCGGGTTTTCGGCGGCTCTGCCCTGACCTCCGACATCGAGGTGCCCAAGCACGAGACGCTGGAGGACGTCGAGGAGGGCGGGGTGCCGATCACGTATGTGCCGGCCCGCAACACGATCTTCCTCTCATTCGCGCTGGCGTTCGCCGAGACGGTCGGTGCCAGCGACATCTTCACCGGGGTCACAGCCGTGGACTACAGCGGCTACCCCGACTGCCGCCCCGAGTACATGGAGGCCTTCGCCACCATGGCCAACCTGGCCACCCGAGCCGGGGTGGAAGGAACCTCCAAGATCACCCTGCATTCCCCCCTGATCGCGCTGTCCAAGGCCGACATCGTGCGCGAGGGCCTGCGACTGGGCGTGGACTACTCCCTTACTTCCTCCTGCTACGACCCCGACGAGCAGGGGCAGGCCTGCGGTAAGTGCGACACCTGCCTGCTGCGCCTGAAGGGCTTCGCTGAAGCCGGCGTGAAGGACCCCGTCCGGTATCAGAGCGCCTGAGCATGACCTATCTGATCAAGGAAATCTTCTACACCCTGCAGGGAGAAGGCAGCCACGCAGGGCGTCCGGCGGTCTTCTGCCGCTTCTCCCGCTGCAACCTGTGGACAGGCCGGGAACAGGACAGGGCCCGCGCCATCTGCCAGTTCTGCGACACCGACTTCGTCGGCACCGACGGTGAAGGTGGCGGCCGCTTTCGCACCCCGCAGGACCTAGCCGATGCCGTGGAGGCCGCCTGGCCCACGACCGATCGAGCCCACCGGTTCGTGGTGTGCACCGGTGGAGAGCCCCTGCTGCAACTGGATGAAGAAACCATCGAGGCTCTGCACGAGCGCGGCTTCGAAGTCGCAGTGGAAACCAACGGCACTCGCCCGGCCCCACGAGGGATCGACTGGCTGTGCGTCAGCCCCAAGATCGGCTCCACTCTGGTCCTCACCCAGGGTGACGAACTGAAACTGGTCTACCCGCAGGTCGGCGGTGACCCCGCCCAGTTCGAAGAACTGGACTTCCGGCACTTCAGGCTGCAACCGCTGGATGACGCTCACCGTGAAGCCCATACCCGTGCCACCGTCGAATACTGCATGAAGAACCCGCGCTGGACTCTCTCCCTCCAGACGCACAAGTATCTGGGAATTCAGTAATGGAAATCTTTCGCGAGTTCACCTTCGAAGCAGCGCACCGCCTGCCGCGCGTACCTGAGGGCCACAAGTGTGCCCGCCTCCACGGCCACTCCTACAAGGTGATCGTGCACGTCGAAGCCCCCGTCGATGCAGAACTGGGCTGGGTGATGGACTTCGGCGACATCAAGCGGGCCTTCAAGCCCATCGATGCTCAACTCGACCACTACTACCTGAACGACATCGAAGGCCTGGACAACCCCACCAGCGAGAACCTGGCCCGCTGGATCTGGGACCGGCTGATCGGCGAACTTCCCGCACTGTCCGAGATCACCGTGCGGGAAACCTGCACCTCCGGTTGCACTTATCGAGGCGTGTAAGGCATGCACGACATCCAAAACGAAGCCGACCGCCGCGGCATTTCCATCGACGAGGTGGGCATCAGCGGCCTGCGTTACCCCCTCACCTTCGACGACGGCTACACCCGACAGCAGGGCATTGCTGACATCAGCGTCACCGTCGGCCTGCAAGCCGACCGGCGCGGCACCCACATGAGCCGCATGATCGCGCTCGTGCACGAGGAAGTCGCCACGCTGACCCCGCAGGAGTTTCCCATCGCTCTCAAGCGTGGCCTCGCCCTGCTCGATGCACCGGCTCTCACCCTCACCCTGACCCTGCCCATCGCCACGGCTGTCACCGCCCCCGCCAGCCAGCGGGAATCCTGGCAGGCCCACGACGTCACCGTCACCGGCCGCATCACCGCTTCCGGATGCACTGTCACCACCTCGGTGACCACGCACGTCACCAGCCTGTGCCCCTGCTCCAAAGCCATCTCCGACTACGGCGCCCACAACCAACGCAGCGAGATCACCCTGGAGATCACCGGCACCGACGACACCCCTTATCCCCTACCGGTCCACGAGATCATCCAGATGCTGCGTGCCACTGGCTCCGCTCCCGTCATCCCGCTTATTAAGCGGCCTGATGAACGCGTCGTCACCATGCAGGCCTACGACCACCCCGTGTTCGTCGAAGACATCATCCGGGACATAAGCCTCACCTGCCGAGACAAAGGGCTGACCCACACCGTCACGGCGAAGAACCTGGAAAGCATCCACAGCCACGACGCCATCGCGAGCCTCACTTACAACCACCACTGACCCGCCACAGGCGGCAGGGCCTCGGCGTAGTCGCGTTGCGTCCGGTTTGTGATCATCCGAGGCCGAGGAATGCGAGGGGCCATCGGGGATCGCGGGCGTTGCGTCGCAGGCCCGCGACGCAACGTTGGAGCACAACGGTCTCTTAAAGCGGGTCGCCGCAACCCCTACAGGTGTCTTCGTCATCGTCGTACATAACGCCGCAGCAGTACGTGGGGCCGCCGCTGACTTCAGAAGCCGTTGTCCTATCGATCTTGAGTGCGGTGTGATCGAAAGTGGCTGTCGGGGTGGGTGAATCTTGCCGTGTCCTGGCATGAGGACAGGGCCTCTGGTGCAGTTCGGAGTTGTCGAGAAACCGAGCGCGCCGGGAGGCCCTGTTGTCTATGTTGTACGCGGTCGGGGGTGGGGATCTCAACTCGGCGGTTGTGTCGTGCGATTGTTTCGCTCACCGGTTCGAGAACGCGGCCGATCAGCCCCACCGGGAGCCGGCATATGGCACGGATCTGACGGATACCGAGTGGCGGGAGATCTGTCCGCTGCTGCCGGTGCCGGGGTGGTTGGAGGGTCATGTCCCATCTCGTGGTGTAGCTGATCAGTTGGTGCTTTCTGGGAGGGCCTGGGTGTTGTCCGGATAGAGGCTGTCCATGCTCTCGGTGGAAAGGTAGCGGCGGGGGAACGCGATCCACTCGTCGTGGAGTTCGGCGAGGACGGCGGTGGCGAGCCGGGCGACAGCGCCGGTGTTCGGGAAGACCTGGACGACGTCGGAGCGTCGTTTGATCTCCCGGTTCAGCCGTTCGAGTGGGTTGGTCGACTGGATCTTCTTCCAGTGTTGATGGGGAAAGTCCGCGAAGGCGGTCAGGTCCTCCTTCGAGGACAGCAGCATCTCTTTGACCTTGGGGAACTGTGCGCCGAGCATGTCTGCGACGGTGTCGAGGTGGGTCCGGACCGTTTCGGCGGTGGGCTGGGCGAAGAGCGTGCGGATCGTCGCGGCGACCATCTCCGCGGCTCCTTTGGGGATCACGGAGAAGACGTTGCGGACGAAGTGCACCCGGCAGCGTTGCCAGGCGGCGCCGAGCATGACCTTGCGGATGGCCTTGACCAGGCCGCTGTGGCTGTCGGAGATGACCAGGCGGACGCCACTGAGACCGCGGTCGCGCAACGAGCACAGGAACGTGGCCCAGAAGGCTTCGGTCTCGCTGTCGCCGACCATGACGCCCAGGACCTCGCGGCCGCCGTCCTGGGTGACACCGGTGGCGATGACCACGGCCTGGGAGACGATTCGGTGGTCCACCCGGGCTTTGACGCAGGTCGCGTCGAGGTAGACGTAGGGGAAGCGGGTGTGGTCCAGGGGCCGGGTGCGGAACACTTCGAGCTGTTCGTCGAGATCGCCGCAGATCCGGGAGACCTCGCTCTTGGATATGCCGGTGTCCGAGCCGAGCGCCTTGACCAGGTCATCGACGTTGCGGGTGGAGACACCGTGAACGTAAGCCTCCATGATCACAGCGTAGAGGGCCTGGTCGATACGACGCCGGCGCTCGAGCAGGCTGGGGAAAAAGCTCCCGGCCCGCAGTTTCGGGATCGCCAGCTCCAGATCCCCGGCCTGCGTGGTCACCGTCTTGTCCCGGTGCCCGTTGCGGTAGCCGGTCCGGGTGGAGGCATGCTCGTTCCACTCCGCCCCGATCTGCGCGGTGGCCTCGGCCTCGATCAGCTCCTGCAACAGCCGCTCGGCGACTTCGCGCACGAGTTCAAGACCGTCCGCCGAACGTAGTGACTCCAGCAGGCGAAGTAGGTCATGCTGTGACAAGGCCACCGTGTACCCCCTTGGGTCGAACTGCCCGTTCACCAAGGACAGTTACACGGTCGCCGACCTCGTTCTCAGGGAGTACACAGAGGCAGTCGACGCACCCGCCGGCTCACAACGGGCGCACATCCCCCACCAAGATCCGCTACACCACTCCACGGGACACCATC
>NZ_KB892009.1:15779-168504 GCF_000373645.1 Streptomyces sp. ATexAB-D23 | reverse complement strand
GTGTAATTGCCTACCAGGTCAGTGACCTCGTAGGACTTTTCAAAGGAACCACCAACCTGCCGAAGCAGGCCGGGGTATCAACATATCTGGCGTTGACTTTTGGCACGCTGTTGAGTTCTCAAGGAACGGACGCTTCCTTTGTACTCACCCGCAGAACATTTTCTGAGGCTTTCCTCCGGGCGCTTCCCTTCGGTCTTGCGTTTCCGACTCTATCAGACTCTTTCGTGTCCGATTCCCGGTCGAAGCGGGCCGTGCTTTTCCGCTTTCCAGTTCTTCGCTTTCGCGTTTCCCTTTCCGGCGGCTCCGACTTTATCAGAAGTTCTGAGTCGGAATTCCCACCCCCCTGTGGGGGCATCGCGACGCACGAGTGCGCGGGTGCTTCCCGGTGAGGTGGAGACGTAAACGTACTGGAGCGGAGCGCCCCGATGCAAATCGGGGGCCCCGCTCCGGAGTTCGCGCCTGTCGGAGGGTCAGACCTCGACGACGACGGGGAGGATCATCGGGCGCCGGCGGTAGGTGTCGGACACCCACTTGCCCACCGTGCGGCGGATCAGCTGCTGGAGCTGGTGGGGCTCCATCACACCGTCCTGGGCCGACTTGTTGAGCGCCTCTTCGATCTTCGGCACCACGGCGGTGAACGCCGAGTCGTCGATGCCGGAACCGCGGGCCTGGATGTGGGGGCCGCCCACGATCTTGCCCGAGGTGCTGTCGACCACCAGGAACACCGAGATGATGCCCTCGTCGCCGAGGATGCGGCGGTCCTTGAGGGAGGTCTCGGTGACGTCACCGACCGAGAGGCCGTCGACGTACACGTATCCGGCCTGGACCTTGCCGACGATCTTGGCCTTGCCGTCGACCAGGTCGACCACCACACCGTCCTCGGCGATGACGATGTGGTCCTTCGGCACGCCGGTGAGCGCGCCGAGTTCGGCGTTGGCGCGCAGATGGCGCCACTCGCCGTGGACCGGCATCAGGTTCTTCGGCCGGCAGATGTTGTAGAAGTACAGGAGCTCGCCGGCCGAGGCGTGGCCCGAGACGTGGACCTTGGCGTTGCCCTTGTGGACGACGTTGGCGCCCCAGCGGGAGAGGCCGTTGATCACGCGGTAGACCGCGTTCTCGTTTCCGGGGATCAGCGACGACGCCAGGATGACCGTGTCGCCCTGGACGATGCGGATCTGGTGGTCGCGGTTGGCCATCCGGGACAGGGCGGCCATCGGCTCGCCCTGCGAACCGGTGCAGACGAGCACGACCTCGTCGTCCGGCAGGTCGTCCAGTGCCTTGACGTCCACGACGAGCCCCGCGGGAACCTTGAGGTACCCCAGATCGCGGGCGATGCCCATGTTGCGGACCATCGAGCGCCCGACGAAGGCGACCCGGCGGCCGTATTCGTGAGCCGTGTCGAGGATCTGCTGAATGCGGTGCACATGGCTGGCGAAGCTCGCCACGATGATGCGCTTCTGCGCGTTGGCGAAGACGTTGCGCAGGACGTTCTGGATGTCCCGCTCGGGCGGGACGAAGCCCGGGACCTCCGCGTTCGTGGAGTCGGAGAGCAGCAGGTCGATGCCCTCCTCGCTCAGCCGGGCGAAGGCGTGCAGGTCGGTGAGGCGGCCGTCCAGCGGGAGCTGGTCCATCTTGAAGTCACCGGTGGCGACGGCCATGCCCGCGGGCGTGCGGATGGCGACCGCGAGGGCGTCCGGGATGGAGTGGTTGACCGCGACGAACTCGCAGTCGAAGATCCCGATGCGCTCGCGCTGCCCCTCCACCACCTCAAGGGTGTACGGACGGATGCGGTGCTCCTGGAGCTTGGCCTCGATGAGCGCGAGGGTCAGCTTGGAGCCGATGAGCGGGATGTCCGGCTTCAGGCGCAGCAGATACGGGACGCCGCCGATGTGGTCCTCGTGGCCGTGCGTGAGGACGATGCCCTCGATGTCGTCCAGGCGGTCCCGGATGGTCGTGAAGTCCGGGAGGATCAGGTCGATCCCGGGCTGCTCCTCCTCCGGGAACAGGACGCCGCAGTCGACGACGAGCAGGCGGCCGCCGTACTCGAAGACCGTCATGTTGCGGCCGATTTCGCCGAGGCCGCCGAGCGGGGTGACCCGGAGGGCGCCCTTCGCGAGCTTCGGCGGGGTGCCGAGTTCAGGATGCGGATGACTCAAAAGACTCTCCTTACCACGCGCGCCACGTACCGCTTGGGCACGTGGCGCGCATGTCATTCGTGCACTTGCTGTTGTCTTGGGTGGTGCTGTGGCGCGGCTTGGTCCGCGTGTTCAGTTGTGACGCGTATGCAGTTGTGAAGTCCGTTGTCAGAGCTGTACCCCGCCGGCGGCGAGATCGATCTTGAGCTGAGCCGTTTCCTGGGCGGTGAGCTCCACCAGGGGCAGGCGCAGCGGGCCCGCCGGGAGGCCCTGGAGCGTCAGCGCGGCCTTGGTGGTGATCACGCCCTGGGTGCGGAACATGCCGGTGAAGACCGGCAGCAGCTTCTGGTGGATCTCCGTGGCCTTCTGTACGTCTCCGCCGAGGTGGGCCTCGATGAGGGCGCGCAGCTCGGGGGTGACGACATGGCCGACGACGGAGACGAGGCCGACCGCGCCGACCGACAGGAGCGGGAGGTTCAGCATGTCGTCGCCCGAGTACCAGGCGAGGCCCGACCGGGCGATGGCCCAGCTCGCGCGGCCGAGGTCACCCTTGGCGTCCTTGTTCGCGACGATGCGCGGGTGCTCCGCCAGCCGGACGAGCGTCTCCGTGTCGATCGGCACACCGCTGCGGCCGGGAATGTCGTAGAGCATCACCGGCAGGCCGGTGGAGTCGGCGATGGCGGTGAAGTGCCGCAGCAGACCCTCCTGCGGCGGCTTGTTGTAGTACGGCGTCACCGCGAGGAGGCCGTGGGCGCCGCTGCGCTCGGCGGTGCGGGCGAGCTCGACGCTGTGGCGGGTGTCATTGGTTCCGATGCCGGCGACGATGTGCGCCCGGTCGCCCACCGCTTCGAGGACAGCCCTCACGAGCTGGTCTTTCTCCGCGTCGCTGGTGGTCGGGGACTCGCCGGTGGTGCCGTTGATGATCAGGCCGTCGTTGCCTGCGTCCACCAGGTGGGTGGCGAGCCGCTGTGCGCCCTCGATGTCGAGAGCGCCGTCCGCCGTGAACGGCGTGACCATAGCGGTGAGGACCCGCCCGAAGGGGATCTGCGGAGTGGAGATCGGAGCCATGGGTAACACGCTACTCGTTGCTCGGCGCACGGTGCCCCCTCGGGGGGACAAGCAAGAGGAGCCCGGCACTGCCTGCTCGGGGGTTCAAGCAGTGCCGGGTCCGTTTGATCAGCCTAGATGAACTTCACGAAACGCCGCAATACGGACACCGCCCTATGGGGCCACGCGTCCATTTTTGTTGAAGGCTGCATGGGTGAGCGGCATGAGCCGCGCCCAGTGCGCCTCCATCTGTTCGCCGACCATCTCGATCTCCCGCTGCGGGAACGACGGCACCTTCGCCATCTCGTGCTGTGTACGCAGGCCGAGGAAGTGCATCAGCGAGCGGGCGTTGCAGGTGGCGTACATCGTGGAGAACAGGCCGACCGGGAGCACCGCTCGGGCCACCTCACGGGCCACGCCCGCGGCGAGCATCTCCTGGTAGGCGTCGTAGGACCGCCGGTAGGAGTCCTCCATGGCGCGGCTGGTGAGCGCGTGCTGCTCGGGCGTGCCCTCGACGAACTCGTACTTGCCGGGCCGTCCCTGCTGGATGAGCTTGCGGGACTCCCCCGGGACGTAGAAGACCGGTTCCAGCTCCCTGTAGCGGCCCGATTCCTCGTTGTACGACCAGCCGACGCGGTGCCGCATGAACTCGCGGAAGACGAAGATCGGGGCGCTGATGAAGAAGGTCATCGAGTTGTGCTCGAACGGACTTCCGTGCCGGTCCCGCATGAGGAAGTTGATGAGCCCCTTCGAACGCTCGGGGTCCTTGGTGACCTCCTCCAGGGACTGCTCGCCGGCCGTGGACACACGGGCTGCGAACAGTACGTCGGCGTCACCCGCGGCGGATTTCACCAGGTCAACGGTGACGTCGCTGCGGAAGTGGGCCTTTGTGGGCTCGGGGGTGTCGGTCACCGACGGGGTCCTTCCAATGGCATCGCTCGGGCGGCGTCCACTCTACGGGGCGCCCGATCGGCCCGAGGCAGGCACCGCCTTACCGGGAGTTCTTCGGATTTCTTCGGGCGAACCGGCGATTCAGGGCACCGATCGGGCCCGCTGTACGTCTGACTCAGTAGCACCACCCGAAAGCGAGTTCAAGGAGAGCCACCTCATGTTCCGCCGGCGTGAATCCGTCCCGTTCTCGTTCGTAGCCGAGGCCGACCGATTCCGCAGTAACGTCACTCCGCCCCCGCGGCCCCGCAGCACCGTCTCCGAGCGGGCAGGAAGCGCTCTGGTCTGCCTCGCCGTCGTCGCCGGACTCGCCGGGGCTCTGCTGCTCGGTCTGCCCGCGCTGGCCCCCGAGAAGTCGCCTGCGCACAGTCAGCAGACCGAGGCCGCGCACGCGCGCTGACCCGGACGGACCCCCTGGGGTGGTCCGTCCGGTCACCTCCTCGGTAGCCTCACCGGGCACAGCAATCGAGCGTGCTTGTGAGTGAGGATCAGTCGTGCCCCTGCCCTTCCTGACGGCCGACCGCGCGTTTGACGCGAACGCTGAGGACGTCGCGCTGCCGTTCGACGACCACGACAGCTGGCGGCGGCCCTACCGTCCCGGTCCGTGGCGGGTCGCCGCCGCGGCCGGTCTGTTGCTGCTCGCCTCTTTCATCCTGTTCGCGGGGATGATCACCGCGTTCGCCGGAGCGCTGCCCGGGGCGGGGGCGTGCCTCGCGCTCGCCCTCGCGATCATCCTGTGCGCGCTGCGCATGCTGCGGATCGGCGCCTGGGTGAGCCGGCACGGTGTGCGCCGCGTGGGCTTCTTCCGGACGACGACCGTGCCGTGGAACCGGGCCACCGCCGTACGTACGGTGCAGCAGCCGGTGAAGTGGCTCGGGTTGCCCCGTACGGTGCAGGGTCAGGCGCTGATCGTCGTCCGCAGGGGCGGGGACGCGGTGCCGCCGCTGCTCACCGACTCCAACGCGGACTTCCTTGCGCGGGGGGAGGCGTTCGATCGGGCCGCGGACACGATTGAGGCGTGGGGGGACGAGTACCGGCCGCAGTAGCCGGAGAGCGGGAAGAGCCGTCCGGCGGGTGAGGGTGTCCTCAATCGCCGGACGGCTCTTTTCTTTGTCCTCAGACGCCGGACGGGCTGGGGTGTGCGCCCGACGGGCCGGAGCGGTGGAGGGCGATTGCTCGTTGCATGGCCTTGCGGGCTCTGGGGGTGTCGCGGGCGTCCTGGTAGGCGACGGCCAGGCGGAACCAGCAGCGCCAGTCGTCGGGGGCGTCCTCGGTCTCCTCGCGGCGGCGTGCGAACACCGCGTCGGCGGAGTCACGGTCGATCCGGCCGCTGGGCGTACGCGCCAGCTCGTCGACCGGCAGACCGCCCTCGGCGTCCAGCTCGACGGCCAGGGCATTGGCCCTGCGGACGAACTGGGTGTTCTTCCACAGGAACCACACGCCGATCGCCGGCAGGACCAGCACGGCGATGCCGAAGGTCACCGTGATGAAGGTGCCGTGCTTGATGAGCAGGACGCCGCGGCTGCCGACCAGGACGAAGTAGAAGACGAGGACGGCTGCGGTGACGACGTAAGTGATCTTTGCGCGCATGGCGTGGCCAGTCAGTTCAGGTCGAGGAAGTGTTCCAGGCCGAACGTGAGGCCGGGAGTGGTCACCACACGGCGTGCGCCGAGCAGGATGCCCGGCATGAAACTGCTGTGGTGCAGGGAGTCGTGCCGGATGGTGAGGGTCTCCCCCTCCCCGCCGAGCAGCACCTCCTGGTGGGCCAGCAGGCCGCGCAGGCGGACCGAGTGGACCGGGATGCCGTCGACGTCCGCGCCGCGCGCCCCGTCCAGTGCCGTGCTGGTGGCGTCGGGCTGAGGGGCGCAGCCCGCCTCGCGGCGGGCGTCGGCGATGAGCTGGGCGGTGCGGGCCGCGGTGCCCGAGGGGGCGTCGGCCTTGTTGGGGTGGTGCAGCTCGATGACCTCGACGGACTCGAAGTAGCGGGCCGCCTGCTGCGCGAACTTCATGGTGAGGACCGCACCGATGGAGAAGTTCGGTGCGATGAGCACACCGGTCTCCGGGGAGGCGGAGAGCCAGGTGTTCAGCTGCGCGAGCCGCTCGTCGGTCCAGCCGGTGGTGCCGACCACCGCGTGGATGCCGTGGCCGACGCAGTAGTCGAGGTTCTCCATCACCGATGCGGGGGTGGTGAGCTCGACGGCGACCTGGGCGCCGGTCTCCGTAAGGGTCTCCAGCTTGTCGCCCCGGCCGAGTGCGGCCACCAGCTCAAGGTCGTCGGCGGCCTCGACGGCTCGTACCGCCTCGGAGCCGATACGGCCCCTGGCACCGAGGACGGCCACGCGCAGCTTGCTCATTGCTCTGCTTCCTTACGGGAGGGTCTGGGCACGGGAGGATTTAGGCGACCGCTTCGTGGAGGCGGCCGGCCTGCTTGTCCTTCAGCGGTCCGATGACGGAGAGCGAGGGGCGGTGTCCGAGAACCTCGCCCGCCACCGAGCGGACGTCGTCCGGTGTCACCTCGCCGATACGGGCCAGCATGTCGTCGACGGACATCTGCTCACCCCAGCACAGCTCGCTCTTGCCGATGCGGTTCATCAGCGCGCCGGTGTCCTCCAGGCCGAGGACGGTGGAGCCGGAGAGCTGTCCGATGGCGCGGCCGATCTCCTCGTCGCTCAGTCCGTCCGACGCGACCCGGTCCAGCTCGTCGCGGCAGATCTTGAGGACGTCGTGGACCTGGCTGGGCCGGCAGCCCGCGTACACACCGAAGAGGCCGCAGTCCGCGAAGCCGGAGGTGTACGAGTAGACGCTGTAGGCGAGGCCGCGCTTCTCCCGTACCTCCTGGAAGAGGCGGGAGCTCATTCCGCCGCCGAGCGCGGTGTTGAGGACGCCGAGGGCCCAGCGGCGCTCGTCCGTGCGGGCCAGTCCGGGCATGCCGAGGACCACGTGTGCCTGCTCGGTCTTGCGGCCCAGCACCTCGACGCGACCGGCGGTGCGCAGGGCGCGGGAGCCCTCGCGGGGCGCGGTGGGGACGGCGTCGGTATGGGTGAGGGCGCCGGCGCGTTCGAAGGCGCTGCGGACCTGGCGTACGACCGTGGCGTGGTCGATGTTGCCCGCGGCGGCGACGACCAGGCGGGTGGGGTCGTAGTGCTTCTTGTAGAAGCGGGCGATCTGGCCGCGGTTCAGGGCGTTGATCGTGTCGACCGTGCCGAGCACGGGGCGGCCGAGCGGGGTGTCGCCGAGCATCGTGTGCGCGAACAGGTCGTGCACACAGTCGCCCGGGTCGTCCTCCGTCATCGCGATCTCTTCGAGGATCACACCGCGTTCGGCGTCGACGTCCTCGGGTTCGATCAGCGAGCCGGTCAGCATGTCGCAGACGACGTCGATGGCCAGCGGCAGGTCCGTGTCGAGGACCCGTGCGTAGTAGCACGTGTACTCCTTCGCCGTGAAGGCGTTCATCTCGCCGCCGACCGCGTCGATGGCGGAGGAGATGTCGAGGGCGCTGCGCTTGGCGGTGCCCTTGAAGAGGAGGTGTTCGAGGTAGTGCGTCGCGCCGTTCAGGGCGGGGGTCTCGTCGCGTGATCCGACGTTGGCCCAGATGCCGAAGGTCGCGGAGCGTACGGAGGGCAGGGTCTCGGTGACGACGCGGAGACCGCCGGGGAGGACCGTGCGGCGGACCGTGCCGATGCCGTTGCTGCCCTTGAGGAGCGTTTGGGTACGGGCGACGGCCCGCCCCTCCGAGGAGGGGCGGGCCGTCGTCGCGGAACTACGGGACGTCACTTGTCGGCGTCGTCCTTCTTCTCGGACCCCGTGGCGGAGCCGCCATCGGACTCAGCACCCTCGACGACGGGGATGAGGGAGAGCTTGCCGCGGGAGTCGATCTCGGCGATCTCGACCTGGACCTTGGCACCGACGCCGAGAACGTCCTCGACGTTCTCCACGCGCTTGCCGCCGGCCAGCTTGCGGATCTGCGAGATGTGCAGCAGGCCGTCCTTGCCCGGCATGAGCGAGACGAACGCACCGAAGGTGGTGGTCTTGACGACCGTACCCAGGTAGCGCTCGCCGACCTCCGGCATGGTCGGGTTGGCGATCGCGTTGATCGTGGCGCGGGCGGCCTCGGCCTGCGAGCCCTGCTGGGCACCGATGTAGATGGTGCCGTCGTCCTCGATCGTGATGTCGGCGCCGGTGTCCTCCTGGATCTGGTTGATCATCTTGCCCTTGGGGCCGATGACCTCACCGATCTTGTCCACCGGGATCTTGACGGTGATGATCCGCGGGGCGTTCGGGGACATCTCGTCCGGGACGTCGATGGCCTCGTTCATCACGTCGAGGATGTGGAGGCGCGCGTCACGGGCCTGCTTCAGCGCGGCGGCCAGGACCGAGGCGGGGATGCCGTCGAGCTTGGTGTCGAGCTGGAGCGCGGTCACGAACTGCTTCGTACCGGCGACCTTGAAGTCCATGTCGCCGAACGCGTCCTCGGCACCGAGGATGTCGGTGAGGGCGACGTAGTGGGTCTTGCCATCGATCTCCTGGGAGATCAGGCCCATGGCGATGCCGGCGACGGCGGCCTTGAGGGGCACACCGGCGTTCAGCAGGGACATGGTGGAGGCGCAGACCGAGCCCATGGACGTCGAGCCGTTGGAGCCCAGCGCCTCGGAGACCTGGCGGATCGCGTAGGGGAACTCCTCGCGCGTCGGGAGGACCGGCACGATGGCGCGCTCGGCGAGCGCGCCGTGGCCGATCTCGCGGCGCTTGGGCGAGCCCACGCGGCCGGTCTCGCCGACCGAGTAGGGCGGGAAGTTGTAGTTGTGCATGTAGCGCTTGCGGGTCACCGGGGAGAGGGTGTCCAGCTGCTGCTCCATGCGGAGCATGTTGAGGGTGGTGACGCCCAGGATCTGGGTCTCGCCACGCTCGAACAGGGCCGAGCCGTGCACGCGCGGGATGGCCTCGACCTCGGCAGCGAGCGTACGGATGTCCGTGACGCCGCGGCCGTCGATGCGGACCTTGTCCTTGATGACGCGCTCGCGGACCAGCTTCTTGGTCAGCGCGCGGTAGGCACCGGAGATCTCCTTCTCGCGACCCTCGAAGGCCGGGAGGAGCTTCTCGCCCGCGATCTCCTTGATGCGGTCGAGCTCCGCCTCGCGCTCCTGCTTGCCGGCGATGGTGAGCGCCTTGGCCAGCTCGGTGCTGACGGCCTTGGTGAGCGCCTCCAGGACGTCGTCCTGGTAGTCGAGGAAGACCGGGAACTCGCCGGTGGGCTTGGCGGCCTTGGAGGCGAGGTCGGACTGGGCCTTGCAGAGCACCTTGATGAAGGGCTTCGCGGCTTCCAGACCGGCGGCGACGACCTCTTCGGTCGGGGCCTCGGCGCCGTCCTTGACAAGCTGGATGGTCTTCTCGGTGGCCTCGGCCTCGACCATCATGATCGCGACGTCGCCGTCCTCCAGGACGCGACCGGCGACGACCATGTCGAAGACGGCGTCCTCAAGCTCGGTGTGCGTCGGGAAGGCGACCCACTGGCCCTTGATCAGGGCGACGCGGGTGGCGCCGATCGGGCCGGAGAAGGGCAGGCCCGCCAGGATCGTGGAGGCGGAAGCGGCGTTGATCGCGACCACGTCGTACAGGTGGTCGGGGTTGAGCGCCATGATCGTCTCGACGATCTGGATCTCGTTGCGCAGGCCCTTCGCGAAGGAGGGGCGCAGCGGCCGGTCGATCAGGCGGCAGGTGAGGATCGCGTCCTCGGAGGGGCGGCCCTCCCGGCGGAAGAACGAGCCGGGGATCTTGCCGGCGGCGTACTGCCGCTCCTCGACGTCCACCGTGAGGGGGAAGAAGTCGAGGTTGTCCTTGGGCCGCTTGGATGCGGTGGTGGCCGACAGCACCATGGTGTCGTCGTCCAGGTACGCGACGGCGGAGCCTGCGGCCTGCTTGGCGAGGCGGCCCGTCTCGAAGCGGATGGTGCGGGTGCCGAAGGTTCCGTTGTCGATAACGGCCTGGGCGTAGTGGGTCTCGTTCTCCACTAGTGAATTCTCCATACTCGTCGTCTTTCGTCCTGGCGCCCGTGTGGCGTCGGACGGAGCGGAGAAGCGCGCCGTGTGTGCGGGGCCGGTCTTCGATCGAAGCTCCCGGGCGTTGTCCCGGGGGCCACTACCGAGGACCGGCGGCGGCTGTGGGCGCCTCTCCTCGTCTGTTGTTGTACGTCCAGGTTACTGAGGTTGCCCCCGGTACCGCACGTACGGCAAAGGGAGCGGCCCCCTGGGTGAGGGAACCGCTCCCTTGCACAGCGTCCTTACTTGGCGCCGCCGGCCGCACCGCGGCGGATGCCGAGGCGGTCGACGAGCGCACGGAAGCGCTGGATGTCCTTCTTGGCCAGGTACTGCAGGAGGCGGCGACGCTGGCCGACCAGGATCAGCAGACCACGACGGGAGTGGTGGTCGTGCTTGTGCGTCTTGAGGTGCTCGGTCAGGTCCGAGATGCGGCGCGAAAGCATGGCGACCTGAACCTCGGGGGAACCGGTGTCGCCCTCCTTCTGCGCGAACTCGGTCATGATCTGCTTCTTCGTAGCGGCGTCGAGCGGCACGCGGTACTCCTCTTGGTCTTCGATGCGCCCACGAGTGCCCCTGGTCTGGTTCTCAGGGGAGCTTGGGTGACTCGGGAGCGAGGGTCCGATGAGCGCAGTTCCCAGAACGAACCGGGAACGCGTACACAAACGGCCACAGCCAGGCTACCAGCCGTCCGGACCGGTCCCGACGGGTGTCAGCCGGTGAGCGCTCGCGCGGGGGGCGAGGGGGCCGAGGGGGCAGGGTGCCGCGGTCGAGCGCGACGGCGGCCGGCCACGGACGTCATGCCCCGGCGGTCGCGGGAGCGGGGTCGGTGGGAACGGGGCCGCGCATTTTCGTCGTCATCGACGACTACGACCTCGTCACGACGGGTACGGGCTGCCCGCCGGTCCCGCCCGAACTCCGCAGGGGCCTCGCGGGCGACGTACGAGCCGTCACGCAGCGTGTCCGGCAGTTGGACGCACAGGGCGTGGTGCTGTCGGGCGACCCGGCGGAGGGCGATCTCATCGGTGCGGCGCACGGGCGTCCGGTGCCAACAGGGCGCGGATGCTTCGCCACCCGGCGCGGTGGTGGCCGGCTCGTGCGGACCGCCTTGCTGCCGGAGCGGAGCTGAGGCCACCGGGGTGTCCGGGGCACAGTTCGCGGTCGCACGCAAGGGATTGACGGACCGGGCCCCCCGCCACCGCGGTCCCTGTACGGTGCCGTGCAGAGGCATGTACGGAAAGGAACCCTCACGATGGGCACGCAGGCGGAGAAGGACGAGCTGTACGCACTCGACATCTCGGGGGTGGAGTGGCTGAGTGCACCCGGGACCGAGCAGGACGAGGAGCGCGTCGAGATCGCTCATCTTCCCGGTGGAGCGGTGGCCATGCGGTCCTCGCTCGACCCGGACACCGTGCTCCGGTACACGGAGGCCGAGTGGCGTGCGTTCGTTCTGGGCGCCAGGGACGGCGAGTTCGACCTGAAGTAGGCACGGCCGGATACGCGGGAGGGGCACGTTCGGGTGAACGTGCCCCTCGGTGCGTCTGGCGGGTTTCGTTCAGTGGGCCCCGGTGAACAGGCGCGAGGCAAGGTATCGGTCACGACCTGGAGCGCTCCGTCCATCTCCTCTCCAGGCCCAGCAGATGTTCCGTGAAACACCGCGCGGATGCGGTTCGCCACCTCCTGGATGCCGGCCAGTTCGCCCTTCCGTCCCCCGCCGCACGAGATCCCCTGACCGGACCCTCGGGCTGCCGGGGGCCTGCGGGCGCCGGGCGCCACGGGCTACGGGCTACGGGCTACGGGCTACGGGCTACGGGCCGGTAGGCGATACCTGGATGGATGGCTCGGTTTCCCTATATAGATGTGCGCATTTGACCGCTTCGACTTTCACCCCCTGTCGCACTGGGTCCACTTGTGGGCAGTACGTGACGTACGGGACAGCTTTCGCGGTGCCGTACGGCCTGCCGTGGCGGGCCCTGCGGCGATTAGGGTGGGTCCGGACGCGGCAGAGAACCTGTGGGCAGGCCATGTGCGTCCCAGGGGGAGAGCCGGGCGGTTCGCGTTACGGGAACGCCCCCACCCACCACGGCACAAAGGGTGCTCGACCACATCAGGAGGCAAAGTGAACGGCGATCGGGACGAAATGCGCGGGGGCTGGGACAAGCCCGTCGACGAGTCGTCCGACGCGGAGCCCGCCGATGTGACGGGTGAGTTCACCATCGACTACACCCCGCCCGCCTGGTACACGCAGAACGCGCCGGGCGACTCCTCGGGCGGCGCCGGGACTCCCCTGACACCGCCCCCGCCGCCGAGCGGGGAGCCGGTGCCGCTGCCCGCGCCCGCGGCTCGCGGCGGCTTCGACCCCGACTGGGCACCGGCCCCGCCGGACTCCTCCGACGAAAGCGACCTGGAGAGCGGCGCCACGATGCGCTTCTCGTCCGCGGCGCTGAGGCGGGAGATCGCGGACCGGGAAGCCGAGGCCGAGCCGGTGAGCAGCGGCGCGGACAGCACAGCGGCAGCCGATACCGAGGCCGCTCCCGGCGCCGGCCCCGACTCCGCTTCCGGATCCGCCGGTTCGGGTGTGGGCGACACGGCTGCACGGGGCGACGCCCCGGGGACGGTCTTCGGCTACGAGCCCGAGGAAGCCGAGGAGCCCCCGGCTGCCGGAGAGCCCTCGCAGCCGTCGGCGGAGACCGGTGAGGCCTCGGTGGCCCCAGCGACGCCGGCGGCCTCGGTGACCCCGGCGGCCGATGCCCCCGACGCGTCCGACGCCGACGAGCCGGGCTCCTCACCGGCCGGCGAGGACGCCCCCGACGCCACGGCCGCGCCGTCCGGCAGCGACCCGTCCGGCAGCAACCCGTCCGACAGCACCCCGGACGACGAAGCGGCCGACGCCGCGTCAACCGGCGCCGCGTCAACCGGCGCCGCGTCAACCGGCGCCGCATCGACCAGCGCCGCGCTGCCGGACGCCGTCCCGGACTCGGCCCCCCTCGGCGTAACGTCCGACAGCGCGCCGCAGAGCGCGCCTCCCTCCCCCTGGGCTCCCGCTCCGGCACAGGGCGGACTCCCGCCGCTGCCGCCCTCCTTCCAGCCGGCCGCCCCCCAGCCCGAGGCCGAGCGGCCGCCCGCCCCGCAGCCGGAAGCCGCGCAACCGGCTGCCGCCGCGCACCCCGAAGCCCAAGCCCCTGTGCCGGCCCCGGCCCCGGCGCCGCAGTCCGGCTATGGCTTCCCCCAGCAGCCCCACCACCCCCAGCAGCCCCACCAACCGCAGCCGCAGCAGCCCTTCCCCGCCGCGAACCTCCCCGCACAACTCCCGCACGCACCCGCCCCGCAAGCCCCCCAGACACCCCAGACACCTCACGCCCCCCAGGCCCCCCAGCCGCAGGCAGCCTGGCCGGCGCAGCAGCTGCCTCAGCAACCGCAGCCGCAGGGGGGCTACGGCTTCCCGCAGGGCGCCCAGCCGCCGGCCCAGGGCGTCCCGAACGCGCCGGCCGAGGGCGGCACGCCGAATCTCCCCGCCCAGGTCCAGCCCCACCAGCAGCACCCGCAACAGCAGCCGCAGCCGCAGTACCCTCAGCAGTTCCCGCAGCAACAGCAGCAGTTCCCCCAGGGGCAGGGGCAGCCCATCGACCCCCGGTCCGGCACCGCATGGCCCACCCCGGTCACCCATGACCAGCGCGAGCGTTCGGTGCCGGGCGCGCCGCTCGGCTACACAGCGGCGGTGGAACTCACGGCCGACCGGCTGATCCGGGGCAAGCAGAAGGCGAAGAGCAGCCGCAACCCCTCGGGCGCCTCACGCTTCAAGCTGGGCGGCAAGAAGGAGGAGCAGGAGCGGCAGCGCAAGCTCGAATTGATCCGCACGCCGGTGCTCTCCTGCTACCGGATCGCGGTGATCAGCCTCAAGGGCGGCGTCGGCAAGACGACCACGACGACCGCGCTCGGCTCGACCCTGGCCAGCGAGCGGCAGGACAAGATCCTCGCCATCGACGCCAACCCGGACGCCGGCACGCTGGGCCGCCGGGTCCGCCGCGAGACCGGCGCGACCATCCGCGACCTGGTCCACGCGATCCCGCACCTCCACTCGTACATGGACATCCGCCGCTTCACCTCGCAGGCGCCCTCCGGTCTGGAGATCATCGCCAACGACGTGGACCCGGCGGTCTCGACCACCTTCAACGACGAGGACTACCGGCGCGCGATCGACGTGCTCGGCAAGCAGTACCCGATCATCCTCACGGACTCGGGCACCGGCCTGCTGTACAGCGCGATGCGCGGCGTACTGGACCTGGCCGACCAGCTGATCATCATCTCGACGCCCTCGGTCGACGGTGCGTCGAGTGCCTCCACGACCCTGGACTGGCTGTCGGCGCACGGCTACGCGGAACTCGTGCAGCGTTCCCTCACGGTCATCTCCGGGGTACGCGAGACCGGCAAGATGATCAAGGTCGACGACATCGTGCAGCACTTCCGTACGCGCTGCCGCGGGGTGGTCGTCGTCCCGTTCGACGAGCACCTGTCGGCGGGCGCCGAGGTCGATCTCGACATGATGCGGCCGAAGACCCGGGAGGCGTACTTCAACCTCTCCGCCCTGGTGGCCGAGGACTTCGCGCGTGCCCAGCAACAGCAGGGACTGTGGACGTCGGACGGCAGCGCACCGCCTCCGCAGTACGCCCCGCCGATGCCCGGTCAGCAGATCCCCGGCCAGCCGATGCCCGGTCAGCAGGCCCCGGGCCAGCAGCCGTACCCGTCGCAGCAGCCGTACGCACCTCAGCAGCCCCAGCACCCCCAGCAGCCCCAGGCCCCGTACCCCGGTCAGCCGTACGCGCCCCAGCAGCCGGGCCACCAGGGACAGCCCGGTCAGCCCTACCCGCCGCAGCAACCGCACCAGCAGCAGCCGTACGGCGGTCAGCAGCCCTATCCCGCGCAGCCGGGCCCCGGCGCCGGACAGAGCTGGCAGCAGCAGCCGCCCGCGCAGGGCCATCCGGGCCATCCGAACCCGCAGAATCCGCAGGGCGGTCCCGGACAGCCGAGCCAGCCCGGACAGCCTGGTCAGCCGGGTCGGACCGGTCAGCCGGGGGCGCCCGCGCATCCGGAACTCCAGGGGCCCGTCCCGCCCGCCGGATGGCAGCAGCAGCCGCCGCCAGCGCCTCAGCAGTAAGGCTTCAGAGGTCTGAACCAATGAGGGTCCGCATCGCCTCCGCGATGCGGGCCCTTTGTGCATTCCCGCAGACCACACGCCGTTTCGAGGACCGTTGACGCGGCTCGACCACCGCTGATAGACCTTCGCATCACCAGCCGGCGAACCAGAGTTCAACCCGCCTTCTCCGTGCGAGTCATGACGCGAGGACCCTGACCATGGTCGTAAGAGTTCCACCACCCTCCGCCCAGCCACGCTCACGTCTGCGTGTGCTCCTGGCCTCCGGCGCCGCCGCCCTCGCTCTCGCAGCCGGGTCCGTCGTACCGGGCATGCCCCTCGGGGCCGCGCCCCAGCAGGCGCAGGCCGCCGACAGCGGCAACAAGACGCTGACCGTCGCGGTCGCGCAGGGCATCGACTCCCTGAGCCCGTTCCTCGCCCAGAAGCTGCTGAGCACCAGCGTGTCCCGGCTCATGTACGACTTCCTGACGAACTATGACGCCAAGGACAACCACGCCATCCCGGGCCTGGCCACCAAGTGGGAGCCTTCGGCCGACAAGCTGACGTGGACGTACACCATTCGGACCGACTCGAAGTGGTCGGACGGGCAGCAGGCCACCGCCGAGGACGCGGCCTGGACGTTCAACAAGATCATGGACGACGAGGCCGCGGCCCAGGCCAATGGCAGCTTCGTCACCAACTTCAAGAAGGTGACGGCCCCCAGCCCCACCAAGCTGGTCATAGAGCTCAAGGAGCCGCAGGCCACCATGGCCGCGCTCGACGTGCCGATCGTGCCCAAGCACATGTGGGACAAGGTCGGGGACTTCGGGAAGTTCAACAACGACGAGGACTTCCCCGTCGTCGGCAACGGACCGTTCATCCTGACCGACTACAAGGTCGACCAGTACGTGAAGCTCAAGGCCAACAAGGACTTCTGGCGCGGGGCGCCGAAGTTCGACGAGGTGGTCTTCAAGACGTACAAGGACCAGGACGCGGCCGTCGCCGCGCTCCGCAAGGGCGAGGTCTCCTTCGTCGCCGGCTCGCCCGCGCTGACGCCCGCCCAGGCGAACTCGCTCAAGGGCGACAAGAACATCAAGGTCAACGAGGGTCCGGGGCGCCGATTCTTCGCGCTGGCCGTGAACCCCGGTGCGCAGACCAAGGACCGTAAGAAGTTCGGCGACGGCAACGAGGCGCTCCTCGACCAGAAGGTCCGCCAGGCGCTGTTCCTGTCGATCGACCGCAAGACGATCATCGACAAGGTGTTCCAGGGGCACGCCGTCGAGGGCAAGGGCTACATCCCGCCGCGCTTCCCTGAGTACGCCTGGGAGCCGTCCGCGAGCCAGACCCTCGCGTACGACCCCGACAAGGCGGGTCAGCTGCTGGACGAAGCGGGCTACAAGCTCAAGGGCGACAAGCGCGTCGGCAAGGACGGCAAGCCGCTCGACCTGCGCATCCTGTGCCACGCCACCGACCCGAACGACAAGGCGGTCGCCAAGTACCTGAAGGAGTGGTGGGGCGACCTCGGCATCGGACTCAAGGTCGACTGCCTCGACGACGTCTCCGTGCCGTGGTTCGCCGGTGAGTACGACCTCGCCTTCGACGGCTGGTCCGTCAACCCGGACCCGGACTTCGTCCTCGGCATCCACACCTGCGCCGCGCTGCCCGTCAAGGCCAAGCAGAGCGCGGCCACGGACGACTTCATCTGCGACGAGACGTACGACGGGCTCTACAAGAAGCAGCTCGCCGAGTACGACCCCGCCAAGCGGGCCGACATCGTCGGCCAGATGCAGTCGTGGCTGTACGACTCCGGGTACATGAACGTCATCGCGTACCCGAACGCGGTCGAGGCCTACCGCACCGACCAGATCAAGTCGATCACGACCATGCCCGAGGCGGCCGGCAACATCTACGGCCAGGACGGTTACTGGAGCTGGTGGTCGGCCGTACCGGCGAGCGGCAGCGGTGACTCGGACAGCAGCGGCTCCGGCTCCTCCACCGGTGTGATCATCGGCATCGTGGTCGCGGTCGTGGTCCTCGCAGGTGGTGGCTTCCTGATCTCGCGGCGCCGCCGCACCACGGCGGACGATCGCGAGTAGGTTCTCGAACGGGATGCGAGGCACCGGCCGGCGCGGGCGCGGCACCAGGCCCGCGCCGGCCGGTTTCTCCAGGAACGACACGAGTAACGAGAGTTCCCATGACAGCTGACAGCACTCCGGCGCTCGTGAAACAGGCGGACGCGGACGGCCCGGCTCCGGCCGGTCCGTCGGCCGCCCGCGGTCCACGGGCGCGCAACACCAAGGCCTATCTGAAGTACGTGGCCGCCAAGATCGCGGGCGCCGTCGTCTCGCTGTTCGCGGTTCTGGTCACCAGCTTCTTCCTCTTCCGGCTCATTCCGAGCGACCCGGTCAAACAGATGACGGGCGGCCGGCGCGTATCGGCCGAACAGCTCGAATCGCTGCGCCACCAGTTCGGTCTCGACCAGCCGATGTGGCAGCAGTTCACCAGCTATGTGAAGGACGCGCTCACCGGCGACTTCGGCACCTCGTTCGCGTACCACGCACCGGTCGTCGACAAGATCGTCGAGAAGCTGCCGGCCACGCTGCTGCTCACCGGCACCGCCTATGTCCTGTACAGCCTGCTCGGCATCTGGCTCGGGACCCGGACCGCCTGGCGCAACGGCTCCGCGAGCGACCGGTTCAACACCGCGCTCGCGCTCACCCTCTACTCCGTGCCGTCGTTCTGGCTCGGACTGCTCCTGATCATCGTCTTCTCGGTGGGCGTCGGCCCGATCCCCGGGATGTTCCCGACGGGCGGGATGTCCGCGGGCGACGGGGCGAGCGGCTTCGCGTACGTCATGGACGTCGCGCACCACATGGTGCTTCCCGTCATCACCCTCGTCGCGGTCGGCTACGCGCAGACACTGCTGGTGATGCGTTCCTCGCTGCTGGACGAGATGGGCAGCGACTACCTGACGACCGCCCGCGCCAAGGGTCTGCGGGACGACACGGTGCGCCGCAAGCACGCCGTGCCCAACGCGATGCTGCCCACCTTCACCCTGATGTTCGTCAATCTGGGCCATGTGGTGGCCGGGCAGATCCTGGTGGAGACCGTGTTCTCCTGGCCCGGTCTCGGCTCGCTCTTCTACCAGGGCCTGAGCACCCCCGACCTGCCGCTCGTCCAGGGGCTGTTCTTCGTCTTCGCCACCGCCGTGATCCTGGCGAACACCCTTGCCGATGTGCTGTATCCGCTGCTCGATCCCCGGGTGGGCCGATGACGACGACCGATTCCACTCCGAAGCCCGCGCCCGAGCCCACGCCGACTCCGCCCCCGGCGCAGACCGAGCCGGGCAAGAGCGCCCGCGCGCTGGCCCGAGCCCGCAAGCGCCACTCCCTGGCCCGCTTCTGGCGGGAGTACCGCAAGCACAGGGGCGGCATGTGGGGCCTGGGCTGTCTGGTGCTGATCGCGGTGATCGCCCTGGCCGCGCCCCAGCTGGTCGGCGCCGACTCGCAGAACGTGACCACGGCGCCCGGCGGCGCGCTGGAGTCGCCGAGCGGCGAGTTCCCGCTCGGCACCGACCAGTTCGGGCGGAGCGTGCTCGCGCTGCTGGTGTGGGGGGCGCGCGTCTCGCTCACCGTGGGGCTGCTCGCGGCGTTCCTCTGCGTCGCCATCGGCACGATCGTCGGGATCGTCGCGGGTCACTTCCGCGGCTGGTACTCGACCGTGCTGATGCGGGTCACCGACTGGTTCCTGGTGATGCCGACCCTGGTGCTCGCCATCGCGCTGGCCACGGTGATGGACCGCTCCCTGTGGACCATCATCATCGCGATCGGCGTCACGACCTGGCCGACCACCGCCCGGCTGGTGCGGGCACAGACCCTCGCCGTGGAGTCCCGCCCGTACATCGAGCGCGCCCGCGCGCTCGGCGGCGGCCACGGCCACGTCATGATCCGGCACGTCCTGCCGAACGTGATGCCGCTGGTGCTCGCCCAGACCACGCTGGTCATCTCCAGCGCGATCCTCACGGAAGCCACCCTGGCCTTCCTCGGGCTCGGCGACCCGACCATCACCTCCTGGGGCAGCATGCTCCAGGACGCGCGTGCCGCGGGCGCGGTGAGCGCCGGTGACTGGTGGTACCTGGCACCGCCCGGCATCGCCATCGCCCTGGTGGCCCTGGCGTTCACGCTGTGCGGCCGCGCGATCGAGTCCGTCCTCAATCCCAAGCTGGGGGTGGCCCGTTGAGCACGACGAGCATCCGCAAGACGCCGCTCCTCGAAGTCCGCGACCTGACGGTGACGTACGCCGGCGGGGCCCGGGCGGTCCGCGGGGTGAACCTGGAGGTCGAGGCGGGGCGCAAGCTCGGCATCGCCGGGGAGTCCGGCTGCGGGAAGTCCACGCTGGCGCTGGCCCTGCTGCGGCTGCTGCCCGCCGGCACGAAGGTGACCGGCGAGATCCTGCTGAACGGCGAGGACGTCCTCGCGATGAAGTGGGGCCAGGTCAGGGCCGTGCGCTGGGCCGGCGCCTCGATCGTCTTCCAGGGCGCCATGCACTCGCTGAACGCGGTGCACCGCATCGGGGACCAGATCGCCGAACCGATCATGCTGCACAAGAAGGCCACCCAGGCCGCCGCGCGCAAACGGGCCGGCGAACTGCTGGAGCAGGTGGGGCTGCCCGCCGCCCGGACGGACGCCTACCCGCACGAGCTCTCCGGCGGGCAGCGGCAGCGCGTGATGATCGCGATGGCGCTCGCCTGCGACCCCGGCCTGATCATCGCCGACGAGCCGACGACGGCCCTCGACGTGATGATCCAGGCCCAGATCCTGCGGCTGATCGAGCAGCTGGTATCCGAGCAGGACCTCGGCCTGATCATGATCAGCCACGACCTCGCGGTGCTGTCCGACACCTGCGACCGGCTCGCCGTGATGTACGCGGGCCGGGTCGTCGAGCAGGGTCCGGCGACCGAGGTCTACGAGAACGCGCACCACCCGTACAGCAAGGCCCTGTCGGGCGCCTTCCCGCGCATCGGGGACCCGGCCTCCCGGTTCGCGCCCCGGGGCCTGCCCGGCGATCCGCCCGACCCGTCGGCGCTGCCGGCCGGCTGCACCTTCCACCCGCGCTGCGCCGTGGCCCTGGACTCCTGCGCCACGCTGGACCAGGAGCTGCGGGACGCGGGCCCCGGGCGGCAGGCCGCTTGTGTGCTGGTGGGTCCGGAGGGGGCCGGGGACCCGGTCCTGCCGGGCGCCGAGGAAGCAAGGAGCACAACATGACGACCACCCCCGTGGACCTGCTCAGCGCGCAGGGGCTCCGGATCACCTTCCCCGGCCGGCACGGGGCCGAACCGGCGCGTGCGGTGGACGGGGTCGACCTGGACATCCGGCCCGGCGAGATCGTCGCCCTGGTCGGCGAGTCGGGGTGCGGCAAGACGACTCTGGCCCGATCGCTGCTGGGTCTCGTCCCGCCGACGGCCGGGCAGGTCACCTTCGACGGCAAGCCGCTGGACTACCGCAGCCGGGCGCTCAAGGCGTACCGCAAGCGGGTGCAGCTGGTGCTCCAGGACCCCAGCGGTTCGCTGAACCCGCGCCACACCGTGTACGACGCGGTGGCCGAGGGGCTGCGCATCCACGGGTACGGGGGCGACGAGCGGCAGGCGGTGCACGACGCGCTGTCGCGGGCCGGGCTGCGGCCTCCGGAACGGTTCTTCCTGCGCTACCCGCACGAGCTGTCCGGCGGCCAGCGCCAGCGCGTCGTGATCGCGGGGGCGCTGGTCCTGGAGCCGGAGCTGATCGTGGCCGACGAGCCGGTCGCCTCGCTCGACGCTTCGGTGCGCGGGGAGATCCTGGCGCTGCTGCTGCGGCTGCGCGAGGAGCTGGGGCTTTCCGCCCTTGTGGTGACGCATGATCTCGGTCTGGCGTGGAACATCGCGGACCGGGTGGCGGTGATGTATCTGGGCCGCATCGTGGAGACGGGTGACGTCGAGCAGATCCTGACGGCCCCGCGCCATCCGTACACCCAGGCCCTGCTGTCCGTGCTGCCGGAGGCGGAGGGCGATCCGGTCGTGCTGACCGGTGAGCCGCCGGACCCGTCCAGGGTTCCGTCCGGCTGCCGCTTCCACGCCCGCTGCCAGGTGCTGGCCTCGGGTGCGGCGGAGCGGGCGGGCGTCGCGGACGCGTGCCGTACGCAGGACCTGCCGGTGCTGGCGGGCGGCGGCGAGACACAGGTGGCGTGCCACTGGGCCACCGCGAAGGCGGCGGTGTCCTGAGGTGGCGGTGCGGGTTTCCCGGCCGCACCGGCCGACAAACCCGCACCGCCACCCGGGGTTCAGCCTCGCTCGGCCGCCGCGACCAGTTCGCTGCACCGCTTCACGTCGGCGGCCATCGCCACGAGCAGGTCGTCGATCGTGTCGAACTTCAGCATGCCGCGTACGTACGCGAGGAAGTCCACGGCGACGTGCAGGCCGTACAGGTCGAGGCCGACGCGGTCGATCGCGTACGCCTCCACCGTGCGCTCGGTGCCGTCGAACTGGGGGTTGGTGCCGACCGAGATCGCGGCGGGCATCGCCTCGCCGTTCGCGTGCAGCCAGCCCGCGTACACGCCGTCGGCGGGGATCGCGGTGTGCGGCAGGGTCTCCACGTTGGCGGTGGGGAAGCCCAGTTCGCGGCCGCGCTGGGCGCCCCGGACGACGATGCCCTCGACGCGGTGCGGCCGCCCCAGGATCTCGGCGGCCCCGGCCACATCCCCCTCGGCGACCAGGCGGCGGGTGAGGGTGGAGGAGAACGGCTCTCCGCCGCCCGCCTCGCCGCGCACCCGCAGGTCGATGACCTCGACGCGGTAGTCGTGGGTGGCGCCCAGCTCGGTCAGCAGCTCGACGTTCCCCGCGGCCTTGTGGCCGAAACGGAAGTTCGGTCCCTCGATGACCAGACAGGCGTGCAGCTTGTCGACCAGCACCTTCGCGATGAAGTCGGCCGGGGCGAGCTGCGAGAACTCGGTGGTGAACGGCAGGATCAGCATCGCGTCCACGCCCAGCTCCGCCATCAGCTCCGCACGCCTGTGGTGCGGGGCGAGCAGCGGCGGATGGCTGCCGGGGCGGACGACCTCGCTGGGATGCGGGTCGAAGGTCACGACGACCGACGGCACGCCGAGCTCGCGCGCCCGCTCGACGGCGCGGCCGATGATCAGCTGGTGTCCGCGGTGCACCCCGTCGTAGGAGCCGATGGTGACGACGCTGCGTCCCCAGTCCTGGGGGATGTCCTCCAAGCCACGCCAGCGCTGCACTCTGACCGCTCCTCGCCCGAACCTGTGTACGTGGGTATGTCTCTTACGCAGGTCTAAGACTGCCATGCTCACGCCTTGCGGCCTGCATCGGCATGGGCATCGAGCTGCCCAGAGCCTCCACCGTGCGCCGGGTGCTGGGCCCGACGACCGCCGCCCACTCCTGCGGGGCGTCGGCCAGCCACCCCATGACCAGAGGGCCGAATCCGGCCACCTCCTGGGCGAGCGCGAGCAGCCGGCGGTCGAACAGCGCGGCCCCTTCGGGGGTACGCACGAGCAGCATCCCGGTCCGGTGCACCAGGGCCCTGGTGCGGGCCGGTGACCGCCCGGCGCATCCGGTCGCGGCGGCCGTCAGCAGGGCCTCCAGCACCACCGGGTCCGGGCCGGCCCCGCCCTGCTCGAAGTCCAGCAGCACTTCGAGCAGCTCGTCCCGGGTGGACCGGGACGCGGGGCCGCCGGGCGAGGCGAGGACGCCGGCCAGTGCTCCCCGGACGGGCGGCGCCGCGGCGCGGTCCCGGAGCAGGCCGGTGAGCAGGGGCAGCAGCAGGGCGCGGGCCGCGGGGCCGTGCTCCAGCCTGCGTTCGAGGTACGCGGCGGTGTGCGTGGTGTCCGCCGGGTGGGCCTCGACGTAGGCGCGTACGAGCCCTGCGGCGTGCAGTGCCAGCTCGGGCGCCTCGATCCCGGCTAGGGCGCGGAGCACGTCGCCCGCCGCCTCCCCGGGCCGGGCGAGCCGGTCCCGGTACGCGGTCAGCACGGTCTCCGGGTGGGTGGGCAGGGCGACGGCGAGCGCGGCGGCGGGCACCTGTACCTCCGGCGGTCCCTGCGCGGTGAACGCCCGGACGGCCTGCGGGAGGTGACGGTCCCTCGTCCCCGGGTCGGCCACGAGCAGGGCGAGCACCGGCCCGTGCAGTTCGCTGTCGGCCGGGCGGGCCAGCAGCGCGAGCGCGGCGCGGCGCAGCAGGGCGCGGTCGGATTCGCGGGTCAGGTGCGGGGCGAGGAGCGTTGAGTACGAGACGGCGGCGGCCCGCCGTCCGCGCCGCTCCTCGTCCCGGGACCACCGCTCGACGGCCCGGCAGAGCGCGCCGGGTTCGTCCTCGGCCAGGGCTGCCAGCAGCTCATCGGCCCGGGGGTGCCCGGCCGATACCAGCGCGTCGGCCAACTCGTCGACGGCGAGGTCGCGGCGGGCGTACAGGAGGGCCTGCGCCGCGGCCGCGACAGTGGGCCGGACGGCCACGTCCGGCGGGGCGACGAGCGGGCGCTCGTCGGTGAACCAGGCGCACAGGAGCGGCTGGAGGGTGCGCGGATGGGCGGCGAGCCGCCGGGCGACGGCGTCCAGGAACCGCCCGTCCCCGTCGGTGTCGCCGGCGCCGGGCGGCCCATCGGCGGGGACGAGCCGCCGGAACAGATCCATCCGGTCCGCCTCGGGCAGCCGCAGCCGCCGCCAGAACCAGGGTCCGAACTCGGCATACGCCCCGGACGCACCGCCCCCGGCGGCCTCCCCCGCACTGCGCACGACGCGCCCGGCGAGCAGCCTCAGCACTCCGAGATACGGCCGGGCATCGGGCACCCGCAGCAGGGTTTCGGCGAGAAGGTGCGCGGCCCACCAACGGGCATCGGGCAACGGGGCGGATTCCTGCGGGGCGGCCGTGCCGGGGGCCGCCGCCTGCGGGGCGGCCGTGCCAGCGGCGGCCTCCTGCGGGGCGACTGCGCCCAGGGCCGCTCCCTGCGACGCGGGGACGTCCGAGACCGGGGCGGCCGGGTCGGCCACGCGCGAGCCGACGGCGCCCGGGGCCCCTTCCTGCCGCCCGGGGACGTCCGAGACCGGGGCGGCCGGGTCGGCCGTGCGCGAGGCGACGGCGCCCGGGGCCGGCGCGGGCGCCCTCGCGACGGCCCCGCTGCCCGCGCCCGGAGCCACCGCACGCGCGGCGCCCGCTGCCGGAGGCGCGTCCGCCGCGGCGACACCCGCGCACGCACCAGCCGCGCCCCGCGGCAGCCGGTCGAGTGCCTCGATCAGGTCGGCCAGGCGGTGGGCCACCGCGGCCGTGCCGTGGCGGCGTCCGAGCAGGAGCAGGGCCTGGATCACCGGGCCGATCCGGTGCCGCGGCACGGGCAGGCTGCGCGGGCCCCCCGGGCGGGCGTCGCCAGACGCGTCCTGCGACGCGCCCGGAGGTGCGCCCGGAGGTGCGCCAGAAGGCGCGCCAGAAGCCGAGCCGCGAGGGTGCGGAATCCGGCCGGCGCTCTCCCCCGCCCCGGCCCCCGGGTCCGCATGCCACCGGTGCACCAGCGCCCGCAGAGCCGCCTCCAGGTCCAGGTGGGCGCTCTGGATCCAGTCCCCCACCTCTTCGTGCGCGAAGCGGTAGCCGGCCCCCGCCGGGACGAGGAGGCCCTCGGCCAGCACCGCCGGGGCCCAGCCCGTGCGCCACGGGAAGATCTCCTCGAACGCGGCCCGGTCCAGCTCCCCCTGCCCGGGGCCCAGACAGCGCCGGGCGGCCTCGTGGACCTGGCCCGCGACCCGTGCCGCCAGTCGCCGCACCTGGGCGGGCCGAGGACGGCTGCCGGCGGCGATCCGGACGGCGATGCGCAGGCACATCAGGTCCAGATGGGCGCCGAAGACCTCCTCCGTGCCGGGGCGCCCAGGCGTGTCCGCCGGCAGGGCCTCGCGTACCTCGGCCAGCAGCCGCAGGGTCAGGGGGTGGCGGTCGTGGCCCACGGCGAGGGCGTCGGGCGGCAGGCAGAGCCGTTCCCTGACGCGCTCGGCCTGGCCCGCGGTGAAGTCGGCGATGCGGACGGCCGGGGGCAGCCGCGGGGCGGGCCTGGCGGGGCGGTGCAGCGCTCCGGGCGGGCAGAGCGCTCCCGCAGTCTCCCAGTGCTCGGGCCGGCAGCCGATGACGAGCCGGGCGCCGTGGGCCCGGAGCCAGTCGCCCGTGCCCGTGGTCCAGTCGGCGAGACGGTGGGCGAGCACGGGCGGCATCTCCTCCGGGCCGTCCAGCAGGAGGAGCAGCGGCAGGCCGGTGTCCGTGGCCAGCCGCGCGACCCGCTCGGGGGTGGCGCTCGCCATGTCGCCGGGGGCGCCCGCGGCGCTGACGATGCGCCCGGCCTGCCGGAGCGTACGGGCGACGGCGTCCGCGACCGAGGCGTCGTCGGCCAGCAGGTCCGCGCCGCGCAGCCACAGGGTGGGCGCGGGGACGGGGCCGGTGGCCCGGCGCGCGGCGATGGCGGCGAGTTCGGTGGTGCGGCCGGTGCCCGGCTCTCCGACGAGGCCCAGGACCACGGCGGCCTCGTCGCCCGCCGCCGCGAACGCCTCGGACTCGGCGAGGACGTCGGGCCGCTCCACCGGCTCGCGTCCGCCGGAACCACCCGCCGACGCCACGGACATGGCCATGAGCTGGAGCGCCCCGGCGAGGTTGAGGTCGGGCCCGAAGCCGGGGACGGTCGTGGCGTTGCGCCGCAGCAGTTCTCCCAGCGGTCCGTCTCCGGGCGCCCCGGCCAGCGGTGTCGCGCATCCGGCGGTGGCGTGCGCGGCGCGCAGGGCGAGGCCCAGGACGGCGATGACGGCCCCGCTGTCCGGATCGAGGACGGGCCCGCCCACGGCGGCACCGCCCAGCCGGAGCGCGTCGCTGCCGTCCGTGCCGAGGGCCAGTTCCAGAGCCGGGTCAATGCGGTGGGTACGGCCGCGGCTGGTGTACGTGACCGGCGTCCGGCCCAGAATCCGCGCCTCGCGCAGGCCGTGAGCGGCGACCGTCACGTACGTACCGGGGTCGAGCCGTTCCCGCGTGGAGATGGGCAGCGGCCGCACGCCGAGGACGTCCGGGCCCCCGGTCGGCAGAAGGGCGAGGTCCCACTCCGGCACGGCCGTGATGTCGGCGGCCCCGACCCGGCGACTGCGGCCGTCCGCGCCGTGCAGCAGGAGGTGCGGGAGTCCGTCGACCGCCTCGTGGCTGGTGACGACCGTCCCCCGGTCGTCCGCGACGAAACCGGTCCCCTGCGGCCGGCCGGCCGGATCACACAGTCGTACCAGCGTCGTCCGGTCCCCGCATCCCATGATCCGACGTTAGGCCGACGATGATCGGCGCGAGGACCACTCACGGCGAAAGCGCCCCCGTCACCCCCCTGATTCACTCCGAGCGCCTGCCCGTTGGGGTGAATCAGGGGCGTTTCGTGGACAGAAACCGGTGGGGGATCGTGGAGCGGGTACAGGGGGCTCTGCCCGCTCCACGATGAGGGTCCGGCCGGCCGGCGGGAAACCGCCGGTGACCGGTCAGCCGAAGACGGCGAGGCTCTTGGCCTTGCCCTTCTGCTCCTCGACGAGCACCAGGAACTGCCCGTCCGGCCCGAAGACCGCGACCGGCCCCGCCGGGTGGGACGGCATGTCCAGCCGCACGCCGTTCAGCAGCAGCCTGGCCCGCTTCTCGTCCACGTCCCAGCGGGGGAACGCCGAGGCGGCGGCCTCGGCCACCGGCATCACGGCCAGCTCTTCCTGGTGCTGGTCGAGCGTGCGCGCGGCGTCCAGCCCGTACGGGCCGACGCGCGTGCGCCGCAGGGCGGTCAGATGACCGCCCACGCCGAGCCCGGCCCCGAGGTCGCGGGCGATGGCCCGGATGTACGTACCGGAGGAGCAGACGACCGAGACGACCAGGTCGAGCACCGGGGTGCCGTCCTCGGCCACGGCCTCGCGGACGTCGTAGACGCGGAAGGACGAGATGGTCACCGGCCGGGCCGGGATCTCGAACTCCTCGCCGCCGCGCACCCGCGCGTAGGACCGCTTGCCGTCGATCTTGATGGCGCTGACCTTGGACGGCACCTGCATGATGTCGCCGGTCAGCGCGGCGACCCCCGCGTCGATGCCCTCACGCGTGACGCCCGAGGCGTCGGTGGACGAGGTGATCTCGCCCTCCGCGTCGTCCGTGACGGTGTTCTGGCCGAGCCGGATCGTGCCGAGGTACTCCTTCTCGGTCAGCGCGAGATGGCCGAGGAGCTTGGTGGCCCTCTCGACGCCGAGCACGAGCACCCCGGTCGCCATCGGGTCCAGTGTGCCCGCGTGGCCGACGCGACGGGTCCGGGCGATGCCGCGCATCTTGGCGACGACGTCGTGCGAAGTGAAGCCGGACGGCTTGTCGACCACGACCAAGCCGTCCGGCGTCTTGTTCTGCGGTGTCATTCGGAGGCGGTGTCCTCGTCCTCCGGCTTGCGGTACGGGTCCGCGTCACCTGCGTACGCGGCGCCCGAGGACGCCTCGCGCACCTTGGCGTCCGAGGCCCGTGCCCGGTCGAGCAGGTCCTCGATGGCGCGCGCGTTCTCCGGGAGGGCGTCCGCCACGAAGGTGAGCGTGGGGGTGAACTTCGTCCCCGCCGCCGAACCGACCGCGGACCGCAGGATGCCCTTGGCGCTCTGCAGACCGGCCGCGGCGCTCGCCCGCTCCTCGTCGTCGCCGTAGACCGTGTAGAAGACCGTGGCCTCCCGCAGGTCACCGGTGACCCGGACGTCCGTGATGGTCACGTGCGTCCCCAGACGCGGGTCCTTGATGCCACGCTGCAGTTTCTCGGCGACCACCTCCTGGATGAGGTCCGCCAGCTTCTTAGCCCGCGCGTTGTCGGCCACTGGTCCGTCTCCTTCGCCTTGCTCAATCGTCTTCGTCGCTGTGCAGCCGCCGTCGTACGGACAGCAGCTCCACTTCCGGCCGGGCGGCGACGAGGCGCTCGCACCGGTCGAGTACGTCTGTGAGGTGCCGGGTGTCCCCGGAGACCACGGCCAGGCCGATCTCGGCCCTGCGATGGAGATCCTGCCCGCCCGTCTCCGCCACGCTCACCGCGTACTTGCGCTGGAGCTCGGCGACGATCGGACGGACCAGGGAGCGCTTCTCCTTCAGCGACCGTACGTCGCCGAGAAGCAGGTCGAAGGACAGTGTCCCCACATACATGTATGCCCGGATGTCCCGCCGGTTCGGGTTCGCGCCCCACCGATCATCGGCGGGGACACAAGAACCGTACACGGAACGGCCGGGGCCGATCGACGGAAATACGTCCCGTCGACCGGCCCCGACTGTTGAGGTACGGGTCAGCCTCGCGGCTTCTCGCGCATCTCGTACGTCGCGATGACGTCGTCGATCTTGATGTCGTTGAAGTTTCCGAGGTTGATACCGCCCTCGAAGCCTTCGCGGATCTCGGTGACGTCGTCCTTGAAGCGGCGCAGACCGGAGATGGTGAGGTTCTCCGCGACGACCTTGCCGTCGCGCAGCAGGCGCGCCTTGGTGTTGCGCTTGACCTCGCCGGACCGGACGAGCACACCGGCGATGTTGCCCAGCTTGGACGAGCGGAAGATCTCGCGGATCTCCGCCGTACCCAGCTCGACCTCTTCGTACTCCGGCTTGAGCATGCCCTTGAGGGCCGCCTCGATCTCCTCGATCGCCTGGTAGATGACCGAGTAGTACCGGACGTCCACACCCTCGCGGTCGGCCATCTGCTGCGCACGCCCGGCGGCGCGCACGTTGAAGCCGATCACGATGGCGTCGGAGCCGGTCGCCAGGTCGATGTCCGACTCGGTGACCGCACCCACACCGCGGTGCAGGACCCGGATGTCGACCTCTTCGCCGACGTCGAGCTGGAGCAGCGAGGACTCGAGAGCCTCCACCGAACCGGACGCGTCGCCCTTGATGATGAGGTTGAGTTCCTGGACCAGACCGGCCTTGAGCGCCTCGTCCAGGTTCTCCAGGGAGAACCGGACACCCTTGCGGGCGAAGTTGGCGTTGCGCTCGCGGGCGGCACGCTTCTCGGCGATCTGACGGGCCGTACGGTCCTCGTCGACCACCAGGAAGTTGTCGCCGGCGCCCGGGACGTTGGTGAGACCCAGCACGAGGACGGGGGTCGAGGGACCCGCCTCCTCGACGTTCTCGCCCTTGTCGTCGAGCATCGCGCGGACACGGCCGTAGGCGTCGCCGACCACCATCGTGTCGCCGACCCGCAGCGTGCCTCGCTGGACCAGAACGGTCGCGACGGCACCGCGGCCGCGGTCGAGGTGGGACTCGATCGCGATGCCCTGCGCGTCCTGCTCCGGGTTGGCCCGCAGGTCGAGCGAGGCGTCGGCGGTGAGGACGACGGCCTCCAGGAGAGCCTCGATGTTGAGGCCCTGCTTGGCGGAGATGTCGACGAACATCGTGTCGCCGCCGTACTCCTCCGCCACCAGACCGAACTCGGTGAGCTGACCGCGCACCTTGGTCGGGTCCGCGCCCTCGACGTCGATCTTGTTGACCGCGACCACGATCGGCACGTCGGCCGCCTTGGCGTGGTTCAGCGCCTCGATCGTCTGGGGCATCACACCGTCGTTGGCCGCGACCACGAGGATCGCGATGTCGGTGGACTTCGCACCACGGGCACGCATGGCGGTGAACGCCTCGTGGCCCGGGGTGTCGATGAAGGTGATCCGGCGGTCCTCGCCGTTGACCTCCGAGGAGACCTGGTAGGCACCGATGTGCTGGGTGATGCCGCCGGCCTCGCCCGCGATGACGTTCGTCTTGCGGATGGCGTCGAGAAGCCGGGTCTTACCGTGGTCGACGTGACCCATGACGGTCACGACCGGCGGACGCGGCAGCATGGCCTCGTCGCCGCCCTCGTCCTCGCCGAACTCGATGTCGAAGGACTCGAGAAGCTCGCGGTCCTCCTCCTCCGGGCTGACGATCTCCAGGACGAAGTTCATCTCGTCCGCGAGGAGCTTCAGCGTCTCGTCGGAGACGGACTGCGTGGCAGTGACCATCTCACCGAGGTTCATCATCACGCCGACGAGCGACGCCGGGTTGGCGTTGATCTTCTCGGCGAAGTCGGTGAGCGAGGCACCGCGCGACAGGCGGACGGACTGTCCGTTGCCGCGAGGCAGCATCACGCCGCCGACCGACGGGGCCTGCATGGCCTCGTACTCCTGGCGCCTCTGCCGCTTCGACTTGCGGCCACGACGCGCGGGACCGCCGGGACGGCCGAAGGCGCCCTGCGTGCCACCACGGCCACCGGGACCGCCGGGACGGCCACCGAAACCGGGACGGCCGCCGAAGCCACCGCCACCACCGGGACGGCCCGCACCGCCACCGCCGCCACCGGGACGGCCGGCGAAACCGCCGCCACCGCCGCCGGGACCGGCCGGACGGCCGGCGAAGCCACCGCCACCGGGACGGCCCGCGCCGCCACCGGGACGACCGCCGCCACCGGGACCGCGGCCACCGCCGGGGCCACCACCGGGACGCGGGCCGGCAGCGGGACGCTGCGGCATCATGCCCGGGTTCGGACGGTTGCCACCGGGGCCACCGCCGGGACGAGGAGCCTGCGGACGGGGCATGCCGCCCGGAGTCGGACGGGCACCGCCCTGCCCCTGCGGGCGCGGTGCGCCACCGGGGCCGCCCTGCGGACGCGGGGCGCCGGGACGCTCCTGGCCGCCACCGGGACGCGGGGCGCCGCCGGGACGGGGTGCCTGCGGACGGGACATGCCCGTCGAGCCACCGGAGGTGAAGGGGTTGTTACCCGGACGGGGACCGGCCGGGCGGGCGCCGCCGGGGCGCGGGGCGCCCTGGCCGGCGGGGCGCGCGGGGCGCTCGCCGCCACGGCCACCGTCGCGGCCACCGTCACGCTGGCCACCGTCGCGGCCGCCGTCGCGCTGACCGGCCGGAGCCGGACGGGCGGGACGGGGACCCGGGGTGGCGCCGCCGGTGGGGCGCGGTGCCTGCTGCTGCGGCGCGGCCGGCTGGGCCGGCGCCGGAGCCGAGAACTCGGCGGCGGGCACCGGCGTGACCGGGGCGGCCTTCGGCGCGGGCTTGGGGCCCGGACGCGGGCCGGAGGCCGGAGCCGACGGGGTGGAGGGGGCGCTGCTCGCGGGGGCCTCGGCGGCGGCCGGCTTGGGGGCCGGGGCGCCGGGCTTCGGGGCAGCGGGACGT
Organism: Streptomyces sp. ATexAB-D23; assembly: GCF_000373645.1. Lineage (GTDB taxonomy): Bacteria > Actinomycetota > Actinomycetes > Streptomycetales > Streptomycetaceae > Streptomyces > Streptomyces castrisilvae. The sequence continues at coordinate 137,034 of NZ_KB892009.1, read as the reverse complement.
GCCGCGGCGGCCGGGGAGGGCGCTGCGGGCTTGGCGGGCGCGGCCTTGCGGGGCGCGCCGGGCTTGGCAGCGGGCTTGCCGGCGTTGCCGCCGGGCCCCTGCAGTGCGTCAGTCAACTTGCGTACGACCGGCGCCTCGATCGTCGAGGACGCCGAACGGACGAATTCACCGAGTTCTTGGAGCTTGGCCATGACGACCTTGCTCTCAACCCCGAACTCCTTGGCGAGTTCGTATACCCGGACCTTAGCCACTTCGCTCCTTTTAGGTCCGGGTTACCGCCGGACCGTCGCTACTTCATGGGCGTACTCATCGCGTACTCATCGAGTGCTCATCGCAATCTCGACCTACTTCCAACTCGCGAGGTACCTGACCGCACGGGGACCCGTGCCGTTCATTTCTTACGGTGTCACCCGCTCGACGAACCGCTGTACCGCGGTGGGGTCGAACGGCCCCTTGGCCTTGAAGGCCCGGGGGAATGCCCGGCGGCGAACCGCCAGGTCCAGACAGTCGGGGACGGGATGCACGTAAGCACCCCGGCCGGGCAGCGTACCGCGAGGATCGGGGACGCAGGCGCCCTCGTCCGCCACGATGCGCAGCAGCTCGCTCTTGGCCGCCCGCTCCCGGCATCCCACACAGGTTCGCTCAGGGCAAGCGCGGGCGTGCGTCCGGCCAGACACGTTTAAGTCTACCTCCCCGCACCGACCTCACCCCTTTGGGGCAAAAATCGAACGTACGTTGTCGTGATCTCAGCGGCGCGGGGACGTGATCTATTCCCCGCGACCGCCTCCGGGCGCCGGTTCAGCGCCGTTCGGCGCGCTCCCGGGCCCGCTCGGCGCGCTCGCGGTCGGCGACATCGCGCTCGGCGTCGGTCTCGGTGTCCGGGCGGATGTCGATGCGCCAGCCGGTGAGGCGGGCGGCGAGGCGGGCGTTCTGCCCCTCCTTGCCGATCGCCAGCGAGAGCTGGTAGTCCGGCACGGTCACCCGGGCGGAACGGGCGCCGAGGTCAACGACCTCGACCTCGCTCACCCGTGCGGGCGACAGCGCGTTGGCGACCATCTCGGCCGGGTCGTCCGACCAGTCCACGATGTCGATCTTCTCGCCATGCAGTTCGGCCATCACATTGCGCACACGTCCGCCCATCGGGCCGATGCAGGCGCCCTTGGCGTTGAGCCCGGAACGGGTGGAACGGACGGCGATCTTGGTGCGGTGGCCGGCCTCGCGGGCGATCGCGCAGATCTCGACGGAACCGTCGGCGATCTCCGGAACCTCCAGCGCGAAGAGCTTCTTCACCAGGTTGGGGTGGGTCCGCGACAGCGTGACCGAGGGGCCGCGCACGCCCTTGGCGACGCGCACGACGTAGGTACGGAGCCGCAGGCCGTGGGTGTACTCCTCGCCCGGCACCTGCTCCTGCACCGGGAGGATGGCCTCCAGCTTGCCGATGTCGACCAGGACGTTCTTCGGGTCCTTGCCCTGCTGGACGACGCCGGTCACGACATCGCCCTCGTGGCCCGCGTACTCGCCGAACGTGCGGTCGTCCTCGGCGTCGCGCAGCCGCTGGAGGATGACCTGCTTGGCGGTGGTGGCGGCGATCCGGCCGAAGCCCGACGGGGTGTCGTCGAACTCCTTGGGCTCCTGCCCCTCCTCCAGATCGGCCGGGTCCTCCTTGGCCCAGACCGTCACATGGCCGCGCTCGTCCAGCTCCACGCGCGCCCTGCGGTGGCTGCCGTCCGTGCGGTGGTACGCGATGAGGAGGGCCGACTCGATCGCTTCGACGAGGACGTCGAACGGGATCTCCTTGTCCTGCGCCAAGCCCTTCAGAAGCTTCACATCGATGTCCACGGCTACGCCTCCTCTTCCTTCTTGTCCTTGCGGTTGAATTCCAGCTCCACACGGGCCTTGGCGACCTCGCCGAAGGTGATCCGGCGGGCGGTGGGCTTACGGCCCTTGACGCCCGGCACCTCCAGGTCGAGACCGTCCTCGTCCACGGCCTGGATGCGGGCCACCAGCTCCCCGCCCTCACGCAGCGTCAGCCTGGCCAGCCGGCCGGTGGCGCGTACGTAGTGGCGGTGCTCGGTCAGCGGGCGGTCGGCACCGGGGGAACTGACCTCCAGGACGTACTCGTCCTCACCCATCGCGTCGGTCTCGTCCAGCTTCGCGGAGATCGCGCGGCTCAGTTCCGCACAGGCGTCGAGCTCGACGCCCTCCTCCGAATCCACCACGATCCGCAGCACCCGGCGACGGCCGGCCCGGGACACTTCGATCTCTTCCAGCTCCAGCTGCTCGGCGCTGACGAGCGGTTCGACCAGCCCGCGCAGCTTCTCGCTCTGGGTGGTGCTCATCCGGGTGACTCCTCGGCCGCGTGTGCTGTTGTGGGGATCCTCGTGTGTCTGGTCAAAGGGTATCCGGTCGCAAGGGGTGTTGCTGTCAGCCGGTCCCCGGGGCGCGGGTACGCTCACCAAGGGTGATCACTTCCGGACAGATCCAGTCACAACAGATCCAGCCCGAAGGAGAACAAGTGCGGCGTACGGGGACGACGCGCAGGGGCGCGCTCACGGCGACGGGCGCGTTCGCCGTCGGCGCGGTGCTGGCGGGCTGCGGAGGCGACACGGACGACACGGGCTCGGGCCGCAAGGGCTCCGCGCACGGCGGGGCCCGGACCGCGGCCGACGGGACGTCGTCGGTACGCACGGAGAAGGCACTGCGCACCAGCGCGTCCCGCACCACGGCGACCCTGCTGGCCGGGTACGAACGCGTGCTCACGGCCCATCCGTCGACGGCCACCGCCCTCGCCCCCCTGCGTGACGCGGTCCACGCCCATCTGAAGGCCGTCACGCCCGGCGCCGCGCCGGCGCTCGGCACGGCCCGCTCCCGGGCCGCCGGCCCCGCCGCCGCGGTCAGGGAACTGGCCGCCGCGGAGCGCGCCGCGGCCGACGCGTACACCGCGCTGCTCCTGGAGGCACCCGGGGAACTGGCCCGGCTGCTCGCCTCGGTGGCCGCCGCCTGCTCGGCCCACGCCTACCTGCTGACCGAACTGGCCAAGGAGACCCCCGCATGAGCGACGGCACGCTGGAAGCGGCCCAGGCGGCGCTGGCCGCCGAGCACGCGGCGGTCTACGGGTACGGGGTGGCGGGCGGCCGTGTCGCCTCGGCCCGCCGCGCCGAGGCCACATCCGCCCACCAGGCCCACCGCGCCCGCCGGGACGCCCTGGTGCGCACGGTCCGGGACCTGGGCGGCGAACCGGTGGCGGCGGACGCCGCGTACGCTCTGCCGTTCGCGGTGCCGGACTCGGCGGCCGCGGTGCGGCTGGCAGCCGTCCTGGAGGACCGGGTGGCCTACGTCTACTCCGACCTGGTCCGGGCCGCCGACGGGGAGCTGCGGCGCAGCGCGGCGGACGCGTTGCGCGAGGCCGCGGTGCGCGCGGTGCGCTGGCGGGGCAGCGGCGTACCCTTTCCCGGGCTCGCCGAGCGGGCCGGGACGAAGACCGGGACCGGCACGAAGACCGAGGCGGGCGCGGCGCACTGAAGAAGGCTCTGAAAGGGAACACGGCACGTATGGGTTTTGAACCGCCGCAGCGTCTGGTGCGAGCGCTCGGCGAGTCGTACGGGGATACGGCCGCCGGTCAGTGGCTCGCGGGGCTCGACGCACTGACCGAGCAGGCGCTGGCCGCGACCGGGCGCGCACCGGCCGTGGAGCGGGTCGCCGCCCCCGGTGGGCGCAGCAGTCTGGTCCTGCTGGTGCGGGGGTCCGACGGCACCCCGGCCGCCCTGAAGCTCGCCCCGTCCGGCGCCGCGCCCGCTCTCGAAGCGGCCGCGCTGGCGCACTGGGACGGCTGGGGCGCGGTGCGGCTGCTCGATCCCGCCGACGGCGCGCGGCCCGTCGAGGGCGCGCTGCTGCTGGAACGGCTGCACCCGGAGATGTCGCTGCGTTCGCTGCCGGAGGCGAAGGCGCTGCTGGAGGCGGCGGGGACGGTGCGGCGGCTGTGGGTGCAGCCGCCGGCCGGCCACTCCTTCGAGACGGTCGCCGAGCGGACCGGGCGGCGTACGGACGCGATGCGCGCCGCCGCCGCTGCCGACCCCGCGCTGGAGCCCCTGGTCACGGCGGCGCTGGCGGCCCGGGACGAGCTGGTCGCCCACTCCCCCGAGACGCTGCTGCTGCACGGCAACTTCCGGCAGAGCAAGGTGCTCGCGGGCGAGCGGGCGCCCTGGCTGACGGTCGGGCCGGAGCCGCTGGTCGGCGAGCGGGCCTACGATCTGGCGCGGCTGGTCCGGGACCGGGTCGAGGACCTGATCGCCTCGCCCGCCGGCGCGACGACGGCCCGGCGCCGGGTCAAGAAGCTCGCGGACTCGCTGGACGTGGACCAGCAGCGGCTGCACGGCTGGACGCTCTTCCGCGCCGTGGAGTCGGGCACCCGGGCCCTGACGGCCGGGCGCCGCCAGGAGGGCGAAGTGACGCTGGAGTTCGCGGGCTGGCTGTAGGTCATGCGGAGGGGCCCCGCACGGGACGTTCCGTGCGGGGCCCCTCCGCGTGGGATCAGTCCTGCCGCTCCGTCAGGCGGGCGATCGCCTCGTCGACGGTCAGCTCCTCGCGCTCGCCGGTACGGCGGTCCTTCAGCTCCAGGACGCCTTCGGCCGAGCGGCGGCCCGCGACCAGGATCTTCGGGACGCCGATCAGCTCGGAGTCGGTGAACTTCACGCCGGGCGAGACGCCCGCGCGGTCGTCGACCAGGACCCGCAGCCCGGCGGCGCCCAGCTTCTCGGAGACGTCGAGGGCCAGTTCCGTCTGGAGCGCCTTGCCCGCGGCGACCACGTGCACATCGGCCGGGGCGACCTCGCGGGGCCAGCACAGGCCCTTCTCGTCGGCGGTCTGCTCGGCGAGGGCGGCCACGGCGCGGGAGACGCCGATGCCGTACGAGCCCATCGTGACGCGGACGGGCTTGCCCTGCTGGCCGAGCACGTCGAGCGCGAAGATGTCGGCGTACTTGCGGCCGAGCTGGAAGATGTGGCCGATCTCGATGGCGCGGTCGACCTGGAGGCCGGTGCCGCACTTGGGGCAGGGGTCGCCCGCCTCGACCACGACGACGTCGAGGTAGTCGTCCACCTCGAAGTCGCGGCCCGCGACGACGTTCTTCGCGTGCTTGCCGTCCTTGTTGGCGCCGGTGATCCAGGAGGTGCCGGCGGCGACGCGGGGGTCGGCGATGTAGCGGACCTTCTCCAGGCCCTGCGGGCCGACGTAGCCGCGCACCAGGTCGGGGCGGCCCACGAAGTCCTCGGCGGTGACCAGCTCGACGACGGCGGGTGCCAGGTGCTCGCCGAGCTTGCCGAGGTCGACCTCGCGGTCGCCGGGCACACCCACGGCGACGATCTCGCCGTCGACCTTGACCAGGAGGTTCTTCAGGGTGGCGGAGGCCGCCACGCCGAGGTGGGCGGCCAGGGTCTCGATGGTCGGGGTGTCGGGGGTGTCCAGCTCCTCGACGGCGCCCACGCCCGAGGCGTCGCCCGGGGTGGCGTTGAAGGTCACGGCCTCGGTGTTGGCCGCGTAGTCGCAGCTCGGGCAGTCGACGAAGGTGTCCTCGCCGGCGGGCGCGGGCGCCAGGAACTCCTCGGAGGCGGAGCCGCCCATGGCACCGGAGACCGCGGAGACGATGCGGTGGTCGAGGCCGAGCCGCTCGAAGATCCGGATGTAGGCGGCGCGGTGCAGCCGGTACGCCTCGACCAGGCCTTCGTCGGTGGTGTCGAACGAGTACGAGTCCTTCATCTGGAACTCGCGGCCGCGCAGCACACCGGCCCGGGGGCGGGCCTCGTCGCGGTACTTCGTCTGGATCTGGTACAGGATGACGGGCAGGTCCTTGTAGGACGAGCACATGTCCTTGACGACCTGGGTGAAGATCTCCTCGTGGGTGGGGCCGAGGAGGTAGTCGGCGCCCTTGCGGTCCCTGAGGCGGAACAGCAGGTCGCCGTACTCGTCGTAGCGGCCGCTCGCCTCGTACGACTCCTTGGGCAGCAGCGCGGGGAGCAGGACCTCCTGGCCGCCGATGGCGTCCATCTCCTCGCGGACCACGCGGGTGACGTTCTCCAGGACCTTCTTGCCGAGCGGCAGCCAGGACCAGATTCCGGCCGCGGTGCGTCGTACGTAGCCGGCTCGGACGAGGAGCTTGTGGTTGAGCGTCTCGGCGTCCGCCGGGTCGTCGCGCAGTGTCTTGATCATCAATCGGGACATGCGCTGGACCTGGGCCATGATGAACTCCTGCTCGGAAGGGTGATGGGCCCGAGGTTAGCCGGGCGGCCCGTGCGGGCGGAAATCCATTCCTCACCTTCGGCGCAGCGGGAGGGGCGCTCCCATGACCGCGTACGGCTTGGGGGCGCTGGGGAAGATCACCTGCCGGGCCAGGTCCTGGTAGCCGAGCGAGTGGTAGAGGCCGCGTGCCGGGCTGTCCGTGTCGATGGCGGAGAGGATCGACCGGGGCTGCGGGACGGCGTCCGTGACGGTGGTGATGAGGGTGCGGCCGATGCCCCGGTTCTGGAAGTCCGGGTGGACGTGCAGTTCGGTGATCACGAACGAGTCGTCCAGCCAGTGCGCGGAGCCGGTGGCGCGCAGGTAGGGCTCGACCACGGTGGCCCACCAGTGGCCGCGCTCGTTGGGCATGCCGTAGACGAAGCCGACGAGCCGGCCGTCGGGTGTCAGGGCTCCGAGCGCGCGGGCGTGCGGGTGGTCGAGGTGCCGGAGCACGATGTGGCGGCGCACCTCGATCTCCTCGGCGCCGAGGCCGAAGGCGAGGGCCTGCACGGCGAGCGCCTCGTCCACGCGTGCGGCGAGGTCGATCGGCCCGACCCGGACGCGGTTGGTGCGGGGGCCGCCCCCGAAAGCTGCTGCCATGGAGCGACCCTACTGTCCGGGCCGCCGGCCCGGGGCCGGGTCAGAACAGCACGCTCATGAACGCGCCGGTCTCGCGGAAGCCGATGCGGTGGTAGGCCCTGCGCGCGGGGGTGTTGTAGTCGTTGACGTAGAGGCTGACGACCGGGGCGACATCGGCCAGCGCGTACCGCACGACGGCGGCCATGCCGGTCTCGGAGAGGCCGCGCCCGCGGTACTCGGGGGCGACCCACACACCCTGGATCTGGCAGGCCTGGGAGGTGGTGGCGCCGATCTCCGCCTTGAAGACGACCTTGCCGTCGTCGATCCGGGCGAAGGAGCGGCCGGCGGCGATGAGTTCGGCGACGCGGGCCTGGTAGAGGAGGCCGCCGTCGCCGGCGAGCGGGGAGATGCCGACCTCCTCGGTGAACATGGCCACGCAGGCCGGCATGAGGATGTCCATCTCGTCCTTGCGGACGCGGCGGACGAGCGGGTCGGGTGCCACGTCGGCGGACGGGCTCTCGGTCTCCATGAGGGGCTGGTTGGCCCGGACCTCGCGGGCCGGGCCCCAGCCCGGTTCGAGGAGCCGCCAGAGCTGGGCGGTGGGCTCGGCGGGGCCGACGATCGAGGAGCAGCGGCGGCCGGCCCTGCGGGCGCGGTCGGCGAAGGCGCGTACGGCTTCGGGGCCCGCGCAGATGGGGACGAGGTTGGCGCCCGAGTAGCACAGGGAGCGCAGGTGGCCGTCGGCGTACCAGCCCCACATCTCGCCGCCGAGGCGCCAGGGGTCGAGACCCGCGATCTGGACGCGGGACGTCACGAAGGCGTTGGTCACGGGTTCGCTCTCGAGCACCGCGAGGGCGGCGCCGAGGTCGCTGGGTTCGAGGACCCGGGTGGTGGTGTGCGTCAACACGAGGGGGCCTCACCATGCGGTCTGCTGATTTCCGCACTGTACCCAAAGAGCCCGGCCGACGCCGCCCGTGCCCGGGAACGGCTTCCGGCGGACGCGGTGAGCCCGCTCACGGGCCGCGCCCCGCGAAGGTGGTTCCTCCGGCGGGGCGCGGTCGCGGGGCGCGTGGGCTCAGCTGATGGAGACCTCGGGCTCGCCGGAGGCGATGCCGTCCTTCTCCATCTGCTCGGCGATCTTCATGGCTTCCTCGATGAGGGTCTCCACGATCTTCGACTCGGGGACGGTCTTGATGACCTCGCCCTTGACGAAGATTTGGCCCTTGCCGTTGCCGGAGGCGACGCCGAGGTCGGCCTCGCGGGCTTCGCCGGGTCCGTTGACGACGCAGCCCATGACCGCGACGCGCAGCGGCACCTCCATGCCCTCCAGACCGGCGCTGACCTGGTCCGCGAGCTTGTAGACGTCGACCTGGGCGCGGCCGCAGGAGGGGCAGGAGACGATCTCGAGGCGGCGCTGCTTGAGGTTGAGCGACTCCAGGATCTGGAGCCCGACCTTGACCTCCTCGGCCGGCGGCGCGGACAGCGAGACGCGGATGGTGTCGCCGATGCCCTCGCTGAGCAGGGCGCCGAAGGCGACGGCCGACTTGATGGTGCCCTGGAAGGCGGGGCCGGCCTCGGTGACGCCGAGGTGCAGCGGGTAGTCGCACTGGGCGGCGAGCTGGCGGTAGGCGTTGACCATCACGACCGGGTCGTTGTGCTTGACCGAGATCTTGATGTCGCGGAAGTCGTGCTCCTCGAAGAGCGACGCCTCCCAGAGCGCCGACTCGACGAGCGCCTCGGGGGTGGCCTTGCCGTACTTCTTGAGCAGTCGCGCGTCCAGCGAACCGGCGTTGACGCCGATCCGGATGGGGGTGCCGGCGTCCTTCGCGGCCCGCGCGATCTCCTTGACCTTGTCGTCGAACTGCTTGATGTTGCCGGGGTTCACGCGTACCGCCGCACAGCCGGCGTCGATCGCGGCGAACACGTACTTCGGCTGGAAGTGGATGTCCGCGATCACCGGGATCTGCGACTTGGTGGCGATGGTCTTCAGGGCGTCCGCGTCGTCCTGGGTCGGGCAGGCCACGCGCACGATCTGGCAGCCGGACGCGGTGAGTTCGGCGATCTGCTGAAGCGTCGCGCCGATGTCCGACGTACGTGTCGTCGTCATCGACTGCACCGAGACCGGTGCGTCCCCGCCGACCGCCACCGAGCCGACCTGGATCTGGCGGCTGACCCGCCGTTCGGCGAGCTTGGTCGGAACGGCGGGCATTCCGAGAGAAATCGCAGTCATGCGCTGAGCATCCCCAAGGTGTGGATCGAGGTCCCGGTATCGGCGGGCTCCGGCCTTCGAGGTTACGTCACCGAGAGCGGCCGGGAGCACACCGCGTCCGGGCCCGCACGGAATGTCGGGCTGTCCGGACGCGCCGTGCGCACCGGCCGTCACTCGCGGTGCACCGGGCGGGCGGGCCGCCCCGGTCAGGTGATCTTGACCGGGTTGACCACGTCGGCGACGAGGACGAGCAGGGTGAAGCAGATGAAGACCCCGGCGACCACGTAGGCGACCGGCATCAGCTTGGCGACGTCGAACGGGCCGGGGTCGGGGCGCTTGAAGATCCGGGCCGCGTTGCGCCGCAGCGCCTCCCACAGGGCCCCCGCGATGTGGCCGCCGTCGAGCGGGAGCAGCGGCAGCATGTTGAAGAGGAACAGCGAGAGGTTGAAGCCGGCCAGCAGGAACAGCATCATCGCGATCTGGTTCTCGGCCGGGACGTCCAGCGTCATCACCTCGCCGCCGATCCTCGCCGCGCCGACGACACCGACCGGGGAGTCGGCCGCGCGTTCTCCGTCGCTGAAGGCCGCGTCCCAGAGGGCGGGGATCTTGGACGGCAGGGCCACGATCGAGTCGACGCCGTTCTCGATCATGTCGCCCATGCGGACGACCGAGTCGCCGAAGGAGAGCGGCAGGATCTCCGACTGGGCGGCGAAGCCGAGGTAGCCGGCCGTGACGTACTCACCGGCGACCGCCTCGCCGCGGGAGTCCTTCTTGGCGACGGCGTTCTTCAGGAGCACGGCGTGCAGGGTCTTCTCCTGTCCGTCGCGCTCGACCGTGATGGTGGCCGGGCCGATGGTGTCGCGGATGCGGTCGGAGAGGGTGGACCACTCGTCGATGCGCTCGCCGTCGAAGGCGACGATCTTGTCGCCCTCCTTGAGGCCGGCGGCCTTCGCGGGCGAGACCGCGTCGGACTTCTCGCAGGTCTCGCGCTCCGCGCTCTGCGGGATGACGCACTGCTGGACGCCGGCGACCTCGGTGGTGTTGGTCTGGAAGCCGAAGGTCATGGCGACGCCGAGGAAGATCGCCACGGCCAGGACCAGGTTCATGAACGGTCCGGCGAACATGACGATCACGCGCTTCCACGGCTTGCGCGTGTAGAAGAGGCGTTTCTCGTCGCCCGGTTCCAGCTCTTCGAAGGCGGCGGATCTGGCGTCCTCGATCATGCCGCGCCAGGGCGAGGTGGAGCGCGCCTCAAGACGGCCGTCCGCCCCGGGCGGGAACATCCCGATCATGCGGATGTAGCCGCCGGCCGGGATGGCCTTGATGCCGTACTCGGTGTCGCCCTTCTTGCGCGACCAGATGGTCGGGCCGAAGCCGACCATGTACTGCGGGACGCGGATGCCGAAGAGCTTGGCGGTGGAGAGGTGGCCCAGCTCGTGCCAGGCGATGGAGAACAGCAGACCGAACACGAAGACGGCGATGCCGAGAATCGTCAGCAGGATCGTCGTCATGCTCATGCGCGTGCCTCCGCAGTGGCCTTGGCCGAGAGTTCCCGGGCCCGGGTCCGTGCCCAGGTCTCCGCTTCAAGGACGTCCGCGACGGTGAGAGAAGTTCCCGAGGCGGGCGTTCCGTGTTCGGTCACCACCGCGGTGACCGTGTCCATGATGCCGTTGAAGGGCAGCCTGCCGGACAGGAACGCGTCGACGCACTCCTCGTTGGCCGCGTTGAACACGGCGGGCGCGGTGCCGCCCAGCGCGCCCACGTGCCGGGCGAGGCCGACGGACGGGAAGGCCTCGGTGTCCAGCGGGAAGAACTCCCAGCTGGACGCCTTCGTCCAGTCGAAGACGGGGGCCGCGTCCGGAACGCGCTGCGGCCAGCCGAGACCGATGGCGATCGGGCCGCCCATGTCGGGCGGGGTGCACTGGGCGAGGGTGGAGCCGTCGGTGAACTCGACCATGGAGTGCACGTAGGACTGCGGGTGGACGACGACCTCGATGCGGTCGAAGGGGATGTCGTAGAGGAGGTGCGCCTCGATGACTTCGAGTCCCTTGTTGACCAGGGTCGCCGAGTTGACCGTGATGACCGGGCCCATGGCCCAGGTCGGGTGGGCGAGGGCCTGCTCCCGGGTGACGTCGGCGAGTTCGCTCCTGGTCCGTCCCCGGAACGGGCCGCCGGACGCGGTGACGACGAGCCGGCGCACATCGGCGCGCGTGCCGGCGGCGAGCGCCTGGAAGAGCGCCGCGTGCTCCGAGTCGACCGGGATGATCTGGCCCGGCGCGGCGAGCGCCTTGACGAGGGGGCCGCCGACGATCAGCGATTCCTTGTTGGCGAGCGCCAGCGTGCGGCCCGCCTTCAGCGCGGCCAGGGTGGGGGCGAGGCCGATGGACCCGGTGATGCCGTTCAGCACGGTGTGGCAGTCGCTCGCGGCCAGGTCCGCGGCGGCGTCGGGCCCGGCCAGGATCTCGGGCAGCGGCTCGGCCGTCCCGTACTCCTGTCGCAGGGCCTCGCGCAGCGCCGGTACGGCCTCGGCCGAGGCGACCGCGACCGTGCGTACCTTCAGCAGGCGGGCCTGCTCGGCGAGGAGGGCGACCCGGCCGCCGGCCGCGGACAGCGCGGTGACACGGAAGCGGTCGGGGTTGCGCAGCACCAGGTCGATGGCCTGGGTGCCGATGGACCCGGTGGAGCCGAGGATGACGAGATCCCGGCGGCCTTCCACGGCGTCGAAGACGAGGTGCGGGTCGGCGAGAGGAGCGGGGCTGTCGGTCATGGCCCCCATTGTCGCCGCTCGCTCTGTGTGCGGGGACAGGGCGTCCCGGGTGGGGCCGCGCGTGTCCTGTCCCCGCCCCTGCCTCAGCCGGTGGCGCCGGCGTACGCGGCGAACGCCTCGTGGAATCCGGGGAACGTCTTGCGTACGCAGCCGGGGTCGTCGTACGTGAGGCCCGGGGTGCGCAGGCCGGTGACGGCGAACGACATGACGATGCGGTGGTCGCCGTGGGTCTCGATCTCCACGGGCCGGGGTGTGCCGGGCCGGATCTCGATCCAGTCGGGTCCGGTGGCGACCGTGACGCCCATCCGCCGGAGGTTGCCCGCGCACGCCTCCAGCCGGTCGCACTCCTTCACGCGGGTGTTGCCGACGTCCTCGATGCGTACGGGCCCCGAGGCGAAGGGGGCGAGCGCGGCGAGGGTCGGCATGGTGTCGGAGATGTCGCGCATGTTGACGGTGAGGCCGCTCAGGGTGCCGGTGGAGCGGACCGTGGTGGAGCCGCCCGCCGTGCGGACGTCCGCGCCCATGCGGCGCAGTACGTCGACGAACCGCAGGTCTCCCTGGAGCGCGCCGTCGCCGAGCCCGGGGACGGTGACCTCGCGGCCGGTGAGGGCCGCCGCGGCGAAGAAGTAGCTCGCGGTGGAGGCGTCGGGTTCGACCGCGTAGGTGGTGGCACGGTAGCCGCCGGGCGGGACGGTGAAGACGGTGTTCCCGGGGCCGCTCCGGGTGACCTCGACGCCGAAGGAGCGCATCATCGCGAGGGTGATCTCGATGTACGGCGCCGATACGAGGTCGGTGACGGTGATCCGCAGCCCGGTCTCCGTGAGCGGTCCGAGCATCAGCAGGGCGGTGAGGTACTGGCTGGACTGCCCGGCGTCCAGGGTGAGTTCGCCGCCCTTGATGCCGGCGGCCTCGATCCGCAGCGGGTGGTGGCCCTCGGCGTCCTCGTGGCGCAGGTCGACGCCGAGCGTGCGCAGCGCCTCGGTGAGCGGGGCGAGGGGGCGGCGGCGCATCTGCGCGGAGGCGTCGAAGCGGTAGCTGCCGCGGGAGCCGGCGGCGGCGAGGGTGGGCAGGAAGCGGGCGGTGGTCGCCCCGTCGCGGCAGTAGACGTCGGCCTCGGTGGCGGCGGGTCCGGCGGGGCGGCCCGTGATGTGCCACTGCTCCGCCTCCTGCTCGACGGCGTATCCGAGCGCGGTGAGCCCGGCGGCGAACCCCTCGGTGTCGTCCGAGCTCAGGGGGCGTACGAGCGTGCTGCGGCCGTTCGCGGCGGCGGCCAGGAAGAGGGCGCGCGCGGTGACGGACTTGGAACCGGGGACATGGGTGACGGTCACGGGCCCCCATCCTGCCGTGCCGGGCAGCGGGCGGCGGGGCCCGTCCAGCGACTGGACGAGCCCCGCGGTGCCCGGTGGCTCAGCGGATGGGCCGGTGGACGTTGTCCTTCGTGGAGGGGCCGGGGGTGGCGTCCGCGATCCAGGGGCCCTCTCCGCTCGGGTCCACCACGCCCTCCTCCAGCCAGGCGTACGTGCCGGACAGGACGCCGTCGACCACGCGCCGGTCGAGGTCGTCGGTGTTGAACCAGAGCCGGGTGAACAGCTCCTCGACCCGGATGCGGGCCTGCCGGCAGAAGGCGTCGGCGAGCTGGTAGGCCTCGCGGCCGTGGTCGTCGGCGGTGCGCAGGTGCTCGGCGCGGACGCAGGCGGCGCTCATCGCGAAGAGTTCCGCGCCGATGTCGACGATCCGGCCGAGGAAGCCCTGCTTGGTCTCCATCCGGCCCTGCCAGCGGGACATGGCGTAGAACGTGGACCGGGCGAGCTTGCGCGAGGCGCGTTCGACGTAGCGCAGGTGGGTGGCGAGGTCGACGTGGCCCGCCGGGTGGAACTCGGCGTAGGCGCGCGGGAGCTGTCCGGGGCCCGCGACGAGCTTGGGCAGCCACTTGGCGTAGAAGCCGGCCGCGTCGGCGCCGGCCTTCGCCTTGGCGGAGAGCGGTTTGTCGGGGTCGATGATGTCCCCGGCGACCTTCAGGTGGGCGTCGACGGCCTCGCGGGCGATCAGCAGGTGCATGATCTCCGTGGAGCCCTCGAAGATCCGGTTGATCCGCATGTCGCGGAGCATCTGCTCGGCGGGCACGGCCCGTTCGCCCCGGGCGGCGAGGGAGGCGGCGGTCTCGAAGCCGCGTCCGCCGCGGATCTGGACCAGTTCGTCGGCGATCAGACAGCCCATCTCGGAGCCGTACAGCTTGGCGAGGGCCGCCTCGATGCGGATGTCGTTGCGGTTCTCGTCCGCCATCTGCGAGGCGAGGTCGACCACGGCTTCGAGGGCGAAGGTGGTCGCGGCGATGAAGGAGATCTTGGCGCCGACGGCCTCGTGCCTGGCGACCGGCCTGCCCCACTGCTCGCGGACGGCCGACCACTCGCGGGCGATCTTCAGGCACCACTTGCCCGAGCCGACGCACATGGCGGGCAGCGAGAGCCGTCCGGTGTTGAGGGTGGTGAGCGCGATCCTGAGTCCGGCGCCCTCCGGCCCGATGCGGTTGGCGGCGGGGACGCGCACCTGGTGGAAGCGGGTGACGCCGTTCTCGATGCCGCGCAGGCCCATGAAGGCGTTGCGGTGCTCCACGGTGATCCCGGGGGCGTCCGCCTCGACCACGAAGGCGGTGATGCCGCCCCGGTGGCCCTCCGACTCCGGGACCCGGGCCATGACGACCAGCAGGTCGGCGACGACCCCGTTGGTCGTCCACAGCTTGACGCCGTCCAGGACGTAGTCGTCGCCGTCCGGCACGGCGGAGGTGGCCAGCCGGGCCGGGTCGGAGCCGACGTCCGGCTCGGTGAGCAGGAACGCGGAGATGTCCGTACGGGCCAGCCGGGGCAGGAAGGTGTCCTTCTGCTCCTGGCTGCCGAAGGTCTTCAGCGGCTGCGGCACCCCGATGGACTGGTGGGCCGAGAGCAGGGCGCCGATCGCCGGGCTCGCGGAACCGGCCAGCGCGAGGGCGCGGTTGTAGTAGACCTGGGTCAGGCCGAGACCGCCGTACTTGACGTCGATCTTCATGCCGAGCGCGCCGAGTTCCTTGAGGCCGGTGATCACCTCGTCGGGAATCCGTGCCTCGCGTTCGATCAGGGCCCCGTCGACCCTGGTCTCGCAGAACTCGCGCAGCCGGGCGAGGAATTCCTCACCGCGCCGGACGTCCTCGCCCGCGGGCAGCGGGTGCGGGTGGATCAGGTCGAGGCGGAAGCGGCCCAGGAAGAGTTCCTTGGCGAAACTGGGTTTGCGCCAGTCCCGTTCCCGCGCGTCCTCGGCCACCCGGCGCGCTTCGCGTTCGGAGACCTTGGGCGTGTGCTGTTGTGCGGATGGAGCGGACATGAGGAGCTCACCTCGCCGCGTCGTCGGGTGGGTGGACCCGGCAGGCGCGCGTGCGGTGCGGGGACCGTCCGCCGTGCGTGCCTGACCGGTTCTACTTGTCCGTATGTACCCGATTCCGGCAGGCCCCACCAGCCTCGGGGCGCCGATCGGGTCGGCCGCCACTCCACTGCCCGCCGCCGCGTGCGGCATGCCGCACGCGGCGGTCCGCCCCGGCTACAGCGCGAGGCCGGTGAGGACCAGGACGCGCTCGTAGGTGTAGTCGTCCATCGCGTACCGGACGCCCTCGCGGCCCACGCCGGACTGCTTGGCACCGCCGTACGGCATCTGGTCGGCGCGGTACGAGGGGACGTCGCCGATGATCACGCCGCCGACCTCCAGCGCGCGGTGGGCGCGGAAGGCGGCCTGGATGTCGTGGGTGAACACGCCTGCCTGGAGCCCGTACTTGGAGGTGTTGACGGCGGCGAACGCCTCGGCCTCGCCGTCCACCCGCTGCACCGAGAGGACCGGTCCGAAGACCTCCTCGGCGGCAAGCGTGACGCCGTCGGGCAGTTCGGCGAGGACGGTCGGCGCGTACGTCGAGCCGTCGCGCTTCCCGCCGGTGAGCAGCCGGGCCCCGGCGGCGACGGCCTCGTCGACCCAGGACTCGACGCGCCGGGCGGCCGCCTCGTCGACCAGCGGGCCGACGTCGGTGGCCGGGTCGGACGGGTCTCCGGTGACCTGGGCCCCGACCGCCGCGACGATCTTCGGGAGCAGCCGGTCGTAGACGGCCGCGTCCGCGATGACGCGCTGCACCGAGATGCAGGACTGGCCGCCCTGGTAGTTGGAGAAGGTCGCGATACGGCTCGCGGCCCGGTCCAGGTCCTCTTCGGAGGCCCAGTCGCCGAGCACCACGGCCGCGCCGTTGCCGCCGAGTTCCAGCGTGCAGTGCTTACGGGGCACCGAGTCCATGATCGCGTAACCGACGGGGGCGGACCCGGTGAAGGAGATCACGGGCAGCCGCTCGTCCTGGACGAGGGCAGGCATCCGGTCGTTGGGGACCGTCAGCACGGACCAGGAGCCGGCCGGCAGGTCGGTCTCGGCCAGCAGTTCGCCCAGCACCAGCGAGGAGATCGGGGTGGCCGGGGCGGGCTTGAGGATGATCGGGACGCCGACGGCGATGGCCGGGGCGACCTTGTGGGCGCTCAGGTTCAGCGGGAAGTTGAAGGGCGCGATGCCGAGGACGGTGCCGCGCGGGAAGCGCCGGGTCAGGCCGAGCCGGCCGGTGCCCCCGGCATCGGTGTCCAGGCGCTGGGCCTCGCCGCTGTTGAAGCGGCGGGCCTCCTCGGAGGCGAAGCGGAAGACGGAGACGGCCCGGCCGACCTCGCCGCGCGCCCACTTGACCGGCTTGCCGTTCTCGGCGGAGATCAGCTGGGCGATCTCCTCGGTGCGCTCGGTCAGCCGGCGGGCCACGTGGTCGAGCGCGGCGGCGCGCACGTGGGCCGGGGTGGCGGCGAACTCCTCGCGCACGGCGTGTGCGGCGGCGACGGCCTCCTCGACCTGGGCCCCGGTCGGTACGCCGACGGTGCCGACGAGCCGGCCGTCCCAGGGGTTGGTGACGTCGAAGCTTTCCTCGCCGGTGGCCTCGCGGCCGGCCAGCCAGAAGGCGTGGGTGGAGGTCATGGGGTCCGGCCCTTCGATGACGTGGGGTGTTTCCGCCCCCACGGTAGGGCCGCGCGGGCCGCCCGGCGTTTGTCCGGGATGGAGCGGTGAAGCGGCGGGATACGCCTCATTGGCCAGGGGGCGTGGTGACCTTCAGGGCGAGCCACAACTCCATGCGCACGTCGGGGTCGTCCAGGGAGCGGCCGAGGATCTCCTCCACCCGCCGCATCCGGTAGCGCAGGGTGTGCCGGTGGACCCCGAGGTCGGCGGCGGCCGCGTCCCACTGGCCGTGGTGCGAGAGCCAGGCGCGTACGGAAGCCACCAGGTCGCCGCGGCCCTTGGCGTCGTGGTCGTGCAGGGCGCGGAGCAGGCCGTCCGCGAAGGCCCGCACCGCGTCGTCGGCGAGCAGCGGCAGCACGGAGCCGGTGGCCAGCTCCGCGTGCTCGACCAGGGCCCTGCCCCGGCGCCGGGCGACCGACAGGGCCTGCTCGGCCTGCTTGTACGCGGCGGAGACGGCGACCGGTCCGGCCGGTGCGGACATGCCCACGACGACATCGGACTCCTGGGCGGCGGCCGGCTCGCGGGGCGTCCGCTCCTCCTGCGCCTCGGCGAAGGCGGCGCAGGCGGCCACCGCCGCTCCCCCGTCGGCGGCCAGCACGAGGAGGCGCTCGCCCTCGGGCACCATCAGCAGCGTCTCGCCCGCCCGGTAGGCGGCGGTGTCCATGGCGTCGGCCAGCTGGGCGGTGGCCGTCGGGTTCTGGGCCTCGGCGATGAGCAGCCGGAAGGGGGCGTCGAGCAGCCCGCCGTAGAGGTCTCCGGCGACGGCCCTGGCGTGGTCGGGCTGGCCGGCGAGGAGCATCCGCAGCACGGCGGTGCCGAGGCGCTGCTCGGCGCCCTGGAGCGCGCGGGAGCGGGCGGTGGTGAGGGTGAGCAGGGCGACCGCCGAGTGCACGGCGTAGCGCTCGGCGGTGCCGAGGGCGGCTCCGGTGCCGACGGCCAGGGCGCCGCGCACCCGGCGGCCGGTGCCCAGGGACTGGAGTTCGACGCGGTCGTCGGTGTCGCCGACGACCATGCTGGCCGGGGCGGGGCGTTCGCGCAGGCGTTCCACGTCGGGGGTGAGCCGGGCGGCGCGGCGGGCGGCCCAGTCGGGGGCGGTGGCCACGACGGCACCGGAGGCGTCGTAGAGGGCGGCCCAGCCGTTGACGTGGGCGGCGAGACGGGCGAGGAGGGCGGCGGGGCCGTCTCCGGTGAGCGCCGCGCTTGTCAGCTCGCGCTGGGCCTCGAAGCCGGCGGTGACGGCGCGGTACTGGTCGGCGGCGATCTGGGAGGAGACGGCCTTGGCGATGGCGATGAACGGGGTGCGGCGGGGCACTTCGAGCAGCGGCAGGCCGGCTTCCTCGGCGGCGCCGATCAGTGGCTGCGGCACCTCGTCGTAGTTGACACCGACGCCGAAGCCGAGACCGGCGACCCCGGCGGCGGCCAGCCGTCGCACGTACCGGCCCATGGCCTCCGGGTTCTCCGCGTCGAGGTTGGTCGCGGTGACCAGCAGCAGCTCGCCGCCCTCCATATAGGGGACGGGGTCGGTCAGCTCGCTGGCGTGGGCCCAGCGCACCGGGGTGTCGAGGCGGTCCGTCCCCGCGCGCACCGTGAGTTTGAGCGCCGAGTGCTGAATGAGCGAGGCGAGCGTGGGCGGCATGGGGAGGGGGCCTTCGGACGGGGGCGATTACGCCGTCCCGTATGAACGGCTCGGCTCGATTCTGCCAGGGTGGCAGAGTCCCTGTCACCGCTGCCACGTCCCCCTCTCCCTCCCCTCCCGTCGCTCCTGTCCCTCTCCTCGCACGCCGCGCGGCGTCAGCCGGAGAGGCGGACGAGCAGTGGCGGCATGTGCTCGCCGGCGACCGTGGTCAGCGAGAGCACGGCGTGGCCCGGGGGCAGCTCGTAGGCGAGGCCGGAGGCGGACCAGCGTTCGCGCTCGACCTGGCGCACGGTGACCGCGTCCGTGGTGACGGCCTTGCCGGTGGCCATCTTGCGCAGGGCGTGCATGGCGCGGGTGAGCGGCTGGTCGGCGAAGACGCCGTGCTGGGCGACCTCGCGTACCTCCACCCACTCCTTGCCCCAGGCCTCGGCGAAGCGCTTGCCGTCCCAGGTGGTGAGGCCGGGGAAGGCCATGGTGCAGCCGAAGGCGCCGAGCAGCGCGGTGTGCAGCCCCTCGGGCACGTCGTCCAGGGTGCGCAGGGCGAGGACCGCCCCGGCGTTGACGGACCGCAGCCGGCGGATGCCCCGGACGGTCTCGGCGGTGACGGTGTGGGTCGCGTCGTCCAGGACCAGGCAGACGAAGAGCGAGCGGTCGGTGCGGGCCGCGGTGACGGCGTTGAACTGGGCGAGGACGAGGCGGGCCAGGATGCGGGACGCCTCGGCGTGGACGCGTTCCGGCAGGTCGACGCGGACCCGCAGCGGGTGCCGGCCCAGGGAGCGGAGCGAGAACGGGCGGGCGTCCTCGCCGGTCGCGAAGAAGCCGGCGAAGGCGGGCCGGTCGAGCGCAGCGATCCGGTCGGCGAGGACGGCGCCCGGGTCGGCTGCGCTGCCGGACTGCCGGGCCCTGGCCTCCAGCTCCCGCAGCATCGTCTGGTGTCCCCCGGTCTCCAGGGCTTCTCGCAGGGCGCCCAGGGCGGTGGCCGAGCCTTCGAGGAGTTCGCGGAGTTCGGGTACGGAGGGGAAGCGTCCGCGGACGGCGTGGAAGGGGCCGAGCAGCTGGCCGAGCGCGGTCGTCGCGCGGCGGGTGTCCAGGGTGGGGATGTCACCGGCCAGGCCCTCGGCGAGGGCCGCCGCCGCCTCGTCGGGGTCGGTCGTGCCGCCGTACAGGTCGAAGTCGTACAGGGAGGCGGGGTCGCCGATCCGGACGACGACGTCATAGGCGTCGTCCGGGCCGAGCGCGCCGCCCGCGCCGCCGACGGCGAGCACCGCCGCCTGGCCGGTGAGCGCCCGCAGGGCGAGGGCCTCGACGACGGGCCTGATCACCCGGTCCGTCTTTCCCGAGCCGGGCGGGCCGACGGCCAGCAGGGAGGTGCCGAGCGACGATGGTTCCAGGGCCATGCCGGAGCCCCGGCGGGGGTAGGGGTTGCGCGGGTCGTCGGCGCAGTCACCGATCCTGACCTGGCCGGTCAGCGGGTCGTGCGTGGCGGTGCGCAGGGGCACGTCGCGGAGGCCGGAGGGGTGCAGGAAGGCGTCCGGGCCCTTGCGGAGCACGGTCTCGGTGAAGGACGAGAGCCGGTCGTGGCTGGTGCGGGCGGCGTTCCAGGCGTGGCTCAGGCGTACGCAGTCCACGTCGTTCATGCGGCCGGTGTACACGGCGGCGGTGAGCGCTTCCGCGGCGTCCGTCCGGCCGGCGGCGCGCAGCTTTGGCCAGTGGGCGCGCAGCGGGCCGGCCTCCTGGGCGGGGGCCGTGCCGGGCCGCTCGGGGGCGGTCGACGGGGCCTGCGCGCCCGGGGGCCGGGCGGGTCCGCGCCGGGCCCGGAATTCGCGCAGCGCGTCCCCCCACCGCGCGAACCGGGCGATGGGCCACACCACGATGGCGATGGTCAGCGCGTAGCAGCTGTAGGCGGCCACGGTGGCCTTCAGCTGGTCGCCGCTGCGCAGCCACCCGTCCGCCGAGCCCATGAGCACCAGCAGCAGCGGCACCTTCGGGGTCCAGGCCAGCCACAGCACCAGCAGCGCGACGGCCGCCGACAGCCCGAGCCGGGCCCGGTCCAGCCGGGGGCCGGCGAAGTAGCGGACGACGTGGGCCCAGCCGCCGATGCGGGCGGCCCAGAAGCCCAGGACCAGCACCAGGACCTCGTAGTAGAGCGTGGTCGAGTTGACCACCAGGGCCGGCGCGCCCTCCCTGAGCCCGCCGAAGGACCACCACTCGGGCCCGGTGATGATCTCGATCGGCTTGTACACATAGGGGACGGCGCGCTGGTTGAGCAGCAGCCACAGCAGCAGCCACAGGATCAGCGTGGCGGCCGGTCCCACCAGCGAGGGGCGCTCCTCGCGCTCGGCGGGCCGGGGCACGTAGCCGTACCGCCAGACGCCGGGGCCCGCCTCGGGGCGGGGCGCGTTGAACCAGTCGGCGGTGGGCGCGGGCGCGTCCGGTGCCTGGTACCGCGCCGGCGAAGCCGGTACGGACGGGGGCCGGGCGGGCGGCGGGACGGTGGGCGGGTAGGAGGGCGGGGCGGCGGGCGGCGGGCCCGCGGGGTGCGGTACGGAGTTCCCGGGCCGGGCGGGCCCGCCGGCGGGCGGCTGCGCACCCCGCGTGCCCCACGCGCCGTGCGTACCGTCGTTGTCCATGAACCGTTGCCCCCTGACCAGCCGGGTCCGACCCCTGCACCGGTCAATCTAGTGCGCGCACACGGTGAGTTCAGCAACGCGCCGGG
Source organism: Streptomyces sp. ATexAB-D23 (assembly GCF_000373645.1). Taxonomy (GTDB): domain Bacteria; phylum Actinomycetota; class Actinomycetes; order Streptomycetales; family Streptomycetaceae; genus Streptomyces; species Streptomyces castrisilvae. The sequence goes on along the minus strand of NZ_KB892009.1, from coordinate 115,802 downwards.
ATAGTGACCGCCCCTGTGGAGCGCCGACCGGCTCCCGTACGCCGTTCTGTCCGCCTTCTGTCCTTCGCGGACAACGACACGTACGCCATCACTACCGATCGGAGCATGCCCGACCCCCGGCCCGGCACCTAGCCTGCAGAAGGAGAAGCGTCCGAAACACCCCCCAGGAGCCCCGCATGACCGCAATTCCGCAGGAGCGCCGCCTCGTCACCGCCATTCCCGGCCCGAAGTCGGTGGAGCTGCAGGAGCGCCGGCTCGCGGCGGTCGCCGCAGGCGTGGGCTCCACCCTGCCGGTGTTCACCGCACGGGCCGGCGGCGGGATCGTCGAGGACGTGGACGGCAACCGTCTGATCGACTTCGGTTCCGGGATCGCCGTGACCTCGGTCGGCGCGTCCGCCGAGGCCGTCGTACGCCGGGCCTCCGCCCAGCTCGCGGACTTCACCCACACCTGTTTCATGGTCACGCCGTACGAGGGGTACGTCGAGGTCTGCGAGCAGCTCGCCGAGCTGACGCCGGGCGACCACGCGAAGAAGTCGGCGCTGTTCAACTCGGGCGCCGAGGCCGTCGAGAACGCGGTGAAGATCGCCCGCGCGTACACCGGGCGCACCGCCGTCGTCGTCTTCGACCACGGCTACCACGGCCGGACCAACCTCACGATGGCGCTGACGGCGAAGAACATGCCGTACAAGCAGGGCTTCGGCCCGTTCGCGCCCGAGGTGTACCGGGTGCCGGTGGCGTACGGCTACCGCTGGCCGACCGGTGCCGAGAACGCGGGCGCGGAGGCCTCCGCCCAGGCCATCGACCAGATCACCAAGCAGATCGGCGCGGAGAACGTCGCCGCGATCATCATCGAGCCGGTCCTCGGCGAGGGCGGCTTCATCGAGCCGGCCAAGGGCTTCCTGCCCGAGATCGCGCGGTTCGCGAAGGACAACGGCATCGTCTTCGTCGCCGACGAGATCCAGTCCGGTTTCTGCCGGACGGGCCAGTGGTTCGCCTGTGAGGACGAGGGCATCGTCCCGGACCTGATCACGACCGCCAAGGGCATCGCGGGCGGCCTTCCGCTGTCCGCCGTGACCGGCCGCGCCGAGATCATGGACGCGGCGCACTCGGGCGGCCTCGGCGGTACGTACGGCGGCAACCCGGTCGCCTGCGCGGGCGCGCTCGGGGCCATCGAGACGATGCGCGAGCTGGACCTGAACAAGAAGGCGAAGCGCATCGAGGAGGTCATGAAGGCCCGGCTCGAAGGGATGCGGGCGAAGGCGCCGAACGGCGGGCTGATCGGTGACATCCGGGGCCGCGGCGCGATGATCGCGATCGAGCTGGTGAAGCCGGGCACGAAGGACCCGCACCCGGAGGCGGCCGCCCGGCTCGCGAAGGCCTGCCACGCCGAGGGCGTCCTCGTCCTGACCTGCGGCACGTACGGCAACGTGCTGCGCTTCCTGCCGCCGCTGGTGATCGGCGAGGACCTGCTGAACGAGGGCCTCGACGTCCTTGAGCAGGCATTCGCCGGAATCTGATCCCCGGGTCCCCGCATCCCCCGGGATTCCGTGTGGGCCTGTGAAGAAAGGGTGCGGGGCCGATGGCGGGATAACGTACCCGCTGTCGGTCCCCCCTTCGCCTGACGTACGGTTTCGGCAGATGAGAGAAACACCCCGCCCGCAGGGAACTGCGGGTGAATCCGGGTCGGAGCTTCCCCAGCACCGTCCCGGGCGTGCCTTCGCGCACACCACTGGAGCACCACGCTCCGGAACTCCTCACCGATCGGATGGCCGCCCGTCCCACACCCCCCGGGGCGCGCGGCAAACCGGTCCACTCGTCCGCTCCGGAACCACCCCCCCTGTTCCGGGGCGGACGGCTCTTCTCCTCTCCCTGGTGTCGGGTCTCTCCGCGCTGTTCGCGCTGACCACCTGGCAGATCGCCTCGGACGGGCCGCTGCGCGGGCTCGACGAGCGCGCCGGCCGGGCCCTCGTCGGACACGGCCCCCGGTGGCTCACGGAATTCCTCGCCGATCTCGGCAATATGCAGGTCGCGCTCCCGGTCCTGGGCTGCGCGGTCGGCTGGTCACTGCTGCGCGGCCGGCGGCGGGCGCCGCTGGGCGCGGTCCTCGCCATGGCGGCGGTCCCGCTGCTGGTCGTCCCGCTGAAGGACTGGATCGCCCGTCCCGGGCCGCTGACGGAGGCCACCGGCTACTTCCCGTCGGGCCACGCCGCGACCGCGGCGGTGGCGTACGGCGCCTCGGCGCTGCTGCTGGGCGGGCTGGTGCGCCGCCGCGCGTGGATGATGCCCGTCGCCGCCGTCCTGCTGACGGCGGCGACGGGCATCGGTCTGGTGCTCCGCGGCTATCACTGGCCGCTGGATGTGCTGGGCAGCTGGTTCCTGTGCGGACTGCTGCTGGTGCCGCCCGGTGTGCTCAGCCGAAGTAGGCGTCGAAGTTCTTCGAGAACTCCCAGTTGTTGAAGTGGTCCCAGTTGATGGACCACGTCATCAGTCCGCGCAGGTCCGACCAGGTGCCATGGGTGGCGTAGGAGCCGCAGTCGGTCTTCTTGGTCAGGCAGTTCAGCGCCTTGGTGACCTCGGCGGGTGAGGTGTGCCCGTTGCCCGCCTGGGTGGAGGCCGGCAGGCCGATCGCGACCTGGTCGGGACGCAGACCGGGGAAGACCTTCGTCTGGTCACCCGCGACGGGGAACCCGGCCAGCAGCATGTCGGTCATCGCGATGTGGAAGTCGGCGCCGCCCATGGAGTGGTACTGGTTGTCCAGGCCCATGATGGAGCCCGAGTTGTAGTCCTGGACGTGCAGCAGGGTGAGGTCGTCGCGCAGTGCGTGGATCACCGGCAGGTAGGCACCGGCGCGCGGGTCCTGGCCACCCCACGGCCCCGAGCCGTAGTACTGGTAGCCGAGCTGCACGAAGAAGGTCTCGGGGGCCATGGTCAGCACGAACTTCTCGCCGTACTTGGCCTTGAGGCTCTTCACCGCCGAGATCAGGTTGACGACGACCGGCGTGGTGGGGTTCCGGAAGTCGGTGTCACCGGTGTTCAGCGAGAGGGAGTGGCCCTCGAAGTCGATGTCCAGGCCGTCGAGACCGTACTCGTCGATGATCTTGCTGACCGAGGAGACGAACGTGTCGCGCGCGGCGGTGGTGGCGAGCTGCACCTGGCCGTTCTGGCCGCCGATGGAGATCAGCACCTTCTTGCCGGCGGCCTGCTTGGCCTTGATGGCCGCCTTGAACTCGGCCTCCGACTCGACGTTCGGGCACTCGGCGACCGGGCAGAGCGAGAAGCGGATGTCGCCGGAGGTGACGGAGGTCGGCTCGCCGAAGGCCAGGTCGATGACGTCCCAGGAGTCGGGGACATCCGCCATGCGGGTGTAGCCGGAGCCGTTGGCGAAGCTGGAGTGCAGGTAGCCGACGAGCGCGTGGGGCGGCAGCTGGGTGCTGGTGCTGCCGTCGTCACCGCCGTCGTCGCCCCCGCCGCCCTCGGCGGTGGTGGCGGAGACGGCCGCGGACTTCGCGGACTCACCGGCCGCGTTGGTGGCGCTGACCTGGAAGCTGTACGCGGTGGAGGCGCTGAGACCGGTCACGGTCGCCGAGGTGCCGGTGGCGCTTTGCACCAGGGTGTCGCCCCGGTAGACGTTGTAGCCGGTGGCGCCGGTGGAGCCCTTCCAGGACAGCGCGACCGAGTTGTCGGTGGCCGTGCCCGCCTTGAGGCCCGTGGGGGCGGCGGGGACCGCGACCGGGGCGCCGCCGGGACCGACCAGGCTGAGGTCGTCGACGTAGTAGGCGGGGGTGCCGTACCAGCCGTGCGTGTACACGTTGACCGAGGTGGTGGAGGGCCCGGTCCTGAACGTGGTCGTGAGCTGCTGCCAGCCGGAGGCGGACTGCGTCCAGGTGGACACGTCGGTCGTGCCGGTGCCGTCGGCGCCCAGGTAGACGTAGCTGCCCTGCACCCAGGCGCTCAGGGTGTACGTGGAGTCGGGCTTGACCGTCACGGCCTGGGAGCACTTGGCGTTGTCGCTTCCGGCGGGGGTCGCCTTCAGCGCCGAGTTCCCGCCGTGTACGGGGGTGCTGACGGCGGCTCCGCTGCCGCCGGTGCAGTTCCAGCCGGTCAGCCCGGCCTCGAAGTTGCCGTTGCTCGCCAGATCGGCGTCGGCCGCGGCGGCGTTGGGCGCCGTCGCGGCCAGCCCGCCGGCGGCGAGGAGGGCGGCCGAGAATGCGGCCAGAAGTCCGGTCATGCGGGCAGGGGGTCCCGTGCGTTCCACAACGGCCTCCGTACAGGGGGGAATTGAGTGCGGCGCGCACAACATGGTCCAGACCAATCGGGTTGTCAAGACCTCTGACAGCGACGCACCCGAGCCCGGCCCCGCGGGAACAGGAAGCCGACACCCCCTGAACAGCTCTGTGGCATCCCACAACTCCCCGTACCCATAAGGCAGTTCAGCCTCCGCCATCTGCGGCGGCCCGGCCCGCGGCCTCGTGCATGGCGAGCTCCAGCAATGTGGCGTCGGTGAGCGTTCCGGAGCCGTCGGGCGGCACCAGCCAGCGCACCTTCCCTACCGGACGACCGGGATGCGGTACGACGATCCAGGTGCCCCGCCCCGCACCCCGGACGCCCGTCCCGACCCAGCGGGCGACGGTTCCCGCGGGCACGAAGAAGCCCATCCTCGCCTCGCCGAAGTCCGCGAGGACCGGCCCCGGCCGGCCGATGAGCCGGGTGAGCACGTCGAGCGTCGGATAGCCCAGCTCCCCCGGCAGAATCAGCACGTCCCAGCGCCTGCCGGCGGGCAGCAGTGCGATCCCCCGCGGATCGCGCTCCCACTCCCACCGGCAGGCGTCCGGATCGGGTGCCGCCGATGCCAGCCACTCGACCGCTGCCCTGACTTCCGAGCCCTTCATGGCCCGCCCTTCGTCTCCGGTCGCGCCGGCAGGTCTGCGGCGCGTTCACCTCGGGAGAGCGGGCCCGGACCGATTCATGACGCGGGTTCGGCTACTCATTGGTAGTGATCTACGTCACGGCGGGCGGTACCGCCGGGAACAGGGCTGTGACCTGCGTCCGCGCCGCTGTGCCGGGCCCGTTGTCAGTGGCGGGTGACAGACTCCGTGCCATGGAAAACCTGGGGGATGTCCGGAGTGCCGCGGCGCCTGCCGAGCCGGCCGCACGCGGCGAGAAGGTGAAGTATCTGCTGTTCTGGGGGCACCGCCCGCGCCCGGACGGCCGGATCGGTGCGAGCTGCCTGAGCCAGTGGTGGCCCTCGCCGTTCACGGTCGACGGCGTGGGCTACGCGTCGGCCGAGCACTGGATGATGGCCGGCAAGGCCCGGCTCTTCGGCGACGAGGAGGCGGCCGGGCGGGCGGTGGCGGCGAAGAGCCCCGCCGAGGCGAAGAAGGTCGGCCGCCTGGTGCGCGGCTTCGACGAGGCGGTCTGGGAGCGCGAGCGGTACAGGCTGGTGGTGGCGGGCAGCGTCCACAAGTTCGGCCAGAACCCGGAGCTGGGCGCGTTCCTGCGGGGCACGGGCGACCGGGTGCTGGTGGAGGCGAGCCCGCTGGACCGGATCTGGGGCATCGGTCTCGCTGCGGACGATCAGCGCGCGCAGGATCCCGCGACATGGCGGGGCCTGAATCTGCTGGGCTTCGCGCTGATGGAGGCGCGCGAGCGGCTGCGGGGCGGGGCCGACGGCATATGAAGCGGGGCGGCGGGGAGTGGTCCCCGCCGCCCCCTGGCCCGGCTCCGTCCCGGGCGGCCGGGCACCGTGGCGTGAGGGCCTCGACGCCTCGGGCCCTCGACGGCCCCTCGACGCGCCCTCAAACCTTGAGGGAGACGCTCCCCAGCGGAGTGTGCCGTGGCGCCTCGACGACCAGGGAGGTCGGCACCGTTTCGTACACCCGGTCGTCGCCCTCGTCGTCGTCGGTGTTCGCCGCCCAGATGGTCAGTCCCAGGAACGCCGCGCTGATGACGATCCCGACCGAGCCGAGGATGACGCCGGCCAGGGCCACCCCGCCGTTGTCGGCCACGCCGTCGCGGACGCGGCCGCGGCCTATCAGCCCGAAGATCAGGGCGAGGACGCCGAGGATGATCCCGAGGCCGAGCATGCAGAAGGCGGCCGTCGCGATGATGCCGAGCACCAGCGCGGCGACACCCATCCCGTTCGCGGGCTGCGGACCGCCCCAGGTCTGCCCGTAGCCGGGGTAGCCCGGGTAGCCGTACTGCGGTGTCTGCGGCGCCTGACCTGCCGGGTAGCCGTACTGCGGCTGGGCGCCGGGGTAACCGTACTGCGGGGTCTGTCCGGTCGGGTAGCCGTACTGCGGCGGGGCCTGCCCCGGGCCGTTCGGGCCGACCGGCGGCATCGGTACGGTCCCGGGCTGCTGCCCGGTCTCCGGCGCGGCGAAGCCGGCGGGCGGCACGGGGCCCGTCCCCACGCCCGGCATCGCGGCGACCGTCTGCTGATCGTGCACGCTCGGCGGGCGGGTGCCCTCGGGCGCGGCCGTCGGCGGGTGGGCGTCCTGCGGAGTACCTCCGGCCGGCGGTCCGCCCGCACCGGGCTTCTTGTCCAGGGGCACCCTGGACTGCGGCGGAGCCCACGGATCGCGCGACGCGGCCCCGTCCGACGGCTGCTCTGTGTTGTCTGGCATGGGCCTCCCCCATCGTGATGCGGTCATGCTACGGGCGGGCCCGTCCTACGATGACTCCCGTCCCCTGCCCCGGCCACCCCCTGGCGGTCGGCGGCCCGTAACCACACCACGCCCACGGAGGCCCCGGTGACCGATCTGCACCCCTTCATCGCGGGGCTGCCCAAGGCCGAGCTCCATGTCCACCACGTCGGGTCGGCCTCGCCCCGCATCGTCGCCGAGCTGGCCGCGCACCACCCCGACTCCAAGGTCCCCACCGACCCCGAGGCCCTGGCCGACTACTTCACGTTCACCGACTTCGGCCACTTCATCGAGGTCTATCTCTCGGTCGTGGACCTGATCCGCACCCCGGAGGACGTCCGGCTGCTGACGTTCGAGGTCGCCCGCGACATGGCCCGGCAGAACATCCGTTACGCGGAGCTGACGGTCACCCCGTTCTCCTCGACCCGGCGCGGCATTCCTGAGCAGGGCTTCATGGAGGCCATAGAGGACGCCCGCAAGGCAGCCGAGCGGGAGCTCGGTGTCGTACTGCGCTGGTGCTTCGACATCCCGGGCGAGGCCGGTCTCGAAGCGGCCGAGGGGACCACCCGGCTCGCCGTGGACCTGCGGCCCGAGGGGCTCGTCTCGTTCGGGCTCGGCGGCCCGGAGATCGGCGTGGACCGCCCGCAGTTCAAGCCCTACTTCGACCGCGCGATCGCCGCCGGCCTGCACTCGGTGCCGCACGCCGGGGAGACCACGGGCCCGCAGACCGTCTGGGACGCGCTGACGTCGCTGCGCGCCGAGCGCATCGGCCACGGCACCAGCTCGGTGGCCGATGCCAAGCTGCTGGACCACCTCGCCGAGCACCGCATCGCCCTGGAGGTCTGCCCCACGTCGAACATCGCCACCCGGGCGGTGAAGGACATCGAGCAGCACCCGGTCAGGGAGATGGTCCAGGCGGGCGTGCTGGTCACGATCAACAGCGACGACCCGCCCATGTTCGGCACCGACCTCAACAACGAGTACGCGGTGGCCGCCCGCATCCTCGGTCTCGACGAACGGGGCCTGGCCTCGGTCGCGAAGAACGCCGTCGAGGCATCCTTCCTCGACCCGGCCGGCAAGCGCGCACTGGCCGCCGAAATCGACACGTACACGGACAACTGGCTGGCGAGCGTCGGACGGTGACCGCCCGGCGGTGACAATGGCCCCATGCCCATGCCTGTCACCGCCGTCGCCCATCGCGGCGATCCGTACCGTGCCCGCGAGAACACCCTCCCCTCGGTCCGCTCCGCCGTCGAACGGGGGGCGGACGCGGTCGAGGTCGATGTCCGGATCACCCGCGACGGGGTGCCGGTCCTGCTGCACGACGCCACGCTGGACCGGCTGTGGGGCCGTGACCTGCGGCTGGACCGGCTCACCCACCGGGAGCTGACCGAGCTGACGGCGGGCGGTGTGCCGACGCTCCGCGAGGCGCTGCTCGCCGTCGGGGCGCACCGGGTGATGGTCGATCTGCCCGGTTCCACGGACGAGTCGGTGCGGCGGACGGTGGGGGTGGTGCGGGAGTGCGGGGCCGGTGACCGGGTGTACTACTGCGCGGGCCCCCAGGCCATGCTGCGGGTACGGGCCGCCGACCCGTCCGCCGAGATCGCGATGACCTGGACGACACTCGCGCCGCCGCGCCCGGCCCTGCTGGACGCGGTACGGCCGCGCTGGCTGAACTACCGCTTCGGCCTGGTCGGTGCGGAGCTGGCGGACCGCAACCACCGGGACGGGCTGCTGGTCTCGGCCTGGACCGCGGACACCGGTCGCACGATGCGCCGGCTGATCCGGCACGGCGTGGACTCCATCACCACCAACCGGATCGATGTGCTGCACTCCGTGATCGCGAAGTCCGCCGCCCGAAAGGACCGTTGACGTAGGACCGCCCGGATCCGGGGAGTCGGATCCAGGCGGTCCCGCCGAGCGCCGGGGCGAGAGGCCCCGCCGCCGGGTCGCTACTGTCCCTGCCCGCTGCCCCGCGTCCCGGCGGTGGCCTGCGTGTCACCCGTGTCGATCACGAACTGCGATCCGGGTTCGACCAGGACGTCTCCGTCGCGCGAGCCGCTGATGGTCACATCGGTGAGCGTCGCGCTGCCTCGGGCGCCGCCCATGGCGAGGATGCCGGAGCCGTTGGAGGACCCGGAGATCGTCACGTTGCTGATCTGTACATCCGGCATCGCGCCCCCGCCGGTCTTGAACTGGATGCCGTCGTACGTCGAGTCCTGGATGTCGGTGTCGCGGATCGTGACGCCGGGGATGTCGGAGCCCTGCGCGAACAGGGTGATCGCGCCGAACTCCTGGTCCTCGTTCCAGAACGCCCCGCCCGTGCGGTAGAGCCCGTTGTTGGCGATCAGGGTCTCCCCGGAGAAGGGCACCGGGTCGTGGTCCGTGGCGAGCATGATGCCCGGGTAGTTCATGGTGTCGGAGACCAGGTTGTTCTCGATCCTGTTGCCGTAGCCGCCGTACACCGCGATGCCGTTGGCCCGCCAGGGCAGCTGGATCGTGTTGTTGCTGAAGACGTTGTCGTGACCGACGTCGACCGCCGGGTCCTTGACGTACTTGCTCGCCCACACGGCCAGTGCGTCGTCCCCGGTGTTGCGGAAGGAGGAGTCGGTGACGGTGGAGTTGTGGGTGCCGTTGGTGAAGTTGATGCCGTCCGCGTAGGTGTTGCGGATGCGCATCCCGCTGAATTCGAGCCCGTCGCCGGGGCCCCACAGCTCGGGGATGTTGCTGTAGTCGCGGCCGACCCAGGTGCCGACGTTGGCGTGCTCGATCCAGACGTTGGTGATCTTGGTGTTCTTGCCGAAGCGGCCGTTGAGCCCGACGCCGCCCTCGGCGTTGCCGTCACCGCCCCGGATGGTGCCGGAGCCGAAGATCGCGATGTCCGAGATCTTGGTGTTGTCGTCGATGTCGAAGCCGAAGTTGCCCTCGTGCGGGTGGTTGATGCCGCCCGCGTCCTGCGGCGGGGTCAGGGAGTAGAGCTGGGAGTGCCACATGCCGGCACCCCGGATCGTGACATCACGGATGCCGACCTGGTTGTACTCCCCTCGGTCCTGCGGGTCGTCGGTGAGGATCTTCTGTTCCTGGCGCCACTGCCCGGCCGGGATCCACACACAGTCGATCTCACCGTTCTGGTTGGCGGTGACGGCCGCCTGGATCGCGTCCGTGTCGTCCTTCCCGTCGTCCGGGACCGCGCCGTACTCGGTGATCGAGGTGCACTCCTCGGGCTTGCTCGCGGGCGGCGCCACCTGTTCCAGGTCGACCAGGTCGACCACGTAGTACGCGGCGTCGTCGTCGGCGTCCCGCTGGAGACGGAAGGTGGTCCCCTCGGGATAGGTCTTGTCGAGCAGGGCGTGCGACTCGTCGAACAGGCGCCGCGCGTCACCGCCCGGGGTGTTCGTCAGACCTTCCGGGTCGTCCGTGCTGCCGTACAGCCAGCTGTGCTTGGACGACAGGTCCAGCTTCTGCACGAACGTGCCGTCGGCGTAGAGGCTCAGCGTCTTCTCCTGGCCGCCTCCGCCCGGCGCGTCGGGTATGGAGTTGCGGACGACGATCGAGTTGGTGCTGACGGTCGACGTGAACTCCGCGTACTGGCCGGTGGAGTCGAGCCGTACCGACTTGCGCCCCGACGACTCGGTGGCGAAGTTGGTGTGCCCGAAGGTACGCGTGGCGTCCGTCTCCAGCAGGGTGCCGTCGAAGGTGCCGTCCTCCAGCTCGTACTCGGTGTACGGGGACGGCGCGCCCCGGTCGGCCGCGGCGGCCGTCGGTGCGGACACCACCGGCGCGCCGTGTGCGGCGGCCGGCAGCAGCCAGACGGCGGTCAGCGTGGCGCCGAGCGTGACGGCGATGCTCCGCCTGCTCCAGTCTCTCCTTGTCACGGTGTTCCTCTCGATGTGGGGGGGGATGCGGGGGGAAATGTGGGGGGGGTGATGTGGGGGGGGTGATGTATACGACTTGGCGCTAGTTCCCGCTGTCCGGCTCGGGCCAGGCGGAGCAGTCGTCCCAGGTGGTGTCCCAGCCGGAGTTGCCGCCGCCGTCGGTGAGCGTGAAGGTGCCGGAGCCCTCGGGGTAGGCGCAGTTGTAGACGCCCGCCGCGCCGACGCCGGTCGCGGTGACGTCCGACATCGTCACGGCGCCGGGCGTCTCGGCCTGGACGACGACCGTGCCGACCCCGTCGACGTCCGACCCGTCGACCGTGACGTTCCTGACCTCCTGGCCGGTGCCGCCGCCGGAGACGAACTCGTAGGCGCTGTAGGGGCTGTCCTTGATGGTGGTGCCGGTGATGTTCACATTGGCCTCGATGGCGCTGTCGTACGCGTCCACGCGCAGCGCGCCCATCGGGTGCCCCCAGTTGGGGTTGACGGCCCCGGTGCGTACGAGGGTGTTGCCGGAGACGGTGATGGTGCCCCCGAGGGGGAAGAACGGGTCGGCGAACTTCTGGTTGGAGATGGCGATACCGCTGCCGAGGGCGTTGGTGTCGCTGATCAGGTTGTCCTTGACGGTGATGTCGCTGCCGCCGTAGATGGCGATGCCGTTCGCCAGGTTGGGCTGGGAGATGGTGTTGTTCGCGAAGGCGGAGTCGGTGTCGGCGGCGTTCAGCGACCACATGGCGAGCGAGTCGTCACCCTGGTTGCGCAAAAAGTTGTCGCGCACCTGCACGCCGTGGGCGCTGCCGTTGAGGTTCAGGCCGTCCGCCGTGGTGTCGAGGATCCGGTTGTTCTCGACGACCAGGTTGTCGTTGTTGCCGGTCAGCCAGAGGCCGACCTTGAGGTGCTGCAACCACATGCCGCTGACCCGGGAGTCCGGGCCGAGCGATCCGTTGACGAAGTTGTCCGGGTTGCTGTCGACCCGCTCGGTGACCTCGCCGATGACCGCGAAGTCCTTGATGGTGACGTTGCCGGCGGAGGTGCTCTGGTTGATGAACCGTGAGGCGTGCACGACCGAGTGCCAGCTTCCGGCGCCCTGGATCGTCACGTTCTCGACACCGCTGAGCTCGGAGTCCAGCTTGAAGTCGCCCGCCGGAATCCACACGGTGCCGCCACTGGACCCGGCCTCGGCGATGGCTTCGCGGAACGCCTGTGTGGAGTCCTGCTGCCCGGTGGCGTCGGCTCCCTTGTCCACGACGGAGACCGCTCCCGACGGTGCGGCGGCGGGCGCGCCGACCTGCTCGAAGTCGGCGACGTCGACGGTGACCTCGGTGGAGACGGCCTCCAGCTTCACCGTGTCGCCCGCCTGGAGGTCGCGCCCGAGGAGAAGGCGGGCGTTGTCGAAGAAGTGATGGGTCTTCGCGCCGGCGATCCAGGGCGTGTCGACGTAGCTGTACTCGGAGGTGACGGGCAGGGACGCGTCGAGCGCGGTGCCGTTGACATAGACCGCGAGTGAACCGTTCTGCCCGTCCGGGACGCTGTAAGCGACGTTCACGGCGTTGGCCGCCTCGGCGAGGGTGAACTCCACGCTCTGACCGGTGTCCAGGCGGACCGCCTGCCGGCCCGAGGCCTCGGAGGCCAGGGTGCCCTGGGTGTAGTCCGGCCCGATCTTCTGGCCGGTGGTGGTGGCGGACTCCGCCTCGGTGGAGCTGAAGGGAAGCGTGGCGCCCGCCACGGCCGCCGCCCTCGGCTCGGGGGCCTGCTGGGCGGAGGCCGGGCCGGTGACGCCGACGACCGCGCCCACGAGGGCGACCGCGACGGCGAGTACGTACGAATGACGCGTGGGGGATGACGTGCTCATGACACTCCAAATCCTCTGCGGCTGCGCTTCCCGGTGGGGGAGGTGGGGGGAGGGGAAGCGCCTCACACTCAAGCATCACGAACACGCGAACACAAGATGTCGCTCAGATTTCGAAAATTTTTGACAGTGAGGTGAAACAATCAACTGGTGTCGGGGTGCGGGCGGCCGGCGGCTCCGGCTCCGCCACCCGCTCCAGGGCCTCCGGCCGCTTGATCCGAGGGCTCACGACCGGACTCGGATCACCCGAAAACACCCGCGGCCCCGCGCGAACCTGCTGGTTCGCGCGGGGCCGCGGGTGGGTAGGGTCAGCCCTCGATGGACGTCATACGGGTGGGTACGGTCAGCCCTCGATGGACGTCATGACGTGCTTGATGCGCGTGTAGTCCTCGAAGCCGTAGGCCGAGAGGTCCTTGCCGTAACCGGACTTCTTGAAACCACCGTGCGGCATCTCCGCGACGAGCGGGATGTGGGTGTTGATCCAGACGCATCCGAAGTCGAGGTTCTTCGACATCCGCATGGCACGCGCGTGGTCCTTGGTCCACACCGAGGAGGCCAGCGCGTACTCGACGCCGTTGGCCCACTCCAGCGCCTGGGCCTCGTCCGTGAAGGACTGGACGGTGATGACCGGGCCGAAGACCTCGTTCTGGATGATCTCGTCGTCCTGCTTGAGCCCGGAGACCACGGTCGGGGCGTAGAAATAGCCCTTGTCACCGACCCGGTGGCCACCCGCCTCGACCCTGGCGTGGGCCGGGAGGCGCTCGATGAAGCCGCTGACCTGGGCCAGCTGGTTGGCGTTGTTGAGGGGGCCGTAGAGCACGTCCTCGTCGTCCGGCAGGCCCGTCTTCGTGTCGGCGGCGGCCTTGGCGAGCGCGGTGACGAACTCGTCGTGGATGGACTCGTGGACCAGGACGCGCGTCGCCGCCGTACAGTCCTGCCCTGCGTTGAAGTAACCCGCGACGGAGATGTCCTCGACGGCCTTGGCGATGTCGGTGTCCTCGAAGACGACGACGGGCGCCTTGCCGCCGAGCTCCAGGTGGACCCGCTTGACGTCCTTGGCCGCCGACTCGGCGACCTGCATGCCGGCCCGGACCGAACCAGTGATGGAGGCCATCGCCGGAATCCGGTGCTCGACCATCGCGCGGCCGGTGTCCCGGTCGCCGCAGATGACGTTGAAGACGCCCTTGGGCAGGATCTGCCCGATGATCTCGGCGATCAGCACGGTGGACGCCGGCGTGGTGTCGGACGGCTTGATGACGACGGTGTTGCCCGCCGCGAGCGCCGGGGCGAACTTCCAGACGGCCATCATCATCGGGTAGTTCCACGGTGCCACCTGCGCGCAGACGCCGACCGGCTCGCGGCGCACGATGGAGGTCAGCCCCTCCATGTACTCGCCGGCCGAGCGCCCTTCGAGCAGCCGGGCGGCACCCGCGAAGAAGCGGATCTGGTCCACCACCGGCGGGATCTCCTCGGTGCGGGTGAGCCCGATCGGCTTGCCGGTGTTCTCGGACTCGGCGGCGATCAGGTCCTCGGCGCGCTCCTCGAAGGCGTCCGCGACCTTGAGCAGGGCGCGCTGACGCTCGGCCGGTGTGGCGTCGCGCCAGGCGGGGAACGCGGCTGCGGCGGCGTCCATCGCGGCATCGACGTCGGCGGGGCCGGAGAGCGGCGAGGTCGCGTAGACCTCCTCGGTCACCGGGTTGACCACGTCGATCGTCCGCCCGTCGGCGGCGTCCCGGAACTCCCCGTTGATGTAGTTGCGCAGACGGCGTACCTCAGCGGTCACGGCCACCCCTCCTGATGTTGAGTCCAATGGGTGAGACGCCCAGCGTAGTCGGGGGTCCCTGCCCGGCGATCGGCAAGGCCGCGGACGAAGTTCTGAGCGAACATTCGACCGGCTGATCGACTGTTCCCGTCTTGACCTCCCCTTGACCGTCCCACGCCCGTCGGCGGGCGGTCATCTCATACGCCCGGCGCAGCCCGGATGCGCCCGATCGAGTGGGATGAGGCGTACCCGGGCCGCGTGCTGTACGCACACCGCGATCCGAATCCCTACGGTGCCGAGTGACCGATCGGCCCCCTCTTCGTTCCCCCGTACGGGGGAACGGGATATCTGATCTGAACCGAGGTGTACGCCATGGTGGCCCCGCCGGACAACGATGTGATCTGGGCGCGTTCCCTGCAGCACTCCCACAACGGCTCGCCCGCGCTCGGCGGGGTATCCCTGGGCATCCGCGACGGCGAGATCCTCGCCGTGACCGGCCCGCGCGGCAGCGGCAAGACGACCCTGCTGCACTGCCTCTCCGGCCAGCTCGTCCCCCAGGAGGGCGAGGTCTGGTTCAACAGCGTGCCCGTGCACACCATGGGGCCGAGGCTGCGGGAGCGGCTGCGCCGCGACAAGTTCGGCTGGATCGCCCCCGAGCCGCAGCTCGTCCCGGAGCTGAACACCTGGGAGAACACCGCACTCCCGCTCCTGCTGCGCGGCGCCTCGCACCGGGAGGCGAAGAAGGCCGCCATGGAGTGGCTGGAGCGCCTCGACATCGGCATGTGCGCCAAGCAGCGCCCGCACACCCTCCAGCAGAGCCAGCGGCAGCGGATCTCCGTGGCCCGTGCCCTGGCCGCGGGGCCCTCCGTGATCTTCGCCGACGAGCCGACCGCGAGTCTGCACCGCACCGACCGCACCCATGTGCTGCGGACCCTGACCAGCGCCGCCCGCTCGCACGGCATCACCGTGGTGCTCGCCACCCACGACGCGGAGATCGCCGCCCTCGCCGACCGTGTGGTGCCCCTGCTGGACGGGCGCCGCGTCTCCACGGTCACCCTGCCCGCCGAAACCGATCCGGAGGGCCGCGCGGCGTGCTCGCTCTCCGTCTAGCCCGCGGTTCCCATCCCCTGGTCCTGATGCGGAGGCTGCTCGTCGCGGCTGCCTCCGCCGGGGTCGGCTTCCTCCTCCTGTGCACCCTCGGCTACGCCGCCGGGCATCCCGCCCACTCGGCCGGTTCGGTGCTGCGGCTGCTGTGGTGCCTCGTCCCGCTCGCCACCACGGTGCAGTTCGCCGTCGCGGTGGCCCGTACGGACCCGAGCACCCGGCCGCGCTCCGGGCTGTCCGCCGTCGGCCTCGGCCCGGTGCGGCTCAGCGTCCTCGCCGCGGTCTCCACCGCCGTCTCGTGCACCCTCGGCTCCGCGGTGGCGCTGCTGTTCTTCCTCCACCTGCGCGGCGACCTGTCCGGGCTGCCGTTCGACGGCGCAGCCGCCGGGCTGCTCGGCGCGGACGCTCCGCTTCCGGTCGCCGCCGTCCTCGTCCTGCTGACCCTGGTGCCGGCGTCCGCCGCGACGGCCAGCGCGCTGGCGCTGCGCACCCGTCCGGTACGGGCGGCGAGCCCCGCCGAGGACACCGCCGACCCGGCGCCCGCCGAGGAGCTTCCTACCCCCGCGGCCCCGCCCACCGGACTGCCCTGGGGCGTGGCCCTGACGGCGGCCGGTCTCGCCGTCGAGGCGTACGCGAGCCGGGGCTCGGCCGGCAGCCCCTTCCCGCTTCCCGGCAAGCTCGACGCCACACCGGCCTGGGTACTCGTCGGCTGGACGCTGACGGCGATCGGCCTGGCCATGGCGGGCCCCGGTCTGACCCATCTGTGCGGGCGGCTGCTCCAGATGGTGCGCCCCGGAGCCGTACGCCTGCTGGCGGGCCGGGTCCTGATGGACGAGGCGCAGCGCATCGGCCGCCCGCTCGGGGTGGTCTGCGCGGTCCTCTCGGGGATCATCGCCGCCTTCGCGCTGTACGGGACGGGGCCCCGCCCGTTCGGCCCGCTCACCGCGCTCGGGGCGGTGCTCGTCATCGGCTGCACCACGGCGACGCTGCTGACCTCCGCCCTGGAGGCGAAGCAGGCCCGCGCCGAGACGGCACGGGCGCTGCTGCGGCTCGGTGCCCCGGCCTCGGCGCTGCGTGCGGCGACGGCCCTGCGTGCCGCCGCGCTGCTGGTGGTGTTCGCCCCGATCACCTGGGCCATCGCGGAACTGGCGGCGCTGCCGCTGACCCCCTGAGCGGGACCGGACGGACCCGACGGACCGGCCTGGGCGCACTGCCCGGCCGGTCCGTCGCATATGCCCCAGCCCCGGCCCGTCCGTCCCTCCGTCAGAAGAGTGCGGGCAGCACGACGCACTCCGAGACGTCGAAGGTGACCCCGACCCGCTCCCCCTCGTCCGGCGTCCCGCGCAGTGAGCACTCGGCCTCCAGCACCGGGCCGTGCTCGGGGTGCAGGGTCACGGCGACATGGCTGCCGCGGAAGGTGCGCGCGCCGACGACGCAGCCCAGCCCCTTCCCCGGCCCGCCGATCCGCACCCCGGCCGGACGCACCAGCAGATCGCACGCCCCCTGCCTCGACCCGGCGGGCACCGGTACCTCGCCCCAGTCCGTGAGCGCCGTCTCCCCGTCGACGGTCGCCTCCACCACGTTGTCGAAGCCCAGGAAACGCGCCACGAACGCGGAGGCGGGGCGCTGCCACACCTCCAGCGGGGTCCCCACCTGGGCGACGCGTCCCTCGCGCATCACGACGACCCGGTCGGCCAGGGCGAACGCCTCGCCCTGGTCGTGGGTGACGGCGAGCACGGTCGTGCCGAGCCGGCCGAAGAGGGCGCGCAGTTCGACGACGAGGCGTTCACGCAGGCTGCGGTCCAGCTGGCCGAGGGGTTCGTCCAGCATCAGGAGCCTGGGCCGGGGGGCGAGGGCACGGGCGAGGGCGACGCGCTGCTGCTCGCCGCCGGAGAGCGTGGCGACGGCACGCCGTTCGGCGCCGGGGAGGCCGACGAGGTCGAGGAGTTCGGCGACCTTGCGGTCCTGCTCGTCCCGGCCCACGCCGTGCATGCGCAGGCCGAACGCGACGTTGGCGCCGACGTCCCGGTGCGGGAAGAGCTGGTGGTCCTGGAACATCAGGCCGAGCCCGCGCCGGTGCACCGGGACACCGTCCTGGTCGGCGCCGTCGAGCAGGACCCGCCCGCCGTCCGGCTCCTGGAGCCCCGCGACCAGCCTCAGCAGCGAGGACTTGCCGCTGCCGCTCGGCCCGAGCACGCAGACGATCTCGTGATCGGCGACCTCCAGGTCCACCCCGTCGAGCGCGACCCGCTCACCGAAGCGGACCGTGGCCGATTCGAGTGTCAGCATTTTCCGGAACTCCCCATTTCCTAGAACTCCCCCGACCGGTCGGTGCGGATGCGTTCGAGGAGCAGCAGCGACACCGCGCACACCAGCATCAGGATGGTGCTGAGGGCCATCGCCTGGCCGTAGTTGAGCTCCCCGGACCGCCCGAGCAGCCGGGCCACGGCCACCGGCAGCGTCGGGTTGTCGGGCCGCGCGATGAACACGGTGGCGCCGAACTCCCCCAGCGACACGGCGAAGGCGAAGCCGGCGGCGACCAGCAGCGCCCGCCGCACCAGCGGAAGGTCCACCTCGCGCCAGGCCCGCAGCGGGGACGCGCCGAGCACCCCGGCGGCCTCGCGCAGCCGTGCGTCCACCGCTCTCAGGACCGGCAGCATGGTCCGTACGACGAACGGCACCCCGACCAGCGCCTGGGCGAGGGGCACCAGGATCCAGGAGGTCCGCAGGTCCAGCGGCGGCTTGTCCAGGGTGATCAGGAAGCCGAAGCCGACGGTGACCGCGGAGACCCCGAGCGGCAGCATCAGCAGCGCGTCGAAGCCCCGTACGAGCCGGCCCGCCCGGCGGGTGAGCGCGGCCGCGGCCAGCCCGCCGACGACCAGGGCGATGAGGGTGGCGACCACGGCGTAGCGCAGCGAGTTGCCGATCGCCTCGATGGGCGCGACCAGGAACGTACCGCTGTTGGCGTCCGCCGAGGTGAGCGCGCGGTAGTAGGCGAGGCCGGACCCGCCGAGCGAACGCTCCACCAGCACCGCGAGCGGCAGCAGGATCAGCACCAGCACGCTCAGCAGCACCCCGGCGAGCAACGTCCACTGCCCGGCGCCGCTCGGCCGGCGGGCGGTCTGCGCCGGGTCGACCAGCTTCAGCGCCCGCTCCCTGCGCCGTACGGTCCAGGCGTGCACGGCGAGGATCGCGCCGACCGCGACGAACTGTACGAGCGTCAGCACGGCAGCCGTGGGCAGGGCGAGCAGCTGCGCGGTCTGCCGGTAGATCTCCACCTCCAGCGTGGAGAAGCCGGGCCCGCCGAGGATCTGCACGACCCCGAAGGAGGTGAAGGTGAAGAGGAAGACCATCAGAGCGGCGGCGGCCACGGCCGGGGCGAGCGCCGGCAGGGTGACGCGCCGCCAGGCGGTGAACCGGCCGGCTCCCAGGACCCGGGCGGCCTCCTCCTGACGCGGGTCGAGCTGCGCCCAGAGGCCGCCGACCGTGCGGACGACGACCGCGTAGTTGAAGAAGACGTGCGCCAGCAGGATCGCCCACACGGTGGTGTCGAGCCGTACGCCCCACAGCTCGTCCAGCAGGCCGCCGCGGCCGAGCAGCGCGAGAAAGGCGGTGCCCACGACGACGGTCGGCAGCACGAACGGCACCGTGACGACGGCCCGCAGCACCTGCTTGCCGGGGAAGTCGAACCGGGCGAATACATAGGCGCCGGGCAGCGCGATCAGCAGGGTCAGCGCGGTCGAGGCGAGCGCCTGCCACAGGGTGAACCACAGGACGTCCCGGATCTCCGGCCGGGCCAGCACCTCGCCGAACCCGCCGAACTGCCAGACGCCGTCCGTCTTGAGCCCCCGGCCGACGATCGCCGCGACGGGATAGGCGAAGAACACGGCGAAGAAGGCGACCGGCACGGCCATGAGACCGAGCCGGATCACGTTCCCGCGCCGGGACCGGGCGCGTGCGGACTTCCCGCGCGCGCCCGGTCCGCGTACGGGATCCTTCGCTACTTCACTACGAGCGAGGACCATGACTGGACCCACTGCTCACGGTTCTTGGCGATGGCGTCCGGGGCGACGGTCGCCGGCTTGTCTGCGGTGGCGCCGAACTTCGTGAAGAGTTCCGGCACCTTCGCGTCCTCGGCGACCGGGCTGACGAACATGGTGAGGGGCATGTCCTCCTGGAACTTCTTGCCGATCAGGAAGTCGAGCAGGGCCTTGCCGCCGGCCTCGTTCTTCGCCCCGTCCAGGAGTCCGGCGAACTCGATCTGGCGGAAGCACGTCCCGGTGGCGACGCCGGTCGGCGCGGTCCCCGGCTGCGGGTCGGCGTACAGCACCTCGACGGGCGGGCTGGAGGCGTAGCTGACGACGAGCGGCCGGTCCGCCTTGGCCTTCTTGCCGCCCGCGGAGCCGGAGAACTCCTCGTTGTACGCCTGCTCCCAGCCGTCGACGACCTTGACGCCGTTGTCCTTCAGCTTCTTCCAGTAGTCCTGGTAGCCGTCCTCGCCGTACGTGGCGACGGTGCCGAGGAGGAAGCCGAGACCGGGCGATGAGGTCGCGGCGTTCTCGGTGACGAGCAGGTTCTTGTACGCGGGCTTCGCCAGGTCGGCGAAGGTCTTCGGCGGTGCGAGCTTCTTGTCGGCGAAGTACTTCTTGTCGTAGTTGACGCAGATGTCGCCGGTGTCGACCGGGGTGACCCGGTGCTTGTCCGCGTCCAGCTGGACGTCGGCCGGGACCCGGTCGAGCCCCTTGGCCTCGTACGGCGTGAACAGGCCGTTGTCGAGGGCGCGGGAGAGCAGGGTGTTGTCGACGCCGAAGAAGACGTCGCCGCGCGGAGAGCCCTTGGTCAGGATCTCCTGGTTGAGGGCGGCGCCCGCGTCGCCGCTCTTCAGCACCTTGACGGTGTAGCCGGTCTCGCGGGTGAAGTCCTTCAGCACGTCCTTGGAGGCGTTGAAGGAGTCGTGGGTGACGAGCGTGACGGTCTTGGAACCGGTGCCCTTGGTGCCCTCGGCGCCCGGGGCCGGGTCGTCGGAACTGCCGCAGCCGGCCAGCGCGGTGATGCCGAGCGCGGCGGCGACGGCCGCCACCGCGGCCTTCTGGGTGGTGCTCATGTGTGATTCCTCCTGGAGTGACCAGGAAGAGACGCGGCCCCGCCCGCACCGGTCGTAACCGGAAGCGGGCAGGGCGCAACAGCTTGAGTATGGTCCGAACTTCCTACCCGGAATGACCCGGGCGAGGTTCAGAGGGTCTGCGGCCAACCTGTCCTTGGTGCCGCACTCTCAGCGCTGTGGCGCTCCCCTGTCGGAATATGCAGTTGATTTCGGCCCCAGGCTACACGGCCCGTTTCGGCCGAGGACGGGGCCCATGTCCCCGGCCTCCCGGCCTCAGCGCTCGGAGGCCGCCAGCTGTCCGCAGGCCCCGTCGATCTCCTGGCCCCGGGTGTCGCGGACCGTGACCGGCACACCGTGCGAGGCGATGGCGTCGACGAACGCCTTCTCGTCCTCGGGCCGCGAGGCCGTCCACTTCGAGCCGGGCGTCGGGTTCAGCGGGATGAGGTTGACGTGCACCCGCCTGCCCTTGAGGAGCCGGCCGAGCAGGTCCCCGCGCCAGGCCTGGTCGTTGATGTCACGGATCAGCGCGTACTCGATGGAGATGCGGCGGCCGGACTTCTCCGCGTACTCCCACGCCGCGTCCAGCACCTCGCGCACCTTCCACCGGGTGTTCACCGGTACGAGGGTGTCGCGCAGCTCGTCGTCGGGGGCGTGCAGCGAGACCGCGAGGCGGCATTTGAAGCCCTCGTCGGCGAACCGCAGCATCGCGGGCACCAGGCCGACGGTGGAGACGGTGATCCCGCGCTGCGAGAGGCCGAGGCCGTCGGGCTCGGGGTCGGTCAGCCGGCGGATCGCGCCGACCACGCGGTTGTAGTTGGCCAGCGGCTCGCCCATGCCCATGAACACGATGTTGGAGAGCCGGGCGGGACCGCCGGGGACCTCGCCGTCGCGCAGCGCCCGCATCCCGTCCACGATCTGGTGGACGATCTCGGCGGTGGACAGGTTGCGGTCGAGACCGGCCTGCCCGGTGGCGCAGAAGGGGCAGTTCATCCCGCAGCCGGCCTGTGAGGAGATGCACATCGTCACCCGCTCCGGGTAGCGCATCAGGACGGACTCGACCAGCGTCCCGTCATGCAGCTTCCACAGGGTCTTGCGGGTGGTGTCCTCGTCGCAGCTGATGTGGCGGACGACGGACATCAGGTCGGGGAACATCGCCTCGGCGAGCTTGTCCCGCGACCCGGCCGGGATGTTGGTCCACTCGGCCGGGTCGTGCGCGTACCGCGCGAAGTAGTGCTGCGAGAGCTGCTGGGCGCGGAACGGCTTCTCGCCGATCGCGGCGACGGCTTCCCTGCGCTCGGCGGGCGTGAGGTCGGCGAGGTGCCGCGGCGGCTTCTTGGCTCCGCGGGGCGCGACGAAAGTGAGTTCTCCGGGCTTAGGCATGGTTCCTCCAGTGTCGCAGACGTGCGGAGGTACCCGTGTGCGTCGTCCGGCCGGGCCGCCCGAGCACCGTTGGACCGGGCTGTCGGGGGTAACCGGGCCAGTACAGGGAGTTCCGCAGACGCCGCAGGAGGTAGGTGCCGTGCACACCGTGAAGCACTGGTTCAGCGACAGCCTGACCGGACAGGGCCTGCTGGTCCTCGTGCTCGGCGTGGGCCTCGGGGCACTGTTCCGGCACGACGAGCATCCGGGCCTGTGGGTGGTCCAGGGCGTGCTGTACACCGTCGTGGTCATGGGCGCCCTGGCCGTGCAGCGCCACAGGACCAGCCGTGCGACCGGGGCCGGCCCGCGCGCCATCGCCGGTCTCAGCCGCAAGATCCGGCATCGCGAGGTGCCCCGGGACCCGCAGGAGCGCGCGGTCATGCGGCGGCTGGTGGACGACCAGCTGGGGAAGATCGAGCGGGGTGAGAGGTGGCTGCCGTACTGGCTGGGCTTCATGGGGCTGGTGGCGGCCGGCCTGCTCGTCCTCGGCGCCGCCCGCGGTTCGCTGGTGTACTCGCTGGTCGTGGCGGCCCTCGTGGCGGCGTTCATTCCCTGGATCCTGCGGATGCGCCGGCGGGCGCTGGGCCTTCACCACTACATGCGCGCGGCGCTGCGGGAGCGTGGCTGACGTCATACGCGTGAGGGTCCGCCGTCCCGTGGACGGCGGACCCTCACGCGTGAACAGTCCGTGCGCTCAGCCGGAGCCGACGAAGAGCACCATCAGCAGCCAGACCACCGGCGCGGTCGGCAGCAGCGAGTCCAGCCGGTCCATGATCCCGCCGTGGCCGGGCAGCAGGGTCCCCATGTCCTTGATCCCGAGATCCCGCTTGATCATGGACTCGCCCAGGTCACCGAGGGTGGCGCTGGCCGCGACGGCGAGCCCGAGCAGCAGCCCCTGCCACCAGGAACCGTCGTCGATCAGGAACTGCATGCACAGCGCGCCGGCCACCATCGCGAAGCTGACCGCCCCGAACAGGCCCTCGCGGGTCTTGCCGGGGCTGATGCGCGGCGCGAGCTTGTGCTTGCCGAACCGCCAGCCGACCGCGTACGCACCCGTGTCGCTGACCACGGTCAGCAGCAGGAAGGTGAGCACCCGCTGCGGCCCGTCGTCGGCGGTCAGGAGCATGGCGACGAAGGTGGCCAGGAAGGGGACGTAGAACGCGGCGAAGACGCCGGCCGTGACGTCCCTGAGGTAGTCCTCGGGCGGCTGCGTCATCCGCCAGACGAGCACCGCCAGGGCGGTCAGGGCCATGGCGACCCAGGCACCCTCGGCGCCCCGCGCGTACCCGGCGACAACCATCGCGGCGCCGCCGACCGCGAGCGGCACGAGCGGCGCCTTGATGCCCTTGCGCTCGTCGAGCCGGGAGGTCAGCTCCCACAGGCCCACGACGACGGCGAGCACGATCACGCCGACGAAGACGGCCTTGACGAAGAAGAGCGAGACGACCACCAGCGCACCGAGCCCCAGGCCGACCCCTATGGCGGATCCCAGGTCCCGGCCCGCACGCTTCTTCTGCGGGGGTGGCGGCGGCGCGGTGGGCATGGGCTCCTGCGGCTTCTCGTCGCGGAACAGGGGGCCGCCGCTCAGGCGTCCGGCCCCCTGTCCCCGGTGATCACGGTCTTCAGCGTCTCTACCTGCGTCGGGAACGTCCGGCACGATGGGCATGGGCCGAGTCTGCTGGGCGTCATGCACATCGTATGCAGGACCCGCCGCAGCGGCCCGCATCTCGGGCGCGACCCGGTGGCCGGCGCCCTGCGGAGCGCCCCAGGAAGAGTCGTTCATCAGACTTCGAGCAGCTCGGCTTCCTTGTGCTTCAGCAGCTCGTCCACCTGCGCGACGTACTTCGCGGTGGTGTCGTCGAGCTCCTTCTCGGCGCGGCGCACCTCGTCCTCGCCGGACTCCTTGTCCTTGACCAGCTTGTCGAGCGTCTCCTTGGCCTTGCGGCGGACGGCCCGGATCGAGATCTTGGAGTCCTCGGCCTTGGTCTTCGCGACCTTGATGTAGTCGCGACGACGCTCTTCGGTCAGGTCGGGGAAGTTCACCCGGATGATATTGCCGTCGTTGCTCGGGTTGACGCCGAGGTCCGAGTCGCGGATGGCCTGCTCGATGTTGCGCAGCGCGGTCTTGTCGAACGGCGTCACCACAGCCATACGCGGCTCGGGCACCGAGAACGAGGCCAGCTGGTTGATCGGGGTCGGCGCACCGTAGTAGTCGGCGACGATCTTGTTGAACATCGCCGGGTGCGCGCGGCCGGTACGGATCGCGGCGAAGTCCTCCTTCGCAACGACGACGGCCTTCTCCATCTTCTCCTCGGCCTCAAGGAGGGTTTCTTCGATCACCACGTGCTCCTGCGTGTCTTGAACGGGCCCGGCGGGCCCAGCGGATCCTGCGTCGCGTCCTCACCTGCACGGTGTCCGACCGGCAGGCCGTTGTCCATCTTCCGGGGCGGTTCCGCGCCCCGGGTTCCACCGGGCCTCACCGGTGGAACCACGCGTCAGGCGCGGGTGCTCTGGTCACTCACGAGTGTGCCGATCTTCTCACCCTTGACGGCGCGGGCGATATTGCCCGCGGTGGTGAGCTCGAAGACGAGGATCGGCAGCTCGTTGTCACGGCAGAGCGTGATGGCGGTGGCATCGGCGACCTTGAGGTCGCGGGCCAGCACCTCGCTGTACTCCAGCGCGTCGAACTTCACCGCCGCGGGGTTGGTCTTCGGGTCGGAGTCGTAGACCCCGTCCACGCCGTTCTTGCCCATGAGCAGCGCTTCCGCGTCGATCTCCAGGGCGCGCTGGGCGGCGGTGGTGTCGGTGGAGAAGTACGGCATGCCCATGCCGGCGCCGAAGATGACGACGCGGCCCTTCTCCAGGTGCCGTACGGCACGCAGCGGAATGTACGGCTCCGCGACCTGGCCCATGGTGATGGCGGTCTGCACGCGGGAGTCGATGCCCTCCTTCTCCAGGAAGTCCTGGAGTGCGAGGCAGTTCATCACGGTGCCGAGCATGCCCATGTAGTCGGAGCGGGCCCGGTCCATGCCGCGCTGCTGGAGCTCGGCGCCGCGGAAGAAGTTGCCGCCGCCGATGACGATCGCGATCTGCGCGCCGTCCCGGACGACCGCCGCGATCTCGCGGGCGATGGCGTGCACGACGTCGGGGTCGACGCCGAGACCCCCGCCACCGGCGAACGCCTCTCCGGACAGCTTCAGCATGAAGCGTCCGGGCACCTTGCCGTCCTCGCGCTTGTGGTCACCTTTGGCGGCGTCCGCGCCCTTGTTCATGGGAATTCTCCTCGTGCACATACGAAGAAGGCCATTGCCGGTGGGCCTGGTGTCCCTCAGCGGCAATGGCCTCCTCGTCAGATCTGCGGTCGTACGGCGGTGTGCGGCCGTCGACTGCACCAGACCCTATCGGGGTCCGCCGTTATTTCGCGGTCGGACTCAGATGCCGACCTTGATGCGCGTGAAGCGCTTCAGGGTGACACCGGCCTCGTCCAGAACCTTCTGGACGGACTTCTTGTTGTCCAGCGCGTACGGCTGGCCGAGGAGGGTGGCCTCCTTGAAGAAGCCGTTGACGCGCCCCTCGACGATCTTCGGGAGGGCGGCCTCGGGCTTGCCCTCGGCGCGGGTGGTCTCCTCGGCGACGCGACGCTCGGCCTCGACGACCTCCGCCGGGACGTCCTCGCGGGCCAGGTACTTCGGCGCGAAGGCGGCGATGTGCTGGGCGAGGCCCTTCGCCAGGTCGGCGTCGGCCTTGTCCAGCTCGACCATGACACCGATCTGCGGCGGCAGGTCGGGCATCGTGCGGTGCATGTACACGGAGACGTAGGCGCCCTGGAACTGCGCGAAGCGGTCCAGGACGATCTTCTCGCCGAGGTTGGCGTTGGCCTCGTCCACGTACGCCTGGACGGTCTTGCCGGGCTCGATCTCGGAGGCGAGGAGCGCCTCCAGGTCGGCCGGGGAGGACGCGGCGACGTGCGCGGCCAGCGCGTTGGCGACGGCCTGGAACTTGTCGCCCTTGGCGACGAAGTCCGTCTCGCACTTCAGCTCGACCAGAACGCCGGACGTCTTGTCCTCGGAGACGAGGGAGACGACCGCGCCGTTCTCGGCGGAACGGCCCTCGCGCTTGGCGACGCCCTTCTGGCCCTTGATACGCAGCGCCTCGACGGCTCCGTCGACGTTGCCGTCGGCCTCGTCGAGCGCCTTCTTGCAGTCCATCATGCCGGCGCCGGTGAGCTCGCGGAGCTTCTTGACGTCAGCGGCGGTGTAGTTCGCCATGAGTCTGTGTTCTCTCTCGAAGTCTGAAAGATCTACGGGTGGACGGCGGGGGCGGTGCTTGTGGCACCGGCCCCCGCCGTCTTCAGCCGTGACGGGTGTCAGGCCTGCTCGGCGTCCGCGGCCGGAGCCTCGGCCGGGGTCTCGGCCTGCTCGGCGGCGATGGCGGCCGGCTCCGCGTCGGCGGCGGCGTCCTTCTCGGTCTCGACGGAGGACTGAACCTCGGCGTCGGCCTTCTTGTCGCCCTCGAGCAGGTCGCGCTCCCACTCGGCGAGCGGCTCGCCGGCGGCCTTCTCGCCCGGCTTCGAGTCGCCGGTCGCGGCGCCGGAACGGGCGATGAGGCCCTCGGCGACGGCGTCGGCGATCACGCGGGTGAGCAGGGTGACGGAGCGGATCGCGTCGTCGTTGCCCGGGATCTTGTAGTCGACCTCGTCGGGGTCGCAGTTGGTGTCGAGGATCGCGACGACCGGGATGTGGAGCTTGCGCGCCTCACCGACGGCGATGTGCTCCTTCTTGGTGTCGACGATCCAGACGGCGCTCGGCACCTTCTGCATCTCGCGGATACCACCGAGGGTCTTCTCCAGCTTGGCCTTCTCGCGGGAGAGGACCAGGAGCTCCTTCTTGGTGAGGCCGGAGGCGGCCACGTCCTCGAAGTCGATGAGCTCCAGCTCCTTCAGACGCTGAAGGCGCTTGTAGACGGTGGAGAAGTTGGTGAGCATGCCACCGAGCCAACGCTGGTTGACGTACGGCATGCCGACGCGCGTCGCCTGCTCGGCGATGGCTTCCTGGGCCTGCTTCTTCGTACCCACGAACATGATGGAGCCGCCGTGGGCGACGGTCTCCTTGACGAACTCGTAGGCGCGGTCGATGTACGACAGCGACTGGAGCAGGTCGATGATGTAGATGCCGTTGCGCTCGGTGAAGATGAAGCGCTTCATCTTCGGGTTCCAGCGACGGGTCTGGTGACCGAAGTGGACGCCGCTTTCCAGCAGCTCCCGCATCGTGACGACGGCCATGGCCGTACTCCTTGAGGTGCTCGGTTGTCGCGGCAGCAGGTTTGCTGTCGCGCCTGACGCCCCGACGCGCCGTGCCACGAGGGACCGAGGAGCGCGGCCACCTCCGCTGAGCGGATGGTGGCGGGGCGTGCGAAGTCGACCCGGTGACCCGGATCGCCAGAAGAAGTGTACGGGACCCGCCGGGTCCCGGGTGACGGCGCTGTCCACAACCGGCTGGTAGTCCACAGATCAGGCCCATGATCCCCGCGATCCGGGGCCGCGGGGGACGGTGGTGCCATGCGAATCACATCCGGCCGGGCGACTGCCCGGACCCGACACGGGGACCGTCGCGCGCGGCGGCGGTACCGCCGGCCCCTCGCCCTCGTCCTCGCCCTGCTGATGGCGGCGTGGGCCCGGCCGGGTACGGCCGAGGCGTCGTCGGGGCCGGGCTACGGCGCGCGGGCCTGGCCGCTGGCGGGCCGGCCCGCGGTGGTACGCGGCTGGGAGCCGCCCGCCACGGTGTACGGGCGGGGGCACCGGGGAGTGGACCTGGCCGCCGCCCCGGGCGCCGAGGTGCTGGCCGCCGCGCCGGGCCGGGTCTCGTTCGCGGGCGAGGTCGCCGGCCGCGGGGTGGTCTCGGTCGAGGTCGCCGGGACGGGCGACCCTCCGCTGCGGACCACGTACGAGCCGGTGCGCCCGCTCGTCGCGAAGGGCGACGAGGTCACGGCGGGGCAGGTGGTGGCCGTGCTGGAGGCGGGGCCGTTCCACTGCGCGTCGGGCTGTCTGCACTGGGGGCTGCGCCGCGCGGAGGCGTATCTGGACCCGCTGTCGCTGCTGCCGGCCGCACTGCTGCGGCGCGGGCCCTCACGGCTGCTGCCGGTGTTCGGCGTACCGGTGCCGGAAGCGGAATCCGGGGCACGGGCGGCGTCCGGTGGCGGTGGGTGGCCCGTGACGTCCGGCAGCGGCGGGCCGACGGTCGCGCCCGGCAGCGGGGGCCCGGCCTGTCCCGCGGTGCTGGTGGTCCTCGCCGGGCGGTGGCGGTGGCGGCGCCGGGGTCAGCCCCGGTCGGCCGCGATGCCCCGGACGCCGTTGAGGATCATGGCGACGGCGGTGTCCGCGATGACACCGGGCTCCTCCGCCACACTCAGCTCGATACGCCGGACCGCGGCGTCCACGGAGCCCTGGAGCAACATGGCCGCCAGCCGGGGCTGCTCATGGCCGAGGTCGCCGAGCGCGTCGACGATCATGGCGACGAGGCCGCCGTGCGCGGCCCGGATCTTCTCGCGCGCACCCGCGTCCAGTTCGCTGGCGGAGATCGCGACCACGGCCCGGTGGCGCCGGTCCCCGACGAGGTCGAGCTGACGCCGGACGTACGCCTCGATCTTCTCCTCGGGCGTCGCCGCCCGCTCCATCGCGGTCTCCACCTCGGCAGCCCAGACGGGGAAGTCGACGGCGCAGAGCTCCTCGACGACGGCGGCGCGGGAGCGGAAGTACTCGTACACGGAGGACCGGGCGAGGCCCGTACGTTCGGCGAGGGCGGGGAAGGTCAGCGCTTCCGTGCCCCCTTCGGACAGCAGGGAGCGCGCTGCGTCCAGGAGGGCGCCGCGCTGCATGGTCCGGTGCTCGGCCACGGAGGCCGCTCGAATCCTGGGCACGCCTCCACTCTACGGCGACCTCCGCCGAACAGAGAGAGCGCGCCCCGAACCGTGGCCGAACCGGACCTGCGAGCACGGCGGCACGAGGGCGGGCCCGGGGGCCGCGGTCTCGGGTGCGGTGTGGGGCGGCGGCCCCGGACGGCGGGCGTCCGACGGCGGCGGTCCGAGCCGCGGCGGGCAGCCGTACAGGGCCCCGGACCGGCTGCGTCAGCGGCCGGCGTCGGCCAGTTTCGCGCGGAGCTGGAGGACCGACTTGGTGTGGATCTGGCTGACGCGGCTCTCGGTGACCCCGAGCACGTTGCCGATCTCGGCAAGGGTCAGGCCCTCGTAGTAGTAGAGCGTGACGACCGTCTTCTCCCGGTCCGGAAGGGTGTTGATCGCTCGGGCCAGCAGCCTCCTGAGCTCCCGGTCCTCGGCCACCTCCACCGGATCGTCGGCGGCGGTGTCCTCCAGCGTGTCCATCAGACTCAGCCGGTCGCCGCCCTCGCCGCCCACATGGAGCAGCTCCTCCAGCGCCACCACATTGGCCAGCGACAACTGGCTGAAAACCGCGTGCAGTTCATCCAGCGTGACGTCCATCTCCGCCGCGACCTCCGCCTCCGACGGGGTGCGCCGCAGCTGGGCCTCCAGGGTGGCGTAGGCGCGCTCCACGGCGCGCGCCTTCTGCCGGACGGAGCGCGGAATCCAGTCCAGCGCCCGGAGTTCGTCGATCATCGCGCCCCGGATGCGGGTGATCGCGTACGTCTCGAACTTGATCGCCCGCTCGATGTCGAACTTCTCGATCGCGTCGATCAGTCCGAAGACCCCGGAGGAGACGAAGTCCGCCTGCTCGACGTTGGACGGCAGGCCCACACTCACCCGGCCGGCGACGTACTTCACCAGGGGCGAGTAGTGCAGGATCAGTTGCTCCCGCAGCCTTCCGTCGCCCGTCGTCTTGTACGAACGCCACAACTCGTCGAGCGAGGACGGGGCGGGAGGGCGCACAGTGCCACGCGCAGCCGGTGGTACTGCCGCGCGGTCAGACCCGGAGGTGTGCTGGGGCATGTGGTGCCTTGAGCCGTTCTGCCGTGAAGTACTGGGACTTGTCTCTGGGGCGGAATCCTTGTGAGCGTAGCGTGACCGCGCTGTCGCGGTGCGCGCAGGATAAGGGATCGGACCCCTGCGCCCTCGGGCGGACGCACATGACGCGCGACCGGGCCGCGGACATGACAGCCCACCGGGGCGCGGACGCGTCGGAGGCCCGGGGCCGTCGCCGCAGGCACCGGCCCCGGAACCACCGTCGAAGCGTCCGCCGAGGTCATCGGCCTCACCTTTTCACCCGAATGCCCCAGATCAAGAACCGCCTCGCCGAGCGTCGTCCGGACAACTCGGCCGCCGCGTCAACCTCCAGCCTTCGCCCTCACGTTCGACGAATCCCAGTGAGTGCAGTTCGTACAGTTTGCCGAGGGCTTCATCGGCGCTCGTCCCGGCGACGCGCGCCACCTCGCGGGCGACGACGGCCGTCCGGGCCGGCAGGGCGTCCAGCACCCTTCCTGCGACGGCGTCGAGCAGATCCCTGGCCAGCACGGGACCGCTCCTGGAGGGGGCCAGATCCCCGATGTCCCCCACGAGTTCGGCGACTTCCGCGGCGTCCGTCACCAGCACGCCCTCGCCCCGCAGGAGTTCGTGGACACCCGCTGACAGACCACTGGTCGCCGGCCCGGGAACGCCCATCGTGAACCGGCCGAGCCGCTGCGCACTGCGCGCCGTGACGAGGGAGCCGCTGCGGTATTCGGCCTCGACCACGACGGTCCCCCGCGTCAACGCGGCGATCACCCGGTTCCGCAGGATGAACCTGCTGCGCGTCGGGTGTTCGGACGGCGGCAGTTCACCGATGACGAGCCCCTGTTGGGCCACGCGGCCGATCAGCTCGGCGTGCCCGCGCGGGTAGGGGACGTCCACCCCGCAGGCCAGCACCGCCATCGTCGCGCCACCGGCGGCCAGCGCGCCCCGGTGCGCCGCCCCGTCCACCCCGAAAGCCGCCCCCGAGACGACCACCCAGCCCCGCTCCGCCAGACCGGCACCCAGTGTCGTCGCCATGTGCGCCCCGTACGGTGTGCAGGCGCGGGCGCCGACCACGGCGACCGAGCGCAGCGCCCAGAGCCGCAGATCGGGCCTCCCCCGCACCCAGAGCCCGGTCGGCCGCGCATCGCCCAGGTCGTCGAGCTGTGTCGGCCACTCCGGGTCACCGGGACAGACGAAGCGCCCGCCGACCGCCGCGACGGCGGCCAGATCCCGCTCCGGGTCGACGCACTCGGCCCTCAGCCGGTAACCGGCCAGCCGCCGCGCGGTCATCCCGCCGAGCCGCTCCGCCTCCCCGCCCGGGGCCGTGATCCGGCGCCAGAGCTCCGCCGCGCCGCACTCCCTCAGCCACCGGCCGCCGTGCTCGTCGCCCGGCTCCAGCACCCGGGTCAGCGCCGCCCGCGCCAGCCGCTCCCGCGCACTCACGCCCCCGGCCGGCCACCCCCGCCCGCCCGATGTCCCGCCGCCGTCCGCGACCAAGGCTCTCCCACCGCCGGGCCCGCGTCCCGCCACGACCGCGCCGCCCCCGCGCCCCGCGACCACCTCGCCGCCACCGCGCCCCGCGGCCCCCGCGCCGTCACCGCCCTCCGGGGCCGGCGACCCGCTCCAGCGCCCCGCGTCCCGTGCCGTCATGCCGCCCCCGCCCCCAGCGCGACCCCGCGCGGGATGCCGCTGCGCAGCTCCAGGGCCACCGCGACGTCCGAGGCGTCCGGGCGCTCGGCGCCCCGCAGGTCCGCCACCGTCCACGCCACCCGCAGCACCCTGTCAAGGCCCCGCGCGGTGAGCAGGCCGCGCTCCATGTCGCGCTCGGCCGCCAGCAGCGCGCCCGGCGCAGCGGCCAGCCGGGTCCGCAGCTCATGGCCGGGGACCTCGCTGTTGGTCGTCCAGGCCGTCCCCGCCAGCCGCTCGGCCGCCCGCGTCCGGGCCTCCCGCACCCGGGCCGCGACCGTCGCGGTGGACTCGCCCCTGCCGCCCCGTCCCATCAGGTCCTCGCGCGTGACGGGCTCGACGGCCACCCTCAGATCCACCCGGTCGAGCAACGGCCCGGAGAGCCGGGCCTGATAGCGGCGCACCGCGGACGGCGGGCACTCGCAGCCGTCCCCGCTCAGGGTGTGCCGCCCGCACGGGCAGGGGTTGGCCGCGAGCACCAGCAGGAACCGGGCCGGCAGCCGCACCACCCCCGCGCTGCGCGCCACCACGATGTGCCCGGACTCCAGGGGCTGGCGCAGCGCGTCCAGCGCCCGGACGGAGAATTCCGGCGCCTCGTCCAGAAAGAGAATCCCGCGATGAGCGAGCGAGACCGCGCCGGGTCTCGGCAGCCCGTTGCCCCCGCCGACCAGCGACTGCATGGTCGCCGAGTGGTGCGGCGCGCAGTAGGGCGCCCGGGAGACCAGCGGCTCACCGAGCGGCAGGATGCCAGCGACCGAATGCACGGCGGTCACTTCGAGGGATTCCTGCCTGCTCAGGGGCGGCAGGATCGCGGACATGCGCTCGGCCAGCATGGTCTTGCCCGCGCCCGGCGGCCCGGTGAGCAGCAGGTGGTGGCCGCCGGCCGCGGCGACCTCCAGGGCCTTGCGCGGCCGCTCCTGCCCCGCCACGTCCGCCAGGTCCGGCCGGGCGCCCTCGGCCGTCGCCGAGGCCCTGGCGATGCCGGTGCCCAGTCCGGCGCCGGGCACCATCAGCCCGGCGAGCATGGTGTCGGGGCGCCCCTCGTCCTGGGCCCGCTGTTCGTCGGGCACGGGTTCGTCGCACAGCACCGCGATCAGCTGCCGCAGGCTGCGCACCCCGAGCACGGAGACGCCGGGCACGAGGGCGGCCTCGCCCGCGCTCCGTTCCGGGACGACCACCTGCCGGTAGCCCGCCTCGGCCGCCGCCAGGACGGCGGGGAGCACTCCTCGTACCGGGCGCACCCGGCCGTCGAGCCCCAGCTCCCCGATCATCACCACGTCGTCGATGGAGGCGGGGTCGATCCGCTCGGCGGCGCCCAGCACCGCGCACGCGACAGCGAGATCGAAGCCCGATCCGCCCTTGGGCACCGAGGCCGGGGACAGCCCCACGGTGAGCTTCTTCTGCGGCCACTGGGCCCCGGAGTTGACCACGGCGGCCCTGACCCGGTCCCGGCTCTCCACCAGGCTCTTGTCCGGCAGCCCCACCAGGGTGAACGCCGCCACCCCGGCCTCCAGGTCCGCCTGGACCTCCACCACCACGCCCTCGACGCCGACCAGCGCGACCGAGCAGGCACGCGCGAACCCCATCACGCCACCCCCCGGGCGTGCTCGGCCAGGGGCGCACCGCGCGTGGGCAGCACCACACCCACCAGATCGATGCGCACCCCGCCGGGCGGCGGGCCGCCGTGCCGGTCGAGCCAGAGCGCGGCCAGCCGTCGCAGCCGGTCCGCCTTGGCCGGGCTGACCGCGGCCATCGGGTGCTCGAACGCGCCCGCCCTGCGGGTCTTCACCTCGCAGATGACGAGCGCGTCACCGTCCATCGCGACGATGTCGATCTCGCCGGCGCGACAGCGCCAGTTCCGTTCCAGTACGGACATGCCGGCGTCGGCC
This sequence comes from Streptomyces sp. ATexAB-D23, assembly GCF_000373645.1. Classification (GTDB taxonomy): domain Bacteria; phylum Actinomycetota; class Actinomycetes; order Streptomycetales; family Streptomycetaceae; genus Streptomyces; species Streptomyces castrisilvae. The sequence goes on along the minus strand of NZ_KB892009.1, from coordinate 82,517 downwards.
AGCAGCCGCGCCGCCAGGTCCTCGCCGTACCGCCCGAGAGCCCCCCGTGCGTTCATATCGGCACCACCTCCGGCACCGACTCTGACGCTTCCGCCCTACCTCAGTGGATCTTGGTGGACAAGCGGGCGATTGTGGATAACTCAGCCACCCGGAAGTTCGAGATCGCTCTTGTTGAGCTCCTCGATGTTGACGTCCTTGAACGTCAGCACCCGTACCTGCTTGACGAACCGTGCGGGCCGGTACATGTCCCAGACCCAGGCGTCCGCCATGGACACCTCGAAAAACACCTCGCCCTGGACCGAGTGCACCTGCATCTCGTAGTCGTTGGTGAGGTAGAAGCGCCGTTCGGTCTCGATCACATATTTGAACAGACCGACGACATCGCGGTACTCCCGGTAGAGCTTCAGCTCCATCTCGGTCTCGTACTTCTCGAGGTCCTCGGCGCTCATTGGCATGTTCCCCTTCAGCCGTGCGTTTCCCCATTGTGCGCCGGCTCCCGGCGCCCCGGCCGCTCAGGCGTTTTCGGGTGCCAGGACCACCGGCGTACCCGGAGGACCCTCGTCGAGCAGCGTCCGGAGCAGCTCGGCGAGTCTGGTCGGGTACACCGTCTCACGCGCCGCCGACAGTTCGGCGGAGGTCCACCACCTCAGACCCGTGACACTGCGGCGTTCCAGCCATGTGTGGCCGCTGGTGTCGGTGGCGGTCTGTGCGGTACGGGCCAGGAAGTACCACTCGTCCTGTTCCCAGCGCCGGCCGTCGAAGGTGAAGGAGCACCGCCGCTGCCAGAGGACCGGGCCCAGTTCGACGTCGGTGATCCCGGTCTCCTCGGCCAGCTCGCGCAGCGCGGCCCGCTCACGGGTCTCGTCGCCCTCAAGACCGCCGCCCGGGGTGAACCACCAGCTGCGCTCCGGGTCCTCCGGTTCGAAGCCGTGCATCAGCAGAATGCGGTCGTCCGGGTCGAGGAGTACCAGGCGGGCGACCTTGCGCACTTCAGCGGACACCGGCCGCCGCCTTCGGCTGCGTGCTCCGCTTCGGCCGGGAGGAACGGGCCGCGAGCGGGCCGTACACGGCACCGCCGAGGATGAGCACGACGCCCACGGCCATGGCGGTGAGCTGGAGCTTCAGCGGCCCGGCCGAGGAGACCCCGCCGGGCAGCGCCGCGAAGGCCTCGGGCCTGTCGATCATGGAGCCGAGCGGCCAGGCGACGGCGTCGACCCGGGCCTGCACGGCGCCGCGCGGCACCGAGCCGTGGGTGGCGTCCGACAGGTGGACCCGGGAGTCCAGCGAGACCGTGCGGTCGTCGCCCAGCAGGAAGAGCTGCCCCTTCGGCACCTCGGCCGTGAAGTCCTCGCCCGAGGCGCGGCCGGAGGACCGCAGATACGGTTCGTCGATGGGTATGCCGTTGACCGTGAGGCGGCCGTCCTTGCCACAGCAGACGATCTTGTCGCCGCCGGTGCCGACCACCCGCTTCACCATGGGCATGTCGCCCCACTGGGTGTCGGTGAAGACGACCACGTCACCGCGCCGGACGTCGCCGCCGTCCACCCGCTGCGCGAGGACCTTGTCGCCCGCGTTCACCGTAGGCGTCATCGAGCCGGTCGGGACCGTGTAGGGCCGGTACAGCACCGCTCCCCAGGCGAAGCCGCCGAGGAAGAGCACGCAGCCGATGGCCACGGCCACCGAGGACAGCCTCGCGCCGAGCCGGCCGCGGCCGTCGTCCGCACGACCTGTTGCACCCATACCGGCATCCCCCATCGGAGGTCGACAATCGCTGATCCGCGTGGGCACCCTACCCGGCGGTACGCCCGGCGGTCAGCCTCCGCCGGCGCCACAGCACGAGCGGCAGGGCACCGGCGAGCCCGGCGGCACCCGGCGCGGCTCCGGCCGCGGCGCCGATGCCGGACTGGTCGAAGGTGTCGGGAACGGGAAGCGTCGCCCAGCGGTTGACCGGCCACGCCACCACCACGGCCCGGCCCACGACCTGGCTCACCGGCACGAAGCCCTTGTTGGCGTCGTCCGTGTGGTAGCGCGAGTCCGACGAGTCCTGCCGGTGGTCGCCCATCACCCAGATCTTGCCGTCGGGCACCTTGAACGGGCCGAAGGGCATGTCGTCGCAGGCGCTGTTGCCGGGGAAGACGTACGGCTCGTCGAGCGCCTTGCCGTTGACCTGGACCGGCCCGCCCTTCTTGCACTCCACGGTGTCACCGCCGACCGCGATCGTGCGCTTGATCAGGTCCTTCTCCTCGGCGGACGGCATCAGCCCGACGAAGCTCAGGAACTTCTGCACGGCGTTCGGCTTCGGGGTCGGCTCGTCGCGCAGCCAGCCGTCCGGGTCGTGGAAGACGACGACCTCGCCGCGCTCCGGCTCCGAACCGAACCACGGCGTCAGCTTGTCCACCAGCACCCGGTCACCACGCTGAAGCGTGTTCTGCATCGAATCCGAAGGAATCGAGAACGCCTGCACCAGAAACGTCTTGATCAGCAACGCCAGAATCAACGCGATCCCGATGAGGAGGGGCAGTTCCTTCCAGAACGGGCGGGCGTTCTTCATCTTGTCCCCGCCGCTGTCCGGCTCGGCCTCGGGGGCCGGGGCGGACTCGGCGTCGGTGCCGGTGTCCGTCGCGTCGGCCGGTTCCGGCTGCCGGGTGGGCCCCTGCTCGGGCCGTGCTCCGCCTGCCACTCCACTCATGTCCGCTTCCTCACTCTGCGCCGGATGCCTGCCCAGGGGACCGCCCTGCCGGCCGGCCCGCCGTATCGGAGAACCGCCCCCTGCGCGCAGGGGGCGGTTCGTCGGTTACGTCGTCCGCCGGGGCGCGGTCCGGCGCCGCCTGCGCCAGAGCACGAGCGGTACGGCGCCCGCGAGGCCGATCGCTCCGGGCGCCGCAGCGGCGGCCGCGGCGTTGAGGCCCGGCTGGTCGAAGGTCTTGGGAATCGGCAGGGTGGCCCAGCGGTTGACCGGCCACGCGATCACGATGGCCCGGCCGACCACCTCGTCGGTGGAGACCGTGCCGCCGCCCGCCAGATTCTGGTGGTAACGGGAGTCCAGCGAGTTCTGCCGGTGGTCGCCCATCACCCAGATCCGGCCCTTGGGGACCTTGATCGGGCCGAACGGCTGGTCGTCGCAGGCGCTGTTCCCCTCGAAGATGAACGACTTGTCGTCCAGCGCCGTGCCGTTGACCTCGACCGGTCCGTTCTTCTTGCACTCCACGGTGTCACCGCCGATCGCGATGACCCGCTTGATCAGGTCCTTCTCCTCGGCGGACGGCATGAGACCGATGAAGCTGAGGAACTTCTGCACCGCGTTCGGCTCGGGTGCCTGGGTGTCCTCCAGCCAGCCGCCCGGGTCGTGGAAGACGACGACCTCGCCGCGCTCCGGCTCCGAACCGAACCACGGCGTCAGCTTGTCCACCAGCACCCGGTCACCACGCTGAAGCGTGTTCTGCATCGAATCCGAAGGAATCGAGAACGCCTGCACCAGAAACGTCTTGATCAGCAACGCCAGAATCAACGCGACGCCGATGAGGAGGGGCAGTTCCTTCCAGAACGGGCGGGCATTCTTCTTCTTCCGGGCCGTGCTGCCGCCGGACGCGCCGCCGTCACTCTCCGCCCCGCTCGCCGTCGCCGAGTCCGCCGGCTCCCCGGCGGACTCGGCGTGCGCCGGACCGCCCGGCCGGTCCTCGGGTTCTTCGTGTCCGGATCGTGCGCCGACCGCCAAATCCCCCACATCCACTCCTTATTCCGTGCCACCGCCTGCGTCCTAGCCGATGCAGGCCCACCACTCCCATAACGAGCGGGAGTTCCGCAGGGGTCGGGAGACGGGTCGATCCGTATGGATACTCGGACACACTATTCGACGGCCCCGAGGCGGCAGCCGTACCGGCGCGCGCGTCCGGGACCCCGGCGAACGCCGAGCGTTCCGCCAGACCGCTCCAGTGTCCGAAGGGCCAGACGATCCACTTCGCCCGCCCCACGACCGCCTCCTCGGCGATCGTGCCGTCCGCCGCCTTGTCCAGGTGGAAACGTGAATCGGCGGAATTGGAGCGGTGGTCCCCCATGACGAAGAGACGGCCCGCCGGAACCTTTACCTCGAATTTGATGGTGGAAGGGGAATCCCCGGGGAAAACATAGGGTTCGTCGATCGCCACGCCGTTGACGGTGAGCCGCCCGTCCTGCGCGCAGCACTTCACGGTGTCGCCCCCGACGGCCACGACCCGCTTGATCAGATCCTGCTCGTCGCCCGAAGGAAGCAGCCCGATGAAGGTGAGTGCCTCCTTCACCTGCTTGACGACGACGGGGGACTCCTCGGAGCTCGTCGGGTTCGGGGGCGGCCAGTCCGACGGGTTGCGGAACACGACGACGTCGCCGCGCTGCGGCTTGGACCCGAACCAGGGCGTCAGCTTGTCCACCAGCACCCGGTCGCCGATCCGGATGGTCTGCTCCATCGACCCGGAGGGGATCACGAAGGCCTGCACCAGGAACGTCTTGAGGAACAGCGCGATGAGCAGCGCGACCGTGATCAGCAGCGGGATCTCCCGCACCGCCGACCTGCGCCGCTTGCGCTTCACCTTGCGGGCCAGCTTGCGCCGCTCCGCCCGGGTCGGCAGCGAACGCGCGCTGGCCGCGTCCGGCGCGGCCCCGCCCTGACGCCCGCGGTTACCCATGGGCCGGGCCCGGCGCCGGTATGCCGTCGAACGCCGAGGTGCCCGGCAGGGAGCCGATCCGGCCGAGCGGCCAGCCGAACCAGTCGACCCGCCCGATCACCCGGTCCACCGGCACCATGCCGCCGCCCGGCTCGCCCAGGTGGTCGCGGGAGTCACGGGAGCGGCTGCGGTGGTCGCCCATCATCCACAGGGTGCCTTCCGGCACCACGATGTCGAAGGGAGCCCGGGAGGCCGCGTCACCGGCGAAGAGGTAGTCCTCCTCCAGCGGCCGGCCGTTCACCTCGATCCGGTCCCGCGCGTCGCAGCAGACCACCCGGTCGCCCCCCACACCCACCACCCGCTTCACGAAGTCGGTCTCGGCGGGCTCGGCGAGCCCGAGGGTCGCCAGCGCCCCGTGCAGCAGCGCGGTGACCGGGTTCGTCTCCCCCGCCCCCTCGGGCACGAAGGAACCGGTTCCGTCGAAGACCACCACGTCACCGCGGCGCGGCTCGGAGCCGAACCGGTACGCCAGCTTGTTGACGAGCACCCGGTCGCCCACCCGGAGCGTGGGCTCCATCGAGCCGCTGGGGATCAGGAAGGGCTGTACCACGAAGGTGCTGAAGAGGAGCACGAAGACCGCGCAGACGGCACCGAGCGCGAAGGCGCGCCGCCAGGACAGCGAGGTGGCGGCCCGGTCCCGTACACGCGAAAAGCGCGACCGCGCCTCCGGACCCGTAGCGGGTGCGGAGGAGCGGTCGCGCTCCTGGAGTTCTGCTTCCGTGTCCATCGGGGCCAGAGCTTATCCGGCCGTCCTGTGGACCAAGGAGTCAGCTCAGCGGTCGCGCTTCTCCTTGATCTTCGCGGCCTTGCCGCGCAGCTCACGGAGGAAGTACAGCTTGGCGCGACGGACGTCACCGCGGGTCACGACCTCGATCTTCTCGAAGATCGGGCTGTGCACCGGGAAGGTGCGCTCGACGCCGACGCTGAAGGAGACCTTGCGGACCGTGAAGGTCTCGCTGACGCCCGCGCCCTGGCGGCGGATGACGATGCCCTTGAACTGCTGGACTCGGGAGCGGTTGCCCTCGATCACGCGGACGTGAACGTTGACGGTGTCACCGGGACGGAACGCCGGGACGTCGGTACGCAGCGACGCGGCATTGACGTCGTCGAGCAGGGAAGCCATGTTGTCTGCTTTCTTCGCCGATGCCACAGGTCATCGACGGGAGAGAGTGATGAATGCGAAGGGCTGATCGCGTCGGACGGGCGTCTTTCCCCCTGTGGCAGGGGCGCACGCGGACGTACAGCAGCGGCCTATTCTTCCACGGCCTCGGGCCTGCGCCAAAATCGGCCGCCGGGCTCCGGCGACCAGCCGAGGATGGAGAGCATCTCCCGGTCCTTCTTGTCGAAGCCGGACGCCTCGCACCGCTCGATCAGATCGGGCCGGTTGGCGGCCGTACGGCGCAGCGCCTCGTCCCGCCGCCAGCGCGCGATCCGTCCGTGGTGGCCGCTGAGCAGCACCTCGGGGATGCCCCGCCCGCGCCACTGGGGCGGCTTCGTGTAGACGGGCCCCTCCAGGAGGTTCGCCATCGCGCCGGGCGCGAAGGAGTCGTCCTGGTGGGACGCGGCGTTGCCGAGGACGCCGGGCAGCAGCCGGGCCACCGCCTCGGTGATCACCAGAACGGCCGCTTCCCCGCCCGCCAGCACGTAATCGCCGATGGACACCTCGATCACCGGCATCCGGCCGGCGTACTCCTCGGTCACCCGCCGGTCGATTCCCTCGTAGCGGGCCGGGGTGAAGATCAGCCAGGGCCGCTCGGCGAGTTCGACGGCGAGTTCCTGGGTGAACGGCCGGCCGCTCGGTGTGGGCACCACGAGGACCGGCGCGTGCGCCCCCGCCTCGTAGCCGTCCGCGAGCGCCTCGTCCAGGGCGTCGCCCCACGGCTCGGTCTTCATCACCATGCCGGGACCGCCGCCGTACGGGGTGTCGTCCACGGTGTTGTGGCGGTCGTACGTCCACTCGCGCAGGTCGTGCACCCGGACGTCGAGGCGGCCGCTCGTGCGGGCCTTGCCGACCAGGGAGACGTTCAGCGGTTCCAGGTATTCGGGGAAGATCGTGACGATGTCGAGGCGCATCAGGCGTCGTCCTCGCCCGTCCCGGCGGCCGTTGCGCCTTCCTCCTCGCGCGCGGAGGCCACGACCGCCTCGCTCTCGTCGATCAGTCCGGGCGGCGGGGCGATCACCGCGCGCTGCTCGTCCAGGTCGATTTCGGTGACGATCTCCTCGACGAACGGGATCATCACCTCGCTGCCGTCCGGGCGCTCCACGATGAAGAGGTCCTGGGACGGCAGGTGCGTGATCTCGGTGATCCGGCCGATCTCGGTGCCGTCGGCGAGGACCACGTCGAGGTCCATCAGCTGATGGTCGTAGAACTCCTCGGGATCCTCCGGAAGCTCCGCCGGGTCGACATCGGCGATCAGCAGGGTGTTGCGCAGCGCCTCGGCGGCCGTACGGTCCTTCACGCCCTCGAAACGCAGCAGCAGCCGGCCGCTGTGCACCCGGCCGGTCTCGATCGTCAGCGGTCCCGTCGTGGCCGGCTCGGTGGCCAGCACGGCTCCGGGCGCGAGCCGCAGCTCCGGCTCGTCCGTGCGCACCTCGACGGTGACCTCGCCCTTGATGCCGTGGGCGCGACCGATCCGCGCGACTACCAACTGCACCTTGTGTCTCTCCTGTCGTACGACGACGGGCCGGGGCGGGCGCTCAGCCCTCCCCGGCCCGTGCCGGTGTTCAACTCTGTCAGCGAACCTGGTCCACATCGACGAGGTCGACGCGGATGCCACGGCCGCCGATGGCGCCCACGACGGTACGCAGCGCGCGCGCGGTGCGGCCGTTGCGGCCGATCACCTTGCCGAGGTCATCGGGGTGGACCCGGACCTCCAGCACGCGGCCACGGCGCAGGTTGCGCGAGGCGACCTGCACATCGTCTGGGTTGTCGACAATGCCTTTCACGAGGTGCTCGAGAGCCTCCTCGAGCATGCTCAGGCCTCGGTCGACTCGGCGGGCGCGGCAGCGTCAGCAGCCTCGTCCGCCTTCTTGTCGGCCTTCTTCGCCTTGGGCGTGATGGCCTCGCCCTTCGACTCCTCGCCGCCGTCCTTGGTGAGGGCGTCGAACAGGGCGCGCTTGTCGGCCTTGGGCTCCGGCTGCAGCAGCGGCGCGGGGGCCGGGAGGCCCTTGTGCGCCTGCCAGTCGCCGGTGAGCTTCAGGATCGCGAGAACCGGCTCGGTCGGCTGGGCGCCGACGGACAGCCAGTACTGCGCGCGCTCCGAGTTGACCTCGATGCGCGAGGGGTTCTGCACCGGGTGGTACAGGCCGATCTCCTCGATGGCCCGGCCGTCACGGCGGGTACGGGAGTCGGCGACGATGATGCGGTAGTGAGGCGAACGGATCTTGCCCAGACGCTTCAGCTTGATCTTGACTGCCACGGGAGTGGTGTCTCCTGGTCTATGACGTGGTTGGGCACAACGAAGATGCCACGTGGGGTTGCGGTACTCGGGTGCCCGATGGACGCGTCAGCCGGAGGAGAGAGGGGTCCTGTGCGACTGTCGAGTACAGCTAGCCATTGTGCCACACCACATCGGCTCACCCCACCGCGACCGCCGCTTCCGGAATCCGGAACGGCTTCCCGCAGCCGCCGCAGACGATCGGGGCCTGCGCGAGGACCGAGGGGACCACGCGCACATTGCGCCCGCAGTCGCAGACGGCCTTGACCCGCACGCCCCCTCCGGAGGAGCCGTGCCGGGCGGCGGGGCCGCGGAAGGAGCGCTTGGTGTCGGCGGCGGTGGCCACGGTGTGCGCCTTCAGGGCGCGCTGGAGCCGTTCCGTCGTGGGCCGGTAGCGGCGCTTGGCCTCGGGGTTGAGCGTGACCAGCGAGAAGCCGCTGCTGGGATGGGGCTCCTCGGCATGGTCGAGGCCCAGCTCCTCGGCGATCGCCAGGAATCGTCGGTTGTGGTATCGGCCGGCGCGTGAGGTGTCGCGGACACCTCTGGCGGCGGCGATGCCGTGGACTGCCTCGTGGAGCAGTCGCTCGAAGGAGAGCTCGGCGCCACAGGCGGACGAGGACTCTCCGATCAGGGACTCGGGTGCGGCGAGATCGGGCAGCTCGGGGTGGTACCGCTGAATGTCGGCCCACGCCTGCGCCAGCTCTGCGGCAAGTACAGGTGGTGTCGTGCTCACGTCGTGACCAACGAGCGCGGGGCCCTCGGTGTTCCGATTCCGGGCCATCCCAAATATTTTGCACGTACCAGTCAGTTGCCGTTCATGCGTCCTGACGAGGGCGGGTGCGCTGATCTGCGGAGAAGTCTCACAGCTCGCACCAAGCCGGTACGTAGCGCCGTGTACGCCCGAGCGCGTAGACGCCGTGCGCGCCCCCACCGTCCGCGAGTGGTCAGGCGCCGGGCTCCGGCAGGCACGGAAACGCAGGTGGAAGAGGCTATCCGCAGCCCCCTGACGTGCTCGACGTGCCCGTCCGGGCGTACCGGGTGAGACTGGGACGGCAGCGACGGCAGCGCACGTGGCGGACCCCTGGTCGGCCATGCCGTCCGGGCGCCCGGGTGCCGTCACGCGCACCGGGGCCGCCCTGCGGGCATCGGCGCCCCGCAGCCCCCTGGACGCGGCGGCGGGCGCGCGGTACTCCGGCATACGGGGGAGCGCGCGTACGGGGACGGGCCGGCCGTCCACCCGGGCACGACCGATCGGCAGAACCGGCAACCTCTCGGCGGATGATTGGGGCGCGTTCCATGACACCTACGCTCGTCCGGCACCACCGGCACACCGAGTCCTCCGCCCCCGCGGACGACGGCTCCCGGGCCCGTGACTGGGCCGAGATCCAGGAACGGATGCTGGCACCGCTCTACGAGGCGGTGTACGCGCGGCTGGAAGTGGGGCCCGCCACGCGGATGCTCGCGCTCGGCTGCGGTTCCGGGCTCGCGCTGCTGATGGCCGAGGGCCGCGGCGCGCGGGTCACCGGCGTGGACACCGACCCCGAGCGCCTCGCCCTGGCGCGGGCCCGCCTCCTGCCCGCTCCCGAGGACCGGGGCTCCCCCGCCACCGGGGCCCGCCTCGTGGACACGGTCACCGAGGCGGCGGCGGCCGGACCGCACAACCTGATCACCGCGTTCACCCCGATCGGCTGCGCGGCGGGCGACGGGGACGAGCTGGTACGGAGCCTGGGGACCGCGGTGCCGTCGGCGGGCCGGGGCCGCACGGTCGTCCTGACCGGCTGGGGCCCGCCCGAGCGGTGCGCGACCGAGGCGGTGCTGCGGGTGGCGAGCCGGCTCGCCGGGGACGGGCGCACACCGGGCGGCGGCTGGCGCGGCCCGCGCCGGGACGATCTGGAGGACGTGGCCTTCCGGTCCGGGCTGCGGCCGGACGGTTCGGGCCGGGTGGCCTGCCCGTTCGGCTACGCCGACATGGACAGCGCGGTACGCGGTCTGCTGTCGACGCGGCTCTTCGACGCCGCGGTCCGGGCGACGGACCGGTGGCAGGTGGAGAAGGAAGTGGCGGAGTCCCTGCGTCCGCACCAGCGCGCGGACGGCACGGTGTGGATGTCCAACGTGTTCCGCTATCTCGTCTGTACCTCTTAGCGAAAGCGGATACGGGCCGGCCGCCTCGCGACACCCGTCGCCGAGGCGGCCGGCCCGTCCCGTCGTCCGTGACCCGCCGTGCTCCGGCGAGGACGCTTGTCAATATCCAGAATCCTGTTTACTGTTCCCTTTGTGAACGTCTTCGATGACCGTTTCCTCACGCGCAACGGACTGGCCGCCCGCCAGCTCGCGGTCCTGCTGCTCAACCATGAGCCGGACACGCGGCTGCCCCGGGTGCGGGACTACGCGCAGGAGCTGGGCTGCGGAAACGGCACGGTCCAGGCGGCCCTGCAACTGCTGGAGGAGTCCGGCGCCATCAGGACGACCGCCCGGGGCCACCTCGGCACCTTCCTCGCCCACTCGGACCGCTCCATACTCTGGCGGCTCTCCGGGCTCGGGACACTGCTGGCCGCGATGCCCCTGCCGTACTCCCGCCGTTACGAGGGCCTGGCGACCGGACTGCGCGGCGCCTTCGAGGAGGCGGGCGCGCCCTTCGCGATCACGTTCATGCGAGGCGCCGGGGCCCGTACCGCCGCACTGCTCGAAGGCAAGGTCGACCTCGTCGTCCTGTCCCGTTTCGCCGCCGACGAGCTGATCGCCGAGCATCCGGTGGAGCTGGTGGCGGACCTGGGGCCGGCCACCTACGTCGGCGCGCACGGCATGCTCCTGCGCCACGGCGTGGACCTGGACACCCCGGGCCTTCGGGTCGCGGTCGACCACGCGTCGGAGGATCTGCGCATGCTGGTCGACCTCGTCTTCGCCGGGCGCCCGGACGTCCAGCGGCTGGAGGCCTCGTACATGCAGCTGCCCGATCTCTTCGCCCGCAAAGAGGTGGACGCCACCGTCTGGAACCTGGACGAGGTGCAGGACCGGCTCGGGGTCGGCGTCGACGTGCTCCCGCTGGGGGACGAGGTCACCCGCGAGCTGTCGCTGCGCAACTCGAGCGCGGCCGTCATCGGCCGGACCGAGGGGGCCAAGGCCCTGGCCGCCGTCCGGGACTCCCTGGATCTCTCACTGATCACCTCGCTCCAGCGCGAGGTGCTTGAGGGCACCCGCCTGCCCTCGTACTGACCCCCGGCCGGCGGGGAGCCGGAACAGGACGAAGGTCCTGCCGCGACGGGACCTTCGACCTCGTCAAAATACAAAATCCTGGTTACTGTCGATTTTAGGAGGACCGCCATGGACGACCAGCTGGCCCTGCGGATTCAGCTCTTCCGCGAAGGCGGACAGATCAAGCCCGAGGTGGCCGACTTCGTCACGGCCGAACTGGCCGCCCTCGAAGCGGAGGGCCGCACGGTGACCGAGGCGACCGCGGGCATGCTCACCAGCCACCTGATGATGGCGCTCACCCGGCTCCTGGACGGCGAGGCCATCGAGCAGTTCCTCACCGACGACCAGGTGGCCGCCGAACTGGCCGGACACCCCGAGGCCGTCACCCGCGCCCGCGCCGTCGCCGAGCGCGCCCGGCGGGAACTCGGGGCCGCCCTCCCGGAGTCCGAGGTGAACTTCCTCGGCATGCACCTCGCGGTGCTGGCGCAGCAGACCCCCGCCGCGCCCTCCTCCTGAACCACGGTCCGGCGCAGCCCGGTCCGAACCACCGAGAAAGAAGCAGGACATGACGAAGATCCTCGCCGGCGGCGTCGGCAAGACCGAGGTCACCAACACCATCAAGCAGCTCGGCATCGAGGGCCTGGAGGTCACCGCCTCCAGCGACATGGACGCCGCGATGAAGCTGCGCGTCGCCCAGGCCGACTACTACCTGGGTACCTGTCACACGGGCGCCGGCGCCTCGCTCGGCGTCCTCGTCGGCCTGATGGGCAGCGCCGTCTGCCACACCTTCGGCCGCAGCGTCCCCACCGAGGAGCAGATCACCGCCCTGCTGGACGAGGGCAAGAAGGTCTTCGGCTTCTCGATGGACCAGATCGACACCATCGCCCCCCTCATGGCGCGCGCCATCGCCGCCCGCGGCTGACCCCAGCCATCCCGCTCTGATCGCCCCGGGCACGAAGGAGTGACCCCGTGAGTACAACACTCGCAGCCGGTGCAAGCCTCGACTTCTCGCTGGCCCAGCAACTGACCGTCATAGCCCTCTGTGCGCTGACCGCGTACATCTCGCACATGGCGCTGGCCGTCTTCAACGACGGCGTACGCCCGTTCCTCCTGGACTTCATCCAGGGGCGCACCACGCGCAGCGCCACGACGGCGGTCTCGTTCGGCCTCTCGGCCGGGTTCATCTTCGGGCTCGGCGCCCCGATGGCCCTGTCCACCGGCGTGCTGAACCCGTGGCTCCTCTTCCTGCCCACCGACATCCTCGGCATGCTGTCGCCGAAGAAGTGGCTCGCCCCGATCCTCGGCGGTGCCTGGGGCGCGGTCGTCGTCTTCGGACTCAACGGCGCCAACAACGTGGCACACGACCTGCCGGTCGACTTCATCACCGCCATGCAGCAGATGTCGACCCCGATCCTCTTCCTCTTCACGCTGTTCCCGGTGCTGGCCATCACCAAGCAGTTCGGCCGCAAGTGGGGCGGCATCGCGGGGCTGCTGGAGTTCGCCCTGGTCGTCATGACCATGAAGCTGTGGCCCAACATGTTCGCCGGCGCGCTGGCGATGGCCGTCGGCGTGCTGATGCTCATCGGTCTCGCCGTCGCCAAGGACCTCGCCCAGCGCAAGGCCGACAAGGCCGCGGGCGTGAGCGAGCCCGTCCTTGAGGGCGACGACCCGATGGCCTCCCTCTTCAGCGCCAGTGCGGCCCGGCTGCGCAGGTATCTTCCGCTGTTCATGGTGCTGGGCGCCGGAGTCTGTGTGCTCGCCCAGATGCACATATTCGGCGGCGGCGAGGCGACCAGCTTCCTGATCGCCAAGGGGCAGTACTCCGAGGCCGCGCAGGTCGACTTCTACCGGGTCTTCGGCTTCATCCCGCTGATCGCGACCACCGCGCTGGCCTCCGGCGCGTACGGCATCGCGGGCTTCACCCTCGTGTACCCCATCGGCTATCTGATGCCGAACCCGTTCCTCGCCGCGATCGTCGGCGCCCTGGTCTTCGCGGCCGAGGTGCTGGCCCTGTCCTACATCGGCAAGCTCCTCGGGCGGCTGCCCAGTGTCCGGGACTCCTCGGAGCACCTGCGCAGCGCGATCAGCGACACCCTCCAGCTGGCGATCCTCTTCGGCTCGCTGATGGCGGCCAACGCCATGGGCGGCGGCCTGGGCATCCTCGTCGTCGGCGGGCTCTACCTGCTGAACGAGGCGATGGGCCGGCCGATCGTCCGGATGGCCGCGGCACCGGCCGCGGTGATCGTCGGCGGCATCCTCCTCAACCTCCTGTACTGGATGGACCTGTTCACACCGATCAAGGGATAGCTCCGCGCCCCGGATCACGCAGGCCGACCCGAGAAGGACCCCCCACGATGAACAGCCCCGCCCCCGTGCTTCGTACCGTCCTCGGAGACATCGCCCCCGACGCGGTACGCGGCCCCGCCCTGGCCCACGAACACCTCGTACTCGACCTCGACCACCGGGGTGACGGCGGCGCCGTGCTCGCCGCCGGCCGGCACACCGCCGCCGTCACCGCCGAACTGGCCGCACTCCGCGAGGAGTACGGACTCGCCCTCGTCGTCGAGCTGACCTGTCGCGGCATGGGCCGCGACGTGCGCACCCTGGCCCGGATCTCCCGGGACGCCCAGGTCGCCGTCGTCGCCGCGACCGGCTGGTACTACGAGCCGTTCCACACCCCCGAGATCGACCGCGGCAGCGTCGCGGACCTCGCCGCCACCCTCGTCCGCGAGATCGAGGACGGCATCGGCACCACCGGCATCCGCCCCGGCGTCCTCGGCGAGATCGGCAGCCACGGGGACATCCCGACGCCGCCGGAGAGCAAGGTGCTCCGCGCCTCGGCGCGGGCCGCCCTCGCCACCGGGCTCTCCGTCGCCACCCACGCCCAGCTCGGCCGCGGCGGCCTCGCCCAGCTGGAACTGCTCACCGCCGAGGGGCTGCCCCCGCACCGGATCTCCCTCGGCCATCAGGACCTGCTGGACGACCCCGCGGTGCACCGGGAGCTGGCCGCGAGCGGCGCGTACGTCGCCTTCGACACCGTCGGCAAGGACAGCTATCAGAGCGACGACACCCGGCTGCGGCTCCTGCTCGCCCTGCTGGAGGCGGGACACGCCGACCGGGCCCTGCTCAGCTGCGACATCTCCCGTCACGGCTACCTCACCTCCGAGGGGGGCCAGGGCTACGGCCACCTCTTCGGGAGCTTCCTGCCCAAGGTCCGTGCGGCAGGCGTGGACGACGACCTGATCGACCTGCTGACCCGCCGCAATCCGCTGCGCTTCCTCAGCGGCGCGAACGTGGAAGAGAGCTGACCATGAACCCCGTACTCCCCCGGACGTTCCCGCTGCCGACCGTGGCCCCGGCCGACGCCGTCGCCCGGCAGTTCCGGCTCATCGAGGCCACCGCCCGCCACTTCGAGGGCCCGCAGCTGTTCGCCTCCGACGCCGGGGTCGTGCCCGGCCTCGGACGCCCCGCCACCACCGCCCGCGTCGAGTCCGTCCTCGCCGACTTCTTCGGCGCCGAGGACGCCGCCTTCGTCCAGGGCGCGGGCACCGGCGCGATCCGGGCCGCCCTCACCGCCGCCGTCCGGCCGGGCGATCCCCTCCTCATCCACCGGGCGCCGGTCTACCGCACCACCGAGGTCACGCTGCGCGGCCTCGGGGCCGAGACCGTCGAGGCCGATTTCAACGACCCCGACGAGCTGCGCGGGGCCCTGGAGTCCGGCCGGTTCCGCTGGGCCTACGTCCAGCACACCCGGCAGCGGCTCGCCGACTCCTACGACCCCGGCGAGGTCCTCTCCGCCTGCCGGGCCGCCGGCGTCCGCACCGTCGTCGACGACAACTACGCCGTGATGCGCACCCCGGCGGCCGGCGTCGAACTGGGCGCCGACGCCTCCTGCTTCTCCCTGTTCAAGCTGCACGGCCCGGAAGGCGTCGGCATCGTCGTCGGCGCCCGCGACCTGGTCGAGCACATCCGCCGCGACAACTACTCCGGCGGCGGCCAGGTCCAGGGGCACCAGGCGCTCGACGCGCTGCGCGCGCTCACCCACGTACCGCTCATGTGGTCCGTGCAGTCCCAGGTCGGTGCCGAGGTCGCCGAGCGGCTGACCGCGGGCGAGGTGCCCGGGGTCGCCGAGGTCCGGCTCGCCAACGCGCAGGACCGGTGCCTGCTCGTCCGGCTCGACCGGCCCGTCGCCAGGGAACTGCCCGCCGTCGCCGCCCGCTTCGGCGCGGCCCCCTACCCCGTCGGTTCCAACTCCCGTTACGAGATCACGCCGCTCTTCTACCGGATGTCCAGCTCCGCCCTGGACGACTCCCCCGAACTGGCCGACTGGACCGTGCGCATCAACCCGATGCGGGCGGGCGCGGACCTCGTCATCGAAATCCTGCGCCGCTCGCTGGCCGCGCTGAACGACCCGAAGGACCACTGACCGTGTTTCTCGACACCGTACTGACCCGCAATCCGGGGCTCGTCGAGGCCGCGGCCGCACTCCACCACGAGGGCGCGATCCCGCCGGACACCTATGTGATGGACCTGGACGCCATCGAGGCCAACGCCGCGCTGCTGGCCGCCGAGGCCGACCGGCTGGGCGTCTCCCTCTGGTTCGTCGTCAAACAGCTCGGCCGCAACCCGGAGCTGATCCGGGCCATCGCCCGGCACATCCCCCGGTACGCCGCCATCGACCCGCCCGAGGCCCGCACCCTGCACGCCTCCGGCGCCCGTGCCGGCAACCTCGGCCATCTCGTCCAGATCCCGCGCCGCGCCCTGCCCGAGATGCTGGCGTGGCGCCCCGAGACCGTCACCGTCTACGACCTGGACAACGCCCGCGCGGTCTCCGAGGCCGCGCGGCGGCTGGGGTTCGTCCAGGACGTCCTGATCCGGCTCGAAGGCGCCGAGGGAAGCGTCTACCCCGGCCAGGAGGGCGGCGTCCCGCTCGCCGGGCTCGACGCCTTCGCCGACGCCGCCGAACGGCTTCCCGGCATCCGGATCGCGGGGGTCACCGCCTTCCCGTGCGTGCTGTGCGACCCGGCGACCGGGGCCCCGTACGCCACGCCCAACTTCGCCCTCGCCCTCAAGGCGCGCGAGACGCTCGCCGGCCGCGGCCACGCGGATCTCAGGCTGAGCGCACCGAGCGCCACCTCGATGGCCTCCCTGCCGCTGCTCGCCGGCCTCGGCGCCACCCACGGCGAGCCGGGCCATGCCCTGACCGGCACGACCCCGCTGCACGCCCTCGACCCGGCGCAGCCCGAGACCCCCGCCTATGTGTACGTCACCGAGGTCGCCCACGCCCTGGACGACGGACGTCCCGCCGTCTTCGGCGGCGGGTTCTACGCCCGCTCCCACATCAGGAGCGCGCTGCTGCCGCGCACCGGCGCACGCCTGAACGTGCTGGACGCGCCCGCCGAGAACATCGACTACTACCGGCTGCTCGACGCGCCCGCCACCGGCCAGGAGGTCCGGATCGGCGACACCGCGCTGCTCGCCTTCCGCACCCAGATCTTCGTCACCCGCTCGACCGTCGCCGTCGTCTCCGGAATCTCATCCGGTGCGCCCCGTCTCAACGGTCTGTACGACGCCCAGGGCCGGTCCCTGAGCTGAGGAGGCACCCCATGGCCAAGACCGTCATCGTCGTGATCGACGGATTCGGCATCGGCGCCATGCCCGACGCGGGCACCACGCGCTCCGGCGATCTCACCGCCGACACCTGCGGACATGTGCTGGACCACTGCCGGGAGGCGTTCGGCCGCCCGCTGCGGCTGCCCGTGCTGGGCTCGCTGGGCCTCGGACTCGTCCACCCGCACGCCGATCTCGCCCGGCGCACCCACCTGCCCGTCGCCGCGGGCCGGGCGGCCCTCGGCTATCCGGGCGCCGACACCTTCGCCGGGCACCAGACCATGATGGGCGCCGACTTCAGCCGGGTGACCGTCGCCCGGCTCGCCGACCACATCGACGAGGTGACCGCCGCCCTCGAAGAGGCCGGTCACCGGGTCGGCCGGCTGGACGGCAAGCCGCTCCTGGTCGTCGACGGCGCGGTCCTGGTCCACGACAACCTGGAGGCCGATCCGGGCATCAACTGGAACGCCTCCGGGCGGCTGGAGGACCTGCCGTTCGACGGGCCGGACGGCATCCTCGCCGTGGCCCGCACGGTACGCACGGTCGCCCCCGTGGCCCGGGTCATCGCGGTCGGCGGACACGCGGACGACCCGCTGGAGCGCTTCGTGCGGGCCGGCGAGGAGGGCACGGTCGGCCTCGACACCCCCGCCACCGGCTTCTACCGCAACGGCGGCCTCGAAGTGCAGCACCTGGGTGCCGGGATCGACCACGCCCGCCAGCTCCCCGACCTGGCCGCCCGCGCGGGCATCCCCGTCACCCTGGTGGGCAAGGCCGCCGACATCCTGGTCTGCGACGCCGCGGCCCGGCACCCCGCCGTGGACACCGCCGACGTCCTCACGCACACCCTCGAAGCGGTACGCGCCCCCGGCGACGGCCTGGTGGTCTCCAACGTCCAGGAGACGGACCTGGCCGGACACCAGCAGGACACCGAGCGCTACGGGCGTCTCCTGGAACAGGTCGACGCGGGCCTGGCCGCGCTCGTCGCCCTGCTCGACGCACCGGGTGACCGCCTCATCGTGACCGCCGACCACGGCAACGACCCGACGGCCGGGCACGCCTTCCACACCCGTGAGTACGTCCCCGTCCTCATCCACCGGCCCGGCGCGGACGGCACGGAGCTGCTGCCGGACGCGGGGAGCCTGGCGGATGTCGGCGCGACGGCCGCCGTGTCCCTGTCGCTGGACCCGGAGGGCCTGGCCAACGGCCGGGAGCTGCGGACGGGCCGGCGGGCGGCTTAGGGCCTGTCCGGCGGATCTTCGCGGGCCCACGACGCCGGACAGGCCCTGGTTCCTGTCCGGACACGCGTGAGGGGCGCCCAACTTTCGGTGGGCGCCCCTCACGCGTGAGCCGTCCGGGCTGTCAGCCCATGAACTTCTTGAACTCGTCGGGCAGCTCGAAGTCCTGACCGTCCTGGCCGGCCGGCAGGCCGGGGACGCCGCCCTGCGCCGCCTGCTCGCGGCGGGCCGCGGCGGCCTGCTCCTCGGCCTTGCGCTTCATCGGGTTGCCGCTCTTGCGCTTGCCCTTGGCCTGCTTGACCTGCTTCTTCTGCCGTCCGGGCCCACCGCCCATGCCCGGCATCCCGGGCATCCCCGGCATGCCGCCGCCCTGCGCCATCTTCGACATCATCTTGCGGGCCTCGAAGAACCGCTCGACCAGGTTCTTCACGGCGCTGACCTCGACGCCGGAGCCCTTGGCGATACGGGCGCGCCGCGAGCCGTTGATGATCGTCGGCTCGGCGCGCTCCTTCGGGGTCATCGACTTGATGATCGCGGCGGTGCGGTCGACGTCGCGCTCGTCGATGTTGTTGATCTGGTCCTTGATCTGCCCCATGCCGGGCAGCATGCCGAGCAGCTTGGAGATGGAGCCCATCTTGCGGACCTGCTCCATCTGGGCCAGGAAGTCGTCGAGCGTGAAGTCCTTGCCGCCCTTGCTCGACGACAGCTTGGAGGCCATTTTGGCGGCCTCTTCCTGGCTGAACGTCTTCTCCGCCTGCTCGATCAGGGTGAGCAGGTCACCCATGTCGAGGATGCGGGAGGCCATGCGGTCCGGGTGGAAGGCGTCGAAGTCATCGAGCTTCTCGCCGTTCGACGCGAACATGATCTGCTTGCCCGTGACGTGGGCGATCGACAGGGCCGCGCCACCGCGGGCGTCACCGTCGAGCTTGGAGAGGACCACCCCGTCGAAGCCGACGCCGTCGCGGAAGGCCTCGGCGGTGTTGACCGCGTCCTGACCGATCATCGCGTCGACCACGAAGAGGATCTCGTCGGGGCTGACGGCGTCGCGGATGTCCGCGGCCTGCTGCATCAGCTCCTGGTCGATGCCGAGGCGGCCGGCGGTGTCCACGATGACGATGTCGTGGACCTTGGTCTTCGCGTACTCGATGGAGTCCTTGGCGACCTGGACCGGGTCGCCCACGCCGTTGCCCGGCTCGGGGGCGTACACCGCGACCCCGGCGCGGTCGGCGACGACGCTCAGCTGGTTGACGGCGTTGGGGCGCTGGAGGTCACAGGCGACGAGCAGCGGGGAGTGGCCCTGGCCCTTGAGCCAGAGGCCGAGCTTTCCGGCGAGGGTCGTCTTACCGGCACCCTGGAGGCCGGCGAGCATGATCACGGTGGGCGGGTTCTTGGCGAACCGCAGCCGCCGGGTCTCGCCGCCGAGGATGGCGATGAGCTCCTCGTTGACGATCTTGACGACCTGCTGCGCCGGATTCAGCGCCTGGGAGACCTCGACGCCGCGCGCCCGCTCCTTGACGTTGGCGATGAAGGACCGGACGACGGGCAGCGCCACGTCGGCTTCGAGCAGGGCGATACGGATCTCGCGAGCCGTGGCGTCGATGTCCGCCTCGGACAAGCGGCCCTTGCCCCGGAGGTTCTTGAAAGTCGCGGCAAGGCGGTCGGAGAGAGTATCGAACACGGCGCTCGTCGGTCCTCAGGGTCGGGGGCGGGTGGAGTCAGTCGGTTCCCAGGGTATCCGGACGCCGGAGAACGCCAAGCCCGCGCCCGGCACTCACCGGGAGGCGGGGCTCAGCCGAGCGCCTTCTCGACCTCCTGGGCCAGCTGCGCCGCCCGTTCCGCGGACAGCGGTGCACCGTCCGCGTCGGTGACGTAGACCGTGTCCACCGCGTTCGCCCCCAGCGTCGACACATGCGCGCTGCGCACCCGTACCGTGCTGCGCTCCAGCGCGTGGCCGATGCGGTGCAGCAGGCCGGGGGCGTCCTGGGCGCGGACCTCGATCACCGTGGCGAGACGGGAGCCGGCCGCCGCCACCGTCACCCTGGGCGGCGGAGCCTTCACCCCGCGCCGCCTGGGGTAGGCGGCCTCGCGTTCGGCGAGGCGGGCCGGGATGTCCAGGGAGCCGTCCAGGGCGCGTACGAGGTCGGCGCGCAGCCGGGCCGCCTGGGGCAGCGAGCCGTACTCGGCGGCGACCCGCCAGCTGAGCAGCAGCAGGTCCGCGGTGTCGCCCAGCTCCGTGGGCAGTTCCACGGCCCTCAGGTCGGCGGCGCGCACGGTGAGGCGGTGCAGGGCGAGGACCCCGGCGGCGGCGGGCAGGACGCCCGGCCGGTCCCGGAGCGCGATGAGGAGTTCGACGCCGACCGGCTCCGGGGCGCCTTCCTCGTGCGGGGTCTCGGGCCGGGTGTGCAGGGCGAGGACGGGTTCGCCGGTGCGCAGGGCCTCGATGGCGAGGCGTTCCTGCTCGGCGCCGGGGGCGGTGGGTTCGGGTTCCTCGGGGGCCTCACCGGCCAGGACCTGGGCGACGCGTCTGACGAGTTCGGTGACGAGGGAGGCGCGCCAGGCGGACCAGGCGGCGGGCCCGGTGGCGAGGGCGTCGGCCTCGGTCAGGGCGTGCAGCAGCTCCAGGGTGGCGGCGCTGCCGACCGCGTCGGCGACGGCGCGGACGGTGGCCGGGTCGTCCAGATCGCGGCGGGTGGCGGTCTCGATGAGCAGCAGGTGGTGGCGTACGAGGGTGGCGATGACGCCCACGTCGTGCCGGTCGAAGCCGGTCCGGGCGGCCATGTCGCGGGCGATGACCTCGCCGGCGACGGAGTGGTCGCCCGGCCAGCCCTTGCCGATGTCGTGCAGCAGGGCGGCGACGAGCAGCAGGTCGGGGCGGCCGACGCGGCGGGTGAGCGAGGAGGCGCGGACGGCCGTCTCGACGAGGTGGCGGTCGACGGTCCAGGTGTGGACGGGATTGCGCTGGGGGCGGCAGCGGACCCGTTCCCAGTCGGGCAGGAGCCGGGTGATCAGCCCCTCGGCCTCCAGTGCCTCCCAGACGGGGACGGTGGCCTCGCCCGCGCCGAGGAGGGTGACGAGTTCCTCGCGCGCCTCGGCGGGCCACGGCACCGGGAGCGGCTTCGCGGCGGCGGCGAGGTGGCGGACGACGTGGCGGGAGAGAGGCAGCCCGGACTGGGCGGCCGCGGCGGCGGCCCGCAGGACGAGGACGGCGTCGCGTTCGGGGCGTGCGGTGCGGGCGAGCACCGCCTCGCCGTCGGCCTCGACCACGCCGTCGGCGAGCGGGGTGCGGTCGGGGGCCGGGCCGCGTCCGCCGCCGAGCAGGGCCCGCAGCCGGGGCCGGGCCGAGCGGGCGCGCAGCACCCGGTTGACCTCGCGCCAGGTGACGTCGGTGGCGTACGAGATGGTGCGGGCGGCCTCGTAGACCTGGCGCAGCAGGGCGTCGGCGTCGAGGAGGCCGAGGGCTTCGGCGACCTGGTCCTGTTCCTGGAGGGCGAGGCGGTCGGTGGCGCGGCCGGTGGTGAGGTGGAGGGCGTCGCGGGTGTCGAGCAGGACGCGGCGGGCCTCGGCGAGCCCTTCGCGGGGGGCGTCGGCGACCCAGGAGGCGGCGACGGCGCGCAGGGCGGTGGCGTCGCGCAGGCCGCCCCTGGCCTCCTTGAGGTCGGGTTCCAGGAGGAATTGGAGCTCGCCCCGGCGTTCGGCCCGTTCGGTGCAGAGTTCGTGGAGTGCGGGCAGGCGTTCGGGGGCCTGGTTGCGCCAGTCGGCGAGGATCGCGGTGCGCAGGGAGGCGACGAGGCCGAGGTCTCCGGCGACGGGCCGGGCGTCGAGCAGTCCGAGCTGCACCTTGAGGTCCTCGCCGGCGGTCTTCCGGGCTTCGGCGGGGGTGCGGACGGAGTGGTCGAGGGCCAGGCCGAGGTCCCAGACGGGGTACCAGATCCGGTCGGCGAGCGCGGCCACGGCCGCGGCGTCGGCGGTGCCGTCGTGCAGGAGGAGCAGGTCGAGGTCGCTGCGCGGGGAGAGTTCGCCCCGGCCGTAGCCGCCGACGGCGACGAGGGCGGCGCCCCGGACCCCGGCGTGTTCGGCCGCGGTGGTGAACAGGGCGGTCAGCCAGGTGTCGGTGAGCGTGGCGAGGGCCGCACGGCGCGGCGGCCCGGACCGCTCCTTCTCCTGGAGAAGGCGCAGTCGGGCCGCCGCGTAGCCGCTGGGTCCCGAGTCCTCGGATTCGGTGGTCACTTCGGTGCTCGTCACCCAGCTGCCCTTCCGTGTGCGACGGTACGAAATCGGTGGACCGGACCGGTCAGAGCGCGTCCGGGCCGCGTTCCGAGGTGCGGACCCTGACGGCGGTCTCGACCGGGACGCTCCAGACCTTGCCGTCACCGATCTTGCCGGTGCGGGCGGCCTTGACGACGACCTCGATGAGCTGTTCGGCGTCCTCGTCCTCGACCAGGACCTCGATGCGGATCTTGGGGACGAGGTCGACGGTGTACTCGGCGCCCCGGTAGACCTCGGTGTGGCCGCGCTGGCGCCCGTAGCCGCTGGCCTCGGTGACGGTGAGTCCCTGGACGCCGAAGGCCTGGAGGGCTTCCTTGATCTCGTCGAGGCGGTGGGGCTTCACGACGGCGGTGATGAGCTTCATGCGTCCACCTTCTTGTTCGTCGGGGCGGCCGGCGTGCCGGGGGCGGAGGCGGTGGTGCGCGGGGCCGCGCCGCCGCCGGCGCCGCTGAAGTCGTACGCGGTCTCGGCGTGTTCGACCTGGTCGATGCCGGAGATCTCGTCGTCCTCGTCGACGCGCATCCCGAGGGTCCTGTCGACCAGGAGGGCGAGGACGGCGGAGACGACCAGAGAGTACGCGAGGACGGCGAAGACACCGACGGCCTGCTTGCCGAGCTGGTCGAGCCCGCCCCCGTAGAAGAGGCCCTTGGCGTCGGACTGGACCCCGCCGGTGGCGAAGAAGCCGACGAGCAGGGAGCCGATGACGCCGCCGACGAGGTGGACGCCGACGACGTCCAGGGAGTCGTCGTAACCGAGCTTGTACTTGAGGCCGACGGCCATGGCGCACACCACACCCGCGACGGCGCCGACCGCGATGGCGCCGAGCGGGCTGACCGCGCCGCCCGCCGGGGTGATCGCGACGAGTCCGGCGACCGCGCCGGACGCGGCGCCGAGGGTGGTGAAGGAGCCGTGGCGCAGCTTCTCGTAGCCGAGCCAGGCGAGCATCGCGGCGGCCGTGGCGACCTGCGTGTTGACGAACATGACCGCGCCGACGCCGTCGTCGTTGCCGAGCCAGGAGCCCGCGTTGAAGCCGAACCAGCCGAACCAGAGGAGCGCGGCGCCGAGCATGACGAGCGGCAGGCTGTGCGGCCGCATCGGGTCCTTCTTGAACCCGACGCGCTTGCCGATCACCACGATCACGCCGAGGGCGGCGGCACCGGCGTTGATGTGGACGGCCGTACCGCCGGCGAAGTCGATGACGCCCAGCTCGGCCAGCCAGCCGCCCGAACCCCAGACCCAGTGGGCGACCGGGAAGTAGACGACGGTGACCCAGAGCGTGATGAACAGGGCCCAGGAGGTGAACTTGACCCGGTCGGCCAGGGCGCCGCTGATCAGGGCGGGCGTGAGGACGGCGAACATCAGCTGGAAGACGGCGAAGACGTAGACCGGGATGGTGGTGCCGTCCCAGAGTTCGTTGACGCCGATCCCGCTGAGGCCGAGGAAGTCCTGGCTCCATCCGATGACCGAGCCGGCGTCGGTGCCGAAGGTCAGGCTGAATCCGTACAGCACCCACAGGATCGTGACGATCCCGAGGCTGATGAAGCTCATCATCAGCATGTTGAGGGTGCTCTTGACGCGGACCATGCCTCCGTAGAAGAAGGCGAGGGCCGGGGTCATGAGCATCACCAGGGCCGAGCAGATGAGCATGAAGCCGGTGTTGGCGGCAGACAGCGTCGGGGCGTCTGCGGCAAGCGTCGTGATGCCTGGGGGCATCGGCGTCTCCTCGTCGTCGGTGCGGCCGCGTGCGGGCGATGGGGGCACAACCACGTGCGGGACCACTGGGGAAGGCGTGCGGGCCTGTTGTTATGCGCCATGAGGTTCGCGCAGCGCGGTTTCGGCCGTTGCGCCGCGATGTTTCGCCGCAGTGACCAAGGGGACCGCAGTGTTACGTCCCCATGAACCGCCCGCGCCGTGCCCACGCTCGCGCCCACTCTGCGGCTCGGGCCGCATACGGTGCGGTTACGACGCTCCGGCGGGGGAACGACCACACGAACCGGCCACGGCGATCACCCGTTGACCTGGCAATGGGGGGAGCCGAAGTCGGTCTGTGCGGGGTGATCGTCGTGGCCGGGGTCTGAGGGGCCTCTCCGTGGTCGCTAGACGGCTTCCACGGTTTCGGGCAGTTGTTCGATGAGGAGTTCGGTGAGCCGGGCGACCTCGGGTACGTCCCCGAAGTCCCTGGCGGCGGTGTCGACGGTCTTGCGGAGCCGCGTGTTGACGCGCTCGGAGCGGACCTTCTTGGCGACGCGCAGCGCCTTCTCCGCCGGCGCGGTGGACTCCTCGGGCTCGCCCTTGAGGAGGTGCACCGTGGCGAGGCCGATCAGATTGAGCGCGTACGAACGCTGGTGCTCGTCGTCCTCGCCGAAGAGCTGGACGGCCCGCCGCATGACGG
The DNA here is from genome assembly GCF_000373645.1 of Streptomyces sp. ATexAB-D23. GTDB lineage: Bacteria > Actinomycetota > Actinomycetes > Streptomycetales > Streptomycetaceae > Streptomyces > Streptomyces castrisilvae. The sequence continues at coordinate 57,685 of NZ_KB892009.1, read as the reverse complement.
GCTCGGCGAGCGAGGCGTAGGTGGGGCTGCGGCCCGCCACGTAGGCCAGGTCGCGGAAGGAGTGCGAGTTCTCGCCGTTCAGCTCGGCCTCGGAGAAGAAGCGGATCCAGTCGGGCTCGGGCTCGCCGTCGATGCCGGCGTCGAGGAAGGTGTCCTCGGCCATGCGGACGGCCCGCTTGCACTTGCTGGGCTGGCCCATGTTGGCGTAGGCGCGGGCCTCCATCGCGTACAGCATGGCCTGGGTGCGCGGCGTCGCGCAGTCCCGGCTGCCGTACTGGGCGAGGTGGATCAGCTCCAGGGCGTCGTCCGGGCGGCCGAGGTGGATCATCTGCCGGCTCATGCTGGACAGGACGTACGAGCCGAGCGGCTTGTCGCCGGCCTCCTTGGAGGCGTGCAGGGCGAGCACGAAGTACTTCTGCGCGGTGGGCTGGAGGCCGACGTCGTAGCTCATCCAGCCGGCCAGCTCGGCCAGTTCGGCCGCGCACCGGAACAGGCGCTTGGCGGTGGCGGCCGGCTGCGGCTCCTGGAGCAGGTCGGTGACCTCGTGGAGCTGGCCGACGACGGCCTTGCGGCGCAGCCCGCCGCCGCACTGCGCGTCCCACTGGCGGAACATCGCGGTGGTCGACTCCAGCAGGTCCAGCTCGGGCCCGGAGAGCCGGGACGGGCGGCGGGAGGCGTCAGCGGGCTCCGGCTCGGCCGGCGCGGCGGAGGCGACCGGCACCAGCCAGCGCTGCATCGGCTCGACGAGCGCGGGGCCCGCGGCGAGGGTGAGGGAGCTGCCGAGGAAGCCACGGCGGGCGAGCATCAGGTCGCTGCGCGAGAACTCGCTGAGCAGGGCGACGGTCTGCGGGCCCGCCCAGGGCAGGTCCACCCCCGCCACGGAGGGCGCCTGGTGCGGCGTGCGCAGCCCCAGGTCCTCGACGGCGACGACGCTGCCGAAGCGCTCCGAGAACAGCTCGGACAGGATGCGCGGGATCGGCTCGCGCGGCTGCTCGCCGTCGAGCCAGCGCCGCACCCGGGAAGTGTCGGTGCTGATGTGGTGGGCGCCCATCTGCCGCGCCCTGCGGTTCACCTGCCGCGCCAGCTCACCCTTCGACCAGCCACTGCGTACGAACCACGATCCCAACTGCCCATTCGGGCGCTTACCGGCATTCGAATCGCCTGCGCCGCTGCCACTCACTGGAACGCCCCCATCCCGCCGAATACTGTCGCGCGAAGCACTATCAGAATGCCCCGAACTCATTGTGCCCGTACGGGCGTTGCACCCGATCGAACAGGAAATCGGGTTGCCTCCGGCATACCCGTGGGCGCACATACTTCCACGGTTCGTGTACCGACGGTAATCCTACGATCACGGGCCCGGCGACCGCCTTTGCACAATCGCCACCATTCGCCACCCCTTCGACTGAACGCCACCCGCACGGGGCGCGATTCACTTGACAGGGCGATCAGCAGGAGGCGCAGGGATGCGTCCGGGGGCGCGCGGGCGGTTGTGCGCTCCCGTTCGTAACCACCGGCGAGTTGGACCCGTTGGAGGGGGCATGGGCTTCACGATCGGCGGCATCCGCGAAATGCGAACCGGAGCGCGGCGCCGCGGCCGTGCCGTCGGCGGCACCGCGGTGGCGGAGTACACCGGCCTGTGGGGCTGGGCCGTCGTGCCGGGCGCCCGCGCCGCGGACGGCGCCTGCTCGTGCGGGGACACCGGCTGCGCCGCCCCGGGCGCGCATCCGCTGGACTTCGCGCCCGAGGTGCCGGCCGGGACGACGCTCGACGCGGCGGCGCGCGCCTGGGCCGAGGTGCCGGGCGCCTCGATGCTGCTCCCGGTGGGCCGCAGCTTCGACGTGCTCGACGTGGCGGAGGCGGCCGGGCGCCGGGCCCTGGTGCGGATGGAGCGGATGGGCCTGCCGCTGGGCCCGGTCGCGGTGACCCCGCAGGGACGCGCGCAGTTCTTCGTCGCCCCGGGCGCCGCCGACGAGCTTCCCGGGCTGCTGTACCGGATGGGCTGGGACGACGCGGGGCTCGACCTGCGGGCGCTCGGCCCCGGCAGCCACATCACCGCGCCGCCCTCGGACCGGGGCGGCCTCGGTCCGGTGCGCTGGCTGCGGCCGCCCGGACCGGACAGCGCCCGGCCGCCCGAGGCCCGGCTGCTGCTCGGCACGCTGGCCTACCTCTGCCACCGCTGGGCGGCCCCCTGCGCCTGAGCGGGGTCCGACAACAGCGCGGAGCCCGGCCGCACAGCGTGTGCGGCCGGGCTCCGTGCGTCGTGCCCGGCCGGGTCAGTCCCCGATCAGGGCGTCCACGAACGCTTCCGGTTCGAACGGAGCGAGGTCGTCCGGCCCCTCGCCGAGTCCGACGAGCTTGACCGGTACGCCCAGCTCGCGCTGGACGGCGATGACGATGCCGCCCTTGGCGGTGCCGTCGAGCTTGGTGAGGACGATGCCGGTGATGGCGACGACCTCGGCGAAGACCCGCGCCTGCACCAGACCGTTCTGCCCGGTGGTGGCGTCGAGGACGAGCAGGACCTCGTCAAGGGGGCCGTGCTTCTCCACGACCCGCTTGACCTTGCCCAGCTCGTCCATCAGGCCGGTCTTGGTGTGCAGCCGGCCCGCGGTGTCGATGAGCACGACGTCGGCGCCCTCGGCGATGCCCTCCTTGACGGCGTCGAAGGCGATGGACGCCGGGTCGCCGCCCTCGGGTCCGCGCACGGTACGGGCCCCGACGCGCTCGCCCCAGGTCTGGAGCTGGTCGGCGGCGGCGGCGCGGAAGGTGTCGGCCGCGCCGAGCACGACGCTGCGGCCGTCGGCGACGAGCACCCGGGCCAGCTTGCCGGTGGTGGTGGTCTTGCCGGTGCCGTTGACCCCGACGACCATCACGACGCCGGGGGTCTCCAGACCGCCCTCCGTCTTGACGGCGCGGTCGAAGTCGGTGCCGAGCAGCGTGAGCAGTTCCTCGCGCAGCAGGGCGCGCAGCTCCTCGGGGGTACGGGTGCCGAGCACGCGGACGCGCTCGCGGAGCCGTTCCACCAGTTCCTGGGTGGGGGCGACGCCGACGTCGGCGGTGAGGAGGGTGTCCTCGATCTCCTCCCAGGTGTCCTCGTCGAGGTTGTCCCGGGACAGGAGCGCGAGCAGCCCCTTGCCGAGAGTGTTCTGCGAGCGGGCGAGGCGGGCCCGCAGCCGTACGAGCCGGCCCGCGGTGGGCTCGGGGACGTCGAGCGCGGGAGCTGCGGGCGCCTCCGGTTCGGCGGTCTCGGGGGCGGCCTCGGCGGGCGGGGCTCCGGCCTCCTCGATGGTGCGGCGCGATTCCTCGCGCGGCGTTTCGGCCTCCTCGCCGACATGGGGCTCGGCGGGAGGAGTGATGGTCGGCGTGCTCGACGGTGCCGGGGGCAGCTGCTTCTTCTTGCGGCTGCTGACCACGAGCCCGCTGATCACGCCGACCGCGACCAGGGCGATGACTACAGCAAGGATGACGAATTCCATAACCCACCCAGTATCAGTCACCCGGCCCGGCAATCGGGGAAGGGTGGGGTCCGGCGCAGAGCCGGAGGGGCGCGCGCTCCCGCGTTCGTTATGCGCTGTATGCCGGAAAGGTACGATCCTGGCCGTGGAGACCCGTGGCCTGGACCCCGTGCCCGACGAGGAGCGCACCGGCCGGGTCCGTGCCCTCTTCCCCACCTGGGCCGCGGCGAACATGACGGTGCTGCTGCTCACCGTCGGCGCGGGGCTCGTCGTGCTCAACCGGCTGAGCTTCTGGCAGGTGCTGGTCGTGGCGGTCACCGCGCCGCTCGTCTCGTTCGGCCTGGTGGGCTTCGTCTCGGTGGCGGGGAAGCGCGGCGGCGCCCCCGGCATGGCGCTGTCCCGGGCGGTCTTCGGCCAGCGCGGCAACCTGGCACCGGGGGCGCTGATCTGGGTCGCGCGGTGGGGCTGGGAGACGATGAACGCGGTCACCGGGGCGTACGCCCTGCTGACCGTGGGCGATGTGCTGTTCGACGTACGGACCACGCCCACGCTGATCATGGGGACGCTGCTCGCCTTCGTCGCCGGCAGCTTCCTGCTGTCGGGGCTGGGGCTGCGGGCGCTGCGGGTGTGCTGCACCTGGTCGGCGTACCTCTTCGGCGCCTTCAGCGTCCTGGTGCTGGGGCATCTGGCGGTCACGGCGCCCTGGCGGCTGGTGCTGGACCGGCCTCCAGGGCCGGCGTCGATGGTGATCGCGGGCGTCGGGATCCTGACGGCCGGCGGGATCAGCTGGGCCCCGTCCGGACCGGATTTCACCCGCTATCTGCCCCGCACCGCCCCGGGCCCGGCCCTGGTCGCGTTCACCGTGGGCGGGGCGGCCGTGGTGCTGCTGCCGATGGTGCTGATGGGCGCGGTGATGGCGGAGGCGACTCCGGCCCTGGCCGTGACCGGTGACCCGGTCTCCTTCATCGGCGCGCTGCTGCCGACCTGGCTCTCCGTTCCGTATCTCATCGTCACCATCACCGGCATGGTGCTCATCAACGCGATGTCGATGTACTCGGCCGGATTCACCGCGCAGACCCTCGGGTTCTCGCTCCCGCGCGCCTGGGCCGTCGGGGTGAACGCGGCGATCAGCCTGTTCCTGGGAGCGCTCCTGATGATGGTGGCGAGCAGTTTCATCGAGTCGTTCGTCTCCTTCCTGAATCTGCTCGCGGTGACGTTCTCGGCCTGGATCGGGGTCTTCGCGACGGACATGCTGCGCGGCCGTTCCTACGATCCGGTGGCACTCATGGACACCACTCCCGCCAGCGCCTACTGGTACACGGGCGGCGTCGCCTGGACCGCCGTCGCGGCCTGGGCGGCCGGTCTGGCGGTGGGGCTGCTCTTCACGGGCGTGGAGTGGTTCACCGGCCCGCTCGCCGGGACCTGGCCGGGGCGCAGCGGCCTGGGCTGGGCGGTCACGGTCCTCGTCTCCGGTGGCCTGTACGCGGCGCTGCCGCGCCCGGGGCGGGGCCGCGGGGTCGCCGCACCCCTCCACATTTGACGCATCGTCAGTTATGGTCGCGGCCCCGTCCCGGCCCGCCCGAAGGGGACCCGCGTCATGGCCTTCACCGTCGTACGGTTCAACCTCGTCGCTCCGGGCGCCACGCCCGCCGCCCTCTCGGCCCGGTACCGCGCGGCCCTGGAGATGGCCGCGTACGCCGACGCGCACGGCGTGGACACCGTCCAGACCGAGGAGCACCACGGGGCCGCGAACTCCTGGCTGCCCTCCCCCTTCGTCCTCGCGGCGGCCGTGTTCGGCGCGACACGCCGGATCGCGGTGACCGTCTCGGCGGTCATCGGCCCGCTGCACGACCCGCTGCGGCTGGCCGAGGACATCGCGGTGCTCGATCTGCTGAGCGCGGGCCGGCTGGCCACGGTGGTGGGGATCGGTTACCGGCGCGAGGAGTACGAGCGGGCGGGCGTCGAGTGGGCGGGGCGCGGCCGGCTCCAGGACGAGCTGCTGGAGACGCTGCTGACGGCGTGGAGCGGGGAGCCCTTCGAGTTCCGGGGCCGTACGGTGACGGTCACCCCGCGCCCGTTCACCCGTCCGCATCCGCTGCTGCTGGTGGGCGGCAGCTCGCGGGCGGCGGCGCGGCGGGCGGCCAGGCTGGGGCTGCCGCTGTTCCCGAGCGCGCATCTGCCGGAGCTGGAGGCGTACTACCACGAGCAGCGCGCGGTGCACGGCACGGAGGGGTTCTGCATGATGCCGTCGGCCGAGACGCCGCTGCTGCACGTGTCCGACGACCCGGACCGCACGTGGGCCGCGTACGGGGAGCATTTCCTGCACGAGGCACGTACGTACGCCTCCTGGCAGTCCGCCGGGATCCGCTCGGCCGTGCGCTCGGCGGCGACGACGGTGGCGGAGCTGCGGGACGAGGGCGTCTACCGGGTCGTCACCCCGAAGGCGTGCGCGCGGCTGGCCGGTGAACTCGACAGCCTGGTGCTGCATCCGCTGTGCGGCGGGATGCCGGTGGAGGAGGGATGGCGGAGCCTGCGGCTGTTCTGCGGGGCGGTCGGCGGGTGAAGCGCGTACGGCCCCGCTCGCGGACGCGCGCGGGGCCGTACGGTTTTCGAGGAGGGGGCAGCGGGGTCTTAGCCCATCTCCTCCAGCGCCTTGCCCTTGGTCTCCTTGACGAACTTGATGACGAAGGGGATCGAGAGCGTGGCGAAGCAGGCGTAGATGATGTACGTGCCCGACAGGTTCCAGTCGGCGAGGCTCGGGAAGCTCGCGGTGATCGCCCAGTTGGCGATCCACTGCGCGGAGGCGGCGACGCCGAGCGCGGCGGCGCGGATGCGGTTGGGGAACATCTCTCCGAGGAAGACCCAGACGATGACACCCCACGACAGGGCGAAGAAGAGCACGAAGACGTGGGCGGCGATGAGTGCGACCGTGCCCTGGGTGGTGGGGAGCTTGCCGTCGACCAGGTCGGCGGAGAAGGCCCACGCCTCGAAGGCCAGGGCCACGGCCATGCCGCAGGAGCCGGCGAGGGCGAGCGGGCGGCGGCCGACCCGGTCCACCAGGACCATCGCGATGACGGTACCGATGATGTTGATGATCGACGTGGTGAACGAGTAGAAGAACGAGTCGGTCGGGTCGATGCCGACGGACTGCCACAGCGTCGCCGAGTAGTAGAAGGCCACGTTGATGCCGACGAGCTGCTGGAACACCGAGAGGCCGATGCCGACCCAGACGATGGGCAGGAAGCCGAAGCGGCTGCCGAGCAGGTCCCTGAAGCTGGACTTGTGCTCGCGGCGCATCGCGGTCTCGATCTCCTCGACGCGCGCGTCGAGGTCGACGTTCTTGCCCTCGACCTCTTCAAGGATCTTCCGGGCGCGCTCCCGCTTGCCGATGGAGAGCAGGAAGCGCGGCGACTCGGGGATCGCGAACGAGAGGAGCCCGTAGAGGACCGCGGGCACGACCATCACGCCGAGCATCCACTGCCAGGCCTCCAGCCCGGCGATCTTGCCGCGCTGGTCGCCGTCGGCGATCTGGAGGATGCCGTAGTTGACCAGCTGGGAGACGGCGATGCCGATGACGATCGCGGCCTGCTGGAAGGAGCCGAGCCGGCCGCGGTAGGCGGGCGGCGAGACCTCGGCGATGTACGCGGGGCCGATCACCGAGGCCATGCCGATCGCGAAGCCGCCGATGATGCGCCACATCGCCAGGTCCCAGAGCGCGAACGGGAGCGCGGAGCCCACGGCGCTGATGGTGAACAGGACGGCGGCGATCTGCATGCAGCGGATGCGGCCGATGCGGTCGGCGATGCGGCCGGCCGTGGCGGCGCCGATCGCACAGCCGATCAGGGCGATGGCGATGACCTGGGCCAGCGTGCCCGAGCCGATGTCGTAGCGGTGGCGGATCGCCTCGACGGCGCCGTTGATGACGGAGCTGTCGTAGCCGAAGAGGAAGCCACCCATAGCGGCCGCGGCGGTGATGAAGATGACATGGCCGAGGTGATCCGGGTGGGCCGCCCTGGCTCCGGACTCCGGTCCCTGCGATGTGCTGGTCACATGAACTCCTGATGCCTGGCCGCAACGACAGGCGTGGGGGGTGAGCTCCTCCCAGTGGTACACAACTTCTTACCAGCTACCACTTGAAGGCAAAGTAGACGCCGCAGAGACTATGTCTTCAAGTTTTGAAGTCAATACCGGGGTAGGAGCCGGAACCACCCCCTGGTACCCCAAAGGTCAGGTTGAAGTCCTGAAGATTGCGTCAAAGCTCAGCGAAGGCGCTGGCTGATCACCTTCGAGACGCCGTCGCCCTGCATCGAGACGCCGTACAGGGCGTCGGCGACTTCCATCGTCCGCTTCTGGTGCGTGATCACGATGAGCTGCGAGCTCTCCTGGAGCTCCTCCATGATCCGGATCAGCCGCTGGAGGTTGGTGTCGTCCAGCGCTGCCTCGACCTCGTCCATCACATAGAACGGACTCGGCCTCGCCTTGAAGATCGAGACCAGCAACGCCACTGCCGTCAGGGACCTTTCCCCGCCGGACAGCAGGGAGAGCCGCTTGACCTTCTTGCCCGGCGGGCGTGCCTCGACGTCGACACCGGTCGCGAGCATGTTGTCCGGATCGGTCAGGATCAGCCGCCCCTCACCGCCCGGGAAGAGGCGCGAGAAGACACCCTCGAACTCGCGGGCGGTGTCCCGGTAGGCCTCGGTGAAGACCTGCTCGACCCGCTCGTCCACCTCCTTGACGACCTGCATCAGATCGGCCCGGGTCTTCTTCAGGTCCTCCAGCTGCTCGGAGAGGAACTTGTGCCGCTCCTCCAGCGCCGAGAACTCCTCAAGGGCGAGCGGATTCACCTTCCCGAGTTGCTGATACGCCCGTTCGGCCGCCCTGAGCCGCTTCTCCTGCTCGGCCCTGACGAACGGCCTCGGCAGGTTGCGCGGATGCTCCGGATCCTCGGGCAGTTCCTCGCCCTCGGCGGCCGGCGAGGGCGGCACCGGCTGGTCGGGCCCGTAGTCGGCCACCAGCCCGGCCGGCTCCACGCCCAGCTCCTCCAGGGCCTTCGTCTCCAACTGCTCCACGCGCAGCCGCTTCTCGGCGCCGAGCACCTCGCCCCGGTGCACCGAGTCCGTCAGCTTGTCCAGCTCCGCCTTGAGATCACGCCCCCGCAGCCGCTCGGCCCCCAGCTCGCGCTCCCGCTCCCCCTTCGACGCCTCGGCCGCCGCCCGCTCCCGCTCCGCCCGCACGACCGACACCTCGACGTGGGCCAGCAGCTGCCGGGCGCCCGACGCCACGGCGGACGCCACCTCGGCCTCGTGCCGCAGCCGGGCCCGGCGCCGCTCGGCCCGCGCCCGCGCCTCGCGCTCGGCCCGCGCGGCCCGGTCCAGCGAGTCGGCGCGCCCCGCCAGCGCCTTGACCCGCTCCTCGTGCGTACGGACCTGGAGGCGGGCCTCCATCTCGGTCTGGCGGGCGTTGGCACCGTCGGCCGCGAGCCGGTCGCGCACGCCGGTGTCCGGCTCGTCGTCCGCGCCGTCACCGGCCGCCTCCTCGGCGACGAGCAGCCGTTCGGCCAGCTCCTCGGCCTCCTCCGTGGCCCGCTCCAGCGCCTCCTGGGCACGGGCGGCCGACGCGTCCATGCGCTCGGCCTCACCGGCGGCGCCCCGCGCCTGACCGGCCAGCCGGCCGAGCTGCTGGGCCACCCCGGACCTCTCCCGCTCCACGGCCCGCCGCTGCTCCCCCAGCTCCTCGACCAGCGCCGCCGACGCGGTCCGCCGCTCGGCCGCGAGGCGCTGCGCCTCGGCCAGCTCCGTGCAGCGGACGGCCAGCTCGGCGAGTTCGGCGGCCGCCTCGTCCACGGACGCCTGCACTTCGAGGAGGCTCGGAGCGCCCGCCGAGCCACCGTGCGCGAAGTGCGCGGAGAGGAGGTCCCCCTCGCCGGTCACCGCCGTCAGCTCGGGACGGGCGGCCACCAGGTCCTCGGCGTCCTCCAGGGTGGAGACGACGACCATGTCCCGCACCAGCCTGCGGACGGCGGCCACCAGCCCGGCGGGGCCGCCGACGAGATCGGCGACGGCGGGCGCCCCCGGACCGGCGACGACGACCGGGACCGGCTGCCGGTCGGCGGCGCTGCCTCCGCGCTCCGGGGCGTCCACGGGCTCAGCGGCGTCCGCGGGCCGCCCGAGGCCGGCCACCGCCTCCGGGGCGGCCCCGGGCTCAGCGGCGTCCGCGGGTCCGAGGCCGGCCACCGCCTCCGGGGCGTCCACGGCCTGGGCGCTCTGCCCGGGAAGGACGACCTGCGGCGGGTGCCCCTGGGCCCCCTGCCCGGGTACCTGGCCCACCGCGTCCGCACCCCGGGGCACGCCGCCGAGGAGCAGGGCCGCGCGGCCCGCGTCCTGCTTGCGCAGCAGCCGGATCGCCTCGGCCGCCGTGGCCGGGTCCGCCACCGCGACCGCGTCCGCCGCCGCGCCCAGCGCCGCCGCCACCGCCACCTCGTACCCCGGGGCCACCGTCAGCAGCTCCGCCGCCGGTCCGAGCAGCCCGGCGAGCCGGTCGCGGGCCGCGAGCAGCACGCCCGTACCGTCCTTGCGCCGCAGCCCGAGGGCCAGCGCGTCGTGCCGGGCGGCGAGGGCGGCGCGCCGGCGTTCGGCCGCGGTGGCCTCCTCGCGGGCCCCGGAGAGCGCCGCCTCGGCCTCCTTCAGCTCCCGGCGGGCGGCCTCGTGGCGCTCGCCCAGCTCGGTGTCCCCGGCGTCCAGGCCGTCGACCTCGGCCTTCAGCTGCTCGTACTCCTCCTGGGCCGCGACCGCACGCTCCCGCGCCTCGTCGCGGGACGCGGCCAGCCGGTCGATCTCCGCCTGGGCCGAACCGGCGCGGCTGCGGGCGGCGTTGACCTGACCGTGCAGCCGGGCGAGCCCTTCGCGGCGGTCGGCCTGGGCGCGGGCGGCGTCCTTGAGCCTGCGCTCCTCGGCCGCCAACTCTCGTTCCAGCTCGGCGCGGTGGGAGGCGGTGTCCTCCAGCGCGTGTTCCGCCGCCTCCAGGGCCGCGGTCAGCTCCGCCTCCTGTTCGCGGATGCGGGCCGCCTCGCGCTCCATGTCCTCGGGATCGCGGCCGCGCCGCTCCTCCTCGGGCGGGGCGGTGGCGCTCTTCACCCGGGCGTCGGCCAGCGAGATCGTGCCGCGCACCCGTTCGGCCAGCTGGGACAGCTCGTACCAGGTCTGCTGGGCGCGCTGGAGCCGGGGGGTCAGCCGCCGCACCTCGTCCTCCAGCCCGGCCTCGCGTCCGAGTGCGGCCTTGAGTTCCGCCTCGGCGGCCTCCCGGCGCCGCTTGAGCGCGGCCTCGTCGGCGATCTCACCGCGCAGGGCGGTGCGCAGCGTCACGAGGTCGTCGGCGAGGAGGCGGAGCCGGGCGTCGCGCAGGTCGGCCTGGATGACCGCGGCCCTGCGGGCCACCGCCGCCTGGCGGCCGAGCGGCTTCAGCTGCCGCCGCAGCTCGTCGGTGAGGTCCTGCACCCTGGCCAGGTTCGCCCCCATCGCGTCCAGCTTCCGCAGCGCCTTCTCCTTGCGCTTGCGGTGCTTGAGGACGCCGGCGGCCTCCTCGATGAAGGCGCGGCGGCCCATCGGGTCGGCGTGCAGGACGGAGTCCAGCTGGCCCTGGCCGACGATGACGTGCATCTCGCGGCCGATGCCGGAGTCGGAGAGCAGTTCCTGGATGTCGAGCAGCCGGCAGGTGTCGCCGTTGATCTGGTATTCGCTGCCGCCGTTGCGGAACATGATCCGCGTGATCGTCACTTCGGCGTACTCGATCGGCAGGGCGCCGTCGGAATTGTCGATGGTCAGCGACACCTCCGCCCGGCCCAGCGGCGGCCGGCCGGTGGTCCCGGCGAAGATCACGTCCTCCATCTTGCCGCCGCGCAGGGATTTGGCCCCCTGCTCCCCCATGACCCAGGAGAGCGCGTCCACCACATTGGACTTGCCCGAGCCATTGGGGCCGACCACGCAGGTGATCCCCGGTTCGAACCGAAGGGTCGTGGCGGAGGCGAACGATTTGAAACCGCGCAGGGTCAGGGCCTTGAGGTGCACGCCGCCGGACTCTACCTTTCGCTCTCGGTTTCACCGATGAAGGGGCAGGGCACATCAGACGGTAAGGGAAGGGGTGTACGTCCGGGGCAGGACCTGCGCGGGGCGAAGGGGAAAAGAAAGAAGGGACGCCGAAGCGTCCCTTGTAATTCTGGATCACGCGTCTCACGACGAATCGTGCGTCTCCGTGAAGACGCGCGTTACCGGATCAATGACGAGGCCGAGGAGAAGCAGATCAACGCGATTCTGCGGCCGTCCGGCCCGCGATTGACCTTCAATGATCCGGTGATGATCCGGCGATGTGCCCGTGCGGTTGACGTGTACCGCCCGACCGGCCCGTGAGGGCCTCTCGATCGGGTCAGGTCAGCGCCGGCTCCGCCTGGGGTACGTCGATGTCGATGCTGTCGAGCAGCGACTCTTGGTGCTGGGCGGCGGCGTTGAGCGCGTCGTTCTCGTCCTGAATGCGTACGAGTTCGGACTCGAGGTCCTGGACGCGCTGCTGGAGCCGTCGCATCTCGGCGAGGAGTCGCGGGTCGGAACCGCCGACGTAACCGAGAAGCGCCTTTGCCATGATGGATGGTCCTCCACAATGAGTGACCGACCGATGCGGTGTGGGTCGTGAGGGATCGCACCCGCGGTGCTCGGCAGTGCCTCTGTGTCACTGCTGTCCTGCTGCCTACCAGCTCTGCCGAACAGCTAAGGTGCGCGGGGATTTCAGAGTCTCACCAAAAAGTTTGACGGTCAACACGATCACACCCCGCTGAGGCAGGCGTCCCGGGGGCGCACGGCGGGACGATCATGCCGCGCGACTCTCCAGCGGGGCCCTCAGGGGTCCGGAGATCATCGTTACTGCGGCAGCCTGGCACGCCAACCGAATCTTGGCAACCATCGGGTCATTCCGCAGGTCATTTCATGTGTACGCGCGACGGGGGCACCTGCCGTCACCCCGCGCCGCGCCTCGAACACGGCCCGAACACGAGCCCCTTTCCCGCCGGGTTCCGGTGCCGGGTCAGCGGATCGCGAATCCCTCATATCCTCCGCGCGGCGTGTCCCATATCTCAGTGACACCGTCAACGCGGCCGGGTGTGTCGTCCGACCGCAGCCACTCCAGGAGACGGTGGCAATTCTCACGCGGGCCCTCGGCCACGACCTGCACCCTGCCGTCGTCCAGATTGAGGGCGAAACCGGTGAGGCCCCCGATCTCCAAAGCGTTTGCCCTGGTGAACCAGCGGAACCCTACTTGCTGTACTCGGCCGCGTACCCAGGCGATGAGTCGCGCATCTTCGTTCATGCCCGAACGCTAGCCGGTCAATTACTCGCGGAGCACTTCTCTGCGAATCGCCATGGCGTACAGTCCCCTCGCAAAAGCTTCACTCGTTCGGGTGAGCGTGGGGCGCCGAAAACGGCGTCCAGGTCGTCAGAAGGGCACAGCAGATGGGACGCCATCGACGCATCGCCGCAGCTCCCGCCGCTGAGGAGTCCGCGGACGGGGCCGCCGGCCGGCGCCGGGAAGCGGGCCGCAGGAAGCGATCCGCGATACCCGTGCGCACGGGGCTGATAGGCGTCTCGGCGGCCATGGCCGTCGGAGCCGTCGCCGTGGCCTCGGGTCTGCTGCCCGGCGGTGACAGCCACACCGTGGGCGGCGGCCCGACCGTCGATCAGGTGCGCTCCCAGGCGGCCCCGGACCTGCTCACCCAGGGCGGCGCCACCACCGAGCCCGCCGACCGCTCCTCCGCTTCGGCGAAGGCCAGCCGCGGAACCGACCGCTCCACCGGACCCGCGAAGTCGCGTTCCACCAAGTCCGGCACGCCCTCCGAATCGGCGACCGCCTCCCGGTCGGCTTCCGCATCCGCATCGGCATCGGCCTCGCCTTCCGCTTCCGCCTCGCCCTCTTCCGCATCGCCCTCGAAGTCGGCCACGCCGACGAAGACCGCGGCCGGCAAGAAGGCGGCGGCCAAGAAGAAGGAGTCGGCCCGCCCCTCCTCCAGCACCTCCAAGGCACCCGCCACCACGGCGGCCGGGAGCAGCACCCCGGCGGCCCCCGCCGCCCCGAAGCCCTCGTCCTCCGCCCCGGCCCCGTCCAGGAGCAGCACCCCGACCGCCACCCCGGCCTCCGCCGAGGCCGCCGTGCTCGCCCTGGTCAACCAGGAGCGCGCCAAGGTCGGGTGCAGCCCGGTCACGGCGAGCGCCTCGCTGGCCTCGCTCGCCCAGAACTTCAGCGACGACATGGCCGAGCGCGGCTTCTTCGGCCACACCGACCCGGACGGGAAGACCCCCTGGGACCGGGCGGACGCGGCCGGTGTCTCGGGGCTCGGCGGCGAGAACATCGCCCGCGGACAGGCCGACGCCCAGGCCGTGATGGACGCCTGGATGAACAGCGACGGCCACCGGGCAAACATTCTCAACTGCGATTACAAGACCCTCGGCGTCGGCGTCCACCTCGGGGCCGGCGGCCCCTGGTGGACCCAGGACTTCGGCTTCTGACCGGCCTCCGGCCCGCCACCGCCGTACGCATCGCCCGTAGGCACCACCCCGTACGCCCCACTCGCTTCCCCATGGATTCCGCTGTCTCCAGGAAAGCGCTGTGCGGGCGTACGCTGGTTTTCATGGACCAGAGCACCGCATCGCCCGAGGAGCGGCAGGACGCCGATCTGCCGTTCGACGTGTTCTCCAAGCGGTGCCCCTCGCGCGGCCTGCTGGAACACGCCACCGGCCGCTGGGGCAGCCTCACGCTCGGGGCGCTGTACGAAGGGAGCCTGCGCTTCAACGCACTGCGCCGCCGGGTCGACGGGGTCAGCGAGAAGATGCTGTCCCAGACCCTGCACGCGCTGGAGCGGGACGGTCTGGTGCACCGCGAGGCACAGCTCGTCAATCCGCCCCGCGTCGACTACGAGCTGACCCCGCTCGGGCGCGAGGTCGCGGAGCGGCTGCTCGGTCTGATCCACTTCGTGGAGGGCCGCATGTCCGAGGTCCTGGCGGCGCGTGAGCGCTACGACGCGGCGCGCGAGGCCTGAGGCCGGGGCGGGCGCTGGCAGCGCGGGCAGTAGTAGCTCGACCTGTTCATCCAGGGGCGCCGCGCCATCGCCGTACCGCAGCGGTGGCAGGGCTCGCCCTCGCGGCCGTAGGCGTCGAGCGAGCGGTCGAAGTAGCCCGATTCGCCGTTGACGTTCACATAGAGGCTGTCGAAGCTCGTGCCGCCCTGGGCCAGCGCCGCGTTCATCACGTCGCGGACGTGGCCGAGCAGCTCGGCGGACCTGGGGCGGGTCAGCGTCGCGGTCGGGCGGTCGTAGTGCAGCCGGGAGCGCCAGAGCGCCTCGTCCGCGTAGATGTTGCCGACCCCGCTGATCAGCGACTGGTCGAGCAGGGCGCGCTTGACCGTGGTGCGGCGCAGGCGCAGTGCCGTGTGGAAGGCGGCGTCGTCGAAGGCCGGGTCCAGGGGGTCGCGGGCGATGTGGGCGATGATGTCGGGCAGGCCGTCGGGGGTGTTCTCGTGGAGCGAGAGCCCGCCGAAGGTGCGCTGGTCCACGAACCGCAGCTCGGTGCCGACGGAGTCGGCGAACCTGATCCTGATCCGCAGGTGCTTCTCGTCGGGCGCCCCCTCGGGCTGGACGAGGAGCTGGCCGCTCATGCCGAGGTGGCCGAGGAGTGAGTCCGCCGCGTCGTCCAGCGGCACCCACAGGTACTTGCCGCGGCGCATCGCCGTCCCGAAGCGCGCGCCCGCGAGCCGGGCCGCGAAGTCCACGCCGCCCGCGAGGTGGCGGCGGACCGCGCGCGGGTGCAGGACCTCGACCTCAGCGGCCGTCCGGCCGGCGACCCAGCGTTCCAGACCGCGGCGGACGACTTCGACCTCGGGCAGTTCGGGCACGGTGTCGCTCCTGGCTCTGCGTCTCGAACGGGACGGTGACGGGTGGGGTGCGGACAGGGAGAACCCCCCGGCGCACGACTGGCACCGGGGGGTTCTCGCAGGTCAGGCGGGAGCACCGTCCGTGGAAGGCGACGGGCCGGCAGGGGTGTCGGCGACCCCTCCGTCGGCCGCGGCCTTCGCCGCGGCCTCCCGCGCCTGGGCTGCGGCGCTGATCTCGCGCCAGGCGGACTCGGCCGCCTGCTGCTCCGCTTCCTTCTTGCTACGGCCGGTGCCGGTGCCGTACGAGACACCACCGACGCGAGCAGCAGCAGTAAAGGTCTTCTCGTGGTCCGGGCCGGTCTCCGTGACGAGGTACTCGGGGACTCCGAGGCTCTCGCTCGCGGTGAGCTCCTGGAGGCTGGTCTTCCAGTCCAGGCCGGCGCCGAGGTTCGAGGACCTGTCGATGAGCGGGTCGAAGAGCCGGTGGACCAGCTCCGAGGCCGCGTCGAGGCCCTGATCGAGATAGACCGCGCCGATCACCGCTTCAAGGGTGTCGGCGAGGATGGAGGCCTTGTCCCGGCCACCCGTGCCCTCTTCACCGCGGCCGAGCCGGATGAAGGAGCCGAGTTCTAGGCCGCGGCCCACTTCCGCAAGCGCACGCGAGTTGACCACCGCGGCCCGCAACTTGGCCAGCTGGCCTTCGGGCAGGTCGGGGTGGGTGCGGTACAGCGTGTCCGTGACCACCAGGCCGAGCACGGAGTCCCCTAGGAACTCCAGCCGCTCGTTGGTGGGCAGACCGCCGTTCTCGTACGCGTACGAACGGTGGGTCAGCGCACGCACCAGAAGGGCGGACTCGATCTGATAACCGAGCCGCCCTTCCAGAAGCGTGTGGGACGAGGCTGTGTTGACGTTGTCTGCCTGCTTCTTGGCGTGGGACAACTCAGACATCGGGCCTCTCACCAGCCGCTCAGACCTCGAGGACCTGGCGCTTGTTGTACGTGCCGCAGCTGGGGCACGCGATGTGCTGCAGCTTCGGCTCCTGGCAGCGCTCGCACGAAACCAGGGTGGGGACCGCAGCCTTCCACTGCGACCGGCGGTGGCGCGTGTTGCTGCGCGACATCTTCCGCTTCGGAACAGCCACGGCTACTTCTCCTGCTTCTTGTCGACGCCGGGTGCGGCGCCGCCCATGTTGTCCTTCTCGCCGTCCTGAACGGTCTCGGCGAGTCCTTGCAGTGCCGCCCAACGTGCGTCGACGGCATCGTGGTGGTGGCCCGGATTCTCGTCCAGCCTGATTCCGCATTCGGAACACAGACCGGCGCAGGTCTCCTTGCACACCGGCTGCATCGGCAGTGCGAGCACCACCGCATCACGCAGCACGGGTTCGAGGTCGAACAAGCCGTCCTCTAGGAAATACCTGTCCTCGTCGTCCTCGGCGTCGTCGACCGGGTCCGCCGTCTTGCCACGGTTCCGGTCATCGGCGTCAGGGTACGAGAACATCTCCTGGAAGTCCGCCTCCACCTCACGGCTCAGCGGCTCCAGACACCTTACGCACTCCCCCTCGGCCGTCGCACGGGCGGTGCCGGTGACGAGCACACCCTCCATGACGGATTCGAGGCGGACCTTCAGCTCCACCGGGGCGCCTTCCGGCACTCCGATGACGCCGGCGATACCGAGATCGGCGGGGGCGTCCGCCGTGCGGGTCAGCCGCTGCATGGCACCGGGACGCCGACCCAGCTCGTGCGTATCGAACACGAGGGGGTTTCGGTGGTCGAGGTGGCCGTTCAGGGCTTCTCCTGCTTTCGGATCGAACGCGTCACGCGCGGTGGGGGTGGGAGGGGCCGACCGGTCCGGAGTCGAAGCGGGCAGCCGGGATCGCGGACATGCGCGCGACCGAGGATCCAGGATACTGGACTCACCGCTCAGCTCCCAATCCGGGCCCGCGCGGCATGATCGCCCAGGGTCAGCGCTCCTGCTCGTAGCGGCGCAGCTGGTCCAGGTCGATCATGCTGGTGTCGAACAGACTGGTCTCGTCGAGGGCGCCCTCGCCGTGCTGCTGGAGCGGCTGCTGCGCCGGTACGGGCTGCTGCCAGGCGTCGTAGCCGCCGCCCTGTGCCGGCATCACGGCCTGGGCCTGCTGGTCGTAGCCCTGCTGCTGGTAGGCCGCGTACGGGTCGGGCTGCTGCTGGTAGCCGTAGACGTCCTGCTGCGCGGGATCCTGGTAGGCGTCCTGCCGGGACTGGTCCTGATAGGTGTCCTGCTGCGGCTGGTCCTGGTAGGCGTACGTCTGCGCGTACTGCGGCTCCGGCTGGGCGGGGTACTGCGGCTCGGACTGGTGGGGAACCTGGAGCGGCTGCGGGGTGGCCACCTCGGCCAGTCCGGCCCAGTGGTCCTCGTCGCTGGTGTGGCCCTGGCTGCCCGCCGCGTCCTGGGCCGCGATGTGCGCGCCCAGCTCGTCGGTGGCGACCCGGCCGTGCAGCTTCTGCCGGCCCCGGCCGACCGCCTCCAGGGTCTTGGCGAGCACCGCCTCGAAGGCGCCGAGCTTGGTGTCCACGTACTCGTCGGCCCGGCGCTGGAGCGTGGCCGGGTCGGCGCTGCGCTCGGGGGCCTCGGTGAAGTCCGGGTCCTCGTAACCCTGGTCGTCGAAGCCCTGGCCGCGGCCGAGGAGCTTCTCGCGGCCCCGGTCGACGGAGCCGATGGTCTTGGTGAGGACGACCTCGAAGTTGGCGAGCTTGCTGTCGACGTACTCGTCGGCCTCGGCGCGGACCTCTTCGGCCTCCTTGCGGGCCTCGGCGAGAATCCGGTCGGCCTCGGCCTGGGAGCGCCGGGCGATCTCGGTGTCGGAGACCAGGGTGGTGCGCTCGGCGTGGGCGTTCTCGATGATCCGGCCGGCCTCCTGGCGGGCCTGCTCGACCAGTTGCTCATGACCGCCGATGACCTCGGCGGCCTGGGCGAGCGAGCCGGGCAGGGCGTCGCGCACCTCTTCGAGCATCGAGAGCAGGTCGGCGCGGTTGACCACGCAGGATGCCGACATGGGCATGGACCGGGCGTTCCCGACCGTCTCGACGATCTCGTCGAGCTTCTTCTGCACGTCCACCGTGTGCTCGCCACTCTCTACTGCCGATTGGAGACGGACGGGACGACTGTACGGCCAGTCGGCGCCCGTCCGACACCTGCGGGGTGCGCGGCTGACGCCCTGTCAGCGGCTCAGCGCTGCGCGAGGCGTTCGGTCAGGACCTCGTGGACGACCGGGGGCAGCAGGTGGGAGACGTCGCCGCCCCAGGTCGCCACCTCCTTGACCAGGGAGGACGACAGGAAGCTGTAGGTGGGGTTGGTCGGCACGAAGAGCGTTTCGACGCCGGAGAGCCCGTTGTTCATCTGGGCCATCTGGAGTTCGTAGTCGAAGTCGCTGACGGCCCGCAGGCCCTTCACGATCGCCGGGATGTCGCGCTCCTTGCAGAAGTCGACCAGCAGTCCGTGGAAGGACTCGACCTGGACGTTGCCGAAGTCCGACGTGACCTGGCGGATGAGCTCTATCCGCTCGTCGACCGTGAACAGGCCCTTCTTGGACTGGTTGATCATCACCGCGACATGTACGACGTCGTACAGCTTCGAGGCGCGGCCGATGATGTCGAGATGTCCATTGGTGATGGGGTCGAACGACCCCGGGCATACGGCGCGGCGCAACTTGATTCCCTCGCTCTCCGGTCCGGTCATCGTGCGTCTTCGCACGTAGCGGCGGCGCGACCGTACCAAAGCGTTCCCTCGCCGTAGCGACGGGCCCGCAATGGCTCGAATCCCTTGGGCCAGCTGAATTCTCCGCCTCTGGTGCTGCGTTCCACGGTGACGAGCGCGTCGGCTGTGAGCCACCCCTGGGAACGGAGTGTGAGCAGGATCTCGCCAAGATCGTCGTCGGTGACGGCGTAGGGCGGGTCCAGGAAGACCACGTCGTACGGCTCCGCGGGTGCCGGGCCCGTCACGATCTGTTCCGCTTTGCCGCTGCGGACCTCGGCGCCGGGCAGGCCCAGGGTGCGGGCGTTGTCCCGGACCGTGCGGACGGCCTTGGTGTCGGCCTCGACGAGCAGGGCGTGGGCCGCGCCCCGGGAGAGCGCTTCGAGGCCGACGGCGCCCGAGCCCGCGTAGAGGTCGGCGATCCGGATGCCGTCCAGGGTGCCGAGGAGCGCCTGCCAGGTGGAGAACAGGCCCTCGCGCGCCCGGTCGGAGGTGGGGCGGGTGCCGGTGCCGGGCGGGACGGCCAGGCGGCGTCCGCCGGCCACGCCTGCGATCACGCGGGTCATGGGTGACTGTTCCTCGGGTCGGGGCGGCGCGCGGGGTGGAGCGGGCGCCGTGCCTCCCACGATATGGCGTCGGCGGGGACGGGGCGCTCCGGGGCCCGGCGGGCCCGGGGACGGGGCCCGGCGAGGGCACTGCCCGTGCTCACCCCTTCTCCAGGTACTCCTCGCGGTCCTTGTCGAGCAGGGCGTCCAGGGCGGTGCGCAGCTCCGGCAGGTGTTCCAGCTCCGGGTCGGCGGCCACGACGGTGACGGCCTCCTGGCGGGCGGCGGCGATGACCTCCTCGTCGTCGATGACGCTCAGGACCCGCAGCGAGGAGCGGACCCCGGACTGGGCCTGGCCCAGGACGTCGCCCTCGCGGCGCTGTTCGAGGTCGATGCGGGACAGCTCGAAACCGTCCAGGGTGGCGGCGACGGCGGAGAGGCGGGCGCGGGCCGGGCTCGCCTCGTGGGCCTCGGTGACCAGCAGGCAGAGGCCGGGGGCCGAGCCGCGGCCGACCCGGCCGCGCAGCTGGTGCAGCTGGGAGACGCCGAAGCGGTCGGCGTCCATGATCACCATCGCGGTGGCGTTGGGGACGTTGACGCCGACCTCGATGACGGTGGTGGCGACCAGGACGTCGACCTCGCCCGCGGCGAAGCGGCGCATCACGTCGTCCTTGTCGTCGGGCTGCATCCTGCCGTGCAGCACCTCGACGCGCAGGCCGCTCAGAGGGCCCTTCGCGAGCTGTTCGGCGATCTCCAGGACGGCGAGCGGCGGGCGCTTGTCCGCCGTCGCCTCCTCCTCGGCGGTCTTCTTCTTCCCCTTCTTCTTTGCGGGGTCGTCCTCGTCGTCCCCGATGCGGGGGCAGACCACGTACGCCTGGTGGCCGTTCTCCACTTCCTCGCGGACCCGTTCCCAGGCGCGGGTGAGGAAGTGGGGCTTGTCCTTGGCGGGGACGACGTGGCTGGCGATGGGTGAGCGGCCGGCCGGCAGCTGGTCGAGTACGGACGTCTCCAGGTCGCCGAAGACCGTCATGGCGACCGTGCGGGGGATGGGGGTGGCGGTCATGACGAGCAGGTGCGGGGGCTGTTTGCCCTTGGAGCGCAGGGCATCGCGCTGCTCCACGCCGAAGCGGTGCTGCTCGTCCACGACGACCAGGCCCAGGTCGTGGAACTTGACCTTGTCCTCGATCAACGCGTGCGTGCCGATGACGATGCCGGCCTCGCCGGTGACCAGGTCGAGCAGGGCCTGGCGGCGCGCGGCGGTGCCCATGGAACCGGTGAGCAGGACGACCTTCGTCCCCCGGTCGGAACCGCCGAGCATGCCTCCTTCGGCCAGCTCCCCCATCATCTCGGTGATGGACCGGTGGTGCTGCTGGGCGAGGACCTCGGTGGGCGCGAGCATCGCGGCCTGCCCGCCGGCGTCGACCACGGCGAGCATGGCGCGCAGGGCGACCATGGTCTTTCCGGAACCGACCTCGCCCTGGAGGAGGCGGTGCATCGGGTGTTCGGTGGCGAGGTCGTCGAAGATCTCCTCGGAGACCTTCAACTGGCCGTCGGTGAGGGTGAACGGCAGCTTCGCGTCGAAGGCGTCGAGCAGGCCGTCGGGGGCGGGGCGGCGGGCGACGGCCGGGAGCAGGGTGTCGGCGAACCTGCGGCGGGCCAGCGCGACCTGGAGGACGAATGCCTCGTCCCACTTCAGCCGGTCCCGGGCTGCCGCGACATCGGCCTTGGTCTGCGGCCGGTGGATCTTCAGCAGGGCCTCGGGCAGTGGGGTGAAGCCGCGGCCCTCGCGCAGGGCGTCGGGCAGCGGGTCCACGGCGTCCTGGGCGCTGGGCAGCACCGCGTCGACCGCCTTGGCGATCCGCCAGGAGTCGAGCTGCTTGCAGGCGGGGTAGATCGGCAGCAGCTTCCCCGCGAAGGCGTCCACGGCCTCGGTCGCCCCGGCGTCGTCCGCGGATGCGGCGTCGAGCAGCTGGTACGTGGGGTGGGCGAGCTGCATCTTGTGGTTGAAGACGGAGACCTTGCCGGCGAACATGGCGCGCCGGCCCGGCAGCAGGTCCTTGTGCGGTTTGTGGACGCCGTGGCCGAAGAAGACCAGCTGGAGCCGGCCGTGGCCGTCGGTGAGGGTCACTTCGAGGCGCTTGCCGCGGCCGCCGTTGAACGTCAGCACACGGGCGTCGGCGACCTGGGCGACGACCGTGACGTGCTCGTCGAGCGGGAGGTCGGTCAGCGCCGTGAGCCGGCCGCGCTCCTCGTACCGGCGCGGGTAGTGATGCAGCAGATCACCGACCGTGTGCAGGTCGAGGTGGTCCGCCATCACCTTCGCGGTGGCGCCACCGAGCAGCTTCTTGAGGGGTTCGTCGAACGCAGACACGCGATCCATTGCACACCACGGCAGTGACAGTTGTCCGGCGGGCACCGCCGTGGGCCCCGGAAACCCCTGGTCGGAATGGCCGCCTCGACTCTAGGATCGCCTCCCCCACACCTCTCCTTCGCGGTCACCCTCCCGGGGACCGCCCGACCCGCGCTGCCGAAAGGTCCCCCACCGGCGCTGCGACGATGACATCCGAGACTTCAGCACCCGATTCCGCCGCCGCCCGGGAACCGCACACCTTCCAGGTGGATCTGCGCGGACTGGTCGACCTCCTCTCCCACCACCTCTACTCCTCGCCCCGCGTCTACCTGCGCGAGCTGCTGCAGAACGCCGTGGACGCCATCACCGCCCGCCGGGCCGATGAGCCGGACGCGCCCGCGCTGGTGCGGCTGTACGCCGGGGACGGCCGGCTGCGGGTGGAGGACAGCGGCATCGGCCTGACCGAGGCCGATGTGCACAGCCTGCTCGCCACGATCGGCCGCAGCTCCAAACGGGACGGTGCCGAGTCGCTCGCCTCGGCGCGTGCCGGGTTCCTCGGTCAGTTCGGGATCGGGCTGCTGGCGTGCTTCGTGGTGGCCGCCGAGATCCGGGTGGTGAGCCGGTCCGCGCGGACGCCCGGGGAGCCGCCGGTGGAGTGGTGCGCCCGTGACGACGGTTCGTACACCGTCCGTACGCTGCCCGACAGCGCGCGCCCGGAGCCCGGGACCACCGTGCATCTGACCGCCCGGCCGGGGAGCGCCGAGTGGCTGGCGGAGGAGCGGGTGCTCGCGCTGGCCCGTGACTTCGGTTCGCTGCTGCCGTACGACGTCCGGGTCGGCGAGGCGGCCGTCACGGCGCTGCCGGCCCCCTGGGACCGGGCGTATCCGAGCCCGGCCGCGCGGCGGGTGGCGCTGGCGCGCCACTGCCACGAGCAGTTCGGCTTCTCACCGCTCGACACGATCGATCTCGCCCTGCCGCTCGCCGGGATACGCGGGGTGGCCCATGTCCTGCCGTCGGCGGTGAGCCCGGCGCAGCGCGCGGGTCACCGGGTGCATCTCAAGGGCATGCTGCTGACGGACCGGGCGGAGGAACTGCTGCCGGAGTGGGCGTTCTTCGTGCGGTGCGTGATCGACACGGACACCCTGCGGCCCACCGCCTCGCGCGAGGCGCTGTACGCGGACGAGACGCTGGCCGCCGTGCGGGACGCGCTGGGCGACCGGGTCAGACAGTGGCTGACGGGACTCGCGGCGGGTGATCCGGAGCGGCTGGCGCAGTTCCTGTCCGTGCACCACTTGGGCGTGAAGTCGCTGGCCAGGCACGACGAGGCGATGTGGCGCACGATGCTGCCGTGGCTGCCGTTCGAGACGACGGACGGCAGGCTGTCCCTGGAGGAGTTCGCCCGGCGCCACCCGGTGGTGCACTTCACCCGGACCGTGGAGGAGTTCCGGCAGGTCGCGCCGATCGCGTCGGCGCAGGGCATCGGGGTGGTCAACGGCGGCTACACGTACGACACCGAGCTGGTCGAGCGGCTGCCCGCGGCCCGGCCGGGGACGGTGGTCGCGGAGCTGGACGCCGATACGGTGACCGCGCATCTGGACGCCGTGGACCCGGCCGAGGAGCTGGCGCTCGGCCCGTTCCTCGCGGCGGCGCGGGCCCGGCTCGACCCGCTGGGCTGCGACGTGGTGGTGCGCGCCTTCCACCCGGTGACCACTCCGGCGCTGCATCTGGACGACCGGTCGGTCCGTCATGAGCGGGCCAGGGCCGAGGCCGAGGCGCGGGCGGACGATCTGTGGGCGGGCATTCTGGGCTCGTTGCGCGGCAGCGCGCCGCGTGCCCGGCTCGTACTGAACCAGCTCAACCCGCTGATCCGCCGCATCGGTTCGCTGGACACCCCGGAACTGGCGGCGACCGCGACGGAGGCGCTGTACGGGCAGGCCCTGCTGATGGCGCAGCGTCCGTTGCGCCCGGCCGACTCGGCGCTGCTGAACCGGGCCTTCATGGGGCTCCTGGAGTGGGCCGCGCCCCCGGCCGCACCCCCGGCCACCCCTCCGGCCGCTCCCCCGGCCCCACCGCCCGCCGCGCCGCCCGGCGCCGCGTCCCCACCCCGCCCGTGAACCCCCAGGAGGACGGCCGATGAGCGCCGACGCAGCGACGATCCGCCAGGCCCTGCGGGACATGCAGGACGAGCCCGAGGGGCCCGCGCGCAACGCCCGCTCGGAACGGCTCCTGGCCGAGGCCGAGCGGAGCGGGGACGGCGCGCTGGTGATCGAGGCGCTCGTCCATCAGCTTCAGGTCTACAACTACAGCTCCGAGAAGGACAAGCTGTTCGTGCCCTTCGCGCGGCTGCTGAAGCTGTGGGACGAACAGCCCGGCGACTTCGACCGGTTCATGACCCATCATCTGTTCTGGATGTTCAAGTGGGTCTCCAGCTCCATGGTCGACCAGCCGCACATCCCGCTCGCCTCCATCGAGAAGTGGCAGGCCGAGATGGCCCACCGCTACCGGCTCGCCGGCCACTCGGAGCGGGCCGTGCGCCAGGGCGAGCTGGAGATCGCCCGGCACCTGGGCGACCTGGAACGGGGCGAGCGGGCGTACACCGCCTGGCTGGCCGCCGACCGGGACCGGATGGCCAACTGCCACGCCTGCGAACTGCACGGGCAGGGCGCCTGGCAGGTGCTGCGCGGGCTGGACGAGGAGGCGCTGAAGACCTGGGCTCCGGTGCTGGACGGGGAGCACGTCTGCGCGCACGAGCCGCACGCCGTGCTGGCGTCCTCCCTGCTGCCGCTGCTGCGGACGGGGCGCGCGGAGCAGGCGCGGGCGCACCATCTGCGCGGTTACCGGATGGTCCGGCCGATGGAGAGCATGCGCTACTCGGCCGCACTGCACATCGAGTTCTGCGCGCTGACCGGCAACGAGGCCCGGGGCCTGGAGATCCTCGCCGAGCGGCCGGCGTACTTCACGGACAGCGGGAACCCCAGCAGCCTGATGAACTTCCTGACCGTGACCGCCCTGCTGATGGACCGGCTCACCGCGCTGGGCCACGGCGGGCAGTCGGTGCCCGGCCCGGCCGGGACGGAGTGGACCGCCGCCTCGCTGGCCGTCGGGGCCCGGAGCCGGGCGCTGGCCCTGGCCGCCCGCTTCGACGAGCGCAACGGCAACGGGTACGTGGGCGGGGAGGTGCGCGAACGGCTGGCGCAGGCCCCGCTGCTGGACCGGCTGCCGCTCGGCCTACGGGCTGCGCGGCCGGTGAGCACGGCCCGGCCCGCCCCCGTACCGCAGGAGGCCGCCGGGGGCGCGGACGCGCCGGACCTGGCGGCGCTGCTCGCCGAGGCGCACCGGCTGTCCGAGGCGCTGCGCCCCGAGGCCGGGGCCGCCTGGCGGTCGGTCGCCGCGCGCGCCGAAGCGGAGGGGGCCGTCCTCGCGGACCTGGACCGGGCGACGCTGGAGGACCACCTCGCGATGGACGGCACCCTGCCGCCCGCCGGGGCCGCGCAGGCGTTCGAGAAGGCGGCCGGGCTGTACGAGGCCGGGGGCGACGCGGGCGAGGCCGTCGCCGCGCGCGCCCGGGGGGTCTTCGCCCGTGCGCTGGACGGGGAGACCGATGAGGCGGCGGCCCTGATCGGGCCGCTCGTGGAGCAGGCCCTCGCCCTGCACGCCCGGGGCGGGGCGACGGCGCGGCAGGCGTCCGGAGTCCTGGTCTGCCGGGCCCGGATCACCGAGCAGCGGATGCTGCGGGCGGCGAACGAGGAGGCGCACTTGGCCGCGGTCGCGGAGCTCGAAGAGGCGGCCCGGGAGGTGCTGGCGTTCGCCGAGCCCCGGCGCGGCGAGGGCCGGGTCGCCACCCGGATCGCGGAGGCGCTGGGCCACCTCGGGGATGTCGCGGCCCACCGGGGCGACGACCCCGGCGCCCTCGGCCTGTACGAGCGGGCCGCCGCCGAGGCGCACGGGGCGGGGCTGCCCTGGAGCGCCGTGGACTACGAGGCACGGACGGCGCAGACCGCCGGCCGGCTGCACGACCACGCGACGGCGGAGCGGGCCGCGCGGGCGGCGCTGGAGCACGGCGAGACGTTGGTGAGCCCGTCCGGCCGGGCCCGGCTCCTTCTCCAGCTGGCCGAGGCGCTGGCCGCGACCGGGCGGCTCGGCGAGGCGGCGGACCGCACCCTGGACGCCTCGCACTGGGCGGACGAGGCCGGTGAGAGCGAGTCGCTGGGGGTCTACGCGCGGCACCGGCTCGGTGGCCGGCTGCTGGGGCTGGGCCGGGCGGCGGAGGCGGCAGCCGTGCTGGAGGCCGTCCTGCCCGACATCTCGGCCGACGACCACGGGGACGGCATGCTCGTCCAGACGCTGTGGTGGCTCGGCGACGGGCTGATGGCGCTGGACGAGCCGAGGGCGGCGGCGGAGCACCGGCTGCGGGCGGCGGACATCGCCCGCGCCTGGCCCGAGCAGCACGACCACGCGATGCTCGCCCAGCTCGCCGGGGAGTCCCTGTACCGGGCGGAGCTGAACGCGGAGGCCGAGCAGGCGTACGCGCGCGCCGGGGAGCTGTGGCGGTCGCTGGGCGAGGTGCCGGGGCTGGTGCGGACGCTGCGGGTACGGGCCTGGATCGCGCTGCGGGAGGGCCCCTCGGGGATGAGCGCGGCGCGGGCGTTCATGGCCGGGGCGGAGCGGGAGTGCGCGGCCCGTCCGGAGCTGCGGGCTGAGCTCGCGAGTACGTACGGGCAGACCGCCGACCTGATCGTCCGGTCCTGCGAGGGCGAGCCGGGCGAGGCGGCGGACGATCCGGTGCGGGTGGCGTACGAGGAGGCGCTCGGGTACGCGGACCGGGCTGCGCGGGCCTTCCACGAGGCGGGCCCCGAACAGCTGGCCTCGCGCACGGCCTCCGTGCTGACGGCCGCGTGGCTGGAGGCGGACCTGGGCCGGGGCCGGGCCGCGCTGGGGCGGGCGGCGCAGGTGGTGGCCGCGTACGAGGGCGTGCCGGAAGGGGCGGACGAGACGGTGGACGCGCGGCGGGCGGAGGTGGAGTCGGTACGGGCGTACGTGGCCCGCACCGCGTAGGGCCCCGGCGGGGGGGCGGTGGTCCGGCGCCGGGACCGTCCGGCGTGCCCCCTCGTCCTCGGTCGCCGGACGGGCCCGGTCGGGCGCCCCCGCCGGACGGGCCCGATGTGGTGCTCCGGGCCGCCTACTCCACGCCGATCAGGAGCGGAGCGTGCTGGTGGCCGCCGTCGTAGACCGTGGTGTCCACCGCCAGGTAGCCCTCGCGGACGTGTTCCTCCAGGGTGCCGGCGAGGGTGGCCGGGGTGTCCTCGCCGAGGACCAGGGTGACCAGTTCGCCGCCCGCCGCGAGCATGCGGTCCAGGACCTCGCGGGCGGTGCCGGGGACGTCCTGGCCGATGACGGCGACGTCTCCGTCGATCAGGCCCAGGATGTCGCCGGCCTGGCAGATGCCGGCCATGGTCCAGGACTGCCGTTCGGCGACGGCCAGTTCGGCGTAGCGGGTGGCGCCGGCCGCCGAGGTCATGGCGACCACGTCCTCGTCGAAGCTGCGGTCGGGCTCGTGGACGGCCAGGGCCGCGATGCCCTGGACGGCGGCCCTGGTCGGGACGAGGGCGACCCGGATGCCCTGGGCCCTGGCCTGTTCGGCGGCAGCGGCGGCGGTGTGGCGCAGGTCGCCGTCGTTGGGCAGCAGGACCACCTCGCGGGCGTGGGCGCGGCGGATCGCGTCCACGAGTTCGCCGCTGGCGGGCGGCTCGCCGGGCCGGGCGAGCACCGTCGTCGCGCCGGCCTGCTCGCACAGGGCGGCGAGGCCGTCGCCCGGGACGACCGCGACGACCGCGCGCCGGGCGGGTTCGGGGCGGGCGTGCGCCCGGTCGGCGGCGAAGTGGGTGATGCGGATGCGGTACGGCCGGCCGGCCTCGACGCCGGCCTCCACCGCGGCCCCCGCGTCGTCCACGTGCACATGGACGTTCCACAGGCCGTCGCCGCCGACCACCACCAGGGAGTCGCCGAGACCGTCCAGCCGGGTGCGCAGCCGTTCGACGGCCTCGTCACCGGCTTCCAGGAGGTAGATGACCTCGAAGGCGGGGCCGCCCCCGGTCCCCTCGGCGGCCGGGCACTCCTCGGAGCCGGCGTGGGTGGGGACGAACGGGGCGGGGTTCTCGTACGGCCGCTCCGGGGCCCGTCCCGAGACGGCCTCGACGAGGGCGCCGAGCAGGGTCACCAGGCCGCGTCCGCCGGCGTCGACCACCCCGGCCCTGGCGAGGGCGGGGAGCTGTCCGGGGGTCGCGTCCAGGGCGGTACGGGCCCCTTCGTACGCGGCTCGGGCGACCTCGGCGGTGTTCGCGCCGGGCGGTGCGCAGCCCGCCGCGGCGGCGGCCCGGTCCGCGACGGTGAGGACCGTGCCCTCGACGGGGTGGGCGACGGCTTCCCGGGCGGAGGCGGCGGCCCGGTCGAGCGCCAGGCGGAGGCGGTCGCCGCCGGTGCCGTCGGCGAGCACACCGGCCATGCCGCGCAGCAGCTGGGCCAGGATCGTGCCGGAGTTGCCCCGGGCGCCGATCAGCGCCCCGTGGGCCATGGCCCGTACCGCGTCCGCCGCCGAGGGCACCGAGGTGCCGGTCTCGTGGGCGGCGAAGACCGCTTCGACGGCGGCGGCCGCGGACTCCACGGTCAGGTAGAGGTTGGTGCCGGTGTCCCCGTCGGCGACGGGGTAGACGTTGATCGCGTCGATCGCGGCGCGCTCGCGGCCGAGCGCCTCCAGGGCCAGGGAGCACCAGGTCCGTACCGCCACGGCATCCGGTTCGTCGGCGGTCTGCGGCACCTGGAAGTCCTCCTCGGAACACGGACTCGGATCACGGGCGGGGGCGGCTGGCTGCACCGCAGGGTAGCTCCGGCCGGGGGGTCCGGGCGGTCCGGGGGCGGGGCGGGCGGGTGCGGATCCCATGGTAGTTTCGTATCTCCGACGCAGCCGTTGTATGCTGCTTCGGTTGCCCGACGAGAGTCGGGACATTCCCCCGGTACCGCCACTTCAGTCAATGAATCCGGCGTGCCGGATTTCACTGTAAGTGCATCTGAAGTTTTGGAGTGACCCGTGGCTGCCAACTGCGACGTTTGCGGCAAGGGGCCGAGCTTCGGCAACAGCATTTCGCACTCGCACCGCCGTACGTCCCGTCGCTGGAATCCCAACATCCAGCGCGTGCGTGCCGTGGTCGGGCGGACGCCGAAGCGGCTCAACGTCTGCACCTCGTGCATCAAGGCCGGCAAGGTCGCGCGCTGACGTTCCCGTCGTAGCGCAGCCCTACCGGTTGCCCAAAAAGCCGGTCCATCTCGGTGGACCGGCTTTTTGCCGTGCCCGCACGGGGGGAGGGCGCCTGCGCCCGCGCCCCGGCGGGCCGTGCGGTCAGTCCGCGTCGCGCAGCCGCCAGCCGTGGCCGACCGGCCCGATGCCGGCACCGAGCGGGAAGCCCGCCTCGATCGCCCCGGTGACGTACGCCTTGGCGGCCCGTACGGCCGTCGGCACGTCGGCACCGCGCGCCAGGTGGCTCGCGATCGCGGAGGCGAGGGTGCAGCCGGTGCCGTGGGTGTGGCGGTTGTCGTGGCGGGGGGCGCGCAGCCAGTGCTCCTCGGTGCCGTCGGTCAGCAGGTCGACGGGGTCGCCGGGCAGGTGACCGCCCTTGACCACGACCCAGCGGGGCCCGAATCCGAGCAGGGCGGCGGCGGCCCGGCGCATCCCGGGCTCGTCGGTGACGGTGATGCCCGTGAGCTGGGCCACTTCGTCGAGGTTCGGGGTCGCCACGGTCGCGACGGGCAGCAGCTTCGTACGGACCGAGTCGAGGGCCTCGGCTGCCAGCAACGGGTCGCCGTGCTTGGAGACACCGACCGGGTCCACGACGGCCGGGGCGTCGGTCCCGGCGAGGAGTTCGGCGACGGTCTCGACCAGGTGCGCGGACGACAGCATTCCGGTCTTGACCGCGTCGACCCCGATGTCGTCCACGACGCTGCGGTACTGGGCGCGCACGGCCTCGGCGGGCAGTTCCCAGGCACCCTGGACGCCCAGGGAGTTCTGGGCGGTGACGGCGGTCAGCACGCTCATTCCGTGCGTGCCGAGGGCCAGCATCGTCTTGAGGTCGGCCTGGATGCCCGCACCGCCGCCGGAGTCGGATCCGGCGACGGTGAGCACGCGGGGAGGTACGGAGGGGGTTATCGGCATACGCCGCAATCTACGGGGCGTCCTCGATGTCGCCGAAGTGGTCCCAGCCGTTCTTGCTGGTCCAGGGCGCCCCGTCGACCGTCACCTGGGGCAGCGCCGAGGGGTTGAGGACCTCGCCGATCACCTTCCAGCGGGCCGGCAGCTTCACGTCGGGCGGGAAGGTCGCGACGATCGCGTGGTCCTCGCCGCCGGTCAGCACCCACTGGAGCGGGTCGACGCCGACGGCCTGCCCGATGTCCGCCATCTGCGAGGGGATGTCGATGTGCCCGGAGCGCAGGTCGATGCGGACCTTGCTGGCCTCGGCGATGTGCCCGAGGTCGGCGACGAGCCCGTCGCTGACGTCGGTCATCGCGGTGGCGCCGAGCCCGGCGGCCGCGGGGCCCGCGTGGTACGGCGGTTCGGGGCGGCGGTGGGCCTCGACGAAGGCGCGGGGCGAGCGGAAGCCGCGGGAGAGCACGGCGTACCCGGCGGCGGACCAGCCGAGCCAGCCGGTGACGGCCACGACGTCGCCGGGCTGGGCGCCCGCCCTGGTGACGGGTTCGTGGTTGCGCAGGTCGCCGAGCGCGGTGATCGCGACGGTGATGGTGTCGCCGCGCACCACGTCACCGCCGACCACGGCCGCCCCCGCGACCTGGCACTCGTCGCGCAGGCCGTCCATCAGCTCCGCGGCCCAGGTGACCGGGAGTTCGGCGGGGACGACGAGGCCGAGGAGCAGCGCGGTGGGCACGGCGCCCATGGCGGCGATGTCGGCGAGGTTCTGCGCGGCGGCCTTGCGGCCCACGTCGTACGCCGTCGACCAGTCGCGCCGGAAGTGCCGTCCCTCCAGCAGGATGTCCGTGCTGGCCACGACCCTGCGGTCGGGGGCGGTCACGACCGCGGCGTCGTCGCCCGGCCCGAGCCGGACCGCCGGAGTGGTGGTGAGCCGGGACGTGAGCTCTCTGATGAGCCCGAACTCCCCCAACTCGCCCACGGTTGCCTTCACCGAGTCTCACCTCTCATTTTCGTACCGGGCGCTCGCCCGGTCTGTCCCCCGCCCGCGCCGCCCCAGTCGCGGTCGCGTGCCGTCACTGCTGTCGGTACTGTCAAGAGATACGTCAACTTGTGCGTTCTGTACGCCACGCTGGGGCGTCATCCGGCCCGTAGGTCTCCCCGCGGCCCGCGACGACGCGATAACGTGGCGTCCCTTTCCCCCACATGATCCTCGTGGCCGCCCTGGAGGTTCCGTGGTACAGGCGTACATCCTTATTCAGACCGAGGTGGGCAAGGCGTCGACCGTCGCCCAGACCATCTCCAAGATCCCGGGAGTGACCAAGGCAGAAGACGTCACCGGCCCCTACGACGTGATCGTGCGCGCCCAGGCGGACACGGTCGATGAGCTCGGGCGCATCGTGGTGGCCCGGGTCCAGCAAGTGGAGGGCATCACCAGAACCCTGACCTGCCCGGTCGTTCACCTGTAGCCCCCGTCTACGCTGGGCCGGTGACGTCATCCAGCCGCCGGCTCCCCCACCCCGTGCTCCTCGGTCCGTCCGCCGCCCTGTTGCTGATGGCCGCGGCGGGCTGCTCCCCGGGCGGCGCCTCGGCATCGGTCGCGGTACCCAGTCCGTCGCCGGAAGCCGCAGCCTACTGCCGTGCGCTGGACAAGGAACTGCCGGACACCGTCGCCGGTCTGGAGCGCGAGGACCCCGGTCCCGGTTCGGAACTGACCGCCGGGTGGGGGGACGGGGCGATCGTACTGCGCTGCGGGGTGCCGCGCCCCGCCGAGATGGACGACGACCAGTCGAAGGGGATCACCGCGGACGGCGTCAACTGGATGCTGGAACAGCGTGAGGACGACGGGCCCCGGCTGACGACCACCCTGCGCAAGGCGTACGTCGAAGTGACGTTCTCGAAGGCGTACGCGCATGACACGACCCCGCTCGCGGCCCTGGCCCCGGCGGTGAAGAAGACGGTCCCGAACCGGCTCTGAGGGCGTGCGCTTCCCGTGGGGGAGAGCGCACGCCCTTCGCCGCGTCGTACGGGGTGTCTCAGCGCAGTCCGGTCGGCCGGTCCAGTGCCGCCTGGATGAGCCGGTCCACCAGCTGCTGGTAGCTGACGCCGCTCTCCTGCCACATGCGCGGGTACATCGAGATCGGGGTGAAACCCGGCAGGGTGTTGATCTCGTTGATGACGAATCCGCCGTCCTCGGTGAGGAAGAAGTCGGCGCGCACCAGGCCCTCGCAGGACGCGGCCTCGAAGGCCTCGACCGCGAGCCGCTGGACCTCGGCGGTCTGCTCGCCGGTGAGCGGCGCGGGCACGATCCCGGAGGCCGAGTCGATGTACTTGGCCTCGAAGTCGTAGAAGTCGTGCGAGGTGACGGGCGGGATCTCGGCCGGCACGCTGGCGCGCGGCCCGTCCTCGAACTCCAGGACGCCGCACTCGATCTCACGGCCCCGCAGCAGTGACTCCACGAGGAACTTGGGGTCGTGACGGCGGGCCTCCTCGATCGCCTCGTCCAGCTGGGAGACGTCCTCGACCTTGGTGATGCCGATGGACGAGCCGGCGCGGGCGGGCTTGATGAAGAGCGGCCAGCCGTGCTCGGCGGCGAACTCCGTGATGCGCTCGCGGGCACCGGCCGGGTCGTTGTCCCACTCGCGGGGGCGCACGACCACGTACGGGCCGACGGGCAGGCCGAAGGAGGTGAAGACGCGCTTCATGTACTCCTTGTCCTGGCCGACGGCCGAGGCGAGGACGCCCGCGCCCACGTACGGCACGCCGGACAGCTCCAGGAGGCCCTGGAGGGTGCCGTCCTCACCGTAGGGGCCGTGCAGGACGGGGAAGACGACGTCGACCTCGCCGAGCGCCTTGGGGACCGAGCCGGGTTCGCTGTAGACCACTTCGCGGCTGCCGGGGTCGACGGAGAGCACGACGCCCCCCTCGTCGGACTCGGCCAGCTGCGCCACGTCGGGCATCTTCCGGTCCGCGATCGCCATGCGTTCGGGTTCGTCGGCGGTGAGCGCCCAGCGGCCGTCCGTCGTGATGCCGATCGGCAGGACGTCGTACTTGGTCCGGTCGATGGCGTTCAGGACGGCACCGGCCGTGACCACCGAAATGCCGTGTTCGGAGCTGCGGCCGCCGAACACGACGGCCACACGCGGCTTGCGGAGCTGCTGCTCCGTGCTCTGGGGGAGGTTCTCGCTGCTCATATCGCGATGAGCGTACCTGCTGGTACGGGTCGCGTCAGCGCGGCAGGGGCCGCCCGGGGGTCAGTGCCGCTCGGCCTTGGCGCTGCGCGACATGAGCTCCTTGAGCGCGACCATCGGCGGCTTGCCCTCGTGGACGATGCCGACGACCGTCTCCGTCAGCGGCATCTCGACGCCGTGCCTGCGGGCCAGGTCCAGCACCGATTCGCAGGACTTGACGCCCTCGGCGGTCTGCTTGGTGACGGCGATCGTCTCCTGGAGCGTCATGCCGCGGCCGAGGTTGGTGCCGAAGGTGTGGTTGCGCGAGAGCGGCGAGGAGCAGGTGGCCACCAGGTCGCCGAGGCCGGCGAGTCCGGAGAAGGTCAGCGGGTCGGCGCCCATGGCCGCCCCGAGCCGGATCGTCTCGGCGAGGCCGCGGGTGATGAGCGAACCCTTGGCGTTGTCGCCGAGCCCCATGCCGTCGGCGATGCCGACGGCGAGCCCGATGACGTTCTTGACGGCACCGCCGAGCTCGCAGCCGACCACGTCGGTGCTGGTGTACGGGCGGAAGTACGGGGTGTGGCAGGCGGCCTGGAGGCGGCGGGCGACGGCCTCGTCCCGGCAGGCGACGACGGCCGCGGCGGGGCGGCGTTCGGCGATCTCCTTGGCGAGGTTGGGGCCGGTGATGACGGCGACGCGGTCGGCGGACACCTCGGTGACGTCCGCGATGACCTCGCTCATCCGCTTGGCGGTGCCGAGTTCGACGCCCTTCATCAGCGAGACCAGGACCGTCTGCGGCTCCAGGTGCGGGGCCCAGTCGGCGAGGTTGTCGCGGAGCGTCTGGGAGGGCACGACGAGGACGGCGTAGTCGGCGCCGCGCAGCGCCTCGGCCGCGTCGGTGGTGGCCCGGACGGACGCGGGCAGTTCGATGCCCGGCAGGTAGCCGGGGTTGGTACGGGTCGCGTTGACCGTCTCGGCGACCTCGGCCCGGCGGCCCCAGAGGGTGACGTCGCAGCCGGCGTCGGCGAGGACGATGGCGAAGGCCGTACCCCATGAGCCGGTCCCGAAGACGGCGGCCTTCGCGGGGTGTGTCACGTGAGTCCCTCTCCTTGGGCCTTGCGCCGCTGTTCGGCACGGGCCTTGCGGTGATCGTAGGGCTCGTCGGGTGCCTGCTGCCCGCGGACCTCCTGGAGCTGGGCGGTGATCGCCCGCATGATGGCCTCGGTGGCCTCGCGCAGCACCTCGGGCGTCGGCTCCTTGTCGTAGAACCGGGAGAGGTCGACGGGCGGGCCCGCCTGGACCCTGAGGGTCTTGCGGGGCAGCAGGCGGACCTTCTTCTCCGTGGCGTAGGGCGGCATGGCCTCGTTGGCGCCCCACTGCGCGACGGGGATGACGGGGGCCCGGGTCATCAACGCGACGCGGGCGGCGCCGGTCTTGCCGGCCATCGGCCACATGTCGGGGTCACGGGTGAGGGTGCCCTCGGGGTAGAAGCAGACGCACTCGCCGCGCTCGATGGCGCCGACGGCGGCCCGGAAGGCGTCCAGCGCGTTGGTCGTCTCGCGGTAGACGGGGATCTGTCCGGTGCCGCGCAGCATCATGCCGACGAAGGGGGCCCTGAACAGCCCGGCCTTGGCCAGGAACCGGGGCACCCGGCCGGTGTTGTACTGGAAGTGCCCGTACGAAAGCGGGTCCAGGTACGAGTTGTGGTTGACCGCGGTGATGAATCCGCCATCGGCCGGAATGTGTTCCATTCCCCGCCATTCGCGCTTGAACAGCACCACCAGCGGCGGTTTCGCGATGACCGCCGCCAGGCGGTACCAGAAGCCGATTCTGCGGCGGGACACTCGGACACCTTCCTGTTAATGGACCTGACTGTGGAGCTGATCGCTGTGTGACTACCGACGGTCAAGTCTCGCCCCAGGCCCCTGCTCTGTCGAGAACACCGTACGCCTCACCTTCAGGAACGCCCCTCCGGGTCGGCGCACCGGCAGGCGAGAATAGACGGCGATGCGCATCGAGGGAGAGACCGCCACGAACACCGACCCGGCCGGCCGCTGGTCCCTGGTCGTCCCGCTGAAACCCCTGGCGCGGGCCAAGAGCAGGCTGGTGCCTGCCTCGGGCGCCCTGTTGCGGCCCCGGCTGGCTCTCGCCTTCGCCCGCGACACGGTGGCCGCGGCGCTCTCCTGTCCGGCCGTGGCCGATGTGGTGGTCGTCACGGACGACACGACGGCGGGGGCCGCGCTGGCGGCGCTGGGCGCCCGGATCGTGCCCGACACCCCGGCCGCGGGGCTCAACGCGGCCCTCGCGCACGGTGAGCGCGTGGTCCGGGCGGCCAGGCCCGGTGCGCCGCTCGCCGCGCTCAACGCGGACCTGCCCGCACTGCGCCCGGCGGAATTCTCCCGGGTGCTCGAATTCTCCGCCGCTTTTCCCCGTGCATTTGTTCCCGATGCGGCGGGAATCGGAACGACATTTCTGTCGGCCGGCCCGGGAGTGGAATTGCGGCCCGCTTTCGGCGGCCCGTCGCGCTCCCGCCACCTGGCGTCGGGCGCGGTGGAAATCACGCTGCCGGACATCGATTCGGTGCGCCGGGACGTGGACACCGGCGAGGATCTGCGGCTGGCGCTGGCGCTGGGCGTCGGCCCGTTCACGGCGGGGCGCTGGGCCGCCGGGGCCCTCGCGCGGGAGCGATAGTCTGGCGCCCATGCAGGCGACCTCGTACACGTACGACCCCGTGACCCGGACCGGCAGTGTGCTGCTCGACGACGGCACCCCGGTGGACTTCGACGCGCCGGCCTTCGACGCCGGCGGTCTGCGGCTGCTGCGTCCGGGTCAGCGGGTGCGGATCGAGGGTGAGGGCGAGGGGGCCGGGCTGCGGATCACCCTGGTGACGTTGCAGACGTTCTGAGGTCCGCGCGGGGTGGATGCCCCCGGACAGCCCGCGGGCCGGGCTCCCCGAGGGGAGCCCGGCCCGGCGCGTGTGGGAGCCGTGTGCGGCCCGGTCTCACTTCTTGCGCGCGGTGGCCTTCTTGGCCGTGGTCTTGCGCGCGGTGGTCTTCTTCGCGGGCGCCTTCTTCGCCGTGGTCTTCTTGGCGGGCGCGGTCTTGGCGGCGGTGGTCTTCTTGGCCGCCGTCGACTTCGCCGCCGCGGGGGTGGCCTTCTTCGCGGCCGTCGTCGCCTTCTTCGCCGGCGACGTCTTCTTCGCCGACGTCTTCTTGGCGGCGGCCGTGGTCTTCTTCGCCGGAGTCGCCTTCTTGG
Organism: Streptomyces sp. ATexAB-D23; assembly: GCF_000373645.1. Classification (GTDB taxonomy): domain Bacteria; phylum Actinomycetota; class Actinomycetes; order Streptomycetales; family Streptomycetaceae; genus Streptomyces; species Streptomyces castrisilvae. The sequence goes on along the minus strand of NZ_KB892009.1, from coordinate 21,086 downwards.
CGGTGGCCTTCTTCGCCACGGCCTTCTTCGCGGTGGCCTTCTTGGCGGCGGCCTTGGCCGTCGTACGGGTGGAAGAACCGCCCGAGAGGCTGCCCTTGGGGGCCTTCTTCACGGCCACGTCGTTCTTGGGGAGCTTCTTGGAGCCGCTCACCAGGTCCTTGAAGCCCTGGCCCGCGCGGAAGCGGGGCACCGAGGTCTTCTTGACCCGCACGCGCTCACCCGTCTGAGGGTTGCGGGCGTAGCGGGCGGGGCGGTCGACCTTCTCGAACGAGCCGAAGCCGGTGACCGAGACCCGGTCCCCCGCGACAACCGCACGGACGATCGCGTCGAGCACCGCGTCGACGGCGTCCGCGGCCTGCTGACGGCCGCCGACCTTGTCGGCAATCGCTTCTACGAGCTGCGCCTTGTTCACGTCTTCCCCTTCGGAGACATTGCCGGAACGAATGTGTTCAGGCTTTTTCGCACGTTAGGCAGATATATACCGCAAATCAAACACGAAACGGGCTAATCACCCTAGTGCCGCAACGAAGTCGACCGCTGCGCAGTTCTGCGGAGTCAGTCACCTTCGGGGAATCGGCCCTCGTCGAGGTCCTTCATCAACCGGTCCAGACGCCTTGCCGCGCCCGGGAGATCGTGCTTTGCCGCGGCCGTGACGACCAACAGCTTCCGGTTCAGCGCCATCCTTACGCCGTCCGGGACTTGCAGCGAGCGCACCCGTGAGTGCGCTTCCTTCAATTGGTCGGCGACTTGGCCGTAAAGCTTGAGTTGGCTGTCGCGTTCCATGCACCGATTGTGCCATCTGGGGCGAGTTGTCGCCCGACGGGGTCCCAACAAACGACTGTGCCCCCTACCAGAAGGCAGGGGGCACAGTCGGGAAAACTCGCTGATCGGCCTGAAAACGTGCTGATCAGGCCTGAATTGTGCGGGGCTTGTGAGCCGGCCTGGACGCCTCGTAAGTCGCGATGTCGGCTTCGTTCTGAAGGGTGAGGCTGATGTCGTCCAGCCCGTTCAGCAGGCGCCAGCGGGCGTTCTCGTCCAGCTCGAAGTCGGCGGTGATGCCCTCGGCGCGGACCTGGCGGGCCTCCAGGTCGACGGTCACTTCGGCGTTCGGGTCGGCCTCCGTCAGCTCCCAGAGCGCGTCGACCACCTGCTGGTCCAGAACCACGGTCAGCAGACCGTTCTTCAGCGAGTTGCCGCGGAAGATGTCGGCGAACCTGGCGGAGACGACCGCCTTGAAGCCGAAGTTCTGCAGGGCCCAGACCGCGTGCTCGCGGGAGGAGCCGGTGCCGAAGTCGGGGCCGGCCACCAGGACCGACGCGCCCTTGCGCTCCGGGCGGTTGAGGACGAAGTTCTCGTCCTTGCGCCAGGCCTCGAAGAGACCGTCCTCGAAGCCGTCCCGGGTGACCTTCTTCAGCCAGTGGGCGGGGATGATCTGGTCGGTGTCGACGTTGCTGCGGCGCAGCGGGACGGCCCGGCCGGTGTGCGTGGTGAAAGCTTCCATGGTTATCGGACTCCGGCAGGCGTACGGGCGTCGGACAGGTCGGCCGGCGAGGCCAGATGGCCCAGCACGGCGGTGGCGGCGGCGACCTGCGGGGAGACCAGGTGGGTACGGCCGCCCTTGCCCTGCCGGCCCTCGAAGTTGCGGTTCGAGGTGGAGGCGGAGCGCTCGCCGGGGGCCAGCTGGTCGGGGTTCATGCCGAGGCACATCGAGCAGCCCGCGTGCCGCCATTCGGCGCCGGCGGCGGTGAAGACCTTGTCCAGCCCCTCGTCCACGGCCTGGAGGGCGACCCGGACGGAGCCCGGGACGACCAGCATCCGTACGCCGTCGGCGACTTTGCGGCCGTCCAGGATCGCGGCGGCATTGCGCAGGTCCTCGATGCGGCCGTTGGTGCAGGAGCCCACGAAGACGGTGTCCACACCGATCTCGCGCAGCGGCTGGCCCGCGGTCAACCCCATGTACTCCAGCGCCTTTTCGGCGGCGTTGCGCTCCGAGGCGTCTTCGTACGAAGCGGGATCGGGGACGTTGGCCGACAGGGGCGCGCCCTGGCCGGGGTTGGTGCCCCAGGTGACGAACGGCGCCAGCTCGGCGGCCTCGATGACCACCTCGGCGTCGAAGACGGCGTCGTCGTCGGTGCGCAGCGTCTTCCAGTACGCGACGGCCGCGTCCCAGTCCTCGCCCTGCGGGGCGTGGTCGCGACCCCGGAGGTACTCGAAGGTGGTCTCGTCGGGGGCGATCATGCCCGCCCGCGCGCCGGCCTCGATCGACATGTTGCAAATGGTCATCCGGGCCTCCATCGAGAGCTTCTCGATGGCGGAACCGCGGTATTCCAGGATGTAGCCCTGGCCGCCGCCGGTGCCGATCCGGGTGATGATCGCGAGGATCAGGTCCTTGGCGGTGACGTCGTCGGGCAGCTCGCCGTCGACGGTGATCGCCATCGTCCTCGGGCGGGCCATCGGCAGCGTCTGGGTGGCCAGCACGTGCTCGACCTGGCTGGTGCCGATGCCGAACGCGAGGGCGCCGAACGCGCCGTGCGTGGAGGTGTGGGAGTCGCCGCAGACGACGGTGGTGCCGGGCTGGGTCAGACCCAGCTGCGGACCGACCACGTGCACGACGCCCTGCTCGACGTCGCCCAGCGGGTGCAGCCGGACACCGAACTCCGCGCAGTTCTTGCGCAGCGTCTCCAGCTGGGCCCGGGAGACCGGGTCTGCGATCGGCTTGTCGATGTCGAGGGTCGGGGTGTTGTGGTCCTCGGTGGCGATGGTGAGGTCGAGGCGCCGCACCGGGCGTCCGGCCTGCCGCAGACCGTCGAAGGCCTGCGGGCTGGTCACCTCGTGCAGCAGGTGCAGATCGATGAAGAGGAGGTCGGGCTCGCCCGCTGCGTGCCCGTGGGGGCTCCCCTGGTCGAGCGCAGTCGAGACCTTGGGGATGACGTGGTCGTCCCAGACCTTCTCCGCGAGTGTCCTACCCATCGCTTTCCCTCCGGCCGGCGTCGTCGCCGGCCCAACTAGAGATTCGGTGCGCCGCCGTCCGGACCCCCGTGCGGGGCGGTGGCTACGGGCCGTTGTGGGGCCGCCGGTACAGGTTCGCAACTTCCCTGGAAAATTGAACTTGCGTTTCACAGAGTGAGACGCGAGTATCGTCGTATGGACAACTCTAGCGGCGTCGGCGTTCTCGACAAGGCAGCTCTGGTATTGAGCGCCCTGGAGTCCGGGCCGGCCACCCTCGCCGGCCTGGTCGCGGCGACAGGGCTCGCACGACCCACGGCCCACCGGCTGGCCGTGGCACTGGAACACCACCGGATGGTGGCGAGGGACATGCAGGGCCGGTTCATTCTCGGCCCCCGGCTCTCCGAGCTGGCGGCGGCGGCGGGCGAGGACCGCCTGCTGGCCACGGCCGGACCGGTGCTCACGCATCTGCGGGACATCACCGGCGAGAGCGCGCAGCTCTACCGCCGGCAGGGCGACATGCGCATCTGCGTGGCGGCGGCGGAGCGGCTGTCCGGTCTGCGGGACACCGTGCCGGTCGGCTCCACGCTCACCATGAAGGCGGGCTCGTCCGCGCAGATCCTGATGGCCTGGGAGGAGCCGGAGCGCCTGCACCGCGGCCTCCAGGGCGCCCGCTTCACGGCGACGGCGCTCTCCGGCGTACGGCGGCGCGGCTGGGCCCAGTCGATCGGTGAGCGCGAGCCGGGCGTGGCCTCGGTCTCGGCCCCCGTGCGCGGCCCCTCGAACCGGGTGGTCGCCGCCGTCTCGGTCTCCGGACCGATCGAGCGCCTGACCCGGCACCCGGGCCGGATGCACGCCCAGGCCGTCATCGACTCGGCCGCACGGCTCAGCGAGGCGCTGCGCCGCACGGGCTGAGCCCGGCCGCACCTCCCGCTCCCCCGTGGCCGCCCCAGCGTCGTGGCGGCCCCCTTCTCACTCCCTCACCGCGTCACTTCACGCCCGATCGGTGCGCGAGACGGTGCGCCGCGCCGCGGCCCCGCCCCTCGATCGGCAGCGACCCGGTCGCCGCGGCCAGTCCGAACGCCGGCATGTCGGCGTAGATGGACTCGTAGCCGCCCTCCGGCACGATGTAGGTCTCGTGCCACAGCCCCACGTGCTGCCGGGACTTCTTCTCCTTGCGGTTGAGCATCGCCCACGCCCTGCGGTGGAACATGTCGGGCGACGAGGCGTACGCGTACAGCTTCTCCTTCGACTCCCAGTACTGGACGACGTAGTACGTCCTCGGCGAGGCGGTCAGCAGGACGTGGCCGAGCAGGCCCCTGGACCTCTCCGCCCGCAACTCCCGCAGCATGCGCGTCATCGCCAGCATGACCGGGAGCCAGTGGTGCACGCCCCTGAAGTGGTTGATCCGCATCCCGATGAGCAGGACGACGACGTCCCCCTCGGCCGCGGCGGTCGTCCGCCCCGGCATGAGTTTCGTGAACACGCGCGCCCCCTGGAGTCGTTGGAGAGTTCCACTATCCAATGATTGGATAGTGACACTGCCCAAGGGTGGGCGCAAGGGAAGGCACGCATGCGACTCTCGGAACTCAGCGAGCGGAGCGGTATCGCGACCGCGACGATCAAGTACTACCTGCGCGAGAGGCTGTTGCCGCCGGGCGAGCGGGTCAGCGCGACGCAGGCCGAGTACGGCGAGAGCCATCTGCGCCGGCTGCGGCTGGTGCGGGCGCTGCTCCAGGTAGGCCGTCTGCCCGTGGCCACGGCCCGCGAGGTGCTGGGCCATGTCGATGACGAGTCCCTGGGCCGGACGATCCGGCTGGGCGCGGCGCTCTGGGAGCTTCCGCACGGCCCGGAGCCGGACGAGGAGGCCCCGGAGACGGCGGCGGCCCGTGCCGAAGTCGACGCCCTGCTGGACCGGTTGGGGTGGACCCACGCGCGGGAGATCGGCGAACTCTCCCCCGTCCACCGCTCGCTCGTCGCGGGCCTGGCCACGCTCGCCCGCCTCGGCTACCCGTACGAGAGCGCGTATCTGGAGGAGCACGCCCGGCTCATGCACCAAGTGGCCGTGCAGGACCTGGATCTGATGGAGACCCACCCGACCACGTCGCAACAGATGGAGATGGCGGTGGCCTCCGCGGTGCTGTACGAGCCGCTGCTGATGTCCCTGCACCGGCTGGCCCAGGAGGAGGAGTCGGCCCGGCGGTACGGGTACTGAGCGGGCCGGCCCCTCGGGTACACGCGAGAGGCCCCTCACCGGAGTGAGGGGCCTCTCGTCTGCTGCTCTGTGGTACCCCCGACCGGATTCGAACCGGCGCTACTGCCGTGAGAGGGCAGCGTGCTAGGCCGCTACACAACGGGGGC
>NZ_KB892009.1:0-15324 GCF_000373645.1 Streptomyces sp. ATexAB-D23 | reverse complement strand
TCCTGCAACTTGCTTGTACTGCGCTGGGCTACCAGGACTCGAACCTAGAATGACGGTACCAGAAACCGTAGTGTTGCCAATTACACCATAGCCCACTGAAACGCAACCCCTGAGGGTTCTGTTTCTGTCTGCGCTTCCCGGCCGGATCTTTCGGCCCGCTCGGGCGGCGCAGGAAGAACATTACCCGAAGGTGTCCGACGCTCCAAAACGGGTATTGCCCGCGAGCAAGGCGGGAAGCTGGTCGAGGGCCGTGATCCGGACCAGTTCGGGACGTCCGCCCCGGCCGGCCCGGTCCAGCCAGACCCCGGTGAGCCCGGCGGCCGTCGCGCCCCCGGCGTCGATGTCGGGTTCGTCCCCCACGTAGACGACATCGGACGGCGGCAGCTCCAGCGCCGCACACGCAGCGAGGAAGGCCCCGGCGGCCGGCTTGGAGACCCCCAGCTCCGCCGCGCAGAGCAGGGACTCGAACCGGTCGCGCACCCCCAGCACGGTCAGCTTGCGGTGCTGCGGCCCCAGGGCCGAGTTGGACAGCGCGGCATGCCGGTACGCCCCCGCCAGGACGTCGAGCACGGGGACGGTGTCCGGGAAGAGCGACCAGGCGGCCTCGTAGTGGGCGACGTGGCGCTCGAACCAGGCATCGGCCTCGGCGTCGTCCATGGAGCGGCCGAGGAAGTCCCTGGCCCGGTCACGGCGCTGGCCCGGCCAGTCGGTCTCCCCCGCCGAGAACCGCGCCCAGTGGAGCCGGGTGACCCGCTGCCAGGCCTCGACGGCCTCGTCCGCCGTGGCATACGCGCCGGGCAGCCCCTCCACCGCGAGATGCCGGGCCATGCCGGTGGCGGAGGCCGTCGTGTGGTCGAAGATCGTGTCGTCGATGTCCCAGAGGACGGCTCTGATGGGCATACGGCCACGCTACCGCTCGTGGACCCAGCCGACGGCCGGAGGCCGGGGCCCCGTGACCGGGTCCCGGCCTCCGGTGCGTGCGGGGCGGTGTTACGCGGTCAGCTTGGACAGGGCCGCGTCGATGCGGGCGATCGTCTTCTCGCGGCCCAGGATCTCCAGGGACTCGAAGAGCGGCAGGCCGATCGTGCGGCCGGTGACGGCGACGCGGACCGGGGCCTGGGCCTTGCCGAGCTTCAGGCCGTGCTGCTCGCCGGCGGCGAGGACTGCGGCCTTGAGGGCGTCGGCGTTCCAGTCGGCGGCGATCAGCTCGGCGCGGGCGGTGACCAGGAGCGCGTCGGAGCCCTCCTTCATCGCCTTCGTCCAGGACGCCTCGTCGTGCACCGGCTCGTCCAGGAAGAGGAAGTCCACGTTGGCGGTGATCTCGGAGAGGACCGTGACCCGGGTCTGGGAGTGCGGGGCGATCCGCGCGAAGAGGTCCGCGTCGAAGGCCTCCGGGGCCCAGGGTGCGAACGGGGCCTCCAGCCAGGGGCCGCACGCCTCGGTGAAGGTCTTCACGTCCAGCCTGCGGATGTGCTCCGCGTTGACGTGCTCGCACTTCTTGAGGTCGAAGCGGGCCGGGTTCGCGTTGACGTCCTTGATGTCGAACGCGGCGACCATCTCGTCGATGTCGAAGATGTCGCGGTCCTCGGCGATCGACCAGCCGAGCAGCGAGAGGTAGTTGAGCAGCCCCTCGCGGAGGAAGCCGCGCTCGCGGTAGAGGTTGAGCGAGGCCTGCGGGTCACGCTTGGAGAGCTTCTTGTTGCCCTCGCCCATGACGTACGGCAGGTGGCCGAAGGCCGGGGTGTCCTTGGCGATGCCCAGCTCGATGAGCGCCCGGTACAGGGCGATCTGGCGCGGGGTGGAGGAGAGCAGGTCCTCGCCGCGCAGGACGTGGGTGATCTCCATCAGCGCGTCGTCCACCGGGTTGACCAGCGTGTAGAGCGGGGCCCCGTTGGCGCGGACGATGCCGTAGTCCGGGACGTTCTCCGGCTGGACGGTGATGTCGCCGCGGACCAGGTCGGTGAAGGTGATCGCCTCGTCGGGCATCCGGAAGCGGACGATCGACGCGCGCCCCTCGGCCTCGTAGGCGGCCTTCCGCTCGTCGCTCAGCTCGCGGCAGTGGCCGTCGTAGCCCGACGGGCGGCCGGCGGCGCGGGCGGCGTCGCGGCGGGCGTCCAGCTCCTCGGTCGTGCAGTAGCAGCGGTAGGCGTGGCCGGCCGCGAGGAGCTTCTCGGCGACGTCCTTGTAGAGGTCCATGCGCTGCGACTGGCGGTACGGGGCGTGCGGGCCGCCGACCTCGGGGCCCTCGTCCCAGTCGAGGCCGAGCCAGCGCATCGCGTCGAGGAGCTGCTCGTAGGACTCCTCGGAGTCGCGGGCCGCGTCGGTGTCCTCGATGCGGAAGACCAGGGTGCCCTGGTGGTGCCGGGCGAACGCCCAGTTGAAGAGAGCCGTCCGGACCAGGCCGACGTGCGGGTTGCCGGTCGGGGAGGGACAGAAACGTACACGTACCGCTGCGTTAGCCACGCTTGATCACCCTGTTGGTGAGAGTGCCGATGCCTTCGATGGTGACGGCGACCTCGTCGCCGACGTGGAGGGGTCCGACCCCCGCGGGGGTACCGGTGAGAATCACATCGCCCGGGAGCAGCGTCATCGCTTCCGTGATGTGGACGACCAGGTCCTCGATGGTCCGGATCATGTCGCTCGTCCGGCCGAGCTGGCGTTGCTCACCGTTGACCGTCGCCTGGATGGCGAGGTCGCCGGGGTCGAGGTCGGTCTCCACCCAGGGGCCGAGGGGGCAGGAGGTGTCGAAACCCTTGGCGCGGGCCCACTGCTTCTCCCGCTTCTGGGCGTCGCGCGCGGTGACGTCGTTGGCGCAGGTGTAGCCGAAGATGACGTCCTTGACCCGTTCGCGCGGCACTTCGCGGCACATCCGGCCGATGACCACGGCCAGTTCGGCCTCGTGGTGCACCTCGTCGGAGAAGGAGGGGTACTCGATGGCGTCGCCGGAGCCGATCACCGAGGTGGTGGGCTTGAAGAAGGCGACGGGGACATCGGGGACCTCGTTGCCGAGTTCGGCGGCGTGCTCCGCGTAGTTGCGGCCGATGGCCACGACCTTGTTGGGCAGCACGGGCGGCAGCAGCCGGACCTTGTTCAGCGGGACCTTGGTCCCGGAGAGCTCGAACTCGGAGTACGGGATGCCCTTGATGATGTCGAGGACGAGACCGTCGGGCCCGTCGCCCTCGACCGCGCCGAAGGCGACATTGCCGTCGATGGAGAACCTGGCGATGCGCACGGGTGCTGTCGCCCCTCACTGCTTGCTGGTGCTTGAAGACTGACGCTCCAGGCTAACGCGCGTGAGGGGCGCTCCCGCGCCGATTACTCCGCGGCGACGGGGGTGGCGACCGGCGCGGCGGCGGGGGCCTTCATGAGGATGGTGCGGCGCGGATTGGCCGTCTGGGTCGGCAGTACGACTGCGTGCTCCGGCCGTTCCGTCGTCCGCAGCGCCTCGGCGTCCTTGAGGTGCGCCAGCGTGGTGCGGCGGGGGTTGGCAATGTTGCGGAGCGTCATCGTCGTCTTCATCTGCCGTACGGACCCTGTCTTCGGGGCGCCGCCCGCGGGAGGGGCGCCGGTTGTCGGTTCTGCCGTCCCAGTAAAGCGTCAGGCTAAACATTCAATTCCCCTCGGGCGCCCGGAAGAGACGGCGATCATCATGTGAGTTTGCTCACGAACACCGGGATAATTGCCCTAATACGGGCGGTCGAGTTGGGTCCCTGAATCGGACATTGCACCACTGAATGAGTCATTCCGCTCCTGATCATGGCGACTGGGACACCCCCCACCCGCACCGGACTCGCACCCAATAGTCCGTAATGTCACTGAACAGCCTCCACGGCTTGTTACGCGGCCATCACAACGTGTCACGCAGGTCACAGCCCGGTACCTGGCCCTTGTTGGAGATCCGCCACTGTGCTGAAATTCCACGCACCGCCGCGGGTTTCAAGCCGGCGCGCAGGGGGCGCAACGCAGCGCCGAGTGGCGGCGGGAAGGGGAAGAGCGCCGGTCACTCACGACCACCATGGGGCAGGATTACGCCCCACCACGCCGACACCGTTTTCTCCGTTCATGACGGAAGAACGCCTGGTCCAGAGGTTGCGACGCTAGTGCAGGGACGTTTCAAGAGGGATGGCAGCGCTGCGGCCGAACAGGAGCCGCGCGGCGGGACCGACCGCGGCTCCTCGCCCCAGCACGCCCAGAACCCCGGACCGGCCGCGGCCGGTGACCACGGCGATCGCGAACGGCGCCCCGGCGCCGCACCGACCAACAACGCCTCCGAACCGGCCGCCGCGCCCAAGTCACGCGGCCCTGTCAACACGGGCTCACGCGTAGCTCTGCGCAACTGGCGCATCAGCACGCGCCTGGTCTCCCTGCTCGCCCTCCCCGTGGTCGCCGCGACCACCCTGGGCGGTCTGCGCATCAACGACTCCATGAACGACATCCAGCAGCTGGAGCACATGCAGCTGCTGACCCGGATGACCAAGCAGGCGACCGCGCTGGCCCAGGCGCTCCAGGAGGAGCGCGACCGGTCGGCCGGCCCGCTGTCCAACGGAGTCCCGGCGACCGACTTCAAGGTCACCGAGCCGCGCAAGAAGACCGACCGGGCGAAGAAGGCGTTCTTCTCTGCCACCGAGGACATCGGCGACACCACCGACGACGAGACGCTGGAGAGCATCCACGCCAGCGTCCAGCAGATCGCCGCGCAGCTCGGCTCCATCCGTGACATCCGCAAGCAGGCGTACGTCAAGGACAGCCCGAGTCTCCAGACGATCGACGCCTACAGCCAGCTGATCACCTCGCTGCTGAGCCTCTCCCAGGACATGGCGCAGGCGACCAGCAGCCCCGAGATGATCAAGCGGACCCGTGCGCTGGCGGCGTTCTCCTCCGCCAAGGAGTACGCCTCGGTCCAGCGCGCGGTCATCGCCGCCGCGCTGCCCGGCGGCGGCGATCAGAAGCCCGACCTCGACCGCAACGACCAGCAGTTCGGCCTGGCCGCGCAGCGCAAGGAGAGCGCGGCCCGCAACTCCTTCGAGGCGATCTACACCTCCACCGGCAAGAGCGCCGAGGAGCTGACCTCGACGCTGGACGAGGGCCATCCGGACATCAAGGCGGCGGACACGTACGCCAGGAAGATGCTGGAGAACCCGACCTCCATGAGCGGCGCCTCCTCGCGCCGTTCGTACATGGACTGGTACGACCAGGACTCCACCAAGATCAACGCCATGAAGGTGGTCGAGGAGACCCTCCTCAGCGACATGGAGAGCAAGGCGCGCGAACTGCGCGACGAGTCCCAGCGCGAGGCGATCATCTCCGGTGCGCTGATCCTCCTGGTCCTCGGCGTCTCCCTGGTCGGCGCCTTCGTCGTGGCCCGGTCCATGATCCGCTCGCTGCGCCGCCTCCAGGACACCGCGACGCGCGTCGCGCAGGACCGGCTGCCCGAGCTCGTCAAGCAGCTCTCCGAGTCGGACCCGCAGGACGTCGACACCTCCGTCGAGTCCGTCGGTGTGCACTCCCGTGACGAGATCGGCAAGGTGGCCGCGGCCTTCGACGACGTGCACCGCGAGGCGGTCCGTCTCGCCGCCGAGCAGGCCCTTCTGCGGGGCAACGTCAACGCGATGTTCACCAACCTCTCGCGCCGTTCGCAGGGCCTCATCCAGCGCCAGCTCTCGCTCATCTCCGAGCTGGAGTCGCGCGAGGCCGACCCGGACCAGCTGTCCTCGCTCTTCAAGCTCGACCACCTCGCGACCCGTATGCGCCGGAACGGCGAGAACCTCCTCGTCCTCGCGGGCGAGGAGCCGGGCCGCCGGTGGACCCGGCCCGTGCCACTGGTCGACGTGCTGCGTGCCGCCGCCTCCGAGGTGGAGCAGTACGAGCGCATCGAACTGGCCGCCGTGCCGGCCACCGAGGTCGCCGGCCGCGTCGTCAACGACCTCGTGCACCTGCTCGCCGAGCTGCTGGAGAACGCCACGTCGTTCTCCTCGCCGCAGACGAAGGTCCGGGTCACCGGTCACGCGCTGCCCGACGGCCGGGTGCTCGTCGAGATCCACGACACCGGCATCGGCCTGTCCCCCGAGGACCTCGCGGCGATCAACGAGCGGCTCGCGTCGCCGCCCACCGTGGACGTCTCGGTCTCCCGCCGCATGGGTCTGTTCGTGGTCGGCCGGCTGTCCCTGCGTCACGGCATCCGCATCCAGCTGCGCCCCTCGGACTCCGGCGGCACCACCGCGCTGGTCATGCTCCCGGTCGACGTCGCCCACGGCGGCAAGCAGCCGGCACCCAAGCAGGCCCCCGGCCAGCAGTCCCCCGGCGGTCTGCTCGCCGGCAACAACGCCAACGCCCCGGCCCAGGCCGGACGGCTCGCGGCGGGGCAGGGCCCCCAGCGCGGCCAGGTCGGTGCCGGTTCCGGTCCCCGGGCCGCGCTGCCGGCCCGCGACGGCAACCGCTCGCAGGGCGGGCCCGGCGGGCAGGACTCGGCGTTCCAGAAGCCGCAGGGCCGCTCGCCGCAGGACGGCGGCCGTCCGGAGGCTCCGCGTCCGGGTGGCGGCGGCCTGGCCGGCGCGTTCGGCGGTGCCCGGCTCGGCGCACGCGGCCAGGGCGACGGCTCCGGCCGTACGGACTCGGGCCAGCCCAGCCTGTTCGACCAGCGGCGTCCGGAGCAGAACGGCCCCGCACGGCAGGTCCCGCAGCCCCAGCAGGCCCGGTTCGACCAGGCCGGCCCGGGGCAGGGCCAGGGCGGTCAGGACGGCCGCGGCGCCTTCGAGCCGCCGCGCGGTCGCGGCGAGCGCCAGCTGCCTCCCGTCGGCGGCCCGCGTGCCGAACTGCCCGGGGCCCCGGCCCAGGGCGGTCCGAACGGCGGCTTCCCCGCCCCGCAGCGCCCGCAGACCACCAGCTGGGGCACCGACGAGCCGTCGGCCCCGCAGCACCGCTCCCCGCTCGACGCACCACGCGGTCACGAGGAGTCGGAGACCACGGGCCGGTTCCCGCAGCCGCTGCCGCCGCGTCCGCAGGCCGATGACCGCCAGGGCCCCGGCGCCACGGCCGAGTTCGCCCGCCCGGACTTCTCGGCACCCGCGCCCGGCGCGCAGCAGCAGGACCCGGACGTGGCGAGCACCTCGCAGTTCGCCCGCCCGGACTTCGGCGCCCAGCAGCAGCCCGCGCCCCGGCAGCGCGGCGACCAGGACTTCGGTGCGCCGCGCCCGCCCGCGCCGGCCGCCGACGCCCCGTACCGCCCGGTCCTGCCGCAGCAGCCGCAGCAGCCCGAGGCGCTGCCGCCGGCCTCAGGCCCCGGCGACGGCCGCACCCCGCTGTACGACACGCTGGAAACCAACTGGTTCCACGGTCCGCAGCAGGGCCAGCAGGGTGCCCAGCAGCAGCCTCCCGCCCCGGAGCCCGGCTTCCCGCAGCAGCCGGCGCAGGAGCCCATCGCTCCCGCCGGACCGCAGCGCGGCCTCGGCGACACGGGGGTGACGAGCAGCTGGCGCGCTTCGCCGAACGACGAGATCGTCCGGCAGGCGGAGCGGGTGAAGAAGCCCGCAGCGGGCGGAATCACCACGTCCGGTCTGCCTCGCCGGGTCCCGCGTGCCAACCTGGTGCCGGGCACCGCCCAGCAGCAGAACAACCAGACCGGTCCCCAGGTCTCGCGTGCGCCCGATGATGTGCGCGGGCGTCTGACCAATCTGCGCCGCGGCATCCAGCAAGGACGCCAGGCAGGCAGCGGACAGACCGGCAGTTTCCCCCTCGGCCCCACTCACCAGCAGGAGCGTTAGTTGAGCCCGATGAGTCAGGCCGCACAGAATCTGAACTGGCTGATCACCAACTTCGTGGACAACACCCCCGGGGTGTCGCACACGGTGGTGGTCTCGGCGGACGGCCTCCTGCTGGCGATGTCCGAAGGTTTCCCGCGCGACCGCGCCGACCAGCTGGCGGCCGTCGCGTCCGGACTGACCTCGCTGACGGCCGGTGCCTCCCGGATCTTCGAGGGCGGCGCCGTCAGCCAGACCGTGGTGGAGATGGAACGCGGCTTCCTGTTCCTCATGTCCATCTCCGACGGCTCCTCGCTGGCCGTGCTGGCCCACCCGGACGCCGACATCGGTCTGGTCGGCTACGAAATGGCTCTGCTGGTGGACCGGGCGGGCACTGTCCTGACCCCGGACCTCCGCGCGGAGCTCCAGGGCAGCCTGCTCCATTAGGCGGCCGTGAACCAGTGACACAGACGATCAACCCAGGTACCGCACTCAACCCTCGCCCGTCCGGCCGCTTACAGCCCCTCACCGGCCCCTTCAGACGGCAAGTCGACACCCTGCTGTCACGCCCGGAGGATTCATGACCCCGCCACCCGCCTCACCCGATCCGTACGGCGCGTCCAGTCACGCGTCGTACGAAGGTGAGGGCGACCAGCCGCTGGTCCGTCCGTACGCCATGACCGGCGGACGCACCCGGCCGCGCTATCAGCTAGCGATAGAAGCACTGGTCAGCACCACGGCCGATCCCGCGCATCTGGGGACCCTGCTCCCCGAGCATCAGCGGATCTGCCATCTGTGCCGCGAGGTCAAGTCGGTGGCCGAGGTCTCGGCCCTGCTGTCGATGCCCCTCGGTGTGGCGCGGATTCTTGTCGCGGACCTGGCGGAAGCCGGCATGGTGGCCATCCACCAGCCGGGCAACGGAGAGGCCGGCGGCGCGCCGGATGTGACACTGCTCGAAAGGGTGCTCAGTGGACTTCGAAAGCTCTAACGGCGGCGCGGCGACCCGGGCCACCACCTCGGCGAAGATCGTCGTGGCCGGTGGGTTCGGCGTGGGCAAAACCACGTTTGTCGGTGCCGTCTCGGAGATCAATCCGCTACGCACCGAAGCCGTGATGACGTCCGCGTCCGCGGGCATCGACGACCTCACGCACACCGGCGGAAAGACCACCACGACGGTGGCGATGGACTTCGGCCGCATCACGCTGGACCAGGACCTGATCCTGTACCTCTTCGGTACACCGGGCCAGGACCGCTTCTGGTTCATGTGGGACGACCTGGTACGCGGCGCCATCGGCGCCGTCGTCCTCGTCGACACCCGCAGGCTCGCCGACTGCTTCCCGGCGGTCGACTACTTCGAGAACAGCGGACTCCCGTTCGTCATCGCCCTCAACGGCTTCGACGGACACCAGCCGTACACCCCCGACGAGGTGCGCGAAGCGCTCCAGATCGGACCGGACACGCCGATCATCACCACCGACGCACGGCACCGCGCCGATGCGAAGAGCGGCCTGATCACGCTGGTCGAGCACGCTTTGATGGCCCGGCTCAAGTAGTCGCAAGTCGGTAGTGGCATACGGCAGTTACAGTAGTCACACGGGGGCGGACTGTGTCCTTTGACACGATCCGCCCCCGCATTCATAACGTTTCGACAGAGAATTACCCCCCGCCCGACACCGGATGCGCACGACCGGTGCCGCTGCGCTCACATGAGCCCCGTCTTTTGACGGGGCTCGTTCTTTATGCCCGATTTATCTGAGGCGTACGCCACTCGGAATCGCCCGTTCCAACTGTTTGGAACGGAACCCGTAGCCGTGCTGCAATTCGACCGACTCCCGAGTAGTACGGCCCTGAACAAAAAACGGCACAGCGTAGGTGTCGACGCCGAGAGGTTGTTGGTCGAGTGAGGCGTAACAACGAGGGCTCCCCGGCGCAGGCCGAGCGGGGCAACTTCACCCCGCCGTCGCGTGCCGCCGCGGGGCCGTCCGCCGACGTGTCCGAGGCGGCACCGGCCGGTGGCAGCACCAGCCGGCTGTCCCCGCGCAACTGGCGGGTGCCCACCCGGCTGAACGCCATCCTCCTGATCCCCGTGCTGGTCGGCCTGGTCATGGGCGGCTTCCAGGTGAAGGGCTCGATCAACACCTGGCAGGAGGCCCAGGACGCGGAGAAGACCGCGCTGGTCGTGCGCGCCGCCGCCGAGTACGGGCAGGCCCTCCTCAACGAGCGCGACCTCACCGCCGAGCCCCTGCTGTCGAACAAGCGGGACGACGACGTCGTCACCGAGGCCCGCGCCACCACGGACGCCGCCGCCGAGAAGTTCGACAAGGCCGTGCAGGGGATGCCGGCCACGCAGGGCCTGGAGCGCCGCCTCAAGCTGTTCAAGCTGGAGGAGCCCAAGCTCCCGCAGCTGCGCAAGGCCGCTTACACCGCCGCCATGGACCCGGTGAAGACCGAAGAGGGTTACGTCCAGGTGCAGCACTCCCTCATGGAGTTCTGCAACGAACTGGGCCTCGGCACCGGCAACATCACCAGCTACGGCCGTACCGTCTACGCGATCGAACTGGCCAAGGCTGCAGAATCGCTTCAGCGCTCCATTGGTATGCACCTCCTGGTGCGTCCCAGCAAGGAGAGCGGCAAGTTCAACGACCAGGTGAAGGCCTTCGGCTCGTACAACTACCTGGAGCAGATCGCCCTCGGTGAGTTCACCTCCGGTGGTACGGAGGCCGACGCGGCCCGGCTGAAGCAGGTCATGACCGCCAAGGCGACCGCCGGCGCCGCCGAGCTGAAGGCCGCCAAGCAGAAGGCCGAAGCGGCCGGGGTGCCGTTCGTGACGCCGCCGACCATCGACGGCTCGGTCTACGACGGCATGGCCCAGGAGATCGGCCTCGGCAAGGACCCGGCCCAGCTGAAGGCGAAGGGGATCACCCCCGAGACCTGGATGGCAGCGGCGACCGCCAAGTTCGACGGCTACACCACGGTCGAGGACGAGCTCGTGGACCGGGCGGTGGCCGAGGCCGCGGACATCTCGTCCAGCGCCCGCACCGCCGCCGTCGTCAACGCGACGATCGTGCTCGTCGCCCTGCTGGCCGCGTTCGTCCTGGCCGGGCTCATGGCCCGGCAGATGAGCCGCTCGATGCGCCGACTGCGTACCGCCGCCTTCGGCATCGCCGAGCAGCGGCTGCCCTCGCTGGTCGACCAGCTCTCGCGGACCGACCCGGGCCGGGTCGACACCCGCGTCCAGCCGATCCCGATCAACAGCCAGGACGAGATCGGCGAGGTCGCCCGCGCCTTCGACCAGGTGCACCGCGAGGCGGTCCGGCTCGCGGCCGAGCAGGCCATGCTCCGGGGCAACGTCAACGCGATCTTCACCAATCTCTCGCGCCGCAACCAGTCGCTCATCGAGGGCCAGCTGACCCTCATCACCGACCTGGAGAACAACGAGGCCGACCCGGACCAGCTGGAGAGCCTGTTCCGGCTGGACCACCTGGCGACCCGTATGCGGCGCAACGGCGAGAACCTGCTCGTCCTCGCGGGCGAGGAGCCGGGCCGCCGCTGGAACCAGCCGGTGCCGCTGGTGGACGTGTTGCGCGCCGCCTCCTCCGAGGTGGAGTCCTACGAGCGCATCGAGCTGTCCGGCGTCCCCGAGACCGAGATCCACGGTCAGTCCGTCACCGACCTCGTGCACCTGCTGGCCGAGCTGCTGGAGAACGCCACCACCTTCTCCTCGCCGCAGACCAAGGTGCGGGTCACCGCGACCCGGCTGCCCGACAGCCGCGTGATGATCGAGATCCACGACAAGGGCATCGGCCTCACCGCCGAGGACTTCGCCGACATCAACCACAAGCTCGCCAACCCACCGACGGTGGACGCGGCGGTCTCCCAGCGCATGGGCCTGTTCGTGGTCGGCCGGCTCGCCGACCGGCACGGCATCCGGGTCCAGCTGCGCCCCTCGGGCGAGCAGGCGGGCACGACCTCGCTGGTCATGCTGCCGGACGCGATCACCCACGGTGGCGGCGGCGAGGCCCCGGACCAGGACGACTTCACTGTCTCCTCGATGATTCCGCAGCAGCAGGCCTTCGACGCCCTGCCGCAGCAGCCGCAGCTGCGTACGGCGGCCGAACTCGGCTTCGACGACTCGCGCTACGAGGAGCCGTCCACGGACGCCCCGCAGCTCGACCCGGTGGGCCGCTCGCTGATGCGGGAGGAGCGCCGCGCGGCGCTGGAGGCGCAGACCGGCGGCGAGCAGCAGTACGCCGAGGCCGGGTACGGCTCCGACGCCGGCGCCGGGGACCCCTACGCGGCTCAGGAGTACGGCCAGGAACCGCAGCAGTTCGGCCAGGAGCCGCAGCAGGACGGGCAGGCCGTCCAGGCGGGACAGCAGGGTTACGCGCAGCCGGGCTACGAGGGCGGCTACGACCCGTACCGCGGCGACACCGGCTATGCCGGGCAGCAGGGCTACGACGGCTACGACCCCTCCCAGGGCGGCT
This sequence comes from Streptomyces sp. ATexAB-D23, assembly GCF_000373645.1. Taxonomy (GTDB): domain Bacteria; phylum Actinomycetota; class Actinomycetes; order Streptomycetales; family Streptomycetaceae; genus Streptomyces; species Streptomyces castrisilvae. The sequence continues at coordinate 3,104 of NZ_KB892009.1, read as the reverse complement.
ATCCGGAGGCGGCGTACGCGGCTGCCGAGGCCCCCCAGCAGGGATATGACGAGCAGTACGGCGCCCAGCCCCAGCAGGAGGAGTGGCCTGGTCAGGGGGCGTACTCAAACGGCTTCGAGCCGGTGGCGCAGCCGGAAGCGGAATCTGCGGCGAGCGCTCCCGCCGAGTCGCAGGACCGCGTAGGCTTCGAGCGTTCGGGCCCCGTCCCGAACGCCGGCCACGAACTCACCGAAGCCGGTCTTCCGCGCCGGGGCGGCCAGCAGCACTGGCAGCCCACGGGCCGCGGGAACGGCCGGCCCGATGCCGCGCAGGAGCGGCCGCAGCAGCAGGAACTGCCGCAGCAGCCGTCGCCGGCGCGACAGGCCCCCGACGGAAACGCCGGAACCGACGGCTCCGACGACTGGCGCTCGGCCAACGACGAGCGCTGGGAGCGGGCCGAGAAGCTCCGGGAGCCGAAGGCAGGCGGGATAACCCCGTCCGGTCTTCCCCGGCGCGTGCCCAAGGCCAATCTGGTCGAGGGCACAGCCGAACAGACCCAGCAGGGCGGCCCCCAGGTCTCCCGCGCTCCGGAGGACGTGCGTGGCAGGCTGAGCAACCTGCGGCGCGGTGTCCTGCGGGGACGCAACGCGGGTTCGGACACAAGTAATACCTACAACCAGGAGCGTTAGTGTGAGCCCGATGAGCCAGGCGGCGCAGAATCTGAACTGGTTGATCACCAACTTCGTGGACAACACCCCCGGGGTGTCGCACACGGTGGTGGTCTCCGCCGACGGACTCCTGCTGGCGATGTCCGAGGGATTCCCGCGGGACCGTGCCGACCAGCTGGCGGCGGTCGCCTCCGGGCTGACCTCGCTGACGGCCGGCGCCTCGCGGATCTTCGAGGGCGGCGCGGTGAATCAGACGGTTGTGGAGATGGAGCGCGGGTTCCTCTTCATCATGTCCGTTTCCGACGGATCCTCGCTGGCCGTTCTCGCCCACCCGGACGCCGACATCGGCCTGGTTGGGTACGAAATGGCCCTTCTGGTCGACCGTGCCGGCAGCGTCCTCACTCCGGACCTCCGCGCCGAGCTTCAGGGAAGTCTTCTTAACTAGTAGACAGACAGTGCGTTTCGCGGCACCGCGCCATAGGGTTCGGTGGCGCGGACCCACTGGATTCGGGACCGGCAGGCGGAGGAGGCATCGTGGGTACACCCCCAGGCGGGCACCGGTTCGACGGTGGTCGGCACGTATCGGGTGAGCACGGGGACGATCGTTTCAACTTCCCCTCCGCACCCGGCAGACAGGGCGGTCAGCAGCCCTACCAGCCGTACCGGCAGCCGCAGCACGGCCAGGGCTCCGACTGGCCCCAGCAGGAGCCCCAGCAGCCAGGACGCCCGCAGCGTCCGCACCGGCTGGACGGTCCGCAGCAGCCTCCCCGTATCCAGCCGGTGCAGCCGCGGCGGGCTCCCGAGCCGGCTCCGGTCGCGCACAATCCGCTGGTTCGTCCGTACGCCATGACAGGTGGGCGGACCCGACCGCGCTACCAACTCGCGATTGAGGCGTTGGTCAGTACCACGGCTGATCCGTCCCGGCTGCAAGGGCAGTTGCCCGAGCACCAGCGGATCTGCCGGCTGTGCTTCGAGATCAAGTCGGTGGCCGAGATCTCGGCCCTCCTCTCGATCCCCCTCGGCGTGGCCCGGATCCTCGTAGCCGACCTGGCAGAGGCCGGACTCGTCGCTATCCACCAGCCCGGCGGCGACGAGTCCGCCGGCGGCCAGCCAGATGTGACACTGCTCGAAAGGGTGCTCAGTGGACTTCGAAAGCTCTAGCGGCGGAGCAGCCCGCTCCACTACCTCGGCGAAGATCGTGGTGGCAGGCGGGTTCGGCGTGGGTAAGACCACGTTTGTCGGTGCCGTCTCGGAGATCAATCCGCTGCGCACCGAAGCCGTGATGACGTCCGCGTCGGCGGGCATCGACGACCTGACACATACGGGGGACAAGACCACCACGACGGTGGCGATGGACTTCGGCCGCATCACGCTGGACCAGGACCTGATCCTGTACCTCTTCGGTACACCGGGCCAGGACCGCTTCTGGTTCATGTGGGACGACCTGGTACGCGGCGCCATCGGCGCCGTCGTCCTCGTCGACACCCGCAGGCTCGCCGACTGCTTCCCGGCGGTCGACTACTTCGAGAACAGCGGACTCCCGTTCGTCATCGCCCTCAACGGCTTCGACGGACACCAGCCGTACACCCCCGACGAGGTGCGCGAAGCGCTCCAGATCGGACCGGACACGCCGATCCTGACGACGGACGCGCGGCACCGGGCGGATGCGAAGAGCGCGCTGATCACACTGGTCGAGCACGCGTTGATGGCCCGCCTGCGGTAGGGGCGGCATACGCGCGAGGGCCCCGCACTCACAGGAGTGCGGGGCCCTCGCGCGTGTGCCGCCCGGCCTGGCGGCCTTGCTTGTCCTCAGTCGTCGGACGGGCTTGATACGCCCCGGACGGGCTCGGCCCGCCCGGGGGGTCAGCCCTGCCAGCTGTGGGGCGCCCGGAAGCCGGGGGTGCGCTCCAGGCGGCGCCAGCCCGCCGTGTCGCGGCCCCGGAGGGCGGGGATCTCGGCGGGCTGGGCGGCCGCGCGGGCGAGCAGGACCGCGGTGACGGCGGCCAGCTCCTCGGGGTCGGCGAGACCCTTCTCGACGCGCAGCACGGACTCGGCGGTGGCAGTGCTCATGGTGGTGTCTCTCCGTCTTCTGGGCAGCTCTTCGCGGGGCTCACAGGGTCGCTGCGGGGCCTCGGACTACTGCGGGGGGTTGCCGTGCTTGCGGGCCGGCAGGTCGGCGTGCTTGGAGCGGAGCATCGCGAGCGAGGCGATCAGGACCTCGCGGGTTTCGGCGGGGTCGATGACGTCGTCCACGAGTCCGCGTTCGGCTGCGTAGTACGGGTGCATCAGCTCGGTCTTGTACTCCTTGACCATGCGGGTGCGCATGGCTTCGGGGTCTTGTGCCTCGGCGATCTGGCGGCGGAAGATGACGTTGGCGGCGCCTTCGGCGCCCATGACGGCGATCTCGTTGGTGGGCCAGGCGTAGGTGAGGTCGGCGCCGATGGACTGGCTGTCCAT
>NZ_KB892008.1 GCF_000373645.1 Streptomyces sp. ATexAB-D23 | reverse complement strand
CCAGCTCAAGCGGGCCATGTTCCTGTCCGCCTTCGCCTGCATGAACGCCGACCCCGCCTCCCGCGCCTACTACGACAAGCAACGAGCCCGCGGCAAGACCCACACCCAAGCTCTCCTCCGCCTCGCCCGCCAACGCATCAGCGTCCTGTTCGCCATGCTCCGCGACGGCACCTTCTACGAATCCCGGACACCGAAGGACGTCGAGCTCGCCGCATAACCCCAGCACACCGAACCACACCAAACCCGACAGGGGCGCCTTGACGAAGGACATAGAGGCACCCCCCCCGTCGTGCTGGAGAAGCTGGGCGACCGAGTGGATCCGGTACTTCCTGAACGCTCATGGCCTGCGGAAACCACCGTTCGCCGACTTCTCGTGCGGATCGACGCTGATGCGCTGGACCAGGTGGTTGGCTCGCGGACCGTCAGCCCCGCGCCGAGGGCTGGCGAGGGCTCACCGTCGACGGAAAGAGCCTGCGGGGCGTCAGCGGAGCACACGGCCGCAAGGTCCACCTTCTCGCGGCCTGCGACCACACGACGGGACTGGTACTCGGTCAGATGGACTTGGGCGAGAAGACGAACGAGATCACCTGCTTCCGCCCCTTGCTGAACACGGTCGAAGACCTGACCGGCACCGTGATCACCAGCGACGCCCCGCACGCCTTGCACGCTCAGCGCGAACATGCCGCCTACCTCCTGGAGCGCGAGGCGCACTGCATTGTGATCGCGAAGGGCAACCAGAAGAAGCTGAGCAAGCAGCTCAAGGGTCTGCCCTGGGATGAGATCTCGCTGCTCAGGCGCACCCGCGACACCGGCCACGGACGGCGCGAGGTCCGCCGGATCAAGGTCTGCACCGTGGACAACCTGCTATTCCCCGGAGCCCGCCAGGCCATCTGGATCCGTCGTCGCCGTGTCGACAGGAAGACCGGGAAGGTCAACCACAAGAACGTCTACGCCGTCACCAGCCCGAGCGCCGAACAGGTCGGCCCCGACGTCCTGGCGCAACTCGTGCGCGGACACTGGGGAATCGAATCCCTGCACCATGTCCGCGACGTGACCTTCAACGAGGACGCCTCCCAACTTCGGACGGGCAACGCGCCCCAAACCATAGCGACCTGGCGAAACCATGAATCGGAGTTCTCCGCACCGCCAAAACCACGAGCATCGCCGCGGGACTCCGCCAGGCAGGCGGGGACATGTCGCGGCCACTCAGGCTCTTCGGACTTACGTGATCATTGGACGCCCGAAGAGAACGTCGAAGCCCTGCCGCTCAAAGCTGTTCGGGTGCAGAGCTGGGAACTAGGTTGTCAGGGAGACTGGCAGCGCTTGGGGGATATATGGAAGAGCGGGAGTTCAACGAGACCGTTGCCCAGCTGATCCGTGAGGCGCGGATGCGTGCCGGGGTGACACAAGAGTACGTAGGACGACAGGCGGGATTGACGCGCGGTTCGATCACAAACATCGAGTCCGGAACCCAGACCCCACCCCTTTACCGGCTCGCCCTGATTGCCGCAGCGGTCAACGCGGAACCTGCCGACCTGCTTCCATCGCTCCACCTGGACGAAGCGTCTGGACTTGCCGCGCGTCATGCCGCCGATGTCGCCGCCGTGTGGGCGCAGGCCTCGAAGAGGAGGAGTGCCGGTGGCGAAGGCTGATCTGGCGGCCCGCGGGCTGCTGCGAGAACTCCGGATCGACGCACCACCGGTCGACCCCTTCGGCCTGGCCGAAAACCTTGGTGTTCTGATCGTCCCGCAGCACATGGACGACGACGTCTCCGGCATGCTCCTGCGCAAAGACGGAGCCTGCGTCATCGGGGTCAATCAGGCGCACTCCTTCGAACGGCAGCGCTTCACGGTGGCACATGAACTGGGACACCTGCGCCTGCACGAAGGACGCCCGCTCATCCTGGACACCGACGCACGCGTGAACTACCGCAACGCGGTCTCAAGCATGGCGACGGACCGAGAGGAGATCGACGCCAACCGATTCGCTGCAGCGCTGCTGGCCCCGGAGGACATGGTCCGCCGGGCGGCACAGCACATCAGCTTCCGCACAACGGACGACCTTGTGCGGGTCCTAGCCAAGCAGTTCCAGCTGAGCGAGATGGCCATGACCTACCGCCTGATGAACCTTGGCATCGTCTCGGGCCCCGCCCACTGATACCACCGGGCCACTGCCGGCCCGCCCTTGCCGCACGACGCGCGTTCCTGACGCCACCCGCCACGCCCGCTTTGGCTCGTGTCGTCTTCCTCTCTCGCCTCCGCCATCCAAGGGTGGTTCAGGGAGCAGCCGAACCAGCCTTTCCCTGAGCCGCTCTGAAGGCATGTCAGCCAGACTGACCCTCAAAAAGGGTCTTGCGTGAGTGTCGCTCTGTGTGGTGCACTAGTTACCGCAGAGAGTGAGCTGTCTCTGTGCGTAGTGGGTGGTTCCTGCTCGGCGTGAGGCCGATGGGACAGTCCACCCCGGGCGGTACCGCGTACGGGTACCCGGCCATGATGGCCGGAACTGTCGACCGGGCCGCACCACCTCCCCCGATGGCCAGCCGCCGCCCACGGCCATCCGCTGATGCCGCGCATCGGCCGACCCTCTGCCCAGTGCCATGGTCGGCCCCCTCCGCGAGCCCACACGAGGCCCCTCGCGTATGCACACCCGTATTCGCACCCGTACGCCCGCCTCACGGGCAAGGCCATGTCCCTTCCCGGGCTCTTCCACGCCCTATGCCGTCGTGTCTCCCGTCGGCATACCCCGCACCTCCCTGTCCCCTGAGCCCCGAACTGGCTCGCCACAGAAAGGAAACCTCATCATGCAGTGCCGAAAGAACTTCGACACCTTCCTCAAGAACACCGTGAACCTCAGCCAGGCCAAGCTCACTCTCCTCGACGTCCGCGTCGAGGCCATCTACAAGGCCCTCAAGGCAGACCCCGAACTCGGCCCGCTCATCCGCGGCAGGAAGCGCCAGGGCTCCTGGGCACAGCGCACCATCATCAACCCCGTCGGCGACAGCGAATTCGACGCCGACTTCATGCTCCACCTCGCCGAGAACGCCGAGTGGGCCAACAGCCCCAAGACCTACATCGACAAGGTCTACGCCGCGCTCCATCACCACAGCGTCTACGGAGGCATGCCCCACACCCGCAAGTGCCGTTGTGTGCAACTCAGCTACGCCAACTCCATGCACGTCGACATCGTCCCCTACCTTCAACTGGCCGACGGCCGCGAGGTGATCGTCAACCGCGATGCCAACACGTGGGAGCGGACCAACCCGGCCGGCTTCACCGACTGGATGCAGAAGAAGGACAGCATCGCCAACAACAACTTGCGCAAGGTCATCCGCCTGATGAAGTACCTGCGCAACCACCGCGGCTCCTTCACCGGCACCCGCTCCATCATCCTCACCACCCTGCTCGGTGAGCGAGTCGCGGAGATCAAGGCGCTCACGAATCCCGGTTGCTACAGCGACGTTCCCACCACCTTGCTCACCATCGTCAAGGACCTCGACCGATGGCTGCAGGAGCGCCCCTACAAGCCTTCCATCCCCGACCCCTCCGGTTCGGGTGTCACCTTCGACCACCGTTGGGACCAGACGACCTACAGCTACTTCCGGGACCGCATCCACACCCACGCCCGCGAGATCCGCGAAGCTTACGACGAGCCGGACTACGACCGGAGCGTGCGGCTGTGGCGCAAGCTGTTCGGCGACGCTTTCCCCGACCAGCCGCGTGTCACCGCCTCCCTCACCCCTACGGCGGCCAAGTTCGCCACCCCGCTGCTGGTCACCACAACCTCCCGCACCGGGCGTGCCGGATGAGCAAACGCAAGCCGCCCGCGGCCCACCCCAGATCCTCCCAGCGCCGTCTCCTGGACCAGCTCACAACGCTGGCAACCGCGCACGCACCCGACCTGCGCATCACCGCCCGCCCCCGTACCGACGCCGACGGCCTGGTCACCGTCCCCATCAGCATCCGCACCGAAGGCATGCCACACGCTCCAGGAGGCCTGCAGCTCAAAGAGAGTGAGGACTTCCTACTCACTCTGCCCGCCACCCCGATGATTCCGCCCCAGGTGTGCACCCCCCACATCCGGTTCGCTGGCACCCCGCACGTCCTGCAGGGCAACCGACTGTGCCTCTACCTCGACCCAGCCCGCGAATGGGACCCCGCCGCCGGAATCATCCCCGTCGTCAACCGCCTGTGGCAGTGGCTCACAGACGCCGCAGCCGGCATCTTCGACCCCGCCACCGCCCTCTACCACCCCGTCGGCGGCGTCCTGCACCACACCCCGGGCACTCCCACCGTCGTCGTACGAGAACCCGTCTCACACCGGCCGACCACAGCCTGGCTCACCCAGCACACCACCGACCGGCTCGACCTGGCTAGTGCCCCCGCACACTCCCACAGCCACCGCACCCCGATCCTGCCAATGGACACCCTGCCCCTGGGCGCGGGCAGCACCCTGGCCGAACTCCTCGCCCACGAACCTCTGCCGGCCGGTGCCGCATCCCCAGCGGTGCTGACCGCACTTGCCGCCAGCGCCCTGCGCAACCCCGAAGGCACCGCCCAGCACTTCGTCCTGGCCGTCCGGCACCCCGCCGCCCCCGCAGCACCCCCCTTCCTCCTCGCCGGCCGCCTGCAGCCCCAGGCCAGCGACACGCTACGCCGCCTCGCACGCCTCGCGACCCCCAGCCGCCTGGGCGGCCTGCCCGACGACCTACGCCACGCCCCCATCGAATGGTGCTACCTCTCCGACGAACGCCCCGAAGTAACCACCCGCCGTGACACTCTCCGCCCCGTTCGCGTCTTCCAGGACTGCCACATCCACATCTGGGGCTGTGGCGGCATCGGCTCCTGGGCAGCCGAAATGGTCGCCCGGGCCGGCGCCTCACATCTCACCCTCAGTGACCCCGGCCGTGTCACCGGCGGCCTGCTGGTACGGCAGAACTACACCGAACACCACATCGGCATGAATAAGGCGACAGCTCTGGCCTCCCACCTGCGCAGCATCCGCGACGACATCCGCATCGACACCACCGCCTCGCCTCCCGACCCCGCCCTCCTGACCGTTGCGGACCAAGCCGACCTCATCATCGACGCCACCGTCAGCATCACCGCCGGACGCTTCCTTGACCTTCTCGCCCAGCGGCCCTGCCGCAAAGCCGTCCTAGCCCAGCTCGCCACGGACAGCCTCACCGCCAGCCTGGGAATCCTCACCATCGCCGCCCCCGGCAACCACACCCCCCTGTCCACCATCGACCACACCGCTGGCGGCGACGTCCTGGACGACCCGAGCCTTGAGGCGTACCACGCACTGTGGGCAGAACCCGCCCCGGGTGACGAACTGCGTCCCACAAGAGGCTGCTCCACTCCCACGTTCCACGGCTCCGCCGCCGACCTGATGGCAACCACCGCCACCCTGGTCAACTTGCTGGGCACCCAGATGCGCCACCCCATAACCGGGACCCACCTGTGCGCCCAGCCCCACACCGGGATAGTGCCGGCACAACACTTCATTCCCCATCAATCACGTAGGAAGTAGTCCCGCATCACTGAACCGGCGGCCCTGTATCCCCCAGCAGGGCCGCTACCCCTACGGCTGCCGGACGTCAGCAACAGGGCTACGCGAACCTGGGCCGCGCCTCCAGTGCATCCCCGGCATGACCACGCACAGCGCTGCGGCCCCGAACATCCAAGCTCTGAGGAGAAGATGCCACACGGTGGGCCCGCCGCCCTGCGTCAGCCTGAAACCTGCCCCACTTCCAAGGTGGGCACATAGCTACCCGCCAGACGCTCGTAGATCACCAACTGTGGGTGCACCTGCGGATGGTGAGCACGGCCCAGGGCAACAGCTGCGGAGAGGGGAACGGCAGGCAGGACATGCAGGCGGCGCAGCGACTTCGCTTCCCTTTCCAGCCGCGCGAGAAGTATCCGCAGCGCTTTCTCCAGCCGCTGCAGTGACGCTCGGCACCGCAGTATGTCCGGGCCGGTCTGCGCGCCCACCGGGCTGACTTCGTAGCGGCGCAGAGCCGAAATCTCCTGCGGAATCTCATAAGGGGCGATGACACCCGAGACATTGACTACGACGACAGCCTCGTCCCCGGCTGGCCCGGCCTGAACCGGATGCGCGGCGAACTCGGTGACCGGGCCGCTCTCAGCGGGCCACGCCCAGGACTGCTCGTGCCGGTGACGCTGGTAAATGTCCGTCGGCACGGTGTCGTCCAAGAGCGACCCCAGGTAGACCAGCAACGGCAGACGCGCGAACCCAAACACGCTCACGTGCTGCACGGAGTCCCGCTCTATCCCCGGCCGCAGCCGGTTCTGGACCACGTCATCGATGACCTTTGTAGCCTGCTGGTAGTAGTGACGGCTGGCCTCGGCGGCAGACTCCGCGTCCCAGGCAGCGGCTGCCTGTTCGCCGGGAGTGTGCCGCAGATCGATCTCCACACCGTGCCGGGTGTAGGACTCCAAGTACAAAGGAAACCGGTGGCCCGCCGTCACAGCGTTCGCAGCGGTCTCCCGCGACAGCTCCACCGCATTTCCGTGCACCGGCCCCACCATCCGCACCACCGTGGTGGCCCTCTCCGGCCCCAGCGCGGTCAGGTGTCTCACACGGTCTTCGTGCTCCTGCTTGACGCCGCGTAGCCACTCGACGGTGAAGACGTCCAGCGCGGCCTTTGCATCGATCTCCATGTGCTGCTGGGCACACAGCAACATCAGATTGTCCGCATCGTCCCGCAGCGCCTTCTCCAACGGACCTCCGCCGCGCGGCGAGCGTGGATCAGTGCTCTGCCCGATGATGTGCGCGACTTCCCCCAAAGCCAGAGTCCGTCCCGACAATGCCCCCTCCAGCAGATAGGCATTGCACAGCATGCACCTGCCTCCACTGCGCACCCACACGGCGAGTACAGCCTTGGGTGAAAGACGGCTCCGCTTCCCGCCGCCCCCGCTCATCAGCACCCCCTCCATCCCTCCCCGTCAGACCAGACGTTAGACGACATCTCCCCTGACACCAGAAGGATTTGACAAAGCGGAGCGCACCCTCGAAGCGCACCTCCTGTGCAAGGAACGAAGGCTCCGGGAGGCACAGCCACTTCGAAGCGAGGAAGGCTCTCGACGCGTGTGCACAGATGCCGTGCCCCGGAGCGCAGCACCGGAGCGGGACACGTCCTCTCCCGCCGGACGGAACTCCAGCCGGTGATGGGCGCGGGCGGCCGCCAGCAGAGGCCGGGCCCAGCCCGGACCCGTGTACAGGGTGCAGGACCGGTGCGCGGTGTCGTGTAACTGAATGACAGACGTCGCGTGTGCTCCGCATGCTGCAGAGTCTGACGCGGACGAAGGCGGGCACGCTCAGCGCCCCGGCGATGAGCGGATGAGCGAGAGCGCCAAGAACAACTTTCCCCTGTGGTGAGACGTAGACCGCGGGGGCGGCGTGCACCAGGTGCGCCGCCGCGTCACGTGCAGGGCAAGCAAGAGCCTGCCACTCCGGCCTCGCCGATGCAGGCTGTGTCTCCTGGCAGACCGGGCACAGCAGGGACAGCGGGGACGTCATGCGATGTGGCGGGTTGCGGACGGAGCGCGAAGCTCCATCGACGGCCGTGGGACCGCGCCACGACGCTCTCTCAGGAAACTGCCGCAAAAGGCCAGGTCAAACGCGTCCAAGGTGCGCTGGCACGCTGCGACAGCGGGCCTGTACCGCACGGCGTGCGGCTGGTACCGCACGAGCAACCGCCGCGCAATGCACGTTTCCCCAGGTCAGAACGATTCTGCCTGGGGAAGCTGGGTGGGGCGGGTGGGACTCGAACCCACGGCCGACGGATTATGAGTCCGCTGCTCTAACCGGCTGAGCTACCGCCCCGTTTCGGCGTGGCGCGTACATGTGTGCGCACCGTCTGCCGCAGCATAGCCGGTCATACGATCTGCCGCTGCGGATGCCCGGTCGCTGATGACCATGAAGACGGCGCTGCTCGGCGGCCGGTTCCGGGCATACGAAAAAGGACCCCTGAGGGGCCCTGTTCCGATCGCTCCCCCGACTGGACTCGAACCAGTAACCCTCCGGTTAACAGCCGAATGCTCTGCCAATTGAGCTACAGGGGATCGCGCTCCCCCGACTGGACTCGAACCAGTAACCTGCCGGTTAACAGCCGGCTGCTCTGCCAATTGAGCTACAGGGGATTGCTGCGGTGCCTCGAACGCACCTGCCTGGCGGATGCCGGGCGGCGCGCGTTCGCTGCGACACATACATTAGCGCAAGCAGGGGGGTGCTTCGCCAATCGGTAGTGACCGGGGTGATCTCGGGCGTCTGCGGGTAGGCGGGGCAGCACACGTCGCACGGAGCGAAGGAAGGGTGGCACCCATGCGGTACCGGCTCACGTTCATCGCCGGAGTGGCCCTCGGTTACGTGCTCGGCACGCGGGCCGGGCGCGAGCGTTACGAGCAGCTGAAGAAGTCCGCACGCCAGTTCGCCCAGAACCCGGCCGTGCGCAACACCTGCGAGACCGCGGCCCAGAGCGGCCGGGAGTTCGCGGGGAAGGCGTACCACGCGGTCGGCGAGAAGGTCGGCGACAAGGTGCCCGCGTCCGTGACGGAGCGGGTGCGGTCGCTGCGCGGGCGCGGTGCGGGCGGCGAGGACGACTGGGGGACCACCAACACCTGAGTCGGTCCGGACCCACGTCTGCCGCACCACCGGTACGGGAAACCTCCGGTGGTGCGGCAGAATCTGTGTATGGGCATAGTCGCCGGCTTGGACAGTTCTTCCGCGTTCACTCACATCGTGGTCTGCGATACGGACACGGGCGCCGTACTGCGGCAGGGGTACGCCGCGCATCCCGTCGAGGCGAAGGCCACCGAGGTCGACCCGCAGGCGTGGCTGCTCTCCCTCGGTGAGGCCGCCACGGGCGGGCTGCTCGAAGGCGTGCAGGCGATCGGGGTGTCCGCGCAGCAGCACGGCCTCGTACCACTGGACCACCAGGGCAACCTGGTACGCCCGGCGCTGCTCGGCAACGACAAGCGGGCGCAGGCCGCCGCGGCCGATCTCATCGACGGGCTCGGCGGGCGGCAGGCCTGGGCCGAGGCGGTCGGGGCGGTGCCGCAGGCCGCGCAGCCGGTCTCGAAGCTGCGCTGGCTGGCGCGGACCGAGCCGGAGCAGGCGCAGCGGGTCGCCGCGGTGATGCAGCCGCACGACTGGCTGGTGTGGCAGTTGCTGGGGCGGCCCGCCCGGCGGACCACCGACCGGGGCGCGGCGTCCGGGACCGGGTTCTGGTCGGCGGGCAGCGAGTCCTACCGGCCGGAGCTGGTGGAGCTGGCACTCGGTCACCAGGCGGCGCTGCCGGAGGTGCTCGGTCCTTCCGAGGCCGCCGGGACGACGCCGGAGGGGCTGCTGATCTCCGCCGGGACCGGCGAGACCATGGCGGCGGCCTTCGGGCTCGGCGTCGGGGTCGGGGACGCGGTCGTGTCGCTGGGGGCATCGGGTTCGGTGATGGCGGTGCATCACGAGGCGCTGGCCGATCCGACCGGGATGATCACCTCGTTCGCCGACGCGACGGGCATGCATCTGCCGGTGGTGCACACGTCGAACGCGGTGCGGGTCCTGCGCGGGACCGCCGAGATGCTGGGCGTGGAGGGGCTCGACGCGCTCTCGGCGCTGGCGCTGAAGTCGACGCCCGGCTCCTCGGGGCTCGTACTGCTGCCGTATCTGGAGGGTGAGCGGACCCCGCAGCTGCCGCACACCGCCGGGACCCTGTGCGGGCTGCGGCGGGAGTCGATGAAGCCGGAGCATCTGGCGCGGGCCGCGTTCGAGGGGATGCTCTGCTCGCTGGCCGACGCGCTCGACGTGCTGCGCGGCCGGGGCGTGGAGGTGCGGCGGGTGTTCCTGCTGGGGGCGGCGGCCGAGCTGCCGGCGGTGCGGCAGCTGGCGCCCGCGCTGCTGGGGACGCAGGTCGTCGTGGTGCAGCCGGCGCAGTACGCGGCGCTGGGCGCCGCCCGGCAGGCGGCCTGGGCGCTGGGGGTCTCGCAGGGCTCGCTCGACGGGCGTACGCCCCCGGCCTGGCAGGGTGCCGCGGCGCAGGTGCTGGAGCCGGGCGAGGAGCTGCCGGTGGGGCAGGCCGTGCGCCAGCAGTACGTGGCGACCAGGGACCAGATCCACCCGGGAGCGTTCTCCCCTGTGCGGTGAGTGAGGGCGGGGCCGCGGAATTATGGACCGAGTCTGGTTTTTGACCTGGACTTGAACAAAACCGTTCGCGGTCCCGGTGAGCGGTGCCGGAAGATGGGTCGGCTCCCCCAGACCTACGCCGACTCCGAGAGACACGCGTGCTCATAAAACTCCTGCGGGCCTATCTCGCTCCGTACAAGAAACCGCTCGCGGTGCTGGTCGTCTTCCAGTTGTTGCAGACCTCCGCGACCCTCTACCTCCCGACCCTCAACGCCGACATCATCGACAACGGTGTCGTGAAGGGGGACACGGGCTACATCCTTCAGTACGGCGGCGTGATGCTCGTCGTCAGCATCGCCCAGGTGATCTGCAACATCGGGGCGGTCTACATCGGTGCCCGTACCGCGTCCGCGCTCGGGCGCGATGTGCGTGCTTCGGTCTTCGACCGGGTGCAGTCGTTCTCCTCGCGCGAGGTCGGACGGTTCGGCGCCCCCTCGCTGATCACCCGTACGACCAATGACGTCCAGCAGATACAGATGCTGGTCCTGATGTCGTTCACGCTGATGGTGTCGGCCCCGATCATGTGCATCGGCGGCGTCGTCATGGCGCTCGGCCAGGACATCCCGCTGTCGGCGGTGCTGCTCGCGGTGGTGCCGGTCCTCGGGATCGCGGTGAGTCTCATCGTGCGGAAGATGCGCCCGCTGTTCCGGCTGATGCAGGAGCGGCTCGACACGGTGAACCGGGTGCTGCGCGAGCAGATCACCGGCAACCGCGTCATCCGCGCGTTCGTCCGCGACGACTACGAGGAGGGGCGCTTCAGGGGCGCGAACACCGAGCTGACGGACGTGACGCTGTCCACGGGCCGGCTGATGGCGCTGATGTTCCCGACCGTGATGACCGTCGTGAACGTGTCCTCGATCGTCGTCGTCTGGTTCGGTGCGCACCGCATCGACAGCGGCGGGATGGAGATCGGCGCGCTGACCGCGTTCCTCGCCTATCTGATGCAGATCGTCATGTCGGTGATGATGGCCACCTTCATGTTCATCATGGTGCCGCGCGCCGAGGTCTGCGCCGAGCGCATCCAGGAGGTCCTGGAGACCGATTCCAGCGTCGTCCCGCCCAGCGCGCCGGTGCGGGAGCTGCGCGCCCACGGCCATCTGGAGGTGCGCGGCGCGGACTTCCGCTACCCGGGCGCCGAGGAGCCGGTGCTGCGGTCGGTGGACCTGGTGGCGCGGCCGGGCGAGACGACCGCGATCATCGGGTCGACGGGCAGCGGGAAGTCGACGCTGCTCGGTCTCGTACCCCGGCTGTTCGATGTGTCGGACGGTCAGGTGCTGGTCGACGGGACGGACGTGCGGACGCTGGATCCGGTGCTGCTGGCGAAGACCGTGAGCCTGGTCCCGCAGAAGCCGTACCTGTTCTCCGGGACGGTCGCGACGAACCTGCGGTACGGGAATCCGGACGCGACCGACGAGGAGCTGTGGCACGCGCTGGAGGTCGCCCAGGCGAAGGAGTTCGTGGAGGGCCTGGAGCACGGGCTCGACGCGCCGATCGCGCAGGGGGGCACCAATGTCTCCGGCGGTCAGCGCCAGCGGCTCTCCATCGCGCGGACGCTGGTGCAGCAGCCGGAGATCTATCTCTTCGACGACTCGTTCTCGGCGCTGGACTACGCGACGGACGCGGCGCTGCGGGCGGCGCTGCTGCGGGAGACCGCGCGGGCGACGGTGGTGATCGTGGCCCAGCGGGTGTCCACGATCCGTGACGCCGACCGGATCATCGTGCTGGACGAGGGGCAGGTCGTCGGGACCGGCACCCACCACGAGCTGATGGACGGCAATGACACCTACCGGGAGATCGTGCTCTCCCAGCTGACGGAAGCGGAGGCCGCGTAATGGCCGGGCCTGGCGGACGCATGATGGCGGGCGGGGCGCCGACCGAGCGGTCCATGGACTTCAAGGGGTCCTCGAAGCGGCTGCTGAAGCGCTTCGGCGTCGAGAAGAACACCCTGTACGCGATGCTGGCGGGCATAGCGCTGAGCGTCGGGCTCTCCGTGCTCGGCCCGAAGGTCCTCGGCAAGGCGACGGACCTGGTGTTCGCCGGGGTCGTCGGCCGGGGCCTGGAGGCGGGGACGACGAAGGAGCAGGCCGTCGAGGGCCTGCGCGGGACCAACAGCAGCCTGGCCGACGTGCTGTCCACGGTGGACTTCACACCGGGGCAGGGCATCGACTTCACCGCGGTGGCCCAGGTGCTGCTCGTGGCGCTGACGGTGTACCTCGGCGCGGGGCTGCTGATGCTGGTGTCGACGCGGCTGGCGATCCGGGTGATCAACGGGGTCGTCTTCCAGCTGCGCGAGGACATCCAGACGAAGCTGTCGCGGCTGCCGCTGTCGTACTTCGACCGCGCCAAGCGCGGCGACGTGCTGAGCCGGGCGACCAACGACATCGACAACATCTCGCAGACGATGCAGCAGACGATGGGCCAGCTCATCAACTCCCTGCTGACGATCATCGGCGTGCTGGTGATGATGTTCTGGATCTCGCCGCTGCTGGCGCTGGTCGCACTGGTGACGGTGCCGCTGTCGGTGGTCGTGGCGACGAAGGTCGGCAAGCGCTCGCAACCGCACTTCGTCCAGCAGTGGAAGGTGACGGGCAAGCTCAACGCCCACATCGAGGAGATGTACACCGGGCACACCCTGGTGAAGGTCTTCGGCCGGCAGCAGGAGTCCGCGCGGGACTTCGCCGAGCAGAACGAGGCGCTGTACGAGGCCGGGTTCAAGGCGCAGTTCAACAGCGGGATCATGCAGCCGCTGATGATGTTCGTCTCGAACCTGAACTACGTGCTGATCGCCGTGGTCGGTGGCCTGCGGGTGGCGTCCGGCACGCTCTCGATCGGTGATGTGCAGGCGTTCATCCAGTACTCGCGGCAGTTCTCGATGCCGCTGACCCAGGTCGCCTCGATGGCGAACCTGGTGCAGTCGGGGGTGGCGTCGGCGGAGCGGATCTTCGAGCTGCTGGACGCCGACGAGCAGGAGCCCGACCCGGCGAAGGACAAGGGCGAGCACCCCGGCATCCTGCGCGGCAGCGTCGCGCTGGAGAAGGTGGCGTTCCGCTACGACCCGGAGAAGCCGCTCATCGAGGACCTGTCGCTGAACGTCGAACCGGGCCACACGGTCGCGATCGTCGGCCCGACGGGCGCCGGCAAGACGACGCTGGTCAACCTCCTGATGCGGTTCTACGAGGTGACGGGCGGCCGGATCACGCTCGACGGGGTCGACATCGCGAAGATGTCGCGGGCCGATCTGCGGTCGGGCATCGGCATGGTCCTCCAGGACACCTGGCTGTTCGGCGGGACCATCGCGGAGAACATCGCGTACGGGGCGTCGGGCGACGTCACCCGGGAGCGGATCGAGGAGGCGGCGAAGGCGGCCCACGCCGACCGCTTCATCCGTACCCTGCCGGACGGTTACGACACGGTGATCGACGACGACGGCGCCGGGGTCAGCGCGGGCGAGAAGCAGCTGATCACCATCGCACGCGCGTTCCTGTCCGACCCGGTGATACTGGTGCTGGACGAGGCGACCAGCTCCGTCGACACCCGTACCGAGGTGCTGATCCAGAAGGCGATGGCGGGCCTCGCGCACGGCCGTACGAGCTTCGTGATCGCGCACCGGCTCTCCACCATCCGGGACGCCGACATCATCCTGGTCATGGAGAACGGGTCGATCGTCGAGCAGGGCACGCACGACGAATTGCTGGCGGCCGACGGTGCGTACGCACGGCTGTACGCGGCGCAGTTCGCCCAGGCGGTCGTCGAGGTCGACTGAGCCGTACGGAGTTCCGCGGCTGCCCCGGCCGTACGCGCGTGCGCGTCAGTCGAGGTAGCCGCGGAGCTGTTCGGCCAGGGCGTGGTCGCGCAGCTTGTTGAGGGTCTTGGACTCGATCTGGCGGATGCGTTCGCGCGTCACGCCGAAGATGTGGCCGATCTCCTCCAGGGTGCGGGGCCGGCCGTCGGCCAGCCCGTAGCGCAGCTGGACCACTTTGCGTTCGCGCTCCCCCAGGGTGGAGAGAACGGCCTCCAGGTGCCGGCGCAGCAGCAGGAAGGCCGCGGACTCCACGGGGGACGCGGCGTCCCCGTCCTCGATGAGGTCGCCGAGCGAGACGTCGTCCTCCTCGCCGACCGGGGCGTGCAGGGAGACGGGTTCCTGGGCGAGGCGGAGGATCTCGCCGACCCGTTCGGGCGTGAGGTCGAGGTGGGCGGCGACCTCCTCGGGCGTGGGCTCGTAGCCGCGTTCCTGGAGCATGCGGCGCTGGACCCGGACGACGCGGTTGATCAGCTCGACGACGTGGACCGGGACCCTTATGGTCCGGGCCTGGTCGGCGAGGGCGCGGGACATGGCCTGCCGGATCCACCAGGTCGCGTACGTGGAGAACTTGTAGCCGCGGGCGTAGTCGAACTTCTCCACGGCCCGGATCAGGCCGAGGTTCCCCTCCTGGACGAGGTCGAGCATGGTCAGGCCGCGGCCCACGTAGCGTTTGGCCACCGAGACCACCAGGCGCAGGTTGGCCTCGATGAGGCGGCGCTTGGCCGTCCGGCCCATGACGACGAGGCGGTCCAGGTCGACGGCGAGGCGGGTGTCCGGGTCGGGGGTGCGGGCGAGGCGTTCCTCGGCGAACAGGCCGGCCTCGACGCGGCGGGCGAGTTCGACCTCGTCGGCGGCGGTGAGCAGCGGGATGCGGCCGATCTCGCGCAGGTACTGGCGGAACAGGTCGGAGGTGGGGCCGGTCTCCGGCCGGCCGCGCGGCTGAGGGGGCTCGTCCGGCTCCACGGACTCCTCCATGACCGCCTCGGGGTGGCGCGCGGCCCCGGCCTGCACGGGGATGGCGGGCAGGCTCTCGGTATCGGTCACGGTCCGGGTCTGCACGGGGGCGACCTCCAGGTGATCGCTGCCGGACCGCGGGGATGGGGCCGCGCTCCGATGACTCAGGCACCGCCATCCAGTGTGGGGTACGACACACAGCTGCCACGAGGGGCGTGCGGTGACTTTCTGGGACCTGGGAGGGGCATTCCGTGACCGGCCGGCCGCGGCGGGCCGGGGTCAGAGGGCGGCGGCGCCGTGGTTGCGCAGGGACTGGGCGTACTGCTGGAGGACCCAGACCTCGTTCTGCGCGGCGGCCAGGTGGTCGGGGGCGACGTTGCTGCCGAGGCGGGCCAGGCTGCTCTGGACGTCGTTGATCCGGCGGTCGACTGCGCGCAGGCGGACCTTGACCAGGTGCTCGCCGGCGTAGGCCTCGTCGATGGACTTGCCGTGGAAGACCTCGACCGCCAGCTCGGTGACCAGCTTGCGCACGGTCTCGTCGGGGGTGGCGTCGAGCACCCGGACCAGGTATTCGCGGTTGTCGCCGAGGCCCTGTTCGGCGCCGCCGGCCTCCGCGACGCATTCGCGCACGGCGGCGTAGGGCGGGGCGGTGAACTCGTCGGTCCCGTAGGCGTCGAAGGCGGGCGAGACCAGTTCGGGCTTCTGGAGGGCGAGCTTGAGCAGCTCGCGTTCGGTGCGGTGGGCGGGGCTGCGGAGGTTGAGCGCGGGGCCGGAGACCGCGGGCGGGGCCTGGACCTGCTGCTGGTGGCGGGCGCCGTTGCGGGGGGCGGGGGCGCGCCGGTCGCCGCCCCGGCCGCGGGCCCACTGGGCGAGCTGGTTGACCCGGTGGACGACGTACTCCTGGTCCAGGATGCCGACGAAGCCGGCCAGCTGGACGGCGACCTCGCGCTGGATGCTGCCCGTCTTGATCTTGGCGACGACCTGGGCGGCCTCGTCCAGGGCGGCGGCGCGGCCCGCCGGGGTCTCCAGGTCGTAGCGGGCGACGATCTGGCGCAGTGCGAACTCGAAGAGCGGGGTGCGGGGTTCGACCAGGTCGCGGACGGCGTCGTCGCCCTTGGCCAGGCGCAGGTCGCACGGGTCCATGTTGTCGGGGGCGATGGCGATGTAGGTCTCGGCGGCGAACTTCTGGTCGTCCTCGAAGGCGCGCAGGGCGGCCTTCTGGCCGGCCGCGTCACCGTCGAAGGTGAAGATCACGCGGGCGCTGCCGTTGTCCATGAGGAGCCGGCGCAGGATCTTGATGTGGTCGCCGCCGAACGCCGTGCCGCAGGTGGCGATGGCGGTGGTGACCCCGGCGAGGTGGCAGGCCATCACGTCGGTGTAGCCCTCGACGACGACGGCCCGGCTGGACTTCGCGATGTCCTTCTTGGCCAGGTCGATGCCGTAGAGCACCTGGGACTTCTTGTAGATCGGGGTCTCGGGGGTGTTGAGGTACTTCGGGCCGTTGTCGTCGTCGCGCAGCTTGCGGGCGCCGAAGCCGACGACGTCGCCCGCGGTGTCGCGGATCGGCCACATCAGGCGGCCGCGGAAGCGGTCGATGGGGCCGCGCCTGCCGTCCTGGGAGAGGCCGGAGGTGATCAGCTCCTTGTCGCTGAAGCCCTTGCCGCGCAGGAAGCGGGTGAGGTGGTCCCAGCCGGCCGGGCTGTAGCCGACGCCGAAGTGGGTGGCGGCGGCCTGGTCGAAGCCGCGCTCGGCGAGGAACTTCCGGCCGATCTCGGCCTCGGGGCCGTCCAGCTGGTCCACGTAGAACTGGGCGGCCGCCTTGTGCGCCTCGACCAGCCTGATCCGCTCGCCGCGCTGGTGGGAGGGGTTGTAGCCGCCCTCCTCGTAGCGCAGGGTGATGCCGGCCTTGGCGGCGAGCCGCTCGACCACCTCGGCGAAGGTCAGGTGGTCGATCTTCTGCACGAAGGCGATCGTGTCGCCGCCCTCCTGGCAGCCGAAGCAGTGGAAGAGGCCCTTGCTCGGACTGACCTGGAAGGAGGGGGACTTCTCGTCGTGGAAGGGGCACAGGCCCTTGAGGTTTCCCCCGCCGGCGTTGCGCAGCTGGAGATACTCGGAAACGACGGCGTCGATCGGGACCGCGTCCCGTACCGCCTTCACATCGTCGTCATTGATCCTGCCTGCCACGCGTGAAGTCTACGGGGGAGCTACGACAACCCACGCCCGGAGGCGGGTCCCCTTGCGGGGTGCGCCTTTGTGCGGTGGGTGGGGGTGGGGTCCCTCGGGGAAGACTCCTCGAAAATGGCGTGCGCACCCGACGACGAACAGATACCCGGGTCGTACGCCATTTCCTGCGGGGACTCCCCCGCACGCCCCCACCCGCTCTCGCGTGCGTCCGCACACCGGCCCTACGTCTGCCGCAGACGCGTGGCGGCCGGTCAGATCAGGGACTCCAGCGGTACCGACGGGTCGGCCAGGGCGTCCGGGTCGACCGGGCGGCCGGCCCTGATCAGCTTCTGCACGGTCTCCGTGACATCCCACACGTTCACGTTCATCCCGGCGAGCACGGTGCGGTCCTTCAGCCAGAACGCGATGAAGCGGCGCTTGCCCGCGTCGCCCCGGATGACGACCTGGTCGTAGCTGCCCGGGGGCGCCCAGCCGGAGTATTCGAGGCCGAGGTCGTACTGGTCGGAGAAGAAGTACGGCACCCGGTCGTAGCTGACGTCCTGGCCGAGCATGGCGCGGGCCGCCGCGGGGCCGCTGTTCAGGGCGTTGGCCCAGTGCTCCACGCGGAGCCGGGAACCGAGCAGCGGATGGACCGCGCACGCCACGTCACCGGCGGCGTGGATGTGCGGGTCGCTGGTGCGCAGCGAGGCGTCGACCGCGATGCCGCCGCCCTGTTCGCGCGGGGCGATGTCGAGGCCGGCCGCCTCGGCGAGCGCGGTGCGCGGGGCGGCGCCGATCGCGGCGAGCACGTCGTGGGCGGGGTGCTCCTCGCCGTCGTCGGTGCGCACGGCGAGGACCATGCCGTCCTGGCCGACGATCTCGGTGAGCCGGCCGCCGAAGTGGAAGCGGACGCCGTGGTCGCTGTGCAGCTCGGTGAAGATCTGGCCCAGCTCGGGGCCGATGACCCGCAGCAGCGGGGTGGCCTCCGGTTCGACGACGGTGACCTCGGCGCCGTAGCCGCGGGCCGCCGCGGCGACCTCCAGGCCGATCCAGCCGGCCCCGGCGATCACCAGGTGGCCGTTGTCGCGGCCGAGCGCGGCCAGCACGTTGCGCAGCCGGTCGGCGTGGGCGAGGCGGCGCAGGTGGTGGACGCCCGCGAGGTCCGTGCCGGGCACGTCGAGGCGGCGCGGTTCGGCGCCGGTGGCCAGCAGCAGCTTGTCGTAGTGGATGACGGCGCCGTCACCCAGCTCCACGGAGCGGGCGTCGCGGTTCAGGGCGGTGACGGGCTGGCCGAGGTGGAGTTCGATGTCGGCCGACGCGTACCAGGCGGTCTCGTGGACGAAGACGCTGTCGCGCTCCTCCTTCCCCGCGAGGTACCCCTTGGACAGTGGCGGGCGTTCGTAGGGATGGTCGCGCTCGTCGCCGATCAGGATGACCCGGCCGCTGAAACCCTCCGACCGGAGGGTCTGGGCTGCCTTCGCCCCTGCGAGTCCTCCGCCGACGATGACGAACGTCCGATGTGCGTCGACCACGTGATGCCTCCTCGGTGCTTGCTGCTGCGCGGCGCCAACTGCGAGCGTCCCGCACGCAGCGTAGTGGCGAAAGGGGGTGTGGCCCGATCAGGTCACCCCCGGTGGCGGTCAGACGCGGGGTGCGGTGAGCGCGCGGTGCAGGGATCGGGCCGACGCGTCGGTGAGGGCGGCGATCTGGTCGACGACGACCCGCTTGCGGGCCCGGTCGTCGGGCGCCGCCTCGTACAGCGCGCGCAGCTGCGGCTCCAGGCCCTCGGGGGCGCGGGCGGTCAGCGCGGCGGCCAGCTCGGCGATGACGATCCGCTGGCCGGCCCGGATCTCCTCCTGTTCGGCGCGCTGCATGACGTAGCGGTCGGCGATGGCCTTGAGCACCGCGCACTCGTTGCGCGCGCCCCGGGGGACGACGAGCTCGGCGCCGTACCTGCCGAGGCGTCCGGTGCCGTACGCCTCGCGGGTGGCGGTCTCGGCGGCGAGGCAGAACCGGCCGATCAGCTGGCTGGTGGCGTCCTTCAGCCGGGCCTGGGCGACGGCGGACCCGTCGTAGCCGTGCGGCCACCACTCCTGGGCGATGAGCCGGTCCAGGGCCTCGGCCAGTTCCCCCGGGTCGGTGTCGGCCGGGACGTACCGCCCGACGGCGACGCCCCAGATCTCCTGGCGCTCCGGCTCGGCCTCCAGGCAGTTGGGGTCGATGTGCCCGGCGTGCAGCCCGTCCTCGAAGTCGTGGACGGAGTACGCCACGTCGTCGGACCAGTCCATGACCTGGGCCTCGAAGCACTTGCGGTGGAGCGGGGCGCCCTCGCGGAACCACTCGAAGACCGGGAGGTCGTCCTCGTAGACCCCGAATTTGGGTGAGCCGGGGTCGGTGGGGTGCGCGGCCCGGGGCCAGGGGTATTTGGTGGCGGCGTCGAGCGCGGCGCGGGTGAGGTTGAGCCCGACGCTGACCAGGTCGCCGGTGCGGGTGTCGGGGACGAAGCGCTTGGGTTCGAGACGGGTCAGCAGCCGCAGCGACTGGGCGTTGCCCTCGAAGCCGCCGCAGTCGGACGCGAAGTCGTTGAGCGCCTGCTCGCCGTTGTGGCCGAAGGGCGGGTGGCCCATGTCGTGGGAGAGGCAGGCCGCCTCGACCAGGTCGGGGTCGCAGCCGAGGGCGGCGCCGAGCTCGCGGCCGACCTGGGCGCACTCCAGGGAGTGGGTGAGCCGGGTGCGCGGGCTGGCGTCCCAGGCCGGGCTGCGGGTGCCCGGCGTGACGACCTGGGTCTTCCCGGCGAGCCTGCGCAGCGCGGCGGAGTGGAGCACGCGGGCGCGGTCGCGCTGGAAGGCGGTGCGGCCCGGTCGTTTGTCCGGCTCGGGGTCCCAGCGCTCGGCGTCGGCCGGGCCGTAGGGCGCCGCCCCGGGGTGCTGTGTGCCGTCCGTGCCGTTCATGGCACCGACCCTAATCGGCCGCGCGGGCAGGAGCGGTCAGGCGGGGGCCGGGAAACGTGTGTTCATCAGGGTTTCGTACTCCGGTGCGCCGCCCGCCCGCGCCCGGTCGTAGCGGTGCAGGAGCAGCCGGGCCATCGCCGGGTGGGCGCCGAGCGGGGCGGCGGCGATCCAGGGCGCCCCGGCCGCCGCCGCGGAGGCGAACCGCCCGGGTGCGGTGAAGTACGAGGCGATGGCGATCCGGTGGTGGCCCCGGGCGGCGAGCGCGCGCACGGCGGCCCGGACGGTGGGCGCGGCGGCGGAGGCGTACGCGGGTACGACGGGCACCCCGCCGAGCCGTTCCCCGAGCAGCCGTGCGGTGCGCCGGGTGTCGGCGGCCGATTCGGGGTCGCGCGATCCGGCGGCGGCGAGCACGACCGCGCTGTCGCGGCTCCCCCGGTCCGAGGGGTGCCAGCCCGCCTCCGTGAGCCGGCCGTGCAGCGCCTCCACCAGCAGCGGGTGCGGCCCGAGCGGGCCCGCGGTCCGGGCGCGCAGGGCGGGGGCCGCGGCGACGGCGGCGGGGATGTCGTGCTTGACGTGGTGCCCGCGCCCGAGCAGCAGCGGTACGAGGACGGCGTCGCCGCTGCCGAGGGCGTGCAGGGTGTCCGGCAGGAGGGGCGCGTTGAGCTCGATGTGCCCGAGGCGGACATCGAGCCCGGGACGCAGTTCGCGCACCTGCGCGAGGAGTTCGGTCACGGTGTGCAGGGCGCGCGGGTCCCGGCTGCCGTGGGCGACGGCGACCAGGGCGGGGGCGGCGGGCGCGGTGCCGCTCGCGTGGCCGGGCGGGCTCGGGTACCGGATGCGGTGCATGAGCCGATGGTGGCGGAGCCAGGTTGCCGCGTCGTTGCACGCCGGTCACGGGGGTTTTCCGCCGCCTCACCCGGGGACGCGGCCCGCTGTCAGGAGGCGGCGCGCACCCGGGCGTACGTGCCCCGGCGCACGCCCGGATCGAGCCCCGGACGACCGCGCCGGACGACCGCCCCGGACAGCCGCCCCGGACAGTCTCCTCAGGCGTCCGTGCCCTGCGGCCTCCTCAGGCGTCCGTGCCCTGCCGGTCCCGGGTGGCGAACAGGTGCTCGATGATCTGGGCGACCCCGTCCTCCTCGTTGGTCCGGGCGTGCGTCGGCACGGCGGCCAGCACCGCGGGGTGGGCGTTGGCCATGGCGTAGCCGGTGCCGGCCCAGGTGAGGACGGTGAGGTCGTTGGGCATGTCCCCGAACGCGATGACCTCGGCGGCCTCGATGCCCCGGGCCGCGCACAGCACCGCGAGCGCACCGGCCTTGGTGACCCCGGGCGCGCTGATCTCCAGCAGCCCCCGCCCGCCGGAGTGGGTCAGCTGCACCGTGTCGCCCGCGCCCTGCCGGGCGGCGGCCAGCAGCGTGTCCGCGTCGAGCCGCTCCGACCAGGCGAGCAGCTTGGTGACGGGAGCCTCGGTCAGCCACAGCTCGGCGAGGGAGGGCACGGGCAGTTCGGCACCGGCGTCCTCGGACATGCGCAGCCGGTAGGCCGGTTCGTACAGCACCTGGTTGCCCGTCTCCAGTGCGAAGCCCACCTCCGGCACGGCGGCGGCGAGTGCGGTGGCGACCCGCTGGGCGACGGCCAGGGGCAGGACCTGGGAGGAGACGACGGTACGGCTCGCGATGTCGTAGACGAGCGCGCCGTTGCTGCACACCGCCGTTCCCGCGAGGCCGGTGGCCTCGGCGAGCCGGTCCACGAAGCGGGGCGGCCTAGCGGTCACGATGACGACCTCCGTCCCGGCGTCCCGCGCCACGCGCAGGGCGCGCAGGGTGCGGGGCGAGAGCGTGCCGTCACCCCGCAGAAGGGTTCCGTCGAGGTCGGAGGCGATCAACCGTGGGAGCGACATCGGCCGATGGTATCGGCCGGTACCAAGACGGCGAAGAATCGTTTCGGCCGTCGTGCGCCCGGGAAGCAGGGTCCCCTCCGGGCCACCCGTAACCCGACGAGCGGAGAACCCTCCCGGCCGTCCGATACCGACGAGTGCGGCCCCCTCCCGGCCGCCTGTAACCGACAAGTGAGCCCCCCCCCACCCGGCCGTTCGCAACCGGCGGGCGGAGAACCCTTTCGGCCGTTCGCTCGTCCAGGGAGGGAGAAGGGGGCGGGCCGGCTGCGCGCACGCCGCCCCGGCGCGGGAGACGGGCGAGTGAGGGCGGGGACGTGGGAGCACGGAAGTGGCTGACACCGTGGGGCGGACGGGCGGGCGGGGCCCGGCCGCGGAGGGCCGCCGCCGTGCTGCGCGGGGCCGCCTCCCGGGTGCGGCCCCGGCTGCCGCGCACCCGGCGGGGGCGGCGGCGGGCCGTGCAGGGGCTGATGGCCGCCTGCGTGCTCGCCCTCGCGCCCGCGACCTGGCTGCACGCGTTCGCCGACTCCCGGGTGCGGTCGGCCGACGACGTGCCGGCGCGGCAGGTCGCGGTGGTGTTCGGGGCCGGGCTGTGGGACGGGAAGCCGTCCCCGTACCTCGCGAACCGGCTGCGGACGGCCGCCGCGCTCTACCGGGACGACAAGGTGAAGGTCGTACTGGTGACCGGTGACAACAGCCGGGTGGAGTACGACGAGCCGAACGCGATGCGGACATTCCTGGTCGGGCAGGGCGTGCCGGACGACAGGATCGTCAGCGACTACGCGGGCTTCGACACGTGGGACTCCTGCGTGCGGGCCAAGAAGATCTTCGGCGTCGACCGTGCGGTGCTGGTGAGCCAGGGCTTCCACATCCGGCGGGCCATCGCGCTGTGCCGGGTGGCGGGGATCGACGCGTACGGCGTGGGCGTGACCGCCAAGCACGACGTGACCTGGTACTACGGCGGGACCAGGGAGGTGTTCGCGGCGGGGAAGGCGGCGCTGGACGCCCTGTTCAGGCCGGACCCGCACTTCCTGGGACCCCGGGAGCGGGGCGTGGACGAAGCCCTCGCGGCGGCCGCCGGATGACGGCCGCCGCCGGGCAGGGCGGCGCGTTCAGAGCGAGGTGACCGGGGCCGTCTCGGCGGAGACCCAGCCCAGGTAGCGGGCGCTGCCCCGCAGGATCGGCAGGGCGATGATCTCCGGGGTGTCGTAGTCGTGCGCCTCCTGGAGGTGGGCCTCCAGCTCGTCGTACCGCTCGGCCGTCGTCTTGAACAGCAGCTGCCACTCCTCGGTGGCCTCGACGGCGTTCTGCCAGCGATAGACCGAGGTGACGGGCGCGGAGATCTGCACGCAGGCGGCGAGCCGCGCCTCGACCACTCCCCGCGCCAGCTCCCTGGCCTTCTCCTCGCTGTCCGTCGTGGTCAGTACGGTCAGCCATGCCGGTGTCGTCACTTCGCGGTCTCCTCACGAGGGTGGGCGGTTGCGCTTCCCGGCCGATTGTCGGCCCCCGCGCCCCCGACGCGCCATCAGCCGGCGTACGGATGGGCGTCCCTCGCGGCCCGCAGCGCCCGGCCCCACCAGACCAGCTGGTCGAGCAGCGACTTCACCGCCGCGTCGGCCCCGGCCGGGTCGCGGTGCCTGCCCTCGTCGTCGAACTGGGCGCCGGCGTTGTGGAAGGAGACCGTGTCGCGGATCGAGACGGAGTGCAGTTCGGCGAAGACCTGCCGCAGGTGCTCGACCGCCCGGAGCCCGCCGGAGACCCCGCCGTAGGAGACGAAGGACACCGGCTTGGCCTGCCACTCGGCGCGGTACCAGTCGATGAGGTTCTTCAGTGGCGCCGGATAGGAGTGGTTGTACTCGGGGGTGACGACGACGAAGGCGTCGGCCCGCGCGAGCCGCGCCCCGACATCGGCGACCACCTCCCGGGAACCCGGCTCCGGGCGGTAGGAGAGGGCGGTGGGCAGGTCGAGCCCGGCGACGTCGATCAGCTCCGTCTCGATCGCCGGGTGGCCGTCGGCATGGGCGAGGAACCAGTCGGCGACGACGGGCGCGAACCGGCCCTCACGGTTGCTGGCGAGGATGACGGCCACCTTCAGGGGGGTGGTTCCGGACAGGGTGGCGGCGGTGGATTCCGCGGTGATGAGGTCCATGGCGAAGACGTTCGTACATCAACCAAGGTTGAGGTCAAGCGCGGCGGGGGAGAGTGCCGGAGCCGGTGGTCCGGCGCGGGATCATGGCCCCATGGAGACTCCCGCCGAAGGCCCGCACACCGTGCCCCTGCGCATCCACATCGAGGGCTCACGGCTGCCCGGCCGCTCGTGCCCGCCGGGGCCCGGCTTCCCCGGTTACGAGAACGTCCACGTGGGCGTCCAGCGCAAGGACCTGCCCGGCGAACTCCTGGGCCTGCACCCGGGCGACGCGGCCGGCGCCCACTGGACCCTGGACTGCACGGCGACCACGGACGAGGAGGGCGTCGCGGTGCGCGGGCCGTACGTGCAGAACCGGCTCGGCGGGCGCTTCGTCTACCTGTCCTGGGGCACGGTCGACGACGACGGACTGTTCTCCATGTTCCGGCGGGCCAAGCTGATGTTCACCGACATCGACGCGGACGTCCTGGCGGCGGCCACCGGCTCCGGCCACCTCACCGCACGGCTCCCGCTCTCCGACGCCGAGGGGCGGCCCCGCTGCGCCCGGATCAGGCCGCCGGTCGTCCAGTGGTCGGCCAACGCGCCGCAGGGCACGCCGAATGCAGTCCGCCCCCTCCGGACCCAGGGGGGGTAGGTCCGGAGGGGGCGGCGGCCGGGGGCGGCGGTGCGCACCGTCCCGTGGGGGGTTGTGATGCGTGTTCCCGCCCGGAGCGGGGTCACTCATGTGACGTACGACACATTTATCGGGGACCTCGTCACCCGATCGGCACCGAGGGGCGAAGAACCGCGCACCCTGCCCGCCGCCACCGCCACGACCTGCGGCGATACCCCGTGGCAAGGAGGCCGCGCCGGGCCGTACGGGTGAAAGCTGACTTGGTGTCAGCAGGCATGGGGGCCCGTACGGCTGTTGGCTCGGGGTCAGGACACACCCGCCAGCGCCCCTTGCTCGGAGGAAACCCCCATGCGCCGTCCTGCCCGACTCGTGACCGGCACCGCTGCCGCGGCCCTCGCCACCGCCGCGCTCGGCCTCAGCGCCGCCGCCCCGTCCGCGTACGGGGACGAGCCGGCACCCTTGCGGATCACCCCGGCGAGCGCCGCCCCGGGCGCCACGGTCACCGTGGACACCACCGCCTGCGGGAGCGACACCGGTGCCACCGGAGACGCGAGCGCGCTGGACGCCCCCCGGTTCCCGCTGGCGCCCGCCACGCTCGAAGAGGTGCTGGCCGGCTCGTTCCGGGTGCCGGGCGGCATCGAGCCGGGGCCGTACAGCATCGGCGTGGAGTGCGCGAACGGCAAGGAGGCCACCGGCGAGGTCGAGGTGCGGGCCGCGGACCGGGCGTCCGGGGACAGCGCGGCCGGTGCCTCGCGGGACTCCGGCTCCGGCGCCGCCTCGTCCGACGGCACCGCCTCGTCCGACGGCCCCGCCGAGGCCCCCGGCGCCTCCGACTACGACTTCACCGGCCCGAACGGCCTCGGCGGCCAGGACGGCCAGGACGGCCAGGACGGCCGGGAGGGGCTGGACGGCCGCGACGCGCTCGACGGCCTGGATGAGGCGGAGGCCGCCGGTTCGGCCCTCGTACCCGACGCGCCCGCGGAGGCGGGCCGCACCACGCCCACCGAGCGCCCGGCCCCCTCCGGCCACCAGAGCGCGCCCGGCAGGGACGAGGCCGGGTCCGGGTCCGGGTGGGACGAGACCGGGTCCGGCGGGCACGAGACCCCCACCGGGCCGCGCACCTCGGCCGCGCCCACCGCCCCCACGGGGCACGTGAAGACCGGAGTCGGCGGCAGCGTCGGACCGGACACCACCCAGATCGCGGCGGGAGCCGGCGTACTCGCCGCTGCCGCCGTCGGCGGAGCCTGGCTCCTGCGTCGCCGGGCGAGCGGCACGCAGGACGGCAGCTGACGGAGGCATCCACCCCTCCGTCCCGCCCGGTATCCGTCCCGGTGGCCTCGCGCCACCGGGACGGGACCCGTTCCGTTTTCGCACCCGGAGGACGACCGTGTCCCAGAAGGCCAAGGGCTGGCTGCTCGTCGTCGCGGCGCTGGCCGGTGTCTGGCTGATCCAGAACGGCGCGGGCACCCGGCTCACCCCGCCCGGACCCGCCGCCGCCGAGGCCTTCGCCGCCGGTCCCGCCCTGCTGCCCGGCTCCCCGGTCGCCGAACCGCTGCGCCCCTCCGCCCCCGTGCGCATCAGGATTCCGGCGATCCGGGTCGACGCGCCGATGATGCGGCTCGGCCTCGGGGCCGACGGCAGCCTCGACGTACCACCGGCCGGGAACACCGACATCGTCGGCTGGTACAAGGACGGCACCCCGCCCGGCGCCAGGGGCACGGCGATCGTCGCCGGCCATGTCGACAACGCCCAGGGCCCGTCCGTCTTCTACGACCTGGGCTCGCTGAAGAAGGGCAGCAGCGTCGAGGTGGACCGGCAGGACGGCCGTACCGCCGTGTTCACGCTCGACGCCATCGAGGTGTACGAGAGCGAGGAGTTCCCCGATCAGCGGGTGTACGGCGCGTCCGAGCACGCCTCGCTGCGGCTGATCACCTGCGGCGGCGGGTTCTCGGAGTCGACGGGCTACCGGGGCAACGTGGTGGCGTACGCCCACCTCACCGGCGTGCGCTGAGACGCCTCGGCACCCGGCTCAGGCGTGCCACTGGTCGAAGGCGAGCTTGGCGACCAGCGAGAAGACGACCACCAGCAGCACCCCGCGCACGAACTCGCTGCCCCTGCTCAGCGCCATCCGCGCCCCGAGCAGTCCGCCCGCCAGGTTGAACACCGCCATCAGCGCGGCCAGCTGCCACAGGACGTTGCCCTGGTAGGCGAACATCGCGAGGGCGCCCGCGTTGGTGCAGACGTTGACGATCTTGGCGGTCGCGGAGGCCGTCACCAGGTCGAGGTGGAGCACCGCGGTCAGCGCCAGCACCAGGAAGGTACCCGTGCCCGGCCCGAACAGCCCGTCGTACAGGCCGATGCCGCCGCCCACGAGGACGATCGCCGTGACCGTGCGGGCCCGGGTGACCCGGGGCGGGACGCCGTCCCCGGCAGCCCGGCCGAACTGGGGCCGCAGCATCACGAACCCGGCGACCGCCAGCAGGACCACCATGATCACCGGGCGCAGCACCTCGCTGCTGATCCCGGCGGCGAAGAACGCGCCGGTCATCGATCCGGCCAGGGCCGCGAGCCCGATCCGTACCGCCGTGCCGATCCTCACCGGCGCCTTGCGCGCGTAGGTGACGGCGGCGCCCGACGTGCCGACGATGGCGACCGCCTTGTTGGTGCCGAGGATCTGCGCGGCCGGCAGGTGCGGCAGCCCCAGCAGGAGCGCGGGCAGCAGGAGCAGCCCGCCACCGCCGACCACGGCGTCGATCCAGCCGGCCGCCGCGGCGGCTATGCACAGCACGACGAGCGTGGTCAGGGTGATGTCAGGCATGGTCGCGACCCTAAGGGAACGGCGACACGGTCACGGCGGGCAGGGCGCGGACCGACTGGCCGAGGCCATTGACGGCACCGGGAAGGCTCCTTAAGGTAATCGCTGACCCCAACGTTTACCCCCTGTCGGACCACATGATTCGGGTAAACGTTTACCCACCCTTGCCCGTAGCGCTGACCGCGCGCTGTGAGGTAAACGTTTACCCATCAACTGACGATGCTGCGAAGGGAAGAACGATGCGAGCTGCCGGGCGCGTCACACTCAAGACGATCGCCGACTCGTTGGGGGTCTCCGCGAAAACCGTATCGCGTGCGCTGACGGGCAAGGACTCGGTCGGTGAGGAGCTGAGGGCGCGCATCCGCGCGGAGGCCGACCGGCTCGGCTACGTACCGAACTCCATGGCCAGGTCGCTGGTCTCCGGTGCCGCGATGACCCTGGGCATGGTCATCACCCATCCGGCGAACCCCTTCTACGCGCTCCTGATCAGCGCGGTCGAGGAACGCTGCCGTGCGAACGGCTACTCGCTGCTGCTCATGGTGACCGAGGAGGACCCCGGCACGGAGCGGGAGGCGGCCGAGGCGCTCCTGCGGTGGGGCGTGGACGGGGCCGTGGTGATTCCCGTCCAGGAGGGTGCGAACCACTGGCAGCGGCTGCGGGACTCCGGGGTGCCGATCGTGCTGGTCAACCGCGGCCTGGAGGGCCTCGACTGCGATTTCGTCGGTGTCGACCACGAGCGCGGGGCGTTCGAGGCCGCGTCCCTCCTCCTCGACAACGGCGCCACCTCCCTCCACCTGATGGAGGAGGACGTGCCCTACTCCTCCGCCGCCGACCGGCGCGCCGGCTTCCACCGCGCGCTCGCCGAACGCGGCGTCCCCGTACAGGACGACACCGTCACGCTGGTACCGCCGCCGGCGGGGCGGCAGGCGTCGCCGTGGGAACCGGGCGCCGCCTACCGGCACGCCCAACAGCTGGCTAGCGGCCTCGGACCGGGTTCGGCGGTACTGACCGGGAGCGACTACTTCGCGCTCGGCCTGTACCGCGCGCTGTCCGAGAAGGGCATCACCGTGCCCGCGCAGGTCGCGGTGATCGGTCACGGTGACCTGCCGTTCGCCGAGTACCTCCAGCCCGCGCTGGCCAGCGTCCGCCCGCCGGCCACCGAGATCGGCGCACGCGCGGCGGACCTGCTGTTCGAGCGCATCCAGGGCTCGACCGCCCCCGCCACGACTCTCTATCTGCCGCCGGAGCTGAAGGCGCGTGCCTCGGCCGGCGGCGACCGACATGAAGTGAACTGAAAGGAACCATGACGATGCCGAAAACGGGAACGCCCCAGCGGACCATCTACGAGCAGGCCAGGGAGGTGCCCGTCGCCGCCGATGTCGATGTCCTGGTCGTCGGCGGCGGACCGGCCGGCGTGTGTGCCGCCGTCGCCGCGGCGCGGGCGGGCGCGCGGACGTTCCTCGTGGAGCGGCACGGATTCCTCGGCGGGATGTGGACCGCGGGCATGGTCCTCACGCTCGCCGGCTACAACTCCTGGCTGCGCCCCTACCAGCGCTGTGTCGAGGGCGTTCCCGCCGAGTGGCTGGCCCGCGCGGCGAAGCAGGGCGGCGCGGTCGACGGTGACGGCTGGGTGCTGAACTCCGACCCGGAGGTCATGAAGCGCGTGGCCGACGAGATGCTCGAAGCCGAGGGCGTCGGGCTGCTGCTGCACAGCTGGGGCGCCCGTCCGATCGTCGAGGACGGTGCCGTGCGTGGCGTCTTCGTCGAGAACGTGGACGGCCGGCGCGCCATCCTCGCCAAGGTCACCGTGGACTGCACGGGCAACGGCGACATCGTGGCCGGCGCCGGGGCCGACTGGGTGAAGGGCGACACCCTCCAGCCGATGACCATGCCGTTCCGGGTGGGCAACGTGACACCGGACCCGGACCGCGAGCACGCCGTACCGGTACGGATCCCGATCGGCCCGGAGGCGACGCTGCTGGAACAGCCGCTGCTGGGGCAGGTCGCCTCCACCCGCAAGGACATCGACCTGGATGTCGAGGCCATGCGCGACGCGCGGGCCCGGGGCGAGCTGCCGCCCTTCGGCGGGCCCTGGTTCGGGGGCATGGAGAAGGACATCGCCTGGGTCAACACCACGCGCGTGGTCGGCGACGCCTCCGACGCCGACGAGCTGACCCGCGCGGAGCTGCGGGGCCGCAAGGACTCCGTCGTGCTGCTCGACTACCTGCGCGAGCACAGCCCCGCCTTCGCCGACGGCCGCCTGCTGCAGACGAGCACCCAGATCGGCGTGCGCGAGACCCGGCGCCTCGTCGGGGCGTACACGCTGACCGGCGACGACGTCAGGGCGAGCGCGCGGTTCGACGACGCCGTCGCGGTCGGCTGCTGGCCGATCGACGTCCACCCGGCCGAGGGCGGGGTCGGTGTGCACGCCATGTTCGTGCCGCTCCCCTACGAGATCCCGTACCGCAGCCTGCTGCCGCGGGAGACGGACAGCCTGCTCGTGGCCGGCCGGTGCATCTCGGTGGACCGCGAGGCGCTCGGATCGGCACGGGTCGGCGCCACGTGCGCGGCGACCGGTCAGGCGGCCGGTGTCGCCGCGGCGCTCGCCGCGACCAGCGGCAAGCAGCCGCGCGAGCTCGACAGCAAGGAACTCCGCAGCACTATTGGGGCGCAGGGCGGTCTCGTCACGTCACCGGCGCCGTGACATCTCAGGAGCACAGAGTGCACAGCAACGCAGAGGCGGAAAGCCAGAAGATATCCCCCGAAGCCCGGAGGGTTCTCGTAGCCGCGGGCGTCGGTCACTTCATCGAGTGGTACGACGTCGGCACCTACGGGCTGCTGGCGACCTTTCTCGCCGCCAACTTCTTCGTCTCCGGCGATCCGACGGCCGCCCTGCTGGCCACGTTCGCGGTCTCCGCCATCGGATTCGTCCTGCGGCCGCTCGGCGGTCTCTTCTTCGGACCGCTCGGCGACCGTATCGGCCGGCAGCGGACCCTGGTCATCGTCGTCCTGCTCACCTCGGGTGCGACGTTCGCGATGGGCATGCTGCCCACGTACGGGAGCGTCGGCATGCTCGCCCCCGTACTGCTGGTGATCGCCAGGATGGTGCAGGGCTTCGGTGCCGGCGGTGAGACCTCCAACGCGGTGGCGCTGCTGTTCGAGCACTCCCCCCGTACGCGCCGCGGCTTCATGACGAGCTGGATGGACGCCATCGGATTCGTCGCGTCCGTCGCCGGGTCCGGACTCGTGCTCGTACTGATCAACGTGCTCAGCAACGACCAGATGACGGACTGGGGCTGGCGCGTCCCCTTCCTCGTCGCGCTCCCGCTCGGCCTGGTCGGTCTCTACGTCCGGATGAAGCTGGAGGACTCCCCGGCCTTCCGCGAGCTGGAGGACACCGGCGGGGTGTCCGAGTCGCCGACGAAGGAGGCGTTCCGCACCGGGTACAAGGCCATGCTGGTGCTGTGCGGCATCCTGCTGCTCAAGGCGATCGGGCACTGGGCGCTGGTGGCCTTCCTGCCGAGCTACCTCACGAGCGAACTCGGGTTCAGCACCATGGAGGGCTTCACGGTCACGACCATCGGCATCGGGGTCACCGCCATCGCCGTGCCGTGCATGGGCGCGCTCTCCGACCGTGTCGGCCGCAAGCCGATGCTCATCGCGGGCAGCGCCGGCTTCGTCGTCCTCACCTGGCCGGCGTTCTACCTGATGTCGCGGGGCGGCGTCGCCACGGCGATCGCCGGCATGCTGATCCTCGGTCTCCTGATCGCCGTCTTCGACGGCGCCCTGAGCGCGGCGATGGCGGAGCAGTTCCCCGCGCGGATCAGGAGCGGTGCGATGGCGATCCCGTACAACCTGGCGGTCTCGGCGTTCGGCGGGACGGTTCCGTACGTCGCCACCTGGCTGATCACCTCCACCGGCAACGAACTCTCCCCCTCGTTCTACGTGATGTTCCTCGCCGCCATCACTCTGACCGTGGCGATCACCTCGATCCGTGAGACCGCCGTACTGCGGGTCCGGGAGGTTCCCGCCGCGCCGGACCGGAGCACCGAGCCGGCCCGGCAGCCGTAGCCCGTGTCCGCGGTTCCCCCGCCGCTCCGTGCCCCCTCCCCATGGGCACGGAGCGGCGGGGGCCGGCCGTGCGGACCCCGCCGCACAGCGCCGCCCCGACCACTCCACATCGAACGGATCTCCCTGACCATGTCCCAGCGAAACCGCCGCGTGCTCGTCCGGTCCATCGACGACATCAGCATCGAGGAGGTGCCCGCGCCCCGCCCCGGCGCGAACGAACTCCTCATCCGCAGCACCGTCGTCGGCATCTGCGGATCCGACACCCATGCCGCCCGCGGCCACCACCCCTTCATCGAGCTGCCCTACCGGCCCGGACACGAGGTGGTCGGCGTGGTCGTCGCCACCGGGGAGGGCGCCGGGGACTTCGCCCCGGGCACCCGGGTGATCGTCGAGCCCAACCTCTACTGCGGCACGTGCGCGCAGTGCCGTTCGGGCCGCTACAACATCTGCGAGCAGCTGAAGGTGTTCGGCTGCCAGACCCCCGGCGGCATGGCCGACCTCTTCACGATCCCCGCCGATCGCGTCCACCGGGTGCCTCAGGCCATGTCCGACCTCCAGGCGGGCCTCGTCGAGCCCCTCGCCACCCCGGTCCACGCCGTCGCGAAGGCCGGCGACCTCACCGGCCGCACCGTGGCCGTCCTCGGCGCGGGCCCCATCGGGCTGCTCGTCGTCGCGGCCGCCCGGCACGCCGGTGCCGCCCGGATCGTGGCCACCGACCTGCTGGAGACCAAACGCGAGCGCGCCCTGCGGCTCGGCGCCGACGGCGCCCTCGCGGCCGACGCGGCCGGCCTGGCCGCGCAGGCGCACGCCGTCCTGGACGGCCCGGCCGACGTGGTCTTCGACTGCGTGGCCCGGGAGCAGTCCATGGCCCAGGCCATCGACCTCGTCGCCAAGGGCGGCCGGATCATCGTCGTCGGCGTCGGGGCCCCCGGCACCACCCCGATCCGGCTGGACCTCGTCCAGGACCGCGAGATCCGCATCGAGGGCACTCTCATGTACACCGCCGACGACTACCGCGCCGCCCTCGAACTGATCGGCTCGGGCGCCATCGACACCGACGCGATCATCACCGCCACCTACCCGCTGGAGGACGCGGCCGAGGCCTTCGCCGCCTCGGTGGCACCGGAGCACATCAAGGTGCTGATCACCGTGGCCGGCGCGTGACAAGCTCGGATCGCCCGTTTCCGATGACCGCCCCCGCCCGAAAGGAGCCCCTGCCGTGATCGTCGTCGCCGGTGAGGCGCTGATCGACCTGGTACCCGAGGCCTCCGGCAACGCCCTGGCCCCGTTGCTGCCCGCCCGCGGCGGCGGGCCGTACAACACGGCCGTCGCCCTGGCCCGGCTCGGTTCGAAGGTCGCCTTCTGCTCGCGGATCTCGACGGACGCCTTCGGGGCGTCGCTGGCCGCCCGGCTGCACGAGGAGAAGGTGGACCTCGGCCTGGTGCAGCGGGGTCCGGAGCCCACCACACTGGCCGTCGCCGCCGTCGACGCCGCCGGCTCGGCCGCGTACACCTTCTACTGCCGGGGCACGGCCGACCGCCTCTTCACCCTGCCGGGGCCGCTGCCCGCCGGAACCCGGGCGGTGTCGTTCGGCACCTGCTCGCTGGTGCTCGAACCGGGTGCGAGCGCCTACGAGGAGCTGATGCGCCGCGAGGCACGGCTCGGGCGCTTCATCGCCCTGGACCCCAACATCCGTGCCGGCCTCATCGATGATCCGGACGCCTACCGGGCCCGTTTCCGCCGGCTCCTGCCCTCCGTCTCGCTCCTGAAGCTCAGCGAGGAGGACGCGCGGTGGCTCGGTGACGACATCGCGGGCTGGCTGGACGCCGGCCCCGCCGCCGTCGTGGTCACCCGGGGCGAGGCGGGCCTCACCGCCCACACCCGCGCCGGCGCGTACGCGGTACCCGGTGAATCCGTCCGGGTCGTCGACACCATCGGGGCCGGGGACACCGTCAACGCGGCGCTGCTGCACGCCCTGTCCGCGCGCGGCCCGCTGTCCGCCGGCGCCCTGGCCGGGCTGACCTCCGACAGCTGGCAGCGGGTACTCCGCTTCGCCGCCCGCGCCGCCGCGGCCACCTGTGCGCGGGCCGGGGCCGAGCCGCCCTTCGCCCACGAACTGCCCGCACTCGGCGTCTGACGCATCCGGTACGGCCGTCCCCCGTGCCGGGTGTCACGGGGGACGGCCGTGACCGGCGGGGCGCCCCGCGCCGTGTCCAAAACGCCCAGGCCGGCCCTCACAGGCGCGGGCCCCGGCCGCTGAGCGCAAGGTTCCTCCCGGGAAACAGCGGGGATCCGGACGGGTAACACCGCCGGACCACGCTTCCGTCATGAGCACGCGGGCCCCGTACCCGTGGCCCCTGCCCCATCCGCTCACCGACGACGGAGGCCCTGAGATGCCGGTGCCCACTCCCCCGCCCGCCCCCGCTCCCCCGCCGGCCATCGTGGTCGTCGGGCACGGGATGGTCGGCCAGCGCTTCCTGGAGGGCCTCGCCGAGCGCGGGCTGACCGCGGCGGCCGGCACCGCCCGGGTCGTCGTCCTGTGCGAAGAGCCCCGCGCCGCCTACGACCGGGTCCGGCTGACCTCGTACTTCTCGGGCCGGACCGCCGACGAACTGTCGCTGGTGGAGCCGGGCTTCATGGAGCGGCACGGCTTCGAGCTGCGGCTCGGTGACCCGGCCGAGTCCGTGGACCGCGCGGCCCGTACGGTCACCGCGCGGTCGGGCGAGGTGTTCGCCTACGACACGCTGGTGCTGGCGACCGGCTCCTACCCGTTCGTCCCGCCGGTCCCCGGCAGGGACAGCGAGGGCTGCTTCGTCTACCGGACGATCGAGGACCTGCTCGCCATCGAGGCGTACGCGGGGACGGCGACGACCGGCGCGGTGGTCGGCGGCGGGCTGCTCGGTCTGGAGGCGGCGGGCGCGCTGAAGGGGCTCGGCCTCGATACGCACGTGGTGGAGTTCGCGCCGCGGCTGATGCCGGTCCAGGTGGACGAGGGCGGGGGCGCGGCGCTGCTGCGCACCGTCGAGGACATGGGCCTGACCGTCCACACCGGGGTCGGCACCCAGGAGGTGACCGTGGGCGAGGACGGCTCGGTGACCGGGATGGCCCTCTCCGACGGCTCCTCGCTCGCCACGGACCTGGTGGTGTTCTCCGCCGGCGTACGTCCCCGCGACCAGCTGGCCCGGGACTGCGGTCTGGCGGTCGGGCCGCGCGGCGGGATCGTCGTGGACGAGGAGTGCCGTACGTCCGACCCGGCGGTCTTCGCCATCGGCGAGTGCGCGCTCGCGTCGGACGGCCGGGTGTACGGGCTGGTCGCGCCCGGCTACGAGATGGCGCTGACGGCCGCCGAGGTGATCGCGGGCGGGCGGGCCGCGTTCGGCGGCGCCGACCTGTCGACGAAGCTGAAGCTGCTCGGGGTGGACGTGGCCTCGTTCGGCGACGCCCACGGCACCGCCGACGGCTGCCTCGACGTCGTGTACGCGGACGCCAGGTCCGGGGTCTACAAGAAGCTGGTGATGGCGGCGGACGGCACCCTGCTGGGCGGGGTGCTGGTGGGCGACGCCGAACAGTACGGGACGCTGCGGCCGATGACCGGGACCGTGCTGCCGGTCGCCCCCGAGCAGCTGGTGCTGCCCGCCGGGGCGGGCGGTCCGGCGGCGCTCGGCCCCTCGGCGCTGCCGGACGAGGCGGTGATCTGCTCCTGCCACAACGTCACCAAGGGCACGATCCGTGCCCACACCACGCTGCCCGAGGTGAAGAAGTGCACCAAGGCGGGCACCGGCTGCGGCAGTTGCGTCAGGACCATCGGCCAGCTGCTCCCCCGGAGCCGGGACACGGGCCTGTGCGGCTGCTTCGCGTACACCCGCAGCGAGCTGTACGAGATCGTCCGCACCCTGGGGATCACCTCGTACGCGGAACTCCTCGACTCCCACGGGCGCGAGGCGGCGCGCGGCGGTGACGGCTGCGAGGTCTGCAAGCCGACGGTCGGCTCGGTCATCGCGTCACTGGCGCCGACGGTCGGGGCGAGCGGCTACGTCCTGGACGGCGAGCAGGCGGCGCTCCAGGACACCAACGACCACTTCCTGGCCAACCTCCAGCGCAACGGCTCCTATTCGATCGTGCCGCGCATCCCCGGCGGCGAGATCACCCCGGAGAAGCTGGTGGTGATCGGTGAGGTGGCCCGCGACTTCGGGCTCTACACCAAGATCACCGGCGCTCAGCGCATCGACCTGCTCGGCGCCCGGGTCGACCAGCTGCCGCTGATCTGGACCCGGCTCGTCGACGCGGGCTTCGAGTCCGGGCACGCGTACGGCAAGTCGCTGCGGACGGTCAAGTCCTGTGTGGGGCGGACCTGGTGCCGCTACGGCGTGCAGGACTCCGTGAGGATGGCGATCGACCTGGAGCTGCGCTACCGGGGCCTGCGCGCCCCGCACAAGCTGAAGTCGGCGGTCTCGGGCTGCGCCCGGGAGTGCGCGGAGGCCCGGGGCAAGGACTTCGGGATCATCGCCACGGCCGGCGGCTGGAACCTGTACGTGGGCGGCAACGGCGGCGCCACCCCGCGCCACGCCGACCTGCTCGCGCAGGACCTGTCCGACGCCGAACTGGTGCGGCTCATCGACCGGTTCCTGATGTTCTACATCCGCACGGCGGAACGGCTGGAGCGCACCTCGGCCTGGCTTGAGCGCATCGACGGCGGTCTGGAGCACGTCCGGGACGTCGTCGTGCACGACTCGCTCGGGCTCTGCGACGAGCTGGAGCGGCTGATGGCCGACCATGTGCGCGGCTACCGCGACGAGTGGGCCGAGACCATCAACGACCCGGAGCGGCTGCGCCGGTTCGTCACCTTCGTCAACGCCCCGGACATGCCCGACCCGTCGGTGAGGTTCGTCCCGGAACGCGACCAGGTCAAGCCCGATCTGGACATCCTCGCCGGCCCGGTCCTCGCCGTCCGCACTCTTGAAGGGACCGCCTCCTGATGACGACGCAGACGATGGAGACCGCGCGGAGCACCCGGGCCGTCCGACTCGCCACCGGGGACGGCTGGGTCACGGTCTGCGACCGCTCGCGGCTGACCCCGGGCCGCGGGGTCGCCGCCCTCCTCCCGGACGGGCGTCAGGTCGCGCTGTTCGTGGACCGGGCGGGGCGGACGTACGCGATCGACAACCGGGACCCGTTCACCGGCGCCTACGTCCTCTCGCGCGGCCTGGTCGGCTCGGACGGCGGGCGGCCCTTCGTCGCCTCGCCGCTCCTGAAGCAGCGCTTCGACCTGGCGACGGGCGCCTGTCTGGACGACGACGAGGTCCGTGTGCCGGTCTTCGAGGTCCGGGCGGACTGACCGCCCGCACGCGCCGGCGGCCGGAAGAACCTCTGAACGGGCCCTTCCGGCCGCCCCGGGCCCCGGTCGTACGCTTGATCCATGAACCAGGGCTGGAACGCGCGCGACATCCCGGACCAGAGCGGCCGCAGGGCCGTGGTGACGGGAGCCAACAGCGGGATCGGGCTGATCACCGCGCGGGAGCTGGCCCGCAGCGGCGCGCGGGTACTGCTCGCCTGCCGTGACGAGCGGCGCGGCAAGGAGGCGGCGGACCGCATCCGGTACGCGGTGCGGGGCGCGGACGTGGAGTTCGCCGCGCTGGACCTGGCCGATCTGTCGTCCGTACGCGAGTTCGCGGCGGGCTACCGGGCGGACCGGCTCGACCTGCTGATCAACAACGCCGGGGTGATGGCCCTGCCTTACGGGCGGACGGCCGACGGTTTCGAGACCCAGTTCGGCGTCAACCACCTGGGGCACTTCGCGCTCACCGGGCTGCTGCTGCCGAAGCTGCTGGCCACCCCGGGCGCGCGGGTGGTGAGCGTCTCCAGCGGGCTGCACGCGCTGGCCGACATCGACATGGGCGACCTCAACAGCGAGCGCGACTACCGCCGCTGGATCGCCTACGGGCGCTCGAAGACCGCCAACCTGCTGTTCGTCCATGAGCTGGCCCGGCGGGCGGCGGCGGCCGGCAGCGCTCTGGTCGCCGCCGCCGCGCACCCCGGGTACGCGTCGACCAACCTCCAGACGGCGGGCGCCCGGATGGAGAACCGCAGGCTGGCGGAGCGGGTCATGGAGCTCGGCAACCGCGTCATAGCCCAGCCCGCTTCGGCCGGCGCCCTGCCCACCCTGTACGCGGCCACCGCGCCGGGCGTGCGCCCCGACTCGTTCACCGGGCCGCGGCTGCTGGGGTGGCGCGGCGCGCCCCGCCCGTCCTGGCGGGCCGGCTGGACGCGCAGCGACGTGGCGGGTGAGCGGCTGTGGGTGGCGTCGGAGCAGCTGACCGGGGTGACGTTCGCGGTGCCCGGGGCCTGAGCCCCGGACTCAGCCCTGGTCCTCGACGGCGGACGGGTCCATCCAGACGACCTCCCAGATGTGGTGGTCGGGGTCCTGGAAGGACCGGCCGTACATGAAGCCGAGGTCCTGCGGCTCGTTGGCGGGCGATCCGCCGTTCGCGAGGGCGGCGTCGGCCAGTTCGTCCACCTTCTCGCGGCTGTCCGCGCTGAGCGCGAGGATCACCTCGGTGGACGTCGACGCGTCCGCGATCTCCTTCTTGGTGAAGTCCCTGAAGCGCTCCTCCTGGAGCAGCATCGCGAAGATCGTGTCGCTGATGACGAGACAGGCGGTGCGCTCGTCGCTGAACTGCGGGTTGAAGGAGTAGCCCAGCTTGCCGAAGAAGCCCTTGGCCGTCTCCAGGTCCTTGACCGGCAGGTTCACGAAGATCATCTGAGCCATGGCCGTCTCACTCTCTCGGTGCGTGTTCCGTGTGCGTCGTCCGGCGTACGGGATGCGTGTCCGTCGAACAGGTGTCGACAGGTAGACGCCCGCACCGCCGGAAACTCATCGGTGGCGGGCGGCAGATCCTTTCCGCGCGGCGCCGGACGGAAAACCGCCGGGGCGCTCAGGTCACCGCGAGCGGCGCCCCGCCCCGCAGCAGTGAGCCGCCGAGCGGGGTCAGGGTGTGCAGGACCGAGCTGCCGTGCCGCAGGGTGTGGACGAGCCCGGCCTCGCGCAGCACGCAGGCGTGCTGGCTGGCCGAGGCGAGGGAGACCCCGGCGCGGCGGGCCAGTTCGCTGGTCGTGCAGCCGTCGCCGATGGCCCGCAGGACCGTGGAGCGGGTCTGGCCCAGGAGCCGGCCGAGCCAGGGGCCGGGTTCGGCGAAGGCGGGGGCCGCGGGGTGGGCGACCGGGTAGACGAGGACGGGCGGGAGCAGGGGGTCGCGCAGGACGACGGGCGTGCCCCGGCAGAAGTACGAGGGCTGGAGGAGCAGGCCCCGCCCGTCCAGGTGGAGATCGCGGTCGACGGGGTAGTCCGCCTCCAGGACGGGCGCCCGCCAGCGGATCACGGGCGGGAGCGAGGCGAGCAGCTCGTTGGTGCCGCCGTCCAGGAGTGCGCGGCCCCGGATGACGCGGTCGGCTTCGACGGCGGACTGGATGTGCGGCCAGTACGGCTCGACGGCTGCGCGGTGGTAGTCCCGCAGGGCGCCGACGAGCCGGCCCAGGTGCGCGTCGCAGCCCTCGCGCAGCGGTTCGAGCCGGGCGCGCCGGGCCGTGCGCCGGGCGCCGGG
Organism: Streptomyces sp. ATexAB-D23; assembly: GCF_000373645.1. Lineage (GTDB taxonomy): Bacteria > Actinomycetota > Actinomycetes > Streptomycetales > Streptomycetaceae > Streptomyces > Streptomyces castrisilvae. The sequence continues at coordinate 136,360 of NZ_KB892008.1, read as the reverse complement.
CGCGGTCCGGTCGTCCACCATCGCGATTTCGGCCCGCAGCCGCTCGGGCGGGGTCGCGCGCACGGCCTCCATTCCGGCGTCGAGAGCGAGTGGTTCCGCGCTTTCCTGAGAAGGCGTCAGAAAGTCGGGGAAATATCCGCGCGGCGGAACCACCGCGGACAGCAGACGCACTTCACCGCTCAGCCGGGGGCGGGTTTCCGTGCGCCATTTTCCGAACACCGCGGAAGCCCTCCGGTCCCTCAGCCGGTGAAAGCTGAGAATGGTCTCCCACAGCGCGTCGGGCCCGGCGGCCATCCGCACCTTGGAAAGGTCCCATCCGGAGACATGGATACGCAGCACCGAACTCCCACCCCTTGCACCTGCAATTCCCCCCTCGCAAGAGTATGCGAACCGTAACAGCACGTCACCACGGGGTTTCGGCCAGAGGTGAAACGTCTCGCCCCGACCCGCCGCCGGACGAAAGGCTGTACGACGTCGGGTGCGATTCCGGAGCCACCGGAAGAGCGAGTGAAGGCCGTGGGGGGTTTTGCTCGTTCGGCGGCGGTTGGCAATGGTGCGGCTCCGCACTCGATGGGGGTAAGCGGGGTGCGGCCCATGGATGGGGATCCATGGGCCGCACCCCGGTTCGTTCGGACCGATTTCTTTGCGTATTAAACGAAGCAATGGACGCTGGTAACCCGACTGTCGGCCGGAGTAGGAATTACCCGGACATGACAACGACTCGGGGGCGGGTACGACAAGGCGGCGGCACCCCCGCACAGGGTGCCGCCGCCTCCGGAATTCCGCGTCGGCCGCCGGTTCGGTGAGGGCCGGACGAACCGGCGGCCGCGGAATCAGTGCTGGGTGCCGCGTCAGCGGCTGTCGCTGCCCCGCGGCCCGGCGGCCGCCCGGCCCGCTTCCAGCCGCGCCACCGGAATGCGGAACGGCGAGCAGGAGACGTAGTCGAGGCCCGCCTCGTGGAAGAAGTGCACCGACTCGGGGTCACCCCCGTGCTCCCCGCAGATGCCCAGCTTCAGGTCGGGACGGGTGGCGCGGCCGGCCGCCACGGCACTGCGTACGAGCGAGCCGACGCCGTCCTTGTCGATCGTCTCGAACGGCGAGACCCCGAAGATGCCCTTCTCCAGGTACGCGGTGAAGAACGAGGCCTCCACGTCGTCGCGGGAGAAACCCCACACCGTCTGGGTCAGGTCGTTGGTGCCGAAGGAGAAGAACTCCGCCGCCTCCGCGATCTGCCCCGCCGTCAGCGCGGCGCGCGGCAGCTCGATCATCGTGCCGATCTTCAGCCTGAGGTCGGTGCCGGTGGCGGCCTCCACCTCGGCGATGACCCGGTCCGCCTCCTCGCGGACGATCTCCAGCTCCTGGACCGTGCCGACGAGCGGGATCATGACCTCGGCGCGCGGGTCGCCCTTGGCGTTCTTACGGGCGGCGGCCGCCTCGGCGATGGCCCGCACCTGCATGGCGAACAGACCGGGGATGACCAGCCCGAGGCGGACCCCGCGCAGACCCAGCATCGGATTCTGCTCGTGCAGCTTGTGCACGGCCTGGAGCAGCCGCAGGTCGTTCTCGTTGGCGTCCTTGCGGGACTCCGCGAGCGCCACCCGCACCGACAGCTCGGTGATGTCGGGCAGGAACTCGTGCAGCGGCGGGTCCAGCAGCCGTACGGTGACCGGCAGCCCGTCCATCGCCTCGAACAGCTCGATGAAGTCCGCCTTCTGGAGCGGCAGCAGCTGCTCCAGGGCCGTCTCGCGCTCCTGGTCGGTGTCGGCCAGGATCAGCTTCTCGACCATCTCGCGGCGCTCGCCGAGGAACATGTGCTCGGTGCGGCACAGCCCGATGCCCTGGGCGCCGAAGCGGCGGGCCCGCAGCGCGTCCTCGGCGCTGTCGGCGTTGGCCCGCACCCGCAGCCGGCGCACCCGGTCCGCGTACGCCATGATCCGGTGCACGGCCGCGACCAGCTCGTCGGCGTCGTCGGCGCCCGCGTGCATCCGGCCCTCGAAGTACTCGACGACCGGGGACGGCACGACGGGGACCTCACCGAGGTACACCTTGCCGGTGGAGCCGTCGACGGAGACGAGGTCGCCCTCCTCCACCACGGTGTCGCCGACCGTCAGCCGGCGGCGCTTGGTGTCGACCTCGATCTCCTCGGCGCCGCAGACACAGGTCTTTCCCATGCCCCGGGCGACGACGGCGGCGTGCGAGGTCTTGCCGCCGCGCGAGGTCAGGATGCCCTCGGCGGCGATCATGCCGTCCAGGTCGTCCGGGTTGGTCTCGCGGCGGATCAGGATGACCTTCTCGCCGGAGCGGGACCACTTGACGGCGGTGTACGAGTCGAAGACCGCCTTGCCGACCGCCGCGCCCGGCGAGGCGGCGATGCCCCGGCCGAGCCGCCGGGTCTTGGCGGTGTCGTCGAAGCGCGGGAACATCAGCTGCGCCAGCTGCGCCCCGTTGACCCGCTGAAGGGCCTCGGCCTCGTCGATCAGCCCCTGGTCCACCAGCTGGGTGGCGATGCGGAAGGCGGCACCGGCGGTGCGCTTGCCGACCCGGGTCTGGAGCATCCACAGGTGGCCGCGCTCGATGGTGAACTCGATGTCGCAGAGATCCTTGTAGTGGGTCTCCAGCGTCTCCATGATCTTGAGCAGCTGGTCGTAGGAGTTCTTGTCGATCTGCTCCAGCTCGGCGAGCGGCACGGTGTTGCGGATGCCCGCGACGACGTCCTCGCCCTGCGCGTTCTGGAGGTAGTCGCCGTAGACGCCCTGGTGGCCGCTGGCCGGGTCACGGGTGAAGGCGACGCCCGTACCGGAGTCGGGGCCGAGGTTGCCGAAGACCATCGAGCAGACGTTGACGGCGGTGCCGAGGTCGCCGGGGATGCGCTCCTGGCGGCGGTAGAGCTTGGCCCGGTCGGTGTTCCACGAGTCGAAGACCGCCTTTATGGCCAGGTCCATCTGCTCGCGCGCGTCCTGCGGGAAGTCGCGGCCCGCGTCGCGGGTGACGATCTTCTTGAACTGCTCGACCAGCTTCTTCAGGTCGGCCGCGTCGAGGTCCACGTCGACGGTGACGCCCTTGGCCTCCTTCGCGGCCTCCAGCGCCTCCTCGAAGAGGTCGCCGTCGACCCCGAGGACGGTCTTGCCGAACATCTGGATGAGGCGGCGGTAGGAGTCCCACGCGAACCGCTCGTCACCGGCCTGGTCGGCGAGGCCCACGACGGAGGCGTCGGAGAGGCCGATGTTGAGGACCGTGTCCATCATCCCGGGCATCGAGAACTTGGCGCCCGAGCGGACCGAGACCAGCAGCGGGTCGTCGGCCTGGCCGAGCCTCTTGCCCATCCGCGTCTCCAGGGCGCCGAGGTGCGCACTCACCTCGTCGCGGAGCGCCGCCGGCTCCTCGCCGCTCTCCAGGTAGACCTTGCAGGCCTCGGTGGTGATGGTGAACCCGGGAGGGACGGGGAGACCGAGGTTGGTCATCTCGGCGAGGTTGGCCCCCTTCCCGCCGAGCAGGTCCTTCAGTTCCTTGTTGCCTTCGGTGAAGTCGTAGACGAACTTCTGCACATCACTGTTTTCCGACACGGTCTCGACTCCTCGAAGACGCGGTGGCTGCCCTGACGGCGAGGAACATACCCAGATCGAAGGTGCGTGGGTACGTCCACTTGCGCGTCGTGGGGCCGTAACCACCCGTCCGCCAGCAGATCGAAAGTCACCCGGTCGACGGGCCCCATGGATCACTGCGTTCAGGACTCGTACACAGAATTACGGAGAGCACCCCGATCCCGGTGGTTCGGTGGCTGAAAGTAGCCAAAACCTCGATCGATCAAAGTAGAGATACCTGGCACCCAGTGCCATCATTTGAGAAGTGCAGCCCTCATTTTCGCGCTCATCAGAGCGTAGACACTCTCAGAGTGGCGAGAATCACTCCGGAATGGCCGCTCAGATGTCACCATCCGGACACCCGTTTGGTAACTGCGCGCAGAGAATTCGCTTACACAGAGACAGAACCCTGGGCAATACGTGTACACAGAGCGCCGATTCAAGGATGCGCAGCCCGATTTACGCCCCACGGAGCGCTCAGATGAGCGGATGGTGCGGGAGGAGGGCAAGAAGAACGGGAGGGCACCCCGTGCCCTCCCGTCACACCGCTCTCTCGGCCTCAGCCCCCGGAGGTGTCCAGCTCCGCGTCGGCGCCGATGCCCGCGCAGTCGTACGGGTCCTTCAGCCAGCCGTCCGGAAGGGCCACCCGGTTGTTGCCCGAGGTGCGCCCGCGCGGCCCGTCGGCGCCGTCCGGCCAGGGCTGGTCCAGGTCCAGCTCCTGGAGCTGGGACCCGAGTTCCTCCAGCGAGGAAGTGACCGCCAGCTTCTTGCGCATCTCGGAGCCGACCGCGAAGCCCTTGAGGTACCAGGCCACGTGCTTGCGGAAGTCGATCACGCCCCGGGCCTCGTCCCCGATCCACTCCCCCAGCAGCGTCGCGTGCCGCAGCATGACGTCCGCGACGGTGCGCAGCGTGGGCGCCTGCCTCGTCGCCGTCCCCTCGAACGCGCTGACCAGATCGCCGAACAGCCAGGGGCGGCCCAGGCAGCCGCGCCCCACGACCACGCCGTCGCAGCCGGTCTCACGCATCATGCGCAGGGCGTCGTCCGCGCACCAGATGTCGCCGTTGCCGAGGACCGGGATCTCCGGGACGTGCTCCTTGAGGCGGGCGATGGCCTCCCAGTCGGCGGTGCCGCCGTAGTGCTGGGCGGTCGTACGACCGTGCAGGGCGACGGCCGTGACGCCCTCCTCCACGGCGATCCGGCCGGCGTCGAGGAAGGTGAGGTGGTCGTCGTCGATGCCCTTGCGCATCTTGATGGTGACGGGCAGGTCCCCGGCCTGCGAGACGGCCTCGTGCAGGATCGCGCGCAGCAGCGGCCGCTTGTACGGGAGGGCCGAGCCGCCGCCCTTGCGGGTGACCTTGGGGACGGGGCAGCCGAAGTTCAGGTCGATGTGGTCGGCCAGGTTCTCGTCGACGATCATGCGGACCGCCTTGCCGACGGTGGCCGGGTCCACTCCGTACAGCTGGATGGAGCGGGGGGTCTCGCTCGCGTCGAAGTGGATGAGCTGCATGGTCTTCTCGTTGCGCTCGACCAGCGCCCTCGTCGTGATCATCTCGCTGACGAACAGCCCCTTGCCGCCCGAGAACTCCCGGCACAGCGTGCGGAAGGGGGCGTTGGTGATGCCGGCCATGGGGGCCAGGACCACCGGCGGCTGCACGGTGTGCGGGCCGATGCGGAGCAGCGGGGGCGAGGGGGCGAGCGTGGTCATGGCCCCATTGTCCCGTACCCGCGCCACTGCTCCACGGGCGGCCGGGGCCCGCCGGGGCGGGGGAAAGGGGCGGGCATTGCCGGAGCCCCGCCGTAGCGTGGGGTTTCCGGCAAGGAGCCGGCTCACGAAGGAGACGAAGACCATGCTGCCCACCTCACGCTTAATCCGTACCGGCACCGCGACCCCCAGCCGCCGCGGGCTGCTCACGCTCGGCGGCGCGGGCGCCGCCGGGGCGCTGCTGCTCGGCGCGGGACCCGCTCGGGCGGCGACCGCGCGTGCGTCCGCTTCCACGACGGCCCGGCTGCGCGAGCTGGAGCGGGTGCACGGCGCCCGCGTCGGGGCCTTCGCGTACAACGTGGCCACCGGGGTCGCGGTCCGCCACCGGGCCGACGAGCGCTTCCCCATGCTGTCCACCTTCAAGACGCTCGCCGCTGCGGCCGTCCTGCGGGACCTGGACCGGGACGGGGAGGTCCTGGACAAGGTGATCCACTACACCGGGGCGGACTGCGTCTCCGATTCGCCCATCACGAACACCCCGGAGAACATCGCGAACGGGCTGAGCGTCGCCCGGCTGTGCGACGCGGCCATCGGCGACAGCGACAACACCGCCGCCAATCTGTTGCTGCGCGAGCTGGGCGGCCCCGGCACGGTCACGCGTTTCGCCCGCTCGCTGGGCGACGGGGTGACCCGGCTGGACCGCTGGGAGCCCGAGCTCAACTCCGCCGAGCCGGGCCGGGTCACGGACACGACGAGCCCCGCCGCGATCGCCCGTGACTACGCGCGGCTCGTCCTGGGGAACGTGCTGGAGCCCGGGGACCGGGAACGGCTGACCGGGTGGCTGCTGAACTGCCGGACGAGCGGCACCCGCTTCCGGGCCGGGCTGCCGGTGGAGTGGACGGTCGCGGACAAGACCGGCGGCGGCTCGTACGCCTCGTGCAACGACGTGGGGATCGCGTGGACGCCCGAGGGGGCGCCGGTGGTCCTGGCGGTGCTGACGACGAAGCCCGACGGCGATTCCGGCGCCGCGGGCGACCACCCGCTGGTCCGGGACGCGGCGAAGGCCCTGGCGGCAGGGGTCGTTAGTTAGTCGTACTATCGATGAATGCCTGAGCTCAGCCACCGGCGGCGGATGCTGGTGCTGGCGATCTGCTGCATGAGTCTGCTGATCGTCAGCCTCGACACCACCGCCCTGAACGTCGCCCTGCCCGCCATGCGCCGGGAGCTGGACGCGAGCGTCGCGGGGATGCAGTGGACGATCGACGCGTACACGCTCGTCCTCGCGTCCCTGCTGATGCTCGCGGGCTCCACCGCCGACCGGATCGGCCGGCGCAAGGTCTTCATGGCGGGGCTCGTCCTGTTCACGCTGGGCTCGGCGCTCTGTTCGCTGGCGCCGAACCTGGAGGCGCTGATCGCGTTCCGGATGGTGCAGGCCGTCGGCGGCTCCATGCTCAACCCGGTGGCGATGTCGATCATCACCAACACCTTCACCGACCCCCGTGAGCGCGCCCGCGCGATCGGCGTCTGGGGCGGTGTCGTCGGCATCTCGATGGCGGCGGGCCCGGTGGCCGGCGGCCTCCTGGTCGACTCGGTGGGCTGGCGCTCGATCTTCTGGGTCAACCTGCCGGTCGGCATCGCCGCCCTGCTGCTGACCTGGCGCTACGTCCCCGAGTCACGCGCCCACCGGGCCCGCCGCCCGGACCCGGTGGGGCAGCTCCTGGTGATCACTCTGCTGGGTTCGCTGACGTACGCGATCATCGAGGCCCCGCAGAAGGGCTGGGTCTCCGCCGAGATCCTGCTGTTCGCCTCGCTCGCGGCGGCCTCCCTGGCCGGTCTGCTGGTGTACGAGCCCCGGCGCACGGACCCCCTGATCGACCTGCGGTTCTTCCGCAGCGCCCCGTTCAGCGGGGCCACCGTCATCGCGGTCAGCGCCTTCGCCGGTCTCGGCGGATTCCTCTTCCTCAACACCCTCTACCTCCAGGACGTCCGGGGGCTGAGCGCGCTGGAGGCCGGTCTGTACACGCTGCCGATGGCGGCCATGGTCTGCGTTCTGGCGCCGCTCTCGGGGCGGCTCGTGGCCGCGCGCGGGCCGCGCATCCCGCTGCTGGTCGCGGGCTGCGCGATGGCGGTGAGCGGGCTGATGCTCGCGGCGTTCGACGCGGAGACCGGCACGGTCTCGATGTTCGCCGCCTATGTGCTGTTCGGTCTGGGCTTCGGCATGGTGAACGCGCCCATCACCAACACCGCGGTCTCCGGCATGCCGCGCTCCCAGGCGGGCGTGGCGGCGGCCGTCGCGTCCACCAGCCGGCAGATCGGGCAGACCCTCGGCGTCGCCGTGATCGGCGCGGCCCTCGCGGCGGGCATGAGCGGCGGGGGCTCCTCGGCCGGCGCGACGGACGGCTTCGTGGCGGCGAGCAGGCCCGGCTGGTGGATCGTCACCGGCTGCGGGCTGTGCGTCCTGCTGGTCGGGGCGCTGAGCAGCGGACGCTGGGCGCGGGACACGGCCCGCCGGACCGCCGAACGCCTCGCGGAGCCCGGGACCGGGGACATGGACGCGCTGTCCGCCGCTCAGTCCTCGGCGGCGCGGACCAGTTCCTGAAGGCGCTCCAGGCGCTCGCGGGTCTCCTCGTCCCGGGGGGCGTAGCTGACCAGCCGGGGTCCTGCCGCCGGGCCGAGCCAGAGGTCGGTGGTCTCCACGCGGAGCAGGCCCACCCAGGCGTTGCGAAAGATCTTGGAGCGGCTGCCGGCCCCCACGACCTCGTGCCGGGCCCAGTTCTCACGGAATTCCGGTGAGGCCGCCTCCAGCCGCCCCAGCAGATCCTTCCAGGAGGGTTCGGCGAGGTGGTCGGCCATCGACGCGCGGAATTTGGCGGTCAGATAGCGGGCGACCTCGGCGGTGTCCATGACCGAGGAGCGCCACTGCTCGTTCGTGTAGGCGAGCAGCATGACGTTGCGGTCCTCGGGGGCGACCGCGTCCATGTCGCAGAGCAGCCGCCCGTAGGTGCGGTTGTGGGCGAGGATGTCGTACCGGCTGTTCTGCACGCAGGCGGGGATCGGCTCCAGCTGCCGCAGCATGGCGCGCAGGGCCGGGGTGATGTGCGGGCAGTCGGTGCCGGGCGCGGGGTCGGCGGCGCCCGCCAGCGAGAAGAGGTGGCTGCGCTCGCTGCGGTCCAGCAGCAGGGCGCGTGCGAGCGCGTCGAGGACCTGGGGCGAGACCTGGATGTCCCTGGCCTGTTCGAGCCAGGTGTACCAGGTCACGCCGACGGCGGAGAGCTGGGCGACCTCCTCGCGGCGCAGCCCCGGCGTGCGCCGACGGCGGCCCCGGACGAGTCCGACCTGCTCGGGGGTGATGCGTTCGCGGCGGCTGCGCAGGAAGTTCGCGAGCTCGTGCCGCCGGATCTCGGGCTCACTGCGGCCGGGGGCGGCCGTCCGCGCGGCCGGGGTCGCCATCGTCGTCATTCCTCCAGGGTGCGGGACGGACCGGGCCGATTCCAGGTTCCGCGGACAAGAGGCGGGCTGTTCCAGGTGGTACTTGTACCAGGATAAAGACACTCTGGTACCAGGCTCCGAGTGGAGCGAGAGTCGCTGTCGTGAGTGATTCCTCTGTACGCACGCCCTCTGTACGCACGACGACGGCAGGCCCCACCGCGTCTCCGGTGCCACGGCACGACCACCCCGCCCCGGCGCTCGGGGCGCTGGGGCTGTTCACCGTGCTGCTGGGCGCGGCCCTGCCCCTGATCGACTTCTTCATCGTCAACGTCGCCCTGCCCACCATCGACCACGACCTGGCGGCGGGTCCCGCCCTGCTGGAACTGGTCGTCGCGGGCTACGGGCTCTCCTACGCCGTGCTGCTCGTCCTCGGCGGGCGGCTCGGCGACATGGCGGGCCGGCGGCGGCTCTTCCTGACCGGCATGGCGGCCTTCGGGCTGACCTCCCTGGCCTGCGGGCTCGCGCCGGACGCCTGGTCCCTGGTCGGGGCGCGCGTGGCGCAGGGCGCGGCGGCGGCCCTGATGCTGCCGCAGGTGCTCGCCACCATCCAGGCGGCCACCTCGGGCCACCGCCGGGCCCGCGCGATGAGCCTGTACGGGGCGACGGCCGGGCTCTCCATGGTCGCGGGCCAGATCCTGGGCGGGGCGCTGGTCGCCGCCGCGCCGCTGTCGTCGGTGTTCGGCGAGAGCGCGGGCTGGCGCTCGGTGTTCCTGGTCAACGTCCCGGTGGCTGCGGTCGGGCTGGTGCTGGCGGCGCGCGCGGTGCCGGAGACCCGTTCCGAGCGGCCGGCGCCCGTCGACGTACCGGGCACGCTGCTGCTCGCCGTCTCGCTGGTGACCCTGCTGGCCCCGCTCACCGAGGGGCGGGCGGCGGGCTGGCCGCTGTGGACCTGGGTGTCGCTCGCGCTGTTCCCGTTCGCGGCGGGCGCCTTCTACCGGGTGGAGCGGCGGGCGGACCGGCGCGGGCTGATCCCGCTGGTGCCGCCGAGCCTGCTGCGGCTGGAATCGCTGCGGCGCGGGCTGGCGCTGGTGGCCCCGTTCTCGGTGGGCTTCGGCGGCTTCATGTTCGTCATCGCGGTGGCGCTCCAGCAGGGCCTTGAGCTGGGCCCGGCCGCCTCGGGCCTGTCGATGGCCCCGATGGCGGTGGCCTTCTTCGCGGCCTCGCTGGCCGGTCCCCGGCTGGTTCGGCGTTACGGCAGCCGGGTCGTGACGGCGGGCGGGCTGGTGCAGGCGGCCGGTGTCGTGGTGCTCGCGCTCACGGTGTGGCGCGGCTGGCCGGACCTGGGGATGGCGGGGCTGGTGCCCGGGATGGCCGTCGCCGGTTTCGGCCAGGGCCTCCAGCTGCCGGTGCTGTTCCGCATCGTCCTGTCCGATGTGCCGCCGGAGCGGGCCGGGGTGGGCGGCGGGGTGATGACGACGACCCAGCAGGCCGCGCTGACGCTGGGCGTGGCGACGCTCGGTTCGCTGTTCCTGGCCCTGGTGCCGGGCTCGGGGATGCGGGACGCCCTGATCATCACGCTGCTGGTCCAGCTGGCGGCGGTCGCCCTGACGACGCTGCTGAGCCTGCGGCTGCCGCGCGCGGTGGGGTGAGGCGGGTTCTGCCGGAATGCCGGAGCCCCGGCGTACGGACCGCGCGGTCCGTACGCCGGGGCTCCGTCGTACGGGTCAGCTCTGCCCGGCGCTCCCCTGCGGGGTCTCGCGCTCCTGGGCGGTCTCCTGGCCGGCGTCCGGGGTCTCCGGCTCGGCGACGCCGGTGGCCCGCTCCCGCATCTTGCGGAGCAGCTCCTGCTTCTGGTCGGCGGCCGTCCTGCGGTCGGCGTCGCGCGCGGGGCCGACGCCCTGCGCCCCGGTGCGGGACAGCTTCTTGCGCTGTCCGCCGACGCCGAGGAGGTTGTTACGGCTCTTGGCCACGGGGTTCTCCCATTCCTGGTCTCAGTGAGGTCTGTCGCGACCCTGGATCGATACGGGGGGGGCGGCGGGTGGTCGGACCCGCCGCGCGCTCACTCGTAGATCTGGAAGAACGAATACATGCGGATGACGGTACCCATACGGGGCGCCCTCCTCACCCCGTTTTCCGGACGCACGGGGCCCCCGGCTCCGCGGCGGGCGCGGAACCGGGGGCCCCGGTCGGCGGATGCGGCCGTCAGCAGCCGAGCAGGCGGGAGCCGAGGTAGCCCTGGATCTGGTCCAGGGAGACGCGCTCCTGCTTCATCGTGTCGCGCTCGCGGACGGTGACCGCGTTGTCGTCGAGGGTGTCGAAGTCGACGGTGACGCAGAACGGCGTGCCGATCTCGTCCTGGCGACGGTAGCGGCGGCCGATGGCGCCCGCGTCGTCGAACTCGATGTTCCAGTTCTGCCGCAGGTCCGTGGCGAGGCCCTTGGCCTTCGGCGAGAGCTGCGCGTTGCGGGACAGCGGGAGGACCGCGACCTTGACCGGCGCCAGGCGCGGGTCGAGACGCATCACGGCGCGCTTCTCCATGACGCCCTTGGCGTTCGGCGCCTCGTCCTCGCTGTAGGCGTCGAGGAGGAAGGCCAGCATCGCGCGGCCGACACCGGCCGCGGGCTCGATGACGTACGGGGTGTAGCGCTCGCTCTTCTCCTGGTCGAAGAAGGACAGGTCCGTGCCGGAGGCCTTGGAGTGGGCCGTGAGGTCGTAGTCCGTACGGTTGGCGACGCCCTCCAGCTCACCCCACTCGCTGCCGCCGAAGCGGAAGCGGTACTCGATGTCAGCGGTGCGCTTGGAGTAGTGGGAGAGCTTCTCCTGCGGGTGCTCGAACCACCGCATGTTCTCCTCGCGCAGGCCGAGACCGGTGTACCAGTTCCAGCGCTGCTCCATCCAGTACTCCTGCCACTGCTCGTCCTCACCCGGCTTGACGAAGAACTCCATCTCCATCTGCTCGAACTCGCGCGTGCGGAAGATGAAGTTGCCCGGAGTGATCTCGTTCCGGAAGGACTTGCCCATCTGCGCGATGCCGAACGGCGGCTTCTTGCGCGAGGTCTGCTGCACCTGGCCGAAGTTGGTGAAGATGCCCTGGGCGGTCTCGGGGCGCAGGTACGCGACGGAGCCGGAGTCCTGGGTCGGGCCGAGGTGCGTGGAGAGCAGGCCGGAGAACTGCTTGGGCTCGGTGAAGGTGCCCTTGTTGCCACAGTTGGGGCAGTTGAGGTCGGCCAGGCCGTTGACCGGCGGCTTGCCGTGCTTCTCCTCGTACGCCTCCTCCAGGTGGTCCGCGCGGTAGCGCTTGTGGCAGGAGGTGCACTCGGTCAGCGGGTCGGAGAACGTGGCGACGTGGCCGGAGGCCACCCACACCTCGGGGGCCAGGATGACCGACGAGTCGATGCCGACCACGTCCTCGCGGGAGGTGACCATGTAGCGCCACCACTGGCGCTTGAGGTTCTCCTTGAGCTCGACGCCCAGCGGCCCGTAGTCCCAGGCGGCGCGCTGACCACCGTAGATCTCACTGCAGGGGTAGACGAAGCCACGGCGCTTGCTCAGGCTGACGATGGAGTCGATCTTGTCGGCGGCCACGGTGCTCTCTTCATTACGACGACGGAACTGGACAAGGGTGGCCCGGGGCGCCTCTGTGGGGGTGGTGGTCGGGAGACGAGCGGGCGAATGGCCCAGATTACCGGCGGGCACGCCCCTTCGATCAAATCGATACCGGAGCCGCCGCCTTCGCCCGGTGCCGGCCCCTCACCGCGCCCCCCGCCCCACCCGGCTTGTTGACAATCGTTTCCACTTTTGTTGAAAATGACTGTCATGAACGTACGCCGCCTCATACCCACCGCCGCCGTCGCAGGCGCAGCCGTCCTCGGGCTCACCACCCTCTCCGCCTGCTCGACCTCCAACGCCTCCGATCACAAGAACGGCGACCGGCTGGACGTGGTGGCGTCCTTCTACCCGATGCAGTTCCTGGCCGAGCGAATAGGCGGCGACCACGTCTCCGTCTCCACCCTGACCAAGCCCGGCGTGGAACCCCACGACCTGGAGCTCAGCCCCCGGCAGATCGGCGGCCTCGGCGACGCCGACTTCATCCTCTACCTCAAGGGCATCCAGCCCGCCGTGGACGACGCGATCAAGCAGTCCGACTCCTCGAACACCCTCGACGTCACGACGCTGACCACGCTGGAGGACCACGGCACGGAGGTCGGCGACGAGGAGCACGGCCACGACGCGCACGAGCACGAGGGCGAGGAGGCCGGCGCCGACCCGCACATCTGGCTGGACCCGGTGAAGTACACCGAGGTCGCCAAGGGCGTCGGCAAGTCCCTGGAGAAGACCGACCCGGACCACGCCGCGGACTACCGCAAGAACACCGCCGCCCTGGTCAAGGAGCTCGGCGCGCTCGACACGGCGTACCGGACGGGGCTGAAGGACACCGCGACCAAGACCTTCATCACCACCCACTCCGCCTTCGGGTACCTGGCCGAGCGCTACGGCCTCACCCAGGAGGGCATCGCGGGCATCGACCCCGAGGCCGAGCCCAGCCCCGCCCGCATCAGCGCCCTGCACTCCGTCGCGAAGGAGAAGAAGGTCACCACCGTCTTCTTCGAAACGCTCGCCAGCGACAAGACGGCGAAGACCGTCGCCCGCGACACCGGGCTGAAGACCGACGTCCTGGACCCGCTGGAGGGAATCACCGACACCTCCAAGGGCGATGACTACATCGAGGTCATGAAGTCCAACCTCGCCGCCCTGCGCACCGCGCTCGGCGCGAAGTGAGCGACGACCCCACCGAACCCCTCGGCCCGACCCGCTCAGCAGCACCGGAGGCGCTCATGCCCGAGCCCCAGAGCACCACCCCCGACCCCGTGATCGTCGTCCGTGACGCCACCGCCACCCTCGGGGCACGCCCCGTGCTGCGCGGCATCGACCTGACCGTGCGCCGCGGCGAGGTCGTCGCGCTGCTCGGCGCCAACGGCTCGGGCAAGTCCACCGCCGTCCGCTCCGTCATCGGCCAGGTCCCCCTGAGCGGCGGCACCGTCGAGCTCTTCGGCACCCCGCTGCGCCGCTTCCGCGCATGGGCCCGGGTCGGCTACGTGCCGCAGCGCACCACGGCCGCCGGCGGCGTGCCCGCCACGATCCGCGAGGTCGTCGCCTCCGGGCGGCTGTCCCGCACCCGGCTGGGCCTGCCCCGCAAGGCCGACCGCGCCGCCGTCGACCGGGCCATCGAGCTCGTCGGCCTCGCCGACCGCGCCAGGGACTCGGTCGGCGCCCTCTCCGGCGGCCAGCACCAGCGCGTGCTGATCGCCCGCGCGCTCGCCGCCGAGCCCGAGCTGCTGATCATGGACGAGCCGATGGCGGGCGTCGACCTGGCCAGCCAGGAGATCCTCGCCGCCACCCTGCGCGAACAGGTCGCGGCCGGTGCCACCGTGCTCCTCGTCCTGCACGAGCTCGGCCCGCTGGAGCCCCTGATCGACCGGGCGGTCGTGCTCCGCGACGGGTGTGTCATGCACGACGGGCCGCCCCCGAAGGCCGTCGGGCAGCACGCCCTGCCCGGCCACGACCACGTACACCCCCACGCGGCTTCCGAGCCCGTCCGGACGGGACTGCTGAGCTGATCATGGAATTCCTCGAACCCCCCTTCATGCAGCGGGCCCTGCTCGCCGCCGTGCTGGTCGGCGTCATCGCGCCCGCCGTCGGCATCTACCTGGTGCAGCGCCGGCAGGCCCTGATGGGCGACGGCATCGGGCACATCGCCATGACCGGCGTCGGCCTCGGCTTCCTGCTCTCCACCAGCCCGGTCTGGATGGCCACGGCCGTCGCCGTCGCGGGCGCGGTCGTCATGGAGCTGATCCGCTGGTACGGCCGCACCCGCGGCGACATCGCGCTGGCCATGCTCTTCTACGGCGGCATGGCGGGCGGTGTCCTGCTGATCAACCTCTCCGACACCGGCTCGAACGCCAACCTCACCTCGTACCTCTTCGGCTCGCTGTCCACGGTCTCCTCCGAGGACATCACCGCGATCTCGCTGCTCGCCGCGTTCGTCCTGCTGGTGACCGTGGGGCTGCGGCGGCAGCTGTTCGCCGTCAGCCAGGACGAGGAGTTCGCCCGGGTGACCGGTCTGCCGGTGCGCGTGCTGAACCTGCTGATCGCGGTCACCGCCGCGGTCACCGTCACCGTCGCTATGCGGGTCGTCGGGCTGCTCCTGGTCAGCGCCCTCATGGTCGTCCCGGTCGCCGCCGCGCAGCAGATCACCCGGTCCTTCAAGGTGACGTTCGTGCTCTCCGTCCTCATCGGGGTCGGCGTCACCCTGGCCGGCACCGTGACCTCGTACTACCAGGACGTCCCGCCCGGCGCGACGATCGTGCTGCTCGCGATCGGGGTCTTCGTCGCCCTCACCGTGCTCGCCGCCCCACTGGCCCGCGGCCGGGCCCGGCGCAGCGAGACGGCGGCGGAACGGTGCACCCTGGAGGTACCGGCCGCCCGCCCGGCACCGGACGACGTCGGCGTCTGACCGCCGGGGCCCCTCCGGCGGGGTGCGGGCTGGCACAATGGCCCGACAGATGTACGGGCGACACGAGGAGGCTCCTGTGGCGACGGCGCCGATCAGTGGTACGAACGCGGCTCCGGTCCGTGGCCGGTCGACCCGGCAGCGGGCGGCCGTGGCGGCGGCGCTCGACGAGGTGGACGAGTTCCGCAGCGCCCAGGAGCTGCACGACGTCCTCAAGCACCGCGGGGACTCGGTCGGCCTGACAACGGTCTACCGCACCCTGCAGTCCCTCGCCGACGCGGGCGAGGTCGACGTCCTGCGCACCACGGAGGGCGAGTCCGTCTACCGCCGCTGCTCGACCGGCGACCACCACCACCATCTGGTCTGCCGGATGTGCGGCAAGGCGGTCGAGGTCGAGGGGCCGGTGGTCGAGCAGTGGGCGGAGACCATCGCGGCGCAGCACGGCTTCGTGAACGTGGCGCACACCGTCGAGGTCTTCGGCACCTGCGCGGACTGCGCGAGCAACGAGAAGTGAAGTGATCCGGGCCCGGCGGGGGCGTACAGCGTGGTACGCCCCCGCCGGGCCCGCTGCTCAGCTGCCGGAGGCCGCGACCTCTTCGGCGCCGCCGAACCGGCGGTCCCGCTGGGCGAATTCCAGGCAGGCCCGCCACAGATCGCGGCGGTCGAAGTCCGGCCACAGCACATCCTGGAAGACCATCTCGGCGTACGCGCTCTGCCAGATCAGGTAGTTCGATGTGCGCTGCTCACCGCTGGGCCGCACGAACAGGTCGACGTCCGGCATGTCCGGGTAGTAGATGTACTTCGCGAACGTCTTCTCGTTGACCTTCGACGGGTCGAGCCGCCCGGCGGCGACGTCCTGCGCGATCCGCTGCGCGGCGTCCGCGATCTCGGCCCGGCCGCCGTAGTTGACGCAGAAGTACAGCGTCATGCGGTCGTTGTCCTTGGTCTGCTCCTGGGCGACCTGAAGCTCCTGGACGACGGACTTCCACAGCTTGGGCATGCGGCCCACCCAGCGGATCCGGATGCCCAGCTCGTCCATCTCGTCACGGCGGCGGCGGATGACGTCCCGGTTGAAGTTCATGAGGAACTTCACCTCTTCCGGTGACCGCTTCCAGTTCTCCGTGGAGAAGGCGTACAGCGAGAGGTTCTTGACGCCCATCTCGATGCAGCCCTTGAGCACGTCCATGACGACGCCCTCGCCGACCTTGTGTCCCTCGGTGCGCGGCAGACCGCGCTCCTTCGCCCAGCGGCCGTTGCCGTCCATCACGATGGCGACGTGCTTGGGCACCAGCTCACCGGGGATCTTCGGGGGCACGGCACCGGACGGGTGCGGCTCCGGGGTCTTGTGGTCGCGCCGGTTACGGCCGCCGAGCATCCCGCGTACTGCCATGAGCTTCTCAGTCTCCCTGTGTCACTTTTCCACGTACCGCAGCGAACGCAGCCCGCGCTCCAGATGCCAGTGCAGATACGCGGACACCAGCCCGCTCCCCTCCCTGGCGTGACGCGCCTCGCACGCGTCCGCCGTCTCCCAGTCGCCGGTGAGCAGGGCGCTCAGCAGGGCGACGGCCTCAGCCGAGGGTACGACGCTGCCGGGCACCCGGCAGTCGCCGCATACGACGCCGCCCGCCGCGACGGAGAAGAAGCGGTTCGGTCCCGGCAGCCCGCAGCGGGCGCAGTCGACGAAGCTCGGGGCGTAGCCGTTGACGGCGAGGGAACGCAGCAGGAAGGCGTCCAGGATCAGATGCGGCTGGTGCTCGCCCCGGGCCAGGGTGCGCAGCCCGCCCACCAGCAGCAGGTACTGCTGGACCGCGGGTTCGCCCTCGTGGTCGGTGAAGCGCTCGGCGGTCTCCAGCATCGCGGTGCCCGCGGTGTAGCGCCCGTAGTCGGTGACGATCCCGCCGCCGTACGGGGCGATCGTCTCGCTCTGGGTGCAGAGCGGCAGCCCGCGCCCGACCAGTTCGCTGCCGCGTGCGAAGAACTGCACGTCCACATGGGAGAACGGCTCCAGCCGGGCCCCGAACTTGGACTTGGTGCGGCGCACACCGCGCGCGACGGCCCGCACCCGGCCGTGGCCCCGGGTCAGTATCGTGATGATCCGGTCGGCCTCGCCCAGCTTCTGCGTGCGCAGCACCACGCCGTCGTCCCGGAACAAGCTCATGCGTCCATTGTCCGGTACGCGGCCGGCGCGCCGGGCCCGCCCCCGCGACCCGGTCCGCTCAGCTTCCGCCGGCGCCGCCGCCCGCGGGCACGACCAGCCCCGATTCATAGGCGGCGATCACCAGCTGGGCGCGGTCCCGGGCGCGCAGCTTGCCCATGATCCGGCTGACGTGGGTCTTGGCGGTGAGCGGGCTGAGGCCGAGGCTCTCCGCGATCCCGGTGTTGTTGAGGCCGCGCGCGACCAGGGCGAGGACCTGGCGTTCGCGCTCGGAGAGCATGGCCAGGGCGCCGGGCCCCGGACCGGTGGGGGCCCGTGGGGCGCTGAGCACCCGGGCGATGAGGCGGGCGGTCGGGCCGGGCGAGAGCAGCGATTCGCCCGCCGCCACGGTCCTGATCGCGGCGAGCAGGTCGGCGGGCCGGGTGTCCTTGACCAGGAAGCCGGAGGCGCCGGCGCGCAGCGCTTCGACGATGTGGTCGTCGGTGTCGTAGGTGGTCAGGACCAGCACCTTCACCCCGGCCAGGTCCTCGTCGGCGGCGATGAGCCGGGTCGCCCCGATGCCGTCGAGTTCGGGCATCCGGATGTCCATGACGACGAGGTCGGCGCGCGCCGAGCGGGCGAGCTCGACCGCTTCCAGGCCGGTGGCGGCCTCCCCGACCACCTCCATCTCCGGGTCGGAGCCGACGAGCATGGCGAACGCCGCCCGCACGAGCGTCTGGTCGTCCGCGAGCAGTACCCGGATCATGAGGTGGTCTCCGCTTCCCGTTCCGGTGCGTGTTCATGTGTGTGCGCGGGGAGGTGTCGTGCCTGATTCTTCTCGGGCGGGGGCGGGAACGGCAGCAGGGCCGCGACCTCGAAGCCGCCGCCGGGGCGGGGTCCCGCGCTCAGGGTGCCCCCGGTGCTGCGGGCGCGTTCCCGCATTCCGAGGATCCCGAACCCCGGTGCGGAGCCGTCGTCCACCGGACCGGTGCCGTCGTCGGTGACGGTGACCCGCAGTGCCCCGGCGGCGGGCTCCACGACGACGCGGACGCGGACCCCGGCGCCCGCGTGCCGTACCGCGTTCGTCAGGGACTCCTGGATGATCCGGTAGGCGGCGGCTCCGATCGCCGGGGCGAGGCGGCCGGGCGGGAGCCGGACCTGGAGGCCGACGCGCGCCCCGGCCGCCTCGGCGGCCCGTACGAGGCCGGGCAGGGCGGCCAGGTCGGGCAGGGGGCCCTCCGGGTCCGTACCGTCCCCGCCCTCCTGCCCGGTGCCGCGCAGCACCTGGAGGGTGGTCCGGAGCTCCGCCCTGGCCTCCCGGCAGGTCTCGGCTATGTCGTCCAGCGACGCGGCCACCGCCTGCCGGTCCAGCCGGTCCGGGTCGACGGTCAGGATGTGCGAGGCGACCGATGTCTGCACCCCGATGAGGGTGATGCTGTGCGCGAGGAGGTCGTGCAGATCGCGGGCGATCCTCAGCCGCTCCTCGGCGACCCGCCGCCCGGCCTCCTCCTCCCTGGTCCGTTCGGCGCGTTCGGCGCGCTCCAGCACCGAGGCGACGTACTGGCGGTAGATGCGCACGTCCACCCCGCAGAACAGCACCGCGACGATCCACCCGGAGATCCGCAGCAGTTCGAGCCCGTCGTGCGCGCTGAGCGCGAGCACCACCGTCACCATCACGGAGGTGACGCCGATACCGACGAGCAGGGTGCGCAGCGGGCGGCCGGTCACGGCCACCGTGTAGAGCGCGATCCAGGTCTGCGGCATCGGGGCGGAGTGGAGGTTGTCGCCGCCGTGGTAGAGCGCCAGCAGCGGCACCATGGCGAGCAGGGCCGGCACGGGGCTCCGCCGCCGCCAGGCGAGCGGTACGGCGCTGCCCAGCAGCAGGGCCCACCCCGCCGCCCCGAGCGTGTGGGCGCCGCCGGCGGACAGCGCGAGGCCCGCGGAGAGCGCTCCGGCACCCGCGGCGATCAGGGCGTCGTTGCGCTCGCGGTGCGGCGCCCGCATGGGGTCGCGGTTGACGACCGCCAGGACGCGGTCACGGCGGCTCGGGGCTGGGGCTGGGGCTGGGGGCACGTCGCCATCCTCCGGTACGGGGCGGACCGCTGTCAGGGGGCTTCGACGGGTTCCGGTGCGCGGGGTGCGGGCGCTTCGGGGGTGCGGCTGAGCGCGCCCGGCCACCAGATCCTCCGTTGCAGGGCCACGCTCGCCGATGTCACCAGGTAGGTGCGGACGAGGAAGGTGTCCAGGAGGACGCCGACGGCGATCACGAAGCCCATTTCCACCAGGCCGGCCAGCGGCATGTTCGTCAGTACGGCGAAGGTGGCGGCGAGGACGAGCCCGGCCGACGCGATGACCCCGCCGGTGGTGCGCAGGGCGGTGAGCGCGGCCTCGGTGGGCTCGGCGCCGCGCCGGGCCTCTTCGCGGACCCGGTGCATCAGGAAGATGCCGTAGTCGACGCCGAGGGCAACCAGGAAGACGAAGGAGAGCAGGGGCAGTCCGGGGTCGGTGCCCTTGAGCCCGAGGAGCGGTTCGAAGAGGAGTCCGCCGATGCCGAGGGAGGCGCCCCAGACCGCGACGACGGCGGCGACGAGCAGCAGGGGTGCGACGAGGCTGCGCAGCAGGGCGATCAGGATGAGCAGGACGGAGAGCAGGACGAGCGGGACGACGACCCTCAGGTCCCGGGTGCCTGCCGTCTCCAGGTCCATCTGCTGGGCGCCCGGCCCGCCGACGTGGCTGCCGCGCAGCCGTTCGCGCAGGGCCAGGACGGTGGCCTTCTCGCCGGCGGACTCGGGGGCGGCAGCGGCGGTGACGGACAGCTCGGTCCAGCCGCCGCCGCTGCGGCCCCGCTCGGCGGCGGCGACGCCCTCGGTGGCCCGGACCTGCGCGAGCGTCTCGGCGGCCCGTTCGGTGCGGGTGGTCACGGCGATCGGCTGGCTGGAGCGGCCGGGGTAGGCGTCGGCGAGGGTCGCCATGGCCGCGACCGAGTCCGGCTTCGTGGTGAAGGAGTCCTCCTGTTTGAGGTCGCCGGGCAGGTGGAGGACCCCGAGCGACAGCGCGCCCAGCAGGACCCCGCCGGTGACGAGGACGGCGACGGGCCGGCTCCCGGCGGAGCCGCCCATGGCGGCGAACAGCGAGCGGCGGCGGCGCGGCTCGGAGCCGTACACGGGCACGAGCGGCCAGAACACCCGGCGGCCCAGCAGGACGAGGACGGCCGGCAGCAGCGTCAGCATCGCCAGGAGCGCGCACAGCACGCCGACGGCGGCGATGGGGCCCATCCCCCGGCTGCTGCTCAGATCGGCGGCCAGCAGGCACAGCAGGCCCGCCGCGACGGTCCCGGAGGAGGCGAGGACCGCGGGCCCGCAGCCGCGCAGCGCCGCCGCCATCGCCTCGTGGGGGCGTTCGGCGCGGGTCAGTTCCTCGCGGTAGCGGGAGACGAGCAGCAGGGCGTAGTCGGTGCCCGCGCCGAAGACGAGGATGGTCATCACGGCGGAACTCTGGCCGGTGACGGTGACGTCGAAGGCCCGGTTGAGGGCGTGGACGACTCCCATCGACAGGGCGTCGGCGACGCCGGCGACGCCGAGCGGCACCAGCCACAGCAGCGGGCTGCGGTAGATGAGGATCAGCAGGACCGCGACGACCGCGACAGTCGTGTAGAGCAGCGGTCCGCCGAGCGAGCCGTAGACCTTCTGGGCATCCACGGTCAGCGCCCCGGGCCCGCCGACCGCGACGGACAGCCCGTCACCGCCCCGGACGGTCTCGCGCACGTCGTCGACCAGCGCGGTGCGGGCCTCGTCGTCCTGTCCGGGCTCGGTCGTGGAGACCGGGTACATCAGCGTGGTGCCGTCCTTCGACGGGACGGCGCGCGGGGGTGCGCCGAGGGTGTGTCCGGCGGCCACCTCGGCGGTCTGCCGGTCCGCGAGGGCGCGGTCGGCGGCGGTGAGCCCGCTGTCGCGGTGGTAGACGAGGACGAGGTCGGTGGACTCGCCGCCGGGCAGGGCGTCCTGGATCCTGGCGACCTGGGTGGAGTCGGCGCTCGCCGGGAGGTAGTCGACGGCCCGGTTGACCTGTACGTCCCCGAGTCTGCCCGCCGACGGTCCCGCGAGGGCCATCGCGGCGGCCCAGAGCGCGACGACCGCCCAGGGCAGCAGCCGCCACCGGCTCACCGTTGGCGTCCGTCCGCCACTGTCCTGTGCTGCGGACCTCATGGGAGGCCCCCCTTCCGTACGGGTGTCCGGTCATGTCCAGACTCCCGTCGGGGAGGGGGCACTTCGTCGCGCCGGAGGCCGACTTCCCGGCTACTGCCCGGGAGGGTGCGGCGCGCCCGCTACTCCCTGGGGAGTAGCGGGCGGTTGCGGGACGAAGGTCAGGAGGGCGTACGCGCCGCCGCGGCGAGGAGGCGGGCGGTGTCCTCGGCGCGGAGCCGCAGCGCCCCGCCGACCGTGGTCAGCACCTCGCGCTCGGCCGGGCTGTACGCCCCGTCGGCGAGTGCGATCCGCGCGCCCTGGAGCAGAATCGATTCACGTCCGGCGGGGGCGAGGTGCGGGGCGAGGGGTTCCAGCGCCTCGTGGAGTTCGATCGCGAGGGCCGCGCCGCAGGCCTCGGCCGCGGGGTCGAACGCGGAACCGTGGCCGATGTCGGCGGACAGGACCTCCACGACGGTGGCGAGCTGTTCCGCCGTGCAGTCGTCGAATCCGGCGCCGCGCACGGTCTCGACGGCGGTCTCCAGGACCGTACGGGAGGTGCTGCCGCCGGCCGCGAGGACGCCGAGGGTCACGGTGTGCACGGCGTCCCTGAGCATCGCGGAGAACCGGGTGGTGGTGGGGTGGTCGAGCGCCTCCGGGTCGAAGTGCTGGTGGCAGGCGGCGCATTCGACGACCGGGCCCGCGGTGCCGCGCCGCAGCAGCGGCACGCCGAGCACGGTGAAGCGGCGCCGCCCGGTGAGGCGGCGGTAGTTGCGGTCGCCTCCGCAGCCGGGGCAGAAGAACTCCCCGTCGCCCACGGCGTCCCACAGCGTGCGGGTGCCGCAGATACGCAGCTTCATGGCGCGTTGTCCCAGGGCTGACCGCACGTCGCACACCTCCGTAACTCCCCCGTGGCCCCAAGGTCGCGGGAGGTACCCCTCGGCATCATTGCCGTGTGAACGTGATGTTAACCACATCCCCGTAGCGCCGTCAGCACCTCGCCTGTCACAACCGTCCGGAGATGGCTGAACCCCGCCCCCCGGCGAGCGGGTGGGCGGGGTTCACGGACCGTACGACTCCGGCCCTTTCGGGCGCCGGATCAGCGGGTGGCGCGGTTGACCGCCGAGACGACCGCCTTCAGGGAGGCCCGGGTGGTGTTGGCGTCGATGCCGATGCCCCACAGGACCTTTCCGTCGATGGCGCACTCGATGTACGAGGCGGCCTGTGCGCTCGCGCCCTCGCTCATGGTGTGCTCGGTGTAGTCCAGCAGCCGGGCGTCGATGCCGATGGCCTGCAGCGCTTCGAAGAACGCGGAGATCGGGCCGTTGCCGGTGCCGGTCAGCACGGTGTCCGCGCCGTCGACGGTCGCCTCGACGGTGATCGTGTCGCGGCCGTCGGAACCGGTCGTGCTCTGGCCGGAGCGGATCTGCACCCGGCCCCACGCGTTCTCCGGGTTGGGCAGGTACTCGTCCTGGAACACGCTCCAGATCTGCGTCGGCGTGACCTCGCCGCCCTCGGCGTCGGTCTTGGCCTGAATGATCCGGGAGAACTCGATCTGCATCCGGCGCGGCAGGTCCAGCTTGTGGTCGTTCTTCAGGACGTAGGCGATACCGCCCTTGCCGGACTGCGAGTTGACCCGGATGACCGCCTCGTAGGAGCGGCCGACGTCCTTGGGGTCGATCGGCAGGTACGGGACCGCCCACTCGATGTCGTCCACCGTCTTGCCCCGGGCGGCCGCGTCGGCCTCCATGGCGTCGAACCCCTTCTTGATGGCGTCCTGGTGGGAGCCGGAGAAGGCGGTGTAGACCAGGTCGCCCGCGTAGGGGTGGCGCGGGTGGACCTCCATCTGGTTGCAGTACTCGCTGGTGCGGCGGATCTCGTCGATCTGCGAGAAGTCGATCTGCGGGTCGACGCCCTGCGAGAACAGGTTCATGCCCAGCGTCACCAGGTCGACGTTGCCGGTGCGCTCGCCCTGGCCGAACAGGCAGCCCTCGACCCGGTCCGCCCCGGCCATCAGGGCCAGTTCGGCGGCGGCGACGGCGGTCCCGCGGTCGTTGTGCGGGTGGACGGACAGGCAGACGAACTCGCGGCGCGACAGATTGCGCGACATCCACTCGAACCGGTCCGCGTGCGTGGAAGGCGTCGAACGCTCCACGGTGGCGGGCAGGTTGAGGATGATCTCGCGGCCCTCCTCGGGCTGCCAGACGTCACAGACCGCCTCGCAGACCTCCAGGGCGAAGTCCAGCTCGGTGTCGGTGAAGATCTCGGGGCTGTACTGGTAGCCGAAGATCGTCTCGTCGCCCAGGATCTTCTCGGCGTACTCCCTGACCAGCCGGGTGCCGTCCACGGCGATCTGCTTGACCTCGTCCCGGCTGCCGCGGAAGACCACGCGGCGGAAGGTGGGGGCGGTCGCGTTGTACAGGTGGACGGTGGCGCGACGGGCCCCGACCAGCGATTCGACGGTCCGCTCGATCAGTTCCTCGCGGGCCTGCGTCAGGACGGAGATCGTCACGTCCTCGGGGATCGCACCCTCTTCGATGATGGAGCGGACGAAGGCGAAGTCGGTCTCGCCCGAGGACGGGAAGCCGACCTCGATCTCCTTGTAGCCCATGCGTACGAGCAGGTCGAACATCTCACGCTTGCGGGCCGGCGACATCGGGTCGATCAGCGCCTGGTTGCCGTCGCGCAGGTCGGTGGAGAGCCAGCGCGGCGCCTTGGTGATCCGCTTCTCGGGCCAGGTGCGGTCCGGGATGTCCACGGCCTCGTAGCGGCCGTACTTGTGGACCGGCATCCCGGACGGCTTCTGGAGGCCCGTGGCGTTGGTGACGGGCGTGGGACGGCCGACGGCGTCCGAGGCGGGGGTCTGCGCGGGATTCACTGCGGTCATGGCGTAGGGCTCCTCGGGGTCCTTCTACGGGACGGCCGACTGTGTCACTGCAACACCAGACTCCGCGGGGAGGGGGTCGGCCTACGACTACAGGCCCTCGCCGCGGCAGCTAAGAAGAAGCAGCCCGAAACGCATGATGCGTCGAGACTAGCCGAGGGGCGCCCGAGACGTCGGTGCCGTATCAGTATGCGGGATCGAGCGGCTGAAACACCCAACGGTGACCAATCACTCTATTTCGTCAATCCCGGTTGCAACCAGTGACATTGCGCTTACGCACTGCCACAGTCGTGTGTATGCAGCCTCACATCCAGCAGGGGTTTCACCCCGTCTTCTGCACCATTGTTCCGCCCCACCTCCTCGACAAGCTGTCCCAGTCCGAGGACCCCGTCCTCGCGGACCCGGCCCGCCGCACCCTGCAGTCCGACGCCGCCCGGCGCACCCGGCGGCAGATGACCACCGTCGCCAGGCCCACCGCCGCACCCGAGCCGGACGACGACGGGTCCGCCACACCCGACCGCACGCTCTACGACTGCCGCCACGGCACGGACCTGCCGGGCACCAAGGTCCGCGCCGAGGGCGAGGACCCCACATCCGACGCCAGCGTCAACCGCGCGTACGCGGGCCTCGGCGCCACCTTCGAACTGCTCCTCAGCGCCTACGGCCGCCGCTCGATCGACGGCCACGGCCTGCCGCTCATCGGCTCCGTCCACTACGACGAGAAGTACAACAACGCCTTCTTCGACGGCGAGCAGATGGTCTTCGGTGACGGGGACGGCGAG
The DNA here is from genome assembly GCF_000373645.1 of Streptomyces sp. ATexAB-D23. GTDB lineage: Bacteria > Actinomycetota > Actinomycetes > Streptomycetales > Streptomycetaceae > Streptomyces > Streptomyces castrisilvae. Next base: position 111,153 of record NZ_KB892008.1, on the reverse strand, counting down.
ATCTTCCTCGACTTCACCGTCGCCATCGACGTGATCGCCCACGAACTCGCGCACGGCCTCACGCAGTACACGGCCAACCTCAGCTACTACGGCCAGTCCGGCGCGCTCAACGAATCGGTCTCGGACGTCTTCGGCTCCCTCGTCAAGCAGTACTCGCTGGGGCAGACCGCCGAGCAGGCGGACTGGCTGATCGGCGAGGGGCTGCTGGCGCCCCGGGTCCAGGGCGTGGCGCTGCGCTCGATGAAGGCGCCCGGCACCGCCTACGACGACGACGTGCTCGGCAAGGACCCGCAGCCGGCTTCCATGGACGACTACATCCGCACCGGCGACGACAACGGCGGGGTGCACCTCAACTCCGGCATTCCCAACCGAGCCTTCTACCTCCTGGCGACCGCGCTCGGCGGCAGTTCCTGGGAGCGGGCGGGCCAGCTCTGGTTCGATGTGCTCACAGGTGGTGAACTGGCGGTGGACGCGGACTTCGCGGACTTCGCCCGCCTGACCGTGGCGGCGGCCCGAGACCGCTTCGGGGACGGCGACGAGGTCGAGGCGGTCCTCAAGGCCTGGTCGGAGGTGGGCGTTCCGACCAGTTAGGCACGCACACCGACCGGCCCGTCCGGCGTGGAAGGACAGCACATGCGGATTCAGGTGAGCAGGACCGGCGGCTTCGCCGGTATCGCGCGCCACCGCGAGATCGACACCTCCCAACTGGCCGACGCCAAGGAGTGGGAGGCCCTGGCGGGCTCGGCGCTGGCCGAGGGCCAGGACACCGCGCCCCGAGGGGTCCCGGACGGCTTCAGCTACCGGATAACGATCGACGGCCGGACCGTGCACTGCGCGGACCCACGCCTCACCGACGCCCAGCGCGCCCTGATCTCACGCGTCCTGAAGGAGGGCGCGTGAGAGGGACGGGCGCGAGCGGGCGGGGCTGAGGCGGGAGCCCTTCAGAACCCCAGCTTCCGCAGCTGCTTCGGGTCGCGCTGCCAGTCCTTGGCGACCTTCACGTGCAGATCGAGGAAGACCGGTGTGCCGAGGAGGGCTTCGATGTGCTTGCGGGACTTGGTGCCGACGTCCTTCAGCCGCTTGCCCTTCGGGCCGATGATGATGCCCTTCTGGCTGGGGCGCTCGATGTAGACGTTGGCGTGGATGTCCAGCAGCGGTTTGTCCGCCGGCCGGTCCTCGCGCGGCAGCATCTCCTCGACGACGACCGCGATGGAGTGCGGCAGCTCGTCGCGTACGCCTTCGAGCGCGGCCTCACGGATCAGCTCCGCGACCATGACCATCTCCGGCTCGTCGGTGAGGTCGCCCTCGGGGTAGAGCGGCGGGCCCTCGGGCAGGAGGGGCGCGATCAGGTCGGCCAGCAGCTCGACCTGGCGGTCCTTGACGGCCGAGACCGGGATGATCTCGGCCCACTCGAAGCCGAGCTCCTCGCCGAGCCGGGAGACGGCCAGCAGCTGTTCGGCGAGCTGCTTGGAGTCGACCAGGTCGGTCTTGGTGATGATCGCGATCTTGGGGGTCTTCTTGATGCCCGCGAGTTCCTTGACGATGTACTTGTCGCCGGGGCCGAGCTTCTGGTCGGCGGGCAGGCAGAAGCCGATGACGTCGACCTCGGCCCAGGTGGTGCGCACGACGTCGTTGAGCCGCTCGCCCAGCAGGGTGCGCGGCTTGTGGAGGCCGGGGGTGTCGACCAGGATCAGCTGGGCGTCCGGCCGGTGCACGATCCCGCGCACGGTGTGCCGGGTCGTCTGCGGCCGGTTGGACGTGATGGCCACCTTCCGGCCGACCAGAGCGTTCGTCAGGGTGGACTTGCCCGCGTTGGGACGTCCCACGAAGCAGGCGAAACCGGCCCGGTGCGGGTCGGTGTTCTCAGCCTGCCGCGCAGCGGCTTCAGGGTTCGGTCGAGCGCTCATGGCGCCCATTGTCCCCGATCGCGGGGACCGCGGGGCACCGAGGCGCCCGCCACGCCCCCCGGGGCCCCGCTTCACGCGGCGCGGCGGCGCCTGCGCCGGGCCCGTGTCCACAGCGCCGCACCCCCGGCGAGCAGGGCCACGAGCACCCCGGCGACCAGCCAGGGCAGGGCGAAGTACGAGGCGGAGGCGGACTCGCGGGTCTCGCGGGCGGTCGCGGTGAGGGTGATCTCACCCCACTCCAGCTGCGGCGCTCCCGCCCACTCCTCGGTGAGCCGGACCGCCTGGTGCGGCAGCAGCTCCGAGGGGACGTGTTTGAGGTCCCGGGCGAGCAGGGTGCGGCCGAAGAGCCCCTTGGCCTTGAGCGCGACCTCGGGGTCCAGCGTGACGTTGCCCCGGTTGCGCAGGGTGTACGAGATGACGGCCCGGGACGTGCCGGTGCCCGGGACCAGGGGCTGGGTGTGCTCGACCTTCACGTCGTCCACGGAGAGCGCGGGCATCGTCGGGCCGTTGACCCGCAGATAGATCCGGGCGCCGACGGCCTTCTGGATGCCCACGGCGACGGCGCCCGCGTCGGCCGGGTCGATGCGCTCGTCCAGGGCGACGAGGGCGCCGGGGTGGTCGCCCGGCTCGGCGTCCTCGGGGACGCGGATGGTGACGGGCACGGTGACCGAGCCGTGCGGCTTCACGGTGACCCGGTCGCGGCCCGCCGTCGCCCAGGCCCCGACGGCATGCTGCTTCTCGGTGCGTGAGCGGACCGCGAAGCCGCCGTCGCGCGCGGTGTTGTAGGCGTCGGCCGCGTACAGCCGGAAGGTGAGCGGTGCGCCGGTCTTGTTGGTGACGGTCACCCGGTCGGTGAGGGTGGCGCCGGGGTCGGCCGACAGGTAGAAGTACGGGCGCCCGCCCGCGTCGGCGGTGGCCGGGAAGACCGACCAGCTGCCGTTGTCGGCGGCGCCGGCGGCAGGGGCTCCGAGCAGGATCAGGGCCCCGGTCAGCAGGGCCGGCAGAAGGACGGACAGCTTGGAACGCACGGTGCGGGCCCCCAGGGTGCACGCTCGGGCGGGATGGGCCGGCCGGGTGCGCGCCCGGCCCACCGGTTGATCACGGGACACACCCGAGGGGCGCTCAGGTGAGGGTGAGGGTGAGCACCCCGGTGTACGCGCCGGGGGCGGTGAAGGCCGGTACGTCCAGCGACAGCCGGGCGTCCACGGTGAACTCGCCTCCGGTGAGCGTGCCGTCCGGCGTGGACGCCAGGGTCGCTCCCGCGCCGCCGACCGTTCCCTTCGACCCGGCCGCACAGGTGCTGGGGCTGCCGGACTTCGTCTCGCAGACCGGGTCCCAGCCGAGCGCCGAGGCACCGATGGCGGCCCCGCCCGGTCCCGTGAAGTCGGTGACCTTGCCGGTCAGGGACCAGCCCGCGGGGCCGCCGCGGAAGTCCTTGACGATCACCGTGTTCAGGGCGCCCCTGGAGGCGCCGCCCTGCCCGAAGTCGACCGCGGACAGGGCGACCGAGTCCCCGGCCTGGGTCATGGAGAGGGTGCCCGCCCGGACGGAGGAGGTCAGACGCTGGCTGCCGTCCGGCGTCTCACCGCCGCCCTGGGTGACGGTGTAGGCCTGCGGCCCGGCGCCCTTGTCGGGGTCCCAGGCGGTGCCCTCGTAGGCGACGACGCCGGTGGTGGCGGGGTCGTTGACGGTGAGCTGCCCGCTGAAGGAGCCCGAGCCGTCCGCCTCGGCCGTCGCGGTGTCGCCGGTCTGCGCGTCCCCGGCGCGGCCGGCGAGCGTGACCGGGGCGCCCGCGGTGAAGCCGGTCCCGGTGACGGTGACGGTATCGCCGGCCTTGCCGGAGGCCGCGCCGAGCCGGATGGACCGTTCGTCGATCTGGCCGCCGGTGGCGGTGATCGTCTGCGAGACGGGGGCAGGCGGATCGGTGACCGTGCAGGGCGTGTCCAGCTCCATGATGTAGCTGGTGTGGATGTTGTAGTCGCCGGGCGAGAGCGTGATCTCACCGGGGGCGGTGACCGTGAAGGTGCCGCTCATCGAGAACGACGGAAAGGCTCCCTTGCCGGGCACCGGCTCGTTCTTCTTCGGGCCCGTCACCGTGATGTCCCCGGACTGCGCGCCCGCGACGGAGACGTTGCCGGTCGGCGTCATGATGTCGGCGGGCAGCGCGAGGTCGACCGGGTTGCTCGCGGCGGCTTCGACGACGGTGTACGTCACCGTGACGGTGTCGCCGACCTTCGGGGCGGCGTTGTCGACGGTGATCTCGGCCGAGGTCGTCCCGTCGATCGGCGGGATGCCCGCGATGGCGGGCGGGATGCAGTGGGTCGGGAAGTCCACCGCGACCGAGGCCGTCGCCATGGCCTGCGCCGGCCCGGCGAGCAGCCCTCCCCCGGCGACGACGAGCGCCCCGGCCCCCAGCACGGCGGCCCAGCGCCGGCCCCGGCGGCGACCCACCCGGCCGCCGGACCGCTGATCTCCGGACCACCGGCCGCCGGACCGCCGCTCCCCGAGCCACCGGCCGCCGGACCGCTGGTCTCCGGACCACCGGCCGCCGGACCACCCGGCATCGGACGCTCGCACACCGGTTCTTCCCACGCCGGTTCTTCCCTCACCGGCTCCTCGCTCGTCGGTTCTTCGGATGCCGGTTCTTCGGATGCCGGTACGTCGGCTGGCTGGACGCATGGAGCCCCCTCCCGCGGAATCCGGCGCGACGGCTCGTCCGCGCCGGGCAGGGGGCCATTGATGACTCCGGCCGGAAAGAAGTCAATGCAATCGGCCGGCACCGACTGATGGGCCATCAGATGCTGTCAAGATCCGCGCGTACCGGCGCCCCGCCTCCCACACTCGGGAGGCGGGGCGCCGGTACGCGAGAAGGTCAGCCGGCCGTGACGCTGAGCCGCAGCTGCCCGTCCGGCCCGGCCAGCAGCACGGGCGTGTCGGGCCCGCCCAGGTCCCGTACGGCGGCCCGGTCCTCGTCGGAGGGGGTCTCGGCGTCGGAGACGACCGCGGCGGCCTCCAGGGACGTCGCCCCGCTGGCCACCGCCATCGCGACGGCCGTCCGCAGCGCGCTGAGCTTCAGCGACTCCAGCTCGACGGTCCCCGCCACATACGTGCGGCCGGTCTCGTCCCGTACGGCCGCGCCCTCCGGCACACCGTTGCGGGCACGGGCGCTGCGCGCGAGGGTGACGATCTTGCGGTCCTCGGCGCCGAGGTCGGTGCTCTCAGTCATGTGCCGAGCATACGAAGCCCGGTGCGGACCCGGGCACGCGGGAGCCCGGCCGGGCCCTACGGCCGGTCCAGCCGCAGCCGCTCCGCCCTCGGGAGGCCGGCCACCACCAGGTCGTAGCTGTCCTCGATCAGCTCGCGCAGCTTCGCGTCGGGCAGTCCGGACACGGTGACGGTGTTCCAGTGCCGCTTGTTCATGTGCCAGCCGGGCGCCACCGCCTCGTACTGCTCGCGGAGCCGCACGGCGTCGTCCGGGTCGCACTTGAGGTTCACCGTCAGCGGCCGTGCGTCCAGCGAGCTCAGCGCGAACATCTTGCCGACCACCTTGAAGACGGACGCCTCCGGGCCGAACGGGAACTCCTCGGCGCTCGCGTTGAAGCTCAGGCAGAAGGCCCTCAGCTGCTGCGGTGTCATTCCGGGACGCCCTCCTCCTCGGGAGCCACCGGCTCCACCAGCACCGTGACGATCTTGTTGCGCCGGCCGGCCGGGGATTCGGCCGTCAGCCGCAGCCGCCGCCCGTCGGGGAGTTCGACCTCCGAGGAAGCGCCGGCGATCGGGACCCGCCCCAGCGCCTTGGCCAGGAGCCCGCCGACCGTCTCCACGTCCTCGTCGTCGTACTCGTCGAGCCCGAACAGGTCACCGAGGTCGCCGATGTCGAGCCGGGCGGTCACCCGGAAGCAGCCGTTCTCCAGCGCCTGGACGGGCGGCAGTTCGCGGTCGTACTCGTCGGTGATCTCGCCGACGATCTCCTCCAGGATGTCCTCGATGGTGACGATGCCCGCCGTGCCGCCGTACTCGTCGATGACGACGGCGACGTGGCTGCGCTCCTGCTGCATCTCGCGCAGCAGGTCACCGGCGTTCTTCGTGTCGGGCACGAACGCGGCGGGGCGCATCGCCGTGGAGACCGGGTCGGCCTCCGACTCCCGGTTGATGTGCGTCTTGCGGACCAGGTCCTTGAGGTAGACGATGCCGACGATGTCGTCCTCGTTCTCGCCGGTGACCGGGATCCGCGAGAACCCGGACCGCAGCGCGAGGGTGAGCGCCTGGCGGATCGTCTTGTAGCGCTCGATGCAGACCAGGTCGGTGCGGGGCACCATCACCTCGCGCACGAGGGTGTCGCCGAGCTCGAAGACGGAATGCACCATGCGGCGCTCCTCGTCCTCGATCAGCGACTCCTGCTCGGCGAGGTCCACCATGGCCCGCAGCTCGGCCTCGCTGGCGAACGGGCCCTTGCGGAACCCCTTGCCGGGGGTCAGCGCGTTACCGATGAGGATCAGCAGCTGCGGGACGGGGCCCATGACCCTGGCCAGCGGCAGCAGGACGTACGCGGCGGCGGTGGCCGTGTTCAGCGGATGCTGGCGGCCGATGGTGCGCGGGGAGACGCCGATCGCGACATAGGAGACGAGGACCATCACACCGATCGCGACGGCCAGCGCCTCCCAGGTCTCCGGGAACTCCTTCAGGCAGGCGTATGTGACGAGCACCCCGGCGGCCATCTCGCAGGCGACCCGCACCAGCAGGGCCATATTGAGGTAGCGCGTCGGATCGGCCGCGACCTGTTCCAGCTTGGCGCTGCCGCGCCGGCCCGAGCGGACCGCCTCGGCGGCCCGGAAGCTCGACGTGCGGGCGATACCGGCCTCCGCGCAGGCCGCGAGCCAGCCGACGACGACCAGCAGGACGACGCCGGAGATCAGGGGCAGGCTCACGAGAGGGTCGGGGCGGGGGACGGGCCGGTCAGCCCGTGCTCACCGCGCCAGCCGTCCACGATGGCCGCCTGGAGGCCGAACATCTCGGCCTTCTCGTCCGGCTCCTCGTGGTCGTAGCCCAGCAGGTGCAGCACCCCGTGGACGGTGAGGAGCTGGAGCTCCTCGTCCATGGAGTGCTGCGTCTCGGCTTCCTCGCCCTGCCTCTTGGCGACCTCGGGACAGAGCACGATGTCACCGAGGAGCCCCTGCGGGGGCTCCTCGTCGTCCTTGGCCGGCGGACGCAGCTCGTCCATCGGGAAGGACATGACATCCGTCGGGCCCGGCAGGTCCATCCACTGGATGTGCAGCTGCTCCATGGCGGCGCCGTCCACCACGATCACCGAGAGTTCGGAGAGCGGGTGGATCCGCATGCGCGCGAGCGCGTAGCGGGCGATGTCGAGGATCGCCTGCTCGTCGACCTCGGTTCCGGACTCGTTGTTGACGTCGATCGACATGGTGCGCTGCTACTGCTTCCCGTTGTGGCGGCCCCGGCCCTTGCCGTTGCCGTCCTGATCGCCCTTGCTGTCGTACTTCTCGTACGCGTCGACGATACGGCCGACCAGCTTGTGCCGGACGACATCCTGGGAGGTGAGCCGGGAGAAGTGCACGTCGTCGATGCCCTCCAGGATCTCCTGCACCTGGCGCAGACCGCTCTTGGTGCCGCTCGGCAGGTCGACCTGGGTGACGTCACCGGTGACGACGATCTTCGAGTCGAAGCCGAGGCGGGTCAGGAACATCTTCATCTGCTCGGCGCTGGTGTTCTGCGCCTCGTCCAGGATGATGAAGGCGTCGTTCAGGGTCCGTCCCCGCATGTACGCCAGTGGTGCGACCTCGATCGTGCCCGCAGCCATCAGGCGCGGGATCGAGTCGGGGTCGAGCATGTCGTGCAGGGCGTCGTAGAGCGGGCGCAGATACGGGTCGATCTTGTCGAAGAGCGTGCCGGGCAGGAAGCCGAGCCGCTCGCCCGCCTCGACGGCCGGACGGGTCAGGATGATCCGGCTGACCTGCTTGGACTGAAGGGCCTGGACCGCCTTGGCCATGGCGAGATAGGTCTTGCCCGTACCGGCGGGGCCGATGCCGAAGACGATCGTGTGCTTGTCGATCGCGTCGACGTACCGCTTCTGGTTGAGCGTCTTGGGGCGGATGGTGCGGCCGCGGCTGGAGAGGATGTTCTGGGTGAGCACCTCGGCCGGGGTCTCGGTCCCGTCCGCCTGGCCCTTGTCACTGGCCTTGAGCATCGCGATCGACCGTTCCACAGCGTCCTCCGTCATCGGCTGACCGGTGCGGAGCACCAGCACCATCTCGTCGAACAGGCGCTGGATCAGGGCGATGTCCGCCGCGTCTCCCGTTGCGCTTATGTCATTGCCCCGGACGTGGATGTCGGCCGCCGGGAACGCCGCTTCGATCACGCGCAGCAGCGAGTCGCCCGCTCCGAGCAGCATCACCATGGGGTGAGCGGCCGGGATGCTGATGTGGGCACGCGCCTGCGGCTGTGTGGGTGACTGAGTCATGGGCCGGCCCTCGGGCCTGCGCATACCTCCCGTTGCAGGGTTCTCGCTGCTCGAAAACCTCTTCTGCACCAAGCCTACGACTCCGCACGGACAACACCAGAGGTTTTCACGGGCGGTAGCTGTCGGGGAGGTTACGGGCGGAAGCCGATCGTGGGTACGGCCCGTCGCAGCGGCCAGGGGCGGGCGGCGGCCGGCAGCAGGTCCTCGAGGAAGGCGTAGCGCTGGAGCGCGGCCGGGTCCTGGTCGGCGCAGGTGCGCACCTGCTGCCACCAGGCGGCGATCTCCGCCCAGCCGGGGGCCGACAGCGAACCGCCGAACTCCTGGACCGAGAGGGCCGCGGTCAGTCCGGCGAAGGCGAGGCGGTCGGCGAGGGGCCAGCCCGCCAGGGTCCCGGTGACGAAGCCCGCCACGAAGACGTCGCCCGCCCCGGTCGGGTCCAGCGCCTCGACCTCGATGGCGGGGACCTCGGCGGCGGTGCCGGTGGCCGCGTCGACCGCGTAGGCGCCCTCGGAGCCGAGGGTGACGACGGCGAGCGGTACGCGTTCGGCCAGTGCGTGCGCGGCGGCGCGGGGGCATTCGGTACGCGTGTAGCGCATCGCCTCCTCGGCGTTGGGCAGGAAGGCGTGGCAGTGCTCCAGGCCGCTCAGGGCGTCCAGTTCCCAGCGCCCGGTGTCGTCCCAGCCGACGTCGCCGAAGATCAGGGCCCCCTGGCGGGCGGCCTCGGCGACCCAGGGCTCGCTGCGGCCGGGGACGAGCGAGGTGACGGCGGCGCGCGCCCTGGGCGGGCAGCGGGGGAAGGCGGGGGCCTCCGGGGACGCGGTGGTGGGCAGGGCCGGGGCCTCGTGGCCGTGCGAGACCATCGTCCGCTCGCCCTCGTACGCCATCGAGACGGTCACCGGGGAGTGCCAGCCGCGGACCGTGTGCGACCGCGAGAGGTCGATGCCCTCGCCCTGTTCGAGCGCGTCCCAGCAGTACTCGCCGTAGTGGTCGTCGCCGAACGCGGCGGCCAGCGAGGTGTGCAGGCCGAGGCGGGACAGGGCCGTGGCCATGTTGGCGACGCCGCCGGGGCTGGAGCCCATGCCGCGCGCCCAGGACTCGGTGCCGCGCACGGGGGCGGTGTCCAGACCGGTGAAGACGATGTCGAGGAAGACCGTGCCGGTGAGGAAGACGTCGCAGTCGGGGTCCTGCGGTGCGCGCAGCCCGTCGAGCGGATCGATGTCGGGTACGTCAGCGCTCACCTTGCACTCCCGGTCGTGGCGATTGCGGCCAGTGTGCCCGATTTCCGGTGGCGTTGGTCGTGTGCACGCCGGACTCCTGTTCACCGGCACTGACCTGCGTAAACACGCGCAACTACCCAGCCGCGCACACCATAAACACAAACGTGACTTAGATCACATCACGTCGCCTTTCGGCGCGCCGGGCGCACTTGATACAAATTGGCCCGCGAGCACCGTTGGCGACGTACCCGACGGAAGCGCCGATTTCCTCGTATTTCCGCTTCACCCCTCTTCGCATTACCTCTCTTCGCATCACCCCCTTCGCATCACCCCTCACCCCCTCTGCCTTCTCAGGCATGTCTCCAGGAACGCCCATGTCCTCGCGCCCCCGCGCCGCGTGGCCCCTGGTAGCCGTGTTCACCGCCGGTTACCTCGCCTCCTACCTCCTTCCCACCATCGTGGGACGACTCTCCGTCTACCTCGGCCTCAGCACCGCCCAGGCGGGGCTGGTCGGCAGCGCCCTGCTGCTGAGCTCGGCCTCCGCCGGCTTCGCCCTGGCCGGGCGCGTGGAGACGTACGGGCCGTGCGGACCGGCACGGGCCGGACTGATCCTGTGCGTGGTGGGGTACGGCTGCGCGGCGCTGGCCGGGTCGGTACCGCTCGTGGTCGCCGGCGCGGCGGTCGGCGGCTTCGGCTCCGGAACGGCGACCGCCGTCGCGGCGGCCGGCATCGCCGCCCAGCGCGACCCGCACCGCACCTCGTCCCTGGGGCTGCTGAGCGTGTCGGCGACCGCGGGCGCCCTGTACCTGACGGTCCCGCACCTGGGCGGCGGCCACCGGCTGCCGTTCGCCTCGATCGCCCTGGTCGCGCTGCTCGTCTGGCCGGCGACTTCCCGGCTCGGCGGCTCCGTCCCGGCGGGACCGGCCGTCCCCGCGGCCGGCCGGCTGCCGCACCGCCGCTCCGGCCTGGTGCTCGCGGGCGGCATGCTCGTCTGGTCGATGGCGCAGAACGCGCTGTGGGGCGTCAGCAGCCGGATCGGCGTGGTCCAGGTCGGGCTGTCCGAGGTGGCCATAGGCGCGGTGTTCGCCGCCGCCCTCGGCGCCGGTCTGCTCGGCGTGATGGGCGCCGGGATGCTCGGCTCCAGGTTCGGGCGGGCGGTGCCGATCGGAGTGGGTACGGCGGTCATCGCGGGGAGCATCGTGCTCAGCTCGTCGGCGGGGAGCCTCGGCTCCTTCGCGACCGGCGAGATCCTGTGGAACACCGTCTACCCGGTGGTCCTGTCGTACCTGATCGGCCTCGCCGCCTCGCTCGACGTGCGCGGCCGGTGGGCGGTCCTGGCGGGCTCGGCCTCGTCGGTCGGTGTGGCCTGCGGCCCGGTGCTCGGCAGTGTGCTGTCCGAGGAGGCCGGTTATCCGGTGATGGGGCTGATCCTGGGCGCGGTGACCCTGCTGGTCGCGGCCCCGGTGACGGCCGTGGCGCTGCACACCGGTGGCCGGCCGCTGGTGCCGGGTTCGGTGCGGCGCAGGGGTGGCGCACCGGCGGCCCTGCTCGCGGTCACCACGGGTGCGGTGCCCGGCGCGGTGCCGAAGGTGGGCGCGCCCGAGCAGGCCGTCACGGAGATCAGCGTCCCGGCCCTGCGCCGCAGGCGGCTGGGCAGGAGCGCGTTCCGGACGGCCGGCCCGGAGGACGGCGGTCAGTCGAACGCGTACGCCTCGACCTCGGACAGGTAGCGCGCCCTGCGCTCCTCGTCGTGGTCGAGGAAGGCCGCCTCGAACGAGTTGCGCGCCAGGGTGCGCAGCTGCTCGTGGTCCAGGCCGAGTGCCTCGTGCACGGCGTGGAAGGTGTCCGCGACGTACCCGCCGAAGTAGGCGGGGTCGTCGGAGTTGACCGTGCAGAGCAGCCCGGCGTCCATCATGGCGGGCAGCGGGTGCTGCTCCAGGGTGTCGACGGCCCGCAGCCGTACGTTGGACAGCGGGCACAGGGTGAGCGGGACGCGGTCGGCGACCAGCCGCTTCACGAGGTCGGGGTCCTCCAGGCAGCGCAGTCCGTGATCGATGCGCTCCACACCCAGGACGTCGAGCGCCTCACGGATGTAGGCGGGCGGCCCCTCCTCCCCCGCGTGGGCGACCTTGCGCAGCCCGAGCGCCCCGGCCGCCTCGTACACCTCGCGGAACTTCGCGGGCGGGTGGCCGGCCTCGGCGGAGTCCAGGCCGACGGCGCTGATCCGGTGCAGGTGCGGCTTGGCCGCCTCCAGGGTCTCCAGAGCCGATTCGGCGGGCTGGTCGCGCAGGAAGCACATGATCAGCTGGGTGGAGATGCCGTGCTTCTCCTCGCTGCGCTCCAGCGCCCGGCCCAGGCCCTCCACGACGGTCCCGATGGGCACACCGCGTGCCGTGTGCGCCTGCGGGTCGAAGAAGATCTCCGCGTGACGCACGCCCTGGGCGGCGGCGCGGGTGAGGTAGGCGTCGGCGAGCTCGGTGAAGTCGTCCTCGGTCCGCAGCACCGCCATCAGCGCGTAGTAGAGGTCCAGGAAGCTCTGGAGGTCCTCGAAGAGGTAGGCGGTGCGCAGGGCCTCGGTGTCCGCGTGGGGCAGGGTCACACCGTTGCGCGCGGCGAGCGCGAAGGCCAGTTCGGGTTCGAGGGTTCCCTCGATGTGGAGGTGAAGTTCCGCTTTGGGGATGTGCACGGTGTCTCTCGCTCACGCATGTGGTGCTGGGTGGTTCTACGGGGTCTACGGGTGACGGCTCGGCACCGCTACCCGCATCAGATCCTGGGCCACGGTCAGCTCGCCCTCGTACCCGGCCCCCCTGGCCTCGGTCTCGAAGGCCTCGGGGTCCGGGTAGCGCTGGGAGAAGTGCGTGAGAACGAGGTGCCGTACGCCCGCCTCGCGGGCGACCCGGGCCGCCTGCCCCGCGGTCAGGTGGCCGTGGTCGGAGGCGAGTTTCCGGTCCTCGTGGAGGAAGGTCGACTCGATGGCCAGCAGGTCGCACCCCTCCGCGAGCGCGTACACGCCGTCGCAGAGCCTGGTGTCCATGATGAACGCGAACCGCTGTCCGCGCCTGTGCTCGGAGACCTGGCCGAGCGTGACACCGCCGAGGGCGCCCTCGCGCTGGACGCGTCCGACGTCCGGCCCCGCGATGCCGTGCTCGGCGAGCTTCGCCGGCAGCATCCGCCGCCCGTCGGGCTCGGTGAGCCGGTAGCCGTACGACTCGACGGGGTGCGAGAGCCGGTGGCTGTCGAGCGTGTACGCGGCGGTGGTGGCCAGCGGTCCGTCGGCGGCGACCGGGGCCTCGGTCAGCTCGACGGACTCGCGGTAGGCGGTGGCGTACCGCAGCCGGTCGAAGAAGCGCTGTCCGCTCGCCGGGTAGTGGGCGGTGACGGGGTGCGGGACCTGGTCGAGGTTGATCCGCTGGATCACCCCGGCCAGGCCCAGCGAGTGGTCGCCGTGGAAGTGCGTGACGCAGATCCGGTTGATGTCGTGGGCGGCGACGCCGGCCCGCAGCATCTGGCGCTGGGTGCCCTCGCCGGGGTCGAAGAGGATGCCCTCGCCGTCCCAGCGCAGCAGGTAGCCGTTGTGGTTGCGGTGGCGCGTCGGGACCTGGCTGGCGGTCCCGAGGACGACGAGTTCGCGTGCGGACATTATCCGGGGGGCCAGGCGAGACCGCGGCCGCCCAGGACGTGGGCGTGGGCGTGGAACACGGTCTGCCCCGCGCCGGCCCCGGTGTTGAACACGACCCGGTAACCGGTCTGGTCGACCTTCTCGTCGGCTGCCACGTTTCCCGCCTCGCACAGCACGTCGGCGAGCACCTGCGGCTCGGCGGCACCGAGGGACGCGGCGTCGGCGTAGTGGAGGCGCGGGATGACGAGGACGTGCGTGGGGGCCTGGGGGTTGATGTCGCGGAAGGCGACGGTGGTGTCGCTCTCGCGGACGATGGTGGCCGGGATCTCCCCCGAGACGATCTTGCAGAACAGGCAGTCGGGCTGCGGTTCTCCTGCCATTGCTTGCGCGCTCCTTGGTCTGGGTGATCCGTCGCGGGCCAGCCTATCCGGGCCGGCCCGGGGGCCGGCCGCTTCCGGGGCGGCGCCCCGGTCTCGGGAAGGGGCGGGGTGGGGAGCGGGCCCGCCGCGGGCGCGACGGCCCCGCTCCCCGTCCCTCACCTCACTCCGCAAGCCCCGGCAGCTCCGGCGCCGTCTTCGCCGGCACGTCCGTCAGGGACTCCAGCGCGATCCGGATCGCCTCGTCCAACTGCGGGTCACGCCCCTCCGCGTGGTCCCGCGGCGTCATGACGACCTCCACGTCCGGGTCGACGCCGTGGTTCTCGACGCCCCACCCGTACCCCTCCAGCCAGAACGCGTACTTCGGCTGGGTGACCAGCGTGCCGTCGACGAGCCGGTAGCGGCTGTCGATGCCGACGACGCCGCCCCAGGTGCGCACGCCGACCACGGGTCCGATGTTCAGGGCCTTGATCGCCGCGTTCACGATGTCGCCGTCCGAGCCGGAGAACTCGTTGGCGACGGCGACGACGGGCCCGCGCGGCGCGTCGCCCGGGTAGCTGGCGGGGCGCATGCCGCGCGGCAGGTCCCAGCCGACGATGCGGCGGGCCAGCTTCTCCACGACGAGCTGCGAGGTGTGGCCGCCACGGTTCTCCCGTACGTCCACGACCAGGCCCTCGCGCGCCACCTCGGTGCGCAGGTCGCGATGGATCTGGGCCCAGCCGGAGCCGACCATGTCGGGGACGTGGAGGTAGCCCAGGCGCCCGCCGGACCGCTCGTGCACGTACGCGCGCCGGTCGGCGACCCACGCGTGGTAGCGCAGCGCCTCCTCGTCGTGGACGGGCACCACGACGACATGGCGCCTCTCGCCGCCGTCCGCCGGCGAGACGGTCAGCTCGACGGGCTTGCCGGCCGAGCCGGTGAGCAGAGGCGCGGGGCCGGTGAGCGCGTCGACGGGGTGGCCGTCGACCGCCAGGACCGCGTCCCCTGGCCGGACGGCGACGCCCGGCGCGGCGAGCGGCGAGCGGGCGGCCGGGTCCGAGGTCTCGGAGGGCAGGATGCGGTCGATGCGCCAGCTGCCGTCCTGCGCGCGGGAGAGGTCCGCGCCCAGCAGCCCCTGCCGGGCCGACTCGTCGCGCCACCCGCCGGGCGGCGTCACATAGGCGTGGGAGGTGCCCAGCTCGCCCTGGACCTCCCAGAGCAGGTCGATGAGGTCGTCGTGGGTCGCGACGCGCTCCAGGACCGGCCGGTAGCGGTCCAGGACCCCGTCCCAGTCGATGCCGCCCATGTCGGGGCGCCAGAAGTTGTCCCGCATGACGCGGCCGGCCTCGTCGTACATCTGGCGCCACTCGGCGGCCGGGTCGAGGGTGCGGCGGATGCGGGACAGGTCGACGGTGACGGGGTCGTCGTGGTCGTCGTCGGAGCCGGCGGGCACCCGGCTGTCGGACGGGACGACGGACAGCTTGCCGTGGCTGACGAGGGCGAGCCGCTTCCCGTCGCCGCTGACCGCGAAACGGCTGACGTCGGAGGTGAGTTCCTCGCAGCGCAGCTTTTCGAGGTCGTACCGCTCCAGGACGGTTTCGGGGCGGCGGGCGTCGGGGCCCGCCCCGCTCGTGCCGAGGACCCCGGTGACCGGGTGGCGCAGCCAGAGCAGCCCGTCCCGTGCGGCCCGGAGCGAGGAGTAGACGGCGGCCTCGACGGGAAGGGGCACGATCCGGTCGGCGAGGCCGTCCAGGTCGATGCGGGTGATGGGCAGGGCCGTGGGGTTGTCCTCGCCGTCTCCGCCCTTCTCCTTCTCGGTCGGCCTGCCGTGCAGCTGCGGTCCGAACGGGGAAGGGGTGGTCGCCGCGAGCGTCAGCAGGTGCGGCCGGCAG
This sequence comes from Streptomyces sp. ATexAB-D23, assembly GCF_000373645.1. GTDB lineage: Bacteria > Actinomycetota > Actinomycetes > Streptomycetales > Streptomycetaceae > Streptomyces > Streptomyces castrisilvae. The sequence goes on along the minus strand of NZ_KB892008.1, from coordinate 95,684 downwards.
GAGCCGATGAACGCCATGTCGAAGACGTGGGCGTCGTAGATCGGGTCGAAGGCGCGCTCGGAGAGGAAGGCCAGGTGCTTTCCGTCGGCGGTGAAGGCGGGCGCGAAGTCCCGGAACCGCAGCGGGGTGGCCTCGGAGACCGAGAGGTCCGCGATGTGGGCCAGCTTGAGCTGGCTGAGCGGCTCGGGGCCGGGGTGCGACCAGGCGAGCCAGGCGGAGTCGGGCGACCAGGCGAGCCCGGAGGCGTCGCCGTTCTCGCTGCGGTCCACCTCGTGGATCTCACCGCTCTCCCGCTCCACGACCAGGACCCGCCCGTCGTGGGCGGCGACCGCGAACCGGCTGCCGTCGGGGGCGGGGGCCAGGTCCAGGACGCGGCCGAGCCGGCCGGCCGCCAAGCGGCGGGGCTCGGCGCCGGGCGCGGTGCCGGTGGCGGGGGCGCACTCCAGCGCGTCGTCGCCCTCGGCGTCGGTGACCCAGACGACGTGCTGGTCGCCGTCGGCCTGGAAGGTACGGGGCAGCCTGGCCCGTACGCCGGGTTCGGCGGCGAGCGCGCGGGCGGGGCCCTCGCGGTGGGTGACCCAGTGGACGGCGCCCCGGGTGCAGACCGCGCTGCCGCGTCCGGTGCGGTCCGGGGACGCGCTGGTCAGGTGGCTGTCGGCGTGCAGCGGGTAGGGCTGGAGGTCGGCGCGCTGGCCGCCGAGCCGGATCTCGACGCGGCGGGGCTCCTCGCTCTCCAGGCTGTCCAGGAGCCAGAGTTCACCGGCCGACGCGTAGGCGACCCGGGTGCCGTCGGTGGTGGCGTGCCGGGCGTAGAAGCCGTCGGTGCCGGTGTGCCGGCGCAGGTCGCCGCCGTCGGGCAGGGAGGAGTAGAGGGCGCCGACGCCCTCGTGGTCGGAGAGGAACGCGATGCGCTCCCCCACCCACATCGGGCACTCGATGTTGCCGTCGAGGTCCTCGTGGAGGCGGGCGAACTCCTGCGGGTCGTCCCCGGCCGCGATCCAGAGCTTGCCGGCCGTGCCACCGCGGTAGCGCTTCCAGGTGGCGGCCTCGCGCCCCATGGTGGCCGAAAGCAGCAGGACCCGTCCGCCGGGCCCGTACGCGAGGGAGCCGACGGGCCCGTACGGGAGGGTCCGCGCGGGACCGCCGTCGACCGGGACGGCCCGAGCCCAGCTGCGGCGCAGCGAGACCTGGCCCTGGGTGCTCGTGACCAGTACGTCCCCATCGGGGGTCCAGCCGCGCACGGTGGTGCGGGCGTCGCCCCAGTGGGTGAGCCGGCGCGAGGGCCCGCCGTCGGCGGGGGCGAGATGCACCTCGGGCGCCCCGTCGCGGGTGGAGGTCCAGGCGACGAGGGTGCCGTCGGGAGATATGCGCGGCTGGGTGACTGGACGGTTGTCGGCGCTGATTCGCCACGCCCGTCCGCCGTCGAGCGGGGCGAGCCAGACGTCGTCCTCGGCTGTGAAGGCGATCAAGTCACCGTGGACATGGGGGTACCGGAGGTAGGAAGGCTGTGTCACACGGTTCAGCCTAGGCCGCGGACGTCCGAGGTGGTACGGGGTTGGCCGGAGTACGTCGTGGCACGGCGCGAGCGCGGCGCACATGCCCCTGGGATATGCGCCCCCTCGCACGTCCGGCCGCCCCCTGCGTGGCGCTCACTTGCCGGGGTACGCGGTCACCGTCACCGTCACGGTGGCCGTCGGCCCGTTGCCCGGCCCCGCACCCCCGGGGGGCGGCGCGGTCGTGGCGGGGGCCGCGCAGTCGCCGAGCAGGGTGGCCCGGAAGACGGCGCGCCCGCCGGACTTGGCCGTCATGTCGCCGCGTACGCAGCGGCCGTTGACCGCGTGGGTCACCTGGCCGTCGAGTGTGATCTTCTGCCTGTCCTTCGTCCTGCCGTCGCAGTGGACCTCGGCCACCCGTTGCGCGGAGGCGGATGCGGAGGCCTTCGCGTCGTCCTTGCCGAGGCCGGCGGTGCAGCTCAGCCAGCTCACGTCGATGCCTTCGTGCTCCAGCGCGCGGGTGGCGGTCCGGTCGGTGGTCACGGCGACGGCCGCGGTGTTCAGCGTGTCGAGGCCGTCGGCCGGTTCACAGGCGGTGAGGCCGGTGACGGCTGCGGCGGCGAGGCAGAGTGCGGCCGGAAAGCGACGGACCGCGCGACGGCCCCATGCCCTTGATGTCCCCATAAAGGCAGCTTCCCACCGCTCCTGACGGTGCGGTAGACCGCTTGTGGCCACAACCACCCCATCGGGGCGGGGTTACGACCAGCGGCCCGTGCGTCCCAGCAGCAGCGCCGTCGCCGCCGTGCCCGCCGTGGAGGTGCGCAGGACGGTCGGGCCGAGTCGGCAGACGCGGGCCCCGGCGTCCTGGAACACGGTCAGTTCCTGCGGCGAGACGCCTCCCTCGGGTCCGACGATCAGCACGATCTCACCGGCCCCGGGCAGGTCGACGGTGGCCAGCGGCTCGCTGTCGTGGCCGCGGTCCTCGTGCAGGACGGCCGCGAAGTCCGCGGTGGCCACCAGCGCGGCGACCTGCTTGGTGGATGCCGCGTCCGCCACGTCCGGGAACCGTACCCGGCGGGACTGCTTGCCGGCCTCCCGGGCCGTGCTGCGCCATTTCGCGAGGGACTTGAGGCCCCGGTCGCCCTTCCACTGGGTGATGCAGCGCGCTGCCTGCCACGGCACGATCGCGTCGGCCCCGGTCTCGGTCATCGTCTCGACGGCGACCTCGCCCCGGTCCCCCTTGGGCAGGGCCTGCACGACGGTGATCCGGGCGGCCGGGCGCGGCTCCTCGTGCACCGGGTCCAGACCGCCCACGATCAGCCGGTCCTTGCCCTCGGCGGCCTTCACGACGCCCTCGGCCCACCGGCCGCGGCCGTCCGTCAGGACGACGTCCTCACCGGCGTGCAGGCGCTTGACCGAGACGGCGTGCCGTCCCTCGGGCCCGTCGAGGACGAACTCGGGCCCGCCGGGCAGGTCTTCGACGACGAAGACGGGTGCCGTCACTGTGTACTCCTTGTGCTCACTGCCGTCCGTGCGGCGTCCAGTTCCTCGACGAGCAGCCGGACCAGCCGGCCTACGGGCAGCTCGCGGGCCATCCGGTGGCCCTGTCCCGCCCACAGCGCCATGCCCTGCGCGTCCCCGGCACGGGCCGCCGCCTTGCGCAGCGGGGAGGTCATGTGGTGGACCTGGGGGTAGGCGGCGGGGGCGTACGGTCCGTGCTCGCGCACGAAGCGGTTGACCAGGCCGCGGGCCGGGCGCCCGGAGAACGCCTGGGTCAGCGTGGTGCGGACGAACAGCGGGTTGGTCAGGGCCTGTTTGTGCAGCAGGTGGGCGCCGGACTCGGGGCAGACCAGGAACGCGGTGCCGAGCTGGGCGGCGTCGGCGCCCGCCGCGAGCACCGCGGCGATCTGCGCGCCGCGCATCAGCCCGCCCGCGGCGATCACCGGGATCTGCACGGTCTCGCGCACCTGGGTCACCAGGGACAGCAGCCCGGTCCCGCCGCCGTCGGTCTCCGGGTCGTCGCGGAACGTGGAGCGGTGGCCGCCCGCCTCGGTGCCCTGGGCGCAGACGGCGTCGGCGCCGGCCCACTGCGCGGCCTGGGCCTCCTCGGGCGAGGTGACGGTGACGACGGTGTACGTACCGGCGGCGGCGAACGCGTCGAGGGTGTCGCGCGAGGGGCAGCCGAAGGTGAAGGAGACGACCGGAACCGGGTCCTCCAGCAGGATGGCGAGCTTGGCCTCGTAGCCGTCGTCCCCGCCGGCGTCGGTGTCACCGAGGGGCGTCTCGTACCAGGTGGCCTCGCCCGCGAGCTGATGGCGGTAGACCTCCAGGGCACCCGGGTCGGCGAGCTTCTGCTGCGGCATGAAGAGGTTGACGCCGAAGGGCTGTCCGGTCAGCCCGCGCACCTGCTTGATCTCCTGGTACATGCCGTCCGCCGTCTTGTACCCGGCGGCCAGGAAACCGAGCCCGCCGGCCTCGGCGACCGACGCGGCCAACTGCGGGCAGGACGGGCCGCCCGCCATCGGGGCCTGCACGATCGGATACCGGCAGAGATCGGTCAATGCGGAGGACATGACCGCATCGTGTCATGTCCCTCCTGTCCCGTGATGCCCGCCCCACGGCGGCTTTCGTCCGGTGCGGTGCGGGCCCGGGGCCGGGCCCGCACCGCACGGACGAGTGCCGTCAGCGGCCGTTGAACGCGTCCTTCAGACGCGAGAACAGGCCCTGCTGGCCGGGCTGGAACTGGCCGGTGGGCCGCTCCTCGCCGCGCAGCTTGGCCAGTTCGCGCAGGAGGCGTTCCTGCTCGGGGTCCATCTTGACCGGGGTGGTGACCTCGACGTGCACGATGAGGTCGCCGCGTCCGCCGCCCCGCAGGTGGGTGATGCCGCGGCCGTGCAGCGGGACGGACTGGCCGGACTGGGTGCCCGGCCGGATGTCGACCTCCTCCAGGCCGTCGAGCGTCTCCAGCGGCACCTTGGTGCCGAGGGCCGCCGCCGTCATGGGGATGGTGACCGTGCAGTGCAGGTCGTCGCCGCGGCGCTGGAACACCGCGTGCGCCAGCTCGTGGATCTCGACGTAGAGATCCCCGGCGGGGCCGCCGCCGGGGCCGACCTCGCCCTCGCCCGCGAGCTGGATGCGGGTGCCGTTGTCGACACCCGCGGGGATCTTCACGGTCAGCGTGCGCCGCGAACGGATGCGGCCGTCGCCGGCGCACTCCGGGCACGGGGTCGGCACGACCGTACCGAAGCCCTGGCACTGCGGGCAGGGCCGCGAGGTCATGACCTGGCCGAGGAAGGACCGGGTGACCTGGGAGACCTCACCGCGACCGCGGCACATGTCGCAGGTCTGCGCGGAGGTGCCGGGGGCCGCGCCCTCGCCGCTGCACGTCGTACAGACGACGGCCGTGTCGACCTGGATGTCCTTGGTCGTGCCGAAGGCCGCCTCGGCGAGGTCGATCTCCAGCCGGATCATGGCGTCCTGGCCGCGCCGGGTGCGCGAACGGGGTCCGCGCTGCGACGACGTACCGAAGAACGCGTCCATGATGTCGGAGAAATTACCGAAGCCGCCCTGGCCGAACCCGCCCGCGCCGCCGCCCCCGGACTGGGAGAGCGGGTCGCCGCCGAGGTCGTAGACCTGCTTCTTCTGGGCGTCCGACAGGACCTCGTAAGCGGCGTTGATCTCCTTGAACCGCTCCTGGGTCTTCGGATCGGGGTTGACGTCCGGGTGCAGCTCGCGGGCGAGCCTCCGGAATGCCTTCTTGATCTCGTCCTGAGAGGCGTCGCGGCGCACGCCGAGTACGGCGTAGTAGTCCGTGGCCACTTACGACTCCGCCAGGATCTGTCCGACGTAACGTGCCACTGCGCGTACCGCTCCCATCGTTCCGGGGTAGTCCATGCGGGTCGGTCCGACCACGCCGAGTTTGGCGACTGCCTCGTCGCCCGAACCGTAGCCGACCGCGACGACGGACGTGGAGTTGAGCCCCTCGTGGGCGTTCTCGTGCCCGATACGTACGGTCATGCCCGAGTCCGTGGCCTCGCCGAGCAGCTTCAGCAGCACGACCTGCTCCTCCAGTGCCTCAAGCACCGGCCGGATCATCACCGGGAAGTCGTGTCCGAAGCGGGTGAGGTTGGAGGTGCCGCCGATCATCAGCCGCTCCTCCGTCTCCTCGACGAGGGTTTCGAGCAGGATCGAGAGTACGGTGGACACGGTTCCCCGGTCCTCGCTCTCGAAGGATTCCGGCAGGTCCTGCACCAGCTGCGGGACGTCCGTGAAACGGCGCCCCACCACCCGGCTGTTGAGCCGGGCCCGCAGATCGGCGAGAGACGTCTCGCCGAACGGCGCCGGGCAGTCGACCAGCCGCTGTTCGACCCGGCCGGTGTCCGTGATCAGCACGAGCATCAGCCGCGCCGGAGCCAGGGACAGCAGTTCCACGTGCCGCACCGTCGAGCGGGTCAGCGAGGGGTACTGCACGACGGCGACCTGCCGGGTCAGCTGCGCGAGCAGCCGTACGGTCCGGCCCACGACGTCGTCGAGGTCGACCGCGCCGTCGAGGAAGTTCTGAATGGCGCGGCGCTCCGGCGACGAGAGGGGCTTGACGCCCGCGAGCTTGTCGACGAAGAGCCGGTAGCCCTTGTCCGTCGGGATGCGCCCCGCGCTGGTGTGGGGCTGGGCGATGAAGCCCTCGTCCTCCAGCACCGCCATGTCGTTGCGGACGGTGGCCGGGGAGACCCCCAGCCGGTGCCGCTCCGTGAGCGCCTTGGAGCCGACGGGCTCCTCGGTTCCGACGTAGTCCTGAACGATGGCGCGCAGCACTTCGAGTCTGCGTTCGCTGAGCATCGCGCACACCTCCAGCTGTCTACCTCGGTGGTTCTCGGGCCGTTCCCGGGATTCCTCCTGGCACTCGGTGCGTACGAGTGCCAACGATCCCCGGTCAGTGTACGGCGACGGGGTGGTGCCCTAGCAAGGGCGACCGGCCACACCAACCCCGGGAGCGCGCGAGTCGATGCCGATAGCGTCGCCGTATGGACGCCTCTTGGGAAGACTTCGGGTGGGAGCGGCTCGGTCACGGGGTGGGCCGCCGGCGCCTTCCGGTGTGGGACGCGACGGCCCTGCTGGTGGCCGGGGCGGACGGAGTGCTGCTCTGCGACACCGGTGCGTCACTGCGTGAGGGGGTGGAGCTGCGCACCCAGGCGCAGGCGCTGCTCGGCCGGAGGGTGACGCACATCGCACTCAGCCACCCCCATTTCGATCATGTGCTGGGCACGGCGGCCTTCGCCGGGGTGCGCGTGTACGGCGCGGCGGGCACGCGGGAGCTGATGCGGCGGGGGACGGACGGGCTGTACGCCGACGCGGTGAGCCTGGGCCTGCCCGAGCCGGACGCGGCCGAGTCCACCGATGTGCTCGTGGCCCCGGACCACGAGGTGTCCGGGGAGCGCGCGCTCGATCTGGGCGGCGGCCGAAAGGTGCTGCTGGTGAACGTGGGCGCCGCGCACAGCGGCCACGACCTCGCGGTGCTGGTCCCGGGCTCCTCCGGCTCGCCCGCCCTCGTGTTCTGCGGCGACCTGGTCGAGGAGGCCGGTGAACCGCAGGCGGGCCCGGACGCCCGCCCCGCCCGCTGGCCGGGCGCGCTGGACCGGCTGCTGGCACTGGGCGGCGAGGACGCGCTGTACGTGCCGGGGCACGGCGCCGTGGTGGACGCGGCGTTCGTCCGGGCGCAGCGCGAGGCACTGGCGGAACGGTTCGGCGTGTCGTAGCCCTTCCCCGCTTATCGTCGTGCGATGCGCAGTTACCAGCCGGATCTGACCCCGCCGTGGAAGAAGTCCGCCCCCGTCCCCGAGGTGCCCGCCGAGCCCGATCTGGTGGTGGAGGACGTCGCCACCGGCTTCTGCGGGGCGGTGATCCGGTGCGAGAAGACCGCCGAGGGGCCGACGGTGACCCTGGAGGACCGCTTCGGTAAGCACCGGGTCTTCCCGATGGCGCCGCGCGGCTTTCTGCTGGAGGGCCGGGTCGTGACGCTGGTGCGCCCGTCGGCCGGCGGACCGGTGCGGCCCTCCCGTACGGCCTCCGGCTCGGTGGCGGTGCCCGGGGCGCGGGCGCGGGTGGCGCGGGCCGGGCGGATCTATGTGGAGGGGCGGCACGACGCGGAGCTGGTGGAGCGGGTCTGGGGCGACGATCTGCGGATCGAGGGCGTGGTCGTCGAGTACCTGGAGGGCATCGACGACCTGCCGGCGATCGTGCGGGAGTTCGCGCCCGCGCCGGACGCGCGGCTCGGGGTGCTGGTCGACCATCTCGTGCCCGGTTCCAAGGAGTCCCGGATCGCGGCGCGGGTCTCGGACGGCGACGTCCTGGTGGTCGGCCATCCCTACATCGACGTGTGGGAGGCCGTGAAGCCGTCGTCGGTGGGCATCCCGGGCTGGCCGGTGGTGCCGCGCGGCCAGGACTGGAAGACGGGCGTGTGCCGGGCGCTGGGCTGGCCGGAGAACACCGGCGCGGCCTGGCAGCGCATCCTGTCCTCGGTGCACTCCTACCGGGACCTCCAGCCCGAACTCCTGGGCCGGGTCGAGGAATTGATCGATTTCGTCACCCTTCCGGCCTGATGTCCGGTGGATCCTCCCGTCGGTCCCGGGAGTCGGTGCGTCCGGAGACGTTCGTCGGGGCCGTGGTCATCGCGGTCCTGGGTGTGCGGCTCGATGAGATCGGCCGGCTGCCGACCGCGCTGGTGGCCCTGGGGGCGGCGCTGGGGCTCGCCGTCGTCCGGATCACGTATCCGGACGGCCGCAGCCACGCCCGGATCATCCGCGGCCGCGCGGCCGGGGAAGCGCGTCCTCGCCCCGCCGGACTGCCTGCTGCCGAAGTGAGCGCCTCGCCTCAGTCCACGAGGTCGCGCACCACGGCGTCGGCCAGCAGGCGGCCGCGCAGGGTGAGCACGGCACGCCCGCTGTCGAACGGCGCCGGCTCAAGGAGCCCGTCGTCCACCGCCCGGCGGGCCGCCGCGAGTCCGGCGGGGGCCAGCAGGGACAGCGGGCAGCCGTCCACGAGCCGCAGCTCCAGCAGGATGCGTTCGACGCGGCGGTCCTCGGCGGAGAGGATCTCGCGCCCGGCCCCCGGGGAGCGCCCCTCGGCGAGCGCCTGCGCGTACGCCCCGGGATGCTTCACGTTCCACCAGCGCACGCCTCCGACGTGGCTGTGCGCCCCGGGGCCGGCGCCCCACCAGTCGGCGCCGCGCCAGTACAGCTCGTTGTGCAGGCAGCGGCCCTCGGGTGTGCGGGCCCAGTTCGACACCTCGTACCAGGAGTAACCGGCCGCGGCCATCGCCTCGTCCGCGATGAGGTACCGGTCGGCGTGCGCGTCGTCGTCCGTCATCGGGATCTCGCCGCGCTTGATCCGGCGGGCCAGCCCGGTGCCTTCCTCGACGATCAGCGCGTACGCGGAGACGTGGTCGGGCCCGGCGCCGATCGCCGCGTCCAGGGAGGCGCGCCAGTCGTCGTCGGACTCGCCGGGGGTGCCGTAGATCAGGTCCAGGTTGATGTGTTCGAAGCCGGCCGCCCGCGCCTCGGCGACACACGCCTCGGGCCGGCCCGGGGTGTGGGTGCGGTCGAGGATCTTCAGGACGTGCTGCCGGGCGCTCTGCATGCCGAAGGAGATCCGGTTGAAGCCGCCCTCGCGCAGCTCGGCCAGGTAGGCGGGGCCGACGGACTCGGGATTGGCCTCGGTGGTGATCTCGGCGTCGTCCGCGAGCCCGAACTCCTCGCGGACCGCGGCCAGCATCCGGACCAGGTCGGCGGCTGCCAGCAGGGTCGGCGTGCCGCCGCCGACGAAGACCGTGCGCACCGGCCGGGGGTCGTCGCCGAGCACCTTGCGGGCCTGGCGGATCTCGCCGACGAGGTGCGAGGCGTAGTTGTCGCGGGAGGCGAGCGCACCGCCGGAGCCGCGCAGCTCGGTCGCGGTGTAGGTGTTGAAGTCGCAGTAGCCGCAGCGGGTCGCGCAGTACGGCACGTGCAGGTAGAAGCCGAGCGGGCGGCCGGCTGCGCCTTCCAGGGCGTGGCGGGGCAGCGCCCCGTCGTCGGGCACGGGCTCACCATCGGGCAGTACGGAAGGCATACCGTCCATTGTCGCGCGCCGCCCGGCAACCGGACGCCACGCCCGTGCCCCCGCCTACTCGGCCTGGAGGACCAGCAGCGCCAGATCGTCGTCCGGCGGGCGCTCGGCGAAGGCGTGCACGGCGTGTTTGATGCGGTCGGCGATCTCCTCGGCGTTCAGCCCGGCGCAGCCGGACAGGGCGCGGGCGAGCCCGTCGCCGTCGTCGAACATCAGCGGGCCCGAGCGCCGCTCGGTGACCCCGTCGGTGACGCAGAGCAGGCTGTCGCCGGGGGCGAGGTCGAAGCTCTGGGTCTCGTAGACGGCGTCGTCCATGACGCCGAGCAGCAGCTGCGGCTCGGCGGCGGGCCGCACGGTGCCGTCGGGCCGCAGCAGCAGCGGCAGCGGGTGGCCCGCGCTGACCAGGGTGCAGCGGGCGCCGCCGCCGGGCAGCGGAACCAGCTCCCCGTACAGCAGGGACAGGAAGCGGGACTGGCCGCTGTCCGCGGAGTGCTGGCCGCCGGCGGCGGCGACCATGAGCGCGGCGGCCTCGGCGGCCTCCATCGCGTCGTCCAGGAGCAGTCGGTTGAGGCGGACCAGGACCTCGTCGGCCTGGAAGCCCTCGCGGGCCAGCAGCCGCAGCCAGGGGCGGGCGAGCCCGGTGACGACGGCGGCCTCGGGGCCGCTGCCCTGGACGTCGCCGAGCACGAAGCACCAGCGGTCGCCGGGGCACGGGAAGATGTCGTAGAAGTCGCCGCCGACGACCCCGTCGTCGCTCGGTTCGTAGACCAGGGAGCTGGCGACGCCCGGTATCCGGGCGACCTTGCTGGGCAGCAGCCCGCGTTGCAGGATGCGGCTGATGGTGGCCTGCCGGGTGTAGGCGCGGGCCGCGCCGACGGCGAGGCCGACCCGGCGGACGAAGTCCTCTATGAGGGCGGTCAGCTCGTCGGGGACGCGCGCGGTCGATTCGCGGCCCAGGAGTACGGCTCCGAGGGTGCGGCCGCCCGAGGTGATCCGGTAGGCGAGCGCGACGCCCTCGGCCTCGTCCTTCTCCGGTGTCCCGCGGTCCTCGGCGCTGCCGGGCCACGGCATGGAGACGGCACCGGTGCCGACCCGTTCGGGGAGCCGGAGCGGGTCCCCCTCCAGGAGGGCGCGCAGCGGCGGGACGCGGTCCTCGTCCACGTGCCAGACCTTGGCGAGGCGCGGGACGGCCGAGGGGCCGCCGCTCTCGGGCTCCAGCCAGATCGCGCACCAGTCGGCGAGCCGGGGGACGAGTAACTGTGCGGCGAGCGCCGCCACGATGTCCTCGTCCAGCTGTCCGGCCAGCAGGTCGGATGCCTCGGCGAGGAAGGAGAGCGCGCCGCGCCCGGCCCAGTCCCCGTCGTCGCGCAGGGCGCGCCGGGCGGTGGGGGCCAGGAGTTCGGCGGCGCGCAGTCCGCGTTCGAAACCGGGCTCGCCGCGGGCGTCGGGGAAGGGGTTCCAGTCGTCCACGGGCAGGCGGGCCCAGACGGTCTTCAGGCCGGTGCGGTAGGTGACGCCCCAGCGTTCGGCGAGGGTGGCGACGATCTCCAGGCCGCGCCCGTAGTCGGCCGGCTCGCCCGCGACCTCGTCACCGCTCCCGTGGTCGCTGCGCACCGCGCGGGCCGGGTGGTGGTCGGAGACCTCCAGGACGAGGGCGGACGCCTCCTCCTCGGTGGTCTCCTCCAGCCGGAAGAGCAGTTCGACGGTGGTGCCGGCGTGGACGACGGCGTTGGTGACCAGTTCGCTGACGATCGTCGCCGCGTCGTCGGACAGCCGGTCGCTGAACCCCACGGCGGCGGGCAGCCCGAGCCCACTCCACTCGGCGAGCGCGGCGGCGACGAACCGCCGGGCCGCGGAGGGCGCGAGGAGGTTCCCGGGCAGGCTGGTCCGGGCGACCGGCTGTGTGCCGGTGGAAGCGGCGGTGGTTCCGGGACGCTGCACGATGTCCCGCTGCAAGGGAATGGACCCCACAGGGCGGCTCCTGACCTGTTCTCGCTCTGCCTGTTCTCCGTTATGCGCCGCTGACGACACCGACAGAGTGACAGATCGGCCCTCCCGATACGCGCCGAGTTACCGAAGTGGGTGGTGAAGACGGCGCGGCCTGAACGCGCCGGCCCCCCGCGCCGGAGCACGCGGGGGGCTTGCGGGGGGCGTACGAGAGTGGGCGAGCGCCGGGCGAGGCGCCCGTCACGCCTCTCGGGAACCGGCGTACATGTCCTCGATCAGGTCCTTGTACGTGCGCTCGACGACGGGCCGCTTCAGCTTGAGGCTGGGCGTCACCTCGCCGTGCTCGATGTCGAGGTCGCGCGGGAGCAGCCGGAACTTCTTGATCGTCTGCCACCGCTGGAGCCCCTCGTTGAGGCGCTTGACGTAGCCGTCGATGAGCTCGACGGTCTTCGGCGAGGCCACGACGTCCGCGTACGACTTGCCCTCCATGCCGTTCTCGGCGGCCCAGCCGAGGATGGTCGGCTCGTCCAGGGCGATCAGCGCGGTGCAGAAGTTGCGGTCCGCGCCGTGCACCAGGATGTTCGAGACGAACGGGCAGACCGCCTTGAACTGGCCCTCCACCTCGGCGGGCGCGATGTACTTGCCGCCCGACGTCTTGATCAGGTCCTTCTTGCGGTCGGTGATCCGCAGGTAGCCGTCCACGGACAGTTCGCCGATGTCGCCGGTGTGGAACCAGCCGTCGGCCTCCAGCACCTCGGCGGTCTTCTCCGGCAGTCCCTGGTAGCCCTGCATGATGCCGGGGCCGCGCAGCAGGATCTCGCCGTCGTCGGCGATCCGGACCTCGGTGCCGGGCAGGGGTTTGCCGACCGTGCCGGTGCGGTAGCTCTCGCCCGGGTTGACGAAGGAGGCGGCGCTCGACTCGGTGAGGCCGTAGCCCTCCAGGATGTGGATGCCGGCGCCGGAGAAGAAGAGGCCGATGTCGGGGGCGAGCGCGGCGGACCCGGAGACGCAGGCGCGGAGCCGGCCGCCGAAGGCCTCGCGGATCTTGGCGAAGACGAGGGTGTCGGCGACCTTGTGCTTGGCGCCGAGCGCGAAGGGCACGGACGCCTTGCCGGTGCGCCGGAAGTTGTCCTGGGAGACCTTGGCGTACTCGCGGGCGACGCCGGCCGCCCACTGGAAGATCTTGTACTTGGCCCCGCCGCCCGCGCGCGCCTTGGCGGCGACGCCGTTGTAGACCTTCTCGAAGATGCGCGGGACGGCGGCCATGTACGTCGGCTGGACGACCGGCAGGTTCTCGATGATCTTGTCGACGCGGCCGTCGACGGCGGTGACGTGGCCGACCTCGATCTGCCCGGAGGTGAGGACCTTGCCGAAGACGTGGGCGAGCGGCAGCCAGAGGTACTGGATGTCGTCCTTGGTGATCAGGCCGGTGGCGACGGTGGCCTTGGCCATGTACGACCAGTTGTCGTGCGGCAGCCGGACGCCCTTGGGGCGGCCGGTGGTGCCCGAGGTGTAGATGAGGGTCGCCAGCTGGTCGGAGGTGATGGCGTCGACCCGGCTGCGGACCGCTGCCGGGTCCTTCGCCAGGTGCTCGGTGCCCAGGGCCTCCAGATCGGCCAGGGTGAGCACCCAGCCCTCGGGGTCGCCCTCCGCGGCTCCCGCGCCCTGCGCGTCGATGACGACGACGTGGGCGAGGTCCGGCAGCTCGGCGCGGCGCTCGCGGGCCTTGGCCAGCTGGGCCGCGTCCTCGGCGATCAGGACCCGGCTGTCGGAGTCGGAGAGGATGAACGCGGACTCCTCGGCGTTGGTCGAGGGGTAGATCGTGGTGGTCGCGGCGCCCGCGCACATCACGCCGAGGTCGGCGAGGATCCACTCGACCCGGGTGGACGCCGCGAGCGCGACACGCTCCTCGGGGCGCACGCCCAGCGCGATCAGCCCAGCGGCCACGGCGTACACCCGCTCGGCGGCCTGCGCCCAGCTGAGCGACTTCCACTCGTCGGGCCCCCGGCCGTCGGCCGCGGGGACCGGGTAGCGGTAGGCCTCCCCGTCCGGGGTGGCCGCCACGCGGTCGATGAAGAGGGTCGCCACGGAGGGCGGACGGTTCTCGATCATGGTCTGTGTGTCGCTCACGACATCCTCCGGGCCTGCGGCAGTACTTCACGACCGGCTGCTGGTTGCGGTGCGCTCTCCGCCTGTGGGTGCTTGCTGCTGCTTGCTCTGCGTGCTGAAATCCTGCTTGCTTAACTGGCGAGTAACTACGAAGCCGTGATCAGGGTAGAGCGCCCGCGCGCCCCGCGTAAGAGGCAATCGGACCCCGCTTGATAACGAACGGACCCCCGCTCCGCAGCGTTCCTGCGATGCGGGGGCCCGCGTACCTACCTGCCGGTAGGGCTCCTCGTGCTGTTGCGTGCCCTACTTCTTGCCCTTGCTCTCCCCGGCGGACTCGTCGGTCGACAGCACGGAGATGAACGCGTCCTGCGGCACCTCCACGTTGCCGACCATCTTCATCCGCTTCTTGCCCTCCTTCTGCTTCTCCAGCAGCTTGCGCTTACGGGAGATGTCGCCGCCGTAGCACTTGGCGAGGACGTCCTTGCGGATGGCCCGGACGGTCTCACGGGCGATGACCCGGGAGCCGATGGCCGCCTGGATCGGCACCTCGAAGTTCTGCCGGGGGATGAGCTTCTGCAGCTTGGCGACGAGCCGCACACCGTACGCGTACGCCTTGTCCTTGTGCGTGACCGCGGAGAACGCGTCGACCTTGTCGCCGTGCAGCAGGATGTCGACCTTGACGAGCTGGGCGGACTGCTCGCCGGTGGGCTCGTAGTCGAGGGAGGCGTAGCCCCGGGTCTTGGACTTCAGCTGGTCGAAGAAGTCGAAGACGATCTCGGCGAGCGGCAGGGTGTAGCGGATCTCGACCCGGTCCTCGGAGAGGTAGTCCATGCCCAGGAGCGTGCCGCGGCGCTGCTGGCAGAGCTCCATGATCGCGCCGATGAACTCGCTGGGCGCCAGGACCGTGGCCCGGACGACCGGCTCGTGCACCTTGTCGATCTTGCCCTCGGGGAATTCACTCGGGTTGGTGACGGTGTGCTCGGTGCCGTCCTCCATCTCGACCCGGTAGACCACGTTGGGAGCGGTGGCGATGAGGTCGAGGCCGAACTCGCGCTCCAGCCGCTCGCGGACCACGTCGAGGTGGAGCAGCCCGAGGAAGCCGACGCGGAAACCGAAGCCGAGCGCCGCGGACGTCTCCGGCTCGTACACCAGGGCGGCGTCGTTGAGCTGGAGCTTGTCGAGAGCCTCGCGCAGGTCCGGGTAGTCCGAGCCGTCCAGCGGGTAGAGCCCGGAGAACACCATCGGCTTGGGGTCCTTGTAACCGCCGAGCGGCTCGGTCGCCCCGCCGCTCAGCGAGGTGATCGTGTCACCGACCTTGGACTGCCGGACGTCCTTCACCCCGGTGATGATGTAGCCGACCTCACCGACGCCGATGCCGTCGGAGGGGGTCATCTCCGGGGAGGAGACACCGATCTCCAGCAGCTCGTGGGTGGCGCCGGTCGACATCATCCGGATGCGCTCACGCTTGTTGAGCGAGCCGTCGACGACACGGACGTAGGTGACGACACCCCGGTACGAGTCGTAGACCGAGTCGAAGATCATCGCGCGGGCGGGCGCGTCGGCCTCGCCCACGGGCGCCGGGACGTCCCGCACCACGCGGTCGAGCAGCGCGTCCACGCCGATGCCGGTCTTCGCGGAGACCTTGAGCACGTCCTCCGGCCGGCAGCCGATGAGGTTGGCCAGCTCCTCGGAGAACTTCTCGGGCTGGGCGGCCGGCAGGTCGATCTTGTTGAGCACCGGGACGATGGTGAGGTCGTTCTCCATCGCCAGGTAGAGGTTGGCCAGGGTCTGGGCCTCGATGCCCTGCGCGGCGTCGACCAGCAGGATCGTGCCCTCGCAGGCGGCGAGCGACCGGGAGACCTCATAGGTGAAGTCGACGTGTCCGGGCGTGTCGATCATGTTGAGGACGTGGGTGCTGCCCTGGCCCTCGCCGGTGGTCGGCGCCCAGGGCAGCCGGACCGCCTGGGACTTGATGGTGATGCCGCGCTCACGCTCGATGTCCATCCGGTCGAGGTACTGAGCGCGCATCTGCCGCTGGTCGACCACCCCGGTCAGCTGGAGCATCCGGTCGGCGAGGGTCGACTTGCCGTGGTCGATGTGCGCGATGATGCAGAAGTTGCGGATCAGCGCCGGGTCGGTACGGCTCGGCTCGGGCACGTGGAGAGGAGTCGCGGGCACGCAGGGTCCTGATTCTTGAGACGCCGGACGCCGTGTCTCGGGTCGATGTCGGGTCGGGGCGGATCTGTACGTAGCTCCCATCGTCCCACGCCTGCGGGGCGGCGACCGGTTTGGGCCGGTCGGACCGCTCCTGCTACCGTGGGCAGCTGTGCCCCGTGGCTTTCGGGCCGCGCGGACACACCTAGAAATCCAACGAACCTGAAAAGGCTCTTTCGTGGCGAACATCAAGTCCCAGATCAAGCGGAACAAGACGAACGAGAAGGCGCGCCTGCGCAACAAGGCCGTCAAGTCGTCGCTCAAGACCGCGATCCGCAAGGCCCGTGAGGCCGTTGTCGCGGGCGACGTCGAGAAGGCCACCGTGGCCGTTCGCGACGCTTCGCGTGCCCTCGACAAGGCCGTCTCGAAGGGTGTCATCCACAAGAACTCCGCCGCCAACAAGAAGTCGGCGCTGGCTGCCAAGGCCGCCACCCTTCAGGGCTGAGCATTCTGATGTAACCGCCGGAACGGACCACGCGGGCCCTCTCTCCCGCTCCTGCCCGGCACCCGCGCCGCACACCGAACCTGCGTTCGCCACGCGGGTGCGACGCAC
This sequence comes from Streptomyces sp. ATexAB-D23, assembly GCF_000373645.1. Classification (GTDB taxonomy): domain Bacteria; phylum Actinomycetota; class Actinomycetes; order Streptomycetales; family Streptomycetaceae; genus Streptomyces; species Streptomyces castrisilvae. Next base: position 79,271 of record NZ_KB892008.1, on the reverse strand, counting down.
CAACTCTCACCCCGAGGCCCCGACCGAGCCCTTCCCCAGGACCCGGCCGGGGCCTTCGGCATGCGGCCACACGCCCCCCCATCCGAGCAACACTCACCCCACCGCCAACCGAGGCCGCACTACCCAGAGCCCGCCGGGGCCGCTCCAAGCCCGTCCGGCCGTTGAGGGCACCCGCCCGCAGCCCAGAGCCAGCCCCGGCCTCTTTCGGAGCCCGTCCGGCGATTGAGGACGCCCGGACGGCAAGTTCAAACCCGTCCGGCGATTGAGGACGCCGCGGTCAGCCGGCACCCCACCGCACCGCTAGCGCGCGCTCCGCGCGCCACGCGCGGCGCCCGCCACAGCGACCACCGCCTTCTCCAACGCGTATTCCGGGTCGTCCCCGCCCCCCTTGACCCCCGCATCCGCGTCCGCGACCGCCCGCAGCGCCACCGCGACCCCGTCCGGCGTCCAGCCCCGCATCTGCTGACGCACCCGGTCGATCTTCCAGGGCGGCATGCCCAGCTCACGCGCGAGATCCGCCGGCCGTCCCCCACGCGCCGACGACAGCTTGCCGATCGCCCGTACGCCCTGCGCGAGCGCGCTGGTGATCAGGACAGGGGCAACGCCCGTGGACAGCGACCAGCGCAGGGCCTCCAGGGCCTCCGCCGCCCGCCCCTCGACCGCCCGGTCGGCGACCGTGAAGCTCGACGCCTCCGCCCGCCCCGTGTAGTAGCGCCCGACGATCGCCTCGTCGATCGTGCCCTCGACGTCCGCGGCCAGCTGCGACACCGCGCTCGCCAGCTCCCGCAGATCGCTGCCGATGGAGTCGACCAGCGCCTGGCACGCCTCGGGCGTCGCGGAGCGCCCCAGCGCCCGGAACTCGCCGCGCACGAAGGAGAGCCGCTCGGCCGGCTTGGTCGTCTTCGGGCAAGCGACCTCGCGGGCCCCCGCCTTACGGGCCGCGTCGAGCAGCCCCTTGCCCTTGGCGCCGCCCGCGTGCAGCAGGACGAGGGTGATTTCCTCGACCGGGTCGTCGAGGTACTTCTTGACGTCCTTGACGGTGTCCGCGGCGAGATCCTGCGCGTTGCGCACGATCACGACCTTGCGCTCGGCGAACAGTGAGGGGCTCGTCAGCTCGGCCAGCGTGCCCGGCTGGAGCTGGTCGGGGGTGAGGTCCCGGACGTCCGTGTCGGCGTCGGCGGCCCGCGCGGCCGCCACCACCTGGTGCACGGCACGGTCCAGGAGCAGGTCCTCCTGGCCCACGGCGAGCGTGAGCGGGGCGAGCGGGTCGTCGGTGGAATTCCTTCTGGTGGCCATCGCCGTCCAGCATCCCACGGGCCACTGACAGCCCGGCCGCGGCCGGGTCCGCCGCGTCCCCGCCCGTACCCGAGAATGGACGGGTGAGCGATGAGAGACACGTGCTGGTGCTGCCCGACCGCGACGCCGCCCAGGAGGTCGCGGACGAGCTTGCCGACCGCTTCGGGGTCACCGAGGAACCGCAGCTCGTGCGCGACGCGCTGGCCGGCGAGGACGACGCGGAGGACGCCCAGTGGCTGGTCGTCGTGGAGGACCCGGACCGCCGGCTGGACTCCGCGGCGCTCGACGCGTTCGCCGCGGAGTACGAGGGGTGGCTGGAGGCGCCGTAGCCCGGCCGCCCGGCTGGTCAGCCCTTCGGGACGATCTGGATGTCCATGTCGATGGAGATGCTGGGGCCGACCACCGCGATGCCCCGGGCCAGCATCGTCTGCCAGGTCAGCGTGAAGTCCTCGCGGTGCAGCTGCGTGGTGGCACGGCAGGCCGCCCTGGTCTCGCCCTCCAGCCCGTTCCCGAGGCCGAGGTACTGGGTGTCCAGCGTCACCGTACGGCTCACGCCGTGCAGGGTCAGCGCCCCGCTCACACCCCAGCGGGTTCCGCCCCGGTGCACGAAGCGGTCGCTGTAGAACTCCAGCGTCGGATAGCGGCCGACATCGAGGAAGTCGCTGGAACGCAGATGGTCGTCGCGCATCTGGACGTTCGTGTCGATCGACGCGGCGTCGATGATCACGTGCATCGCCGACTCCTCCATGCGGTCGGCGATCCGCACCGCTCCCGCGAAGGTGTTGAACCGGCCGTGGATGCGGGCCATCCCGATGTGCCGGGCCGTGAAGCCGATCTGGGAGTGCATCGGCTCGATCTCCCAGTCGCCCGGGTCGGGCAGCTGCGGCGGCGTGGTGACCTGGAGGGTCACATCGCCCAGGCTCGCGTGACCGCCCTCGGTGACCGTGGCCGAGCCGTGGAAGGGGGTGAACCCCTCCGCCGTCACGGCAAGCCGGTACTCGCCCGCCGGCACCGTGGCGAGCACACTGCCGTACGGATCCGTCTCGCCCCCGACCACCTTGCGGCCCGCCCGGTCCGTCAGCACGAACTCGGCCTGCGGCACTGCCTCGTTGACCGGGTCGAGCACCCGGCAGCTGAGGACTCCCGCCGAGTCCGGTACCACCAGTCCGGCCAGGGCGTTGCCGCGCGCGGCACCCGTCGCAGTTTTGTTTCCGAACCAACGTCCGAACATCTCCACACACTCCCGGGCGCGCTTTCACCTCGGGCCGAAGGGCAGACGTCGTTGTCGGAGCAGCGGCCCGCCGACGAGCATGCATTCGACCACCCTTGAGGCGTTCGAGGCAAACAGAGCATCTCGCAGTGTCTTGGGTGCAGGTGTTACCGAAGGTCCGAATTGACGGGCAGCCGGTCCAGGCGCACTCCGAAATGCTCGCGATAGGCGGCCAGCACCTCCTCGTCGCTCTCCAGGGGCGTCTCTCGCCGCTCGGAACCCACCGTCGTGAGCAGCTTGCGGCCGGTGAGCGTGATCCGGCCGTCGTCCGTGCAGCGCGAGCAGACCGGGGCCCGGGTGAAGTGGGAGTCGGGCGAGGTGCGGTGGTACCAGGCGCCGGCCCGGAAGTCGGCGAGCACCCGGGGCCGCGTCTCCAGGCGGAGCCGGGGCCTGCCGTCGCACAGCACGTCGAGGTCCCCGAAGTCCTCGCCTCCCCCGGCCGCGACCGGCGTGATCCGGAAGACGCCGCCCGGGTCCTCCTGGTCCGTGCGGTCATCGAGCGCGAGGGGGTGCCGGGCGTGGTCGCCGAAGCCGACGTCGGCGAGCCACGGCCCGGTCCCGTCGTCCGTCTCGACCCGCAGCGCCATGTGGTCGTACGGGATGCCGAGCCGGCCATCGTCCGAGTGGACCCGCGCCTGGAGCAGGGTGACGCGGAAACCGAGTGCCCGCAGCAGTACGGCGAAGGCCCCGTTGAGTTCGTAGCAGAAGCCACCGCGCCGGCCGGCCACGATCTTGTCCAGGAGCGAGTCCTCCGCCAGCACGATGTCCTCGCCGAGGTGGATCGAGAGGTTCTCGAAGGGCACGGTGAGCAGGTGGCGCAGTTGCAGTTCGCGCAGAGCCGGGGCGTCGGCGCGGGCGGGTACGGCCGCGCCGACGCGTTCCAGATACGCGTCGATCGTCTGCGGCAGGTGCGGGTCCATGGGCCCAGTCTGGTCCGGCGCCGCATCACCGCGCCATGAGTCACTGGTCCTAGGTCCGGCGACGGTGTCGCGGGTTCCGCCCGGCGGCTAGCGTGCGCGGCATGACCCGTCCGGAACCGGCTCGCAGCCGCGAACAGCGCAAGCAGGATGTACTCGATCGCCTGGAGAAGGACAAGGACGCCTGGGTGTCGACGGCCTCCGCCGACGGTGTTCCGACCCTGGTGCCGCTGTCGTTCGTGTGGGACGGGGAGGCACTGCTGATGGCCACCCGGCGCACCAACCCGACAGCGGTCAACGTGGCACCGGACGGCCGGGCCCGGATCGCGCTGGGCCACACCCGCGATGTGGTCCTCATCGAGGCGACGGCCGAGGTGGTGGAGGGCCCGGATCTCCCGAAGGCGTCTGGGGACGCCTTCGCCGCGAAGTTCGACTGGGATCTGCGGGGGCGCGCCGCCTGGGTGTACCTCCGTTTCTCTCCGTACGCGGTCAGGGCGTGGCGGGAGTCCAACGAGCAGCCCGGCCGCGACCTGATGGCCGACGGCCACTGGCTGGTCTGAGGCCGGGAGCCCCGGAGAACGGGGACCGGCCGAGGGCACCACCCGCCGGGGAGCGGCCAACAGTTTCGCCCGCCGGGGAGTGGTCCACGCCTCCCTCCGCCTGGGCACGTACGCCGTCATGACCGCCCCACCGCCCGCAGCCCGCTCCCCGTACCCGTCACCGCGATCGCACCGTCCTTGTCGGTGCGCAGCACCACCGCCCCCTGCGCCGTAAGCGCGTCGACCGTCCGGGGCGCCGGATGCCCGTACGGGTTGCCCCGGCCGACACTCACCAGCGCGAACCTGGGCCGGAGGGCGCGCAGCAGGGCACTGTCCTGGTGCGCGGAGCCGTGGTGGGCGACTTTGAGCACGTCCACCCGCGGCATTCCCGGACGGCTGCGCAACAACGCCTGCTGGGCAGGGGGTTCCAGGTCCCCGGGGAGCAGCAGGGTGAGCCCGCCGGCCCGCACGAACAGCGTGACGCTGGCATCGTTCGGGTCCTGCGGCACGGGTCCGGCCACCGGGCCCGTGCCCGCCTCGCCCGGCGGCCACAGCACCTGCCAGTCCAGCGCCCCGATCCGCCGCCGCTCACCGGGGACGGCACGCACCACCGGGACACGCGCCCCAGCCGCCGTTCTCCGGACGAACGCGGCCTGCTCCGGCGGTTCGTCCAGGCTCGTCGTCTGGATCGCGCCCACCGCTCTGCCCCGCAGCACACCGGGCAGGCCCCGCACGTGGTCGGCGTGGAAGTGGGTGAGCAGGAGCAGGGGGACGCGGCTGACGCCCAGTTCGCGCAGGCACCGGTCGGCGAGCCGGGGATCGGGACCCGCGTCGACGACCACACCGGAGCCCCGGCCTACGGCGAGGACCAGCGCATCGCCCTGCCCGACGTCACACATCGCGAACGCCCAGCCGGGCGGCGGCCATCCGGTCAGCACCCGGGTCAGCGGCACGGGGCGGAGCACGGCGAGCACGAGCAGCAGCACCGCGGCCGAGCACACCCAGGGCCGGCGCCCCACCCACCGGGCGGCCAACACCAGCACCACGGTCAGCGCGGCCAGCAGCACGGCGCCGGACAGGCCGTCGGGCCAGTCGGTCTCCGCGCCGGGGAACGCCGCTCCGGTCCTGGCCACCGACGCGATCCACCCGGCCGGCCACCCCGCCACCCGGGCCAGGAGCACGGCCACCGGCATCGCCACCGGCGCCAGGGCCAGCGCGGCGAACCCGAGCACCGTGGCCGGTGCCACCGCGAACTCGGCGAGCAGGTTGCACGGGATCGCCACCAGGCTCACCCGGGAGGCGAGCAGCACCACGACGGGCGAGCACACCGCCTGCGCGGCTGCCGCGGCGGCCAGCGCCTCCGCCAGGCGCGACGGCACCCGGCGCCGTCGCAGCGCCTCGCTCCACCGCGGGGCGAGGGTCAGGAGGGCGCCGGTGGCCAGCACCGACAGGACGAAGCCGTAACTGCGCGCCAGCCAGGGGTCGTAGAGCACCAGGAGCAGAACGGCGGCGCACAGCGCGGAAATCAGGGTCCTGCGCCGCCCGGTGGCGATGGCGAGCAGCGTGATCAGCCCGCACGCGGCGGCCCTGAGCACACTCGGCTCGGGCCGGCAGACCAGGACGAAGGCGAGCGTGAGCCCGCCGCCGAGCAACGCGGTCATCCGCAGCGAGATCCCGAGTCTGGGCGCCAGTCCCCCGCGTTCGGCCCGCAGTGCCCTGCCGGGCGGTCCGATGAGCAGGACGAGCAGGATCGCCAGGTTGGAACCGGACACGGCCATCAGGTGCGTGAGGTCGGTCGCCCGGAAGGCCTCGTGCAGTTCCGGAGTGATCCGGGTGGTGTCACCGACGACCAGTCCGGGCAGCAACGCCCGTGCGTCGGGTCCGAGTCCTTCGGTCGCCCGGCGCAGCCCGGCGCGCAGCCGTCCAGCCGTGCGCTGGAGGAGGCTGGGAGGTCCCGTCACGCGGGGAGGGCCCTTGCCCTCGGGCCGTAGCACCGCGGCGGCCCGCTCGCCCTTGTGGAGGGGCGGCGCCAGCCGTCCGGCGATCCGCAGCCTGGTGGAGGGGAGCAGTCGCTGCCATGCCTCTGTCGCACCGCCGGGCGGGACGATGACCAGCACCGGTGTGCGCAAGCGCACGGCCGTCCGGTCGGGCCGCGTCAACAGGGTGACCTCCGCGTCCAGGAGCAGGGACGCGGGCGTGCTGTGGTCGCCGCGCACCCGGGGGTACGTCCGCCGGGCATCGGAGGTGAGGGTGATCTCCGCCTCGACCCGTGCGAACTGCCGGGCCAGGCCGGGCACCGGCCCCCGGCGCGTATCGGCACCGTGCAGCCCGGCGGAGGCCGCCCCGGCCGCCGCGCAGAGGAGCACCGCCGCGACGGCCGCGACGCGCACCCGCCGATGCGCTCGGGCCGCGGCGGCCCCGCCGTCCCGCGCCTCGTTGCCGCCCGGACTGCCCGTCGCGCGGCGCCGGAGGAGGCCGGGCACCGCGAGGAGGCCGGGCACCGCGAGGAGGCCGGGCACCGCGAGGAGGACCATGGCCGTCCCCAGGCAGAGCGCCACCGCCATCGCCGTCCACTGCCCGGGGGCGCCCACCGCGAGCGCGGCACCGGCCCACGCCGCGGCCGCCGGGGCGAGCAGCCGGAGGTCGGCCGGGCCCTCCTGCCGCGGGTCGGAGACACCCAGCCGCAGGCCCGACGCCGCGTGGACGTCCAGGGCGCTCATGGCTGCACCCGGGGGCGCAGGTCCGCGAACCTGCGGTCGCCGATCCCGTTCACCTCGCGGAGTTCGTCGACGGACCGGAATCCGCCGTGCTCGGTGCGGTACTCGACGATGTGCTGGGCGAGGACGGGGCCGACGCCCGGCAGGCCCTCCAACTGGTCCGCCGTAGCGGTGTTCAGGCTCACCGGCCCTGCACCGCCCCCGGCAGCCGCCGGGCCGCCCGAGGCCGGAGCCGGAGCCGGTGGGGCGCCCACCACGATCTGCTCGCCGTCCATGAGGACCCGGGCCCGGTTGAGGCCCGCCAGGTCCGTCCCGGGACGCGCCCCGCCCGCCGCGTCCAGCGCATCGTCCACCCGCGCCCCGGACGGCAGTCGTTGCAGCCCCGGGTTCCGCACCTTGCCGCTCACGTCCACCACGATCTGACCGCCCTCACCGGGCACGGCCGCCGGACCCGGGGACGGCTCGGGCCGGCCGGTCGCGGCCATGTCCGCGTCCGGGTCGGACACCGGGCCGGGCGGGTGCGCCGCCTCACCGACGACGTCCGGAGCCTCCACTCCCTCGGGACCGGCGGACCAGAAGTGGATCCCGGCGAACACGGCGGCGGCGACCAGGACCACGGCGAGCGCGGCAAGGGTCTTCGGCTCCAGGCCGCATCTGAGCTGCACCCACATCGGCAACCGCTCCCGCACCGCGAGAACCCCCGCCGCCCACCGCCCCATCGGAGCGGAAGCGGCGGACGCGACCGCCTCAGCCGAACCGGGAGCCCCGGCATCCGAGGGCGAGGCCGAGGCCGGGACCGGGACAGCCGAAGACGGGGGCGACGCCGAGGCCGGCACCGCCGAAGACGGGGGCGACGCCGGAACCGAGGCCCGCGCCTCGCCCGGGACCGCCTCGCCTGGGACCGCCTCGCCCGGCGGCCCCGCATCGCCCTCCCCCGGCTCCGCGCCGTCCACTCCCCACCGCGCGACGCGCCCTCCGTACCCGCCCGCCATCAACGCGTCCGCCCGGCTGCGGGCAGCCGCGGCCAGGGCCGCCGCTTCGGTGCGGCCCGTGGTCCGGCGCCGCCGGCCGGGGCCGGGGCCCGTCGCTCGGCGGAAGCGCCCGTCGGAAGCCGGGGTGCGTCCGGGCCCGCTGCCGGATCCGGCCCCCGGTCCGCCGGGTCCGCTGGTTGCACGATGTGATCGGGAAGCCATGCCTCACGACGCTAGGCAGTTCCGCCAAAACCCGCTGAGCGCCAGCGATTTCAGTGGAAAACCGGATCGTTGTGCATAACTCGGCCACTCCGGAGAGTGAAGTCAGCGCGGCGAGACAACCGCGCCCAGCAGCCCCGGGCCGGTGTGCGCGCCGATCACCGCGCCCACCTCGCTGACATGCAGATCCACCAGCGCGGGCACCCGTTCCCGCAGCCGCTCGGCCAGCCGCTCGGCCCGCTCCGGAGCCGCCAGGTGGTGGACCGCGATGTCCACGCGCCCGCTGCCCGCGCGTTCGACGACGATCTCCTCCAGCCGGGCGATGGCCCTGGAGGCCGTCCGCACCTTCTCCAGCAGTTCGATCCGGCCGCCGTCCAGCTGGAGCAGGGGCTTCACGGCGAGGGCCGAGCCGAGCAGGGCCTGCGCGGTGCCGATCCGGCCGCCTCGGCGCAGGTAGTCCAGGGTGTCGACGTAGAAGTAGGTGGAAGTGCCCGACGCGCGCTTCTCGGCCGCCGCCACCGCCTCGTCCAGACCGCCGCCCGCCTCAGCCGTCTCAGCTGCTGAGAGTGCGCAGAAACCGAGGGCCATCGCGACCATCCCCGTGTCCACCACCCGCACCGGCACCGGAGCGTCCTTCGCCGCCAGCAGCGCCGCGTCGTACGTACCGGAGAACTCCGCGGACAGATGGAGCGAGACGATTCCGCTCGCACCGGCTTCGGCGGCGGCCCGGTATGTGCCGGCGAAGACCTCGGGGCTGGGGCGCGACGTCGTCACGGAGCGGCGTTTCTGGAGGGCGAGGGCCAGGGAACGGGCCGAGATCTCGGTGCCCTCCTCCAGGGCCTGGTCACCCAGGACCACGGTCAGCGGCACCGCGGTGATGCCGTGCCGCTGCATCGCGTCGGGCGGCAGGTAGGCCGTGGAATCGGTGACGATCGCGACATGGCGGGACATGAGCGGGAGGTTACCCGCAGGGGCGGGGAGTCGGCAGTCCGACCCCGCGCGATTGATCAGTCATGGTCGCTTCGCATCGCATCCTGCCACGCTCGGTCACCGATGGTCCCGGCGCACCCGGACGGTACCCGGGCGGGCCGGTCGCGGCAGCCACGACCGCACCACACGGCACCGCTCCACGCCGCACCGCACCACACCGCACCACACGGCACCGCACCGCACCGCACCGCACCGCACCGCACCGCACCAACGCTCAGTTCGTGGTCTCGGGCCGGGCCGCCTTCTGCCACGGGTAGGTGGTGTGCCGCCGGGGATCCCGAGCCGTGATGGCCTCCGGCGGTGTCCGGACCCCGCCCGGCGCGTCCGGGGCCTCCGGATCCCCGCCCCGCCCGGCCGGTCGTCCGGGCCGGGCGGCCGGCTCGTCCGTTGTCCAGTGCCGCAGCGCCCCGGCCTCCATGTCGATCTGTGCGTTCAGCGTCGACAGGTCGTCGTCGGCGAACTGACGGGCCCGGTCCCGGGCGGCCCAGCGCAGCGAATCGGCGGACCCGGTGATCCGCTCGGTGCGCTCCTTCAGGCCCGGCAGCCGGGCCGCGACCGTCGCCTTGTCGGGCTCGCGCTCCAGCGCCTTCAGTTCCTCGTCCAGCTCCCGGCCGTGCACCCCGAGCCGCTCGAACAGGCCCAGGGACTCCGAGAGCGAGGCGTCCTCCGCCAGACCCGCCCGCAGCGCCTCCTGCGTGGCGCGCATCGACGTACGCAGCGAGAGGCGGAGCTGCGCCAGCTCGGCGCCCACGCCCAGCTGTCCGTAACTCTTCGCCCGCAGGGCGGTGTCCTCGACGGTGCGGCGGGCCTGCGTGATCGTCCGGTCCACGCCGCGCTTGGCCGCCCCGACGGCCTTGACGGTCGCGTAGACGCCCAGGGCCATGAAGGCGACGACGAGCAGCCCCAGGATCAGGATCACGGCTTCCACTCCCATGAGCGCCCCTCGGATCGTGTGACGGCCTCCGGCACGCGTTCACCGGTCCCCTCCACCGTAAACGCAAAGGGCAGGTTGGGGGTCCTGTCCGAACCCCCAACCTGCCCGTAGGGGAAAGCCCGCACGCCTTCCCCGCCGCGGCCGTGGCTATGCGGGAACGATGTTCACCAGCTTCGGCGCCCGGACGATCACCTTGCGGATACCGGCTCCGTCCAGCGCGGCGACGACGGCCGGGTCGGCCAGGGCCAGCGCCTCCAGCTCCGCGTCCGTGATCGACGGGGAGATCTCCAGCCGCGCCTTGACCTTGCCCTTGATCTGCACCACGCAGGTCACGGTCTCGTCCACGACGTACGCCGGGTCGGCCACCGGGAAGTCCTGGTGCACGACCGACTCCGTGTGGCCCAGCCGGTGCCACAGTTCCTCGGCGATGTGCGGGGCCAGCGGCGCCACCAGCAGCACCAGGGCCTCGGCGACGGAGCGGGGCAGCGGGCCGCCCGTCTTCGTCAGGTGGTTGTTCAGCTCGGTGACCTTGGCGATGGCCGTGTTGAAACGCATGCCGGCCATGTCGCCGCCCACGCCGTCGATCGCCTTGTGCAGCGCGCGCAGCGTGTCCTCGTCGGGCTCGCCGTCCACGACGGTGACCTCGCCGGTCTCCTCGTCGACGATGTTGCGCCACAGCCGCTGCAGCAGCCTGTACTGGCCGACGACCGCACGCGTGTCCCAGGGCCGCGACACGTCCAGGGGACCCATCGCCATCTCGTACAGACGCAGCGTGTCCGCGCCGTACTCGCCGCAGATCTCGTCGGGCGTGACGGCGTTCTTCAGGGACTTGCCCATCTTGCCCAGGACGCGGGAGACCTTCTCGCCCTGGTAGTAGTACGCCCCGTCGCGCTCCTCGACCTCGGCCGCCGGGACCGCGATGCCGCGGCTGTCCCGGTAGACGAACGCCTGGATCATGCCCTGGTTGTACAGCTTGTGGAACGGCTCGGCGGACGAGACGTGGCCCAGGTCGTGCAGCGCCTTGGACCAGAAGCGGGCGTACAGCAGGTGCAGGACGGCGTGCTCCGCACCGCCCACGTACAGGTCGACGCCCCCGGTCGGCTGCCCCTCGCGCGGGCCCATCCAGTACTCCTCGATCGCCGGGTCGACCAGCTTCTCGGAGTTGTTCGGGTCCAGGTAGCGCAGCTCGTACCAGCAGGAACCGGCCCAGTTGGGCATGGTGTTCGTCTCGCGGCGGTACTTCTTCGGGCCGGCGCCGTCGCCCAGGTCCAGCGTGACGTCGACCCAGTCGGCGTTGCGCGACAGCGGGGTCTCGGGCTGGGTGTCGGCGTCGTCCGGGTCGAAGGTGCGCGGCGAGTAGTCGTCGACCTCGGGCAGCTCCAGCGGCAGCATCGACTCGGGCAGCGGGTGGGCGATGCCCTCCTCGTCGTACACGATCGGGAAGGGCTCGCCCCAGTAGCGCTGGCGGCTGAACAGCCAGTCGCGCAGCCGGAAGTTGACGGTGCCCTCACCGACGCCGTGCTCCTTCAGCCACTCGGTGATCCGGGCCTTGGCCTCGGTGACGCCCAGGCCGTTCAGGGAGACCTCGTCGTTGGCGGAGTTGACCAGCTTCGCGTCGTACGAACCGAAGGCGTCCTCCCACGTCGAGGCGTCCGTGCCGCGGTCGTCGGACGGCTCGACCACACAGCGCATCGGCAGCTCGAAGGCGCGCGCGAAGGCGAAGTCGCGCGCGTCGTGCGCCGGTACGGCCATGATCGCGCCGGTGCCGTAGCCCATCAGGACGTAGTCGGCGATGAAGACGGGGATCTTTTCGCCGCTGACGGGATTGGTGGCGTACGCGCCGGTGAAGACGCCCGTCTTGTCCTTGGCCTCGGCCTGCCGCTCGACGTCGGACTTGGCCGCCGCCTGCTTGCGGTACGCGGTGACCGCCTCGGCCGGGGAGGCGTGGCCGCCCGTCCAGACCGGGTGGGTGCCCTCGGGCCAGGCGGCGGGGATGATCCGCTCGACCAGCTCGTGCTCCGGCGCCAGCACCATGTACGTGGCGCCGAACAGGGTGTCCTGGCGGGTGGTGAAGACGGTGATGCTGCCCGCGCCGTCGACCGGGAAGTCGACCCGCGCGCCCTCGGAACGGCCGATCCAGTTGCGCTGCTGCAGCTTGATGGCCTCGGGCCAGTCCAGCCCGTCCAGGTCGTTCAGCAGCCGGTCGGCGTAGGCCGTGATGCGCATGTTCCACTGGCGCAGCTTGGCCTTGAAGACGGGGAAGTTGCCCCGCTCGGAGCGGCCGTCCGCGGTGACCTCCTCGTTCGCCAGGACGGTGCCCAGGCCGGGCGACCAGTTGACCGGGGCATCGGAGGCGTAGGCCAGCCGGTAGTCACCCAGCAGGTCCGCGCGCTCGGAGGCGCTCAGCTCGCTCCAGTCACGGCCGTCCGGGGTGGCGCGCTCGCCGCTCTCGAACTGGGCGACCAGCTCGGCGATCGGCCGGGCCCGGTCCGCCTCGGTGTCGTACCAGGAGTTGAAGATCTGCAGGAAGATCCACTGGGTCCACTTGTAGTACTCGGACTCGATCGTGGCGAACGAGCGGCGCTTGTCGTGGCCCAGGCCCAGCCGGCGCAGCTGCGCCGTCATGTTCTCGATGTTGGCCTCGGTCGAGATCCGCGGGTGGGTGCCTGTCTGGACGGCGTACTGCTCCGCGGGCAGGCCGAAGGCGTCGAAGCCCAGGGTGTGCAGAACGTTGTGGCCGGTCATCCGCTGGTGGCGGGCGAAGACATCGGTGGCGATGTAGCCCAGCGGGTGGCCGACGTGCAGCCCCGCACCCGAGGGGTACGGGAACATGTCCATGATGAACTTCTTCGGCTTGGCGGCCAGCTCCGGGTCGCTCGCCAGGTCGCCGGTCGGGTTGGGCGCCTCATACGTGCCCTCGGCGTCCCAGAAGTCCTGCCAGCGTGCCTCGATGTCGGCGGCCATCGCTGCCGTATAGCGGTGCGTCGCAGCGGCGTCGGCTGCGGAATTCGTCTCGCTCATGATCCTCAAAGCTCCATCGATCGTCATCTGCCGGCGCCCACGTTTACGGACACTCGTCCACGGAAACGAAAAATCCCCTCGCACAGGAGGGGACGCCGCGCCGATGCCGACCAGGCATTCTCACCGGTCGGGACTGATCAGCGCGGCTCGCTAAGCAGAAGGCCTACGGCACGCATGGCGTCAGGGTACCGCACGGCCCCGGTCCCTCTCCGGGCGGTTGTCCCCGCCGGACTCCGCGCACACGGAACAGCGGGCCATCCGAACCGGATGACCCGCTGTGTTCCTTCTTCACTGTGGAGCTAAGGAGAATTGAACTCCTGACCTCTTGCATGCCATGCAAGCGCTCTACCAACTGAGCTATAGCCCCTCGTTGCGCCGCCCGGTCTCCCTGGCGACATCGAGAACAGTACCGGTCACCCCGGCCGTCCACCAAATCGATTCCGGTCCGTCCGGTTTTCACCGGCCGGAGGCGGGGAAGCCGTCACGCCGTGGCGAAGGAGTAGAAGCGTTTGAGGGTGCAGTGCTCCTCCAGGAGCCGGCCGTAGATCGGCTCCCCCTCCAGCTCCCGGTAGGTCTCGATGGGGTCGCCCTTTATGATCAGCGCCCGCGCGCACTCCTCGCACCAGTACTGGTAGTCGGCGTTGACGGGGTCCATGTCCCTGACGATGGGCGTACCGCTGCCGCACCAGTCGCACTTCCGCCTGTGTGCACCCATGGGTCAGCTCCGGCTCCGGCGGACGAGTGGCGGCTTCGGGACCTCGTGGCGGCTCCCAGGCATCGCGCACACCCTCCCGTTCGGTCCGTCGCCCCCTCCGGCGGTCCGATTCTGCCATGACCCCGCGACACGGTCAGCCCGCCGCAGTCCGCTCCGGCCGCCGTAGCGGTACGAACCCCGCCGCGGCACCCACGCACGCGGCCCCCGCCAGCACCAGCTCGCAGACCCACAGTGCCTCCCCCGACGCGTGCGGCCCAGGCACCGCAAGGCGGTTGAGGTAGAGCGTGCCGACCGTCGCGACACCGATGACCTGGCCCAGCTGCGTCACGGTGACCAGGACGCCACTGGCGTCGGCGGCGTCCTGCGGCCGTACGTTCGCCAGGGCACCCGCGAGGTTCGGGCTGAACGCGAGCGCCATGCCCGCTCCCATGAGCAGGAAACCCGCGTACAGCACGGCGCCCCCGCCTCCACCGCTCCGCAGCGCGAGCCCGACGAGCGCGGCACCGGCCGCCATCAGGACGAACCCGCCGGGGACCAGCGCCCTCCGGAGTCCGGCGGGCCACCGGCGCCAGGTCAGCCCGGCCGCGCCGAAGACCACCGCGGTCGGCGCGCACATCAGCCCCGAGCGCAGCGCCGAGTATCCGAGACCACCCTGGAGGTGCAGGGTCAGCGTGAAGAGGAAGCCCGCGTTGGCGGCCATCACCAGCAGGATGCGCAGGGCGGCCAGGGAGATTCCGGGCAACCGGAGCACACGGGGCGCGATCAGGGGCGCACCGCCGCGCGCGGCGAGCCTCGTCTCGTACAGCACGAAGCCGGTGAGGACCGCAGCGCAGGCGAGCAGGCTGATCCAGGTCCAGTCCGGCCAGCCCAGCTCCTGGCCGAGCACCAGCGGGACGGTCAGCAGGGTGACCCCCACGGCGAGCACGGCGAGCCCCACCGGGTCGAAGCCGCGCGCCCGCGCCTCCTGCCTGGCCCGCCCGGTACGGGGTTCGCCCGGCAGCACCCGGACGCCGAGCCACAGCAGGGCCAGCCCGATCGGCACGTTGACCAGGAAGACCGGCCGCCAGCCCGCTCCGAACAGGTCGGCGCTCACCAGCACCCCGCCGACCACCTGTCCCGCCGCTGCCCCAACGGCCAGAACGGCGCTGTAGGCACCGATCGCGCGGACCCTGGCCGCCCCGGTGAAGTGCTGCTGGATCAGGCTGAGCACCTGCGGGATCATCACCGCGGCGCCCGCCCCCTGAACCACCCGGAAGGCGATCAACTGGCCCTCCCCCGAAGCCAGTCCGCAGGCCAGCGAGGCCGCGGTGAACACCGCGAGCCCGGCCAGATGCGCGCGGCCGTGCCCGAACACTCCCCCGAGCCGGGCGCCGGCGACGAGCAGGACGGCGTACGAGATGGTGTATCCGGCCACGACGAGCTGCAATCCGGCGGCGGAGGCGCCGAGTTCGGCGCGGATGGTCGGGGCGGCGACATTCACGATGAAGAGATCGAGCATGGCCATGAACTGGGCCGTCAGCACGACGGCGAGCAGCCGGCCGGGTCCCTTGTCAGTGGTGGGGTCTTTACTGGTGACGGAACGTGAGGCCGTCGTCTCGGATGTCGCGGTCATGGCCTCAAGGCTGGTGCCGGACCCATACGGGTAACGAGAGCCCGTTGATGCTGGTACTGGCAGCACCTGGCAACACCCGGGTGAAGCACCGACGATGGGGGGCGTGACGACGGTGACGACACAACAGCACACACGAGGGGACGCCCGGGGCGGGCGCGGCCCGGACGGACACGGACCGGCGCCCGGCCGGCGGCCCGAGCTCGCCGCCTTCCTCCGCAGCCGCCGGGCACGCGTGACCCCGGCCGACGTGGGCATGCCCCCGGGGCTGCGGCGACGCACGCCGGGGCTCCGCCGCGAGGAGGTGGCCCAGCTCTCCGGCGTCGGCGTCACCTGGTACACCTGGCTGGAACAGGGCCGCCCGATCAACGCGTCCCCGCAGGTCCTGGACGCTGTGGCGCGGACGCTGCGGCTGGACCCGCCCGAGCGCGAGCACCTCTACCAACTGGCCGGGGTCGCCTTCATGCCGGGCCGGGAGTCCGACACGCTGGAGGTCGGCGAGGAGATCCAGGGCATCATCGACGCGCTCGACCCGCATCCGGCGGTCGTCTACAACGCGCGCTACGACGTGCTGGCGACCAACGCCGCCTACCTCGACCTCTTCGGCGTCCCCCACATGGACGAGACCCGGGTGCGCAACGTGCTGTGGACGCTGTTCACGACGCCGGAGCGGACCTGCCCGGTCGTCCACCGCACCCAGGAACTGCCCCTGATGGTGGCGACCCTGCGCAGTGGCTACGGGCGCCATGCGGGCGAGCCGGCCTGGGAGTCGTTCATCGAGGCGCTGTCGGCGGCAAGCCCGTACTTCACGAAGCTGTGGCGCAGCGGGGACGTGGTCCCGCCGGGGCGGCGTGTGAAGACCTTCCGGCACTGGGCGGTGACCGGCGACATACGGCTGACGTCGGTCTCCCTGACCGTCAACGGACTGCCCGAGTGCCGGATCGTCGTGTACACACCGGCCGACGAGGACAGCACGGGGCGGCTGGCGACGCTGCGCACGCGCCGTCGGGGGCCATGCGGGGCGGGGGCCCGGGAAGGGGGGCGCGGCAAGCAGAAATCCCGCCCCCTGACCGGGGACGGGATTTCGGATTGTGGAGCTAAGGAGAATTGAACTCCTGACCTCTTGCATGCCATGCAAGCGCTCTACCAACTGAGCTATAGCCCCGCTGTCCGCTGTGTTTCCCGGCGCTTCCGCGCTGCGAACAAGAAGAACTCTAGCCTGTGACCAGCCGGAAAGTGAAATCCGGCCGCGGCCTCCCGGAGGCGGCCCGGGGAGGACCGGTCAGGCGTCGTCGCCGAGCACCGGCTGAGGCAGGGTGCCCGCGTTGTGCTCCAGCAGACGCCAGCCGCGGGCGCCTTCGCCCAGCACGGACCAGCAGCAGTTGGAGAGCCCGCCGAGCCCTTCCCAGTGGTGCGCCTCCAGGCCCAGCAGCCGGCCGATGGTGGTCCGGATGGTGCCGCCGTGGCTGACGACGACGAGCGTGCCGTCGTCGGGCAGTTTGTCGGCGTGCGCGAGCACCACGGGGGCGGCCCGGTCGGCGACCTCGGTCTCCAGCTCGCCGCCGCCGCGCCGCACGGGCTCGCCGCGCTTCCAGGCGGCGTACTGCTCGCCGTAGCGCTCCACGATCTCCTCGTGGGTCAGGCCCTGCCAGGCGCCCGCATAGGTCTCACGCAGCCCCGGGTCGTACGTGACGTCGAGCCCGGTGACCGCGGCGAGCTCGGCGGCCGTGGCCGCGGCCCGCCGCAGGTCGGAGGCCACGATCGTGTCCGGCTTCAGCGAGGCGAGCAGCCGGGCGGCCCGCCGGGCCTGGGCGAAGCCGGACTCGGTGAGATCGATGTCCGTCGAGCCCTGGAAGCGGCGCTCCAGGTTCCACGCGGTCCGGCCGTGCCGCCAGAGGACGATCCTGCGGCCCCTGCCGCTTCTGCTGCCGTTCAGTGCTGATCCCCTTCCGTGCCGCCGTTGAGCTCCGCGTGCTCAGCAGCCTTGCCGCGGGTCTTCACCGCGTCCTCGGGCAGAGCGATCTCGGGGCAGTCCTTCCAGAGCCGCTCCAGCGCGTAGAAGACGCGCTCCTCGCTGTGCTGGACGTGGATGACGATGTCGACGTAGTCGAGGAGGATCCACCGGGCGTCGCGGTCGCCCTCGCGGCGGACCGGCTTGGCGCCGAGCTCCTTCTGGAGCCGCTCCTCGATCTCGTCGACGATCGACTTGACCTGGCGGTCGTTGGGGGCCGAGGCCAGCAGGAATGCGTCGGTGATCGACAGCACATCGCTGACGTCGTACGCGATGATGTCGTGCGCGAGCCGGTCGGCGGCCGCCTGGGCGGCGGCGTTGATGAGCTCGATGGAGCGGTCCGTGGCGGTCACAAGCAGGCTTTCGTCGTCGGTCGGATAGACCCCTAGGGTCTCACGGGGAACCGACAGTCCACGCAGTCGTATTCCGGGGAGGCCCGGGAGCCTCTCGCGGGGAGGGCCGGGGCCGGGCGGCCCCGGCCCTCCCCGCCCCGGCTACTCGGCCTTGGCCTTGACCTTGTAGTCCTGGCCGAGGAGGACGGACACGTCCGCGTTCCCGGCCGGCTTGCCCTTCTGCACCGTGCTCGTCGGCAGTCCGAGGGTCTTGGCGACCTCGGTCGCCTTCTCCTTGTCCGCCGCCTCCGCGTAGACGACCTGCGAGGTGGCCACCGCGTCGGCCGTCCCGCCGTTGACGAAGGCGAAGCCGCCGTTGACCAGCTTGCCCCGGGCGGACTCGGTACCGCCGGTGTCACCGGTGGCGTTCTTGATCCCGACCCGGACCACCCCGTCCGCGGAAGGCGCCTTGACCGCGCCGCCCAGGATGTCCTTGACGACGCTCTCCGTGGCCGCGTCGGTGAGGGTGCCGTCGTCCTGGACCGGCAGCACCGCCGTCTTGTAGGCGCCGATCTTGGCGTGTTCGGCGAGCTTCGCCAGCGAGGCCCCGAGGTCCTTCTCGGGCAGCGACGGGTCCAGGATCTGGGCCAGCGTCTGCACGGTGACCGTCGCGGCCTTCGGGTCGTCGGACAGCTTCCGCAGCACCCCGCGTATGACCTGCCCGAACCGCGTCAGCTGCTTGGTCTCGGCCTCGTCGGGACCGCGGTACGTGGCGTAGGCGACGGCCATCGTGCCGCTGAGGGTCTGCCCCTCCCCCTTCTCCACCAGGTCGCCCTCGCCCTTCTTGGCACCCGGCACAGCGGTGTCGGTGTCGACCTCGATGTTGCCCACCAGATCGACGAGGTTCTCCAGGTACGGGGTGTCGAGCCGCCAGGTGCCGCTGATGTCGGTGCCGAGCAGCGTGTCCAGGGACTCCCGGGTCCCGGACGTGCCGTCGTCGTCCACCGACTTGCCGAGCGTGGTGGTGGTCCCGTCCTCGTCGGAGACGGCGAGGGAGTTGGGGAGCAGGACGGTGGTCCCCTGCTTGGTGGTGACGTTGTCCACGAGCAGGGCGGTGGACGTGCCGCCGCTCTTGGTGTTGTGGAGGTGGACCACGATGACGTCCCGGCGCTGCGGACCGGTCGTCGCGGTGTTCTCCTTCTCCCCTCCCGACATGCCGGGGAGCTTGTCCGCGGACCACAGGTAGCCGACGCCGCCGACCACGGCCAGGGCTGCCACGACGATCAGCGCGACGATCCGGTTGCGGCCCCGGCGGCGCGCCTCCTCGCGGCGCTCGCTGCGGCTCTCGGTGAACTTGAGCCAGTCGATGACGTCTTCGGAGTCCTCGTCGGGCTCCTCGATGAAGGAGAACTGCTCGGTGCGGTAGTCCTGGTCCTGGCCCGCGCGCCGCTGCCCGGGGACGGCCGCCTCGGGCGCCGGCTGCGGTTCGGGCTCCGGAGGGGCCGCCGGAGCCTCGGGGGCGGGCGCGGGGGCCTGCTGCGGGACGCTCCACTGCTGGGTCGTGTCGACAGCGGCGGGCTGCTGCCCGGTGTCGTAGCCGTACCCGTCGTAGCCGTAGCCCTGCTGCGGCGCCTGGTGGTGCTGCGGGGGCGCGTAGGGGTCGTACTGCTGCGGCGGCGGGGCCGGGGGCTGCTGCTGGGCGTACGGGTCGTAGCCGTATCCCTGGCCGCCGCCCTGCGGGGCCTGCTGCGGGGACTGCTGGTACTGCTGATCCTGATCAGGCTGCTGTTGCTGATGAGGCTGCTGCTGGGCGTACGGGTCGTACTGCTGCTGACCCGGCTGCTGGTACACCGGCTGCCCGTACTCGTCGTAGCCGATGATCTGCGGCTGCTGGTAGTACGGGTCGTACGGGTTCTGTCGGTCGTTCACCGGTGCCCCTTTCCGTGGCTCACTCGCCGCGGTACAGCTGGCGCTTGTCGATGTAGCGGACCACACCGTCCGGCACGAGATACCAGACCGGCTCCCCCTGGGCCACCCTCGCGCGGCAGTCCGTCGAGGAGATCGCCAGCGCGGGCACCTCCACCAGGGAGACGCCGCCCTTCGGCAGCCCGTCGTCCGTGAGCACATGACCCGGCCGGGTCACACCGATGAAGTGCGAGAGCGAGAACAGTTCGTCGGCGTCGCGCCAGGTGAGGATCTGGGAGAGCGCGTCGGCGCCGGTGATGAAGAAGAGGTCCGCGTCGCCGTGGACCGCGCGCAGATCCCGCAGGGTGTCGATCGTGTACGTGGGGCCCTTGCGATCGATGTCGCTCCGGCTGACCGAGAACTGGGGGTTCGACGCCGTCGCGATGACCGTCATCAGATAACGGTCCTCCGCCGGGGAGACGTGCTTGTGGCTCTTCTGCCACGGCTGCCCGGTCGGCACGAAGATCACCTCGTCGAGGTGGAACTGGGCGGCCACTTCACTGGCCGCCACCAGGTGTCCATGATGGATCGGGTCGAATGTCCCGCCCATCACGCCGAGTCGGCGTTTTCCGGGGCCGGTAGGCACTTCCTGCTCTCCCATGCGTGCAGAGCCTACTGGCACAGCTGTACGCCTCGGCCTCAGCGGTCGCGGTTGAAGCGCGTGGTGATCCACAGAAGGAGGAGAAGCGCGACAAACGCACCGCCGCCGGTGAGGAGCGGCTGGAGGCTGTTGTGGTTACCGCCGTGCTCCGCGCCCTCGGCGGCGACGGTGACCAGCTGGTGTGCGGTGCTCGTGAGGCTCATCTTCGGCAGGACCTATCGATCGGGAGTCGGGGGAAGACGTCGCGGACATCGTATGCGGGGGCCTCGGGCACGCTCACGCCGACTCAGTCGTTGGTGTCGTCGTTGCGGTATCCGCGCAGCAGGAACCAGGCCAGCAGGGCGGCTCCCACGAGGGAGACGATGAGCACGATACGAATCGTGTTGCCCGGCCCCTGCTCATCGGATGCGGCGGCGAGCAGAGCAACGGTATGCGGCATGTCGGGCGTCTCCTCAGTTATCCACAGCCCCCCGCACACCGTAGCCCCAGCGCCTAGGCTGGGCGGCGTCAGGGGGCGAGCGACGTCTCGTACGAACACAGGGGGCCCATCCATGACCGACAGCAGCCACGAGAACCACGAGCGCGTGCCGAGCAGGCAGCGCAAGCGTTTCCCGGGGATCTCCTCCCGGGCCTACGAGCACCCCGCGGACCGCTCGGCCCTGGTCGCCCTGCGCAAGCTGAGCGGCTTCGACACCGTCTTCAAGGCGCTGAGCGGGCTGCTCCCGGAGCGCAGTCTGCGGCTTCTCTTCCTGTCGGACTCCGTCCGGGTGAGCGACGCCCAGTTCTCGCATCTCAACGACATGCTGCGCGACGCCTGCTACATCCTGGACCTGGAGAAGGTCCCGCCGATGTACGTCAACCAGGACCCCCGGCCCAACGCCATGTGCATCGGGCTCGACGAGCCGATCATCGTGGTGACCACCGGGCTGGTGGAGCTGCTCGACGAGGAGGAGATGCGGGCGGTCGTCGGCCACGAGGTCGGGCACGCCCTCTCCGGCCACGCCGTGTACCGCACGATCCTGCTCTTCCTCACCAGCCTGGCGCTCAAGGTGGCGTGGATTCCGCTGGGCAACGTCGCGATCATGGCGATCGTGACGGCGCTGCGCGAGTGGTTCCGCAAGTCGGAGCTGTCGGCGGACCGGGCCGGGCTGCTGGTCGGGCAGGACTCGCAGGCGTCGATGCGCGGCCTGATGAAGATCGCCGGCGGCAACCACCTCCACGAGATGAACGTGGACGCCTTCCTCGCCCAGGCCGACGAGTACGAGAAGGCCGGCGACCTGCGCGATTCCGTCCTGAAGATCCTCAACGTGCTGCCGCGCTCGCACCCCTTCACCACGGTCCGCGCGGCGGAGCTGAAGAAGTGGTCCGAGACCCGCGACTACCAGCGGATCATGGACGGCCACTACCCGCGGCGTGACGAGGACAAGGACACCTCGGTGACGGACTCGTTCAAGGAGTCCGCCTCGCACTACGCCGATTCGGTGCGCAACAGCAAGGACCCGCTGATGAAGCTGGTCGGCGACATAGCCGGTGGCGCCGGGGACCTGGGCGGGAAGCTGCGGGACAAGTTCACCGGCGGGGGCGGCGGCGCCAAGGGCGGTGCTACGGGCGGCCCCGCGCCGTCGTCGGAGACGGAGGGCCCGGAGGACTCCCAGGGGCCCGGGACGGCAGGGAGCTGACCTCCAGCGTCCCGCAGAGCGCGGCCACGGGCCGGCCCGTGGCGTACGGGTCGGTGCCCGCCGGACCCCGGGAGGCCGCCCGCTCGCCCGCGAGCAGGGGGCGCAGCGCGGCCGCGGTGTCGGCGGGGCAGGACTGCGGTCCCGCCTGGAGGTAGCTGGTCAGCACCTCCAGGCGGTGCAGCCGCAGATCCTCCCGGTCGAACCGGAAGCGCAGCTCCCGCCGCACGGTGAACAGCGAGGCGCCGCCCTCCTGCCGAGGCCCGGAGACGGCGGGGCGCAGCGCGTACGTGAAGGTGTGGTCGGAGACCACTTCCAGGGTGTCGGTCCCCGTCTGGGCGTAGCGCAGGGTGCCCCGGACCCGGACCTCGGGGTCCGGGGTGACCTTGGCCGGGTCGAAGCGGACGAGCCAGCCGGTCGCGGCGTGCTGCCCGTCGTCGTAGGGCTCGGAGACACTGCGGTCGAACTGCTCCATCTGGTCGGGGTCGAGCAGCGCCTCCACGGGGCGCACCGCGTTCCCGCTGAGCACGTCGGGGTCGAGCGAGGAGGCGACCAGGTAGTCCTTGGCGGTGGCCAGGGCGGCGGTGACCTGGTTCTCGGAGAAGTCGGCCGTGCCCCGGGCGGCCGGGGGGTTGATGCCGTCCCTGCCCTTCGGGTATTCGGCGGCGGGGCTGCTCGCGAAGAGGGCGGCCGGGGTGCCGGCGGGGACGGTGCCGCGGGGGGCGAGGGGGACGACGGTCATCCGCAGCGGTTCGGCCCGCCGGCCGGCCGGGCTCTCGTAGGGGTGGCGCAGGCCCATGAAGACGGCGGTGCCGAAGGCCATGGCGATCAGGATCATCAGGGCGAGCGCGAGCCGGGAGCCGTTGCGAAAGGACCGCCCGCGCAGGCTGCGGACGGCGCGGGCGTGCTCGCCCATGCGTTCCTGGGCGGAGAATTCCTGCAGCCGGGCGGCTCGCACGAAGGACTCGTCGAAGACGAGTGAGCCGTATTCGTCGTCCTGACCGCTCGCGCCGTTCTCCGCCGGGCCATCGGGTGGGTCTCCGCGGTGTGCCATGACTTCTCCCGACTCCGTGAGAAGTCCCCTCGTCGAGCGCGTGAGGGGTCATACATTCAGGGTGGGTCGATCACGACGACCGTAAACGCGACGACAGCCGGCAACCACCGGAGAGTCTCGCCGGGGGGACGCGGGGATCAGGGGGTGCGCGGGACGGCGGAGACCATCGGGCGGGAGTGGCCGTCCGCGTCGGAGGGGGCGGAGGTGGCTCCCGGGGCGCTGTCCACGCCGGTGGTGGCGGGCGGCGGGGCGGGGTCCTGGCGGTCGCCGGAGGTGTTGCGGTAGACGGCGCTGAAGGCGAGGGCGACCATGCCGACGCCCATCAGGACGGCGAGCAGCCAGGCGATCGGCCGGTGCCAGCGGGCGGCACCCCGGTAAGGGCGCAGGGAGCCGCCGTGGCGGCCGTAGGGCCCGTCGTCGTAGGCGCCGTCCTCGTCCGCGTCGAGCCGGTCGTCGTAGCCGTACGGGCCGCCGTGGCCGCGCGGCCCGTAGCCGTCGTCGTACAGCTCGTCGTCCGGGGGGCCGCCGCGGGCGCCGGCGCGCCGGGCATCGGCCTCGGCACGCGCTTCGGCGGCCGCCAACAGCCGCTCGACGGCGGTCGGTTCGTGGAACTCGGCGGCCCGTACGAAGTCCTCGTCGAACACCACGGAGGCGAAGTCCTCGTCCGCGCCTCCGCGGTCGTCGTCGGGCTCCCAGCCGTTCGGATACGGCTTGCCCCCCACGTCGTCCGGCACGACTTCAGACTAGCCCCGGCGGAGCGCTTTGGGCAGGGAGACGGCGCATTCGCGCCTCACGGGCTCACCTCGCGTGGCCGTCGCCGGTCACGATGTACTTCGTGGAGGTCAGCTCCGGCAGCCCCATCGGGCCCCTGGCGTGCAGTTTCTGTGTGGAGATGCCGATCTCGGCGCCGAAACCGAACTGGCCTCCGTCGGTGAAGCGCGTCGAGGCATTGACGGCGACCGTGGTCGAATCCACCAACTGGGTGAAGCGGCGGGCCGCGGCCTGCGAGGTGGTCACGATCGCCTCGGTGTGCCCGGAGGACCAGAGCCGGATGTGCGCCACGGCCGCGTCCAGCGACTCCACGACGGCCGCCGCGATGTCGTACGAGAGGTACTCGGTCTCCCAGTCCTCCGGCGTCGCCGCCACCACGGTGGCCTTGGAACCCTCGGCGTACTCCAGCACCCTTTCGTCACCGTGCACGGTCACGCCGGCCTCGGCCAGGGCGTCCAGGGCGCGCGGCAGGAAGGCGTCGGCGATGTCCTTGTGGACGAGGAGGGTCTCGGCGGCGTTGCAGACGCTGGGGCGCTGGGCCTTGGAGTTGACCAGGATCTCGACGGCCATGTCGAGGTCGGTCCGCGCGTCCACGTACACGTGGCAGTTGCCGGTGCCGGTCTCGATGACGGGGACGGTGGACTCCTCGACCACCGTGCGGATCAGCGAGGCGCCGCCGCGCGGGATGAGGACGTCGACCAGTCCTCGCGCGCGCATCAGCTCCCGCACGGAGTCGCGGTTCTCACCGGGCACCAGCTGCACCGCGTCGGCCGGGAGGCCGGAGCCGCCGACCGCGTCGCGCAGCACCCGCACCAGGGCGGTGTTCGAGGCGAAGGCGGAGGACGAGCCGCGCAGCAGGACGGCGTTGCCCGACTTCAGGCAGAGGGCCGCGGCGTCCACCGTCACATTGGGCCGGGCCTCGTAGATGATCCCGACGACGCCGAGCGGCACCCGGACCTGGCGCAGGTCGATGCCGTTGGGCAGGGTCGAGCCGCGCACGACCTCGCCGACCGGGTCGGGCAGCGCGGCGACGTCCCGTACGTCGGCGGCGATGGCGCGGATGCGCTCCGGGGTGAGGGTCAGCCGGTCGACGACCGATTCGCTGGTCCCCGCCTCACGGGCGCGCGCCACGTCCTCGGCGTTGGCCTGGAGGATGTCGCTCGTCCGTACTTCGAGCGCGTCAGCGATCGCCAGCAGCGCGTCGTCCTTCGCCGCGCGCGGAAGTGGCGCGATGTCGGCGGCTGCGGAGCGGGCCCGGTAGGCGGCCTGGGCCACCGGAGACATGTTGTCGTACGGCGAAAGCGTGGTCATGCCCGCAGAGTAGTGCGCACGCTGCGGGCATTCCTCACGTATCCCGTGATGCGAGACGGCCGTCCCGAGACGGCCGCCGCGTCAGTACGGGTGGACGCCGACCGGGGCGGCCGGGGGCGGTCCGTATCCCTCGGCGACGCGCTGGTGGTAGGTCTCGCGGTCGATGACTTCGAGGCCGACGATCACCCAGGGCGGCAGGCCGGCGCTGGAGCGGTGCTCGCCCCACAGCCGCAGGGCCACCGCCGCCGCGTCGTGCAGGTCGCGGGCCTCCTCCCAGTAGCGGATCTCCGCGTGGTCGTTGGCATAGCGGCTGGTCAGCAGGAACGGGTGGTCGTGCGCGAGCTGTTCGAGGCCGCGTCTGACCTCCTTCAGCGGGAACTCCGTCCCGGAGACGCAGAGCGTGACGTGCCACAGCTTCGACTGGGTGTGCTCCTGGCCGGCCGGTGTCGGCTCCGGCCGGGCGGTGTGCTCGTCCCTCCGGTCCGCGGGCCCGCTCCCCTCGAAGCCGGTCCCCGCTCCCACGCTGGTCAGGGTGCGGCCACCCGTTCCTCGGGGCGGCGCCCCCGGGCGCGCTCGTCTCACCGGCGGCCTCCTGTGATGTGTTGCTTTGCTGTACCCCGCAGTTTCCCTGCTACAAAGTGGACCAGCCCGGGGCCCGGTGTGGGGTGGTTTTCGTGAAGCTCTCTGTCCGATGGCTGGACTTTCAGCCGTTTCAGGGGTCCGTCAGGCGTGCAGGACGACGAGATCGTCCCTGTGTACGACCTCGCGTTCGTAGGCGGGGCCGAGGTCCCGGGCGAGGTCGCGGGTGGAGCGGCCGAGGAGTTGCGGGATCTCCTTGGCGTCGAAGTTGACGAGCCCGCGCGCCACCGGCCGGCCGCGCAGATCCCGCAGCTCCACCGGTTCGCCCGCGGTGAACTCGCCCTCGACCGCCGCGATCCC
Source organism: Streptomyces sp. ATexAB-D23 (assembly GCF_000373645.1). Lineage (GTDB taxonomy): Bacteria > Actinomycetota > Actinomycetes > Streptomycetales > Streptomycetaceae > Streptomyces > Streptomyces castrisilvae. Next base: position 53,413 of record NZ_KB892008.1, on the reverse strand, counting down.
GGCCGGCAGCAGCGAGCTGTGCCGTTCCACGACCGCCTCGACGGCGCCGTCGTCCAGGGTGAGCGAGCCCTGCGGGGTGGAGGCGTGGGCGAGCCAGAGCAGCCGGCCGGCCGAGCGGCGTCCGGTGCGGTGGAAGTAGGTGCCGGTGTCGCGTCCGGCCAGCGCGTCGGCGGCGTGGCTCGCGGAGGTGAGGACGACCGGGATGCCGGCGGCCGTGGCGATCCGGGCGGCCTCCACCTTGGTGACCATGCCGCCGGTGCCGACGCCCGCCTTGCCGGCGCTGCCGATGCTGACGCCCGCCAGGTCTGCGGGGCCGGTGACCTGGGCGATGCGGGTGGTGCCGGGGATGCTCGGGTCGCCGTCGTAGAGGCCGTCCACGTCGGAGAGCAGGACCAGCAGGTCGGCGCGGACGAGGTGGGCGACGAGCGCGGCGAGCCGGTCGTTGTCGCCGAAGCGGATCTCGTCGGTGGCGACGGTGTCGTTCTCGTTGACGACGGGCAGCGCGCCCATGTCCAGGAGCTGGTCGAGGGTGCGGTAGGCGTTGCGGTAGTGGGCGCGGCGGCTGGTGTCGTTGCTGGTCAGCAGGACCTGGCCGACGCGGACGCCGTAGCGGGCGAAGGAAGCGGTGTAGCGGGCGACCAGCAGTCCCTGGCCGACGCTGGCGGCGGCCTGCTGGCGGGCCAGGTCCCTGGGCCTGCGGTGCAGTCCGAGCGGGGCGAGCCCGGCGGCGATGGCGCCGCTGGAGACGAGGACGACCTCCCGCTCGCCGCCGTCGCGGACCTTGGCGAGTACGTCGACGAGGGCGTCGACCCGGTCGGCGTCGAGGCCGCCCGCGGCGGTGGTGAGGGAGGAGGAACCGACCTTGACCACGATCCTGCGGGCTTCCGTGACGCCCTGCCTTGCCCCTGACACCCGCATCCCCCAAGGTTCGCTCGCTGGACCCCGCAATCTACGCGAGAGCGGAAATCGACGCCTTCGCATTCCGTACCGTGGACCCCGCTTCGCCCCTATTCGCCCCGTTCCGTGTCTGTTCGCCCCTGCGGCTCGTTGCAGATGGGGTACCGGTGCCGTCCGAGGGCCCGGCTGATGGGAAGAGGATGTGATCGCATGCGCCGGCTCTCCGTACCCGGGGCCTGGGTGCACGAGCCCGAGGTCATCCCGGACGGCCGCGGCAGCTTCCACGAGTGGTTCAGGGCGGCGGATCTCGGTGCGGCGGCCGGCCACGTGCTGGGGCTCGCGCAGGCCAACTTCTCGTGTTCGCGCCGGGGCACGCTGCGCGGGGTCCACTTCGCGGACGTGCCGCCGGGTCAGGCGAAGTACGTGAAGTGCGTGCGGGGTGCGGTGCTCGACGTGATCGTGGACGTGCGCACCGGCTCGCCCACGTACAAGCGGTGGGAGGGCGTGCGGCTCGACGACACCGATCACCGGGCGGTCTATCTCGCCGAGGGGCTGGGCCACGCCTTCGTGGCGCTGACGGACGACGCGTGCGTCCTCTACCTCTGCTCCGAGGGCTACGCGCCCGAGCGCGAGCACGGCATCGACCCGCTCGATCCGGAACTGGGCATCGAATGGCCCGGGGACGTCGCGCCGCTGCTCTCGCCGAAGGACGCCTCGGCCCCCTCGCTCGCCGAGGCCGAGGAGCGCGGTCTGCTCCCCTCGTACGCCGCCTGCGAGGCGTACTACGCGCGGCTGCGGGCGGGAGGTACCGCGCTCCCCGGGGTCCGGGCCGGCGAGCCCTCGCTCACCTCGCCCCGGCGCTGAGCGGACGTTCGGCGGCGAGCAGCGCGGGGAAGGCCTCGCCGATGGCCGTACGCCAGTCGCGGAGGGGCTCGATCCCGGCGGCGGCGAACCGGTCGTGCGCGAGCACGCTGCAGGCGGGCCGGGGCGCGGGGCGGGCGAAGGCGGCGCTGCTGGTCGGGCGGACGCGGTCCGGGTCGGCGCCCAGCAGCCGGAAGACCTCCCGGGCCAGCCCGTACCAGGTCGTCCCGCCGCCGTTGGTGCCGTGGTAGACGCCCGCCGGGGCGGTGCCGTCGAGCGCGGCCCGGCCGAGGCGGACCAGTTGGGCGGCGAGATCGACGGTCCAGGTGGGCTGCCCGCGCTGGTCGTCCACCACGTCGAGGGTGTCCTTGGCCCCCTCCAGTTTGATCATCGTACGGACGAAGTTGGCGCCGCCCGCGCCGTACAGCCAGGCGGTGCGCACGACGTGGCCGGTGTCGGGCAGGGTTTCGAGGACGGCGCGTTCGCCGGCCAGTTTGGTGCGTCCGTAGGCGCTGCGCGGGGCGGTCGGGGCGTCCTCCGCGTAGGGCAGGACGGCGTCGCCCGCGAACACGTAGTCGGTCGAGACGTGCAGCAGGACGCTGCCGTACTCGCGGCAGGACGCGGCGAGTACGGCGGGGCCGGTGCCGTTGACCCGCAGCGCGGCCTCCTCCTGGCTCTCGGCGTCGTCGACGGCTGTCCAGGCGGCGCAGTTGACGACGACGGCGGGCCGGTGGGCGGCGAACGCCTCGCGGACGCGGGCCGGGTCGGCGATGTCCAGGGCCGCCCGGTCCGCGGCGACGACGGCGGCGTCCTCGCGGGCGAGCGCGGCCGTCAGGTCCCGGCCGAGCATGCCGCCGGCCCCGGTGACCAGCCAGCGGGGGCTCACAGGGCGGCCCTCTCCTTGAGCGGCTCCCACCAGGACCGGTTCTCGCGGTACCAGCGCACGGTCTCGGCGAGGCCGGTGCGAAAGTCCTTGCGGGGCGTGTAGCCCAGCTCCTCGCGGATCTTGGCGCAGTCCACCGAGTAACGCCGGTCGTGGCCCTTGCGGTCCTCGACGTGGGTCACGTCGGTGTCCCAGTCGGCGTCGCACGCCTCCAGGAGCAGCCGGGTGAGTTCCTTGTTGGACAGCTCGGTGCCGCCGCCGATGTTGTAGATCTCACCGGGGCGGCCCTCGGTGCGGACGAGTTCGATGGCCTGGACGTGGTCGTCGATGTGCAGCCAGTCGCGCACATGGGCGCCGTCGCCGTAGAGCGGTACGGGCCGGCCCTCCAGGAGGTTGGTGACGAAGAGCGGGATGACCTTCTCGGGGAAGTGGTGGTGGCCGTAGTTGTTGGAGCAGCGGGTGACCCGCACGTCGAGGCCGTGGGTGCGGTGGTAGGCCAGGGCGATGAGGTCGCTGGAGGCCTTGGACGCGGAGTAGGGGGAGTTGGGCGCGAGGGGTTCGTCCTCGGTCCAGGAGCCCTCGTCGATGGAGCCGTAGACCTCGTCGGTGGAGACGTGGACGAAGGTGGCGATGCCTGCCTCGTGCGCGGCGTGGACCAGGGTGTGGGTGCCGACGACGTTCGTACGGACGAAGGCCGCGCCGCCGTCGATGGAGCGGTCGACGTGGGACTCGGCGGCGAGGTGCACCACCTGGTCGTGCCGGGCCATGAGGCGCGCGGCCAGGCCGGCGTCGCAGATGTCGCCGTGCACGAAGGCGAAGCCGGGGTGGCCGCGGACCTCCGCCAGGTTGGCCGGGTTGCCCGCGTAGGTGAGCTTGTCCAGGACGGTGACGGTGACGTCGCCGGGGCCGTCGGGACCCAGCAGCGTACGGATGTAGTGGGAGCCGATGAAGCCGGCGCCGCCGGTGACGAGGATGCGCGTGGGATCGGTCATGAGGAGATCTGTACCTTGCTGTGGTCGCCGAGGACGAGACGGTGGGCGGACGGGCTGCGGGGCGCGGGGGTCACCTCGACGTCATGGCCGATCAGCGAGGCCTCCACGCGCCGCACCCCGTCGATCGAGGCGCCCCGCAGCACGATGGAGTACTCGATCTCGCTGTCCTCGATCCGGCAGTTCTGGGAGATGGAGGTGAACGGGCCGACATAGGCGTCGCTGATGACCGAGCCGGTCCCGATGATGGCGGGCCCGACGATCCGGCTGCGGGTGACCCGGGCGCCCGGTTCGATCAGCACCCGGCCGATGATCTCGCTCTCGCCGTCGACGTGGGCGCCCTCGGTGCTCGGCTCCACGCTCTCCAGCACGGTCCGGTTGACCTCCAGCATGTCGGTGACGTTGCCGGTGTCCTTCCAGTAGCCCCGGATCGTGGTGGAGCGCACGTCGCACTGCTGGTCGATGAGCCACTGGATGGCGTGAGTGATCTCCAGCTCGCCGCGCCAGGACGGCCGGATCGAGCGGACGGCCTCGTGGACGGCCCGGGTGAAGAGGTAGACACCGACGAGCGCGAGGTCGCTCTTGGGGTACTCGGGCTTCTCCTCCAGGGCCACCACCCTGCCGTCACCGTCCAGCTCCGCGACGCCGAAGGAGGTCGGGTCGGGCACCCGGGTCAGCAGGATCTGGGCGTCGGGCCGGTCCGCCCGGAACCCCTCGACCAGGCCGGCGATCCCGCCGACGATGAAGTTGTCGCCCAGGTACATGACGAAGTCGTCGTCGCCCAGGAAGCGGTGGGCGACCAGGACCGCGTGGGCGAGGCCGAGGGGCTCGGACTGCCGGATGTAGGTGACGTCGATGCCGAAGCGCGAGCCGTCGCCGACCGCCCCGCGGATCTCCTGCTCGGTGTCGCCCACGATGATGCCGACCTCGGTGATTCCGGCTTCCGCGATGGCCTCCAGGCCGTAGAAGAGGACCGGTTTGTTCGCCACCGGGACCAGTTGCTTGGCCGAGGTGTGGGTGATGGGGCGGAGCCGGGTGCCTGCCCCACCGGCGAGTACGAGAGCCTTCACAGTTTCTGCCCCCACGATGAGATGTGGCCGATGAGACGGCGGTCCTGTCGCGGCTGCGACCTACCGGCGACCTTACTGAGATCTATCGCCCTATCCGGGACAAAACGTGATGGGCTCGCTCATCGCCGACGCATCCGGAGGAAAAGCGGCGTTCTCCCGTAACCGGCCGGCCATGACCGGAGGGGGTCCGGCACCGCGCGCATGCATGGACATGGCAGATGGTTGTGCGCGGCGGCCCGTTTCTCACAAAGTCTTCACGCTCGTCTCATCATCGGATTGACTGAGTTTCCCTACGGTGATGTCCGAACCCCCCGCTCGTCCGAACCCCCGCTCGTCCGGACCCGGCCGGACGCCGCCGCCCCCACGGCGCACGCACAGGAGCCTGAGCTCTTTTGGAGTCCCACCCGTGCCACCACTTCTCCCCCATCTGCGGTCCGCCGCCAAGGCCCTCCCTCTCGGCCTGCTGGTGGTCGCCCTCACCGTCCAGGCAGCGGCGGCCGTCGAGCCCCACCTCGTCCTGCTGATCGTGGCGACCGCGGCCGTCCTGTGTGCCGAAGCCGCCCTGCACCGATGGCTGCCCGGCCAGGTCACGCTGCTCGCCAGGGTGCGCGCGGACACCATGGTCCGCCGCCTGGCCTGCGATCTCCTGCTGCTCGTCGGAATGATCAGGATGCCGGGCACCCGGAGCGAGGCGGTCTACCTGCCGCTGGTCCTCGGCCTCCTCCTCTTCTACGCGCTGCACCTCGCCACCCACGCGGCGGCGATCCGGGTACGCCAGTCCCGCACCCTGCCCCTGCTCACCCGCAACATCGACGCCTCGGCCCTGCGCATCACCCCGGCTCCCCGGGCCCTGCTGGCCCGCCACCACGGCCCCCGCCTCATCCTCTTCGGCCTGCCGCTCACCGCGGGGCTGCTGGTGACCGCGACGAACGACCGGCCGCAGTACGCGGCGGCGGGCATCGCGGTCTCGGCCGGCCTCGCCGCGGTGGCGCTCGGCACGCTGACGCGGTGCCTGCTGCGCCGCGGGCCGGCCACGCCCGACGAGGTGCAGGAGTGGTTCGACGCCTGGCTCGCCGACTACCGGCCCACCGTCGGCATGTACTTCTCGGGCGGGGCCTCGTCCGCGTACCAGGCCAACATGTGGCTGGACGCACTGGCCTCGCTCGACGGCCGGCCGGTCATCCTGCTGCGCGAGCGCTTCATGATGCAGCGCATCGGCGCCACCGACCTCCCCGTCGTCTGCCTCCCGAAGGTCTCCCAGCTGCTGCGCCTGGAACAGTCCAGCCTCAAGATGCTGATCCACCCGGCGAACTCCGGCAAGACCTCGCAGGTCCTGCGCGTCCCGACGATCAAGCACGCCTTCGTCAACCACGGCGAGAGCGACAAGCTGTCCAGCTGCAACCCGTACGCGAAGGCGTACGACGAGGTGTGGGTCGCCGGCCCCGCCGCGCGCGAGCGCTACGCCCTGGCCGACGTCGGCGTACGGGACGGTGACGTGGTGGAGATCGGCCGCCCCCAGCTGGCCCCGATCGCCCCGTACGCGGGCCCTCCCACCGGCCCGTACACGACAGTGCTCTACGCCCCCACCTGGGAGGGCTGGGACGGCAACCCCGGCAACACCTCCATCGTCCTGGCCGGCGAGAACATCGTCCGGGAACTGCTCGCCGACCCCGGGGTCCGGCTGCTCTACAAACCGCACCCCATGACGGGCTCGGTCGACCCGCGGGCCGGCGCCGCCGACGCCCGCATCCAGGAACTGATCCACGCGGCCAACCGCGCCCGCCCCGCCCCGCGCCCCGCCCCCGGGGCCGCCGCCGAACTGGCCCGACGCACCGCGGAGCTGGACGCCCTGACCGCCTCCGCCTTCCGCCCCGACGCGGACGACGCCGAACGGATGCTGGCCCAGGGCACCCCCGAGGCCGGCCGGGCGGCGGCGGTCGACGCGGCGACTGCGGCCTGGGAGGCGGCCCACTGGGCGTCCCTGCCCGAAGGGGAGCACCAGATCGTCACGGCGGACAGGCCCGCGCTGTACGCCTGCTTCAACGCGGCGGACCTGCTGATCAGCGATGTGTCGAGCGTGGTCAGCGACTACCTGGCCGGCGAGAAGCCGTACGCCGTGGCGAACACCGGGGGCCTGTCCGACGCGGAGTTCCGGGAGGCCTTCCCGACGGTCTCGGCGGCGACCGTCCTGACCCCGGACGCGGCGGGTGTCCCCGCCCTCCTCGCCTCGGTGCGCGACCCCGGCGGCGACGGGCTCGCCCCGGCCCGGACGGACCTGAAGCTCCGGCTCCTCGGCCCGTCCGACCCGCCGTCCGCCGTCCGGTTCGCCGACGCGGCACGCGAGCTGTCCCGGGCCGCGGACACGCACCGCCGGCTGATGGAGGAGCGGCTGCTCCCCGGCATCCCCGCCCAGCGCCGCGCGGAGGCGGCGAAACCGGCGCGGGAGCGGGAGCTCTGAGGGGCCGAAGGACACACGTGGGGCCCGGCACCGACGAGCGCGGTGCCGGGCCCGCGTACCGGACCGTGCTGACGACCTCACCCGCGACAACGCCGGAGGCGCAGTCGCGGGGCTTCGGGAGCCCGCTCGCCGTCGTGGGTGAGGTCGTCAGGGGTGGCGCAGGCGCCAGCCCTGCCAGGCGGACTCGATCATCTCGTCCAGGCCGAACCGGGCCGACCAGCCCAGCTCCTCGCGGATGCGATCGGCGCCCGCGACCACCCGGGCCGGGTCGCCGGGGCGGCGGGCGGTCACCTCGGCGGTGACGGCACCGTTGTCCGTGACCTTGAGGATGCGGTCGACCATCTCGCGCACCGAGCTGCCCTCGCCGCGGCCGATGTTCAGCGTGAGGTCCGTGCCGGGCTCGGCGTCCTGGAGCCGGCGGGCGGCCGCGAGGTGGGCGGAGGCGATGTCCTCGACGTGGATGTAGTCGCGGACGCACGTGCCGTCGGGGGTCGCGTAGTCGTCACCGAAGATGCGCGGGGACTCGCCCGCCTCCAGGCGCTCGAAGACCATCGGGATCAGGTTGAAGACCCCGGCGTCGGCCAGCTCCGGAGACGCGGCGCCCGCCACGTTGAAGTAGCGCAGCGAGGCGCAGCGCAGCCCGTGGGCCCTGGCGGCGGCGTGGATCAGCCACTCGCCGATGAGTTTGGTCTCCCCGTAGGGGCTCATCGGCGCGCACGGGGTCCGCTCGGTGACGAGGTCGACGTCGGGCATGCCGTAGACGGCGGCCGACGAGGAGAACACCAGCCGGTCGACACCACCGGCGACCATGCTCTCCAGCAGGACCTCCAGGCCGGTGACGTTCTCCTTGTAGTAGTGGAGGGGGCGCTCGACGGACTCGCCGACCTGCTTCTTGCCGGCGATGTGCACCACCCCGGTCACCCCGTGGTCCCGGATCGCCGCGTCGAGGGCCTCGCGGTCGAGAACGCTGCCGGTCACCAGGGGTACCCCGGCGGGTACCTTGTCGGCGCTTCCGGTCGACAGGTCGTCGAACACGACCACCTGCTGACCACCCGCGAGCATCGCGCGCACCACGTGCGCACCGATGAACCCCGCCCCGCCCGTAACCATCCAGGTCATGTCGTGCGTCTCCCTGTCAGATGCTGTACCCGTCAGCGTTCCACCCTACGTGGACGGCCCGAGCCACCCTCCGGGAACGGCCGGGGCGATCAATTACGCTGTCCGGGTGCCGGACGCACCCCACTTTTCCACGGTGCCGACCGCGCCCCTCGCACAAACCCTGCGGAAGCTCTCTGGAACTGGTGGACGATGCCTCGACTGACACTCATCGTGCCTGCGTACAACGTGCAGGGGTACATCGGGGAGTGTCTGGACTCCGTGCTCGGGCAGGACTTCACCGACTTCGAAGTCATCGGTGTCGACGACTGCTCCCCCGACGGTTCCGGCGCGATCCTGGACGCCTACGCGGCCCGCGACCCCCGGATCCGTGTGCTGCACCTCACGGAGAACGTGGGCCTGGGCCGCGCGCGCAACGCGGGTCTCGACCTGGCGACCGGTGACTACGTCCTCTTCCTCGACAGCGACGACACCCTGGCGCCGGGCTCCCTGGCGGCCATCGCGGCGCGGCTCGACGCGACGGACGACCCGGACATCCTGGTCTACGACTACACCCGCGCCTACTGGGACGGGCAGCTGCTGCGCAACAAGCGCTCCGACCTGATGTCCGAGGCCGACCCGAAGGTCTTCTCCCTCGCGGAGCGGCCACAGCTGCTGGACCTGCTGCAAATCGTCTGGAACAAGGCCTACCGGCGCGATTTCGTCACCCGCCACGGACTCCGTTTCCCGCCCGGTTACTACGAGGACGCGCCCTGGACGTACAGCGCGATGATCGCGGCGGAGCGCATCGCCGTGCTCGACCGCTCCTGTGTGCTGTACCGGCAGCGGCGTGAGGGCGGGAACATCCTCCGCACGGTCAGCCGGAAGCATTTCGACGTCTTCGACCAGTACGACCGGGTCTTCGCGTTCCTGGACGAGCGGCCGGAGCTCGATCGCTGGCGGCCGGCGCTGTTCAGGAAGATGGTCGACCACTTCCTGACCATTCTGGAAAGGCCGGGCCGGCTCCCGCGCAACGCGCGCGCCGAATTCTTCCACCGGGCGGCCAAGGACTACCGCGGCCGCCTCCCGGAGGGCTTCGAGCGGCCGCCGGGCGGGCGCGGTTACAAATACGCGCTGCTCGGGGTCGACTCGTACTCCGCGTTCTTCGGCGTGACCCGCGCCAACAACGTGCGCCACCGCGCCCGGCAGGGCGGTCAGGCCCGTATCGGCCGGGCCAAGCGGGCCGCCCTCGGCATGTTCTACCGGTCGCAGCTGCGGATGCCGCTGGACGAGAACCTGGCGGTGTTCTCCGCGTACTGGGGGCGCGGCTACTCCTGCAACCCGGCGGCCATCGAGGCCGAGCTGGGCCGTCTCGCGCCGGGCGTGCGCCGGGTCTGGGCCGTGCGCTCCGAGCACCGCGACCGGGTGCCGAAGGGGGTCGAGAAGGTGATCGTCGGCTCGCGCGAGTACTGGGCGGTCATGGCCCGCGCCAAGTACCTCACGAACAACGTGAACTTCGGCGACACCATCGTGAAGCGCGAGGGGCAGATCCACCTCCAGACCCATCACGGCACCCCGCTGAAGACGATGGGGCTCGACCAGGCGCAGTACCCCGCGTCCACCAACATGGACATGGAGCTGCTGCTGCGCCGGTGCGACCGCTGGGACTACAGCCTGACCTCCAACCGGTTCTCGACCACCGTCTGGGAGCGGGTCTACCCCTGCCGGTACACCACGCTGGAGACCGGCTACCCGCGCAACGACGTGCTGCTCCGCGCCACCGCCGCCGACGTCGTGCGGGCCCGGCACGACCTGGGCCTCGCGGACGGCTCGACCGCGTTCCTGTACATGCCGACGCACCGCGAGTACGAGAAGTCCTTCGCCCCCCGGGTCGACCTGCCGAAGCTGGCCGAGGCGCTGGGCCCCGACGTGACCCTGCTGGTGCGCGGGCACTACTTCTACAAGCCGACCGGCCGGCTCGCCGAGCTCCAGGCCAGCGGCCGGGTCATCGACGTCTCCGCGCACGGCAACGTCGAGCAGCTCTACCTCGCGGCCGACGCCCTGGTCACCGACTACTCATCGGCGATGTTCGACTACGCCAACCTGGACCGGCCGATCGTGATCTACGCGGACGACTGGGACACCTACCGGGTCGTGCGCGGAACCTACTTCGACCTCATGGCCGAGCCCCCGGGCGCCGTCGCGACCTCGCAGGAGGAGCTGACCGCCGTCCTGGGCTCGGACGCGTGGCGCGACGAGAAGGCGGCGGGGCTGCGCGCCGCGTTCCGGGAGCGCTACTGCGACTACGACGACGGGCACGCCGCCGAGCGCGTGGTGCGCCGGGTGTTCCTGGGCGAGGAGGCCCTGCCGCCGGTCGTCCCGCTCGCCGAGCGCACCCCGGCCCCCTCCCCCGCCGAGGCACTGGAGCGCGCCGGGCAGGTCTGAGGTCTGAGCACGCGAAACGGTCCCGGCTCCCCCGAGGGGGTGCCGGGACCGTCGTCGTTGCGGGCTTCGCCGTTGCGGGCTTCGCCGTCAGCGGCTCACGCGAACGGGTCGAACTCCTGGTACTCCTTGACGGCCTCGTCGCGCTGCGCCTCGCGGTCGCGGCGGCGCTGGGTGGCCGGACGCTGCTCCTCCAAGCGGTGGTCCTCGCCCCGGCGGCCGAGCATCTCCGCACCGGCCGACACGGTCGGCTCCCAGTCGAAGACGACCGCGTTGTCCTCGGCTCCGATCGCCACGCCGTCGCCCGCGCGGGCCCCGGCCTTGCGCAGCTCGTCCTCGACGCCCAGCCGGTTCAGCCGGTCCGCGAGGTAGCCGACGGCCTCGTCGTTGTTGAAGTCGGTCTGGCGCACCCAGCGCTCCGGCTTCTCGCCGCGCACCCGGTAGATGCCGTCGTCCTCCAGGGTCACGGTGAACCCGGCGTCGTCCACGGCCTTGGGCCGGATGACGATACGGGTGGTCTCCTCCACCGGCTTGGCCGCACGGGCCTCGGCGATGATGCCGGCCAGCGCGAAGGACAGCTCCTTGAGCCCGGTCCTGGCGACGGCGGACGCCTCGAAGACGCGGTAGCCGCGGGCTTCCAGGTCGGGCCGGATCATGTCCGCGAGGTCCTGGCCGTCCGGGATGTCGATCTTGTTGAGGACGACGATCCGGGGCCGGTCCTCCAGCCCTCCGTACAGCTTCAGCTCCTCCTCGATCATGTCGAGGTCGGAGACCGGGTCACGGTCGGACTCCAGCGTCGCCGTGTCCAGGACGTGGACGAGGACCGAGCAGCGCTCGACGTGGCGCAGGAACTCCAGGCCGAGGCCCTTGCCCTGGCTGGCGCCCGGGATCAGGCCCGGGACGTCGGCGATGGTGTAGACGGTGCTGCCCGCGGTGACCACGCCCAGGTTCGGGACGAGGGTGGTGAACGGGTAGTCGGCGATCTTCGGCTTGGCGGCCGACAGCACGGAGATCAGCGAGGACTTGCCGGCGCTCGGGTAGCCCACCAGGGCGACGTCGGCGACGGTCTTGAGCTCCAGGACGATGTCCCGCGCCTCGCCGGGCTCGCCGAGCAGCGCGAAGCCGGGGGCCTTGCGCCGGGCGGAGGCCAGTGCGGCGTTCCCCAGGCCGCCGCGGCCGCCCTGGCCGGCGACGAAGGCGGTGCCGTGGCCGACGAGGTCGGCGAGCACATTGCCGTCGCGGTCGAGGACGACGGTGCCGTCCGGCACGGGCAGGACCAGGTCCTGGCCCTCCTTGCCGGTGCGGTTGTCGCCCGCGCCGGGCTGGCCGTTGGTGGCCTTGCGGTGGGGGTGGTGGTGGTAGTCGAGGAGCGTGGTGACGGCCTGGTCGACGACCAGGGTCACATCGCCGCCGCGGCCGCCGTTGCCGCCGTCCGGGCCGCCGAGCGGCTTGAACTTCTCACGGTGAACGGAGGCACAGCCGTGGCCCCCGTTACCCGCGGCGACATGCAGTTCGACGCGGTCCACGAAGGTGGTCATGGATGGATCCTCCAGTTACATACGTGCAGAAAAGTGCTCGTGCAGCCCTCATAGGAGCAACACGCGAAAGGCGGACCCACTTCCCCTAACAGGAAGTGAGGTCCGCCTCCACGTCATACCGCTCGACGAGCGCCGGGAATTCAGCCGGCGATCGGAACGATGTTCACCACGTTACGGCCACGGTGCGTGCCGAACTGGACCGCGCCGGCGGCCAGGGCGAACAGCGTGTCGTCGCCGCCACGGCCGACGCCCGTGCCCGGGTGGAAGTGGGTGCCGCGCTGGCGGACCAGGATCTCACCGGCGTTGACGGCCTGACCGCCGAAGCGCTTCACGCCGAGCCGCTGAGCATTGGAATCGCGCCCGTTCCGGGTGGACGATGCGCCCTTCTTGTGTGCCATGTCTCCTCAGTCCCTTACTTCGCAGCCGCGGGAATACCGGTGACCTTGATCGCCGTGTACTGCTGGCGGTGACCCTGGCGACGGCGGTAGCCGGTCTTGTTCTTGTAGCGAAGGATGTCGATCTTCGCACCCTTGTGGTGGTCCACGATCTCGGCCTGGACCTTGATCCCGTCCAGCACCCACGGGTCGCTGGTCACGGCGTCGCCGTCGACAACGAGCAGGGTAGAGAGCTCTACCGTGTCGCCAACCTTGGCGGTGGGAATCTTGTCAACCTCAACGATGTCGCCGACAGCAACCTTGTGCTGGCGACCACCGCTGCGCACGATGGCGTACACGCGGATCTCACTCTCACTCGAAGCGGAAACCCCTGATGCCAGCCGCTCACACGGGTCCGGGGACCCGTGACGATCCGGATTGGACGAGCGGCCTCTCCCGTACGAGCGGGAGGTCAGTGCTCAGAGGTGTGGCGAACAAACGCCGAGGGTCAAGATTACGGGGCCCCGGACAACCGGTCAAACCGGGTCCGGTACAGCCCCGCGCCGCTCAGCCCGCGGCGTTCCTGACGTACTCGGCGTACGCGTCCCTGATCCCGTCCCCGGACAGGTTCAGGTGCTCCAGGATCGTGTAACGGCCCGGCCTGGTCCGGGGCGCGAACTCGACCACCGAGACGAACTCGTCCACGTCGAAGCCCATGTCCCCGGCCGTCACCGGCAGCCCGTGGCGCCGCAGCACCTCGGTCATCCGTACGGATTCCTGCACGGCGCCGCGCAGATGCATCGCGAAGGCCGCGCCGAGTCCGCACTGCTCGCCGTGGCTGGCGGCGCGCTGCGGGAAGAGCAGGTCGAAGGCGTGGTTGATCTCGTGGCAGGCGCCCGAGGCGGGCCGGCTGTCACCGGCCACCGACATCGAGATCCCGGTGAGCACCAGGCCCTCCGCCAGCACCTGGAGGAACGCGTCGTCGTCCAGGCTCCCGGGGTGGCGCAGCACGGCCTCACCGGCCTGTCTGGCCATCCCGGCTGCCAGCCCGTCGATGTCCTCGCCGTTGACCCGGTGGGCCAGCTCCCAGTCCGCCACGGCGGAGATGTTCGACAGCGCGTCCCCGATCCCGGAGCGCACGAAGCGGGCCGGGGCCTCCCGGATGACGTCGAGGTCGATGACGACGGCGATCGGGTTCGGCACACCGTACGAGCCGCGGCCCGCGTCGTTGTCCAGCGTCGCCACCGGGGAGCACAGACCGTCGTGGGACAGGTTCGTCGCCACGGCGACCAGCGGCAGCCCGACGCGCGCGGCGGCGAACTTCGCACAGTCGATGATCTTGCCGCCGCCGAGGCCCACCACGGCGTCGTACCGCCCGGACTTCATCGCCTCGGCGAGCTTGACGGCGTCGTTCAGCGTGCCGCCGCCCACCTCGAACCAGGAAGCGCCCGGCAGGCTGTCCGAGAGCCGCTCGCGCAGCGCCCGGCCGCTGCCCCCGCTGATCGCCACCGCCAGCTTGCCCGAGCCGGAGATCCGCTGATCGGCGAGGACACTCGCCAGATCCGCCAGAGCGCCGGGCCGGATGTCGACGACGACCGGTGCGGGTATCAGCCGGGTCAGTACTGGCACGCGATCTTCCTGCCCTTGGCCAGGTCCTCGTGGTTGTCGATCTCGACCCACTTCACGTCGCCGATCGGCTCCACGTCGACCGTGAAGCCGCGGTTGACGAGCTCCTGGTAGCCGTCCTCGTAGTACAGGTCCGGGTCGCGCTCGAAGGTGGTCTTCAGCGCGTCGGCCAGCTCGGCCGCCGCCTCGCCCTCGATCAGGGTGACGCCGATGTACTCACCGGTCGCCTCGGCCGGGTCCATCAGCTTGGTGATCCGGCGGACGCCCTTGCCGTCCTCCACGACGACCTTCATCTCCTCGTCGGCGAGCTGCTTCACCGTGTCGAGGGCGAGGATGATCTTCTTGCCGTCGCCGCGGGCGGCCAGCAGCGTCTTCTCGACGGAGACCGGGTGCACGGTGTCGCCGTTGGCCAGGATGACGCCGTCCTTGAGGGCGTCCCGGCCGCACCACAGGGAGTAGGCGTTGTTCCACTCCTCGGCCTTGTCGTTGTCGATCAGCGTGATGCTGACGCCGTACTTGGCCTCCAGCGCCGCCTTGCGCTCGTACAGGGCCTCCTTGCGGTAGCCCACGATGATCGCGACCTCGGTCAGGCCGACCTCGGCGAAGTTGCCGAGCGTCAGGTCGACCACGGTCAGGCTCTCCTCGTCGCCCTCGGGGCCGACCGGCACCAGGGCCTTGGGAAGCGTGTCGGTGTAGGGGCGCAGGCGGCGGCCGGCGCCGGCCGCCAGAATCATGCCGATCATGGGGTTCTCCTTGGTCCTTGGTGCGGTGTTGCGGATGTCCCGGGGTGGGAGTGCGTACGGGCCCGGCGGGCGGGTCAGAGCTCGGCCGCCACGTAGGCGCGCAGCCAGCTGCGGAAGTCGGGGCCCAGGTCCTCGCGCTCGCAGGCGAGGCGGACGATGGCCCGCAGGTAGTCGCCGCGGTCGCCGGTGTCGTAACGGCGGCCCCGGAAGACGACACCGTGCACCGGGCCGCCGAGCTTCTCGTCCGCGGCCAGCTGCTGGAGCGCGTCGGTCAGCTGGATCTCGTCGCCCCGGCCCGGCGCGGTCTCCCGCAGGACGGCGAAGACGGCGGGGTCCAGGACATAGCGGCCGATGACCGCCAGATTGCTGGGCGCGTCGCCCGGCTCCGGCTTCTCGACCAGCCCGGTCACCCGGACGATGTCGCTGTCCAAGGTGGGCTCCACCGCCGCGCACCCGTACAGATGGCTCTGTTCGGGCGCCACCTCCATGAGTGCGACGACGCTGCCGCCCTCGCGCTCCTGGATCTCGGTCATCCGGGCCAGCAGCGGGTCGCGCGGATCGATCAGGTCGTCGCCGAGCAGCACCGCGAAGGGCTCGTCCCCGACGTGGGGCTCCGCGCACAGCACGGCGTGGCCCAGGCCCCGCGGGTCGCCCTGGCGGACGTAGTGCATGGTCGCGAGGTCGCTCGACTCCTGGACCCGCACCAGCCGGGCGGCGTCGCCCTTGCGGGTCAGCGCCGACTCCAGCTCGTAGTTCCGGTCGAAGTGGTCCTCAAGTGCCCGCTTGTTGCGCCCCGTGATCATCAGCACGTCGCTCAGCCCCGCGGTGGCGGCCTCCTCCACGACGTACTGGATCGCCGGCTTGTCGACGACGGGCAGCATCTCCTTGGGAGTGGCCTTCGTCGCCGGAAGGAACCGGGTGCCGAGCCCGGCGGCCGGTATGACGGCCTTCTGGATCTTGCGCATGTGGGGGGGGCTTTCGTGTCGGGGGCGGGAGCGGCCCGGGGCCTCGACGCAGCCGGCCGGTCCCGCGGGGGACCGGCCCGACTGCGTCGCGCGCGGTGCGAGGAGGTCAGGCCTCGTCGGCCGTGGCCGTGACGGGTGACGCGGTCTGCTGCTCCGCCGCC
Source organism: Streptomyces sp. ATexAB-D23 (assembly GCF_000373645.1). Classification (GTDB taxonomy): domain Bacteria; phylum Actinomycetota; class Actinomycetes; order Streptomycetales; family Streptomycetaceae; genus Streptomyces; species Streptomyces castrisilvae. Next base: position 37,311 of record NZ_KB892008.1, on the reverse strand, counting down.
ACCGTCTTCTTCGCCGCCTTCTTGGCCGTCGTCTTCTTCGCGGCGGTCTTCTTCGCCGCGGTCTTCTTGACGGCCGCCTTCTTGGCCGTGGCCTTCTTGGCGGTCTTGCGGGCCGCCTTCTTGGCCGGCGCCGGCTCGGCCTCGGCCTCCGCCTCGGGGGCCTCCACCACGACGACCGCGGCCTCCTCGGCCCCGGCGGGGGGACCGGCGGGCGCGCTGACCTTACGGGTGGCGCGGCGCCGGACACGCGGCGGCGCGGCCGGCTCATCGGCCGGGACCTCCTCGTGCGCGGCCTCGACCACCGGGTCCTCGGAGGCGACCGGGTCGGGCCCGGACGCCGGCTCCTCGGCGGCCGGAGCGGGCTCGGCGGGCTCCGCCATGACCGGCTCGGCCACGACCGCTTCGGCCGGGGCGGGCGAGCCCGCGGGGGCGGTCGCCTTACGGGTCGCCCGGCGGCGCGTACGGCCCTGGGGCGCCTCGGCAGGTGCCTCGGCGGGCGTCTCGGCCACCGGCTCCGGGGCCTTGACGGGCTCCGGCTCCGCGACCGGCTCGGCCACGGTCTCCTCGGCCGGGGCGGACGCGGACTTCGGGGCGCCCGCCGGGGCGGAAGCCTTGCGGGACGCCCGGCGGCGGCCACGGCCGCGCGCGGCGGCCTCGGCCTCGGCGGGGCTGCTGTACAGCTCCTCGTCCGCGACGAACTCCGGCTCGGGCAGCGCCACCGGGGCGGCGACCTCCGCCGCCACCTCGGCCTCGGTCTCGGCCTCGGTGTCGGAGACGTGCTCGTGGCCGTGGTCGTGCTCGTGGTCCTGGCCGGACCCGCCGCGGCGCTTCTTCGAGCGCTTGCCGCCGCCACCGCCGCCCACCGACGCGGGCTGCTCCATGTGCACGATCACGCCGCGCCCGTTGCAGTGGACGCAGGTCTCGGAGAAGGACTCCAGCAGACCCTGGCCGACCCGCTTGCGGGTCATCTGGACCAGGCCCAGCGAGGTGACCTCGGCGACCTGGTGCTTCGTACGGTCGCGGCCCAGGCACTCCAGCAGGCGCCGCAGCACCAGGTCGCGGTTGGACTCCAGCACCATGTCGATGAAGTCGACGACGACGATGCCGCCGAGGTCGCGCAGCCGCAGCTGGCGCACGATCTCCTCGGCCGCCTCCAGGTTGTTCTTGGTGACGGTCTCTTCCAGGTTGCCGCCCTGGCCGGTGAACTTGCCGGTGTTGACGTCGACGACGACCATCGCCTCGGTCTTGTCGATCACCAGCGAGCCGCCGCTCGGCAGGTAGACCTTGCGGTCCAGCGCCTTCATGAGCTGCTCGTCGATCCGGTACGTCGCGAAGATGTCGACCTCGGAGGTCCACCGCGACAGCCGGTCCGTCAGGTCGGGCGCCACGTGCGAGACGTAGCCGTGAATGGTCTCCCACGCCTCGTCGCCGCTGACGATGACCTTGGAGAAGTCCTCGTTGAAGATGTCGCGGACGACCCGGACGGTCATGTCCGGCTCGCCGTACAGGAGCGTCGGCGCGTTGGAGCTGCCGGTGCTCTTGGACTTCTTCCGGATGTCCTCCCACTGCTGCTGGAGCCGCTCGACGTCACGGCGCAGCTCGTCCTCGCTCGCGCCCTCGGCGGCGGTGCGGACGATGACGCCCGCGTCCTCGGGGACGATCTTCTTGAGGATGGTCTTGAGCCGGGCGCGCTCGGTGTCGGGCAGCTTGCGGCTGATCCCCGTCATCGAGCCCTCGGGCACGTAGACCAGGTAGCGGCCGGGCAGCGAGACCTGGCTGGTCAGGCGGGCGCCCTTGTGGCCGATCGGGTCCTTCGTCACCTGGACGAGGACGGACTGGCCGGACTTGAGCGCGGTCTCGATGCGGCGCGGCCCGTGGGCCATGCCGAGCGCCTCGAAGTTGACCTCACCGGCGTACAGGACGGCGTTGCGGCCCTTGCCGATGTCGACGAAGGCGGCCTCCATGGACGGCAGCACGTTCTGGACCTTGCCCAGGTAGACGTTGCCGACGTAGCTGGTGGCCTGCTCCTTGTTGACGTAGTGCTCCACGAGCACGTTGTCCTCAAGGACGCCGATCTGGGTGCGCTCGCCGCTCTGGCGGACGACCATGACGCGCTCGACGGCCTCGCGGCGGGCCAGGAACTCGGCCTCGGTGATGATCGGCACCCGGCGGCGGCCCTGCTCGCGGCCCTCGCGGCGGCGCTGCTTCTTGGCCTCCATGCGGGTCGAGCCCTTGATGGACTGGACCTCGTCGAAGCCGGTGCCGAGCTCCCGCTCCTCCTTCTTGCGGGGCTCGCGGACCTTGACGACCGTGCGCTCGGGGTCGTCCGTGCCGTTCTCCGCGTCGGACCCGGCGTCACCGCTGCGACGACGGCGGCGCCTGCGACGGCGGCTGCTGCTCGACCCGGAGGCGGCGGCCTCGTGGTCGTCCTGCTCCTCGTCGCCCTCGTCGTCGGACTCCTGGGCGGCCTCGGGCTCGTCCTCGGTGTGCTCGGCGGCGGACTCGTCCTGGTGCTGCTGCTCGGCGGCGTCGTCCTCGGAGGACTCGCCGCGACGGCGGCGGCGGCCACCCCGGCGGCGGCGGCGCGACGGCCGGTCGCCGTACTCGTCGGTGTCCTCGCCGTCGTGCTCGGTGTCGTTCTCGCCCGCGGGTTCGTGCTCCTCCTCGGCGGGCTGCTCCCGGGCCGGGGCCACCTGCTCGGCGGGCTCGGCGTCGGCGGCCTCACCGCGGCGGCGGCGACGGCGGCGCGATCCGCCCTGCGGGGCGGCCTCGGCGGGGGCGGTGTGCTCCTCGGCCGTGGTGATCTCGTCCTCGGGCTCCTCCTCCTGCGAGGCGGGGCCCGCGGCGGCAGCGGCGGCGGCCGCGGTCTCCGGGGTCTGGAACATCGGCTCGGCGAAGACCGGCGCCTGGAAGACGGCCACGGCCGGGCGCGTCGCCCGGCGGCTGCGGCGCGCGGGCTCCTCCGTCTTGGCGGTGAACTCGGGGCGGCCCGCGGCGGCGGTGGCGCGGCGGCGCTGACGGCCGCGCGGGGCGGCCTCCTCGACCTCGGCGACCTCGGCGGCCAGTTCCTCGACGGCCTCCTCGGGCAGGCTCTCGCCGGTCTGGACCTCGGCGCGCTCCTCGGCGGCCTGCGGGGCGCCGGCCGGGGCGGTGGCCTTACGGACGGCACGGCGACGGCCGCGCGGCGCCTCGACAACGGGCTCCGCCGTTTCAGCGGCCTCATCGGCGGGCGCGGTGGCCTCGTCGGCGGGCGCGGTGGCCTCGTCGGCGGGCGCGGCGGCGGGCTGGGCGGCGGCCTGCGGGGCACCGGCCGGGGCGGATGCCCGGCGGCGGGTGCGGCCGCGCGGGGCCTCGGCGGGCTCGGCGGCCGGTTCCGCGGCGGCGGGCTCCGCGCTCTCGGCGGCGGCCGGCGCCTCCGCGACGATCTCGACGGGCTCGGCGGCCTTCGGCGCACCGGCGGGGGACGTCGCCTTGCGGACGGCACGGCGACGGCCGCGCGGCGCCTCGGCGACGGGCTCTGCTGCGGGCTCGGGGCTCTCCACCACGGGGGCCTCCTCGACGATCTCGGCCGGCTCGGCGGCCTTGGGCTCGGCGGCCTTGGGCGCACCGGCCGGGGACGTTGCCTTGCGGACGGCACGGCGGCGGGCACGCGGCGCCTCGGCGACGGGCTCAGCCACGGCCTCTTCCACCGGCTCCTCGGCGGACTCCTCCGCTACGACCGGCTCCACGACCTCGGCGGCCTTGGGCGCACCGGCCGGGGCAGTCGCCTTACGGACCGCACGGCGGCGGGCACGCGGCGCCTCGGCGACGGGCTCAGCCACGGCCTCTTCCACCGGCTCCTCGGCGGACTCCTCCGCTACGACCGGCTCCACGACCTCAGTGGCCTCAGCGGCCTTCGGCGCACCGGCCGGGGACGTTGCCTTACGGACCGCACGGCGGCGGGGGCGGGCCGGGGCGGCGGTCTCGGCCCCGGCGGTGTTCTCGGTGCTGGTCTCGGACACTCCGGCGTCAACGGCCGGTATGGCCGGCGCCTCGGAGGCCGTACGCTCGCCCGCCGACGGCGGGCCCGCGGGGCGGGAGGCGGCGCGGCGCCTGCGGCGCGGCGGCAGCTTGTCCCCGGGGGTGTTGTTGTCTTCTGCGTTCCCGGTGGTGCCGGGTTCGTTCGGCTGGGGCATGCGGGCGTTTCTCCCGTCGCGCTCCCGGGCGCCGCACCTGGTTCCGGTCCGGCTCGGTCCGCATGGTGGTCGCGGCACCGCCGTCCGGGGCGCGGGCGCCGCACGGGAGCTGAATGTCTGGCTCGCCGGTTCCGTACGCGGTGTGCGGACGGCCTGGCGAAAGTCTTATGGGTCAGCGCGCGGCCCGGCCCAGGTGGCTCCCGAGCGCGAGGGCTGCGCTACAACGACCGCCTTACGCGGAACCTGCACCTTCCGGCGCCGTCGCGACAGCTGTCCCGGTGGCCGTGGTTGATGCGGCCGGGGCTGCCTCGCGGTCGGGCGCGAGCGGGTCGGTCACCGTGCCGGACTCCTCGTCGAAGAGCCCCTGCGCCAGCCTGGTCACCGCTGCGGCGACGGGCGGCGCCAGGTCGGCCACAACGCGGAGACCGGACAGGACGTCGTCAGGCCGTACGGCAGGTGTCACGTGCCGAACAACCAGCCGCAGTATCGCACAGGCCCTGTCACCGGGCCTATCGGACGGAAGATCGACGGTCCTGAGGTCGACCACCGCCGCGCGGGCGTCGAAGGTCCGCATGCCGTTCTTCGTGCGGCGCTCGACCTCGACGGTCTCGGCCGCGTTGAAGGCGGCCACGGCCTTCTCGGCCTCCTCCGGGCCGACCCCGTCCAGGCGCATCTCCCAGATGGAGGCGGTCAGCCGGTCGGCGAGGCCCGAGGTGCGGGCCTCCACGGCGTCCGTGATGTCCAGGCCGTCCGGCATCGAGTCATTGAGCAGCTCGCGCAGGACGTCCGGGTCACGCGCCTCGGTGAGGGCGATCTCCAGGAACTCGGCCTCGCTGCCCGTGCCGGTGGGGGCGGCATTGGCGTACGAGACCTTGGGGTGCGGGGTGAAGCCCGCCGAGTAGGCCATGGGCACCTGGGAGCGGCGCAGCGCCCGCTCGAAGGCGCGCTGGAAGTCGCGGTGGCTGGTGAACCGGAGGCGGCCGCGCTTGGTGTAGCGCAGTCGGATGCGCTGCACCGCCGGTGCGGGCGGCGGGCCTTCGGGCTGTCGCTTGCCCAGTGGTTCTTCTCCTCGGTGCGGGGCGGACGCGGTGGCACGCCGCCCTCGAAATGCGGGTGGCCCGGGGGTCCGGACCGGCTCACCCCTGCTGGACGGATTTCTCCGGGAGCAGCGAGATCTCTGGTTCGGGCGCCGCGCTGGGCACAGTCGTTGCACTACCCAGAGTACGCGCAAGGGGGCTCCCGAGTTCCCCGGGCTCGGGTTGCACCGGCCCGCCGACCAGTGCGCGCCACGCGTCGCGCCTGGCCTGCCGGATCGTTTCGCGGGCCGCGCGCAGCGTCTGACGGGCCGTGCGGCCCACCGCGCGAAGGGCCCGCCCGGCGGGGGCCAGGGCGGCATCGCGTACGAAACGGCCGGCCGGGACGCACACCGTGCGGTACGCCCAGCGCACGGGCGCGCCGATCAGGTTCCGGGCCAGCCAGAGCAGCGCCCGGCCCACGGCCCGCGAGAGGAATCCGGCGACGCGCCAGGCGACGCCGAACGCGGCGGCGGTCTCGCGGGCGACCGGGGTCAGGACGCGCCGGTACACCCAGGCGAGCGGCGTGACGAGCAGCACCACGACGAGCCACCGCAGTACGGCCGCGGCCCCCCGGAAGACGGCCTCGACGCCCCGGATCAGCAGATCGAGGAACCGGGCGATGCCCTGGCCCATCGGAGTGAGCACGTTCCGGTACACCCACACCAGCGGCAGGACGAGCAGGTGCTCCGCCAGCCACCCGACGACCCGCCCCACCGGCACCAGGACATGGCGCCACAGCAGCACCACCGGCACCACGAACAAGGCGGTGAGCAGCCACTTCACCGCCGTGCCCAGCCACCGCACCGCCGTGGCGAGAGCGTGCCCGGCCGGGACCAGGATCTCCCGGTACACCCACCGCAGCCCGTGTCCGAGCGGGGTGAGGACGTGCGCGTACAGCCACTGGAGCGGCGCCACGATCCCGTACCGCACACCGGGCACCACGACGTACCGCCACAGGGCGACCCACGGCCGTACGAACACCGCGCGGGCCAGCCACACCAGCCCGTGGCCCAGCGGGACGAGCACATGGCGCCACAGCCACCGGGCCGGGACCGCCACCAGCACCTCGGCCAGCCATGCGAGCGCGCGGCCCAGCGGCCGCAGCAGCAGGCGGTCCGCGGCGCGGGCGGTCGCGACCAGGGCGTCCCACAGCAGGCGCACCGGCAGGACGATCACGAGCACCACGATCCGCACCGGAATCCGGATCAGCGTGGTGAGGCAGCCGTCACCGCCCTCGTAGTGCGCGGGCGCCTGGTGCTTCCCGTACTCCGTACGCACGGGTGCGCGGTGTCTTCCCCGGTCCATGCACCTCATGACGCGAAGGCCCGGTCCGGGGTTTCCCCGGACCGGGCCTTCGTCACCGAGCTGTCACACGCCGGCGGGCTACTTCACGACCGTCAGCGGCAGGAGCTTCTTGCCGGTCGGGCCGATCTGGATGCTGGTGTCCATCTGCGGGCACACGCCGCAGTCGAAGCACGGGGTCCAGCGGCAGTCCTCGACCTCGGTCTCGTCGAGCGAGTCCTGCCAGTCCTCCCAGAGCCAGTCCTTGTCGAGGCCCGAGTCCAGGTGGTCCCAGGGCAGGACCTCCTCGTACGTCCGCTCGCGGGTGGTGTACCAGTCGACGTCCACGCCGAAGTCCGGCAGTGTCGCCTCGGCGCTCTTCATCCACAGGTCGTAGCTGAAGTACTCGCGCCAGCCGTCGAAGCGGCCGCCGGCCTCGTAGACGGCGCGGATGACGGAGCCGACCCGGCGGTCACCGCGCGAGAGCAGGCCCTCGACGATGCCGGGCTTGCCGTCGTGGTAGCGGAAGCCGATCGAGCGGCCGTACTTCTTGTCGCCGCGGATCTTGTCCCGGAGCTTGCCGAGCCGGGCGTCGGTCTCCTCGGCGCTGAGCTGCGGGGCCCACTGGAACGGGGTGTGCGGCTTGGGCACGAAACCGCCGATGGAGACGGTGCAGCGGATGTCGTTCTGCCCGGAGACCTCGCGGCCCTTGGCGATGACGTTGACCGCCATGTCGCCGATCTGGAGGACGTCCTCGTCGGTCTCGGTGGGCAGCCCGCACATGAAGTACAGCTTCACCTGGCGCCAGCCGTTGCCGTACGCGGTGGCGACCGTGCGGATCAGGTCCTCCTCCGAGACCATCTTGTTGATGACCTTGCGCATGCGCTCGGAGCCGCCCTCGGGGGCGAAGGTGAGACCGGAGCGGCGGCCGTTGCGGGTCAGCTCGTTGGCCAGGTCCACGTTGAACGCGTCGACACGGGTGGAGGGCAGCGAGAGGCCGACCTTGTCGTCCGTGTAGCGGTCGGCGAGGCCCTTGGCGATCTCGCCGATCTCGGTGTGGTCGGCGGAGGACAGGGAGAGCAGACCGACCTCTTCGAAGCCGGTCGCCTTGAGGCCCTTCTCCACCATCTCGCCGATGCCGGTGATGCTTCGCTCCCGCACGGGGCGCGTGATCATGCCGGCCTGGCAGAAACGGCAGCCGCGGGTGCAGCCGCGGAAGATCTCCACGGACATCCGCTCGTGGACGGTCTCGGCGAGCGGGACCAGGGGCTGCTTGGGGTAGGGCCACTCGTCGAGGTCCATGACGGTGTGCTTGGACACGCGCCACGGCACGCCCGACTTGTTCGGTACGACGCGGCCGATGCGGCCGTCCGGGAGGTACTCGACGTCGTAGAAGCCGGGGACGTAGACGCCGCCGGTCCTGGCGAGGCGGAACAGCACCTCCTCGCGGCCCCCGGGGCGGCCCTCGGCCTTCCAGGCGCGGACGATCTCGGTGATCTCCAGGACGGCCTGCTCGCCGTCGCCGATGACCGCGCAGTCGATGAACTCCGCGATCGGCTCCGGGTTGAACGCGGCGTGCCCGCCGGCCAGCACGATCGGGTCGTCGATGCCCCGGTCCTTCGCGGCCAGCGGGATGCCGGCCAGGTCCAGGGCGGTGAGCATGTTGGTGTAGCCCAGCTCGGTGGAGAAGCTCAGCCCGAAGACGTCGAACGCCTTCACCGGGCGGTGGCTGTCCACGGTGAACTGCGGCACCTTGTGCTCGCGCATCAGCGCTTCCAGGTCCGGCCACACGCTGTAGGTGCGCTCCGCGAGGACGCCCTGACGCTCGTTGAGCACCTCGTACAGGATCATGACGCCCTGGTTGGGCAGTCCGACCTCGTACGCGTCCGGGTACATCAGTGCCCAGCGGACGTCGCACTCGTCCCACGGCTTGACGGTGGAGTTCAGCTCACCGCCGACGTACTGGATGGGCTTCTGCACATGCGGGAGCAGAGCTTCGAGCTGTGGGAAGACCGAATCGACAGACATCGCGAACTTTCGAGAGCCGGCAGGGGTGACCATCCAGCGTACCGCGCTGCTCAGCCTCCGGACGCCCGCCGGACGTCCGTCCGGGCCGCTCGGCGCCAGACCCTCGGCAGCGCGCGCTCGCCCTCCCGGGCCGCCGCCTCCTCCCGCCCGTACAGCAGTCCCCAGGTGAACGACGGCTCCCCCGCGGCCTGGGCCCGGACCGCCAGGGCGCGCAGGGTCTCGCGGGCGACCACGCCGTCCTGGTGGTCGCCGAGGAGGCTCTGTACGGCCTTCAGCCGCTTGACGGACTTCTTGGCGGGCTTCCCGAGCGCGGGCCGGGCCGCCTCCGCCGCGTAGCGGGCGCGTTTGGCCGCCTTGCGGGCGCGGTGCAGGGCGGCGTCGCGGTCCGGTCCCGGGGGCAGTGCGCGGGCGTGCGCGACGCGGGCGGCGAGGCGCTTGTGGTCCTTGTGGACGGCGCGGGCCAGCTCCTCGCCGGGCGCGGCGGCGGCCGCCGGCAGCAGGGGCGGCTGTGCGAGGAGCTGTTCCAGGGCGCGCAGCAGTGCCAGGTAGCGCGCGGAGTCAAGGACGGCGGCCGTGCGCCGGCGCGAGCCGCCGCGCCCCGCCACCGACCACAGCCTCAGCCGGGCCCGGACCGGCCCGAGGACCAGGGTGCGGGGCAGCTCGTCCAGCCGGGCGCGCAGCCGGGCGTCCAGCACCTCCTGGTCCCGGTCGACGCCCAGCTCGGCCGCGAGCCACTTCAGCTCGGTACCGAGGGGGCGGGTGGCCTCGCGGTCCAGGACGCGGCGGTAGGTGCGCAGGGCGCTGCGCAGCCGCCGGGTGGCGACGCGCATCTTGTGCACGGAGTCGGGCAGCCCCCGCCGCACGGCCGGGTCGAGCGCGACGATCGCCTCGGCCTAACGGCGTACGTAGGCGAGGACGTGGTCGCCCGCGGTGCGGGGCTCCGCCGGCTCGTCCTCCCGGGGCAGCGTGGCGTCGGGCGCCGTCTCGGCCAGCGCGCGGGCGAGTTCGGAGGGGGCGGCGGAGGGCCGGATGGCGGCCTCCTCAAGCGCGCGCCCGACGGTGTCGAGGAAGGCGGGGTCTCCGTCGTCGGCGAGTTCGACCTCGATCTCGGTCCAGGTGGCGGTGCGGTCGCCGCCGTGCAGCCGCTCGGCGTGGACCTCGTCGACGCCGAGTTCGGCGAGCGGCGTGCCGTCCGGTCCGGTGAGCACGTGGACGTCGCGGGCGGAGCGCAGCCGGACCACGGGGACGACGGAGGCGTCCAGGACGCGGGAGCGGATCAGCGCGGCGAGGCGGGGCGGCAGGGTGTCGGAGAGCGGAGCGCGGATCTCCTCGCGGACGCTCGCGGCGACCGGGAGCTTGAGGTGCCAGCCGGCGTCCGGGCCGCCGGTGCGGCGGCGCAGGGTGAGGTGGCCGGCGGCGAGGCGGAGGTCCTCGGTGTCGTAGTACACGGCGTCGAGTTCCATGAGGCCCTCGTGGCGGACCTCCCCGACCCCGGCCACCCGGCCCAGGTCGGGCAGCCGGGTGGCGTCGGTGGCTTCGTACTTCCGCTCGATCTCGCGCTTGGAGTCCGCCATGTACCGAATCTACGCGCCGCCGGGTGACCGCTCAGGCCGTTATCGGCCGTTGCACCCGGATCGACTGGAGCAGCCCGATGGCCACCCAGACCGCGAACATCGAGGAGCCGCCGTAGGAGACGAACGGCAGCGGGAGACCCGCCACCGGCATGATGCCGAGCGTCATGCCGATGTTCTCGAAGGACTGGAAGGCGAACCAGGCGATGATCCCTGCGGCGACGATCGTGCCGTACAGCTCGGTGGTCTCGCGGGCGATGCGGCAGGCACGCCACAGGACGACGCCGAGCAGGACCAGGATGAGCCCGGCGCCGAGGAAGCCCAGCTCCTCACCGGCGACCGTGAAGACGAAGTCGGTCTGCTGCTCGGGGACGAACTGCCCGGTGGTCTGGGTGCCCTGGAAGAGGCCGGTGCCGTGCAGGCCGCCGGAGCCGATCGCGATGCGCGCCTGGTTGGTGTTGTAGCCGACGCCGGCCGGGTCGAGCGCCGGGTTGGCGAAGGCGGCGAACCGGGCGATCTGGTAGTCGTCGAGCAGCCCGAGCTGCCAGACGGCGACCGCCCCGGCCACCCCCGTGCCGAGGAGTCCGAAGACCCAGCGGTTGGAGGCGCCGGACGCCAGGAGCGCCCCGAGCACGATGACGACCATGACCATCACGGAGCCGAGGTCCGGCATCCCCATGACGACGACCATGGGCAGCGCCGCCAGGGCGAGGGCCTTGGCGACGGTCCGGTGGTCGGGGTGCAGCTGGTCGCCCGCGTCGACGCGGGCGGCGAGCAGCATCGCCATGCCCAGGATGATGGTGATCTTGGTGAACTCGGAGGGCTGGAGGGAGAACCCGCCCGGCAGCAGGATCCAGGCGTGGGCGCCGTTGACGGTGGCGCCCAGCGGGGTGAGGACCGCCATCACGAGGAGCACGGACAGGCCGTACAGGACCGGCACCGCGCCGCGCAGCGTGCGGTGGCCGAGCCAGATCGTGCCGATCATCAGCGCGATGCCGATGCCGGTGTTGAGGGCGTGCCGGAACAGGAAGTAGTACGGGTCGCCGTGGGTCAGCGAGTCGCGTCCCCGGGTCGCCGACCAGACGAGCAGCGAGCCGATGAAGGAGAGCGCGATCGCCGAGCCCAGCAGCGGCCAGTCGAGCCGGCGCACGAGCGAGTCGCGTGCGACGAGCCGGCCCCAGGTGGAGCGCTCGGGGGCGTAGCGCTGGACGGAGAAGCCGGCCATCAGTCGCGCCTCCCGAGGACCGCGGCGAGCGTCTGCTCGGTGGCCGGGTTCTGCGAGGCGGGGTTGTACGGCTTGATCGTCGGGGCGTCGATGGTGCCGTCCGTCCCGATCTTCGGCAGGCCCTTCTGGGGCGTCGGCAGGAGGGCCTTCTTGAGGTCCTGCTTGCCGGTGGCGTCGAGGCCGTAGAGCGCGTTGTAGATGTTGCGGACGGCGGGCCCGGACGCTCCGGAGCCCGTACCGCCCTGGGAGATCGTCATGACGATCGAGTAGTCCTTGGTGTACGTGGCGAACCAGGAGGTCGTCTGCTTGCCGTAGACCTCGGCGGTACCCGTCTTGGCGTGCATCGGGATCTTGTCCTGCGGCCAGCCGCCGAATCGCCAGGCGGCGGAGCCGCGGGTCGCGACACCCGCGAGGGCTTCGTCTATCTCGTTGCGCGTCTTCTGGGTGAAGGGCAGCTTGCCGTGCGACTTGGGCTCGATCTTCTGGACGGTCTTGCCGTCGCCGCTGACGATCGCCTTGCCGACGGTGGGGTCGTAGAGCGTGCCGCCGTTGGAGATGGCCGCGTAGATGGTGGCCATCTGGATCGGGGTGACGAGGGTGTCGCCCTGGCCGATCGAGTAGTTCACGGAGTCACCGGCGCGCATCTTGTCGCCTTCGAGACAGTTCTCGTAGGCGATCTTCTCGACGTACGTGCCGTCCTTCTTGCCCTGCTTGCACCAGGAGTCGTGGTTGGCCGCCGCGAAGTCCTTCTTCCACTGGCGGTCCGGGACGCGGCCGCTGACCTCGTTGGGGAGGTCGATGCCGGTCTCCTTGCCGAGGCCGAACTGGTGGGCGGTCTTGTAGAACCAGTCGTTGGGGTTCTTCTTGGGGTTGTTGCCGCCGTCCTTCTGCCACTCCTTGTGCGCGATGCCGTAGTACACGGTGTCGCAGGAGACCTCCAGGGCGCGGCCGATGGTGATGTTGCCGTAGCCCTGGGACTCGAAGTTCTTGAAGGTCTGGCCGCCGATGGAGTACGAGCTGGGGCAGGGGTAGTTGCCGTCGAAGGGGTATCCGGCGTTGACCGCGGCGGTCGAGGAGATGACCTTGAAGATGGAGCCGGGGGCGGCCTGGCCCTGGATGGCCCGGTTCAGCAGCGGGAAGTTGCTGTTCTTGCCGGTGAGCTTCGCGTAGTCCTTGGCGGAGATGCCGCCGACCCAGGAGTTGGGGTCGTAGTTGGGCAGGGAGGCCATGGAGACGACCCGGCCGGTCTTGGCCTCCATGACGACGACGGCGCCGGAGTCCGCCTTGTAGTTCTCGCCGGTGTTGGTGTCGAACTCCTTGCGGGCCGCCTTCATGGCCTCGTTGAGCTCGTACTCGGCGACGGCCTGGACGCGGGCGTCGATGGAGGTGACGACGCTGGCGCCGGCCTCCGCCTCGTCGTTCTTGGCCTGGCCGATGACCCGGCCGAGGTTGTCGACCTCGTAGCGGGTGACGCCCGCCTTGCCGCGCAGCTCCTTGTCGTACGTGCGCTCCAGGCCGGAGCGGCCGACCATGTCGGAGCGCAGGTAGGGCGATTCGCTGTCCTGGGCCTTGGTGATCTCCTCGTCGGTGACGGGCGAGAGGTAGCCGAGGACCTGGGCGGTGTTGGCCTTGCCGGGTGCGGCGTAGCGGCGCACGGCGGTGGGTTCGGCGGTGATGCCGGGGAAGTCCTCGGCGCGTTCGCGGATGGTCAGGGCCTGCTGGGTGGTGGCCTCGTCGGTGACCGGGATCGGCTGGTAGGGCGAACCGTTCCAGCAGGGCTGCGGGGTCTTGGCGTCGCAGAGCCGGACCTTGTCGAAGACGTCCTTCGGCTTCATGTCCAGTACGCCGGCGAGCCGGGTCAGCACGGCCTTGCCGTCGTCGGCCATCTTCAGCAGGTCGGTGCGGCTGGCGGAGACGACGAGGCGGGTCTCGTTGTCGGCCAGCGGCACGCCGCGCGCGTCGAGGATGGAGCCTCGGGCGGCGGGCTGGACGACCTGCTGGACGTGGTTGTTCTTCGCCTCGTCGGAGTACTCCTGGCCGTTGCGGATCTGGAGGTACCAGAGGCGGCCGCCGAGGGTGAGCAGCAGGGAGAAGACGAGGACCTGGATGACGATGAGACGGATCTGGACCCGCTGCGTCCGGCCCGTCTCGGGAATGTTGCTCACGGGGCGCCTCCCGTCGTGGTCCGGGGGTCGTGCCCCGGGGAACGCAGCCTCACAGTCGCTTGACTCCCTTGATCCGTCCGGCGCGTGCCGCCCGGTTGCGGGCCGCCTTCACGCGCAGTCCGCCGCGCTGGCTGCCGATCCGCAGCCCGGTGCCCGCCGCGAGCCAGCCGGCCGCCACGTCACCGCGGCCGGAGGAGGACTCGGTGACGGGGTCGTTCACCGTACGTCTGGCCAGCGCCATGATCAGCGGCACCGTGAACGGCGCGAGGAGCAGGTCGTAGACGGCGGCGGTGAACAGCAGACTGCCCAGGCCCACATGGCGGGCCGCCGTGTCGCCGACCAGCGCGCCGACGCCCGCGTACAGCAGGGTCGAGCCGATCGCGGCCGCGACGACCACGGCCATCGGCAGGAAGGCCGACTTGAGCTGCCCGTTCTCCGGCCGGGCGAGGCCCGCGAGGTAGCCGATGACGCAGAGCACCAGGGCGTAGCGCCCGGCGGCGTGGTCGGCGGGGGGCGCCAGGTCGGCGAGGAGACCCGCGCCGAAGCCGATGAGGGCGCCGCTGACGTGCCCGTACACGAAGGCCAGGCCGAGGACGACCATGAGCAGCAGGTCGGGCACGGCACCGGGCAGCTGGAGCCGGGCCAGTACGGACACCTGGACGACGAGGGCGAAGACGACCAGAACGATGGAGAGCAGGGTCCGGTTGACGTGCATGGGGATCAGCTCTACCTCTGTTCGTTGACCGCGTTGTCGGCGTTCGGCGTGGCGTTTCCGCTGGGGTCCGGGCTGGGGCTCTCGTGGATGTTGCCCACGACGTTGCCCTCGGTGTCGACGATGTCCCCGTTGGGCGAGATGGTGACGGTGACGGTCGGGGTGGGCTTCGGCTTCGCGGACGCCTTCGGCTTCTTCGGCAGGACCATGTCGCGGGGGTCCTCGCGCGGTGCCTGGACGACGACGCCGACGATGTCGAGCTTGGTGAAGCCGACGTACGGGCGGACGTAGACGGTACGGGTGAGGTCGCCGCCGGACGGGTCGACCCGGACGACCTCGCCGACCGGGACGCCGGGCACGAACGGCTTGTCCTTGCTGGAGCCGAAGGTGACGAGCCGGTCGCCCTTCTTGACCTTGGCCTTGCCGTTCAGGAACTGCACGGACAGCGGGCGCGAGCCCTGCCCGGTGGCGAACCCGAGCTCGTCGGTGGACTCCATCCGGGTGCCGACGGTGAAGTCGGGGTCGTTGGCGAGGAGTACCGTCGCGGTGTCCGGGCCGACGGTGGTGACGCGGCCGACGAGCCCGTCCCCGTTGAGTACGGTCATGTCGCGCTTGAGGCCGTCCTTGGAGCCCGCGTCGATGGTGACCGTCCAGGAGAAGCCCTGGGCCGCTCCTATGGCGATGACCTCGGCGGCCTTGATGCCGTACTGGCCGGTGGCCGACTTCTTCAGCATCTTGTCCAGTTCGCGGACCCGGCTGCGGTTGCGGGCGTCGCTGCCGAGTTCGGCCTTCAGCTCGGCGTTCTGCTTCTCCAGCGCGGCGATCTTGTCGTGCCGGGCGCCGGAGGCGCGCACCGCTCCTATGGCGTTGCCCACCGGGTCGACCGCCGACGCCACACCGTTCTCCACGGGGCCGAAGACCGTGGCGGCGGCCTGCCGGGCACCGTCCACCGGTGACTCCTCACCGCCGCGGATGTCCACCGTGATCAGTGCGAATGCGATGGCGATCAGCAGCACCAGGAGCAGCCGGCTCTCTCGTGTGTCCCTCACGTGCGGCGGCCGTGCCTTCCTCGTAGGAATGTTCGTGCCTGTATATCAACGATCCCCCGCGCGGAACGGCAGCGTCCGCGCGGAGGGTCGTGGGGTCACTACCGTCGGGGCTGGGCGTCCAGCACCTGCTGGAGCGCCTCGAACTCCTCGACGCACTTGCCGGAGCCGAGCGCGACCGAGTCCAGCGGGTCCTCGGCGATGTGGATCGGCATGCCCGTCTCGTGGCGGAGCCGCTCGTCGAGGCCGCGCAGCAGCGCGCCGCCGCCGGTGAGGACGATGCCGCGGTCCATGACGTCGCCGGACAGCTCCGGCGGGCACTTGTCGAGGGTCGTCTTGACCGCGTCGACGATCGCGTTGACCGGCTCCTCGATCGCCTTGCGGACCTCGGTCGCGGAGATGACCACGGTCTTGGGCAGGCCCGAGACGAGGTCGCGGCCGCGGATCTCGGTGTGCTCGTCCTTCTCCAGATCGAACGCCGAACCGATGGTGATCTTGATCTGTTCGGCGGAGCGCTCACCGAGGAGGAGCGAGTACTCCTTCTTGATGTGCTGGATGATCGCGTTGTCCAGCTCGTCACCGGCGACCCGGATGGACTGGGCGGTGACGATGCCGCCGAGCGAGATCACCGCGACCTCGGTGGTGCCGCCGCCGATGTCCACGACCATGTTGCCGGTGGCCTCGTGGACCGGGAGGCCCGAGCCGATGGCCGCCGCCATGGGCTCCTCGATGATGTGCACCTGGCGGGCGCCGGCCTGCGTCGACGCCTCGATCACGGCACGTCGCTCGACCCCGGTGATGCCGGAGGGCACGCAGACCACGACCCGGGGGCGGGCCAGGTAGCGGCGCTTGTGGATCTTCAGGATGAAGTAGCGGAGCATCCGCTCCGTGATCTCGAAGTCGGCGATCACGCCGTCCTTCAGGGGCCGTACGGCAACGATGTTGCCCGGCGTACGGCCGATCATCTTCTTGGCCTCGGCGCCGACCGCCAGAATTCCGCCGGTGTTGGTGTTGATGGCCACGACGGACGGCTCGTTCAGAACGATGCCGCGCCCCCTGACGTACACCAGCGTGTTGGCAGTCCCGAGGTCGATAGCCATGTCACGGCCGATGAACGACATTGAGTTCCCCTTGTTCCCCATGAGGATGCGTCGGGCCTTCCCAAGCGAAAGCGTTGATGGCTTGTTTTGGTAGGCGAGATGAGCGCTGCGGGCGTGGAAGGTTCCATCGTAGTGCCGGATGCACCGACACAGCGCGAGGGTCCGCCGCCTTGCTGGGCAGAACGGGTGGCCGTTCCACTCATGGTGACGTTACGTCGCAGGGATGCGTTCCCGCGATCGGGGACCCTATGCCGAAGGGCGACCGAATTACTTCGGTCGCCCCAGGTCATGAGCGCTGTTCGGCTGAGTGCGGCTCAGGAAAGTCCGGGAAAGAACAGCTTCATTTCCCGCTCCGCGGACTCCTCGGAGTCCGAGGCGTGGATGAGGTTCTCCCGGGTGATCGTGCCGAAGTCACCGCGGATCGAGCCGGGCGCGGCGGCGATCGGGTCGGTGGGGCCGGCCAGGGCGCGGACGCCCTCGATGATCCGCTCGCCCTCGGCCACCAGGGCGACGACCGGACCGGACTGCATGAACTCCATCAGCGGCTCGTAGAACGGGCGGCCCACGTGCTCCGCGTAGTGCTGCTCCAGCGTGCCGCGGTCCAGCGTACGCAGCTCCAGCGCCGTGATCTTCCAGCCGGCCTTGCGCTCGATGCGCCCGACGATCTCGCCGACCAGGCCGCGACGGACGGCGTCGGGCTTGAGAAGGACGAGGGTGCGCTGGGTCATGTGCGGCTCCTTGCAGGCATACGGGTGCGGTGAGGCGAGATTACAGGGGCGGGGCGGCGGGCCATCGGCCGGGTTTGCCGTGGCTCCCGCCCCGGGGCACGGTCAGCTCGCGGCGGGCGCCTCGGCCTCCGCCTGGGCCGCCCACCGGGCCTTCACCGCGTCGATCCGGCGGCCGTAGTGCACCGAGGCCCACCACAGCGCGCCGAAGGCCACACCGAGGATGAACATCGTCGGCACCACGAAGCCGCTCGCGACCAGGGCGATCTGGAGCGCCCAGCCGAGCTGGACGCCCCCCGGCCGGGTGATCATCCCGCACAGCAGCACGGAGAGCAGCATCCCGATGCCGCAGACCGTCCAGACCGTGGCGTTCGTCAGGTCGTCGGACTTCATCGCGACGAGCCCGGCGAACCCGATCACGAAGAACTCGCCGATCAGCGTCGAAGCACAGAGCGTTCGCATGGGTCAGCGCCTTCCCAGAAGCAGCCGGGCTTCGCCGACCGTGATCACGGAACCGGTCACCAGCACCCCGGCGCCCGCGTACTCGTCCTCTTCCTCGGCGAGGGTGATCGCCGCCTCCAGCGCGTTGTCGAGCCGGGGTTCGACCTGCACCCGGTCGTGGCCGAAGACCTCGACGGCGACGGCCGCGAGCGCGTCGGCGTCCATCGCCCGCGCGGTGGAATTCTGGGTGACGACGACCTCGGCGAAGATCGGCTCGAAGGCTTCGAGCAGCCCCCGCACGTCCTTGTCGCCGCTGGCGCCGACCACCCCGATCAGCCGGGAGAAGCCGAACGCCTCGGAGAGGCCCTCGGCGGTGGCGCGGGCGCCGGCCGGGTTGTGCGCGGCGTCCAGGACGACCGTGGGGCTGGACCGGACGACTTCGAGGCGGCCGGGCGAGATCACCGAGGCGAACGCCCTGCGCACGATGTCCGCGTCCAGCGAACCGGCCTGCTCCGCGCCGATGCCGAAGAACGCCTCGACCGCGCAGAGCGCCACCACCGCGTTGTGCGCCTGGTGGGCGCCGTACAGCGGGAGGAAGACGTCCGTGTACTCACCGCCGAGGCCGCGCAGCGTCAGCAGCTGGCCGCCGACCGCGATCTCCCGGGAGACCACGCCGAACTCCATGCCCTCGCGGGCCACGGTGGCGTCGACCTCGACGGCCTTCTTCAGCATCACCTGGGCCGCGTCCACGGGCTGCTGGGCGAGGATGACCGTGGCACCCTGCTTGATGATCCCGGCCTTCTCCGTCGCGATCTCGCCGGGCGTGGAGCCCAGGCGGTCGGTGTGGTCCAGCGAGATGGGGGTGACGACGGCGACCGTCGCGTCGATCACGTTGGTCGCGTCCCAGGTGCCGCCCATGCCGACCTCGACCACGGCGACGTCCACCGGCGCGTCGGCGAAGGCCGCGTACGCCATGCCGGTGAGCACCTCGAAGAACGACAGCCGGTAGGGCTGCTGGGCGTCGACCATCTCGACGTACGGCTTGACGTCCTCGTACGTGGAGATGAACCGCTCCGGGTCCATCGGCGCGCCGTCCAGGCTGATCCGCTCGGTGATCGACTGGACGTGCGGCGAGGTGTAGCGCCCGGTGCGCAGGTCGAAGGCGCCGAGCAGGGCCTCGATCATGCGGGCGGTGCTCGTCTTGCCGTTGGTGCCGGTGATGTGGATCGAGGGGTACGCGCGCTGCGGCTCGCCGAGCACGTCCATCAGCGCGGCGATGCGCGTCACGGACGGCTCCAGCTTGGTCTCGCCCCAGCGCCCGGCGAGCTCCTGCTCCACCGCGCGCAGCGCCTTGTCCACCTCCGGGTCGGCGGGGCGGGCGGGGATCTCGTCACCGCGGGGCGGCCCCGAGGCGGCGCGCAGCGTGCGGCTCCCCGCCTCGATCACCGCCAGGTCGGGGTCGCGCTGGGTCGCTTCGTCGACGATCTCCGCGAAGGTCTCGTCGGGATCGGACGCGTCGGGCCGGTCGGAAGGGCGGGGCTCACTCACGGGGCCAGTCTACGGATGGGCACCGACAACGCGCGCAGCCGCCCGGGGGCCGGACACGGCGAGGCCCCCGCACCCCTCGGACGAGGAGGACGGGGGCCTCGCGGCGGTGTGTCTCAGGCCTGCGGGAGGTTCGCCAGCTGGCCGGTGATCCGCTCGATGTCGGCATCGGCCTTGGTGAGCCGGCCGCGGATCTTGTCGACCACGTTGTCCGGGGCCTTGGCGAGGAACGCCTCGTTGTTCAGCTTGCCGTTGGCCTGCGCCTTCTCCTTCTCGGCCGCGGCCAGGTCCTTCGTGAGGCGCTTGCGCTCGGCCGCGACGTCGATCGTGCCGGACAGGTCCAGCGCGACGGTCGCCCCGGCGACGGGCAGCGACGCGGTGGCGTGGAAGCCGTCACCGGCCGGCTGGAGCCGGAGCAGCTGCCGCATCGCCGTCTCGTGCGGGGCGAGCGGGGTGCCGGTCAGGGTCAGTTCGGCCGGAACCTTCTGGCCGGGCTGGAGGCCCTGGTCGGAGCGGAAGCGGCGGACCTCGGTGACGACCTGCTGGACCAGCTCGATCTCCTGCTCGGCCGCCTCGTCGCGGAAGCCCGAGTCCTTCGGCCAGTCGGCGATGACGACGGACTCGCGGCCGGTGAGCGCGGTCCACAGGGTCTCGGTGACGAAGGGGACGACGGGGTGCAGGAGGCGCAGCATCACGTCGAGGACCTCGCCCAGGACCCGGCCGGAGACCTCGGCCGGGCGGCCGCCGCCGAAGAACGTGGTCTTGGACAGCTCGACGTACCAGTCGAAGACCTCGTCCCAGGCGAAGTGCCGCAGCGACTCGCTGAGCTTGGAGAACTGGTAGTCGTCGTAGTAGGAGTCGACCTCGGCGACCGTCTTGTTGAGCCGGGACAGGATCCAGCGGTCGGTGACCGACATCTCGTCGGCCGACGGCAGCTCGCCCTCGATCGTCGCGCCGTTCATCAGGGCGAAGCGGGTGGCGTTCCAGATCTTGTTGGAGAACTTGGCGGAGCCCTGGACCCAGTCCTCGCCGATCGGGACGTCGGTGCCCGGGTTGGCGCCGCGCGCGAGGGTGAAGCGCAGCGCGTCGGAGCCGTACTTGTCCATCCAGTCCAGCGGGTTGACGACGTTGCCGAAGGACTTCGACATCTTCTTGCCGTGCTCGTCGCGGACCATGCCGTGCAGGACGATCGTCTCGAACGGCGGGACGCCGTCGTTGATGTACAGGCCGAACATCATCATCCGGGCGACCCAGAAGAAGAGGATGTCGTAGCCGGTGACCAGGACGGAGTTCGGGTAGAACTTCGCGAGGCTGTCGGTCCGTTCGGGCCAGCCGAGCGTGGAGAAGGGCCACAGGCCGGAGGAGAACCAGGTGTCCAGGACATCGCTGTCCTGCGTCCAGCCCTCTCCGGTGGGCGGCTCGTCGTCCGGTCCGACGCAGACCATCTCGCCGTCGGGGCCGTGCCAGACGGGGATGCGGTGGCCCCACCACAGCTGGCGCGAGATGCACCAGTCGTGGAGGTTGTCGACCCAGTCGAAGTACCGCTTCTCCATCTCCTGCGGGTGGATCTTGACCTTGCCGTCGCGGACGGCGTCACCGGCCGCCCGCGCGAGCGGGGCGACCTTGACCCACCACTGCATGGAGAGGCGCGGCTCGACGGTGGTCTTGCAGCGCGAGCAGTGGCCGACGGAGTGGACGTACGGCCGCTTCTCGGCGACGATCCGGCCCTCGGCGCGCAGCGCGGCGACGATGGCGGAGCGGGCCTCCAGCCGGTCCAGTCCCTCGAAGGGGCCGGGGACGGTGATGACCGCGCGCTCGTCGAGGACGGTGAGGAACGGCAGGTCGTGGCGCTGCCCGATCTCGAAGTCGTTCGGGTCGTGGGCGGGCGTGACCTTGACGGCACCGGTGCCGAACGAGGGGTCGACGTGGTGGTCGGCGACGACCGGGATCGTGCGGTCGGTCAGCGGCAGCTTGATCTGCTTGCCGACGAGGTGCCTGTACCGCTCGTCGTCGGGGTGGACGGCGACGGCGGTGTCACCGAGCATCGTCTCGGCGCGGGTGGTGGCGACGACGATGGTCTCCTCGCCCTCGCCGTACGTCATGGAGACGAGTTCGCCGTCGTCCTCCTGGTACTCGACCTCGATGTCCGAGATCGCGGTGAGGCAGCGCGGGCACCAGTTGACGATGCGCTCGCGGCGGTAGATCAGCTCGTCGTCGTACATCCGCTTGAAGATGGTCTGGACGGCCTTGGACAGGCCCTCGTCCATCGTGAAGCGCTCGCGGGACCAGGCGACGCCCTCACCGAGGCGGCGCATCTGGCCGGAGATCTGGCCGCCCGACTCGTTCTTCCACTGCCAGACGCGCTCGACGAAGGCCTCCCGGCCCAGGTCGTGCCGGGACTTGCCCTCCTTGCCGAGCTCGCGCTCGACGACGTTCTGGGTGGCGATGCCGGCGTGGTCCATGCCCGGCTGGTACAGCGCCTCGAAGCCCTGCATGCGCTTGCGGCGGACGAGGGCGTCGATCAGCGTGTGCTCGAAGGCATGGCCCAGGTGCAGGGAACCGGTGACGTTGGGCGGCGGGATGACGATGGAGTACGGCGGCTTGTCGCTGTGCTCGTCCGCCTCGAAGTACCCGCGCTCCACCCAGCGCTCGTACAGCTTCCCCTCTACCTCGGCCGGCGTGTACTGGGTCGGCAGTTCGGGGTTGCTGGCTGGCTGCTGCGCTGGATTCTCGGTCACGCGGACAGTTTAGAGCCGTCACAGTCATGCACTGAAACCGGTTTGTTCCGTAACGGTGTGCCTCCCGGTGGCCCGTGCCCGCAGGGCTTCCGTCAGGATGTTCGGAACGCGTAAGCATCACGAACAGGGGACACCGCAGATGAGCTACAACCAGCCGGGCCCGTACGGTGGCCAGCCGCCGCAGGGCCAGCCCGGACCGTACGGCCAGCAGCCCCCCACGCCCCCGTACGGCCAGCCCCCGCAGGGGCAGCCCCAGGGGCAGCCCGGCTACGGCTACCCGCAGCAGGCCCCCCAGGGCGTCCCGCCGCAGCAGCAGCCCCAGCCCGGTTACGGCTACCCGCAGGCCCAGCAGCCCGGACCGTACGGCCAGCAGCCCCCGACTCCGCCGTACGGCGGCCAGCCGGTCTACGGCCAGCAGCCGGGCTTCCCGGCGCCGGAGCCCCCGAAGAAGAAGACCGGCCTGATCGTCGCCGCCGCGGTCGTCGCCCTGGCGGTCGTCGCGGGCGGGGTGTACTACCTGACGTCCGACGGCGGCAGCACCTCGGTCGCGGACTCCACCAAGGGGTACAAGCTGACGCCGCCGGACGCTGTGGGCGACTACAAGAAGGGCGACGACGCCTCGGACAACAAGTCCGGTCCCCTGACGGGCAAGGACAAGACCGAGGCCGAGGACATGGGCGTCAAGTCGCCCGCCGAGGCCAACGCCAGCTACGCCAGCGGGGACATGGAGAAGAACCCGCTCACCACGAAGATGCTCATGCTCAAGGGCCTGTGGGGCCAGGTCGACGACCCGGCGAAGACGGTCGACGCCGCGTTCGCCAGTGCCAAGGAGGAGATGGGCAAGAGCGAGGGCGACGACGACAGCAAGGTCTCGTTCGTCGGCTCGCCCGAGACCGTCAACCCCAAGGACTTCGACGGCGCGCTGATGAAGTGCCAGGTGTTCAAGACCGTCAACGACAAGGCGGACGGCACCGTGCAGAACGGGCCCAAGGAGCTGAACACCCCCGTCTGCATCTGGTCCGACTACAGCACGGTCGGCATCGTCATCGCCGTGGACATCGGCGCGGCCATGACCAACAAGAGCATGTCGACCGACGAGGTCGCCGACCTCGCCGCGCAGCTCTACAACACCTCCCGCACCAAGATCTGACCGCGGTACCCCGAAGGGGCGCCCCGCCGGTTCTCCCGGCCGGGCGCCCCTTCGCGCTCGTATCGAGCGGTGCTACGCGGACTTCTCGTGCCGGCCCTCGTCGCCCTTGCCGATCGTGCGCGGCTCGCGCGGGACCAGGGTCGGGTTGACGTTGTTGCGAACCACGTCGGCGGTGATGACGACACGGGCGACGTCCTTGCGGGACGGCACCTCGTACATCACCGACTGGAGGACCTCCTCCATGATCGCGCGCAGGCCGCGCGCGCCGGTCTGGCGCAGGATCGCCTGGTCGGCGATGGCCTCCAGCGCCTCGCGCTCGAAGTCCAGCTCCACGCCGTCGAGTTCGAACAGGCGCTGGTACTGCTTGACCAGGGCGTTGCGCGGCTCGATGAGGATCTGGAGCAGGGCCTCGCGGTCCAGGTTGTGGACCGAGGTCAGGACGGGGAGGCGGCCGATGAACTCGGGAATCATCCCGAACTTCACCAGGTCCTCCGGCATGACCTCCTGGAACTGGTCGCTCGCCTGGATCTCCCGCTTGGAGCGGATCGTGGCGCCGAAGCCGATGCCCTTGGCGCCGGCCCGGGACTCGATGATCTTCTCCAGACCGGAGAAGGCGCCGCCCACGATGAACAGGACGTTCGTCGTGTCGATCTGGATGAACTCCTGGTGCGGGTGCTTGCGGCCGCCCTGCGGCGGTACGGAGGCGGTGGTGCCCTCCAGGATCTTCAGCAGGGCCTGCTGGACGCCCTCGCCCGAGACGTCACGGGTGATCGACGGGTTCTCGCTCTTGCGGGCGACCTTGTCGATCTCGTCGATGTAGATGATCCCGGTCTCGGCCTTCTTGACGTCGTAGTCCGCGGCCTGGATCAGCTTCAGCAGGATGTTCTCGACGTCCTCGCCGACATAGCCGGCCTCCGTCAGCGCCGTCGCGTCCGCGATGGCGAACGGGACGTTGAGCATGCGGGCCAGCGTCTGCGCCAGCAGCGTCTTGCCGGAGCCCGTGGGGCCCAGCAGCAGGATGTTCGACTTGGCGAGCTCGATCGCGTCGTCGCGGCCGGCCCCGCCGCCGTTCTCCCCGGCCTGGACCCGCTTGTAGTGGTTGTACACAGCGACCGAGAGGGCCTTCTTCGCGGGCTCCTGCCCGACGACGTACCCCTCGAGGAACTCGTAGATCTCGCGCGGCTTGGGAAGCTCTTCCCAGCGGACCTCGCTCGTCTCGGCGAGCTCCTCCTCGATGATCTCGTTGCAGAGATCGATGCACTCGTCGCAGATGTACACACCGGGACCCGCGATGAGCTTCTTCACCTGCTTCTGGCTCTTTCCGCAGAACGAGCACTTGAGCAGGTCGCCGCCATCACCGATGCGTGCCACGAGGTGCTTCCCCTTCGCCTGGGAGACGCCTGGTTCAGCGGCTCCTGGTGCCTCTATCCGACGGTACCTTGCCTGGCCCCCCATACGGGCCCCCCTTGGCACGGTTCACGCGGCCGGGACCGGGTGTCCGTCCGCGCCAAGGGGTCGGGGCCCACGTCAGGCGGCCGCTCCGGCCGCGCTCTTGCGGGTCGCCACGATCTGGTCGACCAGACCGTAGGCGAGGGCGTCCTCGGCGGTCAGGATCTTGTCGCGCTCGATGTCGTCGCGGATCTTCTCGATCGGTGTGGTGGAGTGCTTGGCCAGCAGCTCCTCCAGCTGGGTCCGCATCCGCAGGATCTCGTTGGCCGCGATCTCCAGGTCGGAGAGCTGCTCACGGCCGGTCTGCGAGGACGGCTGGTGGATGAGGATACGCGCGTTCGGCAGCGCCAGGCGCTTGCCGGGCGTACCGGCGGCGAGCAGGACGGCGGCGGCGGAGGCCGCCTGGCCCATGCAGACCGTCTGGATGTCCGGCTTCACGAACTGCATCGTGTCGTAGATCGCGGTGAGCGCGGTGAACGAGCCGCCGGGGCTGTTGATGTAGATGGAGATGTCCCGGTCCGGGTCCATCGACTCCAGGCACAGCAGCTGCGCCATGACGTCGTTGGCGGACGCGTCGTCGATCTGCACGCCGAGGAAGATCACGCGCTCCTCGAAGAGCTTCGCGTACGGGTCGTACTCGCGCACGCCCTGCGAGGTGCGCTCCACGAAGCGCGGGACGATGTAGCGGTTGTCCACCTGCGGGCCGGTGTGGAGACCGCTCGCGGAGGCGCCGGGGAAGTTGTTCATGTGGGTGTTCACCATCCTGGTGGCGTTCTGTGGCTGGGTGTCTCGGCGTACGAGAGATGCGCGGTGCGGCGCGGGCGCTGTCCGGGGACCGGATCAGGCGCCGGTGCCGCCGCCGCCCGGAACGCCCGATGCGATCGTGATGATCTCGTCGATGAGGCCGTAGTCCTTGGCCTCCTCCGCGGTGTACCAGCGGTCGCGGTCGCCGTCGCGGATGATCGTCTCCACGGTCTGGCCGGAGTGGCGGGCGGTGATCTCCGCCATCCGCTGCTTGGTGCGCAGCAGGTACTGGGCCTGGATCTTGATGTCCGACGCCGTACCGCCGATGCCGGCCGAGCCCTGGTGCATGAGGATGTCGGTGTTCGGGAGCGCGAAGCGCTTGCCGGCGGTGCCGCCGGTGAGCAGGAACTGACCCATCGAGGCGGCCATGCCCATGCCGATGGTGACCACGTCGTTCGGGATGTACTGCATGGTGTCGTAGACCGCCATGCCGGCCGTCACCGAACCGCCGGGGCTGTTGATGTAGAGGTAGATGTCCTTGTCCGGCTCGGCGGCAAGGAGGAGCAGCTGTGCGGTGATCTTGTTGGCGATGTCATCGTCGACCTGCTGTCCGAGGAAGATGATGCGCTCGCCGAGCAGCCGGCTGTAGACCTGGTCACCGAGGCCTCCACCGAGGGACGGCTCTCCGGCGGCGTAGGGCATCAGATTCGTCACGTATCCACCTGCTCGTCTCTGACGGCTCCGGCCGTCTCAGCGTCTTCGTACCGGGTGGGCCGGGACTCCCCGACCCTTCCTCTTCATGGACCCTAACGCGCAGGTGGGACAACGCCATCCCGCTTCCGCAACTGTTCGCTGGGAGCGCAAGGTCCGCAGTTGGCACACGGGTTGTGGCGAATCGGCCGCGGTACGACGACGGGCTCCGGACGCGTGGCGTCCGGAGCCCGTCGTGCGGGGTCAGCGCGAGGCTCAGGCCTCGGTCTTCTCCTCGGCGTCGCCGGCGGCGGCCTCGGTGGCCTCCACGGTCTCCTCGGCGGCCTCCTCGTCGTCCTCCAGCTCGACGACCTCACCGTTGGTGTCGACCACCTTGGCGGCCTCGACCACGACGGCCAGCGCCTTGCCGCGGGCGACCTCGCCTACGAGCATCGGCACCTGGCCACCCTCGACGACGGCCTGGGCGAACTGGTCCGGGCTCATGCCGGAGGAGGCCGCACGCCGCATGAGGTGCTCGGTGAGCTCCTCCTGGTTGACGTTCAGCTTCTCCTTGTTGACGAGCTCGTCCAGGATGAACTGGGTCTTGATGCCCTTGACGGCCTGCTCGGAGGTCTCGGCCTCGAACTCCTCAAGGGTCTTGCCCTGGATCTCCAGGTACTTCTCCAGGGTGAGACCCATCTGGCCGAGCTGGTGGTGCTCCAGGTTGTGCTTGCGGGTCTGGACCTCGTCCGCGAGCAGCTTCTCCGGGATCGGGACCTCGGCGAGCTTGAGCAGCTCCTCCAGGACGCGCTCCTGGGCCTGGGTGGCCTGGTCGTACTGCTTGGTGCTCTCCAGGCGCTTACGGCTGTCCGCCTTCAGCTCCTCCAGCGTGTCGAACTCGCTGGCCATCTGGGCGAACTCGTCGTCCAGCTCGGGCAGCTCGCGGGCGGCGACGGCGGTGACCTTGACGGTGACCTCGGCCTCCTTGCCCTCGGCGGAGCCGCCCTTCAGCTCGGAGGTGAAAGTGGCCTCGCCACCGGCCTCCAGGCCGGTCACGGCGTCGTCGATGCCTTCGAGGAGCTCACCGGAGCCGATGGTGTACGAGACGCCCTCGGCCACGCCGTCCTCCAGGACCTCGCCCTCGACCTCGGCCTGCAGGTCGATCGTCACGACGTCACCGGCGGCGGCGGCGCGCTCGACCGGGTTGGTCGAGGCGAAGCGCTCACGGAGCTGCTCGACGGCCTTCTCGACGTCCTCGTCGCTGACCTCAAGGGCGTCGACGGTGACCTCGATGCCGGAGTAGTCCGGGATCTCGATCTCGGGGCGCACGTCCACCTCGGCGGTGAAGGCCAGCAGCTCGCCGTCCTTCAGCTCCGTGATGTCGACCTCGGGCTGGCCGAGGACGTTCAGCTCACCCTCGTTGACGGCCTCGGTGTAGAACTTCGGGAGGGCGTCGTTGACGGCCTCCTCCAGCACAGCACCACGGCCGAACCGCTGGTCGATGACCCGGCTGGGGATCTTGCCCTTGCGGAACCCCTTCACCGTGACCTGCTGGTTGATCTTCTTGTACGCCGCGTCGAGGCTGTCCTTGAGCTCCTCGAAGGGCACCTCGATGCTGAGCCGAACCCGGGTCGGGTTCAGGGTCTCCACGGCGCTCTTCACGGTTCGGTCTCCTTGGTGGCTGACTTCTTGGGGTTCTGCTCGGCCGCACAGGAGGCGGCTTCGCGGACCGAGCCCGGTACATCAGACACACGGGCACGCATTTTGCATAGTAACGGCAAGGGGGAGGACTCCCACAACGCGATCATCACAACGCGATCTTGCCGGTGGTCGGGGTGGCCGGATTCGAACCGACGACCTTCCGCTCCCAAAGCGGACGCGCTACCAAGCTGCGCCACACCCCGTCGGTGCGACACGTAGGGTACATGCCGTCAGGCTCGGGCCCGGCCGCTTTTGCGCGGGCCCACCCGGCGCGACACCACCCGGCGCGGCAAGGGGTGTGCGGGCAGGGTCCGCGACCCGCTACGATGCTTCTCGTGCCGCGGTCCCCGTGACCTGCGGCGCGCCGCTTGCGGGCGTAGCTCAATGGTAGAGCCCTAGTCTTCCAAACTAGCTACGCGGGTTCGATTCCCGTCGCCCGCTCCACGCACGACGAGGGGCCCGGTCCGATGGACCGGGCCCCTCGTCGTTCCCCCCGGGCCGGGCAGCGGCCCGGGGCCGGCTCAGAAGCTGATCTGGTTGATCGTCTCGGCTATCGAGTTCATGAACCTGTTGATCGACGGCGCCATGCCGGTCGATGCCAGGAAGAAGCCGAAGAGCACCGCGACGACCGCGGGCCCGGCCTTGATGGAGCCGCCTCGGATCATGACCACCAGGATGATGGCCAGAAGAAGCACCACAGACAGTGAAATGGCCACGACTGATCACACCTTCGGTCGGTCCGCCTTGCCGGCCCGGAGCTGTGCGGCCGTGCACCCCTCCGTCGCGCCCATCGTGCCACCAACTCCCCCCGGGTCGCTGCCGGGTGACGAATCGACCTGTCGATATCACGCCATCCTGCGCCCTTCTGCGCCCCTTGTGCGCCGGATGGTTCGAACTCGTGCGCCAGCACCGTGCACGCGTACCCGACCCGGCCGTTCCGCACCCCCGCCGCACTATCGGCCGTTCCTGTGAATCCGCACCTCGCAGCGATATGCAACGGTGATCGTTTCCGCATCCACACAGTTTATTCACAGGGAAATTCACCGCCGAACGCGACGCAATTCACTTCGGTCAACCTGCTGACGGTATGCACCTTTTGATGCGGATAAAACCAGGCAGAACGGGCAAGTTGCATTGGTTTGCCATTTGATATGCAGGGAACACGCGCTATTCGATGGCGGTTTCACGAATGGCAATCGAGACGTCTAGGGTGCTTGAGATGTTCCACGCTCCGAACGCATTGCAGAGGGCCAAGCTTTCCCCGGCGACCGGGGAGTCGGAGCCCAGACACCCTGCGCCGACGGCGACCGGGGAAGCACCCGCTCCGGTAGCGAACGAGCCTGCGCGGAGCGCGCCCGCCAAGAAGCGTGACGCCTACTTCGACAACGCGAAGTACCTCGCCATCGTGCTGGTCGCGGTGGCGCACTCATGGGTCCCCGTCATGGAGGGGAGCCGGGCCGCCCGCGCGCTGTACATGGTCACGTACACCTTCCACATGCCGGCGTTCATCCTCATCTCGGGATACTTCTCACGGTCGTTCGACCTGAGCCCCGCCAAGGTGAAGCGGCTGATCACCGGTGTCGCCGTGCCCTACGTGGTGTTCGAGACGGCGTACTCGCTGTTCCGGCGGTACGCGAACGACCAGCCGGACGCCCCGATCAGCCTGCTGGAGCCCTGGTACCTGACCTGGTTCCTGGCCGCCCTGTTCATCTGGCGGCTCACCACCCCGGTGTGGCGCAGCCTCCGCCACCCGCTGGCCGTCTCCCTCGTGATCGCCGTCCTCGCCTCGCTCGCCCCCAGCATCGGCGACGACCTCGACCTGCCGCGCGTCCTGCAGTTCCTGCCCTTCTTCGTGCTCGGGCTCCAGCTGAAGCCGGAGCACTTCGAGCTGGTGCGCCGCCGCGAGGCGCGGCTGGCCGCCCTGCCGCTGTTCGCCGTGGCCCTCGTCTTCGCGTACTGGGCGGCGCCCCGGATGCAACTGGGCTGGTTCCTGCGGGACTCCAGCGCCCAGGACATGGGCGCGCCGTGGTGGTCCGGCGCCGTGATGACGCTCGCGATGTTCGGCTGCGCGACACTGCTGACCGCCGCGTTCCTGGCCCTGGTGCCGCGCCGGCACATGTGGTTCACGGTGCTCGGCGCCGGCACGATCTGCGGCTACCTGCTGCACGGCTTCTTCGTGAAGGGCGTCGGTTACGCGGGCGTCTTCGACGACCACCCCGGGCTCGTCTCGCCGACCGGCCTGGTGATCGTGACCGTGGTCGCATCCGCCGGTGTGACGCTGCTGTGCACGCCGCCGGTGCGCCGGGTCCTGCGCTGCGTGACCGAGCCGGACATGAACTGGGCGTTCCGCAAGGAGTCCGCCAAGCTCTGAGACCCCGCCTCCGCTCCCCCACCGACGAAGCCCGGCCCACTGCGGCCGGGCTTCGTCGTGTCCGCGGGTGTTGGCTCAATTCCGCTGTTCGGCGGGGGTTCCCGAGGCGAGGGGATGTAGGCCGTCCGGCCACCCCCTCAGTTGCAACTTCAATCATTCGGTAAACTAACTTCTGACCATTTCTTGACACTCTCTTGACTATTTGAAAGGCCAGGCTCATCGGACACGCAGACACGCTCATCGCCATGGGCGGCGCCTTCCTCGCCGCCGCCGTCCTCGCCCGCGTCGGCCGCCGCATCGGGCTGCCGACGATCCCCCTGTTCATCCTGGCCGGGATCCTCCTCGGCCCACACACCCCCGGCATCGTCCTCGTCGCCGATCCGCACGAGCTGGAGATGCTCTCCGCACTCGGCCTGGTGCTGCTCCTCTTCTACCTGGGCCTGGAGTTCCACCTGGACGACCTCAAGACGGGCGGCCGCAAGATGGTCGTCGCCGGCGGCGCCTACCTCGTCCTGAACGTCGGCGCCGGGCTGGGCTTCGGCTTCGCGCTGGGCTGGGGAACCTCCGAGGCGCTGGTGCTCGCCGGCGTGCTCGGCATCTCCTCGTCGGCCATCGTCACCAAAGTGCTGGTCGACCTGGGCCGGCTCGGTGATCCGGAGACCCGGCCGATCCTCGGCATCATCGTGGTCGACGACATCTTCCTCGCCCTTTACCTGGCCGCCCTCCAGCCCGTCCTCTCCGGCGCGGACAGCCTCGGCGCGGCGGTGACCGACGGCGGCAAGGCGTTCGGCTTCCTGCTCGTGCTCGCCCTGGCCGCCCGGTACGGCATCCGGGTCATCGGCAAGCTGATCAGCACCCGGGACGACGAACTCCTCGTGATCTCCTTCCTCGGGGCCGCCGTCCTGGTGGCCGGGGTGTCGGAGTGGTTCGGTGTCGCGGACGCGATCGGTGCCTTCATGGTGGGACTGATGCTCGGCAACACGTCGTCGGGCGAGCGCATCCGCAAGCTGGTCCACCCCCTGCGGGACGCGTTCGGCGCGATCTTCTTCTTCGCCTTCGGGCTCTCCATCGACCCCGGCGACCTGCCGACCGTGCTGTGGCCGGTGCTGGCCGCCGTCGCGGTGACCCTCGCGATGAACATCCTCTCCGGAATCGCCACCGCCAAGGTGTACTCGTTCGGCCCGCAGGCCGCCGCGAACATCGCCACCACCCTGGTGGCGCGCGGCGAATTCGCCCTGATCCTCGCCACGATGGCGGCCGGTGCCGGCCTGAACGAACGGCTCTCCCCGTTCATCGCGGGCTATGTGCTCGTCCTGGCGGTCCTGGCTCCGCTGGCGGCCGGGCGCTCGCACTGGCTGGCCCGCCTCCTGCCGGGCAGGCCGGAACCCGCCGTCGCGCCGCTGCCGCGGACCCCGGTCCCGTGAATCTCGATCAGGTGAGCGTCCGACTCCCGTTGACGCGTGCCCGGTTCACGGCGTTTGCGTATGGTTCAGGACTTGCGTGACAGGAGCAGCAGGGCCCGGTCGTCGTTGACGTCCTTGGCGCAGGCCTCGATCAGGTGCCAGGCGGCGCCCTCGAAGCCGGTGGCGACATAGCGGTCGGCCTCGCCGGTCAGCCGGTCGATGCCCTCCGCGATGTCCCGGTCCGATGCCTCCACCAGTCCGTCGGTGAACAGCATCAGCACGTCGCCCGGGGCCAGATGCCCCTTCACCGGGTCGAACTCGGCCCCGTCGTACACCCCGAGCAGCGGGCCCTCCGCCGCCATCTCCTCCCACTGGCCACTGCCGGCGTGGAGCTGGAGGGCGGGCGGATGGCCCGCCGAAAGGAGTTCGTAGTCGCCCGTTTCGAGGTCGAGGACCAGATGGATCGAGGTGGCGAAGCCCTCGTCCCAGTCCTGGCGCAGCAGATAGCCGTTGGCGGCGGGCAGGAAGCCGTGCGGCGGCAGTGAGCCGAGGAGCCCGCCGAAGGCGCCGGACAGCAGCAGGGCGCGGGAGCCCGCGTCCATGCCCTTGCCGGAGACGTCGGTCAGGACGGCCTCCAGGGTCCGGCCGCCGTGGGTGCGGGCCGCGACGACGAAGTCGCCGGAGAAGGACTGCCCGCCGGCCGGGCGGAGCGCCATCTCGCGGTGCCAGCCCTGCGGGAGGCGGGGCAGCGCGCTCTGTACGCGGATGCGTTCGCGCAGGTCGAAGAGCATGGTGCCGCCGCGCCGCCAGGGCACGCCGACGCGGGCGCGGAACTGAGCGAGGATCAGCCCGAGGAGCCCGCAGGCCGCGACCGTCAGGACGGTGCCGGGGGTGACCCTGGCCGGGCCGTTCTCGTAGGGGCCGAGCCAGATCGACTCCACGATGAGGGCGGCGGCCGCCGTCGCGTACAGGCCGAGCAGACTGGCGGGGCGCAGCAGCAGGCCGCCCGCGACGATCGGCAGGACGAGCATGGTGGGCGCGCACCAGACCGGGTCGGCCAGGGTGACGCAGGTGATGACCGGGATGACGAGCAGCAGACCGGCCAGGGCGATCCAGTCGGAGCCGTCGCCGCGGAAGTAGTCGACCCCGGACCTGCGCAGCGTGCTGCGGACCCGGTGCGCCGATTTCCGCAATCGGGCCGGGTACGTGTCTGCTCCTGCGCGTCGGGCCATTGCGGGGACCTTATCCACCCGGCGGCCTCCGGTGCAGGGGGACCCCATGACAATGTGTTCGAAATCGGCCCGACCGGTGTCGTACTGGCGGGTAGCCGGGTGCGTTCACGCGGACTGGCAGCCGGGACACCAGAAGAGGTTGCGGGCGGCCAGGTCCGCCGTGCGGATCTCACTGCCGCAGATGTGGCAGGCCTGGCGGGCGCGCCGGTAGACGTAGACCTCACCGCCGTGGTCGTCCACGCGCGGCGGGCGGCCCATCGCCCCGGGCAGGTGCTCGGGGCGGACGGTGTCGATCCGGTTGTTCCGTACGCCCTCGCGCATCAGCGCGCCCAGGTCCGCCCAGACCGCGTCCCACTCGCGGCGGGTGAGGTCCTTGCCCGCCCGGTACGGGTCGATGCCGTGCCGGAACAGCACCTCGGCGCGGTAGACGTTGCCGACGCCCGCGATGACCTTCTGGTCCATCAGGAGGGCGGCGACGGTGATCCGGCTACGGGAGATCCGCCGCCAGGCACGCTCGCCGTCCTCGTCGCCGCGCAGCGGGTCGGGCCCCAGCCGGTCGTGTATCGCGCGCTTCTCGGCGTCGGTGATCAGGGCGCAGGTGGTGGGGCCGCGCAGGTCCGCGTGGTGGGCGTCGTTCAGCAGGCGCAGCCGGACGGTGTCGGTGGGCGGCGGGGCCGGCACCGTACCGAAGCCGAGCTTGCCGAACAGGCCGAGGTGGATGTGGACCCAGCCGATGTCGTGGAAGCCGAGGAAGAGGTGTTTGCCGTGGGCGTCGGCCGCTTCCAGGACCCGGCCGTCGAGCAGGGCGGTGCTGTCCGAGAACTTCCCCTGCGGGCTGCTCACCCGGGCCGGGCGGCCGGCGAAGCGCTCGCGGTGGTCCGCGGCGAGGCGGTGGATCGTGTGTCCCTCGGGCACGGTGGCGGGTCTCCTGGGTGGGGCGGGGGCGGACATGGCTGTGCCGCCGGGAGGACCGGCGGCACAGGGGGTCGGGGGTCAGCCCTGCTGCGGGTGGTGGGCCGGGACCGGGGGGAGCTCGCCGGTGTTCTCGTAGGCGGTGAGCATGTCGATGCGGCGGGTGTGCCGCTCCTCGCCGGAGTACGGGGTGGCGAGGAAGATCTCCACGAACTTGGTGGACTCCTCGACGGTGTGCATCCGGCCGCCGATGGAGATCACGTTGGCGTCGTTGTGCTCACGGCCCAGGGCGGCGGTCTGCTCGCTCCAGGCGAGTGCGGCGCGGACGCCCTTGACCTTGTTGGCGGCGATCTGCTCGCCGTTGCCGGAGCCGCCGATCACGATGCCCAGGCTGTCCGGGTCGGCGGCCGTCTGCTCGGCGGCCCGCAGGCAGAACGGCGGGTAGTCGTCCTGGGCGTCGTAGATGTGGGGACCGCAGTCGACGGCTTCGTGGCCCTGTGCCTTGAGCCACTCGACGAGGTGGTTCTTGAGTTCGTAACCGGCATGGTCGGATCCGAGGTACACGCGCATGGGAGGAGTGTGGCACGAGCGGCCCCGGGTGACCGACGAAGGGTGTGCGCGGACGGGCGTTCCATACCTGACGGCAGTTGTCAGGTATGAGGGGAAGGCTCCGGCTCGCACGTGATCGAGCCAACGACTGGAGAGCACCGCCATGACCGCCGTACCCGCAGGTTTCCAGACCGGTTTCCCCGTCCGCCCGGACCTCGTGGTCGAGCCCGCCGACGCCGAGGAGGTGCGGGCGGCCGTGGCCGCGGCCGCCCGGGAGGGCCACCGGG
Source organism: Streptomyces sp. ATexAB-D23 (assembly GCF_000373645.1). Lineage (GTDB taxonomy): Bacteria > Actinomycetota > Actinomycetes > Streptomycetales > Streptomycetaceae > Streptomyces > Streptomyces castrisilvae. Next base: position 2,995 of record NZ_KB892008.1, on the reverse strand, counting down.
TCGCCCTGCACGCCACCGGGCACGGACTGCCGGGTCCCGTCGATGGCGGGGTCCTGATCAGCACCCGCCGCCTGGACGAGGTCCGTATCGACCCGGAGCGGCGCACCGCGTGGATCGGCGCGGGCGTCACCTGGGGCCGGGTCGTCGAGGCCGCCGCACCGCACGGTCTGGCCCCGCTCAACGGCTCGGCGCCCGGCGTCGGCGCCGTCTCGTACACGCTCGGGGGCGGCCTGGGCGTGCTGGGCCGGGAGTTCGGGTACGCCGCCGACCGGGCGCGCGCGTTCGACGTGGTGACGGGCGACGGGGTCGCGCGCCGGGTGACCGCCGAGGCGGAGCCGGAGCTGTTCTGGGGGCTGCGCGGCGGCGGGCACCGGCTGGGCGTGGTGACGGGCATGGAGACCGGGCTCGTCCCGGTGGCCCGGCTGTACGGCGGTTCGCTCGCCTTCGACGGGGACGGGGAGACCGGGCCCGAGGTGCTGCGCCGCTATCTGGAGTGGACGCGGACCCTGCCCGCCGCGGTGACCTCCTCGGTCGCCGCGCTCGCCCACCCCGGGATTCCGCAGGTGCCCGAGGAGCTGCGCGGCCGGTACGTGGTGTCGGTGCGGGTCGCGTTCACCGGCCCGGCGCGGGAGGGTGAGCGGCTGATCGCCCCGCTGCGGGCGATCGGGCCGGTGCTGGCGGACTCGCTGCGGGAGATGCCGTACACCGAGAGCCCCACCATCCACAGCGATCCGCCGTTCCCGCACGCCTACTACGGGGACGGGCTGATGCTGAGCGGGCTGGACGCCGGCCGGGCGGCCCGGGTGCTGGAACTGACCGGGCGCGCGGCGCCGATGATGAACGTGGTGCAGCTCAACCACCTCGGCGGCGCCCTGGCCACCGCCCCGGAACCGCGCAGCGCGGTGCCCCACCGCGAGGCCGGCTACCTGCTGCGGCTGCTCACCCCGCTGGACGGTACGGATGTGGCCTCGGCGCGCGCCCTGTACGAGGAGGTGGCGGCGGTCCTGGGGCCGCTGGTCATCGGCCGTTCGCTGAACTTCTCGTTCGGCGGCGGCGACCGCACGGACGGCTTCCACGGCCCCCGGACAGCCGAGAGGCTCGCCGGTCTGGTGTCGCGGTACGACCCGGCGAGCCTCTTCGGAGGTCCTTACAAAAGCGGCGGCCCGGTCAGCCCCGGCGGCCGATGAGCTTCCAGGAGGTGGGCAGCGCGCCCATGGCGAGCGCCGCCTTCAGCGCGTCACCGAGCAGGAACGGCGTCAGGCCCGCGGCGATAGCGGCGCTCGCCGACATGCCGGTGGACAGCGCCAGGTACGGCACGCCGACCGCGTAGATGATCGCGGAGCCGAGCACCATCGTGCCGGCCGTGCGCAGCACCGAGCGGTCGCCGCCGCGGCGGGCGAGGCCGCCGACCACGGTGGCGGCGAGCAGCATGCCGAGCACGTAGCCGAAGGAGGCGCCGCCCGCGCCGGAGCTGCCGCCCGCGAACCACGGCACGCCCGCCATGCCGACGAGCGCGTACACGGCGAGGGAGAGGAAGCCGCGGCGGGCGCCGAGCGCGGTGCCGACGAGGAGCGCGGCGAAGGTCTGGCCGGTGACCGGGACCGGGGAGCCCGGGACCGGCACGGCGATCTGGGCGGCTATGCCGGTGAGCGCGGCGCCGCCGAGCACGAGGGCGGTGTCCACGGCGTAGCGGTGCCGGACGGCGGGGAGCAGGTCGGCGAGGACCACTCCGGTACGGACGGGGGCGGCAGCAGTGCTCATCGGGACTCCGCGGGGTGAGGGCAGACAGGGACGGACTGAGCCTGACGTTAGCCGACGGAGTCGCGCTCGATCACCATCAGCGGCCCACAAAGCGACGGTTGGGGCGTTGGTGGGATTCGCACAACGTGGGCCACGCAATCATCGCGAGGCGTGATGCTTGTCACGGAGGTGGGGGCGCGTTCTCCCGGTGCCGCACGGGAGGGGGCTCGGGGGCGGGACTGTGAACTCCCTCTAAAAGCCCGCCCCGTGACGGCGGCCCTCCGCCCGGCGCCCGGCAGGGTGCGGTACGGGGCCGGTGGCGTCTTCCCCCGGCTGCTCGACGTGGCCGGCGCGGTGATCCCGGCCGTCTGGATCTTCGTCACCGGCTCCCAGCCGATCCTGCGCGCCCGGCTGGAACGCGGGGCGCGCTCCGGGTGAACGACGGGAACGCGACGACAGGCCCTAGGTGTTCTGTCCGAGGAGGTTGTGGACGGGTGAGCCATATCTCGGCTGAGGGATCTTGAACGTGTGAGGGCCTTCCGGGTTCGGTGTGGATTGCGACGTCGACACCGACCGAAAGGCCCTCGTGCCCCACCGTAATGCACCCCTGACCGAGACCGGACGCCTGCGTCTGGCCCGCTGCGTCGTCGAGGACAACTGGCCCCTGCGGCGGGCCGCCGAACGCTTCCAGGTCTCGCCGACCACGGCCCAGCGATGGGCCGACCGCTACCGCCGGTCCGGCGAGGCCGGCATGACCGACCACTCCTCCCGTCCGCACACCAGCCCCCGGCAGACCCCGACCCGCACCGAACGCCGGATCATCAAGGTCCGCGTCCTGCGCCGGTGGGGACCGGCCCGCATCGCGCACCTGCTCGGGCTGGTGCCCTCCACCGTCCACCGCGTCCTGACCCGCTACCGCCTGGCCCGCCTCACCCACCTGGACCGGGCCACCGGCCGTGTCATACGCCGCTACGAACGCGACCGGCCCGGCGAACTCGTCCACGTCGACATCAAGAAACTCGGCAACATCCCCGACGGCGGCGGCCACAAGGCCCTCGGCCNGCAAGCAGGCCGCAAGACCCGCTCGAACGCCGGCTACAGCTACATCCACACCGCCGTCGACGACCACTCCCGCCTCGCCTACAGCGAGATCCACACGGACGAGAAGAAGGAGACCGCCACCGCGTTCTGGACCCGCGCCCAGACGTTCTACGCGGCCCACGGGATCACCGTCGAACGGGTCCTGACCGACAAC